>CAVXEG010000001.1:0-123854 GCA_963760675.1 uncultured Verrucomicrobiae bacterium
AACGGAAATGAGATTTTCTATACAGAAGTTTATAATACTTTCGGTCCGGTTATGGGCCAAGTGATGGAATTCATGTCGCATCATTCGCGCACGATGGTTCCATTGGAGTCAATGATCTTCGCGTTCTGGAAAATCCAAGACAGATCAACGGAGTTGCGTCCGCGGGAATTCAGGATTTTGGCGTTCCATCGCGATCCGAACACAGGCGCAACCAACCTCTATGTCCTGACTGGTTATGAGAACCAGCCGCTTCAGGTCTTCAAATTGGATCCCGTCTCGGGTAACAAGCTTGCCGGGCCAATCAACGTGACAACGCCGGTCGTGCATCCGGTTACGCAAACAGGCGGGTCATCGGACGGATTTGCTGTGCTTCCAAACGGGAACTTTTTGATCAATGACTACGATGGAGCAACGATTTATCGCGAGTATTATGGGGAAACACCACCGCCTGGAAAACAGCCGGGCCAACCTGTGCAACCAGTGGATGGGGGTCTCACGCTTGATTTGAGGAAATTCGGGTTTACCAAAACGACGGGTGTGGCAGTGGGGCCGGACGGACAATCATTGTTCTTCATCGCGGACTTTCAGTATCTCGTCCAAATCATTTACCCGACTGGTAAGCTACGTGCCGTGCGGTGCATCGGAAGCGCGGATATGGAGGATATCGAAGTCGTAGCGAAATAGGATGAAACTATTCTTGCCGAAAAATTCCATGCTACGCTATGTCCTCATTTCCTCGATTCTCGTCGTTGCGAGAATTCATTGCGAGTCTCAAGGCACCTTTTTGGTCACCTTTGATGGGGCTCCTCCCAACACCCAATATGGCGTACTGGGTACCTGAATCCGGAATCCTGTTTTCCGGGATTAATGGCAACGGATTCACACGCAATGGTGGAGGAGTATCATTTTACCCGGCTGATGGGGGTGCTTACTTGCAGGCGCTGGCAGTGCCTCCGGAAGGGCTCGTGTTTCGTGCCTCAAATGACTCCCTGTTTGGCCTCGTTTCCGTTGATCTGGCCGAATACAGCACTGTCTTTCCTTTGCCATTGACGGTTCAATTCATCGGCTATTATATGGATGGAAGCACCGTTACGACGAGCTTCACGACGGATGGCATCATTGACGGCACAGGACCACTCCAGGATTTTCAAACCTTCCTTTTTCCCAACAAAGAGTGGAGTGGTCTTAAGCGTGTTGAAATTCCCACATCAGGCTGGTCGCTGGACAATTAGTCGTCTCCGTACCTGAACCGGCGACCTGGTCGTTGGCTCTTTGCGGCGCGGCGTTGCTTGGGGTGGGTCGCTGCCTCAGGAAGCGTTAAGAATTGGAAGGTTGTTTCAAAGTTCTAACGGAATCCATCATTGACGGCCAAGTGACCGCTCCTAAAATGCGGTTACTATGCCAGCCAACGACAAGCCAACGGCGATCACGTCTGTACTTCACGAAGAAAGAATTTTTCCTCCGCCGAAGGAATTTTCCAAACGCGCGCACATCAAATCGCTGGCGCGAGTATCGCAAGCTCTACAACGAATCCATCCGGTCGCCGGAGAAGTTCTGGGCCAAGCAGGCGAAGAACGAACTGGTCTGGTTCAAGCCCTGGAAGAAGGTGCTGCAATGGAAGGAGCCGTTCGCCAAATGGTTCGTCGGCGGCCAACTCAATGTCAGCTATCAATTGCCTGGACCGATGGCTCGGCACCGCCGCACGCCAACAAAGCCGCGCTGATCTGGGAAGGCGAGCCGGCCGCGGCCCGGCAAGCCCGGGCGAGGAGCGCACGCTCACCTACAAGCAGCTTCATCGCGAAGTCTGCCGCTTCGCCAATGTCCTCAAGCGAAACGGCATCAAGAAGGGCGACCGCGTCCTCATCTACCTGCCGATGGTGCCCGAAGCCGCCATTGCCATGCTCGCCTGCGCGCGCATCGGCGCCGTGCACTCGGTCGTGTTCGGCGGGTTCAGCGCGCAATCCGTCGCCGACCGCATCCAGGATTCGCAGGCCAAGCTGGTCATCACCGCCGACGGCGGCTTCCGGCGCGGCGCGGTCGTGCCGCTCAAGAAGAACGTGGACGAAGCGCTCACGCTCAAAGACGCCGCAAGGCGAATTGCTGGCGAAGACCATCGAGAAAGTCATCGTGCTGCGCCGCGCCGGACAACGAAGTCGCAGTTCCAGGAGGGCCGCGATGTCTGGTGGCATCGAGGAACTGGAGCAGGTCGAATGCGCATTGCCCGGCGGAGAAGATGGACAGCGAAGCGCCGCTGTTCATTCTCTACACCAGCGGCTCGACCGGCAAACCCAAGGGCATCCTGCACACCACCGGCGGCTATCTGCTCGGCGCGAAGCTGACGACGCAAATACGTCTTCGATCTGCGCGACGAAGACGTTTACTGGTGCACGGCCGACGTCGGCTGGGTCACCGGCCACAGCTACGTCGTCTATGGCCCGCTGGCGAACGGCGCGACGAGCCTGATGTACGAAGGCGCGCCGAATTTCCCGGAGCCGGACCGCTTCTGGCGCATCGTCGAGAAGTACGGCGTGACGATTCTTTACACCGCGCCGACGGCGATTCGCGCGTTCATGAAATGGGGCGTCGAATGGCCGAAGAAGCACGATCTCAGTTCGCTGCGCCTGCTCGGCACCGTCGGCGAACCGATCAATCCCGAAGCCTGGATGTGGTATCACGAAGTCATCGGCGGCAAACGCTGCCCCATCGTGGACACCTGGTGGCAGACCGAGACCGGCGGCATCATGATCACGCCGCTGCCCGGCGCGACGCCGACCAAGCCCGGCTCCGCCACCCTGCCCTTCTTCGGCATCGTGCCGGAGGTCGTGGACGACAAGGGCAAGCCCGTGCCGCAAAATTCCGGCGGCAAGCTCGTCATCCGCAAACCGTGGCCGGCCATGCTGCGCGGCTTGTGGGGCGATCCCGAGCGCTACAAGCAGGTCTATTGGAGCGAAGTCAAAGGCAGCTACTTCACCGGCGACGGCTGCCGGCAGGACAAGGACGGCTACTTCTGGATCGTGGGCCGCATTGACGACGTGCTCAACGTCGCCGGCCATCGCATCGGCACGGCGGAAGTCGAGAGCGCGCTGGTGAGCAATCCAAAAGTCGCCGAGGCCGCGGTCGTGGGCCGGCCCGATGACCTGAAAGGCCAGGCGCTGGTGGCCTTCGTCACGGTGAAAGGCGGCGTGCATGCCGATGCCGCATCTGCGCGAGGAACTGCGCCAGCACGTGGCCAAGGAAATCGGCCCGGTGGCCAAGCCCGACGACATCCGCTTCGCCGAAGCCCTGCCCAAGACGCGCTCGGGCAAAATCATGCGCCGCTTGCTCAAGCAAATCGCCTCGCGGCACGGAAATCAAAGGCGACACGACCACGCTCGAAGATTTCAGCGTGCTGGCGAAGCTGAGCCAAAGCGACGAATGAAATGGGCACTGCAATGATTCTCTTGTTCTTTACCCATCATTGCTTGAGCATTAGAGGCGCATGGTTTACACTGCGCCATTCTCTTGATTAACGCTGTTACAATGAGGCGTCGCCGGGGCGGCCAGTGGCTCTTGCCGTGCCTGGGAGTCGCCCTGCTCGCGGGGAGTTGGAGCATCCAGACCGCAGCGGCGGATTTGAAGGACTCGCAGCAGCAATTTCTGTCAGGGGACTACAAAGCGTGCATCAGCGTTGCGAAACAGGAGGTCAAGGATTCACCGCGCAGCGAAGAATGGCAACTGATCCTGAGCCAGGCGCTGCTCGCCACGGGTCAGTACCCCGCCGCATTACAGGCAATCACGAATGCGCTCTCTGAAAACCGATGGAGCATCCGGCTTCGTTGGCAGGCTCGCGAAGTCCTTTTTGCCAATGGCCGGACGAACGAAGCGGCGCGGATTCCCGATGACATTGTCCGCTCGGTCGCCAGCGACCCAAGAAGTTACCGCGAACCGGAGGACGTGGTCGTCTTCGGCCAATGCGCGCTGCTCGCCGGAGCGGATCCGAAACGCGTCCTTGACACCGTTTTTGACGCGTCGAAGAAAGCCGATCCGAAACTGCGAAACGTGTATCTAGCCGCCGGGGAACTGGCGTTGGATAAGCACAATTTCGACGTCGCCGCCAAACAATTCCAGGAAGGATTAACCCAATTGCCTGACGATCCCGATCTTCAGTACGGCCTCGCCCGTGCATACGCCGAGAGCGACCAGGCGCTGATGATTTCGTCCCTCGAATCCGCGCTGGAGCACAACAGCAATCACGTGGGCAGCCTGCTCATGCTGGCGGACCATTGTATTGACGCCGAGGATTACACACAGGCGGACAAACTTCTGGATCAGGTGAAGGCGGTGAATCCGTGGAATCCAGATGCATGGGCATATCGTTCGATACTTGCCCACCTGCGCAGCCAACCGGACGCCGAGCAAACTGCGCGGCAGACCGCGCTGAAGTTTTGGTCGAGTAATCCGCGAGTGGATTACCTGATCGGAAAGAAGATCTCGCAGAAATACCGTTTCGCTGAAGGGGCAACGCATCAGCGTCAGGCACTCAAGTTTGACCCTGCTTATCTCCCCGCTAAAGCGCAACTCGCCCAGGATTTGTTGCGGCTTGGCGATGAGGCCGAAGGCTGGCGGCTCGCGGACGAAGTGCAGAAGGAGGACGGTTATGACGCGGAGGCCTTCAATCTCGTCAATTTGCGCGACACGATGGCGAAGTTCACCACGCTGGTGAACTCCGATTTTCACCTGCGCATGGGAAAGCAGGAGGCAGACCTTTACGGAACGCGCGCGCTGGATTTACTGACGCGGGCCAAGACCAATCTCTGCGCGAAGTACGGGTTGGAACTGAAGGAGCCGACCACGGTGGAGATTTTCCCCGCGCAAAAGGATTTCGCGGTGCGCACGTTCGGCATGCCGGGAAATCCGGGTTATCTCGGCGTTTGCTTTGGATCGGTCATCACCGCGAACAGTCCGACATCGCAGGGCGGCACTCCGGTGAATTGGGAATCCGTCCTGTGGCACGAGTTCTGTCACGTCGTCACGCTCCACATCACGAAGAACAAGATGCCGCGCTGGTTGAGCGAAGGCATTTCGGTTTACGAAGAGCGGCAGGCGAATCCCGCGTGGGGCGAACATTTGAATCCGCAGTATCGGGAAATGATCTTGGGCGATGACTTGACTCCTGTCTCGAAACTCAGCGGCGCGTTTCTCACGCCGCGCTCCGCCCAGCACCTGCAATTTGCCTATTACGAATCGTCGCTCGTCGTCGAATATCATCGTTCAACGGTTCGGCATGGACCAACTCAAGGCCATTTTGCGCGACCTCGGCGACGGCGCGGAAATCAACCCGGCAATCGAGAAGCACACGGAGCCGATGGTGAAGCTGGAAAAAGATTTTGAGGCGTTCGCTAGTGACAAGGCCGACAAACTTGCGCCGGGACTGGATTGGGAGAAGCCGGAGTTTGCTGAAGTTCAAAATGGCGCGCGAGGAAATCGCCGCGGGAGAGGTGGAAGTGTTCGAATGAGTCCGTACCGGCCCGGCTCGAATGTCGTTTCGACCGCGACGCAATTACTCGCTCCCACCGAAGAGAACTGGGAGACCTGGGCAAAGAATCATCCCACCAATTTCTTGGCGCTGACGCACACAGTGGAACGACTGGTTGAACGCAAGCAGTGGGCTGAAGCGAAACCGGTGTTGAAGCGATTGATTGATGCTTATCCTGACTTCACCGGCCCGGACAACCCTTACGTCCTGCTCGCGGCGGTGCACCGGTCGCTCGGCGAGACAAATGAGGAGCGCCAGGTTTTGGCGCGTTTCGCGGAAAAAAATGCTGAAGCAACCGAGGCATACCTGCGCTTGATGCAACTGGCGACCGCAGCGAAAGACTGGCAGGCAGTGTTGCTGAATGCGGAACGTTATCTGGCCGTAAATCCGATGGTCGCGCCGCCGTATCGTTTTCTGGCGCAGGCGAGCGAGGAAACCGGCAAGAACGATTCGGCGATTGAAGCTTATCAATCCTTACTCCAACTCGATCCGCCCGATCCATCTGAAGTGCATTTCCGTCTGGCGACCGCGCTGCATCGCACAGGGAATCCCGGGGCGCGCCGTCAGGTGTTGGAAGCGCTGGAAGATGCGCCGCGTTATCAAGCCGCGCTCCAGCTTTTGTTGAAGATCAACCAGGAATCGCCACAGTCGGCCACAACGGGAAGCCAAACCAACGCTCCGGCACTTGAGTAAATGAAACGAACCGCCCTGGCCATTCTGATTTTGGTTCTGGCTCTGAGCGCCGTGCTCGCGCAGCGGCGGTATCGCGGCGGGTATGGCGGAGGCTATGGCGGTGGTGGCGAAAGTTACGTTCCTGAGGACGCGCGTACCGCTCGAGAGGTGGATCAGCATAGCTCTGATCAAAACGGAAATGTTCTTGTAACTCCTGTGTGGACCAATACGCCCGGATTCGAACACGACGTATTTACGTTCGTGAGCATCAGGCGCGAGCGGAAGCCAGAGCTGCGGCGGCTCTTGGAGCACGGACACTCCCGACAGCGACCTGAATCTTTCCTGTCGCCTGCAGCAGATACATCGATGAAGGTGGACCCTGAACGGACGTTATCTGCGGCTGACTGATCCTGAGCTCTCAGATTACCCGTTCATCTACATGGTCGAACCGGGCACCTTGTATCTTAGCGATGAGGAAGTTGCCGCTCTCAGGAAATATCTGCTCAACGGCGGATTCTTGTGGCTGGACGATTTCTGGGGCGAGGCTGAATGGGCAAGGCATGGCGGAGCGAATTGAAGAAAGTCTTCCCCGACCGGGACTTCGTTGAACTGCCGATTGAGCCACCCGCTTTATCATTGCGTTTTCGACATCAACGTCTAAAGGCCAGGTGCCCAATTTTCGCCTTGGTGAGGACAGCCAGTTCAATGGCGGGATTACTTGGGAACGCGCCGATGCTACGCGAGGTTCATCATCCGGGCCATTTACGACGACAAAGGCCGGATCATGGTCCTCGCGACGCACAACACCGACAACGGCGACGGCTGGGAACGCGAAGGCGAGAACGACTATTTCTTCGAGCAGTTCTCCGAGAAAACCGCCTATCCGCTCGGCATCAACGTCATCTTTTACGTCATGACCCACTGAAATGAACACACTCGAAGAAACCAAACACCGAACCGCCGGTCACCACCTCCGCAGGCCGAACGCGAAATCGTCGAGCGCCTCACCGCCGGCCGCGCAACAGATCGAAGCCGAACTGGCCAAGGTCATCGTCGGCCAGAAGGAAGTCATCGAGCAAATCCTGATCGCGCTGTTCGCCGGCGGCCATTGCCTGATCACCGGCGCGCCCGGCCTGGCCAAGACGCTGCTCGTGAAATCCATCGCGCAGATTTTCCATCTCAAGTTCCAGCGCATCCAGTTCACGCCCGACCTGATGCCGGCGGACATCACCGGCACGGAAATTCTCCAGGACACCGGCGAAGGCCGGAAGATGACCTTCGTGCGCGGGCCCGGTGTTCGCCAACATGATTCTGGCCGACGAAATCAATCGCACGCCGCCCAAGACCCAGGCCGCGCTGCTCGAAGCGATGCAGGAGCACCAGGTCACCGCCGCCGGCGTTCGCCACGCGCTGGAGGAACCGTTCTTCGTGCTCGCCACGCAGAACCCGATCGAGATGGAAGGCACCTATCCGCTGCCCGAGGCGCAACTCGACCGCTTCATGTTCAACGTGGTGATGGATTATCTGCCCGAGGACGACGAAGTCGCGGTCGTGACGCGCACCACCGGCCGAAACGCCCGCGCCGATCGAGCCGCTGTTCACCGGCGAGGACGTGCTGCGGTTTCACGAAATCGTGCGCAAGGTGCCGATCGCCGAGGAAATGGTCCGCTACGCCGTGCAACTGGCCGCCGCTTCGCGTCCGCACCAGAGCGGCACGCCGGACTTCGTCAACGAATGGGTGAGTTGGGGCGCCGGCACGCGGGCCGGACAATTCCTGGTGCTCGGCGCCAAGGCCCGCGCGCTGCTCAAAGGCCGCGCGCACGTGACCGTCGAGGACATTCAGACGCTCGCCTACCCGACCCTGCGCCACCGCATTCTGCTCAACTACCGCGCCGAAGCGGAAGGCCGTGAACGTCGAGAACGTCGTCAAGCGATTGCTGGAGACCGTGAAAGCGCCAGTTCCATGAAGGTCAACTCTTCAACCGGACATGCGCTTTTCCCGACCAATGCGTAGATCATGCTGAACTCCGCCGAAAATTCTTCGCTCCCGTCCGCTCCGCTCATTGATCCGCAAGCGTTGATGAGCATCCGCAACCTCGAACTGCGCGCGCGGGTCGTGGTCGAAGGATTCTGGAACGGCATCCATCGCAGTCCGTATCACGGGTTCTCCGTCGAGTTCACCGAATACCGCCAATACACGCCCGGCGACGATCCGCGCTACCTGGACTGGCGCGTGTTCGCCCGCAGCGACCGTTACTTCATCAAGAAATTCGAGGACGAAACCAACCTGCGCTGCTATTTGCTCGTCGACCACAGCCGCTCGATGACGCTACGGCTCCGCCGGCTACACCAAAGCCGCAATACGCCGCAACCCTCGCCGCCACGCTCGCTTATTTTCTCTACCTGCAGGGCGATGCCGTCGGCCTGCTCACCTTCGACGAGCAGATCCGCGAATTACCTGCCGGCGCGCCATCGCACCGGCCATCTGCGGCATCTGATGCTCGCGCTGGAAAAACCCGCCGAGCGGACGCGCCACCGATCTCGCCGCGCCGCTCAAACGCATTGTCGAAATCGTGCGGCAACGCGGCCTGATGGTGTTGATCTCGGATTTTCTGGCGCCCATCGAACGTCTGGAGCCGGACCTGATCGCGCTCGCGGCCTGCGGCCACGAAGTCATCGTGTTTCAGGTTCTGGATCCGGCGGAGCTGACTTTCAACTTCGAGAACGCCGTCCATGTTCGAGGACGTGGAGTCCGGGCGAACGCTGTTCATCGATCCGGCAGCGGCGCGCAAGGAATATATGCGCAAGCTCAAGCGCACTGCGCCGGGCTGAAGGCAGCGTGCGAACGGCTGGGCGTCGCATGCCATCGTCTCGCAACGGACCGGCCGCTCGAACTCGCGTTGTTCGATTTTCTCCGCGGGCGTCTTCATCGCGGACGCACAATCCGGCGTATTTCGGCAAATTCGACACGGAGGGCCGCATGAGCTTCCTCGCTCCATTGTTTCTGATCGGCGGCGCAGCGGTGGCGTTGCCGGTTATCTTTCATCTGATTCGCCGCACGACAAAGGAACGAACGGTTTTCAGCTCGCTTATGTTTCTCATGCCAACCCCTCCACGGCTGACGCGTCGAAGCCGGCTCGAACATTTGCTCCTGCTGGCGCTCCGCTGCCTGGCGCTGTGCCTTCTGGCGATGGGTTTCGCACGGCCATTTTTCAAACACGTGGTGACTCCCAAAACTTCTTCCCAGGCTGCAAAACGAATCATCGTGCTTGTCGATTCGAGCGCGAGCATGCGCCGGGCGAATCTCTGGTCGGACGCGCGTGATCGCGTTGACTCCGTTCTGCGCAAGGCGCAACCCGCGGACCAGGTGGCGCTGTTCACCTTCGATCGCGAGTTGCATCCGCTGGTGAGCTTTGAGGAATGGGATTCCACGTCAGTGGCGGCGCGCGCTTCTTTCACAATGCGCAAGCTTGGCGAGACGTCCCCAAGCTGGTTCTCGACGCATCTCGGCCATGCGCTCATCAGCGCGGCCGAAACCTTGAGCGATACCGAAGGAAAGTCCACGACCGGCCCGCGTCAGATCGTGCTCGTGAGTGATCTGCAGGAAGGCAGCCGGCTCGACCAATTGCAGGGTTACGAATGGCCCAAGGGCGTCGAATTATCCGTCGAGCCGCTCAAAGCGCGAAGTCCAAACAACGCCTCCGTCCAGCTCGTCACCGACCTTAATGAAACCGAGCGCAAAGCCGACGCGAGCGTCCGCGTCCGTGTGAGCAATGCCGGCGATTCCAAACGCGAGCAATTCAAGATCGGCTGGTCCAGCGCCGGGACGGGGACATTTATGGGAACGCCAATCGACATCTACGTCCCCCCGGGCCAAAGCCGGATTGTTTCCGTGGCCGCCCCGGCGGGCACAACAGCAGATCGCATTATTCTTCGCGGTGACGACGAAGATTTTGACAATACTGTTTTCGCCGTCGCGCCCGAAGCTGCCCACACGACGGTGCTGTATTTTGGAAACGACTCCGAGCAGGACACGAAAGCGCCACTTTATTTCCTGAAGCGCGCTTTTCAGGACACGCGGCGTCAGGTTGTCGAGGTCGTGAGTCACAAGCCGAATTCCCCCGTCACCACGTCCGCCGCTCAATCCACCGCGCTGTTTGTCGTGACGGATCCTGTGAACGATCAAATTGCCGACGCGCTCCGGCAAGAGGCATTGTCCGGCAAAACAATTCTGTTTGTATTGAAGAACGAGGCGAGCGCCGCGCCACTCGCGCGAGTACTGGACGTTTCCAATCTTACCCTTCAGGAAGTCACGCCGAAGAATTACGCGATGCTGGGCGAAATTGATTTCCGCCATCCGCTCTTCGCGCCGTTTGCCGACCCGCGGTTCAGCGATTTCACCAAGATTCATTTCTGGAAGTACCGGAGGCTGAGTGCTGGCGCGATTCAGAATGCGCGCGCAGTCGCCACTTTTGACAACGGAGATCCAGCTCTCATGGAAGTGCCGCTCGGCAAAGGGCGCGCTCTCATCCTTGCTTCAGGATGGGAGCCGGATGAAAGCCAGCTCGCGCTCTCGACGAAGTTCGTTCCCCTGCTCTATTCGGCTTTGGAGTACGGAGGCGCTGCCCCACCTGCGCCTGTTCAGTACTTCGCAGGCGACACCATTTCGCTCGCCGCTCTCGGCGCCTCCGGAAAAACGGTTTCAGAGATTCAAGCGCCGGATGGTTCACGCATCAGCCTTGGCGCAGGCGAAACCAATTTCACTGCGACGATTGCGCCCGGCATCTACACTTTGGGTTCCACCGTACCGGCGCGTCGTTTTGCGGTGAATGTTGATGCCGCCGAAAGCCGCACAGCACCGATGCCGCTGGATGAATTTGAACGGCTCGGGGCGCCGGTGGCGCACCCATCCACCAGCGAAGCGCGCGAAGTGCAGCTCAAAACACAGTTACAGAACGCGGAACTCGAGAATCGACAGAAGCTCTGGCGCTGGTTTATTATTGCCACGTTGGTGGTATTATTGTTTGAAACATGGCTGGCCGGGCGCACAGCGCGCCGCGTGACCATGCAGGGAGGAGCATCAGCATGAACGATTCATCGTCAAATCAAGACACGGGAAATTCCGGCGTGCCACCCGTCATCACGGGCGCGCCCATCTCCAAACCGCCGCCGCTCCCGGGCGACGCTTCCTCGGCATCGTTGTTCCTGCCTCGCTCGGCGGAAGTGACGCTGAAGGAAATTCTGTCCCGCATCGAAGCGCGACAACGGCGGCTGCGGCTTTGGCTGAAACTGGCAGCATGCTGGGCGGCTGCGGCTTTGCTCGGAGGCTGTCTGCTGGTCATCCAACGAGAAAATGGCTGGACCTCCACTGCCACCCTTCCGAGCGTGGCTTTCGTGGCTGTCATTGCAGCTCTCGTTGTGCTGCTGCGCTCCCGGCGTGGCAGCGCGGACCCGCGCCAACTGGCAAGCCAGATCGAAGCAAGGCATCCGGAACTTGACGGCCTGCTGCTCACTGCCGCTCAGCAGCACGCAGACGGTGGCGGCGAGCTGAACTTCTTGCAGGAACGGCTTATTCGTGAAGCAATGGCCCACAGCCGCAAGCAGGATTGGGCCGCGATAGTACCGAGATCGCACCTGGCGCTGGCGCAATTGGCCAATGTGGCGGCACTCGTCATTCTCGTTTTGGTTCTCGGACAGTTCCGGGGAACCGGAGGGCACCACCTCTTTACTAAAACTCCCAACTCGGAGATCAGCGTCACTCCCGGTGATGCGACCATTGAGCGAGGCAGCAGCCTTGTCATATTGGCACGCTTCGGACAGGCGCTGCCGCCGAATGTTGATTTGGTCATTGCGTCGGCGCAGGGGAAGGACAATCGAATTCCACTCGTGAAAAGTCTGGCGGACCCGGTTTTTGGCGGCAGCCTTTCGGAAGTCGCGAGCAATCTGACGTATCACGTCGAGTACGGCGGACGCCGCACTCGCGATTTCAAAGTCACGGTCTTCGATTATCCCCGGCTCGAACGCGCGGATGCCGATCTCGTGTTTCCTGATTATACCGGCCAGAAGGCACAGCACATCGACAACACGCGACGCGTTACGGCGGTCGAAGGTTCACAGGTCAGCTTCGCGCTGCAATTCAACAAACCCGTGGCATCGGCCCGGCTCGTCCCGAAGGACAAAGAACGCGCGTCCGTCGCATTGACGCTCGAAACGAATCAGCCCGGTGCGCTGCTCAAACAATTTCCTTTGGCAGACAGTCAAACGTACGACCTGCAGCTCGTGGATTCCGAAGGGCGCACCAACAAAATGCCGGCGCAGTTTGTGTTTGCCGTCCTGACTAATCGGACACCTGAACTTCGGCTGGCGTCGCCACGCGGCGATATGCGTCCCTCGCCTTTGGAGGAAATCTCCTTCGAGGGCACCGTGTGGGACGACTTCGGCGTGCAGGCATACGGCCTGGGTTATCAATTAGCCGGCGAAGAACCGAAATTCATCGAGTTGGGCGGAAAAGTGGCCTCCAAAGAGAAACGGTCGTTCCAGCACCTGTTGTCACTGGAGAAACTTGGCGTGCAATCGGACCAGCTCATTTCCTGGTTTGTCTGGGCGGACGACATTGGCCCGGACGGTCAGGTGCGCCGCACGCCAGGCGACTTGTTTTTTGGAGAAGTGCGGCCTTTCGATGAGGTCTTCCGCGAAGGTCAGGGAATGGAGGGACAGCAGGACCAACAACAGAACCAAATGGGCGGCGGCCAAATGGGCGGACAAGCCGGCCGTCTCGCCGAACTCCAAAAACAAATCATCAGCGCCACGTGGCGATTGCAGCGCGAGAACAGCGCGAAAAAGCCGGCTTCTTCGGGCAGCAAAGAAGAACGCGCTCCAGCCAAGCTCGATCAAACCCGATCTCCAGCGCAGCCTGTTCCCCAAGAAACCTATTACGTCACAGCGCGGCAATTTGCCGGCCAGCTCGCGCCCGGGCGAGGAACAACTCGAAACGCATCTCCGAGAAATCCCACACGCTCACGGCAGAGCAGCAACCAATTCGCCCGCGAGTTATTCCGATGACGCCACCGTCGTCCGCGATTCGCAGGAACAGGCGCTCGAACAGGCTCGCCAGACGATGGAACAGCAGCAGAACCCCCAAACAACCACTCTCTGGGCCAACGCCATCAAGCGGATGGAAGACGCGCTCAAGAAACTGGACGAAGCGAAAAACTCCCCTACCGCATTGCCGCAGGCATTGACCGAGGAGCAGGCGGCGTATCAGGCGTTGCTGAAATTGCAGGAACACGAATATCAATGTCGTCCGCTCGCGCAATCAAAGGCAGCAGGGCGGCGGCGGAAGCCGGGATCAGCAGATGCAGCGCGAACTCGATCAGCTCGATTTGACGCAGCCGGAGAACCGCTATGAGACGCAACGTCAGGCGCAGGCTCCTCAAACCGCGCAACGACAGGAACAGTTGCAGGTCATGAACCGTCTGCAGGAACTGGCGCGAAGGCAGCAGGACTTGAACAGCCGGCTGAAAGAGCTTCAGACAGAATTGCAGGAGGCGCGCACGCCGGAAGAGCGCGAGGACGCTCAGCGCAGGCTCAAGCGCCTTCAGGAGGAAGAGCAACAGATGCTGGCGGACGTTGATGAGTTGCGCCAGCGCATGGACCGGCCGGAGAACCAGTCCAACTTGAGCGAGGCGCGGCAGCAATTGGACCAGACGCGCAGCGACATTCAGCGCGCGGCGCAGGCTGCGAACCAAAACGATCCATCGCAGGCGCTCGCTTCCGGCACCCGCGCGCAGCGGCAGTTGCAGGACCTTCGGGACCAGTTGCGCAAGGAAAACTCCAGCCAGTTCGCCGATGATCTGCGCGAGATGCGCGGCCAGGCCCGTGAATTGGACCGGCAGCAGGAAGACATTTTGAAGAAGATGGAACAGGAAGCGCAGAGCGATCGCAAGTCGCTTGCCGATTCCCCGGAACGCAAGGAAATGCTCGATCAACTCTCGCGCCAGCGAGAGCGCTTGACGAATATCGTTGACCGCGCCACAGAGATTTCTCAACAGGCTGAAACAGCGGAGCCGCTGCTTTCGCAGCAACTTTACGACACTGTTCGAACCTTTAGTCAGGAGAGCGCCCGGAACGTGGGCGAAGTGCAGGACCAGTTGTTGAACCGCGGCATCATGACTCGCAACATCTACGATCAACTGAAAGATCAGTCCAAACAGGACGGGACCAAACTGCTCGACGTGACCTCCGAGCTTCTGCGAATGGATTTCCTTTCGCAGGCGAACGACACTGGCCAACGCTCACAGGCGATCGATTGATAATCTGCGACGCGGCGTCGAGCGGGCGGCCGGAAGCGTGCTCGGCGACGATACGGAAGCGCTGAAGCAGGCCCAGCAACAATTGGATCAATTGGCAGATCAATTGCGCAACGAAATCCAACGCGCCCAAGGGAACGGAACAAACCAGGAGAGAACCTTGGCCTCGCGCGATGCGACCGCTCAAGACGGCTCCAATCGGCGCGGGGGAAATGCGCAGCAGCCGCAGTCGCGAGATTCCGACCAATCCGGAAATCAAGCTGCGCAGGCAGGCACTCAAAACGGCCAGAATCCCGATCGTCAGGGTGCGCGCTCGGGAAGAGGCCAGGGCGATAATGACACGCAATCGCCCGAACGGCAGAGCGCTTCTGCACAGCAACAGGACCAGGGAGGCCAGCAAGCGAACGCAGGAAACAGACGCGGAGGAAATCGCGGCTCGGGGCAGACTGGCCAAAACCAGAATGGCGGCGGAAATGAACAGCCGCAGCTAGCGCAAAACGATCAACAAGGCGGCCAGCGTGGTGGAAACCAGGGTGGGCAGCGTGGCGGAAATCGTCAGGGCGGCCAGCGTCGCGGTGGAAATCCTCTGGGAGGCCCGGCTGCAAATGGCGGAGACTGGGGTGGAGAAGTTGGGAACGTAGTGGACCAATTGCTCAATCGCGACGCAACCCAGCTCACCGATCCGTTAACGGGTGGCGATTTCGTTCAGTGGTCGGACGGATTGCGTGGTGTGGAAGAAATGGTCGAGATTCCGGATTTGCGAAACGGCGTGGCGGTCGTGCGGGAACGCGCTCGCGTCTTGCGTCAGGATTATCGGCGGACCGGCCAGACTCCTGACTGGGCGGTGGTCCAACTCCAGGTGTTGAAGCCGCTCGTCGAAGTGCGCAATCAAATCGCTGACGAGCTGGCGCGACGCGAATCGAAGGAAGCGCTGGTGCCTATCGATCGCGACCCGGTACCTAACCAGTATTCCGAACTGGTGCGACGATACTATGAAGAACTGGGCAAAGATCAGTCAGCGACACCGAAATGATTTTCCGATCAGATGACGATCTTGTTTTTTCGAATACTGCTTCAGGATCCAAGCCGGGCATTGAAACGATTTATTCGCTGGTAAATTAGCGCGATGTTTTTGGCTTCACTCATCTTCTCAGGCTGGAACTGGCTGTGGCTTGCCGTGGGTTCAGGAGTTCTCGCGCTTGGATTTCTGCTGTGGAGTTATCGGGCAGCAGCGCGGGGCTGGACCGGATGGGTCTGTTTCCTTCTGAAAGCGCTTGGGTTTGCCGCTCTCGCGGTTTGTCTGCTGGAACCGCTGTGGTCGGGTCAACGCGCGCGGCCAGGCGCAAATCTTTTCGCCGTCGTTGCCGACAACAGCCAGGGCATGCAAATCAAAGACCGAGGCGCCTCGCAGACGCGGGGCGAGTTTCTCCGCGGCCTGTTGAATCCCCAAAACGCAGGCTGGACGGCGGATTTGGAGAACAACTTTGAAGTGCGCCGTTACATCTTCGACACGCGCCTCCAAACCGAGAAAGACTTCGGCGAACTGGCGTTTGACGGACGCGCCTCTGCCATTGGCTCCTCTCTTCGCACGATTGCCGAGCGCTATCATGGACGGCCACTCGCCGGCATCCTGCTACTGACGGATGGAAACGCCACGGACCTCCACGATGCAGCCGATTTGCCGGATCTGCCGCCGGTTTATCCTGTCGTCATTGGGAACCAATCGCCGATCAAAGACATTGCCATCCAACAAGCGCACGCCACCCAGACCGATTTTGAGGACGCGCCTGTCTCGGTTCAGGCGGATGTGACAGTCAACGGTTATCGGGGCGAAGATATTGTCGCGCAAGTGCTCGACATTTCCGGCAAGCGCGTCGCCGAGCAAACGCTCACCGCGCGCAAGGACAATGATCTGCTGGCGTTCCGTTTTCAACTGAAGCCGGAGAAGTCGGGCCTTTCGTTCTATAAACTCAACGTTCGCGCGAGGAGCGAACTCGGAAACACTGATAATGTTAAGACAGAAGAAGCCACGCTCGCCAACAATGTCGAAGTTCTGGCAGTCGATCGCGGGCATGGACCGTATCGCATTCTGTACGTTTCCGGCCGGCCGAATTGGGAGTTCAAATTTCTGAATCGTGCGGTGCAGGAGGATGATCAGGTTCAAATGGTTGCGTTGATCCGCGTGGCAAAACGCGAACCGAAGTTCACTTTTCTTGGCCGCGCGGGTGAGACGAGCAACCCGCTATTTCGCGGCTTTGGCAACCAATCTGCCGAAGAGGTGGAGCGCTACGATCAACCGGTGTTGGTACGGCAGTACCCGGACGATGCCGCCAGGGACCATTTTGAATCCAGCCTTGTTGGCGGATTTCCAAAAACGCCGGAGGCACTTTACGAGTTTCACGCAGTTATTCTAGATGATGTCGAGGAGGAATTCTTCACGGCCGAACAAGCGACGTTGTTGCAGAAATTCGTTTCTGAGCGCGGCGGCGGTCTCCTGATGCTGGGTGGCATGGAATCATTCCAACAAGGAAAGTATCAGCGCACTCCGATTGGCGACATGCTGCCTGTGTATCTTGATCACACCGATGGGCTCAAGGTCAACGGCGCTACCCGCCCAAACCTCACGCGTGAAGGCTGGTTGCAGCCCTGGGCGCGGTTGCGCGACAATGAAGCTGCAGAGAAGGCACGGCTGGAAAGTGTCGCGCCGTATCAAGTGCTGAATCCCGTGCGTGAAGTGAAACCGGGTGCGAGCGTCATCGCAACCGTTTCCGACGAGGCAGGCCAGTCATTTCCCGCGCTCGCCGTGCAACGCTTTGGGCGCGGTCGAACCGCCGCGCTGATGCTCGGCGACATGTGGCATTGGGGATTTCATGACGCCGATGCGCATCGCGACATGGACAAAGCCTGGCGACAGATGATGCGCTGGCTGGTCAACGATGTTCCCAATCGCGTCACTCTCACCACCGAACCGCAGCCGGGAGATTCCGCGGGCGCAATGCTGCTTCAAGTGCGCGTGCGCGATCCGAAGTTTCAGCCGCTCGATAACGCCACCGTTGATCTGCGCGTCGTGCCGGTCATGAGCGAAGCTACAGGCGCGGAAACGAACTCTGTGGCGATCCAAGTGGAGCCTTCCCCAAAGGAACCAGGCCTTTATGAGGCGACTTACGTTTCCCGCGCAACTGGCGGATACAAGGCGAGCGTCTCCGTGACCAACGTGGAGGGCGTTGCCGCGGGAACCGGTGATGCGGGCTGGAGCACGGATATGGCTGCCGACGAATTCCGCTCGCTCACGCCGAACGTCTCCCTGCTGGAAGCCATCGCGCACAAGACCGGCGGTGAGATCGTTTCGGCGGACCGGCTCGGGCAATTCGCGCGCAGTCTGCCTAATCGTCACGCACCGGTGATGGAATCGTGGAGCTATCCGCTCTGGCACACGCCGGCGATGTTTGCATTCGCGTTAGCATGTTTTCTCTCGGAGTGGGGCCTGCGCCGCTGGAAAGGGATGCCATGAGAGCTTTGGGGTTCGAGCTTCGAGTCTCGAGTTTCATTCGCTGCCGCTCGGCGATTTCCGAAGTACTTGCCGTGTTGTTCTGCCTGGGATTCACTTTCGAAGCGCGTGCGGCGGGAACGGCAGAGCGGACCAGCGTAATCGTTGTGGTCGGGGCGCCGGGCGAAGATGAGTTTGGTAGCAATTTCGTCAGGCAAGCAGGCGTCTGGGAAGAGGCCTGCAAAAAGGCGGAATGCCGCTGCGTTACCTTGGGCCTGGCGAACGGGCCAACGAATGATTACGAAACGCTTAAGAGCACATTGGAGAGTGAACCTAAAGAAGGCCTGGGCCAACTCTGGATTGTCTTGATCGGTCACGGCAGTTTTGACGGCAAGGAGGCGAAGTTCAATTTGCGTGGCCCGGACGTTTCCTCAACCAATCTTGCCGTGTGGCTCCAGCCTTTTCGGCGTCCCCTTGCAATCATCGACACAAGCTCGGCGAGCGCGCCTTTTCTTGCAAAACTCTCCGGCACGAATCGCGTCATCGTTACGGCGACGCGCAGCGGCAACGAGCGAAATTATGCCCGCTTCGGCAGATACTTCGCCGAAGCCATCAGCGACTCGCGCGCGGACCTGGACAAAGACGGTGAAGTTTCCCTTCTCGAAGCATTCTTAACCGCTGCCCGCAACACGGCTGAGTTTTATAAGGTCGAGGGCCGGCTCGCCACCGAACACGCATTGATAGATGACAACGGCGACGGACTCGGCACGCCGGCCGATTGGTTCCGCGGTACGCGTGCCCTGAAGAAGCCTAAAGACAATGCTGCGGTGGATGGCCTGCTCGCGCAACAATTCCGGCTGATTCCGAGCCAGGCCGAACGCGGCTTCACTCCTGAACAGCGGGCGCAGCGCGATGCCTTGGAACGGGCGGTGTTGTTGTACCGTGAGAAGAAGGGGCGGCTCCCCGAAGACGAATACTACAAAGGCCTCGAGCCGCTGCTGCTGCAATTGGCGCGGTATTACGAATCGAACTCCACCATCCTGCCTTCCGTGAAATCGCAGTAGTTGGCTTTTCCCAGCTCGCTGGAATGTCGCGCGAGAAATCGCTTTTGCTCCCGGCAGGAGTGGATGAAACTGCCGTGATCCCGAACCACAGCTTGTTCAACACACAATGAGCAGATCTCTGACTATAGAAGAACGCCGATTGGCCGAGGCGGACAGCGGTAAAGCCAGATGGCGTTTTTGGGGACCGTACCTCTCCGAGCGACAGTGGGGAACGGTTCGTGAAGACTATTCTCCCGATGGCTCGGCATGGGAATATTTCCCGCACGACCACGCGCGCAGCCGCGCGTACCGCTGGGGCGAAGACGGAATCGCGGGCATCGAGCGATGATCGGCTGCCGCTTGTGTCTGTCTTTGGCGTTTGGAACGGGCGCGATCCGATTTTGAAGGAGCGGCTTTTTCGGCCTGACCAACAGCGAAGGCAATCACGGCGAGGACGTGAAGGAGATTTATTATTATCTCGACGCGACGCCGACGCATTCGTACCTGAAGATGCTCTACAAATATCCGCAGCAGGAATTTCCTTACGCATCGACTGGTTGAGGAGAACCCCGCCGCGGCAAGGACCAGCCGGAGTTCGAGCTGCTGGACACAGGCGTGTTCGACAACGATCGCTATTTTGATATTTTCGTCGAATACGCCAAGGCGGCGCCCGAGGACATTCTCATGCGTCGTGACCGTCCACAATCGCGGCCCGGACGCCAGCGACGATGCATGTGCTGCCGCAACTCTGGTTCCGCAACACCTGGTGCATGGAAACCCGATTGCCCAAGCCCGCCTTTGTGCGTGACGAACAACGGCGCCATCGGCGCGCAAGCATCCCGAACTCGGCGAATATCGGTTTGACATGGCGAGGGCGAAACCGGAGTTGTTGTTCACGCGAAAATGAAACGAACCCTCGCCGGGTTTTCGGCATGGCGGAAGCCAGGGATTTTTCAAAGACGCCTTCCATGAATACTCGTTGATGGCAATCAGCTCGCGGTAAATCCGGAGCAGGACCGGGACGAAAGCGGCCGCATGCAGTAGCAATTTGCCGTCCGCTGTGAATGGTTCGGCGTGCATCCGGCTGCGCTTCACAGCGAATGGCGCCCCGGGCGAAGAACCCCTTCGCTGATTTCGAGACGATCATCGCCCACCGCCGCGCGGAGGCGGATGAATTTTACGCCAGCGCTCCAGAAGGACATTGCCGATCCCGACGCTGCGCCACGTTCAGCGCCAGGCGTTCGCCGGAATGATCTGGAGCAAGCAGTTTTATCATTACGATGTCCGCGAGTGGCTGAGCGGGCGATCCCGGCGCAGCCGCCGCCGCCGCCGGAGCGAAAGCATGGTCGCAATGCGCGACTGGGACGCATCTGAACAACATCGACGTCATGTCGATGCCGGACAAATGGGAGTATCCCTGGTACGCGGCGTGGGACCTGGCGTTTCATTGCATTCCCCTGGCGCTGGTCGATCCCGAATTCGCCAAGAACCAGCTCATGCTGTTGACGCGCGAATGGTACATGCATCCCAACGGGCAATTTCCCGCGTACGAGTGGGCGTTCGGCGACGTCAATCCGCCGGTTCATGCCTGGGCCGCGTGGCGCGTGTTTCAGATCGACCGCAAGCAGCGGCGGGAAGCGAATCCGCACGATCATGGCGACCTGCGTTTCTCGAACGCGTCTATCACAAGCTTCTGCTGAATTTCACCTGGTGGGTGAATCGCAAGGACGCGCAGGGCCGGAACATTTTCCAAGGCGGCTTCCTCGGGCTGGACAACATCGGCGTGTTCGATCGCAGCGCACCGCTGCCTACCGGCGGCTACATCAACCAGGCGGACGGCACGAGCTGGATGGCGATGTATTGCCTCAACCTGATGCGCATCGCGCTCGAACTGGCGCATGCACAACGCGTGTACGAAGACATCGCGACCAAGTTCTTCGAGCACTTTCTCTCCATCGCGGCAGCGATGAATCAACATCGGCGACCAGGCGGTCGGGAATGTGGGACGAAGACGACGAGTTTTATTACGATGTGCTGCACATGCCGAACGGCGAGGAAACTACCGCTCAAGGTGCGGTCGATGGTCGGGCTGATTCCGCTGTTCGCCGTGGAGACGCTCGAACCGGAACTGCTGCAGAACGTTGCCGGAATTCGCCGCGCGGCTCGAATGGTTCCTCAACTACCGGCCCGATCTCGCGCAAACTGGTTTCGCGCTGGCACGAACCGGGCACGGAGAACGGCATTTGCTGTCGCTGCTGCGGGGCCACCGCATGAAATGCCTGCTTCGTCGCGCGCTCGACGAGACGAATTCCTCAGCGACTACGGAGTCCGCGCGCTCTCGAAGATTCACGAGCCGAACCCGTATTGTTTGACATGCGGTGGCAAGACGCTTGAAGTGCGCTACTGGCCCGGCGGAATCACGACTACGGCCTGTTTGGTGGAAATTCGAACTGGCGCGGGCCAATCTGGATGCCGGTGAATTTCCTGCTCATCGAGTCTCTGCAAAAATTTCATCACTACTATGGTGACGATTTCAAGATTGAATGCCCAACCGGCTCAGGAAATTTCCTGACGATTCTCGAAGTTGCGGACGAACTCTCGCGTCGGCTCTGTGGTCTCTTCCTCAAAGGGGAAGACGGCCAGCGACCAGTGCTGAAGTACCATCCAAAGCTGGCGGGCGATCCGCACTTCAAGGATCAAGTGCTTTTTCATGAATACTTCCATGGCGACAACGGTCGTGGTACAGGCGCTTCACATCAGACCGGATGGACGGGGCTGGTCGCAAAGTTGCTTCAGCCGCGCCGCGCTTCGACGCGCGAGGAGGACACCGTCGTGATCACCCGCCGCGCCAGCAAGACGGACGATTTGAGAGTTGCTTGAAGTGCAAAGCGCCGAAGGCAGTGCCTTCGGCGCTTGAGTGAATCGCTAAACTGTTACCCTCGGAAGTAGAGATAGCCGCCAATAATCACGGCCAAAACGAAGGCCGAAGACGCGACATCGCGCCAATCCCAACTCTTGGCGCTCTCAGTCCGATGTTCATGCGTGACGGTTCCGAATGAAAGGTTCTTGATCTTGTCATAGTCCGGCTGCGTCGTCATGTAGCTGACGACTACCATCACTATCGCGGAGACGATGGTGATCAGGACACTGAAGTACTGGAAGTTGATGTTGTTGATGATCCAGAGAAACGATCCCTGGGCATAGAGGTCTTGAATACTCTGCGGAAATTTTTCAAGACCAAGGGTCACTGGCGTATCCACGAGCATTCGGAATACTCCAAGTATGAATCCGACGACCATGGCCCACAAACATCCTCGGGCATTGAGCCGCTTCCAGAACACGCCGAAGAAGAAGACCACGAAAATCGGCGGCGCCAGATACCCCTGAACCGATTGGAGGTAATTGTACAAACCGCGCGCACCCTGCACGACAGGAATCCAAGCCATGGCGATCAGTACCATGACGATCGTCGCCGTGCGCCCCATCCGGACAAGTTGATGCTGAGTGGCTTTGGGTTTCCATTTCTGATAAAGGTCCACCGTGAACAGCGTTGAACAAGCATTGAATACGCCGGCCAGCGAGCCCATCAGCGCCGAGAGCAAGCCCGCCACAACGATGCCGCGCAATCCGGCTGGGAGCATGTACTTGACCATCATTGGAAACGCCGCCTGGGTCTCGTGCGGAATTGGCTTGCCATCGGGAGAAACCATCACCGCGAGTTCCGGCACCTTGCCGCTTTTGGCCAGCGCAAAGCAGATCAACCCGGGGATGATGAACAGGTAAACGGGGAACAATTTCAGAAAGCCGGCAAAAATGCTGCCGCGGCGCGCGACTTGTTCGTTCGGAGCACCAAGGGCCCGCTGAACGATATACTGATCGGTGCACCAGTACCACAAACCGATGACCGGCGCGCAGATCAGCATGCCCGGCCAGGGATAAAACGTGTTAAAATACCATGCCTCCTTGAGCACATTTCCCCCGCCATCTTTTACCAGCACCGGCGCCCATGTGGACTCGACGCCCGGCGGAATGATCGGCTTCCAAAGGTTGAACATATCTGATCCGCAGATCCGTTCGCAGTTCTCCCCAGCCTCCAAGCACATGCAAGCCGTAGAATGTCAGCAGCCCGGAACCAACGATCAGGACAGTGACCTGCACGGCGTCGTTGTAGGCGACCGCGCGCATGCCGCCGAGGGCCGTGTACAAACCAGTCAACGCGATGACAGCAACCGAGCCAATCCAGAAGCTGTTAATCTCAATGGTGCCCAGGGTTAAATGAACCTCCGGCAACAGGGTGGCAAACACAACACCTCCCGCGAAGATGCCCACCGCAATTTTCGAGACCACAAACGTGACCAGTGACACGATGGACAGCACGTAGCGCGAGCTCGTGCTGAATCGCCTTTCGAGAAACTCTGGCATGGTGAACACCAGCGAGCGCATATAGAACGGCACGAACACCCATGCGAGCACTAGCAGGCACCAGGCATGGAATTCGTAATGAGCCAGGGCCACGCCGTCGGTCGCGCCAGAGCCAGCCAATCCGACGATGTGTTCCGACCCGATGTTCGACGCAAAAATCGATGCGCCGATGATCCACCAACTGAGATTCCGCCCGGCGAGGAAGTAATCCGCGGCTTCGTCCTTGCCCTTTTTAATGACCCACCAAGCCACGCAAAACAGAAGTGTGAAATAAAGCAGGATCATCAACCAATCCAGACCGGTGAGGGTGGACTGGCCGGATCCTGCCGCTGCAAATAGGGGAGTCAGAGTATTCATGATTGGGATTCTGAGTGTTAAAAACGCCGCGCCGCCGTGAAGCGACGCGGCGTTACAGGTTACTTCGCGGAGAATTTATAGACGATGGTATTATGGTATGTCTGGCCCGGCTTCAGTTCCGTTGAAGGGAACTGTGGCTTGTTCGGCGAATCCGGATAATGTTGCGGTTCCATGCAGAAACCAGTCCGTCGCTGATAAACCTTGGCGCCCTTGCCAGTAATGGTGCCGTCGAGAAAGTTGCCGGCGTAGAACTGGAGCGCGGGTTCATCGCTCCAGACTTCCATCACACGACCGGTCGTCGGTTCATAGACCCGCGCCTGCAGTCCGAATTTACCAAGCGGCTTGTTGATGACCCAGTTGTGATCGTAACCAGGGCCGTACGCAAGCTGCACGCTGCTGTTGGTTTCGTTGATCCTCGCGCCGATAGGTGTTGGCGTGCGGAAATCAAACGGCGTACCGGTCACGTCGGCGAATTGGCCGGTCGGAATCAGGCCGCTGTCCACGGGCGTGGTTTTGTCTGAGTTGATCATAACCTCGTGGCCGAGAATGTCGCCATTCCCCTGCCCTCGTAGATTGAAATAGGAATGATGCGTGAGGTTCACGACAGTCGGTTTGTCGGTCGTCGCTTTGAATTGGAGCTTCAATTCGTTGCCATCCGTCAACGTGTAGGTGGCCGTCACGTCCAGGTTACCCGGGAACCCTTGCTCCCCGTCCTTGCTTCGATAATTCAGCACAAGCGAATTGCCTGTTGCTTTGACGACAGTCCAGACGACCTTGTCGAATCCCTTCACGCCACCGTGAAGCGTATTTCCGTTGTTGTTCGCGGGAAGCGTGTAGGTATTGCCTTCCAATGTGAACTTCGCGCCGCCAATACGATTTCCGTAGCGGCCAATCAGCGCTCCGAAATACGGACACGCGTTGAGATAGGCAGGACTCGTGTAGCCTTCAAGGCCGTCGAAGCCGAGAACAACGTCGTCCATCTTGCCGTTGCGATCCGGCATCGTGAGCCGCATCACGATTCCGCCGTAGGTCATGATGTCCGCCTCGGCGCCTTTGGAGTTGCGCAGCGTGTAAAGATTCACCGGTTGGCCATCCCTGGTGCCGAGAGGTTTTGCGGTGCTGCTCGCGGACGAGCCTGATGTCGCGCAACCTGCGAGCAATGCAGCGCAAGCACCCGCGCCAAGGACGAGCATCCATTCGATCATGTAGGTTTTCACGGTTTGGTATTGTTGTTTGGTTTCTGGTGTTAAAGAATCCGAACGAGTTTCCGAAACTGTCAAGACGGTGCGGCGCCGCGCTCCCCGGGGAAACGACACGTGCGTTGATGTGCTGCCAGCGGTCCAGATCCGCAGATTCACGGCCCTCGTAATACTGAGGACGGGCTTTGTGGTCAAATAAATATCAAAAACAAAACACCGGACATTCGGGATTGTTTACTGAATCCGGCGACTGGTTACGTGGCTCCGCCCGGAGTAATCAGTCACCAGTGAGCCAGTTTATCGGTCGCACGCATGCGATTTTCAGAAAATTCTTCATTTCTGCCCGTAATACGCTCCCGGCCCATGCTTCCGCAAAAAGTGCTTAGCGAGCAACACCGATTGCATCGACTTCAGCTTCGGATTGATCCGCAACGTCTCGCTGTTCAGCTTCGCGATGAATTCCAGCACGCTCGCGTTGTGAACCGCGTCGTGCGCGTCCTTGCCCCACGTGAACGGCCCATGGCTCGCCACCAGCACGGCGGGATGCTGCATCGGATCGTATTTCAACTTCTTGAACGTCTCGACAATCACATGACCTGTGTTTGCTTCGTAATCGGTTTTAATTTCCGCCGGTTTCAATAACCGCGTGCAAGGCACATCGCCATACCAATAATCCGCCTGCGTCGTGCCGTAGGCCAGCAACGGCTTGCACGCCTGCGCCCACGACGTCGCGAACAAACTATGCGTGTGAACCACGCCGCCAATTTTCGGGAATGCGCGATAGAGAATCGCGTGCGTGTCCGTGTCCGAACTCGGCTTGAGTTTTCCTTCGACAACTTTGTTCGTCTCCAGCGAAACACAAACCATGTGTTCCGGTTTCATCTCCGAATACGGCACGCCGCTCGGTTTGATGACCATCACGCCGCTCGCGCGATCCACCGCGCTGGCATTGCCCCACGTCTGAATGACCAAACCTTCAGCGACCAAATCCAGGTTCGCCTGACAAACTTCTTCTTTTAATTTTTCCAACATAAAATTTCTTCTTCAGCCACGGAAGACACGAAACACACGAAAAAGATCACAGGACAATACGCTCGTATATTCCAGTTTGGGATAATGGCTGAAGTTGACAAGCAACCCGACTCTTAATCCTGTTTGGTTGCGTCGCAAATAATTTTGGACTTGCGCTCGATGGCGTCGCTCAATCCAGATAACCGCCTTCAATTCGAGTGACGATTTTGTCCAGACAGAGCAAAATCCGGCGATGTATCTACTCCTTCAATAGGTGGCCTTTGTAAGGTCAGCTCCAGTCTGCCGAGTTGCGACTGTGAACGACAGTATTGCGATTCGTCGAATTCGATTTCCAAACATTCCTGATAAACGGGTTCAAGAAACCCGTTTCCTTTCTTCCTTACGTACAATCTTCGAAACACGCGCCCATAATTTCACAACTCTCCAGTTTGTAAATTATGTTGCTCACGTATTTTCCTTTTCGTGTGTTTCGTGTATTCCGTGGTTACAAATCATTTTCTTACACTGCCCCGAATCTCAATCAACTCCTTCATCACATCGTACAGATTCCCGCTCCACTCCTTCGTGCCGAAGGCGTCGTGGAGTTGGCGGTAGAGGACGTAGAGCTGCTTGTAAGTCGCGTGCGCTTTGCGTTCGGGCTTGAAGACCCGCGGTTTCAGGCCGGTCATGCGTTTTTGCGCCGTGGCGTAATCCTTGTGCGCGCCGGCCACGACCGCCGCCGCGACTGCCGAACCGAGCGCGCAGGTTTGCGCCGAGCGCGAGACTTTCATCGGGCGGCCCGTCACGTCCGCGTAGATTTGCATCACGACGCGGATTTTTTTCCGCGATGCCGCCGCAGTTCACGACCGACGAAATCTTCACGCCGTATTCCTCAAAGCGATTGATGATGGTCAGCGCGCCAAACGCCGTCGCTTCGACAAGCGCGCGATAAATTTCCGCCGGCGTCGTGTAAAGCGTCTGGCCGATGAGCAGGCCGGTGAGCCGCTGGTCCACGAGGATGGTGCGGTTGCCGTTGTTCCAATCCAGCGCAAGCAGGCCGGATTCGCCGGGCTTCAATTTCGCCGCGTCGGCAGTCAGCGCTTCGTGCGTGCCTGCTTTGCCGAGCGGCTGAATGTAATTCACGAACCAGTTGAAAATGTCGCCGACCGCGGATTGGCCAGCTTCGAGTCCGAAGTAACCGGGCAGCACGCTGCCGTCCACGATGCCGCAAAGTCCCGGCACATCGGCGAGCTTCTTGATTGTTCGCGCGACATCGGCGATGTCGCACGTGCTCGTGCCGATGATTTTCACGAGCGTTCCCGGCGCAACGCCGCTGAACCGACCGCGCCGAGATGCGCGTCAAACGCGCCGACGGCGACAGGAATTCCCGCAGCCAAACCGGTCTTCTTCGCCCATGCCGGCGTCAGTCCACCAACGGCGCGATCAATCGAATGAACGCGCGGCGTGAGTCGCGCGCGGAGTTTGCCGAGCTTTGGGTTGAGCTTGGAAAGAAATTGCGCGTCCGGATAGCCGCCCCATTTCGCGTTCCACATCGCCTTGTGACCGGCGGCGCAAACGCCCGCAATGAATTTGTTCGGATGCTCCGTGCCGGTGAGCGCGGCGGGAACGTAGTCCGCAAGTTCCACCCACGAATGCGCGGCGTTGAAAACTTCCGGCGCGACGCGAAGGCATTTCAGAATCTTGCTCCAGAACCATTCGCTCGAATACGTGCCGCCGCATTTGGCGAGATACTGCGGGCGCATCTTCTTCGCGAGCGCGGTGATCTCGGCGGCTTCGTTGACGCCGGTGTGATCTTTCCACAGCCACGCCATCGCCGCAGGGTTGTTCGCGAACTTTTTCTGAAACGCGAGCGGCTGGCCGTTCGCATCCACCGGCAACGGCGTGCTGCCGGTCGTGTCCACGCCGATGCCGACAACATCGCGCGCGTTGAAACCTTTCACGGATTTTTTCGCCGTGGCGAGCGCTTGCTTGATGGTGATCTCCGCGCCGTTCACATAATCGGCGGGATGTTGCCGCGCGAGATTCGGATCGCGCGAGAGAATCACGCCTTGCGTGCCGTGCGAGTAAGTCCAAACGGCAGCGGCGACTTCCGCGCCGTTGGCGACGTTGACGATGAGTGCGCGAACGGAGTTCGTGCCGTAATCAAGACCGATGGTGTATTTGGCGCTCATAAAACTTTTGTTCAGTTCATCCGCTGCACGCGAGACACGTGCGCTCCATTACTTCGCCCGCAAGACGTGCAGACTTGTCACGCCAGGAACAGACCTTCCGGGGTGCCCGGCGAATTTCACTGTGACGCTCTGTTTCCCTTGCATCAGTTCCGGTGGCAATTCATAAAGCGCGTCGTTCGGGCTTCCGGGAATGCGCTGCGCTGAAAGAGTTTCTCCGTTTACGGACACATCGAAGTCGCCTGCGTTGCGATTGCCGCGAAATGAAACGACAAGTTGATTCGTCTGGCCCGATGCAACTTTGACATCGTAGCTGAACCAACCGGTGGCCTCGCGCCATTTGAAACCGTAAGCGTCGCCGGATTGCGTGTTCTCGCCGCGCATGTGGTGATCGGTGTCGGACTGCTGCTCGCCGGGACGGACGACGTCTACAACGCGCGCTTCCTCGGCCATGCGCTGTTCTTCCGCGGCGGCAAATTCGGGCGCGAGTTTTTTCCAATCGGAGTCGGTAATCAACTGCCAGTAAACCGAGTAACGCTCGCGATGCGTTTCGTAGAACGGAATCAGCGTCACGTCTTTCGGCCTGCCGATGTCGCGTGTCTGAAATGTCAAAGATTTCCCGCGAACCGGCTTGATGTGTTTGACAAGATCTCCCGAAGCGCACGCGAACATCGGGACTGCGGGCGCCGGCATGCGGCTGTAAAGTGTCTGCGTCGCGGCCATCGGCGGCTTGGGCATGCCATCGGTGCCGAGTTCGCCTGCCAGAACAATTGGGCCATAAAGCACAGCGACTTCGTTGGTGGTGTCGGGCAGAAATTCCGTGTGCAGGCTCATCGGCAATTCGATTTCAACTTTATCGCCATCGCGCCACTCGCGCTCGATCGTGAAATAACTCTCCGGTTTGGATTCCACATCTTGTTTTTTGCCGTTTACCCGGACCGTCACGCCTTCCGTTGCCCATGCAGGCCGGCGAATTTTAAGCGCGAGATTCACGGGTTTGATCGCTTTGAATTTCAGGACCGTCGCGTCGCTCTCAGGAAATTTTGTTTCCTGCCGCATGACGAGATTTTTTTCTGGCCACGAAAGCTCGGACGCGATGAACAGATTCACATAAAGCGAATCGCCGCTGTGAAAATAAATTGTGTCGCCATATTTCGCGTGGTTCTCCATGCCGGTGCCGACGCAGCACCAGAATGAATCTTCCGGCGTCGAGTAAGTCTTGAAGTGCCCCGGCTTGAGCGACATCAGATAAACGAACATGCCGCTTTGCGGATCTTGAGACGCGAGGATGTGGTTGTAAAGCGCGCGCTCGTAGAAATCCATTTTCGCCGCGTCCGGTTCCAGCTCGAACAAATCGTGCGTGAGCTTGAGCATGTTGTAAGTGTTGCACGTCTCGGCAGTTTCCGGACTCAAGTGCTGCGCGAAAGTGTTCGTCGCAAAGAAATGTTCGTGATCGCTGTCGCCGCCGATGACGTAGGAGCGATTCAACGCGACGGCGTCCCAGAACGTGTTCGCCATCGCGAGATAATTTGAATTGCCGGTCAATTCGTATTCGCGCGTCACGCCGATGATTTTTGGAATCTGCGTGTTCGCGTGAAGTCCGGTAAGCCGGTCTTCGCCGCGCGCGAGCGGGTCGAGGACGCGCTCGTGATTGAACGCGACGGAGAGTGCGAGATAATTCGTGTTGCCGGTGACGGCGTAAAGATTCGCGAGCACTTCGTTCATGCCGCCATGTTCGGTGTCCAGCGAGCGTTGCATTTGCTCGTGCGAAAGGTTGTCCACGCGGAACTTCACCCAATCAGCCATCTTGGTGAGCACATCGAGCGCCTGAGCGTTGTTGCAAAGCTGGTTCGCATCGAGCAGGCCGGCCATGATTTTGTGCAGCGTGTACCACGGCGCCCAGACGTTCTGGCGTTTCTCAACACGATCAATGAACGATTCCGGAAACGCCGACAAATAGCCTTCGTGAAAACCTTTTGACGGCGATTGCGCCTGACACTTGGCGAGTTCGGCGACGATGTAATCCGCGCGTTGCTTGAGTTGAGGCTGGCCAGTGCTCGCGTACATGAGCGACAGCGCGGAGAGATAATGGCCCATGCTGTGTCCGCGTAATTCGACGTTCGGCGCCTCCCAGCCGCCGTAGGGCTTCGCATTCGATGGCAGACCGACGTTCAGTCGGAACGTGTGTAGCAACCGATCAGCGTCGAGACTGAGGAGATATTTCTCGTCGCGCAACATCGCCTCACGAAACGGGCCGTCGAGCAAACGCACTTGTGTCAGTTGGAATGGTTGAACTTTTTCAGGAACGACCGGTTGGACCGGATTGGCGATTCCGATAGAACTGTAAAGCACCATCGACATTTGGAGAATCGCGACGGAAAAAACAGACGTTCGTTTTGCTCGGTGAACAGATCGGACAAGTCTATTTGCACACATAGTTCTCAGACCAGAATTCCGGTTCAGTGTTTGGTTGCTCTTGCGCGGAACTCAGAGTTCCGGCAGAGGATTTGTTCCGACGCCAATCGGCCGCAACGCTTTTACGCGACAAGCAATCGCCCGCGCGGCTGCGGAATTTCCTGGCCATCTTCCTTCGCCGTTTTGATCCAGAATCTAATCGCATCTTCAGCATTCTTGATTGCTGCCTGCCGCGTCGCGCCGTGAGCCATGCAGCCAGGAAGTTCCGGCACGTCCACGACGTACGCGTCATCTTCCGCGCTCCACCAAATGATCATCTCGTAGCTGTTTGGCTTCATAACAGTTTGTAAGTTGCCAAAATCTTTCGCACTTGTCGAACCTGATACGGCTTCGCTTTCGATCCTTCGCGCGAATGTTGATTCGTTCAACCACACCACCACGCGTGAAGATATGATGACTCCCCGATACGCGCATCCGAAATCCCCTTGCTTCCAGCAAGTGACGAAGCTCGTCGAAGCGAATGTTGGCGTCAGATTCGCCACGCAGGAGTTTTTCCAATGTCTTCTCAACGCTCACGAAACAAATCCGCTCCGCAAACCGTAAGCGATATCGTTCCAAAGCAATTCCTGTTTGAACTGGCGCAGCTTCGTGTCGCGATCAATCACGACGAGTTCGATGCCGGCAATCGCCGCGAAATCTTCGAGCATCTCGGTCGTGACCGCATAGCTGAAGCCGGTGTGGTGCGCACCGCCGGCTTGAATCCAACACGCGCAGGCATCTTCGAAATTCGGCCGGCACTTCCACACCGCGCGAGCGACGGGCAGCTTCGGCATGGCGTGCGGCGGTTTCACCACGTCCACTTCGTTGACGAGCAGACGGAAACGATTGCCCATGTCCATCAGCGCGGCATTCAGACCAGAACCAGCGGGCGCATTGAAGACTAGGCGTGCGGGATCGGCCTTGCCACCGATGCCGAGTGGATGCACTTGCAATGAGCGCTTTTCCGTCTGCGATGCTCGGGCAGATCTCCAGCATGTGCGCGCCGAGGACGAACTTGCCAGCAGGGTCGAGATGGTAGGTGTAATCTTCCATGAACGACGTGCCGCCTTTAAGGCCGCTCGCCATGACTTTCATCGCGCGGACCAGCGCACACGTTTTCCAATCGCCTTCCGCCGCAAAACCAAATCCTTCCGCCATCAACCGCTGCGGCGCGAGGCCGGGCAGTTGAACAAGGCCGTGCAAATCTTCGAACGTGGTGGTGAACCCTTTGAAATCTTCCGCTGGCGAGAAATGCGCGCAGGCCGAGTTCGATGCGCGCGGCTTCGCGAACGGATTTGTGGCGTTTGCCGCCTTTCTTCAAATCGGCAGCGACTTCGTAAGTGGCTTCGTATTCCCTGATGAGCGAATCAATTTCTTTATCCGTCGCTTCACTGACGAACTTCACGAGGTCGCCGACGCCATAACCATTGACCGAGTAACCGAACTTGTATCTGCGCGGCGACTTTGTCGCCCTCGGTCACGGCCACTTCGCGCATGTTGTCGCCGAAGCGGCAGAATTTCGCGCCCTGCCAATCGTGCCACGCGGCGGCGGCGCGAGTCCATGCGCCGAGTTTCTGTTGCACCGAATTTTCCTGCCAGAAACCGACGACCACTTTGCGATTCAAACGCAGGCGGCTCATGATGAAACCGTGCTCGCGATCGCCGTGCGCGGCCTGGTTCATGTTCATGAAATCCATGTCAATCGTGGACCACGGAATGTCGCGATTGTATTGCGTGTGGAGATGGCAGATCGGCTTGCGCAATTGTTTGAGTCCGTTGATCCACATCTTCGACGGCGAGAACGTGTGGCACCAGGTGATGAGGCCGATGCAATTCTTCGCATTGTTCGCTTCCTGGCACAGCACAGTGATGTCGTCCGGCGTGGTCATCACCGGTTTGAAGACGACTTTTACCGGAATCGCGGGTGAGCCGTTGAGCGCCTTGGCAATTTCCTGAGAGTGTGAGGCAACCGCTTTGAGAGTTTCAGGTCCGTAGAGATGCTGGCTGCCGGTGACAAACCAGGCTTCGAGTTGTTTGAGGTTAGTTATCATAAATGTAAAAAAATCAGCGTCGTTCGCATATTACCGAAGTTCACCCTTCTTGCCAGTCCCGCGACTTGGCGCGTTTCGCGCAGGAAGAATTCGATCCGTGCCGCCATCCCACAAGTTCCGTCCACGTGCAAAAAACCCTCACGACCATAGCAGCGCGGAACCTTTCAAAGCGCCATTTGGGTGTCAAGCCACAAACCATTGCTCTCGAGCTCGGAAGCTTTCCTTCTTTGGCAGAGAAGACATCCGCGTTTCTGGATGGAAACCAAGGCTCATTGTCTGCTTTCCTTCTACATACTGAATGGATATACAGTATTCAGGTCAATCACAGATCATTTATGTGCGGAATCATCGGATACGTTGGAAAAAAGACCGCCGCGCCAATCCTGCTTGAAGGATTGCGGCGGCTGGAATATCGCGGCTACGACAGCGCCGGCGTGGCCGTGCTGGAGGATTCCGCGCTTCTGGTGCACAAGCGAAAGGGAAGAATTGACGAAGGGCTCGCTCGCCTGCTGGCTCCGAAGACCCCGCATGGACGCCTTGGCATTGGGCACACTCGCTGGGCCACGCACGGACCGCCTTCCGATGACAATTGTCATCCGCACCTGGATGGCTCCGGGAGGATCGCCGTCGTTCACAACGGCGTCATCGAGAACTATGATCGGCTGAAGGCCAACCTGGTCAGAGCCGGTCACAAGTTTTGTTCTGAAACGGACACTGAGGTGCTCGCGCATGTGATCGGCGAGCATTACCAAAAGCATCGCGGAAAAAATTCCGACACGAATCCGCTCACGCTCGCCGTTTGCGACGCGCTGCGCGAAGTGATTGGTACTTATGGCATCGCCGTCATCAGCCTCGACCATCCTGACACAATCATTGGCGCGCGCCGAGGGTCGCCTCTCATCATCGGAATCGGCAACGGAGAGAACTTTCTGACCAGCGACGCAAACGCGATCGTCGCGCACACAAAGCAGGTCGTTTATTTGAATGATTACGACGTCGCGACGGTGACTGCGGACAGATACGACGTCCAAAACCTCGGGACCGATACCGCCAAGGTCCAGGTCAGCAACCTGGAATTCAGCCAACAAGATGCCGAGCGCGGGGAGTTCGCCCACTTCATGCTCAAGGAAATCTTTGAGCAGCCACGCACCGTTGAGAACGCGCTGCGCGGTCGCGTGGATCACGAGGGCGCAACCGCGAAATTCGGTGGTTTGAACATGTCATCCGCCGAGCTTCGCTCCATCGAGCGCATCGTTATAGCGGCCAGCGGCACGAGTTGGCACGCGGCGCTGGTCGGCGAATATTTGATTGAAGAACTGGCGCACGTGCCGGTCGAGGTGGAGTTCGCGCACGAGTTTTGTTATCGCAACGCGCCGCTGGAACGCGACACCGTGCTGCTGGTTATTTCCCAATCAGGTGAAACAGCGGATACGCTGGCCGCATTGCGCGAAGCCAAACGCCGCGGTCATCGAGCGCTCGCCATAGTCAATGTCGTCGGCAGCACGATTGCCCGGGAATCAGACGGTGGCATTTACATGCATGCCGGACCGGAAATTGGTGTCGCCTCGACCAAGGCATTCGTTTCCACCCTCACCATTCTTTCCTTGCTTGCCGTGCATTTGGGGCGAATGCGAATGCTGTCCGCCATCCGCGCGATGGAGATTTTGAAAGCACTTGAGGCCGCTCCGAAACAAATTGAAAACATCCTCGCGCAGAGCGATTCGCTCAAAGAACTCGCCGCCAAGTACGCGGGCGCGGACGACTTCTTCTTCCTGAGCCGCGGTTACATGTTTCCCATAGCCCTCGAAGGTGCCCTCAAACTTAAGGAGATTTCCTATATTCACGCGGAAGGATATTCCGCTGCTGAAATGAAACACGGGCCGATCGCGCTCATTGACCCAAAGACGCCCACTGTTTTCCTCGTGCTGCAGGACTCCATGTACGACAAGACGATGGCGAATCTGGCAATGATTCGAGCGCGTAAAGGTCCCATCATCGCGCTGGCAACTGAAGGTGATACGCAAATCAAGAAAGTCGCGGACGATGTGATTTATCTGCCGAAAACGTTGGAACCAATTTATCCCATACTCGCAAGCGTGCCTTTGCAGCTTTTCGCCTATCACATCGCCGTCGCGCGCGGCTGTGACGTGGATAAGCCAAGAAACCTCGCCAAAAGCGTGACCGTGGAATAAATAGAGTCTTTTCCGCTAGCAGCAGCAGCAGCATGAGCAAATGGGTGATGATGGGCGGTGACTCTGGGAAGAAAATTGGGAACTGGACGCATCTGGAATCAGCAGATTCCCGCTCGCGCCCGGACTTCCGAAACTGTGTATCGGATTTGGCCGCTCATTGAGAGGGCGAACGCAGTGCTTCACCTGATTTTATTGCTGCTCAATCAAGCGTAACTTGGAAAAGGTCAAGGCCAGGGCTTAACACATGGAACCGAGTTTGGAGGGTGACGGAGGGCGTTGGCGAGCCTGCGACAATGGCCTTAGCGAATCCGCATAAACGGGGATTGCGAAGCTTGGGCGGTTCATGTTTACTACACCTGCAATCTCCGTTATGAACCGTCGACGCCGCAGCCGTGTTCTGCAATTGCCAGTCGGCATGTTCTATTTCGATAGAGCCGTAAAATGGGCTGGCATTCTGGCCGTCATCGCTTCGTGCTCGTTTGCTCGCGGAGCTGAGACCGAAGCTGTCGCCAGCTTCAAACAAAGCGTCGAACCTCTCCTGACCAAATACTGTTACGACTGCCACGCCGACGGAATGGACAAAGGTGGAATCGCGTTTGATGAACTTAAATCGGATCAAGACATTCTCGATCACAATCTTTGGGCCAGGGTTCTGAAGAATGTGCGCGCGGATCTGATGCCGCCAGCGAAGAAGGCGCGTCCGAATGCCGGGGAACGAAAACAACTGGATGATTGGATCAAGTATCAGGCATTTGGAATCAATCCAAAAAACATGGATCCTGGCCGGGTCACGGTGCGCCGTCTGAATCGCGTCGAATACCGCAACACGATACGCGATCTCATGGGCATTGACTTCAATACCGAGGTCGAATTTCCTCCGGACGATACCGGTTATGGCTTTGACAACATTGGTGATGTGCTGACGGTCTCGCCGATGTTGCTTGAGAAATATCTGGACGCCGCAAAATCCATCGTGGCGGAAGCAGTGCCGGTTGTATCCCGTTCAATGCCCGATCGCGTTATTGCGGGCAGCCAATTCCGGGCTGTGGATGCGAATGTTGTCAGCGTCGTGCGCGGTCAGGGGAACAATCGCCGCGGAATGCTGATTTTGCCGTTCGATCAGTCCACCAACGTAACCGGTTCTTTCCGATTGGAACACCCGGGGAGCTATCAACTGGCGGTTGAACTCGGCGTGAAGGGCGACTTCACCTTCGACGCCGCGAAATGCCGTGTCACCTTTAAGGCAGATGACCGCGAGTTGCTGCGAAATGAGTTCGGCTGGCAGAATAACAAAACATTTCGTTACGAGTTTAACCAGCAGTGGGAGCCCGGGCAGCATTCGCTTTCGTTCGATCTTCAGCCGACGGCGTCCAGCAATCAGGAAACCAACCTGCTTCAGATGCGGATAGTTTCTGTGACAGTGCGTGGCCCAATGGAAAAAGACTATTGGACCAGAACACCCAACTACGATCGCTTCTTTCCACGCGAGGTTCCGGCCGCACCGGACGACCGCCGGAAATACGCACACGAGGTGCTGGGCAATTTTGCAAAGAAAGCATACCGGCGTCCAGTTGATGTCCAAACTGTTGATCGGCTCGCCGCCCTGGCCGAAACCATCTACAGTCAGCCCGGAAAAACGTTCGAAACCGGGATCAGTTACGCGATGGCAGCGGTGCTGGCCTCGCCACGTTTTTTGTTCCGGCTCGAAGAGACCGAGCAAAATACTCCGGACGGAGCACGTTTTGCGAACGTGGACGAGTATTCGCTGGCCTCTCGGCTTTCCTATTTTCTTTGGTCAACCATGCCGGATGAGGAATTGTTCCGGCTGGCTGAACGCGGAGAGTTACGCAAGAATTTGCCGGCCCAAATCAAGCGGATGCTGAATGATTCCCGATCAGAAGCGCTGGTTGAGAATTTCACCGGCCAGTGGCTTCAGACGCGCGATGTTGACGGGATCGCCATCAATGCCCGACAGGTGCTGGCGCGTGACAATGGAACAGAACGTCTGGATCGCGAACGACGAGCCGCGTTTCTGGCTCAACGCCAGGCAGAACAAAATGCTCGATCCACCCAATCGAACGCGACAAACCCGCCCGTGGCCGTGGCTTTGTTGACGAACGCGCTGGCTCAGACCAACGCCGTGGGCCGCACCAACCAGTTTGCCCGCGGCAACCGGGGCCGCGGACGGCTTTTTGGTCCGCCGCCAGTGGAATTGGATGGTGACCTGCGCGCTGCCATGAAACGGGAAACACAGATGGCTTTCCATGCAGTCGTGCACGAGGATCGAAGCGTCACCGAATTGATTGATTGTGATTACACGTTCCTGAACGAAAAACTCGCGCGCTTCTATGGCATTACCAATGTCAATGGCGCGGAGATGCGTCGCGTGACGCTCCTGCCGGATAATCCGCGCGGCGGCGTGCTCACCGATGGCAGCGTGCTGGTAGTCACTTCGAACCCGGATCGGACGTCTCCCGTGAAGCGAGGCCTGTTTATTCTTGAGAATATCCTTGGAACACCGGCACCCCCGCCGCCCGCCAATGTTCCGGCGCTGGAAGCAGCAGAGAAAGATATTAAGGATCACGAGCCAACGTTACGGGAATCCTTGCAAGTTCACCGCGATCAACCCTTGTGCGCTTCGTGTCATCAACGTATGGACCCGCTGGGCCTGGCTTTCGAGAATTTCAACGCTCTGGGGATGTGGCGTGAAAAGGAAAGAAATCAGCCGATTGATGCCGCCGGCAAACTGATTACTGGCGAATCCTTCAATACTGTCCGTGAACTGAAAAGCATTCTCACTCACGAACGCCGGAATGATTTTTATCGTTGCCTGACGGAAAAGCTCTTGACGTATGCTCTGGGCCGCGGACTCGATTACTACGATGCAGAAACAGTGGATCAAATCGTGCAACGGCTCGATCAGGGAAATGGACGTTTTCTTCCGCTGTTGACGGGCATTATCGAATCCGCGCCTTTTCAGAAGCGCCGCATCCAGGCGAACACGTTTTCCGCCGAAGCTACCGAGCCGGCCCGACGAGATACCGAGATGATTCAGTTCACCGAAAACCGGAGACAGCTATGAAAAGAAATCCCATCGCCCGCCAGTTCACCTCGAACCGATCATTCAGCCTGAGCCGCCGCGGCTTCCTGCGGGGCATCGGCGCGTGTCTCGCCCTGCCCGCATTCGAATCATTGAATCCGCTTGGATTGCTGGCGTCTTCCGCCGAAGCGGCGAAAACGGCAGCACCCGTAAGGATGGCCTTCTTATACGTCCCGAACGGCACGATTCCGTCTGCGTGGTGGCCCGAGGGCGAGGGCGGCCGGGATTTCGCTCTGCCGCGTACGCTGCAGCCTTTGGAAAAATTACGGCACCAGATCCAACTGATTTCCGGACTCGAAGATCGCAGTGCTGACCCGGGTCCGGACGGCGCGGGCGACCACGCGCGGGCGGGAGGCACTTTCCTGACAGGAGTTCGCATCAAGAAGACGGCGGGCTCAGATATTCGTGCGGGCATTTCCATCGATCAGGTTATGGCCGAGAAGACCGGGCACCTTACGCGCTTTCCTTCACTGGAGCTGAGTTGCGATGCGGTACGGAAAGCCGGCAACTGCGATTCCGGCTATTCCTGCGCTTATGAATACAACCTGGCGTGGCGTTCGCCGACTCAGCCTCTGACGCCGGAACCGAATCCCCGTCTCCTCTTTGAGCGGCTCTTTGGTTCTGGTCCGCGCGAACAGCGGCTCGAAAACCTCAAACGCCGCCAGCAGGAACAGCGATCCATTCTCGATTTCGTGCTCGATGATGCGCGAGTTGTGGGTCAGCAACTGAACGGACGCGACCGGCAGAAACTCGATCAATACCTTTCCAGCGTGCGCGAAATCGAAGAGCGCATCCAGCGCGCGGAAAGCATGCCCGTGGCGAACCCGGACGCAGATACGCCTGCCGGTATTCCGCCGAGTTTCGAGGATCACATCGCGCTGATGTTCGATATGCTCCTGCTGGCGTTTCAGACGGATTCGACGCGGGTTGCCACGATGTTACTCGCAGGTGAAGGCAGCAATCGCACCTTTCCCGAGATCGGGATTGCGGAAGGACATCACAATCTGACGCACCATAGCGGCAAGGAGGACATGATCGCAAAGGTCAAGGAGATCGATCTCTGGTACGTAAAGCAGCTCGCGAAATTTTTGGAGAAGATGGAAAAGACCAGTGATGTGGATGGCCGCTCCCTTCTGGACAATTCGATGATCGTCTATGGTTCCGGCAATGCCGATGGCAATCGCCACACGCATGCGAACCTTCCCATTCTGCTGGCTGGAAGCGGCGGAGGTACGTTCAAGCCCGGCCGCTACGTCAGATCGAAGCCTGCGCCTTTGAGCAATCTCTTTCTCAGCATGGCCGATTGCATGGGTGTACATGACCTCGAGCGCCACGGCGATTCCACAGGGCGGCTGGAAGGAGTCGTGAGCTGAGTATCGCTCATGCCCGTGATGGTTATTTATTCACGGAGTTGGAACCAACTTCCGCGAGGTTCGAATTCCGATCTTAACTTTCAAACCTGGATTCGAAGTTTCGCTCCCTAATCCGAGAATGGAGCGCTGGGAAGCATCTTTCACGGGGACCGCAATTCGATCATTCCCGTCTTAAGCGGAGTGGGTAGCGGGCTTCGCAGTAGAATTCGCAACACAACACGGAGTGGCCGCCGACGTCGCGTTATTTTGCGTCGCGCCCAAAATGATTGTGCGCTGCTCCTCATCGTATGAAGCCATTTCTTTCTCGAGCAACTTGAAGACAAGAAACAACCCAAGCAAAACGGCTCCCGTCGGGAGCGCTATGTAAACGGCGACTACGTTTCGAACGTTGACAAGGCCGCTGACCAGCACCAGGCCGACACCGAGCAATGTGATCGAGAGGATCAGAAGGGTTTTTGTCATTCTGGTCATAAATCAAATTCTTTCGCGTTGTGATTTTGCACCAGCCTGCCTCACCCGCCATTACCGCGCTTCCCTGCTATTGGCAAAGCCACACCATTTATTGGTAACTGCCGGTCGCCGCTCCTGCCCTGCTGTTGCGTTGCCGAATTCCTGGCTTGGACCAATCCAAACTTCCTTGATTTGAGTCAAAGCACGTGCGCGAGAAACGGTGAATCTTAGGCGCATGAGTGAACGACCGTTGATTGATGTGGACCATGAGCAAATCATTGCTCTGGCGGAGGAAACCCAGTTTGCGCCGAACGGAATTGTGAGCCGCACCATTCTGCGGACACCGGGAATGCGAGCGGTGCTGTTCGGCTTTTCAGAAGGTCAGGAACTGACCGAGCACACTTCAACCCAACACGCGGTCGTGCAGATTCTCACGGGTGAATGCGAGTTTTCGCTCGCGGGCAAACCGCATCATCTAAAGACCGGCGACCTGCTGTACATGCCGCCAAACCTGGCTCACGCGGTCAAAGCCACAGAAAAGTTTTCCATGTTGCTGATCCTCTCCAAGCACCTGGAGCTTGAAGAAACCAAACCGATGAAATCGTCCGGCCGAATTGATCTGAACAGTTCGCTCCTGCCGCCTGCTGATTCTTTTAAAATGAAAACCACAACACCAACCGCACCTATCATCGACAAAGACAAGGTCATGGACGTCCGTCCGATTCCGTGCTCAGTAAAGCATGGTTTGATTCTTAAAACATGGCAGGAGCTGCCGCTGGGAGATCACTTCATCCTGCTCAACGATCACGATCCCGTTCCCTGCGGTATCAATTCCAGGCCGAGTTCGGTGACACCTTCTCATGGGATTACCTTCAGCGCGGGCCGGATGAATTTCGCGTCAAGATTTCCAAGGTGAAGGAATTCAATGGCAACGGCACAGCGAAGTGCTGCTGCTCGGAGCACTGAAGGGTGGCGCCGGTCTCGCCCAGCAAATGGAAAGGACGCCTTTACCTCGCTAATCTAAAAACGAACATTGAAGGTGTTGGTAACCGGCGGTAACAAAAAGTATGTCTGGCTTTTTAGCATTTGAGCTTGCCCGCTGATAAAACTGCGAAAAACACTAACCCGTACTGAGGCAATCAAGGTGAATTGACCATTCGTCCGTACGTCAAATGTGTCTTTGAGGAAAAACCAGTCCAGAGAAGTGCCGCTTGGGTTTCTTGAAAGCGGTCATACGCCTGTCCACTGAGTCTTCTGGGAACGAAAAAGCGGCTTTACCTGCCGGACCCGCTTGCCATCCGGCCCCCATAGCTCAATTTCATAACAATCTTGCGGAAACCATGCCCACAGAAAATTAGTGGTCATGTTTCCCAACTCCATATTGCAGTAAAAGTCCTCTTTGTGTGAGAGACCCCAATCACTTTGCTTGACGGAAACTCCGGCGCAAACTCCATTAGAAACCGCACCCCAAACGATCTGACGTTGATTTACTGTCGGTTGTTGCGCCAGGTTATCAGCCATCGCAAAACCACCGTTGCGATGGAGAACAAAAGCACCTTAGATAAAGTCCTCTGCATTTATAAAGCTCAAGTTCCTTTTGGTTTGCATCGTCAGTTCCTTGTGCTCACGGCGACTTGACTGGAGAGATACGTGCATGATCTCAAACTGGGCCGCCGAACTCGCCAGCCTCCAACGATCGGAAACAGCCCGATTTCATTCTGAAGCGACCCTTCACCAAGCATAGCCCGTTTTCTACAAAGCTCGGTAGCACCCGGTCTTTCCGTTTGTTGCGATTTCTTCGTCGGATTTTGCCTCGGATTCCGGGGTGATCGCGCGCTTTTCGAATCTAACTGTTCAAAACCTTCAGCGCCTTTCTCGCGTCTTTCACCCGGAGAATGAGCAGACCTTTCTTCGCGTCTGGCAGAGTCGCGCAGTAGGCGTACTCAATGTTTACCTTTGCTTTAGCGAGTCGATGCGCAATTTGAGCAAGCGAACCCGGCTTGTTGCTGCCTTCAATCATGAGCACGTCATCCTCCACGACGAGCGTTCCTCGCGCCTCAAAGAGATGCAGTGCTTTCCGGTATTCGCTCACCACAAGCCGGATGACGGTGTGGTCCACGGTGTCGCTGGTCGAGATGGCATAGACATTGATTTTCGCTTCCGCAAGCGCGTCCGCGACGGCGGCGAGCATGCCAGGGCTGTTGTCCAAAAAGATCGCGAGTTGTTTTGTAATTTGCATATGCGTTGAGTTCCGATTGCCCTCTGCCTTGTAACAATGCGTCCACGCCACAGTACCATGGCCACGGGCCTCCGCCAGCCTATAGATTGATATTCCGCGAACTGCGGTTTCGATGTTATGGTGTTCCCATGGGCAGCAAAACAGATCTCCGGCGGCGCTGGTGGGGAGCGATTTTCCTGGCAACGGCTTTGGTGATGCTCATCGCTGGTGAGACGGTTCTGGCGGGCCGACTGACTCCGTTTGGCTTTGCAGTCTTCTGGTCGGCTTGCCTGCTTTCGACGTGCTCTGCCATCGTCGTGGCTCTGCGGGATTTGTCAGTCACACGGCGCCGCACGCAGGATGAACATCGCGCCCTTTTCGCAAAGACATTGAACGACATTGCGCGTTCATCCGAGGCTCGCTCGCAACACCGGCTTCCAGGCGACAATCAATAGCATCAGAGGGCGTAGCGAGCGCCCATCGGCAGAATTTCGGATTGAGTTTCTTTTCAATCCTGATTAATTACTTCAATAACTCGATCCATCGATGAATCCAGCGACAGCATCTTCAAGAAAGAAAATGCCCGCGAACCAACGGGCAGCGCTGGTCAAGTTGTTGACAGATGATGACCCCACAATCTACCGGCTGATTCGAAAAAAAATTCTCTCCGCCGGTTCCGAAGCGATCGAATGGATGCGTCCTCACGTTTTAAGCAACGACCCGATTTTGCGGCGTCGTGCTCGGGACATCATCAGGCATCTTGAACGGCAGGATGCCGATACGCAGTTCCTCGGCTTCTGTCTCAAACATGGTGAGGAATTCGATCTGGAGGACGGAGCCTGGTTATTTGCGCGCACCGCATATCCGGACATCAACGTCGCGGCGTATCAAGCGGTGCTTGACAGCCATGCCGCTGAATTGCGGGAACGATTGGATTTTGAAGCTGACTCAAACCGGATTCTCACAACGATAAATCAGTATTTATTTGGCGAACTCGGGTTCGCTGGAAACGAGCAGAACTATTACGAGCCGGACAACAGTTATTTGAACTGCGTGATGGATCGGCGCACCGGAAACCCAATCAACCTTTGCCTGCTTTACATGCTTGTGACGCGCCGTTTGCGTCTGCCGCTCACGGGTATTGGCCTTCCGGGCCACTTCATCTGCCGGTTCCAATCATCCGCAGACGAAGTTTATGTGGACGTTTTCAATCAAGGCCGGCTTCTGACCAAAGCGGATTGCGTGCAATATTTGATTCAGGGAAGCCACAGCCTTCGCGAAGATTATCTCGTGCCGGTGAGCGCGCGTCGGATGCTCATGCGCATCTGCAGCAATTTGCACAAAATCTATCTGGACCTGGGACGGAGCGAGGAGACGACACGCATCCAGCGCTATATCATTGCGCTCGCGAGGTAATCAATCCGGTAATGCGCTCCATTCACGCCGCGCCATGTAAGGATCGACCCTCACGAGGACGAAATAAGCGACACGCTGTTTGATCCGTTCCCAGAAACTCCGCGATCTCCACTGTTCCACTTCAATTGACCGGCAATGCTTCAGACTTTCCGCAAAAACCGCCCGTGCCTGCTCCGCAATCCGCCGATTTTGAAAACGAATCATCAGTTCGTAATTAATTTGAAGGCTTCGCTGGTCGAGATTCGACGAACCGACATACACCACGTCATCCATAATAATCAGTTTTGAATGGAGAATCTGTGGTTCGTACTCGAAGATTTCCACGCCGGCTTTTAGAAAACGCCGGTAAAGGCTCCGTCCGGCCAGTTGCGATATCATCACGTCCGATTTTCCCGCAAGGATCAACTGCACTCTGCCGCCGCCCTGCACCACGCGCACCAAATCCCGCCGCAGCCGCCAGGTGGGCAGGAAATACGCCACGATAATCTTCACGTCGCGTGCCCGCACGAGGTCGTTTCGCAACGCATGCTTGATTGTGCTGGCGCCCCGGCCCGGCCCGCTGAAGAGGATCTGCTCATTCGGCAGGCCGACCGGCTTCGCTGCGCGCCGGCGTCTCCGCAGAAAACGTTTGTGCCGGAAATCCGCCCGCGCGAACATTTCGTAGAACGACAACACCAACTGCGCCGCCAGCGGACCTTCGATCTTCAAGCCAACGTCGCACCAGCCGCACGTCACGCCGTCGCCCTCGTATTCAGGTGCGATATTGAATCCGCCGACAAACGCAACGCGCTCGTCGCACACGAGCAACTTCCGGTGATTGCGAATCCAAAATCGATTTAATCCGAGCGGATTGAACACGCGCACCTCGCCGCCGGCAGTTCGCAATGTTTCCCAAAAACTGTCCGACAGCCCGATTGACCCCACGCCATCCACGAGCACTCGTGCGCGCGCGCCTCGTTTTTGCGCCCGGGTCAAGGCTTCACGAAACCGTTCGCCCAGCGGACTGTCTGAAAACGTGTACGTTTCGAGGCAGACGGAGCTTTGCGCTGCTTCGATGGCAGCGAGCATTTCGGGGAAGATCCTGTTCCCGGCGCGCAACCAGTTGCAGGTGGTATTGCCCACGGCTGAAGACATGCCAGCCCAGCTTATTGCTCCCGCCGCGACTTTTCAACCCGGACCATCACCGGTTGGAAGACGAACCGGCGTTGGGAACAACGTCTGTGATCGCGTCCGGCTGGTTACGAGTTGCGGCGGGCGACGGCTAAATCGGAAACCGCTTCTCCCAGAATTTCGCCGAGTGCCTGGTTCCAGCCGGCCACCACCGCTGCGGCCGTGTTTTCGCGGATCGACAGGCGCCGCGAATAACTCTTTTGCAGAAACGCTTTTCCCGAGTTTGAATTCGTCGCATCAAAGAAGATCATCCGCAATTTCAGCACCGCGGCGGGTTGTTCGTGCTCGCGGAAATCACCGTATAACTCAACGATGTGAATTTCCAGCCACACATCAGCATTCAACCGGCTTCCCGGTTCGACGACATCAGCGAAAGCGCCCGAGTCCCGCAAATACGCGCGCACGGGCCCTGCGACCGCGCGTCCGGCTGGCACAATGAATCCGGCATAAGGATCCATTTCGTACGCGTTCGGACCGGTCCGATACACAAACGCCCGCCCATCGAACGGCGGCGATGCTTCGCACCAGCGGAGGAGCAGCACGCCCTCGCCTCTGCCGGCTTTCGCAGTTGGCGGCGTTTGCAGCGCGAAATCCTGTCGCACCAACGCGGGGCGAGACAAACAACCCGCTAACGCGAGGGCGCACGTTGCGGCTGCTAGCCGTGAACGGAAGAATTTTCAATCGAGTGCTCATAAAGCGAAAATGATCGAATTTATTTCTGCGGAGCGGCCAGGGATTTGGCCGGTTGTGGTGGCTTCCCGAAGATAAAACCCGAAGGATATTTTTGCAGCTCGACCAGCACGAGGTTAAGATCCTGCAACGCCTGTCTGAGATCGACGACTGCTTCCTGCAATGGCAATTCGCCCACATGATCGAGTACCGTCTGCAGTCTTGTGTTGCTGTCCTGCAGCCCCGTCAGCAACCGATCAGCATTACTGCTGACATTTCCAAGCTTCATGGACTGAAGCGTTTCTCGTATTTCGTTCAGAGTGATCTGGATGTCGGAACTCCTGCCGCGCAAATCCACCAGCAGCGCGCTGGCGTTTGTGGAAACTGCCTTTAGGTCTAGTTCGTTGAGCTTTTCGGTGAAGGCCGCCACTCCGCCGAGCGCGTTGGTGACGCCGCGGCCCATTCCGGAGAAGTCCATTTGCTGTATGCTCTCAAGAGATTTTTCAATCGCTTCCAACATGCGCGTGAACTGTGCGGGTGCTGAGGGGATGTAATTGTGTCGCGGTTTGTAATCAATCGGAGGCGCCGGATAATTGTCCGGATCAAGCGTCTCAAGCGCCAACATGCTCGTGCCGGTAATGCCCTGGCTCTTTACCAGCGCGCGCAACCCCCTCCGCGTCGCGATTTCCACAACTTGTTTCTCGCTTGAGCCCCGTTCGGCCGGGAGGATGTTTGAATCGACTTCAAACTCGACGATGATGACGCCCGACTGCGAGCGGGGATAAATGTTCCAGACAAAATCAATTCGCCTAACCTGGCCGATGGGGACGCCGCGCAATTGAACTTGCGAGCCGACCGACAATCCATACACGTCACCAGTAACGGCCGTTTCGAACAACGATTTCTTTTGAAGGTAACTCTTCGCGCCAAACGCCAGCAGGCCTGCGATCAGCAGGGTGATTGCCGCCAACACGAAGATTCCGATTTTTGTGTTGTTAATCTTTGCGCTCATAATGGCTCCTCAATGGGCGGGATCCGCTTCTTTGGGCAGCTCGGCCTGGCGATTGAAAAATTGTCGGACCCAGCGATTGGGCGAATGGTCCCGCAAATCCTGCGGCCGGCCTTCGCCAATGATTTTTTTACTGGGGCCGTCGAGCATGATCGCTCGGTCTGCAATTGCCATGATGCTTTGCAACTCATGCGTCACCACGACGAAGGTGATCCCGAGATTGCGGGAAAGGTCTCGTATCAAAGCGTCCAGTCCGGCGGACGTGATCGGATCCAGCCCGGCTGACGGTTCGTCGAGAAAGAGAATTTCTGGATCGAGCGCCATTGCCCGGGCAATTGCCGCGCGCTTCTGCATTCCACCGCTCAATTCCGCCGGCATTTTTCCCGCCGCAGACTCCATCCCCACCAGCTTCAGCTTGGCCAATGCGATCAATTCCTTCGCCTCAGGCGGCAACTCGGTAAACTCGTCAAGTGGCAACCGCACATTTTCCAGAACCGTCATCGAGCCAAACAACGCGCCGCTCTGGTACATCACGCCAAACCTTCGCAGGATGCGCATTCGATCCCTGCCTTGCGCCGCTGCAAAATTTTCCGGGCCGAACCAGATCTCGCCCGCAATGGGTGGATACAATCCAATGAGGTGTTTGAGCAACGTGCTCTTGCCACAGCCTGAACCCCCGAGAACAACGAACACCTCACCACGGTGGACGTCGAAATCCAGTTTTTCCATCAGGACCTTGTCGCCGTAACCGATCCTGAGGGCTTTCACTGCAATCACGATGTCATCAGACGTGTTCATGCTATTGGCCATCACAGCTTCAGGTAATACAGCAGCACCGCCACGACGGCATCGGCGATGATAATAAGCAGGATGCCGGCGACCACCGCGCGCGTGGTGGATTCCCCGACAGCGCTCGGACCGCTTTTCGTTTGCAGACCGCGCAGGCATCCAACACCGGCTATCAAGGCCCCGAAGATCACGCCTTTGGCGACGCCGATGAGAATGTCGGTCCAGTGCAGCGACTGCGCCATTTGATTGTAGATCGTTGTCAGCGGGAAACCCATCGCGAGCATGACCAGCACGCCGCCGAGGATGGCGACGAAGATGGAATAGATTGTCAAAAGCGGCGTGAGCAGGATTCCCGCGACAATGCGCTGGATTACCAGGAAACGAACCGGGTTGAGGCCCATTGTCTCCAACGCGTTCAGTTCCTCGTTCACCTTCATGGTGCCCAACTCGGCGGCGAACGCGGAACCCGATCGGCCGGCAAGAATGATGCCGGTAATGAGGCCGCTCAATTCCCGGGCCATGATGATGCCGAGCATATTGGCGATAAAGATCTGCGCTCCAAACATCGCGAACGGGGCTGCAGCTTCGAACGCGATGATCAACCCGACCAGCAGACTGATTAAAGAAACAATCGGCAGAGCGTTCACTCCAGCGCTCTCGAACACGCGGCACACTTCTCCCCAACGCATGGCCTTCGCTCGCGGCAGGCTGGCAGCCAGCCCTGCTGTCACGTCACCGATGAACGCAATCTGTTCGCGCAGGTCAGTGCCGCTTCTGCGCGTTGCGAGACCAATCTCATCGAGCACCGAAGCGCGAGTGTCGGGTTGAGGGCGGTTCGCACGATAATCCTCTGCCGTGAAATTTTGGAAGAGATTCAGGAATTCCGGCCGCAACCCCTTCACGATCGCGCTGACGCCGGAGCGCAGCATCCCGCCGAGACTCAAGAAATGCAGCAACGCCAGACCGGCACCATCACAACGTTCGACGCCTGACGCGTCGACTTCAAGCTTCGCTGGCGGATTCTTTTGCAGCGCCGCATCGATCTCGCGCCACAAACGCGCCGTGGAGCGCGCGTCTAAACAACCGCTCAACCGCAGTATCGCTGTATCCTTGCCATGGACCTGCAAGTCGAAATGGGCATTCAAATCCGTTGGAGTTACGATCGACACAATATCTGCATATGGCGCGTTCAATGCCGCGCATCGTGCAGCAAACTTATCCCGTCGCCTTCAGCGTCAGCATAGTCAGATCAGCCGGCACCCTCGTTCCAGGGTGTGATGCGGATGCTCATCAGTAGATTTCTCTTCGAAGCCGAAAGTGGCCGGAAGCCCGGGCGCGATGCGCGGGAGCGGTCTTTATCGGAACGGCGCTCGTTTTGGCGCAACTTTCGAGATCGAGAGTGTCTTCTTCCGCCAGCCAGATTACCGCGTCTTCAAATCGTTCGAAAGCGGCGACGTTCCAGCCGTGCAGCATGCTTAAAAAAGCAAACAGCCGGGCACGACGGTGCGGGTCGGACGTGTACAGAACGGCCAGCCGTTGATCCGTGCTGAATCCGATTTCACGAAATGTGCCCACCAGCGCCGTGAGATCCCTGGCTGAGAATATCGGAGTTGGTCCAGGCTGCACCGCACGTAAATCCAGCAGCGCCTGGTTGATCCGGCGCTTCCGACATGCGTTAACCAAATGCGCCAGCGCCGCCTTGCTCGCAGCCAGGTCGAAACGATCATGCGCGCCGAGACGGATGAATTCCCGGGCTCGAATGATTTGAAGCTCGATCGGCATTGGGTTTTAAGGCTTGACCACGGCAATAATCAGCGCCTGCGTGAGGCGCACGCCCACATCGTCGCCGGGATTGACATTGGTCAGGCTGACATCCGGACCGACCCTTACTTTGTGATCGGTCCCATCCGGCAAACGCAGAGTAACAATGCGCGCGGTGGCATCCACGGCCGTGACACGCGCAATTACGGCAGTCGTGTCAACGATCCGGCCACCTGGCTTGGCGCCCTCCTGCGAACGAACGATCGCTGTGGACGCACCCGAAGCGGGCGGGAGCCCACCCTTGGCGAGGACCACGGCCAGTTCCTCCGCGACCGTGACTTTGACGTGATCGCCGATTTCAATTCGGTTGAAATTGCGGACGTCCGGACCACAGGTGTATGTGCTAAGAGTGCCGTCCTCGCGGCGGAGCACGACTTTGCGCTCGGCAGCATTGATGGACTGAACCGTGGCAGTGGTTGTTACCTCATTAGCGACGACTGCACCGCGCGATCCGTCCGGCCAGGTTATCTTGTTCTGCGACATCTGAGGAGGGGATTCCTTTTTCTCCGTTGATTGAGTCGAACAGGAGCTGAGCGCGCATAATGGCGCGGCCAAGGCAAGGACGATAAATTTCAAAGGTGTTGATTTCATGGGCATTTTGGTTTGGTGATGCTGTCCAGAGTCATTTGCCGCCGTCGTGTCGCGCCGGTACCGAATTCTCCATCAACGAGCGGGTGGTCCGTCGTCGGCGCATTTTCATCTCGTCGGGTGTCCCGGAACAACAGCGCCGAAGGGAGGAACCGCTTCGATTCTGCCGTTCCGGGAGTTCGCCATGGAGACCATGGGCAATTTTATATAGGAAAGAAGTGAGCATAGGTTGTAACGGCGGTTCAGGCCTTGTTGGAGCCAGAACATTCCTGTTCTGCCAGCCAGGTGCGCGCGCGATCGATCACAGGGGATGGAAAGTATTCTATCGGGAATTTCCTGAAACCTTTCGAGGCGAACAGCAGCGCTAAACTCTCCCACATCTCATCGCAAACGATCGCCATGCGTTCGATCTGCCGGTCGTGTTTGACTTGAAACGAAAGGTCACCCCATGCGCCCGCCCGCTCCGAACCCTGGAAATTCTCGGCCAAGATCAGTAAGCGGACCTTGTTGCAGCGATTGAACACCCCAAAGGCCGGTCGGTAAACTTCGGACTCGTTCAGTTTCCCGGCGAACCGGACGGTCAGGATCCCGTCAGCGACACTCACGATTTCGGCGCTCATATCCCTTGTCACAACTCGTCGTTCTCTCCTTCGGGTAACGACCCTGTTCTCATCGCTTCGATGAGCTCCATCCCGCGCGTCTCGGCCACGTAGTAGTAATTGAACTCGGGTGGCACGCGAGACAATTCAACCGCGGCGAGAATTCGACCGTAGAGTTCGGATCGGACATGACGGCGCAGGGCAAGTTCGGAATCCCATTGTTCCATGTACAGAATTGCCTCGTCGTACCCGTCTTCCTCGAAAAGATGGCAGCTCACGCAGTGCGGTCGCGCCTGGGTTGGGCCCTGAACGGAGCGCAGAACGCTGAGGACATGACGTCGATGCTCGCGCGTCGGAAAAAGTCGTAGCGTCGATACAACCACGAGTGCCCTCTTGCGAGAACCGTGCCACGAGAGAGCGGAACAAGAATTGCATTGTGCAATAAGATGATGGCAAACTCGTTATTCCAACGATCGACCACCACGGGTCTCTTCGACGGCCGGAAATAAGGGACGGCATGCCGCCCTATGGTGCAAATGCCGTCCTCTGATGGCGGTTCGGGATACCCAGCTTCTGCATCCGCGTATATAGCGTGGAGGGCTTCAATCCGAGCTGCTCGGCAGCACCGTGAGGGCCTTTCACATGCCAAAGCGTCTGTTCCAGAACTCGCAAGATGTGCTCGCGTTGGGAATCTGCGAGCGTGAGAGGCTTGCCGTTGGTCCTCAGCAGTTCCTGGAGCGGGCTGATTCGCAGGGTTTCCCCAGAGCTGACAATCATGCTTCGCTCGACTACGTTCCGCAATTCGCGCACGTTGCCGGGCCAGGAGTGGCGCTGCAGCTTCTCTATGGTATTGCGCGGAATCTGCGTAATCTTCTTCCCCATCCTTTCCGAGAATTCCTCCACGAATGTCCACAGCAACTGCGGGATGTCTTCCGGCCGTTCGCGCAACGGGGGAACTCTGATGGGGAAAACGTTAAGCCGATACAGGAGGTCCTGGCGGAATCTTCCCTTGCGGACTTCCTCAGCCAGGTCACGATTCGTCGCGGCAATCAGGCGCACATTGACCTTGATGGTGCGCGGGCTGCCGAGCCTTTCGAAGCTACCTTCCTCCAGGACGCGCAACAACTTGGCCTGCGCTTCAAGAGACAGTTCTCCGACCTCGTCCAAGAAAATGCTGGACTGATCGGCAAGATCGAATCGGCCGTGCTGCTGCGCGAGGGCGCCGGTATAAGCGCCTTTTTCCCGACCGAACAATTCACTTTCGACCAGTGGCGGCGGCAGTGCGGCGCAATTCACTTTTACCAGCATCCTGTTCTTGCGCGGACTCAAGCTGTGAATGGCCTCGGCGAAAAGTTCCTTGCCCACCCCGGTTTCACCCGAAATCAACACAGTCGAATCCGTGGGCGCGACCTGCTGCACTTGATAGAGCACCTTCCGGATAGCCGGGCTTTGCCCGGTAATGGCCCCGATTGATTTGCCCACCTTGGATTCCGCTCTGACATAATCGTTCTCGACCTGCAGGCGGTCGCGCAAGGCTTCGATTTCGGCGAGTGATTTGCGCAATTTCTCTTCTCCCGATTTTCGTTCAGAGATGTCCAGCGAAACTCCCATCAGGCGAGTGGTCTGCCCCGTTACGGTGGGATCCCAGCCGCCGCGCGAGGAAATCCATCGGGCGGTTCCATCAGGGAGCGCGAGCCGATAATCCACTGCAAGAGGTCCACCAGACTCGAGCGCGTGTTGCACCGCGTCCTGGACCCGCTTGCGATCTTCAGGGTGAATCCGCTGCAGAAAACTCTGATAGGTCAGTTTCTCCTCCGGAACAAATTGGAACAGTTCCCGTATTCGGTTGGTCACCCAGGCGCGGTCGCTGCCGGGTTCGATCATCCACGAACCAGCGCCCGCGACTTCGATTGCCAGCCGCAATCGTTCCTTGCTGTCGCGCAGCTCGAGATCGGCGCGCTTACGGGCGAGCGCGTTCGCCATCAAGTTGCCGATTAGTTGAAATCGTCGAACGAGATCATCACTCCATCGCCTTTCCTCATCCATGGCAACGAACGTCAAGAACCCCAGCCGTTCACCGGCGACGGATAACGGTACTGCCACAGTCGATCGTGTCCGGTAGCGGCGGAACGTTTCGCGGTCGGTCGCGGCTTCCTTCGGTAGCTCGGTAAGCGCGGAAATCACGACCGTTTCGCCGCGCTGGATTCGCGCCAGAGTCCAGGGAAGAACGGTGCTCGCACTGATGCGCGTCTGGTTGGTAGCCGCCGCCGGTTGGTCGACCGTTGAAGTACCGTTCGTAAAGAGTCCGGGCTGCATCTGTCTGGTCGCGAGTTCACCGTTGGTTCGCTCGTAAAGATGAGTCAACAACATTCCTCCCGGCTCGTCTTCGGATTCTTGCCACAGGGTGGAGCGATCCAAGTCGAGCCGTTCGCAGAGAAGGCGTTGGACATCTTCGATGGACGAATCCACCAAGGTAGCCGGGAGATTGACGAAACGCGTTGATAGGTCGGCTATCAACGTTTCGAACCATAACCGCTCCACGACCGACGGATCGAGTGTGTTGTTTGTCATAACTAGTTCCTCGTAATTGGTTCTGCTTTCCCCGACGCGCGCAACTCTTCGATTAGCTCTATGCCCTTCGACTCGCTGACAAAGTGAAAATGAACTTCTGGAGGCTCATTCGAGAATTCCATGGCAACAAGCACGCGCGTGTAGAGGTCGGATCGCAGATGGTGGTGCAGCGCATCTTCTGATTCCCATTGCTCGGCGTATGTGATCGGCCTTTGGAGATAGCCACCATCATCGAGCCAACAGCCGAGACAGCTCGGTCGCGTCCGGGTCAAATCTCGGACGTAGCGGAGGATGCCCAGCACCTGTTCGCTCTGTTTCACTGACGGAAGTAGTTTTAGGGTTGCGAAAACCACTGCCCAGCAAGGGCGGGAATCGTGCCAACGTCCAATGAAATCCCTGCTGACAGTTTTAACCCGACACCACAGAAGCGACTTAAAGACAGTAATAAGGTCGGCATGCCGACTTAGCATTGACCGCAAAAAGGATGATATTCCATCCTTTGGTTTACCTATCATCCTGTTGACGCCGATTAGGAATACCCAGTTTTCGCATTCTGGAATATAAGGTACCTGGATTAATCCCAAGCAAATTCGCGGCCCCGCGTGGACCTTTAACGCGCCCACCGGTACGTTCGAAAGTTCTGAGAATGTGCTCGCGTTCCAAATCGGCCAGCGTGGTTGGCTGCGTCGCAGGCTGCTGCGGGTCAGTCAATGGCGGAAGTCGCAGCACTTCGTCGGTGCTCAGAATCACTCCGTGCTCGAGCACGTTCCGCAACTCCCGAATGTTTCCAGGCCAGGAGTAGTGCTGCAAGACATCCATCTTTCGCCGAGGGAGCTTGGTGATCTTCTTGCCCATGCGCGAGGCGAATTCCGTGACGAACGCGGACACCAGCGCCGGAATGTCCTCGGCGCGTTCGCGCAAGGGCGGGACGTGGATCGGGAACACGCTTAGTCGATAGTAAAGGTCCTGGCGAAAGCTTCCATTCCGAACGCCTTCCACCAGATCGCGATTGGTGGCGGCAATCAAGCGGACGTTTACCTTGTGCACCCGCGGGCTGCCCAAACGTTCAAACTCGCCTTCCTGAAGCACGCGCAACAGCTTGGCCTGAATGTCCGGTGAAAGATCGCCGATTTCGTCGAGGAAGATCGTTGATCCGTCCGCCACCTCAAACCGTCCCGCCTGGCTGGTCATCGCGCCCGTGAACGCACCCCGTTCCCGGCCGAACAGTTCGCTCTCAACCAGCGCCGAAGGCAAAGCCGCGCAGTTGACCTTGATCATCGCGCGCTCGCCACGGTGGCTCAGCCGATGAATCGCCCGGGCGATGAGTTCCTTTCCAGTGCCCGTCTCTCCCGTGATCAGCACAGGGGTTTCGACCGGGGCTACCCGTTCGATCTTGTGCAGCACCTGCTTAACCGTCTCGCTTTGGCCGATGATCTCACCAAACGACTGGGTGACCTTGATTTCAGTTCGCAAGTATTCAGTCTCCGCCTGCAACCGGTCTTTGAGGCGATGGATTTCCGACCACGAATGATGCAATGCTGCCTCAGCCTGCTTGCGTTCGGTGACGTCCCGGTCCGCGCCGCGGTAACCGACGAGATTCCCCGCCGCATCCAGGATCGGCACCCCGCTGGTTTCGAGATAAACCCTCTCTCCTGGCTTGCAGACGTTCAGATTTGGAAAATCGCGAATGACCTGCTTCCCTGCAAACATTTGGAACGCTGCCGCCTTCATCTGTTCACGCGTCTCAGGCACAAACAGATCATAAAAATGCATTTTGCCGACCAGTTCGTCCGGAGCGTAGCCCAGAATACGCTCCACCGATGGGCTGGTGTAGGTGTACAGGCCGTTGGCATCGACTTCCCAAATGAAATCGCTGACGTTCTCCGCAATCTGGCGGAAGCGCTCTTCGCTCTTCTCCAGCGCCTTGACGGCAAGCGTCACTTCCGTCATGTCGGAACAGGAACCAATGAAACCGGCGAACGCTCCCGTCAGCTTCATAACGCGGCACACCGTGATCGAGGAGCCACCGGTATTCGCCGTCGTGCCGGCGGAGACGGTATTGCATCGTGAACGGCCGGTGCGCAGCGAAGGATTCGTCGTAGGTCTTCATGCAACCTGGCAGATCCTCCGGGTGTACCCCCGTTGTCCAGCCGTCACCCATTTCCTGTTCCGCCGTGCGTCCAGTGAAATCCAACCACGTTTGATTGAAGAAGGTGCACAGTTTGTCCGTTCCTGAAATCCAGATAAGCACCGGTGCTGAATCGGCGGCGGTCCGGAACCGCGCCTCGCTTTCCCGCAATCGGCTTTCAGCCAACTTTCGCTCCGTGATGTCCCGAAAGAGCCAGCGCAAGCCAATGGTTTGGTTATGGGCGTCGCGAGCGACAACGACCGTAACTGCGACCGGCAAGGGGGCGGCTTTAACGGGCTGGATGTCCATCTCCCAGCGGGCCACCGATTGCAGGCCCCGTTTGGCCAGCCCATTCAATTGAGAGAAGAAGCTCTGGTGGTCGGGCATGGAAATAAAAATCGCCAAGGGATTGCCGAGGAGTTCGGCCCGGCTGAAATTGAAGAGATCTTCCGCGGCGCGATTGGCCTCCACCACCACGCCCTTCAGATCCGTCACACAATAGGCGTCCGGCGCCGACTCGAACAGTTCCCGGTACCGGGTGCGTTCGATCTCAAGGGAGTCGTTGGAATTCTTTAAATCGTCCCGCGCCGCTTCCAGTTCGTCCAGCTTGTCGTTCAATTCCTGCTCCAACCCCTTTCGCTCCGTGATGTCCTCCGCGAGTCCGGTGAGACGCGTCACTGTGCCGGATTCATCAAGGACAGGGAATGCCCGGTCGCGCACCCACCGGATTGAACCGTCCGGTCGGATAATCCGGTATTCCAGATCCATTACGGTGGCTGCGGTGGACGCGGTTGCGAACGCCTGCCGCACCCGTTCACGATCCTCCGGATGCACCGCATCGAGAAACGCCAGCGGATTGTCGTACCTGCTTTGGCACGAACGGCCCCAGACTTCCTCGTACACCGGGCTGACGTATTCCATCGCGGGGATGCGTGGATCCATGACATAGAACACTTCGCGGATATTTTCGGCGAGCTGGCGGAAGCGCTGTTCAGACTCCCTGATGCGCTGTTGCGCCAGCTTGCGATGCGTGATGTCAGTTGACGCGCCCATGAGCCGGTCGGGTTTGCCGGCAGCGTCGCAGTGCAAGCGACCGCGGGCAATGATCCAGCGCTCCTTGCCGTCGGGGAGCGGAACGCGGTGTTCCAATACGAATTCTTTGCCTTCTTCCACTGTACCGCGCGAGGCCCGGAGAAGCTGGTCACGGTCGGCTGGATGGACCGCTCGAATCAGAGTTAGATAATTGATTTCCTCGTCAGCAGTAAGTTGGAGCAGTTCACGCATGCGCGGGGAAAGCCACACCTCCTCCGTTTCCAACTTGACGCTCCAGAGACCCGCACCAGCCGACTCCGTCGCCAGCGTCAGCCGTTCTTCGCTTTCTCGCAGCGCGTCTTCCGTGCGCTTACGTTCCGATATATCGCGAATCGCGCCGACGTAAATTGATCTCGTGCCGTGCGTAACGAAATTGGCCGACACTTCGACTGGGAAGACGCTGCCGTCCTTGCGACGGTGCCAGCGTAATGGCACATGCATCTCGCGGGCGGCAACCGACTTCAGCGTCTTATTCGGCTCGGCCGAGATGTCCTCGAGTTTGAGGCCCAGAAACTCCTCGCGGGTGTATCCGTACATCTTCTGCGCCGCGGCATTGGCGTCCAGAAACATGCCGCTCCCCAAATCTCCCACCAGTACGCCGTCCGATTCTGCTTCAAAAATGCCCCGATAACGGTTCTCGCTCTCGCATAGCGCTTCGTCGGCCTGTTTCCGCGCCAGGGCATTGGTAAAGAGATCTGCAAGGAACTGAAAGCGGCTCACCAGGCTCTCGGTCCAGTCACGCCGCTGCGACACGGCTCCAAAGGTAAGAATCCCGAGCCACTCATAGCCAGCGAACAGCGGAACCACTACGGATGACTTGGTTCCAAAAGAGGAGAGGTTCTTTTTGTCTGTCGCCGCTTCATCGCCGAGAGCCTGAAGGTCTGGAACGACAACGGTTTTGCCGTGTCGGAGTTGTTCATAAAACCAGGGATACATCTCCTTGCAATCAATGCGCGTGTACTCTCCCAAATACCCAGGTTCCGATAGACGCCAGTAGCTTTCCGCCTTGGAGACTGGATCCTGCCTCTTCAACACCGGGTAAGGCAAATCTGGGCGCTGGTAAAGATGCGTTAGCAGCATGGTGCCCGGGTCCGCGGCGGAACACTGAAAGAGGCTGGAACGATCCAGGCAAAGGCTTTCACAACACAATCGCTGAGCCTCTTCAATCGTGGACTGCACCTGATCAGCGCGAACGTTGGCGAAGCGCGAGGAGATTTCCTTTAAAAGCGATTCGAATTGGAGCTGGATATCCAGTTCAAGATTTCGCTTCTTCCGCTCAAGAACGCCGGCAAAAATTTCCGCCACCAGTTTCAGGCGTCGCATCAGTCCAGCGGACCATTGCATCTCTGTCCGAAGTGTAGCGAATGCCAGCCCGCCAATGACTGCGCCCCCGATCTTGATCGGCACGGCAATGAGCGATTTCCTTCCGCTCTGCTGCAAGAATTCTCGATCCGCAGCGGCTTCAGACGGCAAATCTGCAGCCCGGGCAATCGCGGTGACTTTTCCCAGGAGCAACTGCGAGTGAACCCAGGGAACAGCGACCGTACCAGAACCATTTTGGGCTGGAAGTGATCCTGCGATCGTCCAGAAATGAGTGGGGCGCGCCTGGCTCGGATCGGCGGTCCACTGAACGAGAAGTCCTTCATCGAGGCCCATGAATTCCGCCACGCGACCGATGGAATTCTCAATGTCCTTGTCGATTTGGGAGACCGGCAGATTCAGAAACCGGGTTAATATCCCACCCATCAACGTTTCGAACGAAAGTTCGGCTTCGCCAGCCGCCTGCTCGTTTGATCTCCCGGCGCTCATAGGCTGGATTCAACAGTTTGCACGTTCGAGGTCATACCGGAAAATTTTCGGGCGAGCTGGCGGTAAATGGCCACCGCGGCGAGCAGCACCGGCACTTCGGTCAGAAAATAAACAGCGCCAAACACCGCGTACTCCACATGGCCCAGCAAGGTCACCGCAATGGCCAGGGCAAGTCCGACGTTTCGCACAGCAAAAAGCACCCCGGTCGTAAAACCATCGCGCGCGTTGAGTCGGAGCACACCAGCGAACAGGAAACCGGACAGCATGGCGAGGCACATGAAGATCGCCGACACGATTGAAGACTGCAGCCATTCCGCGGCAACGCGCTCCCGTTGCGTGACGAAGATGTAAATCAGGACGAAGCCTATGCCGGCAAAGCTGATGTTGCGCAGAGTGTTGGCACGCCTCTCAACGAACTTCGGCGCGAACCTGCGGAGCGAAATGCCGGCGAGCACGGGCAATGCCGCCATCAGCGTCATCCGAATGACGAGCGTTTCGGGCGGAACCGCGAATTCAAACGGTGTCGGCAGACAATGTTCGTAAACCCAGAACACAGCTCCCATGGTCAACGCAGCGAGCAGACAGGTCAACGTGTTCATCGTTACGGTCAGCGCCAGGTTTCCCCGGGCCAGAAGAACGTAAAAGTTGGCAATGTCACCGACAGGACACGCCGCCAGCAGCAGGATACCGGCGGCCAGGTGCGCCGGAAGCGCCAGCATTCGGGTGAGAAAATATCCAAACACCGGCAAAACAACCAAAGGGAAGAACAGAACAGAAAACAGAACCCGCTTTCGCAGGTGCACAAGTTCCGCGAATTGCCTGATTTGCAGCTCCGTTCCTACCGTCACCATCAATAGCACCGTCGCTGCAAACACCCCGACGTCGAGAATCATTTTCACAAACCTCTGCCCACGAGCAGCCGTCCATTACCAATCCTCTGCAACCACTCCCCTGATCCGCACCGGTATTCGAGGTGCGGATGAAACCCAGAGCTGCGTGTTTTGCGTTCGCCTCAGTGAGGTGAAGCGGCAGCATCATGACAAATCAGCCTCTTAAGCGCAAATCCATTCTACGTACTTGTTATCAGGAGTTTTCGCCCGTTCTCAAGCGCGTATTCGCTTGAAGAGATTTCCTGCGGGACAGTTCCTCCCGGAATAGTCGCGGGACGGAATGCCGACCCAAGGACGACATCCAATCTTCGCTGGTTCCAATAATCGCCGCCTCCTGCAAAGTGATTTGATCTAAATCGCCTGTAGCCAAGCGCAATAGCGGCGGGATCGACATGCGGTTCTTCCTTGGCACGCTTCAAGCCTTTGGGGGTTGCGTGCTTTTTGAACCCTAGAGCACTCCTCGCTGTGAATGGATCGCGAGCGACGCCTTGGAATTTTCCGGCGCGCCGCAGTCACTTGTGACCATGGCGAGTCGAGCGTACTCGAATTATGACGAATCAGTTGGTTCCGACACAAGCGCCCCCCTCGGGGCGGACGCCATCCTTTTCTCCGAATGAGAACAGGGTGCCGCAATCCTTCCTTTGGGGGACGGCGGAAATAGCCACCAACCTGCAAGTCATGCTCGGCGTGAAGCAGCAAACGATCGTACCCGGCGAATTCCTGACCGTGCCGTCCAGATGCCGCAACTACTGGCTGGTTCGAAGACTCAGATGTCGCTCCTGCAATATCCCTTCGCAGCTGAAAACGTTATGACTAGATGTCCTTTCTCCACAAAGTGGATGTCGGCTTTCTCAATGGCGTCGCTGGTATTGCTCTCCGGCTGCGAAAAGAAGAGCGATTCGAGTCAAGTCGCAGTCCCTGACGTTGAAGTCGTTTTGGTCGAACAGAAGGATGTGCCGACGTACCGCGAATGGGTGGGTTCACTCGAGGCCGATGTCAATGCCACGATCAACGCCCAGGTTTCCGGCTACCTGATGGAACGGGCTTACGCGGAAGGCAGGCTCGTAAAGAAGGGCGATTTGCTCTTTCAGATCGACGACCGCACCTACAAAGCGGCCTACGATCAAGCGATGGCAAGAGTCACCAAGACCGAACAGGACGTGGCGCGCCTCACTCCGCTCGCCCAGACCCAGGCCGTCAGCCGGCAGGAACTGGAGGACGCGATTCAGAACAATATCGGCGCCAAAGCCGCCGCCGAGGAAGCGCGGCTGAACTACGAATTCTGCAAGATCACCTCGCCCGTGGACGGCGTTGCAGGACTGGCGTCGGGACAGATCGGCGATCTCGTCGGACCGAACACCGGACCTTTGACCACGGTGACGACGGTCGATCCGATGCGGGCCTATTTTTCGGTGTCGCAACGATCCATGACCGAATTTCAACAAGCCCAATTGGCCGCAGGCAAGACGCTCCGCTCCGGCGACGCGGTGCCGGATCTGGAACTGATTCTCTCCACCGGCGCGACCTATCCGCACAAGGGGAAGGTGAAGTTCGCGAACAACCAGATCGATGTTAAGACCAGCACGGTGCGGATGGCTGGCGAGTTTCCGAATCCGGAACAGTTGCTCATCCCTGGAATGTTCGTTCGCATCCGGGCGCAGATTGGCGTCAGGACCAATGCTTTGCTCGTGCCGCAGCGGACGGTGACTGACATGCAGGGACGGTCGCTCATCGCCATAGTCGGTGCGGACAACAAGGTTAGCATCAAGCCTGTGGAAACCGGCGAGTGGTTCGGGGATAACTGGGTGATCAAAGGCGAGGTGAAACCCGGTGACAAAGTCGTCTTTGAAGGCGTGCAAAAAGTCCGCGACGGCGCGCTCGTCAATCCCAAGCCGGTCGGCGCTTCCGCGGAAGCCAAACCCGAGACCAAGTAGCCGGCCATGGCAAAATTCTTCATCAACCGCCCCATCGTCGCGATGGTGATTTCCATTCTGATGGTGCTTATGGGCATCGTCGCGATGAGTCGCCTGCCGATCGCCCAGTTCCCGAACATCGCCGATCCGCAGATGCAGGTGAACGCCACGTATCCCGGCGCCGACGCGCTCACGGTCCAGAATTCCGTCGCCGTCCCGATCGAACAGCAGATGTCTGGCGTCGATAACATGGAGTACATGTATTCGCTCAACGCGAACAACGGCTCTATGAAACTGACCGTGGATTTCGATGTCAAAACCGACCCGAACACGGACCAGATTCTCACCCAGATGCGGCAGGGCCAGGCCAATTCGCAATTGCCCTCCGCGGTGATCAACCAGGGTGTCACGGTGATCAAATCCACGTCCTCGCCGTTGATCATGTTCGCGCTCTACTCACCCAACAAAACCTACGACAACATCTTCCTGGCGAACTATTCCTACATCAACATCAATGACGCGATGACGCGGGTGCGGGGCATCGCGAGCGTCTCGGTGTTCGGCGCCGGCCAGTATGCCATCCGGCTCTGGGTCCGCCCGGACCGCCTCGCGCAAATGGGAATCACGGTGCCGGAGATCATCAATGCGATTCAGCAGCAGAACACCGTCAATCCCGCCGGCAAGATCGGCGGCGAACCGGTGCCGAAGGGCCAGCAATTCACCTACGCTGTGCGCTCGCAAGGGCGTTTGGAAACCGAGCAAGAGTTCGGCGAAATCGTCCTGCGCGCCGCGTCGAACGGCGCGATTGTGCGCTTGAAGGACGTGGCGCGGATCGAACTCGGCTCGCAGAATTACGACATGCTGGCGCGTCTGAATGGCGGACCATGCGCGCTCGTCGCTCTTTACCAGTTGCCGGGTTCCAATGCCATCGAGGCCGCCGACGGCGCGAAGGCCCTCATGGCAAAGCTGAAGCAAAGCTTCCCGCCCGACCTTGATTACGTCGTCGCGCTCGACACGACGCTCGCCGTGACCGAAGGCATGGTGGAAATCGAGCACACGCTGGTCGAAGCCATTGTGCTCGTGCTGATCGTGGTGTTCATCTTCCTGCAAGGCTGGCGGGCGACACTCATTCCCCTGCTCGCCGTACCGGTATCGCTAATCGGCACGTTCGCGTTCTTTCCGCTGTTCGGTTTTTCGATCAACACGCTCTCACTGTTCGGTCTCGTGCTCGCCATCGGCCTGGTGGTCGATGACGCAATCGTGGTGGTCGAAATCGTGGAGCACCACATCGAGCATGGACTGTCTCCAAAGGAGGCGGCGCTGAAAGGCATGGAGGAAGTCTCCGGACCGGTGATTGCGATCGCCATCATTCTGGCGGCGGTGTTCGTTCCGACGGCGTTCATCCCCGGAATCACGGGACGACTGTATCAGCAGTTCGCGGTGACCATCGCGGTTTCGGTAATTATCTCGGCGTTCAACGCGCTCACACTTTCGCCCGCATTGTCCGCCCTGTTGCTCAAGCCGAAAAAGAAAGGCCGCAAGGGGCTGTTGCAGAAATTCTTTGACTGGTTCAACAAATGGTTCGGCAAGGCAACCGACGGCTACGTCGGCGTCTGCAAGTTTCTCGTCCACAAGAGCGCGGTGGCGATGCTGCTGCTCGCGGGCGTGGTGGTGCTCACGGGGCTGCTGGGCAAATCCATTGCGACCAGCTTCCTGCCGGATGAGGATCAAGGCTACGTATTCGCCGGCGTGCAACTGCCCAATACGGCGTCGCTTCAGCGCAACGACGAGATGCTGCAAGCAGGCTGAGGAGATTCTGAAGAACACCCCGGGCGTGAAGTATTACTCGTCTGTCGTCGGCTACAGCATGTTGAGCGGCGTTTACAACACTTACAGCAGTTTCTTCTTCATCAGCTTCGAGGAATGGGGCAAGCGCAAGAAACCCGAAGAAAAATACCAGGCGATCATGACTCATCTCAATCGGGAGCTGGGCAAAATTCCTGGCGCGGTCGGCTTCGCGTTTCCGCCGCCGGCGATTCCCGGCGTGGGCACCTCGGGCGGTGTCACCTTTGTGCTCGAGGACCGCTCCGGCAAGGGCCTTCCATTCCTGGCGGAGAACCTCACGAAATTCATGGAGGCGGCGCGTAAACGTCCGGAGCTGTCGGGCGTGTTCACCACCGCGCTGCCGTCGGTGCCGCAGGTGTTCGTGGACGTGGACCGCGACCAGGTTCTGAGCCAGGGCGTGAAGCTGCAGGACGTTTACCAGACGATGCAATGCTTCATGGGCGGCGCGTTCGTGAATTACTTCAACCGCTTCGGCCGGCAATGGCAGGTGTACGTGCAGTCCGAAGGAGATTATCGCACGCAGGCGGAAAACCTCGGCCAATTCTACGTGCTCAACAGCGCCACGAACATGGTGCCGCTCGCCGCGATGACGCGCGCGCGGACTACGACCGGACCTGAGTTCACGATGCGTTACAATCTTTACCAGGGCGCGCAGATCAACGCCTCTCCCAAGCCCGGCTACAGCTCAGCGCAGGCGATGAAGGCAATGGAGGGAGTCTTCAAAGAAACCATGCCGCCCGGCATGGGCTTCGATTATCTCGGCATGAGCTACCAGGAAAACAAGGCGGCGCAGGGCGTATCACCGATGGTCATCTTTGGCTTCTCCCTGTTGTGCGTATTCCTCATCCTCGCGGCACAATATGAAAGCTGGAGCCTGCCATTCAGCGTGCTGCTAGGCACACCCATCGCCGTCTTCGGCGCATTTGCCGGTTTGATGGTCGGCCACTACGAGATCAACATTTACGCGCAGATCGGCCTGGTCATGCTCATCGGATTGGCAGCCAAAAACGCCATTCTCATCGTCGAATTTGCCAAGATGGGTTACGACCAGGGCAAGCCGCTAATGGACGCGGCGCTCGAGGGCGCCAAGCTTCGCCTGCGTCCCATTTTGATGACCAGCTTCGCTTTCATTCTCGGCTGCGTACCGCTGGCCACAGCGAGCGGCGCTGGCGCCCTCTCCCGGCAGGTCATGGGCTTTGCCGTCATCGGCGGCATGTCCGCCGCGAGTTTCATCGCCATCTTCCTCATCCCCGCGACGTACTATCTCGTAGAGAAACTCGCTGGATCCAAACATGCCAAAGCGTCCGCGCCCGCGCTGCCACCAGCACCCGCGACCGGCGCGACTCATTGATATCCCATGCGCATTATGAAAAAGCCCCGACGCAACTCAGGCCCGCAACGGCTCCTCGACGAGTTTCAGGCGGCGCGCGTTCGGCTGGCGCGGGCCGAGGCTCGATGGAAGATGGCTGACGATCAGGCGCAGGCAGCCCGGCGTCGCCGAAAAGAGGCGAAACGGATGGCGCGCCGCACTCGCAAACTGGCGAAGCACGCGGAGCGGGAATTCGTCGAAGCCAAAGAATCGCTGGCGGCAGCCGAGGACAAGTTCACCGCAGCCGTTGAACGCGCCGCGCGAATCCGGAAACTCGCCCAGGTCCGGCTCGCGGCGGGAGCGGCTACTGCGAAGAAACGGCTTAAACGCCCCCGGCAATCCCATGTGCGGCGATCGGCCGCTCGGGCTGGACACAAGACGCGGAAACCCATCGCTCGTGTGGTGACTGCCGCGAAGAAAACCAGGCGCGTCCCTGCCACGCCGCGTCCGGAGTTGGCGTCGCACCCGGCGGTTCCGCTCTCTGGCGAGGGAATTCAGCCTTCAACCGTTCAGACTCACGACCCGCAGTGACTTCGATCTCCATCCCTGAACTCTGCCCATGAAATTGAATACCACCTCGTTTCGCCTAAGTGCGCTGCTCCTGGCAGCGGCCACCGTCTCTGCCTCGGCGCAGATATCCGAATTGGACCAATTGAAGGCCGCCATGAAGGTGATGCAGCAGAACATGGAAGTGATGCAGAGAAAAATTGCAGAGATGGAAGCGGCAAAGGCGGCCACATCGAACGCTGTCGCGCAAACTTCACCGTCGGTACAGACAATGGAGCGAATTGCGACCGGGCAGACGGTGGGCACAGCTAATCCCGTCGCCGACCGGCACGCGATGAACGATCAGCAGGAAGGCGCGCCGCGACTCAATGATTACACACTCGACCCGAAGTATCGCGGGTTCATTCCGGTTCCAAATACGCCGGTGCTGATCAAGTTGAACGCCAAGCCACGCTTGGACGTGACATCGGACTCGCGCAATTCGGGAAACCCGGACCGCTTCGTCACAGCGCAGATTCCGGTCAAAGGCCAGCCATCTTATGGCGGTAGCGAGCAGTTCAACATCAACGCTCGCGGTTCGCAACTGCGCGCCGACGTCCGCGCCCCTGAGATGGACGGTAATTTCCGGTTCTACTACGAAAATGACTTCTTCGGTTCGGGCGGTGGCATGTCATACCGCCTCCGGCACATGTACGGACAATTCTACAATCTTACCGCCGGTTACACCTACAGTTGCTTCGAGGATCCGGACGCCTGGCCTGACACCGTGGACTATGAAGGTCCGAACGGGGCGGTCTTCGCCCGGCGTCCCCTCGTGCGCTATATGCTGCCTTTTTGCGAAGCATGGCAGATGAACTTCGGCGTCGAAGCGCCAGGAGCGGAAGTTGACGGCAACAGTACAGCCGATTCAATCAACCAGGCTAATCGCGCCCCGGATTGCGCCATGAACGTTCGCTGGGAAAATTCCCAGTGGGGCCATGTCCAACTCGGCAACGTCGTCCGAAATATCGGCGCTCGCGGCTCCAGCGTCGGCAACCAGGATGTTTGGGGATGGGGATTCAATCTTTCGTCGGGCCTCAATGTTTTTCAGCGCGATTCTCTCCAGGCGCAGCTGACTTATGGTGAAGGCATTTTCCGCTACATCAACGACGACTTCATGAACAATGACGCCGCGTACGACGCAGCGGGCAACCTGCACGCACTCCCTTGTTTTGCCGCGACAGCCGGTTACACGCATCAGTGGTCGGACTCATTCCGGTCCACGCTTAGCTATGGGTTCGTCGATATCGACAACCAGGGTCCGCAAGGACCGGATGCGTACTATCAGACGCACTACGCGAGTCTGAACCTCGTCTGGCAGATGCGCAAGCACCTCAGCGTTGGTCTCGAAGGACTCTATGGCAGAAAAGAAACCCAGAGCCATGCCACAGGCGACGTCTGGCGCATCCAGCTCGGCATGGTTTATTCCCTCTTTGATTGATGAAGAACCCGTGGAGGCAACGCATCTATGTCAACTAACCGCAAAACCACCGCGATGAGATCGTCCGAATCGCTCTCCGCCACCGACGTCCGTACCGGCTGCAGCGTGGACGAACTGAAACAGGCGTTCCTCGACAATCTGTTTTGCAGCCTGGGGCGAACGCCAATCGTCGCGACACCTAACGACGCTTACACCGCGCTCGCCTTGACCGTGCGGGATCGCGTGCTCAAGCAAGGCGTTCGCACGCTCACCAGTTACGCCGAACAGAACACCCGCGTCGTCGCGTATCTTTCCGCCGAGTTCCTCCCTGGACCACATCTCGCCAATAACCTGCTCAACCTCGGCATCACCGAACCCGCGCGACAGGCAATGTCCGAACTCGGCTTGAACCTCGACGAGATTCTCGAGCAGGAGGAAGAGCCGGGCCTCGGGAACGGCGGCCTCGGCCGGCTCGCGTCGTGTTTTCTCGATTCACTGGCGTCCCTCGAACTTCCCGCCATCGGATATGGCATCCGTTACGAGTTCGGGATTTTCGATCAAACCATTCAAGACGGATGGCAGGTGGAAATCACCGACAAATGGCTGCGCCGCGGAAATCCCTGGGAAATTGCGCGGCCCGAAATTGCCTATGATGTCCCGTTTGGCGGCCGCACCGAAGCCTCTACCGACGAGCAGGGACGCTATCGTGTGCGCTGGATTCCCGAAACCGTCGTCAAAGGCATTGCCTATGACACGCCCGTGCTCGGCTATGACGTCGGCACGTGCAACTGGCTGCGGCTATGGAAAGCCGAAGCTGTGGAATCCTTCGACTTCGCCGCGTTCAATCACGGTGACTATTACCGGGCGGTCGAAGACAAGATGCATTCGGAAAACATCACGAAAGTGCTTTATCCAAACGACGAAGCGATCCAAGGCAAGGCGCTCCGATTGCAGCAGCAATTCTTTTTCATCACCTGTTCGTTGCAGGACATGATCCGCGTTCACTTGCTGCTCGGCCGCCCGCTGGCGATCGTTTCACGAGAAATGGGCCGTGCAGTTGAACGACACGCACCCGGCGCTGGCCGTGGCGGAGTTGATGCGACTGCTCGTTGATGAACACCAACTCGACTGGGACGCCGCCTGGCACGTCACGCAAAACACCTTCGCCTACACCAATCACACGCTGCTGCCGGAGGCGCTGGAGAAATGGGCCGTGCCGCTCTTCGGACAACTTCTGCCGCGCCATCTGGAAATCATTTTTGAAATCAACCGCCGTTTCCTGGACGAGGTCCGCGCCAGGTATCCCGGCGATGACGCACGTGTCGCGCGCATGTCGCTTATCGATGAAAATGGCGAGCGCTTCGTGCGCATGGCAAATCTCGCGACCGTCGGCAGCCATCATGTCAACGGCGTTGCCAGACTGCATTCCGATCTGCTCAGGCAAACGGTCCTGCGTGACTTTGCCGAGCTGTGGCCGGAGAAGTTCCTCAACGTAACCAACGGCGTCACGCCGCGGCGCTTCGTCGCCGTGAGCAATCCGCCCCTTGCGCGGCTCATCACCGACCGTATCGGGGATGGCTGGCTCCGCGATCTGGCTCGGCTGCGCAAATTGGAAAAGTTCGCTGACGACACTGAGTTTCAGGCGTGCGTGGCGCGAAGTCAAACTCGCTGCCAAACGCGATCTCGCCTCGCTTATCGAGCAACGCACGGGGATCAAGGTGAATCCCGAATCGCTCTTCGACATCCAGGTCAAGCGCCTGCATGAATACAAGCGGCAACACCTGAACGTGCTTCACATTTTGTCACGCTTACCTGCGAGCTCAAGCGCAATCCCCAAGCTGACTTTCCGAGCCGCACGTTCATCTTCGGCGCCAAAGCCGCGCCTGGTTACTTCATGGCAAAGCTGATCATCAAATTGATCAACGCTGTCGCCGATATCGTGAACCGCGATCCGATCGCGCGCGCGCGCCTGCAGGTGGTCTTCTTCCCGGATTACAACGTAAAGAACGCGCAGCACGTCTATCCGGCCGCCGATTTGTCCGAGCAGATTTCCACCGCCGGCATGGAAGCCTCCGGCACCGGCAATATGAAATTCTCACTCAACGGCGCGCTGACCATCGGGACCCTCGACGGCGCCAATGTTGAAATCCGCGAGGAAGTCGGGGCAGAAAACTTTTTCCTCTTCGGCCTCGACACCGATCAGGTGCGTGACCTCAAATCCCATTACCGTCCGCGCGACTATTATGAGCAGAACGCCATATTGCGCGAGGTGCTCGACTTCATCGCCTCGGGCGAACTTGGCGGCGACGCGGCACTTTTCCGTCCGCTCGTCGACAACCTTCTCAATCACGACCCTTTCCTGGTGCTCGCCGATTACCAGGCCTACATGGATTGCCAGGACCAGGTGAACGCACTCTGGCGCGATTCCGAAGCATGGACGCGCAAGTCCATCATCAACGCCGCGCGCATGGGAAAATTCTCTTCCGACCGCTCAATCCGCGAATACGCGGAGCACATCTGGAATGTCGTGCCGGTTTCCGTGCCTGCGCCTTCGCGAAAAACTATTTCCAGCAAGACTGGCCGGGCACGTTCGCTGCCCGCTGCGGCGGCGCAGGCGCCATCGTCGGGAATCCGGCCTTCCCCTTCATCGCCACGGCCGCAGATCCGACCATGAACGAGAAGACGACATCTGAACCGATTTGCCAGAAACTGCGGTGCTTCGCGTTCATCGGAGTTCTCGGGCTGTTGAGCGGCTGCGCTGTTGGTCCGAACTATCAGCGCCCCACAGTGAACACGCCGGCAAATTTCCGGTTTGGTGCGACCAACACCGAAAACTCAATCGCCGAGTGGGAATGGCGGGCAGTATTCTCCGACCAGCAACTGCGGGAACTGATCGAGACGGCGCTGACGAACAATTACGACCTGCAACGGGCAGCGGCAAGGGTTGAACAGGCGCGCTATTCGGCGACCGCGGCGCGTTCGGCGTTCTTTCCGCAGATCAATTACTCCGGCGACATCGGGCGCGGTGATCACGCTGTATTCAACGCCCCGGCTGACCACGAGGACGCGATCAGCTCCGCCGCGGTCATGCTCAACGCCACGTGGGAAGTGGACTTCTGGGGCCGAGTCCGCCGGCTCAACGAATCTGCGCGCGCCCAGTTTCTCGCATCCGATATGGCCCGCCGTGCCGTCATGGTCTCGCTCGTGAGCGACATCGCGGCATCTTACTATCAATTGCTCGATCTCGATCAGGAACTCGCGATTCAGCGCGCTGCAACCAATGCTTACGCCGACACTCACCGAATCTTCGACGAGCGGCGGATTAACGGTATCGCGTCCAAGCTGGAAACTGATCGCGCCATGGCCGCAATGGCTGATGCCGCCGCAGTGATTCCGCAATTGGAAATCCAGATTGCGGCCACGGAGAATCGAATCAACATCCTGCTGGGACGCAATCCCGGTCCGGTCGCGCGCGGTTCGCTAACCACCCAGCCGCAGCCGCAGTTGAGCATTCCCGCCGGGCTTCCAAGTGACCTCCTGCGGCGGCGTCCGGACATCCTTGCGAGCGAGCAATCATTGGTGACCGCGAACGCCGATATCGGAGTTGCAGTCGCGAATTTTTTCCCGCGCATCGGCCTCACAACTTTTCTGGGTCACGTGAGCCCCGAACTTGACGCGTTCACCGCGGGCGCCGGCAACGCATGGAACGCCGGTGGTTCACTCGTCGGGCCGCTGTTCCAAGGCGGACGTCTCCGCGCCGAGTACAAGGGTGCGCAGGCGAGGTTCGACGAAGCGAAGCTGGCATATCAGCAGAACGTCCTCATCGCGTTTGGGGAAGTTTCCGACGCGCTGATCTCCAGGGAAAAACTTGCCGAAGCCAGTTTCTGGAGCGCACAGGCTGTCGCGGCACTGAGTTCGGCAGTGAATCTCGCGACCGATCGTTATTTGAATGGCAGGTCGAGTTACTTCGAGGTGTTGCAGGCCCAGCAGGAACTCTATCCCGCACAGCGCTCCGAAGTGCAGACGCGCTCAGGCGAATGGATTGCCTTCGTCCAGCTTTATCGTGCGCTCGGCGGCGGATGGCAACCCGAAGAGCAATCAGCAACAGACAAGAATCATTCGGCTGGCCCAAGCGGCAATCCATAAACTTATGAACGATCCAAATTCTCAATCCAAAGACGAAGCGAAGAAGGTCAAGCGAAAGAAATACGACAAGCAATTGCGCAAGCTTCAGGCCGAACTCTGCAAGCTCCAGGAATGGGTCAAGCACAAAGGCCTCCGGGTCATCATCGTATTCGAAGGTCGCGACGGTGCCGGGAAGGGCGGAACCATCCGCGCGATAACCGAGCGCGTCAGCCCGCGCGTGTTCCGTGTCGTGGCGCTGCCCGCGCCGTCCAATCGCGAGAAGTCGCAGTTGTATTTGCAGCGGTACATGCAGCATTTCCCGGCGGCCGGTGAAATCGTCATCTTTGATCGCAGTTGGTACAACCGCGCCGGCGTCGAGCACGTGATGGGATTCTGCACTGAAGAGCAGTACCGGAACTTCCTCGAACTGTGCCCGGTCGTCGAGCGGTTCATGACCAACGCTGGAATCACGCTGATCAAATTCTGGCTCGAAGTCAGCGACAAGGAGCAACGCCGACGGTTCGAGGCACGCATCAAGGACCCGCTGCGTCAATGGAAACTCAGTCCCATGGACCTGCCGTCACGCAGCCGCTGGTTCGATTACTCCCGCGCGCGTGACCTGATGTTGAAACACACTGACACGAAGTTCGCGCCCTGGCATATCCTGCGGTCAGACGATAAGAAGCGCGCCCGCCTGAATTGCATCACACATCTGTTGAAGCTCGTTCCCTACAAGACCGTGCCGCGGGAAAAAGTGGAGCTGCCGAAGCGCTCGATGAAAGGCGCCTATGACGACGTGGCCAGCCTGAAAGGCCGGAGGTTCGTTCCGGAAAAATTTTGATGCATCCTCCGCCAACGTCACCAGCACGATTATGAAGTCCTCATTCGACACCCACACCGCGATCGCGGCTGGCCTGAGTGCGTTCGTCGCGCTGGCACTGGTCTCGGCCGCGCCGCTGCGCGGCGCTGAAACTAATCTCACTTCGGCGGAAGCCGCGGCGCGAATGGCTGCGGCGCGAACCGAAATCGCCACCACGCGAAGCAACATTGTCCTGACCCTGGAAACCCTGCACGAGATCCGTTACGCGTCCGATCGAAATGCGCAGGTCGCGAAATTCACGAATCAACTCGCGAAGATGATCGAGCGGGCCGAATTCACCCGCGGCCGCGCGCAGGAAATGGAGCGCCGCGGCGATGCTTACTTCACCGAGTGGGAAGCTCGCAATCTGGGAATTCAGGATCCCGAACGCCGTCGAGATGCCGAGGCCGGTTATGCCGATCGCAAGAAATCATACGACCGGATCACCCGTTCCATGCGACAGGCCGGCAGGGATTTTACCCCATTGCTTGCCATGCTTCAGGAAGTGAAACGCCTGCTCGAGGGCACACGGACGGAGCAGAACGTGACGGCCGCGCGAAACCTGTTCCAACGAGCCACCTGGGCTTGTACCGACGTGCAACGATCCCTGATGGAAGTGGAAATCGAACTCGATGTTCTCGAGGCGGATTTCGCCGGAAGGGAAGGCACGACCCCAACCCAACAACCATAAAACCCAACAAAAACAAAATGAACATTCCATCACTAATGAAACGCCAGACCGTTCGATCCGGCATCGCTCTCCTGGCACTCCTCACTGCCGGAGTCGCGCGAGCTGGCCAGCAGGAACTCGCCGCCGCCATCGGCGAAACCCGCAGCGAAGTCATGCAGACCCGCGATCAACTCCAGGCCACCGTGGACGCCATCGACGCGCTCACCAAACAGAAGAGCGGTGACATGCGGCCCGCCTACGACAAGTTCGTCGCCGCGCGTGCCAAAACGCAAACAGCCGGAGATATCACCAGAAACCGTGCCGACAAGATGTCCAATGAAGCCGGCACTCACTTCAGCACATGGCAGAAGGAGATCGATGGCATCGCCAACGCCAGTGTGAAGAAGAAGGCACAGCGCCGCCTTGAAAGTGTTCAGCGCAGTTATAACAAGGTGCTTGCCCAGATGAAGGAAGCCGGGTCCCGTTTCCGTCCGCTTCTCTCCGACCTCACCGACATCGAGAAGGCGCTCGCCAACGATCTGACTCCCGGTGGTGTCAAATCCGTCCGCAGCAGCGTCAGCGACGCGCGCTGGAATCTGAAATCGGCCCGCAGCGCCACCTCTGACGCGCTCACCGAACTCGCCTCCATGGAAAAATCCCTCGGCACAACCGCGTCCAAGTGATCGATCGATCTAGGCGAACTATTTCTTTCACTATGAAAACGACCCGAAATATTTTTCGTGCGGCCGCGATCGGGATCGCTGTTTGGTGCGCTCAAATCGCGACCGCTCAATCTACCAACGACACAGCCGCCGCGCCACCGCCGGCGGCTCCCGCCCAACGCAGCGCCGCTGATCTCGAGAAGCTTGTCGCACCCATTGCGCTCTATCCCGACCCGCTCATCGCAGTGGTCCTCCCTGCGTCGGCTTATCCGCTGGAAATCGTGCAGGCGGCGCGCTTCGTGAAAGACACGAACAACATCGCCAAATTGGATTCGCAGACTTGGGACGACAATGTCAAGGCCGTCGCCCGTTTTCCCGACGTCATCTCTCAAATGGATCAGAACATTGGCTGGACGAGCGACCTTGGAGACGCGTTCATCAACCAATCGAAGGATGTGATGGATGCCATTCAAACCATGCGCACCAAGGCCCAGTCCTCGGGCGCCCTCAAAACGACGGAGCAGCAGGTTGTCGTCGTCACGAACGTCATTGTCGAGAAAACGATCGAACAGCAAACCACCTATGTCACCAACCAGATCGTGCAGATTCAACCGTCCCAACCGGAAGTGATCTACGTGCCGCAGTACAGTCCAACGGTGGTTTACGCCGGCTATCCTGTCTACCCCGGTTATGTTTATGCGCCGTACTATCCGGGTGCCGTGGCGGCTGCTTCCATCGTCAGTTTCGGTGCCGGAATGGCAATGGGCGCGTGGATGGCCAACGGCTGCAACTGGGGACACGGCGACATTGACGTCGACATCGACTCCAACCGCAACGTCAATCGGAACACCGATCGTAATCGCAATTCCAACACCGATCGCAATCGCAGCTCCACCGCCAACCGCGGATCCAATGGCGGCCAGAAATGGCAGCCCAACCAAAGCAAGCGTGCCTCGAGCGGCAGCACTTCCGCTTCCAGAGACGCTCGCGGCTGGGGCTCCGGAACTGGCCAGGGCGGAGCCCGCCCATCCACTGGCGCCGCCGGAGCCCGCCCATCCACTGGCGCCGCCGGAGCCCGCCCATCCACCGGCGCAGCCGGAGCCCGCCCATCAACCGGCACAGCCGGAGCACGACCTTCAACCGGAACCGGAGCCAGCGCTTCGCGTCCTTCCGCGGGTGCATCTGCCTCGACGCGGCCCTCTGCCGGTTCGAGCGCTAATCGATCATCGGCGCAGACTCGCTCCTCGTCGCAGGGCAGCGCGTTTTCAGGAGCGAACAACGGCAGTTCCGCCCGGCAATCCAGCGCGCGCGGCAGCTCCAGTCGCAGCAGTGGCGGAATGAGTCGAGGAGGAGGAGGAGGCCGCTCAGGAGGAGGTCGCTCAGGAGGAGGCCGACGATGAATCAAATGCCAACCATTCTTTTGTTCTATCGCATGAAAACGTTCTTTCGAAATCTTTGGAAGGCGGGGACGCGCTGCGGTCGCGTTTCCGTGTTTGCAGCGCTGATCGCGAGTGTCGTCTCAATGGTTCGCGCCGCTGATACCACGAGCCATACCTTCCCCACTCCCGAAGCGGCCGTGAAAGCTCTGGGAGCGGCCGCGAATTCCATGGACCGCGCCGGGCTGCGCGCCTTGTTCGGTCTCGACACTGACGAACTCGTGGCCGTGGATCAGGTTCAAGCGACAAACGACCTTGCCGAGTTCAGCGCCGCATTCAATCAGACCAACCACATCGTGCAGCAATCCGACAGCCGCTGCATCCTCGAGGTGGGTCCGAGCCGCTGGCCGTTTCCCATTCCGATCGTGAAACAGGTGGGGCTGTGGTCCTTCGATACCGACGCCGGCAAGGAGGAATTGTTGAATCGCCGCATCGGGCGCAATGAACTGGAAGCGCTCCAGGTCGTGCGCGCGTACGTGCAGGCGCAACGCGAGTACGCTTCGCGCGATCGCGACGGTGACGGCGTGCTCGAGTACGCCCAACGCCTCGCCAGCTCGCCGGGAAACAAAGACGGCCTCTACTGGCCACAGGAATTCGACGGTGAAATGAGCCCGCTCGGACCGTTCGTAGCGGAGGCGCAGGGTGAAGGTTACACGCTCTCAAAAAAGGGAGAAGACACTGAACGCCAGCCCTTCCATGGCTACTATTTCAAAATCATCACCCGCCAAGGCAAGAACACGCCCGGCGGCAAATATGATTACATCATCAACAGAAACATGATCGGCGGGTTCGCGCTGGTGGCGTGGCCGGCGACGTACGGAGAATCCGGCATCATGACATTCATTGTTAATCAGCAGGGCCGCGTTTATCAGAAAAACCTGGGACCGAAGACCGGCAAACTCGCTTCCGGCATGAGCCGTTACGATCCGGATTCCACCTGGCAGTTGAGCGCGGACTGAATAAACCCATGAAGTATCAGCCAACCATTCCTTCGATTAATGCGGCTCGATCCTTCAGGATTGAAACCAGCTCACTGTGGAGCAGGACCTTCGGGTGGCGCGGCGCTGCCGTTGACTCAATACCTGATCTGCCTGCCCCACCGATGGCCTGACCCATGTTCGAGCTGGACGCTGAATGATGAAAGAAAATGTCAGCACCAGCACGGCACCCGCGGGTGGCTGGCGGTCAGTGTTTCCGCCGGCGCTGTGGCTTCCCCGCTATCAGTCGAAGTGGCTGGGGCCGGATCTCCTGGCGGGCATCACGCTCGCCGCTTATGCGATTCCGGTTTCGATGGCGTACGCCGCTCTGGCTGGCCTGCCGCCGCAAATGGGCCTCTACTGTTATCTCGTCGGCGGATTGGGTTATGCGCTGTTCGGGTCGTCCCGACATCTTGCCATCGGACCGACCTCGGCAATTTCCCTCGTCTTTGGCGTGACGCTCGCACGACTCGCCTCGGGGGATGCGTCACGACTGTTGTCCCTGGCCACAATCGCCACATTACTTGTCGCGGCGCTCTTCGTCATTGCGTGGCTTCTGCGACTTAGCGTCATCGTCAATTTCATTTCCGAAAGCATTCTCCTTGGATTCAAAGCCGGCGCGGCAATTTCGATCATCGTCACGCAATTGCCAAAGCTCTTCGGTGTGAAAGGCGGTGGTGACGATTTCTTCGAGCGCGTTTGGACGCTCAGTCATCAACTCGGAGGCATGAATATGGTCGTGCTGGCGGTGGGCCTCGTTGCGATCATCCTCCTGATAGCGGGCGACAAATGGCTGCCGGGAAAACCCGTCGCACTGTTGGTCGTCGTTTTGTCGCTCGCCGCCGTGCCGCTGCTCGGCCTGACGCAGCATGGCGTCACGGTCGTGGGCCAACTCCCGTCCGGGCTCCCGTCGTTTGCAGCCGAGCACCTGAAATTCAGTGGATTGGATGTTGAAACGCGTCAGCAATTGATCAGCCTGGCGTTCGCCTGTTTCCTGCTTTCCTACATCGAAAGCATCTCCGCAGCACGGACGTTCGCGCTCAAACATCGATATGAACTCAATGCGCGCCAGGAGTTGCTCGGACTCGGCGCTGCGAATCTCGTCGCCGGCTTGTTTCAGGGTTATCCCTCGGCAGGCGGCCTTTCGCAGAGCGCCGTGAACGAAAAGGCAGGTGCCCGCACGTCGGTGTCGCTGCTCTTCACGTCGATCACTCTCGGACTCGTATTGCTGTTCCTCACTGGATTTTTCCGCAATCTCCCGAACTGCGTGCTGGCCGCAGTCGTTCTGGTCGCGGTCAAAGGACTGATCAACGTAAAAGAACTCAAGCATGTGTTCCGCGTGAGCCGCCTGGATTTCACCGCGGCGATGGTGGCGTTTGTCGGCGTACTGCTCCTCGGAATCCTCGATGGTGTCATCTTTGCGGTGATCGCGTCCGTGCTCCTTTTATTGAAGCGGGCGTCGCGTCCACACATCGCCTTTCTCGGACGCATCCCAGGCACGGACCGATTCTCCGATCTTGCACGCCATCCCGACAACGAACCAGTTCCCGACGCGCTGATCTTCCGCGTTGAAGCTGCGCTGCTCTATTTCAACGTGGACCACATCCTGCGCGAGGTGCTAGGGCGCGTGCGCAGTTCCGACCAGAGACTGAGAATCGTCGTCTGTGATCTGTCCAACACCCCTTATGTCGACTTAGCGGGCGCGCAGATGTTTGTTCGTTTGCACGAAGAACTGAAGCCGCTTGGCATCGAGTTGCACATTGTGGAAGCACACGCGACCGAGCGCGACATCTTGCGCGCCGAAGGGCTCGAGAAAATGTGCGGCCCGATCCAGCGGCAGCTTTCCCTGGCCGAGGCGCTCAAAACGATTCTCGGCCGCAATGAATTGAAAGCGGCCAATGCTGTTTCTTGAACCTTCGGAGATATGATGAAAATAACATTTCTGACCTGTGATGTTCCGCTGCTTTTCCGATCGACGCAGCGACCGCGCCATTCGGCTCCCGGCGCCGAAAAGGATGAACCGTGACCTCGTTGCGTGAACATTCCGAACGCAGGCTTGGCGCAGTCGCCGTTTTGATCCTGCTGATCGGCTGTCTGCTCGTCCTCCGACCATTCGTATCGGCGCTGCTCTGGTCTGTCGTGCTCTGCGTCGCCACGTGGCCGCTTTACCGCCGGCTGGTGCGCTGGTTCCGCGATCATCGCACGCTGGCAGCCTCCGTGATGATGCTTGCCATGATTCTCGTTCTACTTCTGCCGTTTGGGATCGCCGGGGTGACGCTCGCGGAGAATATCAACGACTTCACCGGTTCGGCGCGACAGTGGATTGAACGGGGTCCGCCCTCGCCGCCCGAATGGTTGGGCAAAGTGCCCATAGTCGGGCCGCAGGCGGTGGATAAGTGGCAGACGCTGGCTCACGATTCCGCCAAGCTCTGGGCGGAGTTGCTCCGCTTCGTTGAACCAGTCAGCGCCTGGCTGCTCAAAACCGGGCTTGGGTTAGGCAGCGGGCTAATCGAACTCGCGCTGAGCATCTTCATAGCGTTCTTCCTGTTCCGAGATGGCGCTTCCCTGTCGGCACGGCTGAGCACCGCCGTGGACATGATTGGCGGTGATCGCGGCCGGCACCTCCTGACCGTCGCGGTCAATACAGTACGCGGCGTGGTCTATGGCTTGATAGGAACCTCTCTCATCCAATCGATCGTGGCTGCCGTCGGATTCCTCATTGCCGGCCTGCCGGACATTGGCCTGCTTGCGCTGCTCACTTTCTTCTCATCAGTCGTGCCAGTGGTAGGAACGGCCCTCGTCTGGCTCCCGGCCGCATTCTGGCTGTTCCACAATGCCTCCGTCGGCTGGGGAATCTTCATGCTCGTCTGGGGCGTTGGAGTGAGCAGTCTCGACAACTTCGTCAAACCCTGGCTGATCAGCCAGGGCAGTGAAATGCCGTTCCTTCTCATCTTCTTTGGCGTAATCGGAGGCGCCCTGACATTCGGCTTCATCGGCGTGTTCCTTGGACCCACCCTGCTGGCCGTCGGATTCCGCATCTTCGAGGAATGGAATCCCGTCCGGCCGATCGAAGCGGCCGCAGAAACCAAATTGGAGGAAGTATCACCGTGATCCTCGACCTCATTTCTAACCACTCATGAACACACTCGATTTCCTCAAGCAAAGTGTCGCGGTCTGCAAAGACTTTTCACCTGACCGTCTGCAGCAACTCATCGACGGCTCGCGCATCGTTTCTTTCGAGGCGAACGAAGCCGTCGAACACTCCGGAGCGGAAGCCACGCATTTCGGTGTCGTGTTGAGCGGCACAATCTCGGTTTCGGTCATGCACAACGGCAACGCGCGCCAACCCATCGGACAACTTAAAACCGGGGACACCTTCGGTGAAATGGCGCTGATGACCGGCCAGCCGATGCTCGCGGATTTCATCGCCGAATCACGCTGTCAGGTCCTCCGCATTCCGGTGTCGCTGTTCCAATCTGTCATCGTGGCCGAGCCGGAAGCGGTGAAGCACATCTCGCGGACCATCATGGAACGCATGAAACAGGTGCTCGCTGATCCGGCGAAGTCCGCTGCTGCGCTGCGCCGGGACGAGGATGCCTACGGACTCGCGCTCAAAGGCGATCAGCGGGAGAAGATTCTCGTGGTCAATTGCGGTTCGTCGTCGCTCAAATACACCTTCTACGACACGGCCGATGAGTCGCGGCAGGCGCGTGGCCTCGTTGAGCGCATCGGCGGCGACGGCACGCGGCTCGTGCAACGCTCAGCCAAGGGCGAAGTGAAACGTGACCTGCCCAATGCCGGGTTTGCCGAAGCGTTCAAGGCAATGCTTTCCGGACTCACAACGAAAGACACAGGCGTCCTTACCAGCGCGAGCGAGATCAGCGTCGTCGCGCATCGCGTGGTTCACGGCGGAGAAAAGTTCACCGAAGGAACACTCGTGACGGACGAAGTGCTTGCGCAGATCGAAGCGCTCAATCCTCTCGCACCTTTGCACAATCCGGTTAACGTCGCCGGTATTCGCGAGATGCGCCGGCTCTTTCCCGGCGTGCCGCACGTTGCCGTTTTCGACACGGCGTTTCATCACACGCTCCCACCCTACGCCTATCTCTACGGTCTGCCTTACGAACTTTATGAAAAGAAAGGCGTGCGCCGTTATGGCTTCCACGGCACGTCACACCAGTACGTCGCTCTGCGCGCCGCACAGTTTCTCGAGCGCCGTCCTAATGCGCTCCGGCTGGTGAGCTGTCATCTCGGAAATGGCTCCTCCCTGTGCGCCATCGATCATGGACGATCAGTGGACACCACGATGGGTTTTACTCCCGCCGAAGGTCTGATCATGGGGACACGTTGCGGAGACGTGGACGCAGGAGTGCTTGCCTTCCTCGAACGCACCGAAGGTCTCACTGCATCGCAGAGCGAGGAGCTATTGAACAAGAAGAGCGGTCTGCTTGGGCTGTCCGGAATTTCGAATGACATGCGCGAGGTTCTTAAAGCCGCAGAACGAGGGCAGCACCGCGCGTTGCTGGCGCTCAAGACTTACTGCTATCGCATCCGGAAATATATCGGCGCTTACGTCGCCTCGATGGGCGGACTCGACGCCGTAGTGTTCACCGGCGGCATCGGCCAGGGCAGCGCGGAAGTTCGGGCCCTGGTGTTGCAGGGACTCGATTGCATGGGAATCACGCTCGATCTTGAACGCAATCAAGCCGCGAGTGGCAACGAGGTGTGCCGGATTTCCACCGATGATTCGAAGGTGGTGGTACTGGTCGTGCCTGCGGATGAAGAGCGAATGATGGCACGCGAAGCGTTGCGAACGCTGAACCGCTCCTACGTCACTAACGCGCTCGCGGCTCGGAAACAGCATCCGTTCCTCGTTGAAGTCTCGGCGCACCACATTCATCTCACGCAGGACCACGTCGAGGCACTGTTCGGCAAAGGGCATCAACTCACCAAACACTCTGACCTTTCTCAACCCGGCCAATATGCCTGCAAGGAACAACTGAACATCGTCGGACCGAAAGGGCGCATCGAACGCGTGCGCGTGCTCGGTCCGTCGCGCCGTTACACGCAGGTTGAGATTGCCATGACCGAGCAGTTCCGGCTCGGCATTCATCCGCCGATTCGCGAGAGCGGCGATATTTCCGGCACACCCGGCTGCACGCTCGAGAGTCCCGGCGGGAGCGTGAAGCTCGATGGCGGAGTGATCTGCGCGCTGCGTCACGTTCATATGACACCCGAAGACGCATTGCGCTATGGCGTGCGCGAAAAATCAGTGGTGCGTGTGCGCATCGCCGGTGATCGCGAACTGGTGTTCGGCGACGTGCTTGTGCGCGTTGACCCGAGTTTTGCACTGGCCATGCACATCGACACCGATGAAGCCAACGCCGCCAACGTGCAGACCGGCGCGCAGGGTTACCTCGACGGAATTCAAAACGAAGGATGACATGAAGATCGCAGTAGGAGCCGACCACGCGGGATTTGCGCTGAAGGAATCAGTTAAAGCGATGCTGCTGAAACTAAACCATCAGGTGCTCGACGTGGGCACCGGAGACACGACACCCGTCGATTATCCCGTGTATGCCGAAGCAGTGGGGTTGGCGGTGCGGAGCGGTAAAGTGGAACGGGGCATTCTCATGTGCGGCAGCGGCGTTGGCGCTTCGGTGGCCATCAACAAGATTCCCGGTATTCGCGCCGGGCTCTGCCATGACCATTATTCCGCACACCAGGGCGTTGAGCACGACGACATGAACGTGCTCGTGATGGGTGGCCGGGTAATCGGCGAAGCGGTGGCGCTGGAGTTGACGCGAGCGTTTCTGGAAGCACGGTACTCCGGCGAGGAACGCCACAACCGGCGCTTGCAGGAAGTCCAGGCGCTGGAGAACCGCTTCACCATCTCCAGGAGGAATCCATGAGCCGTGCCGTGCCCATTTTGGATTCGCCAAGGAAGACGACCGCCGTCGGATTCAGCGCGCCGTTTGCGCCGGAAGATCGCGCCTCCGGCGTTTTCCTGCATGTGACATCATTGCCGTCGCGCTTCGGTATCGGCGACCTCGGACCTTCGGCTTTTGCGTGGGTGGATCAACTGGCCGGCGCAGGTCAAAGCTGGTGGCAAGTGTTGCCGCTCGGTCCGACCGGTCACGATCATTCACCGTATCAAGCGTTATCGTCATTCGCTGCAAACACGCTGATCGTAAGCCCGGATCGGCTGCTTGCGGAAGAGTTGTTAGAGGAAGAAGACTTCGGGGAATTCTCGTTCGCCTCGAACCTGGTGGATTTCGCGAAAGTCGTACCGTTCAAGGAGCGGTTGCTGACACGCGCATGGAAAAAGTTCTGCGGTGGCGCGCGTTCGGATCTGCGTCCGGAGTTCGAACAGTTCCTGGAAGAAAAACGCACCTGGCAGGAGGAGGTCCCTTTGTTTATGGCGCTTCGAGCCGAGGTACCGCGGACTTCCTTTTCAGCAATGGCCGACAGGTCTGGCCCGGCGCGAACCCTCCAGCCTGGCGCGGGCGCGGCGCGACTGCGGCGCGGAGATGGATCGCTTTCGATTCGGCCAGTTCATCGTGCTCCGGCAATGGCTCACACTCAAAGCGTACGCGAACGAGCGCGGCGTGCGATTGCTCGGTGACCTTCCAATCTTTGTGTCACAGGATTCCTCCGACGTTTGGGCCAATCCCGAATTCTTCCTGCTCGATAGCGAACGCAGACCGCGCGTGGTCGCAGGCGTGCCGCCGGATTATTTCAGCGCGGAAGGCCAACGATGGGGAAATCCGCTTTACAACTGGGACGCTCTGCGAGCAACAGGATATCGCTGGTGGATCGACCGCTTCCGCGCGCGCCTCGATTACCTCGACGCGATTCGGATCGATCACTTCCGCGGCTTTGAAGCGGCGTGGCATGTACCCACAGAAGCACAAACCGCGCAATCCGGCCAATGGGTTCCCGGACCAGGAGCGGATTTCTTCAACGAGGCACGCAAGGCGCTTGGAACACTTCCGTTGCTCGCGGAGGATCTGGGGGTCATTACGCCGACGGTTGAAGCCTTGCGCGATCAATTTCATCTGCCCGGCATGCGCGTGCTCCAGTTCGCGTTCAACGGTGATCCAAACAATCCTCATCTGCCGCATCGCTGCGTTCACAATGGAGTCGTTTACACCGGCACCCACGATAACGATACGGTGCGCGGATGGTATGACGCAGCACCGGAATCCGAGCGTCGCCATTTGTGGAACTTTCTCCAGCAACCTCCGGGTGATGTTCGTGAGGTGCCGTGGGAACTGATCCGGCTGGCCTGGTCTTCGACCGCGGCTTTGGCCATGACCTCGATGCAGGATTTGCTCGGTCTCGGTTCCGAAGCGCGAATGAACACGCCTGGCCGTGCTGAAGGGCAATGGCGTTGGCGCTGTTCAGATGCCGACCTCTCAGACGAAACGGCTTTTCAGCGACTGCGCGAGCTCACACAAACCTCGGACCGCGTGGCTGACAGGAATTTTTCCGCAAACCATCTATCAGGAGAATCTTCATGAGCTTACATCCTCTCGCGGGCAGACCGGCGCCAACCGACGTCCTGATCGACGTGGCGCGCCTGGAGAAAGAGTACTACGAACGGCAAACCGATCCGGACGACCCGCAGCAGTCCGTCAGATTTGGCACGAGTGGTCATCGTGGTTCATCGTTGAACGGCACGTTCACTCATGTTCACGTGCTCTCGATCACGCAGGCCATCTGCGACTACCGTCGCAGCCACAAAATCACCGGGCCGGTTTATTTGGGCAAGGACACGCACGCGCTCTCCAACCTGGCGCAACGATCCGCGCTCGAAGTACTGGCGGGCAATGGCGTCGAGACATTTATTCAGACCAACGACGGCGCAACGCCCACACCCGTGATCTCGCGCGCGATTCTCCTTCACAACGCGCGGCGGCACGATCATTTCGCCGACGGCATCATCCTGACGCCGTCACACAATCCGCCCGAGGACGGCGGCTTGAAATACAACCCGCCCATTGGGGGCCCGGCTGACACCCGCGTAACGAAATGGATTGAGGAGCGCGCGAACGAATTATTGCACAAAACCCAGCATGGTGTGAAGCGACTGCCCTTCCCGATGGCCGTAAAAGCCGCAAGCACGCGCATGAGAGATTTTGTTCCGTTCTACGTAAATGATCTCTACGACGCAGTTGATCTCGACGCCATTCGCGCCGCCGACCTTTCGATCGGCGTGGATCCACTCGGAGGCGCCGCGTTGCCGTACTGGGAACGGATCAAGGAAGTCTGCCGTTTGAAAATCACGCTCGTGAATTCCCGAATCGATCCCACGTTCCAGTTCATGACGCTCGATCATGACGGAAAGATCCGGATGGATTGCTCAAGCCCACACGCGATGGCGGGCCTGCTCAAGCTCAAGAGCCGCTATGCAGTCTCCGTCGCCAATGATCCAGACGCGGATCGCCATGGCATCGTCACACCATCCGCTGGATTGATGAATCCCAACCATTTTCTGGCGGTGGCAATTCATTATCTGCTGGCAAATCGCCCCGTCTGGCCGAAAGCCGCCGCCGTTGGCAAAACTATCGTTAGCAGCAGTTTGATCGACCGCGTGGTGAAAGAGTCCGGGCGTGTCCTGGCGGAAGTGCCGGTTGGATTCAAGTGGTTCGCCGCTGGATTGTACGACGGCTCCATTTGTTTCGGCGGAGAAGAAAGCGCAGGAGCCAGTTTCCTCTGCAATGATGGTAGAGTCTGGACCACCGATAAGGACGGAATCCTGCTCGCATTACTGGCAGCCGAGATTACCGCGCGCACCGGCAACGATCCGGGTATTTACTATCGCCGGCTCACCGAGAGATTCGGGACACCCTACTACACGCGGATCGATGCGCCGGCGACGCCGGAAGAAAAAGCGCTGTTGCTACGATTGTCCCCGCCGGTCGTCAAGGCAACCCAACTCGCGGGAGAACCAATCACCGCGCGGCAAACGTGCGCACCGGCAAACAATCAACCAATCGGGGGACTGAAGGTCATCACCGCCAACGGGTGGTTTGCCGCGCGACCATCCGGGACCGAGGACCTTTACAAGATTTACGCGGAGAGCTTCACCAGCCAGGCCCATCTCGATGAGATTGTTGCCGAGGCCCGCCAAATCGTGGCGGACGCGCTGGCAGTTGGAACAAACGGAGCACACTCGCATCAATTCAGCGAGGCATCCGCTTCAGGAAGGTAATCGCAATGACAGCACCGGAACTTTCGAATCGCCCTCGGCAATATCATCGCCGGGTGCCGCACTTCGGATTCGTGCTCGACGCAAGGAGGATGCGGTTTTGCGCTGATTTCCTGCAGTGCATGAAACCTGCGATGCAATGGGCACTCGATGCCCACGGACGCGGCCGAATTTCAGGTGATCCTGGCCTCATGACTTTCACCCGAACCTGACTCAACACCGAAACCATTTTGAAAGTTATCCCATGAACCTCCTCGAATCCGTAAAACGTCATACCACCGTCGTCGCCGACACCGGCGACATCAACGCGATCCAAAAATACAAACCACAAGACGGAACGACAAATCCGTCGCTGATCTATCAGGCGGCACAGAAACCGGAATACGCGGGACTCCTGGAAGACGCGATTGATTACGCGATACGCGCCACCGGCACCCGCGCGGCCCGGCGCGAAGCCGGCATGGACAAACTCATGGTCAACTTCGGTTGCGAAATTCTGAAGATTGTTCCCGGTCGCGTCTCCACAGAAGTCGATGCCGCCCTCAGTTTCGATACAAAGAAGACGATCGCCAGGGCGCATCGGCTAATGAGCCTCTATCAGGATGCGGGAATCAGCCGGGAGCGTGTGCTGATCAAGATTGCCAGCACGTGGGAAGGGATTCGGGCTGCCAAGAAACTGGAAAGCGAGGGCATTCACTGCAATCTCACCCTGCTCTTCAGTTTCGCGCAGGCGGTCGCGTGCGCGGAAGCCGGCGTCACGTTGATATCGCCATTCGTCGGCCGCATCTACGATTGGCACCGCAAGGAACGCGGAACGGAAATTCCGGCCGACCAGGATCCTGGGGTCGCCTCTGTGACGCGCATTTACAACTACTACAAGAAATTCGATTACCCGACCCAGGTGATGGGCGCGAGTTTCCGAAAAGTGGAACAGATCACGCAGCTCGCCGGTTGCGATTTGCTGACGATCAGCCCCGATTTGCTCGAGCAAATGGAAAACGGACAAGGCGAAGTCCCGCGTGTTTTGAGCACCGAAAGCGCCCGCCAATCTGCTGAGAAGAAACTTCGCATGAACGAGAAGAAGTTCCGGTGGCTGCACAACGAAGACGCGATGGCCAGCGATAAATTGAGCGAAGGCATCCGCAAGTTCAACGCCGATACTCGCAAACTTGAAGAATTCGCGCGGGCGCGAGTGGAGAGGAAGCTCGCCGCCTGAAAATCACCCTCATTTACCGAACACTTAAAGCCAAAACTGAAAGGAATACACTATGAAACGCTCCGCCAAATCCCACAGCCGCACCCGCCAGACTGTAGTCCCTAAACACGCTGAGAGCCGGCGCGCCAACGCCGAGCCGGCGCGCGCGGCGACGAGGACGAAGGGGCCTCTGGACGCAGACCTCCTCCGAAAGATGGATGCCTGGTGGCGTGCAGCCAATTATCTCTCCGTGGGCCAGACCTATCTCTTCGGGAATCCTCTGTTGAAAGAACCGCTGAAGAAGGAGCACGTAAAGCCACGCCTCGTTGGCCACTGGGGCACCACACCTGGTCTGAACTTCATCTACGTCCATCTCAATCGCGTCATCAAGCAACGCGACCTGAACATGATCTATATCATCGGTCCGGGCCATGGCGGACCAGGCATCGTGGCCAACACATGGCTCGAAGGCACCTACAGCGAAGTCTATCCGAACATTTCTGCGGACGAGGAAGGAATGAAGAAGCTGTTCAAACAATTCTCGTTCCCTGGTGGCATTCCCAGTCACGTCGCACCTGAAACGCCCGGCTCGATCCACGAGGGAGGCGAACTCGGTTACGCGCTGAGCCACGCGTTTGGCGCCGCATACGACAATCCGGGTCTCATCGTCGCGGCGGTGGTTGGCGACGGTGAAGCCGAGACCGGTCCGCTCGCCACGAGCTGGCACTCGAACAAGTTTCTGAATCCTGTGACCGATGGTGCGGTTCTGCCAATTCTTCATCTGAACGGTTACAAGATCGCCAATCCTTGTGTCCTGGCACGCATCAGTCATGAAGAGCTCGATCAACTGTTCCGAGGTTACGGTTACACGCCGATCTTTGTGGAGGGGAGAGAACCTGCAGCGATGCACCAGCTGATGGCGGCCGCTCTTGACGAAGCCATCAACAGCATTCAACGCATCCGAAACACGTCCCGGAAGAACGGCCATGTCGAACGTCCACGGTGGCCGATGATCATCCTGCGCACGCCCAAGGGCTGGACGTGCCCGAAGGAAATCGATGGCAAGCGCGCCGAGGATTCGTGGCGATCACATCAGGTCCCAATGGGCGAGATGCACGAAAAGCCCGAGCACATCAAGATTCTCGATCGTTGGATGAAGAGTTACCGACCGGAGGAATTGTTCGACAACAATGGCCGCTTCAATCCCGAGATCGCAGCGATCGCTCCAAAAGGCGAACGCCGCATGAGCGCCAATCCGCACGGCAACGGCGGCCTGTTGCTCCGCGATCTCCGCATGCCCGACTTCCGCAGGTACGCGGTCGAAGTGCAAAAAGCCCGGTGCAACCAACGCCGAGGCCACGCGCATGATGGGCAAGTTCCTTCGCGACGTGATGAAGCTTAATATGGAAAGCAAAAACTTCCGGCTCTTCAGTCCCGATGAGAATAATTCCAACCGCTGGCAGGACGCGATGGAAGTGACGAACCGCGCCTGGATGGCGGAGCGTTTCGATTACGACGATCATCTCGCTCCGGACGGCCGGGTGATGGAGATGTTGAGCGAACACCAGTGCCAGGGCTGGCTTGAAGGTTATCTGCTCACCGGACGGCACGGCTTCTTCTCCTGCTACGAAGCGTTCATTCACATCATCGACTCGATGTTCAACCAGCACGCCAAATGGTTGAAGGTCTGCAATCACATTCCATGGCGCCGTCCGATCGCCTCGCTGAATTATCTGCTCAGCTCCCACGTCTGGCGCCAGGATCACAACGGTTTCTCGCATCAGGATCCGGGATTCATTGACCACGTTGTAAACAAGAAGGCCGAAGTGGTGCGCGTGTATCTGCCGCCGGATGCAAATTGTCTGCTGTCAGTCACCGACCACTGCCTGCGCAGCCGCAACTACATCAACGTCGTCGTCGCCGGCAAACAACCCGCGCCGGTGTGGCTCACGATGGATGAGGCGATCAAGCATTGCACCGCCGGACTGGGCATCTGGGAATGGGCGAGCAACGACAAGGGCGCTGAACCGGATGTCGTGATGGCCTGCTGTGGAGATGTGCCCACGCTCGAAACGCTCGCGGCCGTCGATCTCCTGCGCAAACACGTTCCCGAATTGAAAATCCGCGTCATCAACGTGGTCAACCTGATGAAGCTGCAGCCTTCGAGCGAACATCCGCACGGCTTGAGCGATCATGACTTCGACACACTGTTCACCAAAGACAAACCCATCGTATTCGCCTTCCACGGTTATCCATGGCTGATTCATCGCCTCGCTTATCGCCGCACCAATCACCGCAACCTCCACGTCCGCGGTTATAAGGAGGAAGGGACGACCACGACACCCTTCGACATGGTGGTGTTGAATGAGCTCGATCGCTTCCACCTGGTGCAGGACGTAATAGATCGGCTGCCCCAACTTGGCTCCCGGGCTGCCTATGCGAAACAGAGAATCAACGATATTCTAATCGAGCACCGGCAATACATCAACGAACGGGGCGAGGATCATCCGTACGTGCTCGGGTGGAGATGGGGCGAGAAGAGCCCGATCGCGGTGAAGGGCAGTTCCACCGAAGGGGACAACGTGTAATTCTCCAGAGCAACAGGATTTCAACCCGCAACCGTCAGTTCAAACATACCAAACCACAAGTAAAACCATGAATACACGAATCATCACAATATTCGGAATGATTGCGTTGGCGGCTTCAGCCAGTGCAGGTCTTTTCGGCCCTAAGGGCGAGACTATCGAAGAGAAGCAGGCCAAAGTGCGTCAGCTTCGCGATGAAATTCTCGCGAAGGTTTACGCCGCGCATCCAGAGGTGAAAGACAAAATCAAGAATGCGGCGGGTTACGGCGCATTCGACAACAAGAACCTGAACCTGTTTCTGTTCAGCAGCGGCCACGGCTACGGCATGGTTGTGGACAACAAAGCCGGCAAGGAAACCTTTATGGCGATGGGATCGCTTGGGGGCGGCGTGGGCATGGGCGCCAAGGACCTGAGCGTGGTGTTCATCTTCAAGAACGCCGACGTGATGAAGAAATTTGTCGAGTCCGGCTGGCAATTCGGAGGTGAAGCCGACGCGACCGCCAAGGCGGGTGAGAAGGGCGGCGCAGCCGCAAAGGAAGGCGGTGTGGATACCGGCGCGAACCTGTTCGAAATCTATCAAATTACCGATACGGGCGTTGCACTCCAAGCCACCGTAGCCGGTACGAAATACTGGAAAGACAAGGATCTTAACAAATAAGCGCTACATCACCACCCGCTTTGATCTCAAACTCACAAATAATCATGAAAACAGTTTCAAAATTCCTGCTCATCGGTCTCGCTCTCTTGACGTATTGCGTCAAGGTCCAATCCGCCGAGACATTCGACAACGTGTACAACTACCTCCAGGTGCTGCGCTCGGATTTCAACTCAGAGAAAGTGGAGCTCATCAACAAAATCATGAAGCTTTCCGAGGCGGACGCGAAGAAATTCTGGCCCATCTACCGCGCCTATGAGAACGAGCTTGGCAACCTCGCCGTCTCCCGCACGGAACTGATTGCAGAATTCGTGAAGGCTCACAAGGAAGGCAATTTTGACAACAACAAGGCCCAAGACATCGCCAAACGCTGGTTCAAAGGTCAACGCACACGCCTGGACCTCCTGGAGAAGTACCATGGGAAAATCCAAAAGGCTCTCTCTCCGGTGCAAGCTGGACAGTTTCTCCAGATAGAAAACCAGATCGCGCTCTTTATTGACCTCGCAATCGCCTCGGAAATGCCTGCGGTGGGAGCACGCCCCAAATAGACGTCGGGAGCCGCAAAAAGACTATGGACGCACGCAGCCCGAAACCGTCACCGGCGCAAGCCTTGCCACAACACGCATTGTTCGAACCCGTGGCGTTGCTGTTGCTTTCGCTCGCAACGGTTGGGACCGCATGGTGTTCGTTTCAGGCAGCGGTATGGGGAGGCTCGGGACAGCGATTCACAAACCAATCGGCGGCGGCTAGCCGGCGGGCCGCCGCCGCCCAACTTCAGTCGTATCAAGTGATGTCACTAGATGTGATGTTATTCAGTCAATACATCAACGCCTACGCCGCGTCCAATGAAACGCTCGCACGTTTCTACTCGGACCGTTTCCGCGACGAAGCAAAGTCAGCCTTCCAGGCGTGGATGGCCACACGGCCGTTTGAGAACAAGAGTGCGCCACCGCATCCGTTCATGACGAATTTCTATCAGCCGCGCCTCATGATGAAGGCCGCAATGGACGAGGACGAAGGTCAACGCCTGTGGTCGCAAGCTGGTGAAGCCGGGCGTGTCTCACGCAGCTACGTTCTCATCACCGTGTTGCTGGCTTCAGCTTTATTTTGCGGTGGCACCGCATCGAAATTTGAAGGGCTCTGGATTCGGCGGGGCGCTTTGGCCGTTGGCCTCGCCGCATTTCTGTTCGCTGTCGAACGACTGTGGTTGCTTCCCATTCAACTCTGAAGTCTGACAAAGAAATATATGAACAAGGAACAACAACGCCTTGCAGAAGCTCAGGAACCGAACGCCCCTTGGCGGAGGTGGGGACCTTATCTGAGTGAACGGCAGTGGGGCACAGTACGCGAGGATTACAGCGAGAACGGCAACGCATGGGATTATTTCAGTCACGACCAGGCGCGCTCGCGTGCCTACCATTGGGGCGAGGACGGGATGGCCGGCATCTGCGATGATCGCCAGCGGCTCTGCTTCGCGCTCGCGTTGTGGAACGGCAAGGACCCAATCCTCAAGGAACGCCTGTTCGGTCTGACCAACCGCGAGGGCAATCATGGCGAGGACGTCAAGGAATACTACTTCTATCTCGACAGCACTCCGACTCACTCGTATCTGAAATATCTCTACAAGTACCCCCAGACCGCATTTCCGTACGATCAACTGGTTGACATCAATCGCAACCGCAGCCGCCTGGAATTCGAGTACGAGCTCCTAAACACCGGCGTGTTCGACCAGGACCGGTATTTCGACGTGTTCGTGGAATACGCCAAGGAATCGCCAGAGGACATCCTGGTTCAAATCAGCATACACAATCGCGGCTCCGACGCCGCCGAGCTTGACGTGCTGCCAACACTCTGGTTTCGCAACCGGTGGTCGTGGGGCCGCGACAACCCCCGGCCTTCACTGCAGGCAGTCGGGAATGGCTCCGTGGTGCGCGCGACCGAAGCCGACCTCGGCGAACGCTTTCTCTACTGCGATGGCGAGGCGTCGCTGCTGTTCACCGAAAACGAAACCAACGCGAAACGACTGTTCAACGCCGAGAATCGGACGCCTTTCGTCAAGGACGGGGTCAACAACTATGTGGTGTACGGGCGAACCAACGCCGTGAATCCGGCGCAGACCGGCACGAAAGCGGCGGCACATTACCGTCTGACCGTGCAGGCCGGAAAATGCGAAACGATTCGACTTCGGTTGACGACTGTGGCGCCAGACGATCTGGAACGGGCCTACGGGAAGGCCGGCGCGTTCGGCAAACATTTCGATGAGATGCTACAGACACGTCGCAATGAGGCGGACGAATTCTACACGACGGTCATCCCGAGTTCGCTCGACGCAGACGCCGCGAATGTGATGCGCCAGGCGCTGGCCGGCATGTTGTGGTCGAAACAGTTTTATTACTTCGACGTGAACCGCTGGCTCGAGGAGCGAGGATGCGATCCCTATCTGCCCTCAAACAAGAAAGCGCCGCGCAATGAGCAGTGGCATCACATGTACAACGCTGACGTGATCTCCATGCCCGATAAGTGGGAGTATCCGTGGTACGCCGCGTGGGATCTCGCGTTCCACGTCCTGTCACTCACGTTGGTGGATCCCGATTTCGGCAAGCAGCAACTCAACCTGATGCTGCGCGAGAATTACCTGCACCCGAACGGCCAGATCCCTGCCTACGAATGGAACTTCGGCGACGTCAACCCGCCCGTGCATACCTGGGCTACCATCTTCACCTATCGCCTGGAAAAGATTCAGACAGGCAAAGGTGATATCGCCTGGCTGGAGCGGTGTTTCCAGAAGTTGCTGCTCAACTTCACGTGGTGGATCAACCGCAAGGATCGCTCGGGCAAGAATGCGTTCGAAGGCGGCTTCCTCGGCCTCGACAACATCGGCGTGTTCGACCGCAGTTCGCCATTGCCGACCGGCGGGTACCTCGAACAGGCCGACGGCACGGCGTGGATGGCGCTTTTCAGCCTGAACATGCTCGAAATCGCCGGCGAACTCGCCATGCACGACTCCACGTACACGGACATGGTGCTCAAGTTCGTCCATCACTTCGTCTCGATTGCTTCCGCCACCGTCCACGCGGGCGGCAACATCGGCATGTGGGATGAAGAGGACGGATTTTTCTATGACGTTCTCCAGTTGCCGAATGGCCAGGCGCAGCGATTGAAGGTTCGATCCATGGTCGGGTTGCTGCCCTTGTGCGCCGTCACGGTTTTCGAAAGCGGGTTCCGGGAGAGATACCCGGAGATCATAAAACGCCTTAAGGTCTTTCTCGATGCGCGTCCGGAACTGGTGACGTTCATTCACGATCCGGCCAAACCCGGCCGGGCGGACCGCCGGCTCGGCGCGATTCTCGACGAAACGAAGCTCCGTCGCGTGCTGGCAAAGATGCTCGACGAAAAAGAATTCCTCAGCCCCTACGGCATTCGAGCGCTCTCGCGCGTCCACGCCGAGCACCCCTACATCTTCCGCGTCGGCGAGATGGAATATCGCGTTCCGTATCTGCCGGGCGAATCCGACACCGGCATGTTCGGCGGCAACTCGAACTGGCGCGGCCCAATCTGGATGCCTGTCAATGCGCTCCTCGTCCGCGCGCTCCTCCAGTATTACGCCTATTACGGCGACGCGTTCACCGTTGAGTGTCCGACCGGCTCCGGCCACCAGATGAACCTCTACCAGATTGCGGAGGAAATCTCCCGGCGCCTCACCAGCATCTTTCTCAAGGACAAAGACGGCCGCCGGCCGGTGAATGGAAACGAGAAGAAGCTCCAGGAGGATACGCATTGGCGCGATTACGTTCAGTTCTACGAATACTTTCACGGCGACAACGGCGCCGGACTCGGTGCGAGCCACCAAACGGGATGGACCGGAGTCATTGCGCGGATCATGCACTTGTTCGCCACTACGAGCGCTGAGCAGGTGCTTGAACTCGGCAAGGCTGCGGCGGTGGTTGAGCTCAAGAAGCCCACGGACAAAACCAAGAACCGAAAACACCAAGCGTTTGCCATCCATTATGAAGGTCCTCGTGGTTGATATTGGCGGAACCAACGTCAAGGTGCTCGCCACCGGACAGAAAGATCGCCGCCGGTTTCCATCAGGCCTGAAGATGACGCCACGGCGGATGGTGTCCGGCATCAAGAAGCTGGTGGCTGATTGGAAGTACGACGTGGTTTCGATTGGTTACCCCGGCTGGGTGGAACACAACCGGCCGGTCGCCGAACCGCACAACCTGGCCAGGGGTTGGACGCGTTTTGACTTCAGATCGGCTTTCAATCGGCCCATCAGAATCATCAATGATGCCGCGATGCAGGCGCTGGGCAGCTACCGCAAAGGCACGATGCTTTTTATTGGTCTGGGCACTGGCCTGGGCACGGCCTTGGTGGTTGAAGGTGTGGTGGTCCCCATGGAACTGGCCCACTTGTCCTACAGAAAAGGAACCTACGAGGACTATCTCGGCGCCCGCGGCCTGGCGCGACTTGGAAAGAAGAAGTGGCAGACGCACGTTGAGAATTGCGTAGCGCGCCTGATTTCTGCGCTTCACCTGGACGACGTAGTTATTGGCGGCGGAAATGCCAAGAAGCTTACCAGACTACCGAAAGGTTGCCGTGCCGGCGACAACGCCAACGCATTTCTGGGCGGTTTTCGACTTTGGGAAAAGCAATCCGCACCTCACTTACTAGGATACAGGACGAGGCGACGCCAGCGTCCGGTTCAGGAGACAGTTCCTCTGGTACCGAAACCAATCTCTTCCCAACAGCCGTAGCAAACCGTGCAAGCACCTCTCTATCCCTTGCTCTTTCAGATCAACACCCGGGTCTGGCTGACGGAACTGTCGCAGCGCCTGGGCCGCTCGGCAACACTCGACGATATCCCGGACTCTGAACTCGATCGCATCGTGGGTCTGGGCTTTGACTGGGTCTGGCTTCTGAGTGTTTGGCAGACCGGCTTGGCGGGACAACAGGTATCGCGGACTAATCCGCAATGGCGGAAGGAATTCCAGGAGGTGCTACCGGACCTGAAGGATGACGACATTCCGGGCTCGGGCTTTGCGATCACAGGATACACGGTGCATGAGAGTCTGGGCGGTGATGCCTCGCTGGCACGACTGCGCGAGCGGCTTCGAAAGCGTGGCCTCAAGCTGATGCTCGACTTTGTTCCCAACCATACGGGATTGGATCACCCCTGGGTGGAGGAGCATTCAGATTATTACATTCGCGGCACGGAAGACGACCTGGCCCGGGCGCCCGCGAATTATACGCGATTAAAAACGACGCACGGCGATCTGTTGCTGGCCTACGGACGCGACCCGTATTTTCCGGGCTGGCCGGACACGTTGCAGCTCAACTATGGCAACCCAGTCATGCATGAAGCAATGATCGGAGAATTGCTGAAAATCTCCGGCCAATGCGATGGCGTGCGTTGCGACATGGCGATGCTGGTGCTGCCCGACGTCTTCGAGCGGACCTGGGGCTTCCCGGCAAAACCATTCTGGCCGGAGGCAATTCGGCGCGTGCGCGAGAAGTCTCCGGAGTTCTGTTTCATGGCAGAAGTGTATTGGGATCAGGAGTGGGAGATGCAGCAACAAGGCTTCGATTACGCTTACGACAAGCGGTTGTACGACCGGCTGCGCGAAGGGCACGCCCGGCCCGTGCGCGAACACCTCCACGCCAGTTTGGATTACCAGAACAAACTGGCGCGTTTCCTGGAAAACCACGACGAGCCTCGTGCCGCCGCCACCTTTCCCGCTGGCCAACACGAGGCCGCTGCCCTGATCACCTTTCTGTCGCCTGGACTGCGCTTCTTCCACCAAGGCCAGTTCGAAGGCCGGCTCAAGCGCATCTCGCCGCACTTGGGCCGTGCGCCGGAGGAATCCGAGAATGAGAGTCTGAAGCAGTTCTATGCGCGGCTGCTTGAAATCTTGCGGCAGCCCGTCGTCCGCGAGAGGAAATGGCAGTTGCTCGAATGTGTACCCGCGTGGGACGGCAACGAATCCAACGATGCTTTCATCGCCTTCGCCTGGCAGCAGGACAGCGGTGCGCGGCTGCTGATGACAGTGAATTATGGCTCTCATCAAAGCCAGTGTTATGTTCGGCTTCCATTTTCCGACCTTGGAGGTCACCGCTGGCGACTCCGCGATCTGTTGGGCAAAGCTCAATACGAACGAAGCGGCGAGGAATTACAGGTGCGCGGGCTCTATTTGGACATGACCGCATGGCAGTACCACATTTTTGAAATGAGGGACATTAACCATGAACAATGTTGAGCCACGTCTTTATACGACCGTCATTCGTGAAATGATTCGGTACGAAAATGATATCAGCAATGACTGGGCGCAAACAAAGACGAGGAGGGAATATGAATGCGTCATGCACTACGGAAAAGAAATCAACAATGATTAATGAGTTTATGATTGAAGAAATGCCATCACTCCCGAGCGAGGCCGATCAACCGGTATCTGCGAGCCGGGATGCCCACAAATCGCTCTCCCCAAAGAACCGTTGCACCATGCTTTTGCCTGACCACAAAACGAAAATCGTCGCCACGATCGGTCCAGCGTCGGAAAGTCCGGCCGTCATTGAGGAGATGATCCGCGCTGGGATGAATGTTGCCCGGCTTAATTTCTCCCATGGGAAATTTGAGACCCACCGGCGCGTGATTCAAAATATCCGCGCCGCGGCCCGATCGACCGGCCAGCGTGTCGCGATCATGGTTGATTTACCCGGGCCCAAAATGCGTGTAGGCGAGTTCCGGATGGGAACGGTCGAGTTGAAGCGCGGGGATTTATTCGCACTCACCGCGGAACCCGTGCTGGGAGATGAGCTGCGCGTCTCGGTGAACTTCGCGCGCCTGCCGCAGGTGGTGAAGCGTGGAGATCTGCTCTCGCTAAACGACGGCTACATTCAACTCGAAGTAGCTGGCGTGCACGGCAGCGAAGTCAGTTGTGTCGTGAAAGCCGGCGGCGAACTGCGCTCTGGCAAAGGACTGAATCTTCCCGGCATCGATCTGGGCATGAGCGCATTCACCGAACGGGATCGGGAATGCCTCAAGTTCGCGCTCGAAAACGGCGTGGACGCCGTGAGCCAATCTTTCGTTGAAGGCGCGCCCGATGTCCGCGCCGTGCGGGACGCGGCGCGGGCTTTGGGCCAAACGCCATTTATCGTGGCGAAGATCGAACGATCCCGCGCGCTCGATCAGCTCGACGAAATTCTCGAAGAAGCCGACGGAATCATGATTGCGCGGGGCGATCTCGGAGTGGAAGTGCCCATCGAACGCATAGCCGTGGTGCAAAAAGATATCATGCGCCGCGCGAACCAGCGCGCGAAACCCGTCATTACCGCCACGCAGATGCTCGAATCGATGACCACTTATCGCCTGCCCACACGCGCGGAAGCCACCGACGTCGCAAACGCCATTCTCGATGGCACGGACGCGGTGATGCTGTCGGGCGAATCGGCCACAGGCGCGTTTCCGGTGGAAGCGGTGCGCATGCTGGCGCGCATCGCGGCAACGGTAGAGCAAACGCGTCCGGCTGTTCGCGTGAAAACCATGTTTAAGGGAATTGACCTCACTGGAAAAATCCTTCCCTTGCATCTCATCTCCGTCAGCGTGGAGGCAAGCCTGGAATATCTCAAGCCCGCTGCGGTGTTCGTATGCACGGATACCGGCGCATCCGCCCGCCGACTTGCGACGTTTCGCCTGCCGGTCTGGATAGCCGCAGTCACACAGAACCCAAAGGCCGCGCAGGACCTGCTGTTCTCTTGCGGCGTAATGCCCGTGCACGAACCGGATGCGCCCTCGTCCTGGAATTCATTTGTAAAAGATTGGGTGCACCAACATGAACTCTCCGGCGCTTTTGCGCTCCTGACGCGCGGCCCTTCGGCCCGCGACCCCGAAAGCAACCATCGAATGGAGATTGTCAACCTATGAAGATCGGAATCGTTGGAGCCGGCATGGTCGGCTCGACTGCGGCTTACGCGCTCGTAATGAGCGGCGTGGGCCGTGAAATCGTACTTGTGGACCTGAACCGCGCGCGGGCCGAAGCCGAGGCGAATGACCTGTACCACGCAGTTCCGTTTGCGCATCCGCTGACGGTTCGGGCGGGTGATTATCCGGACCTTGCCGGCGCGCGCGTTGTAGTCATCGCCGGCGGCGTGGCGCAAAAACCCGGCGAAACGCGACTGCAACTGCTCCGACGCAATGCCGCCGTGTTTCGTCAGATCGTCCCGTCCGTCCTCCGCCACGCCCCCGAATCCCTGCTGCTGGTGGTGACCAACCCCGTTGATATCATGACCCATCTCGCGGCGAACTTTGCCGCGGACGCAGGCGTGCCGCCAGGGCGCGTCATTGGTTCCGGAACCACTTTGGACACAGCGCGATTTCGAGCGTTGCTCGGCCGGCATTTCGGCGTGGACCCGCACCACGTGCACGCATATGTGCTTGGCGAACACGGCGACTCGGAGGTGCTCGCGTGGTCGCAGGCTACTATCGCGGGTTTGACCCTCGACGAGTTTTCAAAAGTCTCCGGCAAGCCGCTTACTGGCGCGGAACGCCAGTCGATCGACGAACAGGTCCGGCGCGCGGCGTACCACATCATCGCGGGCAAGGGTGCAACCTATTACGGCATTGGAAGCGCCGTCGCGCGGATCGTGGACGTGGTGCTGCACGATCAACGGGCAATCCTGACGATCTGTTCGCAGCACAATTCCGTTACAGGCTGCCAAAACGTAACGCTCGCGTTACCTCACCTGGTCGGCGGAGAGGGCGCGCTCGCAACCATTCCGTTGCCTTTGAATATCGAAGAGGAAAAGGCCCTGAGTCAGAGCGCCCGCATTCTCCGCCAGGAGATCGCCTCTCTGAGCAGTTCTCTGGATTCGCCAACCAGCGTCGACTCCAGCACCTGAGTTCAATATGATCGCGGCAAGACCAGTTTCTCGTTTGCGCAATCGTCCGAAAGCTCGGACAACGAACGGACATCCCGACTTGCGGCATACGATCGGTTCCTGGGAACGCAGCGAGGGCAGCCCGGCGCCACTTGGCGCGGCATGGATCGAATCGGAGCGCGCATGGAACTTCGCGCTCTTCTCCCGCCACGCGACGGGCATGACCTTGTTGCTCTACACGGACGACGAGCGAACGCCTGAGTTTCAGATTCCGCTCGACCCCATTCGGAACAAGACCGGACCGATCTGGCATTGCTTTGTGTCCGAGTCGGCAGTCCCCGGCGCACAATTCTACGCCTGGCGCGTCGAAGGTCCTTCCGATCCCTCGAAAGGTCAGCGGTTCGATGCGCAGAAGATTCTCTTTGATCCTTTCGCCGCAGCGCTCCATTTCCCATCCGCGTTTTCGCGTGGAGCGGCGTGCAAGCCGGGAACGAACGACGGATGCGCCCCACTTGGTGTCCTCCCCCGTGCGGCCGAGGCGTTCGATTGGGGCGACGCGACGCACCCACGGCACACGCATGACACAATCGTTTACGAGCTGCACGTCAAGGGCTTTACGGCACGCGCAAATTCCGGGGTCCCGCCGGAGAAACGCGGAACGTTCCTCGGGTTGATCGGCAAGATTCCCTATTTGAAGGAACTCGGTGTCACTGTCGTCGAGTTGCTTCCCGTTCAGCAGTTCGATCCGCAGGAAGGCAATTACTGGGGTTACATGACCCTCAACTTTTTCGCGCCGCATCGCGGTTACGCGGTCCGCGAGCCGCAACGCGAGTTTCGGGAGATGGTGCGTGCGTTTCATCGGGCCGGCATCGAGGTGTGGCTCGATGTCGTCTACAACCACACGGCCGAAGGCGACCAGCATGGCCCAACTTACTCCTATCGCGGAGTCGATAACACGAGTTACTACCTCGTTCAGCCCGATGGTTACTATCGCAACGATAGTGGCTGTGGCAACACGACCCGTTGCGCTCATCCTATCGTTCGCGTTTTGGTTCTGCGCAGCCTGCGACATTGGGCTGAACAGATGGGCGTGGATGGTTTTCGTTTTGACCTCGCATCCGTATTCGCACGCGACAAACACGGCAACGTTGATACGGAACAGCCACCGCTCGTCCACGAAATCGGCGCGATAGCGGCGCAACTCAATGTGCGCCTCGTCGCAGAGGCGTGGGACATCGGCGCATATTTGCTTGGCCGGAGCTTTCCAGGACTCACATGGCGGCAATGGAACGGACAGTTCCGCGATGACGTGCGCGCCTTCGTCAAAGGAGATCCCGGCAAAGTCGGGTCGCTCATGGCCCGGCTCTACGGCAGCAGTGACATCTTCCCCGATGGACCCGGCGACGTGTACCGTCCTTACCAGAGCGTAAACTTTCTTACCGCTCATGACGGTTTCTGCCTCTACGATCTCGTCGCTTATAACCAGAAACACAATGAGCCGAACGGCCATAACAATACTGATGGTTGCGACAACAACCTGAGCTGGAACTGTGGCTGGGAAGGCGACGACCAGGCACCCGCGGAAGTCCTCGCGTTGCGACAGCGTCAGGTGAAGAACTTTTTTACGTTGCTGATGCTCGCCAATGGCACGCCAATGTTTTGTGCCGGCGACGAGTTTCTGAACACGCAACGCGGGAACAACAATCCCTACAATCAGGACAACGAAATCACCTGGCTGGATTGGGCTCTCCTGGAGCAGAACCGTGATGTCTTCCGCTTCTTCAAACACATGATTGCGTTCCGCAAGTCACGTCGAACGCTCGGCCGCAGCCGTTTTTGGCGGGAAGATATCCGCTGGTACGGCGCGACGGGTGAACCTGACCTCTCCCATGAGTCGCGCAGTCTGGCCTGGCGTTTGCGGGGCGAGGCGTTCGGCGAAAGCGATCTCTACGCGATGATCAACGCACGCCATCATCCCCTCGTCTTCCACATTCAGGAAGGGGGGCCTTCCGACTGGCGGCGCGTTGCTGACACGAGCCTGGCGAGCCCGCAGGACATTGTCGATCCCGATCATGAAACGCCGATCTCCTCGCTGGATTATGAAGTCAGCGCGCGTTCGGTGGTCGTTCTTTCGCGAGTCGAGCCAGGCAGGAAGAACCCGTCCACGAGGAAGCTCCCATCATACACCAATCCACCAAAGTTATGATCACTGCATCACCTGAACCCGTCACCGAATCCAAACCGGCAAAAACGGATGTCTGGCGCGAATTCAAGTCCGGCCTGTGGCAGCGACACGTGAACGTGCGCTGGTTCATCCAGCAGAATTACACGCCGTACGAGGGCGACGGCGCATTCCTCGCACCCGCCACCGAGCGCACCCAGCGGATTCTAAAAATGCTGCAGGATCTTTTTGTTGAGGAGCGCAAGAAAAGTGTGCTGGATGTCTCGCTGATCCCGAGTTCCATCACGGCACATCCGCCCGGTTACATTGACCGCGAGCACGAAGTGATCGTGGGCCTGCAAACGGATGCGCCGCTCAAACGCGCCATCATGCCCAACGGAGGCCTGCGCATGGTCATCAATTCTCTCAAAGCCTACGGTTACCAACTTCCGCCGGACGTCCTGGAAACGTTCACGAAGCACCGCAAAACGCATAACGAGGGCGTGTTTGACGCCTACACGCCCGATATTCGCAACTGCCGCAGTTCGCACGTCCTGACGGGCCTTCCGGACGCATACGGCCGGGGACGAATCATCGGGGATTACCGGCGCGTCCCACTCTACGGCGTCGCGAGGTTGATTAAAGAAAAGGAAATGGAGAAGGCCTCGCTCGATTCCGCCAACTCCACCGAAGATATCATTCGCGATCGCGAGGAATTGAGCGAACAGATTCGCGCGCTGCAGGAACTGATCGCCATGGCCAGGAGTTACGGATACGATATCGCGCCGCCGGCGCGGAATGCTCGGGAAGCCGTTCAATGGCTCTACTTCGGATATCTCGCCGCCGTGAAGGAACAGAATGGCGCCGCCATGTCTCTGGGTCGCACCTCGACGTTTCTCGACATCTATTTTGAGCGCGACCTCGCCGAAGGCACACTGGTGGAAGAACAGGCGCAGGAGATCATCGATGACTTCGTCCTCAAACTCCGAATCGTGCGATTCCTGCGCACGCCGGAGTACGACGAGCTGTTCGCCGGCGATCCGACCTGGGTGACGGAATCCATTGCGGGCATGGGCGACGACGGCCGTCCGTTGGTCACCAAAACGAGCTTCCGGTTCCTGCAGACGCTTTACAATCTCGGTCCCGCTCCCGAACCGAATCTCACGATCTGGTATTCGCCGCGATTACCGGATGCGTTCCGCCGTTTCGCCGCGAAGGTATCCATCGACACCAGCGCGCTTCAGTTTGAAAGCGATTCGCTCATGCGCGGCGCGTGGGGCGACGACGGCGCGATTGCCTGCTGCGTGTCGCCGATGCTCGTCGGCAAACAGATGCAGTTCTTCGGCGCGCGCGCCAACCTCGCCAAATGCCTCCTCTATGCCATCAACGGAGGCCGTGACGAAGTCACCGGCAAGCAGGTCGGTCCGGCCTGCGAACCGGTTGCGGGCGATACCCTGGAATTCTACGACGTGGCAGCAAAGTTCGAGCGGATGATGGAGTGGCTTGCCAATGTGTATGTCAATGCCATGAACGTCATTCACTACATGCACGACAAGTATGCGTACGAACGCATTGAAATGGCGTTGCACGATTACGCGCCGGTACGAACGATGGCGTTTGGCATCGCCGGCCTTTCCGTGGTTGCCGACAGCCTGTCCGCCATTCGCTACGCGCGCGTGAAAGTGGTGCGGGACGAAACCGGGCTGGTCGTGGACTACCAGACCGAAGGGGACTTCCCGAAGTTCGGCAACAATGACAATCGCGTGGACCAGTTGGCGGCCAGTGTCGTGACCATGTTCATGAGCAAGCTGAGAAAATATCCGACTTACCGCAACGCACTGCACACGCAATCCGTGCTCACCATCACCTCAAATGTGGTGTACGGCAAGAACACCGGCCACACTCCGGACGGACGCCGCAAAGGCGAGCCGTTCGCTCCCGGCGCCAACCCGATGCATGGCCGCGACACTCATGGAATCATGGCCGCCGCGCAATCAGTCGGTAAGATTCCCTATCGCGATGCCGCCGATGGCATTTCCCTCACAGCCTCGATGGTGCCGATCAGGCCTGGGCCGCACCCCCGAAGATCAGGTCACGAACCTGGTGGGAATGCTCGATTCGTTTTTCGGCGCCACCGGCTACCACGCGAATGTGAACGTGTTGAATCGCGAGATGCTCGTCGACGCGATGGATCATCCGGAAAAATACCCGCAGCTCACCATCCGCGTCTCCGGTTATGCGGTGAACTTCGTCCGGCTCACGCGGGAGCAACAACTGGACGTGATCAACCGCACCTTCCACGGAGCCTGAGCACGATGAAAGCCGAAGGTTCTGATACAACCGATTCATTAACGGGAAGCCCATACGAATTACGCATTGCGCGGGGATCGCCTCCAACCGAGACCAGTTTGCGCGCGGCACTGGAGACCGGCGAAACCGGTTTTGTCCATTCCTTCACCACCGGCTCGGCAGTGGACGGACCCGGCGTGCGGATCGTGGCGTGGCTGACGGGCTGCCAGTTCCGCTGCGTTTATTGCCACAACCCCGATACGTGGAAAATGCCAAACGGCACTTCCGTGACGCTCGCGCGCGCGGTCGAGGTCATTCGCAAGTATCGGCACGGCCTGCAGACCATGAATGGCGGGCTCACGATCAGCGGCGGCGAACCGCTCATGCAACATCGTTTTGTGCTTAAGGTGTTCGCGGAAGCCAAGAAAATGGGTGTGCATACGGCGCTTGATTCCAATGGCGCACTCGGCGACCGACTCAATGACGACGATTTGAACCTCATTGATCTCGTGCTGTTGGATATCAAAGCAATGACTCCCGATCTGCATCATCGGCTTACGGGAGTGGAAAACCGATCCGTGCTCGAGTTCGCCCGCCGCCTTGCTTCGCGCCGCCGCCCGATCTGGATCCGCTTCGTGCTCGTGCCCGGCTGGACCGACGACCCGCGCGAGGTGGAACAGATCGCTGCTTTTGCCGCGAGCCTGGGCAACGTCGAGCGCGTGGACGTGCTGCCGTTCCATCAATTGGGAAGTTTTAAATGGGACAAGCTCGCGATGAATTACGAACTGCGCGACACGGCTCCCCCACCCCAGGCGCTGACGCAAGATGCCATCGAACGGTTCCGCGCGGCCGGCTTGAAAGCCTTTTGAACACAGTGAACACAAAACCATAACACGAATGACCAGGAGCAGAAGATAATGAACAGTCCCGAATCAAAAAAGCACGACGCGATCTCCCCGGCCTTGCCGGCGGAATCAGCGATCCCATCCCACATCAACCGCCGCTCGTTCATCATGCGCAACGCCGTCATCGGCGCCGCCGCTGTAATGACGGGTTCTACCTGGACGCCCGAAGCGCGCGCTCAACAGGCGGCCAAGGAAGCAGCCACCTCGAAGCAGGGTTCAGGCCTCGACGCGAAATTGAATGTCGTCAAACAATCCAAAGGCCCGATAATAACGCTCGTCGACGAGTTCTACAAAGTCGGCCCCGGGCCGTCGAGTTCGCACACGATTGGCCCCATGCGGATCACGTACGACTTTTATCAGCGTTGCACAAAGCTGCCGGCCGACCAACTCGCCCAAGCCACCGGCCTGAAAGTCCATTTGTTCGGCAGCCTCAGCGCAACCGGCAAAGGTCATGGCACCGAACGCGCGGCGCTCGCAGGATTGATTGGCAAGGAACCGGCGACGGTTGACCCGCTGTTCCTCGACGAAATGAAAGCCAAACCGGAGCAATCCTATCCCGTAAAGCTCGGAGATAAGACCTTTAACCTGACGCTCGCCGATATCGTATACGACGCTCCCACCGGCCAGTTTCCCCACCCAAACACCATGACCTGTAAACTTATGGGCGGAGACAAGCCCGTTTATGAACTGGAATATTACTCGGTCGGTGGCGGGTTCATCGAATGGAAAGGCTACGAACCACCCAAGAAAGGCCAGCCAAAATATCCTTACGAAACGATGAAGGAACTTCGCAAACACGCCGAAGACAACAAGCTTTCGATCGCGCAGGTGGTGATGGCGAATGAAGTGGCCGTTTCCGGCAAAAGCGAGGACGAAATCAACGCCTTCCTGGACAAGATCGCCGGCGCGATGCTCGCGACTGTGAAATCGGGACTGGCAATTAAAGAAGGCGTTCTGCCGGGTCCCATCAAGCTGCACTCGAAAGCGGCCACCGTCTGGGAACGCGCAATGGACGACAAGTACGAGGGCGACCGCACAGTCGGCCTTCTCGCTGCGTGCGCGCTCGCCGGTTCAGAGGAGAACGCCCGAGGTCACCTCGTGATCACCGCGCCCACCGGCGGTTCAGCGGGGGTCATGCCTGCAATCGTTTATGCCCTCGTGGAACGACGCAAGACTCCGATGGAAAAAATCCGCGAAGGATTGCTTGCAGGCGCAGCGATCGGTTATCTCTGCAAACACAACGCGACCCTGGCTGGCGCCGAGGGTGGTTGCCAGTCGGAAATCGGCGTCGCCTCCGCCATGACAGCGGCGCTGATCGCGCAGGTGATGGGCAGCTCTGCACAGACCGTCGAGAACGCGGCGGAATCCGCGCTCGAACATCACCTTGGCATGACCTGCGATCCGGTCGCTGGCTACGTTCAGGTTCCCTGCATCGAGCGCTGCGCCTTCGGTTCTGTAAAAGCCTGGACGGCATACGCAATTGCCAGTAATGAAATCGAAACGCGGCATCGCGTGGACCTTGACACCACCATCAAGACTCTGGCCGAAACGGGCAAGGACATGGGTTCAAAGTACAAGGAAACAAGCGAAGGCGGATTGGCGGCTAACCTGGTTCTTTGCTAAGGTCAGCGGAACGCGGGCATGAACTCACGAATTACCATCACGGCATTGGCCGCCTGGCTGCTGGTCGCAGTGTACTACTTCTACCAGTATGCCCTGCGCTCGGCTCCGAGCGTAATGATGCCTCAATTGTCGGAGGCCTTCGGCGTGAATGCGCTGGGAGTCTCCGCAATCGTGGGCATGTTCTATTATGCATATTCTCCGTTCAGCCTCGTTGCTGGGACTGCCATCGATCGATTTGGCGCAAAGCGCATCATCCCTATCGGCGCTGCGCTCGTCGGCGTGGGCGCATTGTTGTTCGGCACCGGCAGCGTCGCGGCCGCGTACATCGGGCGGTTTCTCCAAGGCGCTGGTGGCGTCTTTGCGCTCGTCGGCGCTGTGTATCTGGTCACCAAAAATTTTCCAGCCTCCTGCGCCGCTTCGTTTATTGGTGCCACGCAAATGTTCGGCATGGGCGGCGGATCGGCCGGTCAATTCTGCGTCGGGCCACTGATCAAACGCGGATTGCCTTGGGGACAGTTTTGGATTTATGCTGGCTTGCTCGGCCTGGTGATCAGCGTCTGCCTGCTCCTGCTGTTGCCGATGGAGAAACGCGAGCCGAAGGTTTCCAGTGCCGCCAAATCGTCCGGATTGTCCGGTCTTAAAAAAAGTGTTCGTCAATCCACAATCGATCCTTTGCGGTTTGATTTCGGGTCTGTTGTTCATGCCCACGACCATTCTTGGGATGACGTGGGGCGTACGATTCTTGCAGGAGGGACGCGGACGTGAATACGATCAGGCCGTGTTGCTTGCGGCCACGGTCCCGCTGGGCTGGATGGTGGGATGTCCATTGCTCGGGTTCATTTCGGATCGTCTCGGCCGGCGCAAGCCGGTGATTCTCGGCGGCGCGGCGATGCTGTTCGCCATGCTTGCGTGGGTCCTCTTCGGCGTACCTGAAATTCTCCGCGGACCGGCAGTAGGGATTCTCATGGGTATCGCCTCGGGTGCCGCCATGTTACCCTACACCGTGATTAAGGAAGCGAATCCGCCGGAACTTGGCGGCTCAGCGACAGGCGTGATCAATTTTATCAACTTCACATTCAGCGCGCTGCTCGGGCCGGTGTTCGGCTCGAGACTCGCGCGCTTGTCCGAAGACTCAAGTGACATGAACCTCGAGCACTATCAAGCAGGGTTTACGCCTCTGCTCTACGGCGTGGGTCTGGCCCTCGTGTTGACTTTGTTTCTAAAAGAAACCGGTCCGGCGCGGCATGTGAGCAAGAATGCCGTGCCGGAGCGACAGCAGGAACAACTGACGATATGAACAGCGCACTTCAACCCAATGAAACGGATGGAGAAAATCAAGGGACGATTGAATCGCAACGAGATGGCAGCACGAAGCCCGGCAAAGGCATGTGCGCAAGGCAGCGTTCCTCTCTCGGCGATACGATCAGCCGGAAATTTTGGTTTCTGGACAGCCGCGACTTGTGTGCGGCCGCGCGTCGAAGCACCGGTCTAAACGACTTCGGCGATCCTCCAGTCGAACCGGCGCTCTCGTTGCTCACCAATAGCCTGGAACAGGAGGCGAACCTGCATCCGCTCGGCCGATTTCTCATACGGGTCCATCTGCGCGGTTTGCTCGAAACGCGGTTGCGATTGGCTGACCTCTGGCGCCAGCGGGCCGAAGGACTCACATCCGCCCCCATCGAACGGCCCATCTTTATCACGGGAATGCCACGAAGCGGGTCGACATTTCTTCACGAGTTGTTGTCGGAAGATCCGGATCACCGCACGCCACGTGTCTGGGAAGTTATGTTTCCCATCCCGAAATCAAAACACCGCGCGACAGCCGATCCGCGAATAAGAAAAGCCGCCATGTGCCTGTGGATGTTTCGCCGGCTCGCGCCACAGGCCGACGCGGTGTTTCCCATGCGCGCTCACAGCCCGCACGAATGCGTCGCGATTCACAGCCATACCTTTTTGTCCGAGGAATTCATCTCCACCTGTCGAATCCCCACGTATGAATCCTTCCTGCGACACGCAGATTTACGGCCCTCGTACACCTGGGAACGCCGCTTCCTGCAGCATCTCCAGTCCGGACAAACGCCACGGCGATGGGTCCTGAAGTCGCCTGACCATGTTTATGGCCTCGAACGGCTTTTCTCTGTGTTTCCCGACGCGCTCATTGTGCAAACGCATCGCAACCCGCTCGAGGTGCTCAAGTCATCGTGTCAGTTGACCGAAGTCCTGCACGGACTTTACGCGCGGCCGGGCAATCGTGAGGAGCTCGCCGCGCGCGAAGTGAGAGTTCTCGCCGATGGCATGGATCGTCTGGTTGAATTCCGCGACGCGCATCCTGAACTGGCGGATCGGTTCGTCGATGTAAAGTACACGGAGTTGGTTTCCGATCCTTTGGGCGTGGTGGAACAAATTTACCGGCACTTCGACATACCATTCACGAGAACCGCAAGCGAACGGATGCGCCACCTGGCCGGCTTGCGATCTCGCTACAGCAACAATCGCCGCGAACCTGCCGATCTTCGACCGGAGATGCTTGCCGAAGTCTCCCGCTTCGAACGGTATTGCGCCCGTTTTCGCATCGCCTGGCAACGACCCTTTATACAATGAAGAAATTCCAAACCATTTTGCTCGCTCTCGGAATCGGTTGTTTCATCTGGCTTCTCTGGAAGATTGGCGTGCATGAATTGTGGCAGGAGCTCGCGCTTCTTGGTTGGGGTTTGCTGCCTTTGATGTTGGGCGAAGGCATCGCGGAAATGATTCATACGGTAGGCTGGCGCCACTGTCTGAGCGGACCGCTGAGATCGCTTCCTTGGATCACGCTGTTCCGGATCCGCATGGCAGGTTATGCGCTCAACTACCTCACGCCAACCGCCGCGCTTGGCGGGGAGGTCACCAAAGCCACTTTGCTTGCCTCGCACCATCGCGGTCCGGAAGGCGCAAGCGGCGTATTGATAGGAAAGGTGTGCTTCGCAGTGGCGCATCTCCTATTTGTGATTCTCGGTGCCGTGCTCGTCTTGTGGCAACTGGAGCTGCCCCGCTATCTCGGACTGGGAATGTTGATCGGAGGCGCGCTGTTGGCTGTCGGCATGACTATTTTTCTTCTGCTCCAGAAGCACGGCAAGCTCGGCGCGGTGATTCGCCGTTTGGCTGCGCGCAAACCGGCAAATCACCCGCTGCAAAGAATCGCCGTCGAAATCAGCGCTATTGACGAATCCATGAAACGGTTCTACCGGGAACGGCCGCTCGATTTCTGCATCGCGATTCTCTGGCATCTCGTCGGTTACTCGGTCGGCATTGCCCAAACCTGGCTCTTCTTTCGACTGTTGAATCATCAAGCCGCATGGACCGTGGCCGCCGGCGTGTGGTTCTTGGGGATGTGGTTTGACCTGCTAACCTTCGCTGTTCCACTGAATCTTGGGACGCTCGAAGGCACCCGCATCGTTGCACTCCGGGCTCTGGGTTACACCTCTGTCATGGGACTCACGTACGGCTTCGCCCTGCGGCTGGCCCAGATTTTCTGGGCGTGCTTCGGGCTCGCGACCCATGCATTCCTGCTGGCACGTCTAAATGAAACTCCGGCACAACGGACCTCGCAACCTTCCGATCGATGTTCGTCATCGGAAGACGAGATGAATCCAGTCAGCTTCTGACCATGCGCATTGAACGCACCAGCCGAATCATTAAGATCACCCTCATCCTCCTGCGTTTTCCGTCTGGCTGTCTGTGTCCAATTTCGCGCCGCTCATTGGCTCTCGCGGTGATGATGTTCGCTGCAATGGCATCCAGCGCTGCGGATAATCCGACGCTCCCGCCGCTGACAACCGCTTCCAGGAGTCCGCGGTTGCCGGGCAAATTCGTTTGGGCTGATTTACTGACAGACGATGTTGCTGCGGCACGGAAATTTTATTCACGCCTGTTCGGTTGGACGTTTCGCGATATCGACTCTTACACGATCGCCGCCAATGATGACCGGCCTTTGTGCGGAATAATACAACGGCCCAAACCCGCCAGCCGCCCGCAAGCGAAGCCGCGTTGGATCAGCTACATCTCAGTGGACAGCATTGAGGGTGCGCTGCGAGTGGTGACAAAGTCCGGCGGAGAAGTTCTGGCAGCGGCACAGAAAATTCCGAAGCGCGGCGAACAGGCTCTCTGTGCGGATGCCGAAGGCGCGGTTTTTGGCCTCGTGAAATCCAGTTCCGGAGATCCGCAGGACTTCATGGCGGATCCGGGCGACTGGATTTGGATTCAATTGTTGAGCCGCGATGCGCGAAGGGCCGCGGATTTTTACTGCGCCGTCGCCAGATATGACATTGTTGAAAACACCCACGCAGCGAACAACCAGTTGAGCGATTTCGTGCTGACCAGCGAAGGCTTCGCGCGCGCAACGGTGCGCACGATTCCGGCTGACAAGGCACAGGTGCAACCGAAATGGCTTCCTTTTGTGCGCGTCAAGGACATGGGTGATTCGGTTGCGCTGGCGAAACAACTCGGCGGCAAAATCCTGCTCGAGCCGAAACCGGACTTCTTTCACGGCCGAGTGGCTGTAATCGCAGACCCGACCGGAGCGGTCATCGGACTGCTCGAATGGAGCGACGAACTAATGAAAGGAGCGCGATGAGATGAAAGCTCTCGAGGTAAACGTCTTCCTCGCGGCGGCGCTGTTGCTCATCATGTCGGTATTCTCCGCCTGCGAAAGCACTGAATCCAGTTCCCATAGCAGTGCGAGCGTTTATTACGACACAGGCCTCCATGACCCCTGGTACTACGGCGACGATTATTACCCGCCGGACGTCATCGCCACGCCCCCGGAAAAGCCAGACACAACGCCACGTCCCAGCCATCCGATTGCCACGCCTCCGATGTCTGCGCCGCGTCCAACACCGATGCCATCCATACCGCGCGCGCCGCGTGCCTCGTTCCGACGCTGAATTTTTCTGAGCAACGTGGCACCGCATGAAACAAGTGTTCTCTCATCACAGCATCGCCCGCCGACTCCAGATCGGCGTTGGTCTGGCCACGGGATTCGTGTTGGGATTGACGGTATGGTTCAACTATCGCAATGCCCACTCCGAACTAGAGCAGCAGACCAACACCAAAGCGATCTCACAGATCCGCGCCGCGGCGCGGCAGGTGGATGACTTCATCGCGCGCGTGGGCATGTTGCCGCGCAGCACGGCGAGTCGACAGCAGGCGTTTGGCCGCGAACCCGATCCCGGCATGGTGCCTTTCATGGCCCAACTCCTTTCGCAGATGCCGACGAATGAAGCGTACGGACTGGCGATGGCGTTTGAATTCAAGAACTGGCGGGAACCTGATGCGATGCCCTGGGTGGACCGCAAGAGCTGGCCGAACAAAGTCAGCGTCGGACTATGATTATCATGATCCGAAATGGGATTGGTACAGCGGCCCCAAAACGTCGAGGAGCTTTTTCGTCACGGAACCTTACTTCGACGAAGGCGGCTCCGAGATCACAATGGTGACTCTCTCAATGCCGATGTTCGACGTCGTTTCAAACTTTTTCGGCGTCGCCACCGTGGATCTTTCCCTGGATCGGCTCCGCGCGATGATCCGGGAGGCCCGTCTGCGCGGAGCGGTGGAAAGCGGGCGAAGCGGCACGAACGAATTCGCCTACCTCGTCAGCCGCTCGGGCAAAATCATCGTGCATCCGATCGAGGAACTCATGCTCCGCAAAGGTTTTCCCGGCGCCGATGTGACAAGCCGGCCCGGCGGCGAAGCCATCGCGTCGAGTCGGGAAGGATTCACGCAATGCCACGATGGACGGCAAGGCTCGCCGTGTTTACTGGGCGACCTCACCGCTGACTGGCTGGAAAGTGGTCCTCAACATTGAAGAGGACGCCGTCCTCGCACCGGTGCGCCAACTGGCCATCCGCTCGGTGTTGATCGGTGTCGCCGGCCTGCTGGGCATGCTGGTGGTCGTGACGGCCATTGCCCGCCGCCTGGGCTATCCGCTCCTGAATCTCACGCGCACCGCCACCGCCATCGAGCAGGGAAATTTCCGCGAGGAAATGCTGGGGGATCTGCCGCAACGCCGCGACGAACTGGGCGGACTGGCGCACAGTTTTCAAAGCATGGCGCGAAAAATTCAGGCGCGCGAAAAAAGCCTGGCCGAGTTGAACCAAAACCTCGAGCGCACGGTGACGGAGCGCACGTCAGAACTCACCGCGCGCGCCGGCGAACTCGAAAAACTGACGCGCCAGTCGGAGGAACGGGTCGTGCTGGAATCCGGCCTCTCGGCATTGAACACGAGCTTGCGCGGCAATCTGACCGTCGCTCAAGTCGCTGAGCGCGGTTTCGCCGGCGGCGATCGATTTCTGAGAGCGCCGATGGGCGCGATGTTCGTCGCGGGCGCGGACGGCACCTTCCATCGCCTCGCCGCGCATGCGTATCCGGACAGTGCCGATCTTCCCCGATCGTTTCGCAGCCGGCAGCGGCATCGTGGGACAGGCGGCGCAATCGCGGCGGCCGATTCTCACCAACGCCGGACGCGGAAAAACTCCGCGTGCAGTTCGGTTTTGGCGCCGTGGCTCCGACGCAAATTGCCGCTTGTCCCCTGCTCTCCAACGACATAACGGTCGGCGTTCTCGAGCTTTGTCTGTTCAAGCCGCTGACAGAAGCCCAGACTCGCTGGCTCGAAAAAGCAGCCGAGACAATCGCCAATGCGCTTCGCTTCGCGCGCGAAAGCGAAGAACGCCAGCAGGCTGAAGAGCGCACACGGCTCATCCTCGAATCCAGCGCCGAGGGCATCTTCGGCACGGACACCGAGGGGCGAATCACGTTCGTGAATCCCGCCGCCTGCCGGATGCTCGGCTTCACCGCCGAGGAACTGATCGGGCAGCCTTCCCACGCCACATTCCATCATCATCGATCCCGACGGCAGCGAGTATCCGAAGGAAGAATGCCCGATGTTCGCGGCCTACAAGCACGGCAAGGCCAGCCGCATTGATGACGAGTTCCTCTGGCGCAAGGACGGCACCGGGCCTGCCGGTCGAATATGGCGCGACGCCGATATTGAAGGACGGCGTCGTGGTCGGCTCGGTGGTCAGCTTCACCGACATCACCGTGCGCAAGCAGCAGGAGGCCGAGTTGCAGACCCAGCACAGCGCCCTGGAATCCGCCGCCAACGCCATCGCCATCACTGATCGCAAGGGCATCATTCAGTGGGTCAACCCGGCGTTTGTCCGGCTGACCGGTTTCGAACGCGAGGAGGCCATCGGCCAGAATCCCCGCGTGCTCAACTCCGGCGTGCATGACGAAGGAGTTCTTCCGGAACATGTGGCAGACCATCCTGGCCGGCTCTGTCTGGCAGGGCACGCTCACCAACAAGCGCAAGGATGGCGTGCTCTATCAGGAGGAAATGACCATCACGCCCGTGCGCTCCAAGCGCGGCGAGATCACCCACTTTGTCGCCGTGAAGCAGGACATCACCGAGCGCCTGCGCGCCGAACAGCGCCTGCGCGAGACGGAGCAATTCTTCCGCAGCGTGCTGGAGTTGGCGCCGGATGGCTTGATGGTCGCGGATGAGAAGGGCGTCATTCGATTGGCCAACGCCCAGTGCGAAAAACTTTTCGGCTACACGCGCGACGAACTCATCGGCCAGCCGGTGGAAATGCTCGTGCCGGCGGAGTTCGCGCGCGGCATCCCGCCATGCGCGAGGCGTTTCACCGCGCGCCGGACGCCCGCGTCATGGGCGTCGGGCCGCGAACTGCGCGGCCAGCGCAAGGACGGTTCGCTCTTTCCCGTGGAGATCGGGCTGAGTCCGCTGCCGGCGCGCGAGGGCGAAGGCGCGCAGGTCGCCGTGTCCATCCGCGACATCACCGAGCGCAAGCACGCCGAGGCCGAATTGAAGAAGCGCTCGGATGAGCTGCAGCAGCACCAATTTCCTGGCGGACAGCGCGCTGGATCTGACCAAGGCCGGTTACTGGCACGTGCCGCTGGACGGCTCCGGCTGGTACAACTCCTCCGAACGGGCGGCGCGCATTTTCGGCGACCCGCCCGCACCCGACCATCGTTACACGCTGGAGCACTGGATGGAACACGTCCGGCTGGGCGACGAGGCGGCGGCCAAGATCACGGCGGAGAACTTCGAGGCCGCCGTGGCGGGAAAGATTCCCGTTTATGACGCCATCTATGCCTACAAGCGGCCGGTGGATGGGCGCGTCGTCTGGATTCATGCGCTTGGGCCACGTCGTGAAGGACGCGAACGGCAAGCCGACGCGACATGTTCGGCGTCACGCAGGACATCACCGATTTCAAGCTGCTGGAAATGGAATTGCTCGGGGCCAAGCAGAAGGCCGAGGAAGCCACGCAGATGAAGTCCATGTTCCTGGCGAACATGAGCCACGAAATCCGCACGCCGATGAACGCCATCATCGGCCTCTCGCACCTCGCGCTCAAGACCCCGCTCAACCCCAAGCAGCGCGATTACGTCAGCAAGGTCCACAACGCCGGCACGTCGCTGCTGGCCGTCATCAACGACATCCTCGATTTCTCGAAGATCGAGGCGGGCAAGCTCGACATCGAGACGACGGACTTCAGGCTCGACGAAGTGATCAGCTCGGTCACGACGCTCACCGCGCAGAAGGCGCACGACAAGGGCCTGGAGTTCCTGGCCCATGTCGCGCCCGGGATTCCCGGAGTATCTGCTGGGCGATCCGCTGCGCCTCGGCCAGATCCTGACGAACTTCGTCAACAACGCGGTCAAGTTCACGGAGCAGCGGCGAGATCCGGCTGAACATCGAACTGCTCGAACGCACCGGCGAGAAGGTGCAGCTCAAGTTCTCCGTGCGCGACACCGGCATCGGCATGACGCAGGAGCAGTCGGCGAAACTGTTCCAGCCGTTCACGCAGGCCGACATGTCCACGACCCGCAAGCACGGCGGCACCGGGCTGGGGCTGACGATCTGCCGGCGGCTGGTCGAGTTGATGGGCGGGCGCATCTGGCTCGAAAGCGAGCCGGGCGTCGGCAGCACGTTCTTTTTCACCGTCTGGCTCGGCGTCGGCGACTGCCAAGGGCTCGGGCAAGATCGTTCCCGAGCAGCTCGCGCAGCTTCGCGTGCTGGTCGTGGATGACAATCGCCGCCGCGCGGGAGATTCTGCAGGAGCCGCTCAGCACCGTCGCCAGCCACGTGGATGCGGTGGCCTCCGGGCAAGGAAGCCATCGCCGCCGTCCAACAGCACGACGCCACCGAGCCTTACGACATCGTCTTCATGGACTGGCGCATGCCCGGCATGGACGGCCTGCAGGCCAGCCGCCACATCAAGAGCGACGAGACGCTGAAGCACCAGCCGGCCATCGTGCTGGTCACCGCCTTCGGGCGCGAGGAAGTGCGCGAGGAAGCCGAGCGGCTGGAGCTGGACGGTTTCCTCGTCAAGCCGGTGACCAAGTCCATGATCGTGGACACGCTGGTGAATGTGTTTGCCGACGCCGGCGAAGACCGGCGGCCGCGCGGCGGAGGCGAAGCAGGCGACCCGGCTGCAGCGGAGCGCGGATTCTCCTGGCCGAGGACAACGAGATCAACCAGCAGATCGCCGTCGAACTGCTCGAAGGCGCCGGCGCCACGGTGCAAGGTCGCCAACAACGGACGCGAAGCGGTGGAGATTCTGTCGAACGGCCCGCAACCGCCGCCGTTCGACGTGGTGCTGATGGATCTGCAGATGCCGGAAATGGACGGCTACCAGGCGACCGCGAAGCTCCGCGTCCGACGCGCGGTTCGCCACGCTGCCGATCATCGCCATGACCGCGCACGCCACGATCGAGGAGCGGCAGCGTTGCCTGGCTGCCGGCATGAACGATCACATCTCCAAGCCGATTGATCCGGCAATGTTGTTCGAAACCGTGGGCCGGTTCTACAGGCCCGTTGCATCTGCCGGAGCGTCGACTGCCACGTGCCACAGCGAACTCGAATCGCCGCAACCGGCAGAGCGAAGATTGATCCGCGCTCCTGCGTCGGACGAACTTCCCTCCGTTGCAGGGCTCGACACCAAGGATGGCCTGTCCCGCGTTGCGGGAAATCGGAAACTGTATTTGAAACTCCTCCGCCAGTTCGTCGAGCAACAAGGCCCGACGGTCCGGGCAGATCACCGCGGCGCTGGCCAAAGGCGACATCGCTCCTCGCCGAGCGCCTCGCGCACACGCTCAAAGGCGTCGCCGGAAACATCGGCGCCAAAACAGTGCAAGCGGCCGCCGGCGCTCTGGAGAAACTCATTCGCGATCGGGTCGGTTCGGCGCAAGTGGAACCGGCGCAACAAAAAGTTTCCGCCGCGCTCGATCCGTTGGTCGAACAACTCCGCGCTTCGTTGGATTCGGCAGCGCCGGTGACGCCCGCGCCATCGGCCGCAGCGGCGACAGTGGACCCGGCGCAGAGCCGCGAAGCCGCGGCGCAGTTGAACAAACTGCTCTCCGAATTCGATCCCGGCGCCGCCGACTTTCTGGAAGCGAATACCGCGGCCGTGCGCCCGCTCTTTGCCGGCGATACGTGGACGCAATTTGAAAAGCTCGTGCAGAGTTATTCGTTCGCCGACGCACAGGCGCATTTGGGACAGGCGTTGAAAACCGTTCCCTCCGCATGAAAACAGAATTTCACATGGGCAAACTCCCAAGACTAAAGAACGACGAAAACCAGGTGCTGCGTCTGACTGAAACGCTTTCCAGCCGGACAGAGCGCCAAGACAAAAGGCAAAACAAATGAAAAAAGACAAACGCCCGACAATCATCAAAATCGGGCACATACAATGCATTATCGCCGCCGCGCTCGTTGCGCTGGCTGGCAACCTGGCCGCTCGCGCCGGGGAAACGAACGCCACCACCCCGACCACCGTTACGATCCCGGCGGGCACCAAGTTGCTGGTGAAACTCGACAAAGCCGTCAGCTCCAGCGACAAACCCGGTACCAAATTCAGCGGCATCCTGCAGGGCGACCTGGGCGCCAACGGCGCGGTCAAGACCGGCAGCGCTGTCATCGGGGAAGTCATGGATTCCAAGAAAGCAAAGCGCGTGCGCGGCAAAGCCGAGGTCACTTTCGCGCTGACACAGATAAATATTAATGGCGCGTTGGTGGCGGTCACCACCGAGCCGATCGAGGATATCGCTGCCAGCAGCACGAAAAAGACCGCCAAGGGCGCCGCGGCCGGTGCGGCGATTGGCGCCGCTGCCGACGGCGGAGATGGTGCTGCCAAGGGTGCGGCGATCGGGGCTGGCGTCTCTGCTGCCAAGAAAGGCGAAAGTGCTGGCGCAGCGGCCGGCGAAATAATCGAGTTCAAATTGGCCGCGCCGCTCACGGTAACAGTGAAGTGACGGCCAAACCGCCGACGACAGTGCGGCCTGCAATGAAGAACCTCTCCGATTGCCGCGTGCTGCTGGTGGACGATGCCAAGGCCAACCTCGACATTCTGGTCGAGGGCCTGAAGTCCGACCACAAGCTCAGCCTCGCGCTCAACGGTGAGATGGCACTGCAGGCCGCCTCCCGCTCACCGCCCGACCTGGTGCTGTTGGATATCGTCATGCGACAAGCCCTGAGTTCGTTTTCTGAAAGAACTCGATGAACCTGCTGTTGAAAGAAGTCCGTCACAATCCGCTGCTCTGGCTGCTGGCTTTCGTTCCGGTGGTGTTTGCCGCCGCGAAGCTCAAGCCCGAGGCGCACACGCTGCTCTTCGTGCTGTCTATCCTGGCCATCGTGCCGCTGGCCGCGCTCCTGAGTCACGCCACTGAATCGGTGGCGGTTAGGACGGGCGATGCGGTCGGCGGGTTGCTCAACGCGACGCTGGGAAATCTGACCGAACTGGTCATTGCCTTGGCGGCCTTGCGCGCCGGTCAATACATGCTCGTGAAGGCGTCCATCGCCGGCGCCATTGTCACCAACATCCTTTTCATGCTGGGCGCGTCGTTCTTCCTGGGCGGCCTTAAATACCACGTGCAGGAATACAATCGCGTCAACGCCCGACTGCAGGCCGGCCTGCTTTTTCTGGCCACCGTTGCGCTGTTGATTCCTTCGGCGATCGCGCAGGCCGATTCCGCGTCGGGGGCGGCGATTCACCCGGAAGTTAAGCATGGGTCTGGCGATAGTGCTCATCGTGGCTTACGGACTCGGCATGCTGTTTTCGCTCAAAACGCACCGCGAGCTCTTTGCCAGCGCGGAGTCTGCGGAAGAGGGCGAGGCGCCCTGGCCGATTGGTCTGGCCGTGGCCACGCTGGCCGGCGTGACGGTCCTGGTGGCGCTGGTGAGCGAAGTGTTCGTCGAATCGGTGCAGAAGGCGGCAGAGGCATTCGGGATGACGCCCGCTTTCGTCGGGTTCATCGTCGTGGCGCTGGTCGGCGCCGCCGCGGAAATGGCCTCGGCATTTTCGGGCGCGCGCAAGAACCGCCTGGACATGAGCGTGAGCATCGCCCTTGGCAGCGCCTCGCAAATCGCGCTCTTTGTCGCGCCGATGCTAGTCCTGCTCAGTTACGTCATCGGCCCGACGCCAATGGACCTACAATTCTGGCCAGGCGCCGTGGTGATGGTGCTGATCGCCACCCTCACCGCGTCGCTCGTCACGAACAGCGGACGCTCGTCGTGGTTCGTCGGCGCGCTCGTGCTGATGGTCTATCTCATCTTTGCCTTGACGCTCTATCTGTTGCCGCCCCGGGCGCAGTCCAATTGAGCAGCACCTCATTCAAGAACGGATGCCATGAAGAACCTCTCCGATTGCCGCGTGCTGCTGGTGGACGATGCCAAGGCCAACCTCGACATTCTGGTCGAGGGCCTGAAGTCGGACCACAAGCTCAGCCTCGCGCTCAACGGCGAGATGGCGCTGCAGATCGCCGCGCGCACGCCGCCCGACCTGGTGCTGCTCGACATCATCATGCCCGGAATGGACGGCTACGAAGTTTGCCGGCGCCTGCGCCAGATGCCGGAGACGGCCGAGGTGCCGATCATGTTTCTTTCCTCGCTCGAGGAAGTGCAGAACAAGACGCGCGGCTTCGAGGCGGGCGCGAACGATTATCTCACCAAGCCGTTCGAGATGCTGGAGGTGAAGGCGCGCGTGCGGTCGCTGCTCAAGGCCAAGGCCTACAGCGACGCGGTGAAGGAACAGATCGCCAGCGAACTGCGGGTCGCCCGCGAAATCCAGATGGGCATGTTGCCGCACGACTTCGCCGGCGTGGAACAGGCGTACGGCGTCGAGTTCGGCGCCGTGCTCGAACCGGCGCGCGAGGTGGGCGGCGATCTCTACGGCGTGTGCGCGGCGGCGCCGGAGCGGTTGGTGGTGTTCCTCGGCGACGTTTCGGGCAAGGGCATTCCCGCCTCGATGTTCATGGTGCGGGCGATCAGCCTGGCGCGGCTGCTGGCGCGGGAAATCGCCGAGCCGGAACGCATCCTCGCGCGGCTGAACGATGAACTCGCCGGCGGACAATCCGTCGGGCATGTTCGTGACGTTTCTGTGCGCGGTGTTCGAGCCGCGGCTCCGGCCGGCTTGACGCTGGCCAATGCCGGCCATTGCCGTCCGGTGCTGCTGCCCGCCGGCGAACCGCCGCGCTGGGCGGTCAAGAATCTCGGCACGGCGCTGGGCTTCGAACCCGGCCTCGAATTCGAGCGCACGGAACTGACGCTGCGCGACGGCGACACGTTGATTTTTTACACCGACGGCGTGAGCGAGGCGTTCAACCCGCAGGAGGAATGTTACGGCAACGAGCGGCTCCTCGCCGACGCGGGCGCGTTCGCCGGCCAATCCGCGCCGGCCATCACCGCGGGTTTGCTCCAGAAAGTCCGCGCCTTTGCCGGCACCGCGCCGCAGTCCGACGACATCGCGATCCTGGCGCTGAGAGTCGGCGGCGGTTCTTCGGGAAGGAGGGCCGCGCATGACGCTGGAACTGCAGGCCACGCCCGAGGAAGTCATGCGCGCGGTGGAAGCTTGCAGGAGTTCGCGCAGGGCAGGCAGTTCCGGAAAAAGCCATCTTCGGCCTCGCGCTGGCGCTGGAGGAATGCGGCAGCAACATCGTCAACCACGCGTTGCAGCGCGACGCGCGGCAGAAGTTCCGGGTGGCCCTCGAACACACCGGCAGCGCGATTGGTCATCGAACTGCGCGATCGCGGTCCGGAGTTTGATCCGACCAGGCCACGGTGAAGCGCAAGCCGCAGGCGGACGACGATGACGGCCGCCCGGCGGCTGGGGAATTCAACTCGTCCGCCGCTACACGGATGAGATTCGCTACACGCGCGAAGCCGGTGAAAACATGCTGCGCCTGACCAAGCGACTCGCGCCGGCGGCCAGCCAAGAATAACTTTGCCAAGATCACCGCAAGAGATCGGCTAGCAATGCCTTGACGACACCGAGACGAACAAGAAACTAGTCGAAAAGCAACAACACAGGACTTGAACACGATATGCCACTCGAAATCCAAATCCAAAAAGCGTCGGCCCAGAACCCTGGCGCCGTCACCGTGAAACTGACCGGCAGCCTCGACACCGCCACCGCGCCCGAATTGGAGCGCCAACTCGCGCCGGTGCTGGCCGGCGGCGTCAAAGACCTCGTGTTTGACCTGGCCCAGTTGAAGTTCATCAGCAGCGCCGGCCTGCGGGTGTTTTCGATGGCGCGCAAACAACTCAAGGAGCGCGGCGGCCAGGCCTCGTTCGTCAACATGCAGCCCCAGATCCAGGAGGTGTTCGAGATCATGAAGTCGCTTCCGGGCGTGGCGGTGTTCAAGGACATGGCCGAGTTGGATCGCTACCTGGCGGCGCGGCAGCGGACGCACACGGAGAACCAGTAGCGCAAGTCCTCGACCGTCGAGTCCGTCGATCGCGCTGCGGCAGCGTTGACGTGACGATTCGACGACACGGGTTACGTGACATACAGCACATGAACAGCCGCATTCTGGTGGTGGACGACACGCCGGCGAACATCCAGGCGCTGGCGGCTATTCTAAAGGCGAAGGGCTACCAGATCAGCGTCGCCACGAACGGCAAGCAGGCGCTCGAAGTGTTGGCCCGCGTCCAACCCGACCTGATCCTGCTCGACGTGATGATGCCGGAGATGGACGGCTTCGAGACCTGCCGGCGGCTCAAGGCGTCGAAGCAATGGCGCCAGATCCCGGTCATTTTTCTCACGGCGAAGACCGAAACCGCCGACATCGTCCAGGGCTTCGAGTTGGGCGCGGTGGATTACGTGGCCAAGCCGTTCAACGCGCATGAACTGCTCGCGCGGGTCAACACGCATCTGACCATGGATGAGCTGCGCCGCAGCCTGGCGCGGCAAGAACGCGGAACTGGCGCGCGCTCACGAACTGGTCCGGCGCGCCTTTGGCCGTTACGTGTCCGAGGAGGTGGCCACGAGCATTCTGCAATCGCCCGAGGGCCTCGAACTGGGCGGCGAGGAACGCGAAGTCACGATCCTGATGTCCGACCTGCGCGGCTTCACCGCCCTGGCGGCGCGGCTGACTCCGCATGAAGTGATCGAGTTCCTGAATCTCTACCTCGAAGCGATGGTGGACGTCATCAGCCGTTACGAGGGCACCATTGATGAGATCATCGGCGACGCCATCCTGGTCATCTTTGGCGCGCCGCTGGCCTGTGACGACCACGCCGCGAAAGCGGTCGCCTGCGGGCTGGCCATGCAACTCGCGATGACGGAAGTCAACCAGCGTCTCGCCGCGAAGGGCGCTGCCGAACTCGAAATGGGCATCGGCATCCACACGGGCCGGGTGATCGTCGGCAACATCGGCTCGTTGCGCCGGACGAAATACGCCGCGGTCGGCTCGAACGTGAACCTGGCCGGGCGCATCGAATCCTTCACCACCGGCGGCCAGCTCCTGATTTCCGAGAACACGCGCGAAAAGATCAAGGCACCGCTGCGGATTGACGGCAGTTTCAGGTTGAGCCCAAAGGGGCGAGCCGCAGCCTGCAGTTGCATGAAGTCGGCGGCATCGGCGAACCGTTCAACCTCTCGCTGCCCGCGCGGTCCGAGGCCCTCGTCCGCTGCCGCAGCCGCTGCCGATTCGTTTCACCGTGTTGGAGGAGAAATTCGTCGGGCGCACGGTTCACGAAGGGCGGCTGGTGGCGCTGTCCGAATCCGAAGCGGGCATCGAATCCGAACTGCCGCTCGTGCCTCTGAGCAACCTCAAGATTGAACTCGAGCCGGTGGCGGGAGCGAACCCGGGCGGCGAAATCTACGCCAAAGTGATCGGCGCCGCGGCGGGCGCGTCCGGCCAGACCCGCATCCGGTTCACCTCCGTTTCTCCCGAACTGAAGGTCTGGGTGCAGCAGACGGCGGCGCGGCTGGGATCGGCGCAGGCGGCGACGGCCTGAAACTTAAACCACAAACGAGTCTCGACAAATGTGAGCATCACGGCTAAGACTGCCTTCGTGCAAGAAACCAAACCTTCGCCCACGCTGGCCGATCTGCTCGGCGTGCTCCTCGAAAACAAGGGATCGGACCTGCACATCCAGTCGGGGGAAGTGCCCATCGGCCGCATCAACGGCGAACTCGGCCGGTTTGAAATGCCCGCCTTGACGGAAAGCGACGTGCTGCGCCTGGCCCGCGAGGTCCTGGGCAGCGACGAGAAGATGCAGGAGTTCCAGGCGACCAAGGACTGTGATGCGGCCATCGCCATTCCCGACCTGGGAAGATTCCGCGTCAATCTCTTCTATCAGCGAAACCGGCCGGGCCTGGTGTTGCGGACGATTGGCACGAAGATTCCCACCATCGAGCAACTCGAATTGCCCGAGGTGCTGAAGACGATCGCCGCCGCGAACGACGGGCTCGTGCTCGTGACCGGCGCCACGGGCAGCGGCAAGTCCACCACGCTGGCCGCGCTCATTGACCACATCAACGCGACCCAGGCCTGCCACATCATGACGTTGGAGGACCCCATCGAGTTCGTGCATGAGAACAAGCTGGCCCTGATCAACCAGCGGGAGATCGCCGTGGACTCGTCCACCTTTGCCTCCGCGCTGAAACATGTGCTCCGGCAGGATCCCGACGTGATCCTGATCGGCGAAATGCGCGATTCGGAATCGGCGTCGGTGGCGCTGACGGCGGCGGAGACCGGCCACCTCGTGTTCGGCACGCTGCACACCCAGGACGCGCCGGAGTCGCTGGAACGCCTCATCAATCTTTTCCCCACGGACCGCATCGCCCAGGTCCGCATGCAGTTATCCCTTGGCTTGCGCGCGATCATCTGTCAGAAGCTGTTGCCGCGGGCCGGGGGCGGACGGACGGCCGCCCTGGAGATTCTGATCAACAGCCCGCGCATCAAGAAGCTCATCCTGGAAGGCGACACCACGAAGATCCCCGCGGCGATCCAATCGTCGCGGTCGGAAGGGATGCAGACGTTCAACCAGGCCCTGGTGGACCTGGTGAAAGCCGGCAAGGTGGAAGAGGCGGAGGCGTTGCGGTTCTCGCCCAAACCCGACGAGTTGAAGATGAATCTCAAGGGAATTTATTCCGGCACTTCGGCCATGGCATGAACCCGTGATGAATCTGACCAGACTTGCCAAACGTCTCCGGCGTTTCATATGCCATCGAACACAAACCCCAACCAAACCTGTCACTATGGACCTCGCTGAACTTCTCAAACACGCCGTCGAGCACGGTGCTTCGGATTTGCACCTGACCGCCAGCCGCCCGCCCATGGTGCGCATCAGCGGCAAGCTTGATCCCGAGCGGATTCGACACCGAGCTTGGGCCCGACGACACCAAGGCCCTCATTTACAGCATTCTCACCGACGATCAGAAGGCCAAGTTCGAGGAGGAACACGAGCTGGACTTTTCCATCGGCATCCCCGGGGTCTCCCGTTTCCGGGTGAACGTGTTCATGCAGCGCGGCTGCGTCTCCGGCGTGTTCCGGACCATCGGCGAGAACATTCCGTCCTGCGAAGAGCTGGGTCTGAACGAAACCATCCAGCAACTCGCCCTGCTGCCGCGCGGCCTCGTGCTGGTGACCGGGCCCACCGGCTGCGGCAAGTCCACGACCCTCGCGGCGATGATCAACCTGGTCAACCAGCAGAAGGACGGGCACATCATCACCATCGAGGACCCGATCGAATTTCTGCATCCGCACATCCGCTCGACCATCAACCAGCGCGAACTGGGTTCCGATACCTATTCGTTTCCCCGCGCCTTGAAGGCCGTCCTGCGCGAGGACCCCAACGTGATCCTGGTCGGCGAAATGCGCGACCTGGAAACCATCGCCGCCGCCCTGACGCTGGCCGAGACGGGCCACCTGGTGCTCTCGACGCTCCACACCCAGGACGCCGCGCAGACGGTGGACCGCATCATTGACGTCTTTCCCCCTTATCAGCAGGAGCAGATCCGGGTGATGCTGGCCGCGACGCTGAAGGGCGTCGTCTCGCAGGTGCTGCTGCCCAAGGCGGACGGCCAGGGGCGGGTGGCCGCCCGCGAGGTCATGGTGGTGACGCCGGCGATCTCCGCGCTCATTCGCGAAGGCAAGACGCACCAGATTTACTCCGCCATCCAGACCGGAGCCAGCTACGGCATGTGCACGATGGAAAAGTCCCTCGCCGAACTTTACCAGGCCGGATTGATCACCGAGGAGGACGCCCTCAGCAAGGCGAATCACCCGCAAGAGCTCCGGCCTCTGATCGCAGCCCGGCAGCAGTACAAGGTTCAATGACTCACGGAATCCGGAGGCCCAATGAATCCTGAGGAACTCAAACACATCGCGGTGCTGCAGGCGATGGACGGCGACGCGCTGGCCCGTCTCGCTGCGGCTTTGGAGGAAAAGGACTATGCCGATGGCCAGACCGTTTTCGCCGAAGGCGACCCCGGCGACAGCATGTATTTCATCGTGAAGGGCTGCATTCGCATCGAGAAGCGCGCGCAGGCCACCGGCGCGGTGCACAAGACCCTCGCCGTGCTCGAAGCCGGGGATTATTTCGGGGAGATGGCGCTCCTGGACCAGAAACCGCGGTCCGCCTCGGCGGTGGCGGCGGGAGAGCGCCAGAATCCTCCGGCTCTCGAAGGCGGCGTTCGATCAGATGCAACGACAAGAGCAGTGTGGCGGGCATGAGCGTGCTGTTCGCCATGATCCGCACCTCCAGCGAGCGCATCCGCCGCCTGAGCGCGCAGTTGGTCGTGTACGATGAGGTCGGCAAGGCGATCGGCGAATCGCGCGATCTCCAGACACTGCTGGATGTCATTCTGCAGCAGCTCTCGTCGGCCACCTACGCCGACTGGGGTTTGCTGCTGCTCCGCTCCCAGTTCTCCGACCGCCTCGAACTTCGCGGCCAGGCGAACCTGACGCTGACCTCCGACGCAGCGCGAAGCGGTCACTAATGGTCAAGGCTTCCTCGGGCCGGTCCTGCAGAATCCACAGGATCAACTGGTGGCGAACTTCGACGAGCAGGAGCCTTTCAAGTCTTGCGCGCGCCTTGGTTTCGAAACCGCCTCGCTCCTGTTGTCCCCGATCACCGTCGAAGGCCAGTTCCTGGGTCTGATCGTGCTGGGCGGCAACGAACGCGACCAGTTCGACCTGAACGCGCTCAACCTGGCTCGCGGCGTTGCCCGCCAGGCCGCACAAGCCATCCTGAACGCCCGGCACCGTGAGGAGGAGCAGGCGCGGTCGCGGCACTCCCGGCAGTTCGTCCGGTTCTGATCCCGCGATGATCCTCACGCCTTTCGAAAGAGGTCTGGTGGCGCACCTGGTGGCGGACTGGATTCTGCAGAACGACTGGATGGCGCGGAACAAGATGAGCCTGCGGCATCCCGCCGCCTGGACTCATGCCGCCATCCACGCGGTGTGCCTTGGCCTCGCCCTGGGCTGGCTGGCCGGGCTGGTGCTGGGATTCATCCACCTGCTGATTGACACCCGCGTGCCGGTGGCCTGGTGGATTCGCGTCTTCAAGAAATGCGGCCAGGCGCCCGAAGCCGGCTCGATTGCGATCTGGCTCGACCAGACCCTGCACATCGTCTGCATCGCTGTCTGGGTGGCGC
>CAVXEG010000002.1:0-255203 GCA_963760675.1 uncultured Verrucomicrobiae bacterium
CCAGTTCATAGATGACCCACTCCAGAAACTCACGGCCATGAAGAGTGCGAAACCCGGCAATGGCATCAACACAAACGCCAAAGGTGCTTGAATAGGCTGGCCGCGCCAAAACAGAGGAACCACGCAAACCAAAGCCAGCGCACCAATGGTCGCACTCAACATCGTGTCGCGAAACTCTCGGTCAAGGTTGCTGCTTGCCTTGCCAATGTGTGCAACCTGCCAGAGGACGACGTTCAATACCGTGCCCAATCCAAGCCTCACCCATTCCTCTGTCCGTGATTTCTTCATGGGCGTGCGTGCCGCCGAACGAAAAAACTCACACACGCCGGACCAAAAACCGTGGACCGCGAAGCGGAACTGCGACGGCCATCCGGCGTTGTGTGCAGTGATCTTGTTCGGCATGATCCTCATCGTCTCACACTCCATCCTTCCGACTTCTCCATCGCGGTAACAACCATCTGGACAGCGTCATCTTCCGCACGCGCCTCGCCTCTGACGTAAGCGTGTGGCCACGGAGCAACGCGCTCCGGCATCAGATACTCGACATAGTAATTACGCATGTCTAAAGCAGAAACGATGACGAACCAAGGTGACGCGGATGAATCCTCCGAAAGCAAACAGAGCCGGTAGTGCGAAGTAAGCCCCCAGACGTGACGGCCATCCGGTAGTGCTCGCAAGCGAGCAAGAAGGCTGAGCATGGTCTTGCCAATCTCACGGTCAACAGCCCCATCATGCTCGCTCGATTTCCTGGTAGAACTCATCAAGCGTCTTCGACTTCTGGTCATGGCAGCGAACGAGGTGCATGCTTATGCCTAACGAAAAAAGCTGAGCCACCGCCGACTCGCGGCGCGAACCGCGACAGCGGAACTGACAGCGCCAACGGCGGTTGGCTCCGGCGACTTGTTGAACTGAGCCGCTGCGCGGCAGGGTGGTTGGAGTTGGGATTTCATTTCTCCTGGTTTTGTCCTTCGTCGGTTTGACCGGCAACCTGCCGGGATGAAAATCAATTATCCCTCTATCACCAAATTCCAACAACTCGTCGAGCTTAAAGATTACCGCAAGCCGACCAAGAAAGAGTACGTCCGGTACGTTCGCAAGCTGGCCGAGCACTTTCAATGCGACCCAGCTACCCTGACCGAAGATCAGCTCCGCCAGTACTTCCTGTTCCTGCGCGAGCACAAGCACTACTCGCGCAGTCCGATGAAGATGGCCAAATACGCGCTGCTCTGCTTCTTTGTCGAGTGCCTCAAGATCACGGGCTGGACCGTGTTCAAGGAAGTGCGCATCGCTGAGCCTCAGGTCCTGCCCATCGTCCTGTCCCGCGCTGAGGTCAAGAGCGTCCTGGCCGCGGTGCGCGAGCCGCGCTTCCGCACCTGTCTGGGCCTCATGTACCACTGCGGCCTGCGCGTGGGCGAGGCGGTCCGCGTTCGGGTCAAAGAATCTGGGCCGCGAGAGCCGCCGCGCCTGTTGGTCAGCAGCGGCAAGGGCGGTAAGCAGCGTTATGTCCCCATCACCACGGACATGGTCAAGGAGCTGCGCGCTTGGTGGCGAATACATCAAAACCCCGAGTTTCTGTTCCCCACTCCCGGTCGCGGATGGGCCGACCGCACTCTGACCCTCAGCCAGTCCATGCATCTCAATAAGGCCCCATGAGCGAGAGCTGCGTTCAGAGCGCCTACCGTTTAGCCCGCGCTGCCAGCGGCGTCAATCCCGGTTCCACCACGCATACGCTGCGCCACAGCTATGCCACCCATCTCCTGGAGGAGGGCGTTTCCCTGCGCCAGATCAGCTCCTATCTGGGCCACGAGTCTCTGGACACCACCGTCATCTACACCCATCTGACCAACGTCAGCGAAGCCCGCACTCAGGCGGCGCTGGCCACTCTCTATAAGCACTAAAAGCCTAAAGCTCCGGCCCTTGATCCCTTTGGCCGAAGTCCTGCGCCGACACTGGCCGGCGTATGAGCGGAAGTATCGCGCGCGCCTGTTGCCTTCACATCGGCGGGCCGTCTCCGCCATTTTGTCCTGCCGCACCCCCGCACTGGGTGGTCAACTCTACCGGTGCGACTGCGGCAAGGAGCACTATGCCTATCACTCCTGCAATCACCGCGCCTGTCCCCAATGCGGCCATGCCGATGCCACCGAGTGGCTCGAACGTCAACGGCGCAATTGCTGCCGGTTCCCTATTACTTGGTCACCTTCACCGTCCCCGAACAGTTGCGCAAAATCATCCGCTCCAACCAGAAGGTCCTCTATGCCCTGCTGCTGCGCGAAGAGCGCCCACGCCTTGCTCGAGGTGGCCCGCGACCATAAAGACCTCGGCGCGAAAATCGGCTTGCTGGCCGTCCTCCAGACCTGGACGCGCGACCTGCGCTACCATCCTCACGTCCATTGCGTGGTGCCCGCCGGCGGGCTCTCTCCCGACGCCTGCGCTGGGTCAGCCCAAAACGTGAAGATTACTTCCTGCCCCAGGCCGCGTTGGCCATGCGCTTTCGCACCCGCCTCAAACAAGCCTCTCCACAACAGCATCCGGAGACTCTGCGTCCAAGTCCCGCCGCAGTTTGGTCTCTCGATTGGGTGGCCGATGTCCAACCCGTCGGCACCGGTGAACCGGCGCTAAGTATCTGGCGGCTTATGTGTATCGCACCGCGTTGAGCGCCGAGCGCATCGTGGCCGATGACGGCCAGCACATCACCTTCACCTACCGCGACAACACCGCCAAAGAACAGCCGGATGACGCTCGTGTCCGAAGAGTTCCTGCATCGATTCCTTCAACACGTCTTGCCGCGTGGCTTTCAGCGCGTGCGCTATTTCGGCTTGTTCAGTCCTGCTGCCAAACAAACGGTTCTGCGGGTGCAGGCGCTGCTGGATTGGCCGCCGCCCAAACCTTTGACAAAACCGCAGCCCTTTGTCCCGCGATTGTCCCTCCTGCCACAAACCCATGCTCCTCATCGGCAGCTCGCCGCCCGCCCCCCGCCATCCATCGATGAAACCCAGCGCCCCCAGCCCGAGCCGCCCGCCCGGCAAAAATGTCCGCCAGCGTGCTCGCTGCGCTTTTGTCGTGGAGCCACAATCAAGGCGCTTGGAACGACATTCCCGGGTGATGCATTGCACCGGGCAACTCGTCTGCAGGAGCACCTCGGCGCTCAAAAAAAATATAGTCTGCTCCAGATCAAAAATTGTCTTTCCCGATCACGATCTGTCTCGCCCCGAAAACTGAGCAAAAGCAAAAGACAAGGGTGAATCCACCGGGCTCGTTCAACCCCTGATAGCTTCGGCGCTCCTTCGTCGGCCAAAGCTATCTTGTTTCGTTAGGCGTCTCTTATGTCGTTAGCCGCGAAGCTTGGCGGCAGTTGAATCAAGGTCTTCCCGCCAAGGCTTTCTCATGCGCGCCGCCCACCATGAGGTTAGATCGAGGGCATCTGCTTCGATGCGGGGCACAACATGCAGATGCAGGTGAAACACGGACTGCTCACCCGCGTTCCCACTCGCGAGAAAGAGGGTTTCTCCTTGAGAGCCAAGAAACTGCCGCTGACGGCGCGCGATTTCGGGCACCGAGCTGAAACACGGCTGCGAGTTCCTCTGGAGTTGGGTCGGTGAATTCCACGGCATGTCGCTTTGGAATCACCAGGCAATGGCCTTCGCGGAGTGGACCGATGGTCAAGAAAGCAATGCTCAGGAAGTTCTCGGCGACGCGGGATGCGACTGCGCGCCCGGCAACGATCTCACAAAAGATGCATGTGCCGTTTCGTGCTTCTTTTTCAAAGGAAGGCATATCAGGACTACTCTACGAGATTTTCCGGCGAGAGTGAACTGTGGGACGCATAACGAAAAAACTCACACCCCCTGGGCGCAAGACCGTCAACCGCGAAGCGGAACTGAGGCGCCCGCCACGTCGTCCTGCAGCGCCTTCCATGAGAAAGGCAGTCAAGTGTGGAGTGGGTTTCATGTTTGGTTTGTTATTCCAACGTGCCGCGGGAGCAAGAGCAGGATCGCGCTTCCATCCGAACTCGCCGGGGACGGTTCATGGTTGGATCCGAAATCTTGCGGGGAGCGTGACCATCTGGTTACCGGACTCGTGTAGGGCGGTCCCGCGCGCTGCCTGTCCCGGTCAGGCGTTGGCCGTGTTGGCGCAGGGCGCAGTTGGGGCCGAACGGGCCCAGGACATAATGCGCGGCGCTGACCAGCAGGCGGCGCAACAATCCGTCGCCGCATTTGCTGATGCGCAGTTGTTTGTCGGTGCCACCGCTCTGGTCGCGCCGCGGACACAGGCCCAGATACGCGCCGACGTCGCGGCTGCGGCTGAAGCGGCCGGGGTCGCCAATCTTGAGCACGAAGCACAACGCCGTCAGTGGACCGACGCCGGCGATCTGCTGGAGGCGTTGGGTGACCGGATAATCCCGCCGGCTGCGTTGCACCAGCTGCCGTTCCATGCCTTTGATCTGGGCGGTGACCTGGGCCAGCACGGTGAGCAAGGGTTGGATCACCGGCAGACACTCGGCGGGCACATCGGCCAGCACTGTTTTGTGGAACGATTGGCTCGACGGATTGCGCACGCGGATAACCCAGGCTCTTGAGGGTGAAGCGCACGGCGTTGATGAGGTTGACACGGGTGCGCACCAGGGCGTCGCGCAGTTTGAGGCCCAGCAGATCGTGCTGCGCCTGGGCCGAGCCGTGTTGGATCGGGTGGAGCAATGCCGGATCACGCGGGCCAGGCGCGCCAGCATCTGGGCGTCGCGCCGGTCGCTCTTGCGTTCGTGACGGGAGATGGCGTGCAGCTTGCGCGGGTTGGCCACCAGCACGGTGGCGCCACGCTCCTGAAGGAAGCGGCTGATCCACGGACTGTGCGTGCCGGCTTCCAGCGCAATGGTGGCCTGCGGGTAATTGCGCCAGCAGACGTTTCAAGGCCGGGCGGTCATTGGGCACTTTGCCTTCGCGGGCGATGTTGCCGGCGGCATCCAGCGCGCAGAAGTGATGCTGGCGGTCGCCCAGATCCAGGCCGATTGCGAGAAGCGGCCTGGCGTGGCCGCAACGGTGGAGGAGGTGCAGGTCGAAACGACGGAGGAACGAACGATTGGATTTTGAGGAGTGTTGGTTTTCATAGGCAGAGTGTAACCGGCGCGTCACCTGACCCGCCGCTCTGCCTTCTCATCTAATCTGGTTAGGCGGCGTTCTCATGGCGTGTCTTCGGTCGCTTCAAAAACGCAATGATGCACCAAATCCAAGTGGTGTGCATCCCGTAAAATGTGCCCATGCCTCGTGCGTCACCGCCTATCGCGTAGTAGCGCTCCCTCGAACCTGAGAATGCAATCGCTGTGCTCGGCAAATAGAGAACCCAGATGAGCAGAATGAGAACAGCGCCAAGAATGCGAGCCGGGCAATGTAAACGTGGCGTGGAACTCGCGAGATGAAACACGCTGCGGCGGTAGCGGCGATGTATGAAACACAACCGAGCGCCGTCGGGATGAGAAACCTCACCAACTCTTTCTCTGTGATTGGGTCGAGACTGAACATGACGTGTGCAGCCGCCGTAACGCGAAGCTCACTGGCCGGGAGCAGCCGCCAGTGACGTCGCCATTGGAACCAAACTGAACCGGCTGCTCCCGGTCCAGTGCAGCGAAAAGTTGGGCAGTAGATCATTCAGGGATGTTGGGGATCATCAGCAACTGCCTGTGCTCCTCACTCAGATTTCGGGGCAACAGCAAAACCAAACGAGTTCCGTGATATTCCAATTCGTGGGGGATTTCATGTGAACGCATGGGATCAATTTGCCGGCGCAAGTCCCGCTTCGGGACTGAAATTTAGAAACTGCCAGAGGCCAAAACGATGATCTCGTACCTTATGCGCTTCGCGGTTAACGTTGCCCCATTGGTCCTGCGTGAAGGCGAGCGTGCCATCAGGCTGCTCAGTTGCCTCAATGTCGAGCGCTTTTACGCGCGCGCAGAGTTCTCGCTGCAGCTCCTGGTTCTCGAAACGAAATGATGTGGGTGCGTCGTTCATGCCCAGACCTTATGGCTTAACAGAAAGCCGGAGCGGGTGTTTGATTCCGGTTGCAAACGTGGGTTATCCGCCGAAGCGGACCGATCCACAATGTTAAAAGACCCGGCACGAAGCTGGGTCATTGATAACAGATAACGAAACCAAACACCCATGAACAAAATCGTGCATTACATCGGCCTGGACGTCCACAAAGAAACCATCGCCGTCTCCATCGCACCTCAGAACTCCACCGAGGTCCGCCGTTACGGCATCATCGGCGGCACACTCGATGCCGTGGATAAACTCGTCAAAAAACTCGCGCAGGAAAATGTCGAGCTGCGCTTGGTTTACGAAGCCGGCCCGTGCGGCTTTGTCCTGTGCCGCCATCTGCGCAGCAAGGGCATTCATTGCGAGGTGATCGCGCCCTCGCTCATTCCCAGGAAGGCGTCCGATCGCGTGAAGACCGACCGCCGCGATGCCGATCAACTGGCCCGGCTCTATCGCGCCGGTGAACTGACGGCCATTCACGTGCCCGATCAGGAGGACGAAGCCATCCGCGATCTGGTGCGCGCCCGCACTTCGGCGATGACCGATCAACGCCAGGCGCGCAATCGTTTGAAAGGTTTTCTCCTGCGGCTGGGGTTTCGTTACACCGGCAAGAGCAGTTGGAACGACGCCCACAAGCGTTATCTCTCCGGCCTGGTGATGCCGCAAGGGCCGCAACAGATCGCCTTTCAGGAATACATTCACGCCATCAATGACGCGACGGACCGGCTGGAGCGGCTGGCCAAGGCGGTGGAAGACGCGTTGCCGGGCTGGAAGTGGGAACCGGTGGTGCGCGCGCTCATGAGCCTGCGCGGCGTGCAGGTGCTCACCGCCATGACGCTGGTGGCCGAGGTGGGCGACTTCAGCCGGTTCGAGGATCCGCGTTCGCTCATGCACTTCTTCGGGCTCACGCCCAGCGAACACAGCAGCAGCGACAAACGGGTGCAGGGCGGCATTACCCGGTGCGGCAACGCGCATTGCCGGCGCGTGCTCACCGAAGCGGCCTGGCACTACCGCTTGAAACCCAAGGTGAGCGAGGCGATTCAGAAACGGCAGGAAGGGCCAGAGCAAGCCAGTGCGGCTCATTGCCTGGAAAGCGCAAGAACGACTGCACAAACGCTTCCACCAACTTTCCGCCAAGAAGAAGAGCGTGGTGGCCGCCACGGCGGTGGCGCGGGAACTGGCCGGTTTCGTGTGGGCCATTGCCTGCCAAGTCAAACCGGCCGAGCAACCGGCCGCCCCGGAGATCATTCGCACCTGCCGCGGCAAGGTGTACCGGCTCGATCCGGAAAAGAAGTTCCAGAAGAACAAATAGCTTTTAAGAAATGAAGCGGACGCATAACGCAGAGCACGAACAGGGCAACTGTCGTCACGGGATCAAACCGCTGACGCGCCGGCTCTCGCTGCGCCTCCGCTGCGCTCGCCCGGGGCACGCATCCGGGCAAGGACCAGAAACCCAAACAGAGGAAATCAATTTTGGAGTGGATTGATGAGTTGGCGTCGAGCAGCGCGGTTTAGGCGAACCCTCGTTGTCGTTAAGAGGAAACCCCGAAGCGATTCGGCTGGACCCTCGAGCCTAGAGAGAGGAAGCGCCGCGTCGAACCGTGGTCAGGTGATAAGTCCGGTTTCGCAAGACTGAGAACTCACGTATATCAGCATGATCAACCGTCGTTGATTACGCTGCCGGCGCCAACTCAACAGTCCATTGCGCAAGGTCGGAAAGAAGAACCGTGAAAAATCGGAACAAAATTTTACTGCCCGCTTGACAAAGAAAGAGCCATATCAACGTCAGAGCTCAGGCACAGCCGCCGGAAGCGCCGTGCCGCCGAAGCCGGGGAGCAGCGAATCTTCCACAGCCAAAGTGAACGGAAAGGCCAGCGGCTGTTGCCTGCAGCGACTTGTTGAACGAAGCCGCTGTGCGGCGACGGTGGTTTGAGTTTTGGTTCACAGGTTTCGTCCTTCAGTTGGGTTCGAACATACTCCCGGTGCATGAATCAATTCAATCCTTCATTCACCGGTTCCCACCCCCTCATCCGCACCGCGGCTCGCGAATACACCAATCCCGTCGAGTACTCCCATCCTTACGATTCGATGGCGCGCTTTGCCGGCTTGCTCGCCTTGCGTTACGATGCCAATCGCACGCGTCACGCTTATTACCGTCAGCTCCGTTTGATCCAGGAACATCTCCGTTGCGATCCCGCCAGCATCACTGAAGCCCAACTGCGCGATTACTTCCTCTTCGTGAAGCTGAAGAAGCGCTGGCAGCCCAAATCCATCCGCCAGGCCGCCGCCGCCGCGCGCCTGTTTTTCATCGACCTGCTCGAGTGTCCCAAGTGGACTCTCTTCTCCCAGATCCGCACCAGGGATCACGACCGCCTTCCCGCCGTGCTCACGCGCCAGCAGGTCGTCGATCTCATCGGCCTCATCCGCCTGCGCCGTTATCGCACGCCGATCAAACTCATCTACGCCTGCGGCCTGCGCCTGGGCGAATGCCTGGCGCTGACCATCCACGACATCGCCGGCAAAGAGAACAAGCTCTTCATCCGCGGCGGCAAAGGACAGCGCGATCGCGTCCTGCCGCTGCCCGCTTCACTCTACCAGGAACTGCGCGCTTACTGGGCTTTTCACCGTCATCCGCTGCTGCTCTTTCCCAACGCCGGTCGCGGTGACAATAACCCGCAGGCGCTGGCCACGCGCATGCGCCAGGCGACTTCGCCCATGCCGTGTTCTTCGTTGCAACGGCTCCTGATCGCGGCGCGCAAACAACTCAACCTCCCCGCCGCCAAACTGCATACGCTGCGTCATTCCTTTGCCACGCATCTGCTGGAAGCCGGCGCGCATCTGCACACGATTCAAAAACTGCTCGGTCATAAACAGATCACCACCACCATGATCTACCTGCACGTGACGCATCAGACCACCCAGGATGCCCTGCGCCTCATGGATGATCTTTGCCGCAGGCTGCCGCGGTAATTCTCCCGTGTCTGCGCGCTTCACGGTCGTGGAGGTGTTGCGCCGTTTCCTGCCGCCGTTTCTTCAAACCAGACCGCCGCTCTGGCCGCAGCAACACCGCGCCATCCGGGCCATCACCCGTTGCCGCACCGCGGCGTTGGGCGGTCAGCTCTTTGATTGCCAGTGCGGACGGCAACACTTCGCCTTTCATTCCTGCAATCACAAAGCCTGCCCGCAATGCGGCAGCGCGGCCAACGCCAGATGGGTTCAACGCGAACAACGCAAGCTCGTCCAGGCGCCGTACTTCCTCGTCACCTTCACGCTGCCTGCCGAACTGCGCGGCGGCTTCTTCGGGCCGCACGCCAGGGAAGCTTACGACCTGTTCTTCACCGCCGCAGCCGGAGCGCTCTCCGAAAAGCTCGCGACCGACAAGGGCCTGCGCGCCGCCATCCACGGCTTCACCGCCGTGCTGCACACCTGGAACCAGCAACTCGGCTTTCATCCGCATATCCATTGCCTCGTTCCGGGTGTGGCCTGGACTTTCGCGGCCAACTCGTGCGCGTGAAGAACGCGCAGTTCCTGGTTTACCTGCCGCAGCTGCAAAACGCCTTCCGCCAGCACTTTTACCGGCTGCTCAAGGAACACCACTGGCAGGTCGATCGGGCCGTCTGGGACAAGGACTGGGGTGTTCACATCCAGGCCGCCGGTTCCGGCCGCACCGCGCTTAAATACCTCGGCACTTACGTCGCGCGCACCGCCATCAACGACGCGCGCCTGGTCAACCTCACTGAGTCCTCCGTCACCTTCCGCTGGAAGAACCGGGCCAAAGGCAATCGCCACGAAACCTCCACCCTCACCGGTGTGGAGTTCGTGACGCGTTATCTGCGGCATGTGCTGCCGCGTGGGTTGCGTGCCATCCGTTACTACGGCTTCTGCCATCCTGCAGCAAAAGCCAGGCGGATGAAAATACAGTTCCACACCGGACTGGCCGTTGATTTTGGCGCGACGCCGCCACCCGCCGGCGTTCCGTCCAAAACGCCATTGTGTGCCGGCTGCGGAAAACCGATGCGGCTGGTGCTGCGACTCATCGCACCCTGCAAGGAACGTGGGCCGCCATCGGCCGAGGCCTCAACTCCACTGCTGCGGACAACTGCCTCACTTGCCGCATGAACAAACGCCCCAATCCATTTGAGAGAACCGGACGCATGGCGGCGGTTTTGTCGCATCCCGGTTTTCCTGCGCGCCAGGCGCTCAGCCCGGGGCAAAATCATCCACCCTTGAGAACCGGCAATCCGATTCAAGCCATGGCTTCACACAAAATGGGTTCAATGATCGGCTTGCTTCGATGGAAAACCTGCTGAACATTTCCTCCTCCTGCGCTTGCGTCATCCGCTCCCCCAAACACAAGCGCCAATAGGCTCGTCGCCGAACGTTCTACCGGGCTTGTTCAACCAATGGCGTGTTTGCTGGCTCCGCTGCGCTCCGCAGCAACACACCCTTCATTGTTAGGGCTTTGATGCGACATAAATCGAACTGGAGCAGTAGGCCAAACCAAAAAGGCCGCAGAAAATGACGTATCCCATCGGAACTACGGTCGGCGCAGTGCGGTCCATAATAAACATGGACAAAACCCAACCGAGCACGTTGTAACCGAAGAACACGCTTGCCAACAGGCGGGTGGGCTTGTGCTTCACGCGGAATACGACAACCAGTGAGGTGATAGCCCAAACGAACTCGACAGCAGCGAATACAAGTGAAAAACCTTGGGCGGCGCCCTTATGCGAGTAAAGGGCAGCAGCGTCAATGATCTGTACAATACCAATGATCGCTCCACCGATGGCGTATTTTCTCATAGCCCTAACAGTATATATTGGCCGAGATCCACGGGCCAATGGTGAACAGGAATTGTGCTCTCATCGGAACTGTTTTTACTCCTGTGTTTGTTGGTTTTCAAGCCTGTTTTTCCAGTTCTTTCAGTGATTAGTGGCTTGCATTCATCGGATGCAAAGACAAACTGGGTTCAGTGGCATCCCATAACCACTGGTCAGCAGGACAGAGTTCAACTGTCGTAGCGGTTTTCCCCAGCACGTGCCTCGGCTCGGTTTAAGGATTTGAGATGTTTGCGTTCGTTCTTATGTTTTTCCGACTTTCGGCTGTCCCATGAGTTTAGGCCAGGCCGGGCAGATAGGCTTGATCGGGACGGCCCAGAGCCGGAAACTGCCGCCAGCTGTCCCATAGCTTTGCAACAACTCCGCGATCGACCAGCGCCGCCACAACACTGCCCGTACGATAGTGAAGAGCCGCGTGAAGCTGTGCGCCCAGCCATGCACCCACGCCAGATAACGCAACAGCAAATGCACCAGCAGCCCGATCCAGATCTGCCAGCGCACCGCATTCTCGCTGTGGCCCAAGAAATCGCTCAACTGTAAGGTCTGTTTGATCTCCTTGAAGAACACTTCGATCTGCCAGCGGCAGCGGTACAACTCGGCAATGGTCCACGCGCTCCAGTCCAAGTGATTGCTCAGGAACTCCAGTTCGCGCTCTTGGCCATCGATCTGCACTCGCGCGACCACCCGCCGCAACAGACCCGGATACGCCTGCCGCGAGACGGCTACCGTCAAGCGCACCAGTTCATCGCGCACGATGCGGGGATGGTCGGTGGTCTGGAGTTTCCGGACCACCCGACAGGCCATCCCCTCCTTCACGCGGGTCACCCACCAGACGCCGCGCCGGGTCAATTCCTCGAAATGTCCGTAGTCGGTATATGCCTTGTCAAACACGGCGATTTCGCCCTCACGCAGACCGGCACAAAGCTCGCGGGCACGGCGATTGTCGGCGTCGTGAGCCGAGCCAAGAATGGCGAAACGCGGCAAAAACGATTGCAGGTCTAGGCGCAGGTGACACTTGGCTGCCGCCTTACGCCGCCGATGCTTGGCCCAGTCCATACAGGAGACGACCAGTTGCAGCGTCGTGCTGTCCACCACCTGAATGGCGCGGCGAAACCGCCGCAGATAGCCCGGTTGTTTCCCGCCACAGGCAAACCCCGGCGTCAACGATTGCAGATGCGCCAACATCGCCCAGAACAGCCTCTCGGCCAGTGCGGCATCGCGATGTTTGTTGGCGTAGGAGAGATTGTTTCGGCTGGGCGGCGTCGCCCCACGCAAAGCCGAGAGCGGCCCCCGATTCATTCGCAGCGCATCGCAGACATCATTCAGGCCGATGGCATGGGTCAGGTGCGCGAACATCAACGCGACGGTCTGACTCCAACTGCTGAAGGTGCGCTCGTGGTCGGCAACGCCGGTTTCCCGAGCCAGCTTCGCGACCAGATGCGGTGGAATCAGGTTGCTGAGTTGGCGGAGAATGGTGTAGTTGGAAACAATTGGAATGGGTTGGGTTTGCTTTTTCATCCCTGCCTTGTGGCAGGGCGCAACCACTCATTCCAATATTTTATTTTCTCTCCTTGTGGGATGCCACCTGAACTGGGTTTGTCTTTTTCTAACATGAATTCAAAGCTTTCAGTGTCGGGCCGTGCAGGGGGTGTTTTGGCGGATTGGCAGCGGGTTTTATCGTCGGATGCGCTGTTGCCGGCGGGTTTGCGCGAGCATTACCGGCGCACCTTGAGTGCCTTTGTGGATTGGTGCCGGAAAAAGGGATTGGCGCCGTCGGTGGCTGCGGCGCGGGAGTTTGTGGAGTTAAGGCGACTGGAGCAAGCGCCCAGCGCGGGCCGGTTGCAGGACTGGAAGGATGCGTTGAACTGGTATTTCCGGCAACGGCGGGAGGCGCGGACGCCTCGATTAAAAGGGGTGCCGCCGTTGGCGAGGTCGGACCTTGGGCGGCGCGGCGTGGGAGCAGGCGTTGATTGCCTATTTACGGCAGCGGCGGCGTTCGTGGCGCACGGAACAGTCGTACCGGGGCTGGATGTGGCGGTTTGTGCGGTTCCTGGGAAAGCGCCCGCTGGACGATGTGACGGGGGCGGAGGTGCGGGCATTTTTGACGAAGCTGGCGGTGGAGGAGCGGGTGGGTGTGGCGACACAAAGGCAGGCGCTCAATTCAGTGGTGGTGTATTTCCGGGATGTGGAGGGGCGTGAGCTGGGTGATTTCAGTGATTTTGCGCGTGGCAGAAAACGGGTGCGCGTGCCGGTAGTGTTGAACCGGTCGGAGTGCGAGCGGTTGTTCGAGGCGCTGGAAGGCACGCCCCGGCTGATGGCGGAGTTGATGTTTGGCAGCGGCATCCGGCTGATGGAGTTGTTGCGGCTGCGGGTAAAGGACGTGGATTTGGAGCGCGGGCAATTGATTGTGCGCGGCGGCAAGGGGGATGAGGATCGGGTGACGGTGCTGCCCGAAACGTTGCAGGAGAAATTGCGGGCGCATCGGGAGCGGTTGCGGCGGTTGCACGTGGAAGATCGAGAGAAAGGCTTGCCGGGCGTGTGGCTGCCGGAGCAACTGGAACGCAAATGGCCGCAAGCCGGAGAACAATGGGAGTGGCAATGGTTCTGGCCCTCGCGCGAGACGATGAAGGATCCGCGCTCAGGTTTGCGGCGGCGGCATCATGTGCTGGATGCGACCTTTCAGCATTTCATCCGGCAGGCGGCGCGGCGGGCCAGGCTGGACAAGAAAGTAACGCCGCATGTGATGAGGCATTCCTTTGCGACACAGTTGCTGGAACGGGGCACGGACATTCGCACTGTTCAAGAGTTGCTCGGCCACAAGGACGTGGCGACGACACAAATCTACACGCATGTGATGGTCAAACCTGGTCTTGGAGTTCGCAGCCCTCTTGATGCGATAGAGTCTGGCGCAAATTATTGATTCGCTTGCGCCCGCTCGCTCAGCGGAAACCGGGACTCGGGGTCAGGAGCCCTCTTGATGTCTCTCCGTTAGGTTGAGCGACGCAGATGTTGACTCGCCGCCGCCCGGCGGCTCGGCCCTCGCGGGCCTTCTGCTTGCGCAGAATTCCTATTTCGTTTTCCCAAACCGAAATAGTCACGCACGTGATGCGCAGACCTGGACTGGGTGTCAGGAGTCCGCTCGACAATCCCGCCTGAAAGGGGCAATTTCGTTAGATTCAAGGCAACTTTTCGCCTCGAACAGGTTTAGATAAAGAGTTTATGGCACAGTTTTCATACAAGGCGCGCCGTCGAAGCGGCGAAGTTGTCGAAGGTCTGCTCGATGTGGCGGACCGTACGGCGGCACTGATGCAGATTGAGCGATTGGGACTGTTTCCAGTAGCTGTGGATGCGGCCAAAGGCGGCGCTGCCGCGGCCACGGTGCGTCCGGCACGGGATGAAGTTGAATCTCGCGACATTGCTGCCTCCTGCGGTGCAGCAGGCGCTGAAGCAAAAACGGAAGCCGAAATTGCAGGAGATGGCAACGTTCACGCAGCAACTGGCGAATCTGCTGAACTCAGGGATGCCTTTGACGCTGGCGCTTCAGAGCATGGGCCATCTTGAATCCAAAGGCATTTCCACCGAGGTAAGCAAACAGCTTCGCCAGGAAGTGATGGAGGGGCGGAGCCTTTCGGATGCGATGTCGAAGCAGCCGATCATTTTTTCCGATCTTTACATCAACATGGTCCGGGCGGGCGAATCGAGCGGCGCGCTGGTGGATGTGTTGCGGCGGATGGCCTCGCATTACCAGCAGTTCGCGGAGGTGCAGGGCAAGTTGACCAGCGCGATGATTTATCCGCTCATGGTGTGCCTGGTGGGCGCGGGATTGGTGCTGTTCTTCATTTATTTCATGCTGCCGAAATTCATTGAAATGTTTCAGGGTTTCGACGTGGCGCTGCCCTGGCCGACGCGGGTGTTGATGCAGGTGAGTTATGTTTTCACGCACTTCTGGTGGTTGGTCCTGCTGCTGGTCGCTGCGTGCATGGTGATGTTCAATCGGTTCCGCGCATCGGAAAACGGGACGCCGGCTGCTGGACCAATGGAAGATGAATCTGCCGATTTTTGGAAAGGTCGTGCGGATTAAACCTGTTTGCGCAGTTCGCGCGGACGCTTTCGACGCTGCTGCAAAATGGCGTGCCGGTGCTCACGGCGTTGAAGATTACCGAAGAAGTGATCCCCAATCGCCTGCTCAAACAGGCCATCGGCAAAACGCGGGAAGCGGTGACGGACGGAAAAACGATCGCGCAACCGCTGGCGCAGAGCAAATTGTTCCCGCAACTCATGGTGGACCTGGTGAAGATCGGCGAGGACACCGGCGACGTTCCGAGCGCCCTTGCGAACCTGGCTGACACGTACGAGGGAGAATTGCAGATTTCATTGCGTGTCATGATGAATCTCATCGAGCCATTGCTCATCATCATCATGGCCCTGGGCGTGGGTTTTCTGTTGATCAGCGTTCTGCTGCCGATGTTCAAGCTGATCGCAAACATCAACGCGACGGCGAAATGAGATGAAAGCAAACGGCACCCGGCGGCGGGCATTCACCCTCATCGAAATCATGGTGGTCGTGGCGATCATCGGGGTCATTTGCGCGGCGGGCGTGCCCTCGCTTTACCGGCTGTTTCACAAGGAAGGTTTTCGTAAAACGATGGGCGACCTGACGGAAGTGTGCAGCGCCGCGCGGGCGCAGGCCATCATGCGGGGTGTGACGACCCAGGTGATTTTTCATCCCAAGGAAAAACGGTGCGAAATAGCGGGGTTGGGCAGCACCAATAATTCCGGCGGGCTGGCGCATTCGGCCCAAATCGAAGACGACGTGGACCTCCAGATGCTCGACGTGAACCAGCGCGAGTACAAGGACGCGGAAATCGCGCGGGTGCGTTTTTTCCCGAACGGCACAAGTGACGAGATGACGTTGATTTTGCAGCGTTCGAACGGCGAGCAGTACGGCATGGTGCTTGAGATTACGACCGGGCTGGCGACTGTACTCAACGAGACTCAGTTGCAGGAACTGCGGAATGGAAAGCTGTGACATTCGCGATGCAAACACGCCGGCACATTGTTGAAAGCGCCGATTCGCCTGGAGCGACGACGCCGAGAGGTTCATTCCGAAGGACATCTCGCAGAGGTTTTACTCTCATTGAAGTCATGATCGCCGGCGCGATCTTGTTCATGTGCCTCTTCGCCATTCTCGCGCTGCTGGCCAATACGTTGAGGAACGCGCGGGTGCTGCAGAATCAAAAGGTCGATGCTGGAATGGTCGCGGCGCAACTTTCGTTGACGAACAGAATATATGAAGGCTCGGACTCGGGAGATTTTGGCGAGCTTTATCAGGATTACACTTGGAAGAGTGAAACGACGGCAGTGGGCACGAATGGTTTGTTCCAGGTGGATTTCACCGTCGAGCATTCGCCGGGAGGCGAGAAGGACTCACAGATGAGCATTTTATTGTTCAGACCGGAGTCGGTGCAGCCCGGCGCACCGCCGCCGCGAAGGTAATAAACAGGAATGAAACTCGCAGCACAACACGAAGCAGAGAGCGGCTTTACATTGCTCGAGATCATCGTGGCGATTTTCTTGTTCGGGATGGTCATGGCGGCGATTTACTCGAGCTGGATCGCCGTCGTTCGCGGTTCCAAGGCCGGTCTTAATGCCGCCGCAGCGGTTCAACGTTCCCGGATTGCGCTGCGCACGATGGAAGATGCGCTGACGTGCGCGCGTTCGTTCGCGTCGGATCGCGAATACTACAGTTTCGACGCCGAGAACGGAGATGACGCATCCCTGAGCTTTGTCGCACGGCTGCCGGAGTCCTTTCCGCGCTCCGGGAAGTTTGGGGATATGGATGTCCGGCGATTGACATTTTCACTGGAGCCGCGGGCGAATTCGGAAAACGATCTCGTGCTGCGTCAGACGCCGTTGTTGATGGATATGGATGAGGACGAACAGGAGCATCCGGTGGTTCTCGCGAAAAACGTGAAGAAATTTGAAATGGGATTTTGGGACATGCGCACGGGTGATTGGAAAGACGAATGGACGCAGACCAATCAGTTGCCGCCAATGGTGAGAGTCACATTGGAGTTCGCCGGGGACGAACCGCAATCGAAGTTTCGAGAAGCGGCAACGCGTGTCGTCGCTTTGCCTGCGATTGCAGTTCCAACCGCATGGCAGGTTCCCTGGAGGCCTCCTGTGCAACCAATCCAACCGGGTCAACCGGTGCAACCGGGTCAACCGGGTCAACCTGGTCAACCTGGTCAACCTGGTCAACCTGGTCAACCGGGTCAACCGGGTCAGAACATTCAACCGGGGGTGATCCGATGAGGATCGCGCGTCGGTCTTCGGAAAAGGGCATCGCGCTGGCAGCAGTGATGGTCGCGGTGTTTGTGCTTGGGGCGTTGGTGGGAGCGTTCGCCTATGCGATGAAGATTGAAACCAAGCTGGCGATGAACGCGAACAACGATACCCGAATGATATGGCTCGGCCGTTCGGGAGTTGAACTCGCACGCTATGTTCTCGCGCAACAATTGACGATTCAAGGTGAGCCATACGATTCATTAAATCAAAAATGGGCGGGTGGACCTGGGAGCCTGGCGAACTCGAACAGCGTGCTGGCAGACATTTCGCTGGAGAATTATCAAATTGGCGATGGGAAAGTGTCTGTGAAGATCACAGACCTCGAACGCAAGTTCAACATCAACGTTGCGGATGAGCGTATTCTGGAGCAAGCCCTGACGCTGGCGGGCATCGATGCGGGAAGTCTTCCCACGATCAGCAGTTCAATTCTGGATTGGATTGATTCCGATGATGTCACTCATGTGAATGGCGCCGAGAGTGACTATTACCAGTCTCTGGATCCACCTTACTACGCCAAGAACAGGCCGGTTGATGATCTGTCCGAGTTGCTGTTGATAAATGGAATTACTCCGGACATTTATTGGGGTGCGTCTTCAACCAATCATCTCCCGGCTGCATTTCAAAAAATGGGGCGGTTTGGTCGCGGAGGGGAGGCGCCGAGCTATGCAGTGGGCTTGGCGGATGTTTTCACACCAATTTCCGGCGGCAGAATAAACGTCAACACAGCGTCGTTAACCGCCCTGCAAATTCTTCCTGGAATTGATGAGAACACTGCGGCGCAGATTATCAAATCGCGATCAGGTCCTGACGGAGTGGATGGAACCGAGGACGATACTCCCTTCAATAATGTGGGTGAATTAATCAATGCGGGAGTCAATCCTCAGGCGATTCCATTGCTAGTACGATACTGCGACGTGCGGAGTCGGACGTTTGAAGTAGAAGTCGAAGCAGATATCGGAGGCTACAAACGGTCTTTTCACGCGATCCTTGGCCGTAACAACCCGCGTGACGTGCAAGTGATGAATTTCTATTGGAAATAGATCCTCGATTCGGAGCGGCGAGCCTTTCAAGAGGCGGTAGAAAGAATTTTCCTTTTTTCACAAGAAAGCTCTTGCGTAGGGTTCAGTCTCATATAATCTTTCTCACGTTCTTTGCGACTGGACAGCGAAAACCAAAACAAATCGTTGACAGTCCACGCGGCGGAACTAGAATCTGGTCCGCGAATCTAACGAAGGTCTGAGAGGCCGAGTTACGAAGATTAAATCGGCTCTCAGGTTTTTTATCCCCTAAATCGGGAGACGTTAGAAATATTTTTCGGGTGGCAACACCCGCTGCTCATTGAAAATTGAATTGTGCGATAAGTTAAGAGCCCCTTCAGTGAAGACCAGTTAGTGGGTTGGATTTGGAGAGTTTTAAAATTGTAAATTCGTCCGGTCTCACCATCGGACAACGAATCAAACTAACGTTTTTTAACGGAGAGTTTGATTCTGGCTCAGAACGAACGCTGGCGGCGTGGATAAGACATGCAAGTCGAGCGCTGATTACGGGGTAGCAATATTTTGTAGTCGGAGCGGCGCAAGGGTGCGTAACACGTGGGTAATCTGCCATGAAGTCTGGGATAACTCGCTGAAAGGCGAGCTAATACCGGATGTGACAGTTGGGAGGCATCTTCTGATTTTCAAAGTTGGGGACCGTAAGGCCTGGCGCTTCATGATGAGCCCGCGGCCTATCAGCTAGTTGGTGAGGTAACGGCTCACCAAGGCTAAGACGGGTAGCTGGTCTGAGAGGACGACCAGCCACACTGGAACTGAGACACGGTCCAGACACCTACGGGTGGCAGCAGTCGAGAATTTTTCACAATGGGCGAAAGCCTGATGGAGCGACGCCGCGTGGGGGATGAATGGCTTCGGCCCGTAAACCCCTGTCATTTGCGATCAAACCGTTATTATTTAAAAGATGATGACGCTGATAGTAGCGAAAGAGGAAGGGACGGCTAACTCTGTGCCAGCAGCCGCGGTAATACAGAGGTCCCAAGCGTTGTTCGGATTCACTGGGCGTAAAGGGTGCGTAGGTGGTCGGGTAAGTCGGATGTGAAATCTCGGAGCTCAACTCCGAAATGGCATTGGATACTACTCTGCTCGAGGGTTGGAGGGGGGACTGGAATTCTCGGTGTAGCAGTGAAATGCGTAGATATCGAGAGGAACACCAGTGGCGAAGGCGAGTCCCTGGACAACTCCTGACACTGAGGCACGAAAGCTAGGGGAGCAAACAGGATTAGATACCCTGGTAGTCCTAGCCGTAAACGGTGCACGTTTGCTGTAAAAGGAATCGACCCCTTTTGTGGCGAAGCTAACGCGTTAAACGTGCCGCCTGGGAAGTACGGTCGCAAGATTAAAACTCAAAGAAATTGACGGGGGCCTGCACAAGCGGTGGAGTATGTGGCTCAATTCGATGCAACGCGAAGAACCTTACCTGGCCTTGACATGCATGTAGTAGAAGGGTGAAAGCCTGACGAGGTAGCAATACCAGCGTGCACAGGTGCTGCATGGCTGTCGTCAGCTCGTGTCGTGAGATGTTGGGTTAAGTCCCGCAACGAGCGCAACCCCTGTGTCCTGTTGCCACCCGGCCGAGAGGCTGGAGCACTCTGGACAGACTGCCTCGCTTAAACGAGGAGGAAGGTGGGGATGACGTCAAGTCAGTATGGCCCTTACGGCCAGGGCTGCACACGTACTACAATGCCCGGCACAAAGGGAAGCAAGACCGTAAGGTGGAGCAAATCCCCAAAAACCGGGCCCAGTTCAGATTGTCGTCTGCAACTCGACGGCATGAAGCTGGAATCGCTAGTAATGGCGCATCAGCTACGGCGCCGTGAATACGTTCCCAGGCCTTGTACACACCGCCCGTCACATCATGAAAGCCGTTTGTACCCGAAGTCGCCGTGCTAACCGCAAGGAGGCAGGTGCCGAAGGTATGGATGGTGATTGGGATGAAGTCGTAACAAGGTAGCCGTAGGGGAACCTGCGGCTGGATCACCTCCTTTCTAAGGAGAAACCACGGGTCCGGGATAAAAACCGGACTTCCTAGGTCGAACGATTCGAAGCAATCGGAGTTGATAGGCTCGAACCTTATCGCACAATTCAGTTTTCAATGAGCAGTAATGCTCTTTGGCAAGTGGAAGAGAATCGAACGTCTTGAAATGCGGAATGCCGAAGTTCGGCAATGCGGCGTAACATTCAGCAATTCCACTCGCTGTGGGGCTGTAGCTCAGTTGGTAGAGCGGTAGCTTTGCAAGCTATAGGTCAGGAGTTCGAATCTCCTCAGCTCCACCAACTCGAATTTCGGATTCCGACTGGGCGTGTAGCTCAGTTGGTTAGAGCATGCGCTTGATAAGCGCAGGGTCACTGGTTCAAATCCAGTCACGCCCACCACTTAACGCATGCCGACTGGAACCACTTGCATAACGAATTTGCCGAAATGGATCGCCTGGGGTTGCATCCTCGGCATGACGCAGATCGGCGGTGTTCTTTGACAACTACACATAGGTAGATAACTAGGGCAAAATTACAGTTCGCTGAGTTCTTGTTCATCCCTGTCGAGGGGATGATGAGGTTAACTTTGTGATCAAGCTACTAAGGGCATATGGTGAATGCCTTGGTGCCAAGAGGCGATGAAGGACGTAGTAAGTTGCGATAAGCCACGGGGAGCCGCAAGCAGGCTTTGATCCGTGGATTTCCGAATGGGACAACCCAGCCGGGTTAACTCCGGTTATCGACCGGATGAATTCATAGTCCGGCGAAGCGAAACGGGGTGAAGTGAAACATCTCAGTAACCCCAGGAAAAGAAAACGAAGTGATTCCGTCAGTAGTGGCGAGCGAAAGCGGAACAGCCTAAACCGGGAGGACTTGTCTTCCCGGGGTTGCGGGACCTTAATGTGGGAGGTGGAGAGTTAGCTGTAACCATCTGGAAAGTTGGGCCATAGACCGTGACAGCCGGGTGAGCGAAAGCTCAAAGCCCCCTAGAGGTATCCCAAGTAATGCGGTGCACGTGAAACTCTGCATGAATCTGTCCGGACCACCGGATAAGGCTAAATACTCCTTGGCAACCGATAGTGAACTAGTACCGCGAGGGAAAGGTGAAAAGAACCCCTGTTAGGGGAGTGAAATAGTACCTGAAACCATATGCCTACAATGTGTAGGAGCCAGCCGCAAGGCTGGTGACTGCTTGCCTTTTGCATAATGAGTCTGCGAGTTATTGTCCGTGGCCAGCCTAAGCCGTTTTGCGGCGGAGGCGAAGGGAAACCGAGTGCCAACAGCGCGACCAAGTCGCGGGCAATAGACCCGAAGCGGAGGTGATCTACTCTTGAGCAGGTTGAAGCTGCGGTAACACGCAGTGGAGGACCGAACTCGTGGATGTTGAAAAATCCTGAGATGACTTGAGAGTAGGAGCGAAAGACTAATCAAACCCCGTGATAGCTGGTTCTCTCCGAAATCGCTTGAGGGCGAGTGTTGTGGAAGTACTCCATGGAGGTAGAGCACTGAATGGCTTAGGGACCCCACCAGGTTACCAAAACCAATCAAACTCCGAATACCATGGATCTCAGTATCACAGCAATCAGGCAGTGGGCGATAAGGTTCATTGCCGAGAGGGCAACAGCCCAGACCATCAGCTAAGGTGCCTAAATGTGATTAAGTGGAAAGGATGTGACGTTGCACAGACAGTGAGGATGTTGGCTTAGAGGCAGCCATCATTTAAACAGTGCGTAATAGCTGACTCATCGAGCGATGTCGCGCCGAAAATGATTGGCGATTAAATCACATACCGAAGCTATGGATTCGAGAGGTCTTCGGACTTTTCGAGTGGTAGGAGAGCGTAATCAGTGCAGCGAAGCCGGACGGAAACGGACGGTGGAGCGCTGATTAGTGAGAATGCAGACACGAGTAGCGATAAACCAGATGAGAATTCTGGTCGCCGTAAACCCAAGGTTTCCTGGGCCAGGTTCGTCCTCCCAGGGTTAGCCGGGAGCTAAGCGAGGCCGTAAGGCGTAGTCGATGCACAGCAGGTTAAATATTCCTGCGCCGGCTAGGGATTAAGCTATGCGAATGACGCAACGAGAACACATCGACTAGGCAATCGAATGCTGAGCTTAGGCTTCGGCCGAAGCGCATCGGTGGAGAAGTTGCCGAGAAAAGTTGCATAGTTGTTCTCCTAGTCGCCCGTACCGTAAACCGACACAGGTGGGTGAGTGTAAGCGCACTCAGGCGCGCGAGAGAAACCTCTCTAAGGAACTCGGCACATTAGCCCCGTAACTTCGGGAGAAGGGGTGCCCAATACTTGCAGCAATGTGGCGTCGGCGGGTCTCAGTAAATTGCGTTTAGCGACTGTTTAACAAAAACACAGCACTCTGCAAAGTCGTCAAGACGACGTATAGGGTGTGACACGTGACCAATGCGGAAAGATTAAGAGATCTTGTTAGCCGCAAGGCGAAGCTCGGTCTTTAAGTCCCCGTGAATGTCGGCCGTAACTATAACGGTCCTAAGGTAGCGAAATTCCTTGTCGGGTAAGTTCCGACCTGCACGAATCGTGTAACGACTGAACGACTGTCTCGGAGAGGATCTCGGCGAAACTGTAACGGCGGTGAAGATGCCGCCTGCCCGCAGTAGGACGGAAAGACCCTATGCACCTTTACTGTAAGCTCGTATTGTGTTCTGGTTAACGATGCGTAGCGTAGGTGGGAGACTTTGAAGCGGAGTGCTTCGGTTCTCGTGGAGTCGCAATGTGAAACACCACTCTTCGCTAATTAGGATTCTAACCTCACTCTGTAAGCCAGATGAGGGACAGTGCGTGCGGGTCAGTTTGACTGGGGCGGTTTCCTCCCAAAGAGTAACGGAGGAGCGCGAAGCTTGGCTCAGCATGGTTGGCAACTATGCGTCGAGCGTATGGGTAGAAGCCAGGTTAACTGTGAGACCTACAAGTCGAGCAGGTGCGAAAGCAGGCCCAAATGATCCGACGGTTTAATGTGGAATTGCCGTCGCTCAACGGACAAAAGGTACGCTAGGGATAACAGGCTGATCGAGTCCAAGAGTTCATATCGACGACTCGGTTTGGCACCTCGATGTCGGCTCATCGCATCCTGGGGCTGGAGAAGGTCCCAAGGGTCCGGCTGTTCGCCGGTTAAAGCGGTACGCGAGCTGGGTTCAGAACGTCGTGAGACAGTTCGGTCCTTATCCACTGTGGGCGCAGGAAACTTGAGGGGTTCAAACCTTAGTACGAGAGGACCGGGTTAGACGCACTTCTGGTGTGGCAGTTGTTCCGTCAGGGGCATCGTTGCGTAGCCATGTGCGGAAGAGATAAGCGCTGAAAGCATCTAAGTGCCAAGCTCCTCCCAAGATATTGTTTCCCGGACCGCAAGGTCCCTAAAGACCCCCGGTAGACTACCTGGTTGATAGGTTAGGCGTGCAAGCGGAGTAATCCGTTTAGCGGACTAATACTAATCGGTCGTGCGGCTTGATCGCTTTCTTTTTCCTTCGAAGGAGAAATAGCGATTTTAACTCGCGAACTGTAATTCCCTAGTTGTCTCCTGTGTGCAGTTTTCAGAGAACCCGATGCTGCTTTGGATACGTTCTTTAATTAAGTCGCTTCAGAATGTCGCTGATCCACCGGCGAGCGGCTACTCGCGGTCACCGTCACCAACGACTTTTTGGTGGCCATAAAGCTGTGGTCCGACCCGTTCCCATTCCGAACACGGCCGTCAAACACAGTCTTGCCGATGGTAGTGGTTTTATAGATTCCGCGAGAGTAGGTTGCCGCCAGTCTTTCAAAAAAGCCGGAGAAATTTCTTCGGCTTTTTTTTCTGGCACAGCGCGATCAACCGCCGGGCGTTAGGAGAACTTCAACAACTCTTCCAACTCGCGGACGCCTCGAGTCATCGGCAGTTGTTTTCCGTTACGCAGAACCACGACGTGTTCGCTTTTGAACAGCGGCAACAATTCTTTTATTTGTTCCACATTTACCAGCATCGAACGGCTGATGCGCACAAATTTCTTCGGATCGAGCTGTTCCTCCAGTGCTGTGAGCGTTTCACGTACGACATGGTTCTCTTTGCCGGCGTGCACCACGATGTAATTCCCGGCGGATTCGAGATAATCGATCTCCGCAGTCTTCACGAACATTGTGCGATCACCGTTTTTGACGGCAATTCGGGCGAGAAACACGCGCTCAGGCTTTATCTGGTCGAGCATCTCCAGCAATCCCTTCGAAATCGCACCGGATTCTTTGTTCCCAAGTAACTCGCGCACGCGTTGCAATGTGCCTTGGAATCGGGCCGGCTTGAACGGCTTGAGCAGGTAATCGAGCGCATGCACTTCGAAGGCTTTGACTGCATGCCGATCGTAAGCCGTGACGAAGATGACAATCGGCAAATGCTCTTTGTCTGATTGGCGCAATACTTCAAAGCCATCCATTCCGGGCATTTGAACATCGAGGAAAAGCAGATCAGGCCGGAGCTTGTTGATTGCTTCCGTGGCCTCCGCGCCGTTGTTGCATTCTCGGACGACTTCGACATCCGCTTCGTCGCGCAGCATGGATCGGATGCGTTCTCTCGCGAGCGGTTCATCATCCACAATAACAGTGCGAATCTTCACGCGCGCAGAGTAGGTTCCGCCTTCCTGGCAGAGACTTCGCGGAACGGCATGTCCAGCTCGACAGAGAAACCTTCCGCGCCAGTGTTAAGGACCAGCCGCGCCGCGTCCCCGTAAATCTCCTTCAATCGCGTTCGCGTGTTTGCAAGGCCAATCCCTTGGCGCTCCTTCGAAAATTGTTTTGGGCCGCTGCCGTTGTCCCGGATGGCTAGATGCAGCCTGTCATTTTCGCGGCTCGCCAGAATTTGCACCACGCCCGCTTCGGTTTCAGGTTCAATCCCATGGCGGACTGCGTTTTCGACCAGAGGCTGCAAGATGAGCGTTGGCACCAGGCCATCGAGCGCATCAGCGTCAATTTCTCTGTGCACGCGCAAGCGCTCGCCAAAGCGGACTTGCTGGATTTCGAGATAACGGTTCAGAAAATCCAGCTCGCGCCGCAATGGAATTTCCTGTTCGGAAGTGTCGAGCGTTGCGCGAAGGAGTTCGCTTAAGTTTGTGATCATCTCATCGGCCATGCCGGGGTCTTTGTGCACGAGTGTGGAAATGGCGTTCAGTGTGTTGAAGAGAAAATGTGGATGCAACTGCATGCGCAAGGCTTGCAGTTTCGCATCAGCCAGGCGCGCTTCAAGTTCAGCCGCCGTGCGCTCCCGTTCCTCGGAGCGACGATAGTACGCCATAGCATGAACGATGCTGACGATGATCCAATAAATGGGAACGTGTGATCGGGCGAATAGAATCAATCCATTGATGAATAAGCGCCGACGCTCTTCTGGAGGAATGCGCTGGTCCAGCGGTTGCCCGTCAAACGGCCGCGCTCTGGGGCCGGGCGGTGGTCCGGCGCCCCTGCCGCCGCGAAAACGAAACTGCGGACCGCCGCCGGGTGGTGGATTGCGATCGAGAGGACCTGGCCGCAGCAGTAGATAGCACGCCAGCACTGCGGTGACGCATGCAGCGACGTGAAGAGGCACGCTCACCAGCAATCGCTTTCGTTCCAGTGGAAAACGCGCTGAGAGCCATGCAATCATCGGTGATAGCAACGCCCACGGAAGCCAGTCGCGAAGAGACATGACCAGCGCGTCCGGCCATTCGCGCTCTGCGGTGATGACCAGTTGTCCGGCAAACGCAAAGACGAGCAAGGCCCAAACGCCAAACACGACAGCCCAGATGAGCAATTGCTGGCGAATGGCGCCGGACCATTTCATACGCGCGAGCCTAGGCTGAAAACTGTTCGTATGAAAGAATGGAATTGACGTTGATTTCAATTCAAATGTCGCAATCCAGACAAACTTCCGGACCCTCTTGCAAGAGGCGGTTGGCGACTTTACCTTGCTCCCGCAATGTCGAAGTCGTCAGCGCGGTCGGCCATTCGCCTCCGGGGCGTCCGCCACAACAACCTGAAGAATTTCGATCTCGATCTGCCGCTCAACCAGCTCATCGTCATCACCGGCTTGAGCGGTTCGGGGAAGAGTTCGCTCGCGTTCGACACGCTCTTCGCCGAGGGCCAGCGGCGCTACATCGAGACCTTCTCGCCCTACGCGCGGCAGTTCTTCGACCGCATGGACAAGCCGCAGGTGGACAGCATCGAAGGCATCCCGCCCGCCATCGCCATCGAGCAGCGCAACGCCGTCCGGACCACCCGCTCGACCGTCGGCACGATGACCGAGATTTGCGACTACATGAAGATGCTCTGGCCGCACGTGGCGCAACTGCATTGCCGGCAATGCGGCCAGCCCGTGCGCAAAGATTCGCCGCAGGAGATCTGGGAAACGATTGTATCGTCCTCGTCCTCGTCGTCCTCGAATCCGCATGCGAGAATCGCGGACGAGGACGAGGACGAGGACGCAACGCGAAGTCCTGATCACGTTCGATCTGCCGCTTTCGGAGAAGCTTTCGCTGGAGGAATCGCTCGCCTTGATTGCCAAACAAGGCTACCAGCGCTTGCTGCTGAACGGCGAAGTCGTGCGCCTGGACGAAGCGGCCCGCTCATCCACGCTTCGCGCATCGCGGCATCCGCGTCACCTCACCGTCGTCCAGGACCGCCTCAAGCTCGCGCCCGCCAACCGCGCCCGCTTCGTCGAAGCCTGCGAACAGGCCTACCATTTCGGCAAAGGCAAACTGGCGATTCACTGCACTCGACACTGCGTCCGACTCCAGCCATCCGCAGCCTCGCAGACTGTTTTCCAACCGGCTGCACTGCGCCAGTGCGACATCGAATACCGCGAGCCGTCCCCTGCCTTGTTCAGCTTCAACATCCCGTCGGCGCCTGCCCGACCTGCCGAGGCTTTGGCCGCATCATCACCATCGATTACGACCTCGCCATTCCCGACCGCTCGCAAACGCTGGCCAAGGCGTCGGTGAAGCCCTGGCAGACCGGCATGGGCGCCGAATGCCAGGGCGACCTGCTGCGAGTTCTGCCGGCATTTCGACGTGCCGACTGAACGTGCCGTTCGAAGAACTTGCCCAAGACATGGCAGGACTTGGTCATCGACGGCGAGCCGGATTACGGCAAGGACGAGGAGCACGAATGGCCGCGCGCCTGGTATGGCGTCAAGGGCTACTTCCGCTGGCTCGAATCGAAGGCCTACAAGATGCACGTGCGCGTGCTGCTCTCGCGTTACCGCGCCTACACGCCCTGCCCGGATTGCCACGGCCAGCGATTTCAACCGGAGGCGCTGCTCTATCGACTGCGCGATTGGCGACGTCACGAATTGCACGAGTCGAAGCCGCGGAATTCCAGCGGACGGCTCGCAAATCGCACAATCGTAAATCGCAACATCGCTGACGCTCGCCGATTTCTACCCGCTGCCCGATCCGCGACGCGCTTGCGCAGTTCATCGAGTCGCTCGCGCAATCACGCCTCACGCATCGACGCATCGCGCAACGATCCCCTCGGCTTGGTGCTCTGAACGAAGTCCGCTCGCGCCTCGGCTACCTCGACGAAGTCGGCCTGGGCTATCTCACGCTCGACCGCCCGACGCGCACGCTCTCCGGCGGCGAAACCGAGCGCGTGAATCTCACCACCTGCCTCGGCACGCGGCTGGTCAACACGCTGTTCGTGCTCGACGAACCGAGCGTCGGCCTGCATCCGCGCGACACCGAACGGCTGGTCCGCATCCTCGAACAACTGCGCGATGCCGGCAACACCGTCGTGGTCGTCGAACACGAAGCCAGCGTGATGCGCGCCGCGGATCAGATCGTGGACCTCGGGCCCGGCCACGGCGCAACCGGCGGCGAGGTTGTGTTCCAGGGGACGCTATCGCGAGATCCTGAAAGTCGACGAATCGCTCACCGGCCAATATCTGAGCGGGCGCAAAGCAGATCGAAATTCCGCCGCGACGGCCGTCGTGATGCAGACGTCCGCTGCCGCGTTACTCGATGCGCCTCTCGCGACAGCTCCGCACTTTCGCGCTGAACGACGCTCTGCGTCCAGTCGGAGCAGGCGGGACGTCTGTCCGACTCTGAAGCTTGCCCACGCCACGCGGCACAATCTGAAGGACCTATCCGTCGAAATCCCGCTGGGCCGGTTCGTCTGCGTCACCGGCGTCAGCGGCTCCGGCAAAACCACGCTCGTCCGCGAAGTCCTGTTGCCGGCTGCTCGAAGCGAAGCTGAAATCTGAACGTTCAAATTCCGACATCGCCTGCCGCTCAAAGCCTCGGACCGCTCTGGACCGACGAGCGATGCCGAGAGATGAGGACGACGAACTCGAAGTCCGCGAATCGCACAACTCCGCAACCTGCCTCAGCCGGCTCCGAACACCTCGGCCGCGTCGTGCTGGTGGATCAATCCGATTCTCGGCAAAACGCCGCGCTCGAATCCGGCCGTCTATATCGGCGCGTTCGACGACATCCGCGAAGTCTTCGCCCAATCGGAACCGGCGAAGCAGCGCGGCCTCAACGCCAGCGCCTTCAGCTTCAATTCCGCCAGGGCCAGTGCGAACGTTGCCGCGGCGCGGGCTTCGAGAAGATCGAAATGCAGTTCCTCAGCGACGTCTTCATCCGCTGCCCGGACTGCAACGGCCGCCGCTACCGCGCAGCACATTCTGGAAGTGAAAGTGTCCAGGTCGCGATCGATCACGCGTGTCAGGTGACAGGCGTCGAACGACTCTGACACCTCGAACCTCGCACACTGCACCTCCTGGTCCATCGCCGACTGCTCGAGGCCACGGTGGACGAAGCCATTGAATTTCTGTGCGGCTTTCCCCGACTCACGACCCGCCCAGCGCGCCGTCGAGAGCTTGAAGCTGCTGCAGGAAGTCGGCCTCGGCTATCTGCGGCTGGGCCAGCCGATCAACACGCTGTCCGGCGGCGAAAGCCAGCGGCTGAAACTGGTGCGCCACCTGGCCGAAACTGTAGCGGCGGTCTGAAGGTCGACTCCGACGCCGAAATCCGGCGACGAATGACAGGCTGACGACGCGTCACAGACCGTCGCCGCTCAGACCGCACTCTTGTTTCTCTTCGACGAGCCCACCACCGGCCTGCACTTCGACGACGTGCGCGTGCTGCTGAAGGTCTTTCAACGGCTCGTGGATGCCGGCCATTCGGTGCTCGTCATCGAACACAACCTCGACGTGATCAAGTGCGCCGACTGGGTCATCGATCTCGGCCCGGAGGCGGGCGACGAGCGGCGGGCAGATCGTCGCGCAGGCACGCCGGAGGAGGTGGCGGCGTGCGACGGCGAGTCACACGGGAACGTTTCTATGCGAGGCTGGTCGCGGCGAATGGTGACTCGTCGAAAGTTGCCAAGTGACAAAGCACGGGCGACGTGAAACGCGTCCTTCCCGATTCACAGCAAGAGCTGTTCGTTGACATGCATCGATCAAACGACGACTGAACTCTGCCGACGCGATCGCCATCCACGGCGCGCGCGAGCACAACCTGAAGAATCCTCTCGCTCGACATTCCGCGCGAGCAGTTCGTCGTCGTCACCGGCGTGAGCGGCTCGGGCAAGAGCACGCTGGCGTTTGATCTGTTGTTCGCCGAAGGCCAGCGGCGGTTTCTCGACTCGATGAACGTCTACGCGCGGCAGTTCGTGGAGCAACTCGCCCGGCCGGACGTGGACCTGATCACCGGCATTCCGCCCACCGTCAGCATCGAGCAACGCACCAGCTCGCGGCGGCGGCAAGAGCACGGTGGCGACGGTCACGGAGATTTATCATTTCATCCGCCTGCTCTTCGCGCGGCTGGGAACGCAGTATCTGTCCGGACTGCCAGGTGCCGGTCGAAGCGCAAACGCGCGATGAACTCGGCCGCCGGCTGCAGCGCGAACTGAAGACAGCGCGGCGATCTGCTGCTGCTCGCGCCGGTGGTGAAGAACCGCAAAGGCTTTCACACGCGACGTCGCCGAGTGGGCCGCGAAGCATGGCTACGCTGAAATCCGCGCGGACGGAAAAATCTATTCCACGAGCGAACCGTTCCGCCTGGACCGCTTCCGCGAGCACGATGTGGAGATCGTCGTGGGGGTGCTGGAACCGCAGAGACGCGAGGACGCGGCGCGAGACCAGCGTCCAACACTCGGCGCCTCCGCGCCTCGGCGGTGCAGCGCCTACAGCAGCTCATCGACGAAACGCTCAAGCTCGGGCAACGGCACACTGCTTCGCGCTGGATAATCACGGCCAGTCTGACCGTCCATTCCACCGAGCGGGCCTGTCCGAAGTGCGGGCGCTCCTTCGAGCCGCTGGATCCGAAAAATTTCAGCTACAACTCGCCGCAGGGCTGGTGCCCGCACTGCCGCGGTTTCGGCGAATTGTTTTACCTGCCCGAGACGTGGACCGCGGCGCGCGCGCCGATGCCATCGAGGAAAGCTGGTATGGCTGGCAGGAGGGCGAGCGCGAGGTTTGTCCGGAATGCCAGGGCGCGCGGCTGAATCCAGTCGCGCGCGCGGTGCGGCTTGACGTAGGACAGGCGTCCCGCCTGTCTCGATTCTCAACGAAACGGATCGAGGACAGGCTGGAGCCTGCTCCGACGATTGACGACTTCTCCGCGCCTGTCCGTCGACCGCTGCATTCGAGCTGTTCCGCAAGATCAAGTTCAAGGGCCGCGCAGCGGAGATCGCGCGCGACATTCTGCCGGAGATTCGCGAGCGGCTGAAGTTTCTGAGCGAAGTCGGCCTGGGCTATCTGCAGCTTGGCCGCGGCGTGCCGACGCTTTCCGGCGGCGAAGCGCAGCGCATCCGGCTGGCGGCGCAACTCGGCTCGAATCTCAGCGGCGTGCTTTACATGCTGGACGAGCCGACCATCGGCCTGCACGCGCGCGACAACGAGCAATTGCTCGCCGCGCTGGAGAAACTCAAGGCGCGCGGCAACTCGGTGGTCGTGGTCGAGCATGACGAGGAGACGATGCGCCGCGCGGATTACATCATTGACCTCGGCCCGGGCGCGGGCGTGCATGGCGGCGAGGTGGTGGCGGCGGGCACGCTTGGCCGAACTGCTGCGGCATCCGGAATCGGTCACCGGGCAGATGCTTGCGCGCGCACAAGAGGTATCCAACGCGCGGAAGCAGAAGGCCGTCAGTGTGCGGTCAGGCGTCGCGCCAGGCTCAGACTGCCGATGCGCGAAATGTCGGAGACACGCTGCGAAGCCTGTCCGTACTGGCTGACACTGCACGGCGCCTCAGAGAACAATCTGAAGAACCTCACCGTCCAATTTCCGCTGGGCCGGCTGGTGCTGTCACGGCGTGAGCGGTTCGGGCAAGAGCACGCTGATTCGCGAATGCCTGTTGCCGGCGCTGCAGCCGCGGCGCTCAGAAACGCGAACCGCAAAACTCGAGACGCGTCCGACTTCGTCCGGCTATCGAATCGCTCAAGGCCGTTTACGAAGTGGACCAGTCGCCCATCGGCCGCACGCCGCGCTCGATTCCCGCGACCTACGTCGGGTTTCTTCGACGACATCCGGCAATTGTTCGCGCAGGTGCCCGAGGCGCGGCTGCGCGGCTATTCGCCCAGCCGGTTTTCGTTCAACAGCGCGCAAGGCCGCTGCCCGGAGTGCGAGGGCGCCGGGCAGATCAAACTGGAAATGAACTTCCTGCCGCCCGCGTTCGTGCGTTGCGAAACCTGCGGCGGCACCCGCTTCAATCGCGAGACGCTCGACATCGAATACGGCGGCAAAAACATCGCGCAGGTGCTGGAGCTGTCGGTGGAGGAGGCGATGGAGTTCTTCGCGAGCGTTCCAAGAATCAAGCGCCCGTTGCAGGCGCTGTGCGACACCGGCCTGGGCTATTTGAAGCTCGGCCAGACCAGCCCGACGCTGAGCGGCGGCGAAGCGCAGCGCGTGAAGCTGGTGACCCATTTGCTGACCGGATTGAGAGAGGCGCAACAACTGTCGTTTTCAATCTCCGAAGAAGGATCCCTCGACCCATCCAATGGACAGTGCCGAACCGGCCGCGTTCCGAAGCGCAACCTGTTCATCCTCGAAGAACCGACCATCGGCCTGCACATGGCCGACGTGCAGCGGCTGGTGGAGTCTGCAGCGGCTGGTGGATGCCGGCCATTCGGTGATCGTCATCGAGCACAACCTCGACTTTGATCGCCGAAGCGGATTGGGTGATCGATCTCGGCCCGGAAGGCGGCGACGGCGGCGGACGCATCGTGGCGGAGGGCACGCCCGAGCAAATCGCGCGCAACAAACACTCGCACACCGGACAATTCCTGCGTAGTGTTCTCGCGAGCCCATGAGCGAGCCGTACGAAGAGATTCTCAACGGATCGCGCATCACGTCCCGCACCGGGCACCCGGCACGAATTGATTTGTGCGCGGCTGCACGAGTGCGTCCGGGCGAGCGTAGCGAATTCCCCGGCACACGGCTGCTCGTCGCCGTCGCAGGCGCGGCTCTCTTCGGAAAACACGGTTTGTCCGGACCTCGCATTGGTGACGGCGGCCACTGGCAAAATCTGGCTCGCCGCCGAGATCGTCAGCTCGGACGACCACCAGCCCGACACCGTGATCAAAAAGCAGATTTACGAGGAAATAAGGCTGCCGCGCCTGTGGATGATTGATCCGCGCTACGACAACATCGAGGTCTATCACGGAACGAATATGGTCTGATGCTGAAGGGCATCCTGGCCGGGCGCGAAGTTCTGACGGAGAAGTTGCTGCCGGAGTTTCAACTGACCGTCGCTGATTTGTTCGCAGTCAGCCGTAATGTCTGACCGGCCACTAAGCGGAACCGCGCAGCAGGACTTTGGTGGAACAGCCAACTTGGCTGTTCTCGAGGCAACTTGCCGCCGAGTCCGCCGCGTTGAAGAGATTACCATTTGCTGTGGGACTCAGGCGTCATTCTTGCGGGCTGGTAGCCCGCAAGGACGGGCAAGTTGCCCGTTCCACCCGGAGTAGAACTGCCTGGTTCCGGCTAAAAGACCCTGTTCCTCGGGATCGGTCATCTGATCGTTGGGAGAAAACTTCTTCGACTGCATTCAAATGCACATCAAACGCGGCCTTGCCGAAACAGACTAGAACTATTCTCTGAACACCTTGATTGCGCTCCAGGAAATTCCCCGTCTCCCGCACTGCAATCCTCGCCGCGCGCTCGATGGGAAAGCCATACGCGCCCGTGCTGATGGATGGGAATGCAATCGTCCTGATGTCGTGCTGTTCGACGAGCGCGAAACAACTCCTATAACAACTCGCCAGCAGACCATCTTCGCCGCGCGTGCCATCGCGCCAGACCGGTCCGACTGTGTGAATCACCCACTTTGCCGGAAGTTTGTAACCGCGAGTGATCTTCGCCTGGCCCGTCGCGCAACCACCGAGCTTCCGGCATTCATTCAAGAGTTCAGGACCGGCGGCGCGGTGAATCGCACCATCCACGCCTCCGCCGCCGAGCAGAGTCGTGTTCGCGGCGTTGACGATGGCATCCACGTTCTGCTTCGTGATATCTCCTTCAACGACAGCGATGCGGCTCATGATGTCTTCGTTTTGCATGGCGCGATGCTGTTGTCTTCTAGCTTGTTTTTTCGCATTGGCCAATCAATCTTAGCACGGCGACGGAGAGATGGCCGAGCGGCTTAAGGCATACGCCTGGAAAGCGTAAGCACCTCAAAAGGGTGTCGAGGGTTCGAATCCCTCTCTCTCCGCCAGTTACACATTTCAATGAGTTCACGTTCTCCTCATGTAATAGCACTTCTAGGTATTATTCTAATACCGTCGTGTACCGCGCGAAAACCTGAAGCCGAAGCAGCACGCGAGTTGCCGGCCGTTCTTTCCAACGTTTTTAACTTTGAAGAGGTCGGTGGTTGGCACACGGTCCATGCCGCTGGAATTGTAAATCGAATTGTGGGAGGCGACGGGATGACAGATTACTATGTCCTGCAAGAGGGGAACCGGTCTGTCTTTGAGGAAACTCGACGTCACTGGGAGAAGCGTGAAGGCCATCCTCTTCAACAAGAATCAGTGTTGGAGGATGAGAATACAGCAAGGAAAAAAGTTAGCGTTGGTGGAACCCTCAGACGCAAGGAGCGGGATACTCAACCTATTTTGAAACAAATAGGGAGCAAGTCACTTATTTCTGGTGGGGATATCTTTTTGATACAGGAACAAATGCCCTGCTCTACACGCACGTCATCGTGAATGCTGGCGCAGGTAACATCGATGAACATGTTCTCCAAACGCAAAGTCACCGGCGGGATCCTGACTGTCATCGGGTTCATGCTGTCGCCGCTGTCGTGGTGGAATGATCTGGTGGTGAATGTTCCGCTCGCGCTGGTGTTCGCATGGATCGTGAGCCTCATCTACAAACCAGCATTCGAGGCGAGCGTGATTATCGGATACTGGCTCACGAACGTGCTCGGTTTCTTTCTCATGCACAAAGGCGCGCGGCAGATTTTGTCGGAGGAACGAAAAAGATATTCCAAACGCGACTTAGTGAAGGATGTGGCAATTTCGCTCGGATACACAGTCCTGATAGTGCTACTGATCTGGGCTGGTGTTCTCAAGCCCATTGAAGGCTACTTGAAACAGGATAGTCGGCAGTGAGGTTAAACTGGTCAAAGTGGATCGAAAGCGGCAGATGCCTTCGTCAGAAAAGTTGTGCGGTTTTTCGAATCGGCGGTTGTTATACTGGTGAATGAACATGACTGACGGCCAACTGCTGCAGCTCTACTGGCTGAACCGCTCCGAGAGTTCGTTTGAAGAACTCGTGCGCCGGCACATCGGGCTCGTCTATTCCGCGGCGCTGCGCCAGGTGAATGACAACTCGCAGGATGCCGAGGACGTAACGCAGGCAGTATTTACCGATCTGGCCAGAAAGGCCGCGAAACTCAGTGGTCATTCGTCACTGGCAGGCTGGCTCTACACGAGCACGCGCTTTCTCGCCGCGAACGCCCGCCGCGCCAACGTTCGCCGGCAGCTTCGTGAACAGGAAGTCCACTCCATGAATGCGATTATCCAGCAGCCCGGTTCAGAACCCGAGTGGGCTCGTATCCGTCCACTTCTTGATGAAGCCATACACATCCTGGATGCGCCCGATCGTGAGGCGGTGCTGCTCCGGCATTTCGAGTGCCGAACTTATGCCGAGATTGGTTCTCAGCTTGGCCTGACCGAAAACGCTGCGCGAATGCGAGTCGACCGCGCCCTTGAGAAGTTGCAACAGGTCCTCGCAAAACATGGCGTCACTTCCACGGCAATGGCGCTGGCCGCGTTGCTTGCGACTAATGCAGCCACGGCGGCTCCGGCTCAACTTGCTGCCACGGTGGCCAGCACGGCGATAACGGCTGCAAGTGCGACAGGGTTCGCGTTCGTTTTGGAGAAAGTCGTCGCGACTTCAAGAATCAAAATTGCTGGCTCGGCGGTGGTCGTCGCTGGCGTCGTGGCACTGCTCGTGGTTTCCCGGCATACACCCGGAAATAACGGCAGGGAGGTGGCGGTGACTACTCGTGCAGCTATTGCTACCAATCCCACGAACGCAAACGACGCGGAGCCGCAGATGAATGATCTTCTGAGGGGAGCCGCTCCGGCACTCAGTGAAAACGACTCTCTTCTGCATCTGCAAATTGTAGCTGCAGACAGCGGCCTGCCGGTGCCCCTGGTTGAAGTTCTTGTGAGTTACAGTGATGCCTGGGGTGACAAAAAATTCGTCGCCAACCGTTTCGGTGTTTGTGATGTCATGTATTCCAAACGGCAAGCACGGCGTCTGCAGGTCTGGACTCAAAGCGAGGGCTTTGCCGACACCCAGCTGTTGTGGCGCACCGACCTTGGCGAAGTAATTCCCACGAATTTCATGGTGCGGCTTGATCGCGCGACACCAATTGGCGGTCGCGTTGTGGATCCCGACGGCAATCCGGTCGGTGGCGCTACGGTCGAATTGCATCTTCATGATGATCCCGGTGGTGTGGTCAAGGTTCCGGACAGCCACGAGTTTCCGTGGGCGCAAGTGACGACGGGCAAGGACGGGCGCTGGCGAACTGAACGGGTCGGTGAAGACGTACTTGGGCGATTGGAAGGCTTCGCAAAACGCACCAATTATCTGGACTCGACGTACATTTTTGCTTCATTCGACCGTCGGACGGAGCAGCAGCTTCGCGCTGGCACACTCGTGTTCAAGCTCGGGCGCGCAGCATCCGTCGTCGGCACGGTCGTGGACGAAGCGGGAGCACCTGTCAGTCGTGCCAAGCTAACAGTCGGAAGACGCTTTTGGGCTGGCACGCGCGAAGGCGAAACCGACGACATCGGCAGTTTCAGCTTTCCCGATTGCGAACCCGGATGGCAATGGGTCACCGCTGAGCGCTATGGATACGCAGCAACCACAATGGCCGTCCAAGTCTCGACCGAATCGAAACCAATTCGAGTTGTTTTGGGCAGTGGCAAAGTCCTACGTCTGCGGGTTTTGGACCACGCGGGCGATCCGATTTCTGGTGCAAAGGTTTACCTTGAACACTCCTCGGAACCCGCAACCAATTCCGACCAAGTCTCAGTGCAAGCGATGTTTCAGGTGAACTCCGACGCAGACGGCCGAGTGGCGTGGACCAATGCGCCGGAAGGAGAGTTGCTCTTTGGTTTTGAGGCTCCTGGTAATGTTGAACTCGAGAACGTCAGGATTCCTGCTGACGGCGAAGAGCACTCCGTCACGCTGGCTTCAGCGCTCGTGATTCAAGGAGCAGTTTCTGACGCGACGACGGGCAGACTACTGCCGCGTTTCCGCATCGGTTTGGGATATCCGAGCGTTTCTGATCGGACCACGAACATTACCTGGGCCAGATTCGACAGGTTTTGGGTGGAGTTTACCAACGGCACTTACCGGTATCATTGCGATGAACCGCTCGTCCGCGGGATCGAGAATCCTGGTTGGGCTGTCAAGTTTGAAGCTGCAGGTTACGCATCTCTTGTCTCCCGGATCATCGCGCCAGACGAAGGCGTCGTTCAGCTTGACGCGGCACTGCGCCCGGCAGCGAACACGACAGTGACGGTGTTCAATACCAATGGCCAGCTTGCACCAAACGTGGATGTGGGATCGGTTTTTCCTGGCTCCCCATTTCAGCTTATCCGTGGCGGATTGTCGCCTGAAGCCTCGCCGGGAGGATCCCACATGACTACAGACAAGAATGGCACGTTCGAGCTGCGGCCAGACGATTCCGTTCAGACGGTGCTCTTTGTCTCTACGGACGGTTATTTCGAAACGACACCGGCGGCACTAGTGGCGAATCCAATGGGTACAATTACAGCCGTGGGGCCGATTGGTTCTGAACGGTATTGCCAACGCACGACCAGATGGAGGTTCATACTCTTTTGAATTCGGTGGTAGCTCGCTGCTTCGCACCCCTGGGTACTCGACTGGAAGATCCCTCCGAAGCGAGCGGCCAGCGGGTGAAGGTGTTTTCAAAACTGCCGCCAGGACACCACAAACTCCACTGGCCCGGTCATAAAGAGACTCCATTTGAGATTCGCGCCGGTGAGACGACAATTCTGGACCTGTCCTCTCCTGGTACTTACAAATGCCGTCCCCGCTGCCGCGGAACAGTGATGGATATTTTCAGGCGATCTCATCTGATGGAGAATCGACGCTATCCGATGAACGCCGCGTGCACGGCTTTCATCGCCTGCTCGCCTTTGGCGAGGTCAATCACGACCGAGATCTTGATCTCGCTGGTGGAGATCATGTCGATGTTCACGCCTTCCTTGGCGAGCGTCTCGAACATCTTGCCGGCCACGCCGGTGTGGCTCTTCATGCCCACGCCGACGATGGAGAGCTTGCCGATCTTCTCGTCGGCGATGACCTTGCCGAAGCCGATCTCCGCCTTGAGCCCGTCGATGACCTTCTGCGCCTTGAGCAGGTCGGGCTTGTCCACGGTGAACGAAAGGTCGGTGGCGGGCGTGCCGCTGCCGTGGCTGATGTTCTGCACGATCATGTCCACGTTGACGTTCGCGTCGCCGATGCGCTTTGAAGATGCGCGCGGCCACGCCGGGTTTGTCCGGCACGGCGACCAGCGTGACCTTGGCCTGGTTCTTGTCGAGCGAGACGCCGCGAACGACGACGTCTTCCATGCTTTTGGTTTCTTCTTTCACAATCGTTCCTGGGTTGTCGTTAAGGCTGGAGCGGACTTCAAAGACGACGCCGAATTTCTTGGCGAACTCGACCGAGCGCGATTGCATCACCTTCGCGCCGAGGCTGGCGAGTTCGAGCATTTCGTCGTAGGAAATCTCCGTCGAGCTTCTGCGCGTCGGGCACGATGCGCGGGTCGGCGGTGTAGACGCCGTCCACGTCGGTGTAAATCTGGCAAAGGTCGGCCTTGAGCGCCGCGGCCAGCGCGATGGCCGTCAGATCCGAGCCGCCGCGGCCCAGCGTGGTGATCTGGCCCTCGATGGTCTGGCCCTGAAATCCGGCGACGATGACCACGTTGCCCTGGTTCGAGCAGGTCGTGAATCTTCTTGGGCGTGATGTTCTGAATCTTGGCCTTGGTATGAACGCCGTCGGTGACGATGCCCGCCTGCGCGCCGGTCAGCGAAACGGCGGGAACGCCGAGCGAATGCAGCGCGATGGCCGTCAGCGCGATGGTCGTCTGCTCGCCGGTGGCCAGCAGCATGTCCATCTCGCGCTCGCTGGGCAGCGGCATGATTTCCTTGGCCAGCTTGATCAGGTTGTCGGTCACGCCGCTCATGGCGGAGACGACGACGACGACCTGGTCGCCCTTGCGCGCGGTACTTGCGCCACGCGCGCGGCGACATTCTTGATGCGCTCGGTGTTGCCGACCGAAGTGCCGCCGTATTTCTGAACGATCAATGCCATAAAATCCCGTGAGTCGCGCCGCAACGACCGGGCTGGACCCAAAAGGGAGCGAGAGAATAGTCAGGCCAATTAAGTTTGAAAAGTGTGGAGTTTGGCTTGTGGGCGGAGCAGAGCGCAGCAAAATGGACAACAGCCAGTTGCTGCTGCTATAGGCACGAACGCCTATCCACGATTTACAGACCGGAGAATACTATCAGGGCGCCAACAGATGGACAAAGGAGGAACCGCTGGCGTTGAATTTTGAGCGGGCGAACGCGCGCTCCAAGCTCTGATGAAGCTCTGCAATCACGAAGTCATCTTCGAACTGGCCGGAGAGCGATTCAGCCTCAGGCGCGCTTCTGAACGTTGCGCGAGCTCCGGTTAGCTTCACTTGCGACAGATCTGCGCGGAAGTTCTATCTCGAATTTAGGGTCATTCCCCATTGGCGTTGCGGAGTTCGCCCTATTCAATCGCACCTGTGACTGTTGCAGACTGACGCAATGCGAAAACCAAAGTTTCCTTTGTGGTTGGCAATCGCGGGCGTCACTCTGAGCCTGACAGCTCGGGCCCAAACGCGGATTCTCCCATTTGGAGATTCAATTACCTCCGACGGTTCCACACCGGAATCCAGCTACCGTTATTGGCTTTGGCATTTGCTGGTGAACGCCGGAGAAAACATTGATTTCGTAGGCACACAATTCAGTGTCGCCGATGGCGAGCCCGCCAACTCGGATTTCGATCAGGACCACGAAGGCCATCCAGGGTGGACCAGCCAGGACGCGCTAAATAACGTGGACGGCATCATCGCCGCCACGCAACCGGATGTTGTGCTGATGGACTTCGGTGGGAATGACGTCATAGAAGGAATCGATCTGCAGGTCACGAAAGCGAATCTTGAAGCGGTCATCGAGCATCTTCGCGCTGCCAACCCGAACGTGGTTATTCTTCTCGCAGATCCGACGCCTTGGGTCACCACGGACCCCAACGAGAGACGGCAGATGTCCCTGCTCAAAGGGGTGATAAACACTATAGCGAAAGAAGAAAAAAGTGCCGGCGCGAATGTGATTAAGGTGAATCTCTTCGGCGGATTCAACGCGGTTAGCGATACCAAGGACGGTACTCACCCGGACGTGAAGGGAGAACAAAAGATCGCCAGGAAATATTTCAGCGCTCTGCGCAAAATCCTTCGTTAAGCAGAACCCAGCCTGGCTGCCATTACGAAGCTGTACCGTTTCAGCACGTAATCCCGAAACGCGGTGTAATCCGCACCCATACGGTCATAGTCCTCCGGCAGTTTCTCCGCTGTCACCATTTGCGGTGGCACGTCCGGGGTAAAGCCGAGATTTTTTTCGATTTCCTCCGGGAATTTCGCCGGGTGCGCCGTTTCCAAAATCACTGCGGGCGCGCCATCGCGTTTCTCCGCCTCCAGCCAGTCGAGAAATCCGCGCCATGCGACCGCGCCGTGCGGTTCGACGAGAAGCCGATGCTCGTTCCAGGCATGTCGGAGCGCTTCGCGGGTGCGTTCGTCGGAAACGGAACTGGAAAACAGATCGCGCCGCATCGCGGCCAAGATCCGGCGCTTTGATGGATTTTGCCAGTCTCATCCATCTGCCCGCCATAAACCGCCACGAGCCGCGCGAGATTACTCGGATGTCCCACGTTCATCGCGTTCGAAAGAGAGTTGCGCGACGGCACAACTTTCTGATAACTGCCCGCTCGCGAGGAAACGCGGGAAGGCGTCGTTGTCGTTCACCGGCACGATCAGTTTCTTCATCGGCAAACCCATCTGTCGCCGCGACGACCGCGCCCATCATGTCGCCAAAATTTCCGCTCGGCACTGAGAAGACAATCAGGCTCCCCGCGTTCGCCACGCGCGACGCGGCATAAGAAATAATAAACGCTCTGCGGCAGCAGTCGGCCGATGTTGATGGAGTTGGCGGACGAAAGAGGAATGTGATTCAGACGCCGGGTCGGCGAATGCGCGCTTCACCATCGCCTGGCAGTCATCGAATTTGCCGTCAATCGCAATGGTGCGGACATTTTCGCGGAGCGTGGTCATCAGTTTGCGCTGATGCCGGCTCACTTCGGCGAACGGAAACAGCACGAGGACCCGCACTCCCGGAATATTATGAAACGCATGTGCGACAGCGGAGCCGGTATCGCCGCTGGTCGCGGTAAGGATGGTCACGTGGCGTTCTGCTTCGCGAAGGAACCGTCCGAACAAGCCGCGCCATCATCTGCGCGGCAAAATCCTTGAACGACGCCGTCGGTCCACGATCCAGCCGCAGGCAGTGGACGCGGTCCATGCCAGCAACCGGTTCGAGGGGAAGTTCGAAGTCGTACGCCTCGCGGCACATCGCGGCCAGCGCATCGCGCTCGATGATGCCTTCGGTGTAAGGCGACAGCACGCGAACCGCGATTTCGTGGTAAGGCAAGATCGGCAAACGCGGCGATCTCATCGCGCGATAAGCGCGGGAAGCTCTGCGGGAAATAGAGTCCGCGATCCGGCGCCTGGCCGAGGAGAAACGCATCGCGCAGGTTGACTGGCGGCGACTGGCCGTTGGTGCTGCGGAAGAGGATCATGGACTTCGTTCGCGCGGTTCTTACTGGAAATTCTCCACCCGGATCATCACCGGCTTGCCTTTGACCGCCGGCAGCTTGCCAATCGTCGCAAGCGCCTTGGCACCGCGCCGTTCGGCGCGTCGTGGAGCATCAAAATCAGCGGCACGCTTTCGCCTTCGTGGCCTTCGGGCTGGATGACCGAGGAGATGCCGATGTTCGCCGCGCCGAAGACGGAAGCGATTTTCGCCAGCACCCCGGGCCGGTCCACGACGTTGAGCCGAACGAAATATTGCGAAACGACTTCGTCGATCGGCGCGACGACTGCCCTCGCGTTTCGTGCGGCACGAACGGCGGCACGCGATGCTTGGTGCCGAACTTCAGATCCAGCGCCGCGTCCGCCACGTCGCTCAACACCGCGCTGGCCGTGGCGTCCTTGCCCGCGCCGCGCCCGTAAAACAGCGTGTCGCCGACGACGTCGCCGCGCACGAAGACGGCGTTGAACACGTGGTTCACGCTGGCCAGCACATGCGCGTTCGGCATCAGCGTCGGATAAACCGAAACCTGCACGCGACGGCATTGCGATTTTCGCTTTTCGGCCCTCGGCTTTTCTGATCGGCCCGGTCCGCCGCAGCAATCCGGATTTGTTTGATGATGCCCAGCAGCTTGATCGTGTAGCCGAGTTGCTCGGCGAACTGGATGTCAAGCGCGCTGACGTGCCGGATGCCTTCGACGTAAATCTGCTTCGGGTTCACCCAGAAGCCGTGCGCGAGCGAGGCGAGGATGCCGATCTTGTGCTGCGCATCCCAGCCGTCGATGTCGAGGTCCGGCGGCGTTTCGGCGTAACCCTGCTTCTTGCGCGTCCTTGAGCACCGCGTCGAAGTCCGCGCCTTCGAGCTTCATGCGCGTGAGGATGTAATTGCAGGTGCCGTTGACGATGCCGTAAAGATGCGTGATGCGATTGCCGACAAAGCCTTCGCGCAGCGATTTGATGATCGGAATGCCGCCGCAGACACTGGCTTCGTAATAAAGATTCGTGCCGTAATCTTCGGCCGCGGCGAACAGTTCTTCGCCGTGCGCGGAGAGCAACGCCTTGTTCGCGGTGACGACGGGTTTGCCCAGCTTCAGCGCCGTCGAGAATCATCGTGCGCGCGATGCCCGTGCCGCCGACGAGTTCGATGACGATGTGCACCTGCGGGATCGTTGACGACCGTTCTGCCAGTCAGTCGTCATTAACGAGCGCGGGATTTCGTACGGACGCGGTTCGTCGAAGGCTTTGACGGCGATTTTGCGGACGCGACCTTCACACCGATGCGCGAGGCCATGAGGCCGCCGTTGTGCTGCGCGCGTGAAACACGCCGCTGCCCACGGTGCCGCCGCCGATCATTCCGAGGTTTACCTGCTGCATAAGGGCGCACAGATTGCCGCGAAAGAGGGCGACAAAGTGGAAGTTACTCAATGCAAAAATAATCAGTGAAGTTTCAGCCCAAGGGCTTGATCCTGTCGCTTGCGATCTGAAAGCTAAAAACGAGCAAAAAAAAAAACAAAGCGAGAACGCGCCGCTCGCGAACAGAACTGCGGAGTAACCAAATGCTGCTCCCGTCCCGACGGACGACCACAATGCGCCGACGATGATGCTGGAAAGAAAATCCCCGATGCCGTTCACGGTCGCCAAAACTCCGAAAGCCATGCCGTGATGTTCTTCCGCTCACGAGTTCGGCGCAGAGTGAATCCTCCAGCGTTTCTTCGATGGCCACATAAATCCCGCCGAGCACGAAAACCAGAACGAACGTCCACACCGTCGCCGGCAGCAGGATGATGAGCACAGCCATCAATGCGGCGAGTGAGTAACCGGCAGACAACAGCAGCGGCTTTTTCAATCGGTCGGCCAGCCAGCCCGCGAGGTATGCGAAGCTGGCGTAGAATACGTTGTGCGCGACGTACAGTCCGACTGCGATGCTCGCCGCCCGATCACGGCCAAGCGATGGCGCCAGCTTTTGCGTGGCTAGCAGAATCAGCATCGTGTGCGCGAAATCACCTGCCCCGAACAGGCCGACGGCCACAAGAAATTTCCGGTAGGGAACCGGCAAGAGTTTCAGACGTTGGCCGAACGAAATGTGAGGCACTGGCTTTCGTTCCTTTTCTTTGACCAGCAATGCAATCAACGCGGCGGCAGTCACTCCCGGAATAAGCGTGACGGCGAATAGGGGACGGTAACGATGATGAAACAGCGTGAGCAATCCAAACGCCGTCGCTGGTCCCACGATTGCTCCCACGGTGTCCATCATGCGTTCGAAGCCGAATGCGCGGCCGTACGTTTCCTTCGTTACTGCGGCGGCGAGCAGCGCCTTGCGTATCGGAGTGCGCGCGCCGCGTCCAAACCAGGCGATAGCCCTGGAGACGAGGACATGCCACGCGGCGGTGGCGAGTCCGAAGGATGCGGTTCCAAGCGCGGTCACAATATAGCCAATGACCGCGAGCGGTTTGCGACGTTGAAGTTTGTCCGTGTAGAAGCCCGAAGCCATCTTGGCGAAACTGGAAAGTCCGTCCGAAATGCCTTCTATGATTCCCAGCCATGCAGCCGCCGCGCCCATCGTCGCGATAAACGTCGGCATGACAGTCGTGGCAATTTCGTGCGACCAATCGCTGAACAGCGACGCGAGGCCGATGCCGAGGACAGTGCGGTTCAGCCAGCGGGAGCGGGAGCTGGACCGTGCTACGCTCACCTGGTTTCCGAGCGCGGCGGCAGCACGAGGATTTGCGCGTTCATGGACGGCTGGTGCATCGCGCAAATCATGTTGAACAGCCCTTCTTCATGAAACGTGAACACGAACGACGTTTCCTTAAGCGGCGGCAGCACCTGGCTCATCAACACGTGCGAATGCGGATCAATCAGCATGAAGTCATGGTTATCGTCCGCCTGAAGGTTCCAGAAACGAATCAACGTCGGCTCGTCGCGATGAACAGCGAAAAACGTTGGCGAGAAGGCATAGACTTCGCCGAATTTCTCCAGGCTCTTCTTCGTCGAGTTTTCCTTAACGGCGATGGCGTGTGTCTGCACGAGAATGTTCGCGAGCGCGGGACCATTTGAGGTGACCGTCACGATGCGCGAGGCTTCCGGGTTCGGCATGTAGAACTTCGACATGTCCAATTTCTCGTGAACATTTCCCGCAGGTTCAGGTTTGGAAATAGCGCAACCGGCACGCGCGCCGGCTGCGGCGAGCAGAATGAGGAGATTGCATTTCATTTTGTTACGTTCCTATCTTTGGAGCGCTGGAGCCTCCCTCCGCAAACATCGCGTCCGCCGACCAGCTTCCCGCGCCGACGCAAATGAGAAAGAGCAATCCCAGCAGCATCGAAAAATCCGCGCGGCCTTCGTGAATCATTCCGAGGAAACCGTAATGCGGCGCTTTCGTAGCAGCGAATATCCAAAAACCATGACCGAGCAGAACGGGAATCTTTGTCGAGATAATCGCGACGAGAATGTTCACGAGCAGCGGAATCGCCGCGAGCCGCGTGAGGAAGCCAATCAGTACGAGCGCGCCACACACTATTTCCACAACGGCGACGAACGGCCCCATGATCTCGGGGGCTGGGATGCCGATCTTGGCGAATCGTCCGGCGGCGAGTTCGCCCGGGTAAATGAATTTGAGGACGCCTTCGACGAGAAATACGCCGCCGACCAACAAACGGATCAATGCCGTTGCAGCCGGTGCTTTGCTTGAAGCGGATCTGACGAGAAAATTCATTTTCGAGAAGCGAGCGAGCAGCCCCGGCCGATGACCCTACCAATTTCTTCAAGTTCGCGCGCTTCCTCCGGCGTGTATTCGTAGGGCCGAATCGTGCCGACACCGATGGTTCCCACGATCGTTTCGCCGTCGCGCAACGGTACACAGAGCGCGCCGCCGACTCCGGTCTGCCGTGCGCCGGGCAGGGCAGTGCCGGTCGAATCGGTTTGGAGATTGCAGATCGTGATGGGTTTTTGCTGCACGACCGTCTGCCCGGCAATGCCTTTGCCGACAGGAATGGTTTTCACAATCTCCAACATGGCCGGTGGCAAGCCGCTCTCAGCAGCAAGATGGAGCAGTTGTTTTTCGCGGTCCAACAGATGAATAGTGCCCGTCTCCGACCGGAAATGAGCAAGGATGAGGGATAGAACCTTTTTGCGACTTGAGTTGAGGTTGGCCTCCTGTTTCAGCAGGGTTTCAATCTGAGCTTGCAACTCGTTCATGCAGTTCTCTGTTCAATGCGTTCGTAAGCAGCATTCGCCGAGACGTTCAAAAGAGTGTTTATCAGGAAATAGCCGATACCGCCGCCGCGCACCATCAAAATCGGACCAAGCGGAACGCAACGGCGGAGCTCACACGTCCGACGTTTCGAAGCAGTTGCCCGGTTCGGAGACATCGGCTGTGTTCGTTTAATGGCGTCAAGTAGCGTGTGTTCTACTTGGCCTCGCGTTCGTTGCGGCACGCTCACTTCCTGCTATACTCGCGAACCAGGGATTCGAAAACCAGCAAGCGCCCGGGCTCACTTCTTTTCGCAGGCGACCTGTGGGCTCAGTGTGAAATCGGCCCGAACAAGTCGGTCGAGTAGGACGCAACGGAGCCAACGCCGTCCAACAAAGCTCCGCTGCTGCTGTGACGTGTAATCAGTCGCGCCGTGCCTGCCTGGGGAAGTCTTTTCAGTTGCTCAGATGAAAGGAACCCCTATGAGAACAAACAGCCCACATTGGTCGGACCGCAAGACCGTGAAACTGGCGATGGGTGGGTTGCTGGCTGCCATGCTCTGCCTTACAGCGCTGGTGGCTGTCCCAGCTTCAGATGGTTCGGGTAGCGTCGTTTCAACCCAAGAAGTGCGTTCCACGTCCCATGAACAAATCCAGACCACGATTACGGGTTCCGCGCCCCCGGCAATATCCGCGCGGCTTTCCAAGTTCATGGCCGAGTGGCGCGGCGACGATCGCCCCTTCGGTTATCCCACGAACGCGGCGGACATGCCCTTGATCCTGGCCGCGTTGGATGTGGATCCGGCAGGCCCGTGGTACGCGTATGTTGGCTATCACTTCAGTGAGGACTCGCATCAGGCCCGAAAGTTATCTCCGACGGAACGCAAGGAAAAGTTCGCCGAAACGTTGAAATACGTCGTCCCGGCGCGCGACAGTCTGGCTCGCGCGTTGAGCCGCAAACCGGATGACAACGAATTCAAGGAGCGCCTGCAGGGTTTGCGGCAAGACGTAGCTGAGGCTTCGCTGGAAGCGGAGATCGGTTTCGAGGCGGTCGCGGCCCAGGCGCGCGAAATGTTGACGGCGAACTCGGACACGAATTCCTGGAATTACGGCAATGTCATCTTCCAAGCGAACAATTTGCTCGGGCGTGTCGCCATGCGCCAGGGACAAATCGAGGAGGCAAAGAACTACTTGCTCGCCGCTGGGAAATCACCCGGCTCGCCGCAGTTGGACTCGTTCGGTCCGCTGGACCTTGGACTTGCCCGCGGCTTGCTGGAAAAAGGCGAGAAAGACGCGGTGCTTGAGTTCCTGGACCTAATGGCGTGCTTTTGGGCAAATCCGGAAAAGGCCACCAGCCCAAACGCCAGGCAGGTGGCAACAAATAATCTCCAGCAACTGGAATCGTGGAGGCAGCAAATTCGGGAAGGCAGGATACCCGACGACTTCAGATGGCGGAAATAGCCACAACCCAAGCTTGGAAAGGATTACAGCCATGAAATGCCGAAAATAGAAAAATTCCTATTCAAGAAATGGATGACAATCCCTGTGTCGTTCCTGCTGGCTTGCGGGTCCGTTCAAGCGGACACAACCAACTGCCTCACGCCGCCCGGCGATCTCGTTGGTTGGTGGCCAGCCGAAGGCGACGCGACGGACCTGGCCACGTACAACAACGGCACGTTGCACGACGGCGTCAGCTTCGCGGCGGGCAAAGTCGGACTCGCATTTCAGTTCGATGGCACGACCGGCCACATTCTTGTGCCGAACAGCACGAATCTGGATTTGCGTCCCGAGGCCACTTACGCGGCGTGGATCAACCTGAGCCAATTGCCATCGCAGGTGGGGCACGTGTTGTTCGTCGTCGGCAAATCGCAACCGGGTAACGATCTGGATATCCAGGTCGAAGGGGAGAACCGGGTGCATTTCTACCTCGGCCCGGCGGTGTCCATCGCTTCAAGCAGCATGCTGCAAACGGGCGTCTGGTATTTCGTCGCGGCGACGTATCGGGTGTATTTGGCTTGCGCTTTGTCTGCTCGCCTCAACCTGTGTTGCGCAAGAAGAGCCCGGTCTGGCTGTCCGACTTATTGGAGGCAGTCCGCAACTCGTCATCACCTGCTCGACGGGCTTTGTGCTCGAAGGAACGACGAGGCTCGTCTCGTGGTGCCCGGGCAGAGCGGCAATCTGACGGCTCCCATGCCGGCCACAAGCAAGGCGAAATTCTATCGGCTGCGCAAGCTGTGAATGTTCCTTTCTCAATTCACACTTCGACTCTCAACGAACAAACTTGCCATGAATGTAAATGAGAAGTTAGAAATCCAGGATTCGGAAATAATCAGAAGCCCGAAATCCGAAACGCGCCGTGACGCGCTGCAGGCAACGATGCGTTCTGGGTTTTCAAATCTCAATTTGAAATGGCTCTTCGGACTGCCGTTCTGTTGTCTCGCCTTCACTGCCCAGGCCACCGTCCTGCTGTGGACCAACACCGCCGGCGGCAATTGGAGCGTGGCCGCAAACTGGGAACCAAATCAGGTGCCCGGCATAGGCGACACTGCGTTCATTACCAACAGCGGCACCTATACAGTGGCGCTGGATACCGGTCCGACGCTGGTCGCGCTGTTTCTGGGTGGAACCAGCGGTACGCAAACACTGGCCATCGCCGGCCAGACGCTCAATCTGGGCGGCGCCAGCACGGTGGCGGCCAACGGCGTGCTGCTGCTGGACGGTGGGGCGCTTTCAGGCACGGGCACCTTGACGGTGAGCAACGTGATGAACTGGACGGCGGGTGGGATGCAGGGCGGTGGACGGACAGTGATTGCACCGGGAGCGGTGCTCGACCTGGCCAACGCCAGTGATGTGACGCTGTATCCGCGCACACTGGAGAATGGGGGCACGGTGCAGTGTACAGGGCCCGGGCACTGTGCGGGGCGGCAGTGCGGTGATCACCAACCGGCCGGGGGCGGTGTGGGAACTGCGCAGCGATCAGGGTTTCGGCAGCACCGGCGGCGGCAGCACGCCTCGGTTTGACAACGCGGGCACCTTCCGCAAGACCAGGGCACGGGCACCAATACCTTCACCTCCTTTGCCTTTTCCAACTACGGCTCCGGCACGGTGGAGGTGCAGAGCGGCACGGTGCTCTGCTACCAGGCTTTCAACAATTGGGGCGTGGTGAACGTGTCCGCCGGAGCAGTGTTGCGATTGGCAGGAGGTGGAACCGCCAGCGGACCGTTCAACGTAGTCACCAACGGGCTCGTGGACTGGAGTGCCAGCAGCTACACGCTCGCCACCGGGGCTCAACTCAACGGGGAAGGGCTCTGCCGGGTGGGGAACAGTGCTTCTCTGGTGGTGAACGGGGACGTGCCGGCGTGGAATCTGGATTTGGCGGGCACGCTCGACGGCACGAACACACTGACGGTGAGTGGGGTGATGAACTGGACGGCGGGGATGATGCAGGGGGCGGGCGGACGGTGATTGCGCCCGGAGCGGTGATGAATCTGGCCAACGCGAGCGATGTGACGCTGTATCCGCGCACGCTGGAGAACGGGGCACGGTGCCTGGACGGGTGTGGGCGACTGTGCGCGGGCGGCAGTGCGGTGATCACCAACCGGCCGGGGCGGTGTGGGAACTGCGCAGCGATCAGAGTCTCGGAAGCACCGGCGGCGGCGGACGCCGCGATTTGACAACGCGGGCACCTTCCGCAAGAGCCAGGGCACGGGCACCAATATCTTCGACCTCCTTTTCCTTTTCAAACTACGGCTACGGAACGGTGAGGTGCGGAGCGGCACTGTGCTCTGCTAGCAGGCTTTCAACAGTTCTGGCGTGGTGAGTGTGACGAACGGGGCGGTGCTGCGGCTGGTGGGAGGCGGGACGGCCAATGGCGCTTTGATGGCGACGACGAGAGCGCTGGTGGACTGGACGGGCGGGCTACACGCTCATCCTGGAGCACAACTCGACGGAACGGAGTCTTACCGGGTCAGTCGGGGGCATCTTCACAGTGAATGGGGATGTGCCGGTGGGAAACCTGGATCTGCTGGCGACGCTCGGAGAAGGGTTCGTGGACTGGAGTGGCAGCAGCTACACGCTGGCCACCGGGACTCAACTCGACGGGGAAAGGGCTGTGCGGGGTGGGGAACAGTGCTTCTCTGATGGTGAACGGGGACGTGCCGGCGTGGAATCTGGATTTGACGGGCACGCTGGACGGCACGAACACACTGACGGTGAGTGAGGTGATGAACTGGACGGCGGGGATAATGCAGGGGGGCGGGCGGACGGTGAGTTGCGCCGGAGCAGTGATGAATCTGGCCAACGCGGGCGATGTGACGCTGTATCCGCGCACACTGGAGAACGGGGGCACGGTGCAGTGTACGGGTATGGGCACGTGCGGGGCGGCAGTGCGGTGATCACCAACCGGCCGGGGGCGGTGTGGGAACTGCGCAGCGATCAGGGTTTCGGCAGCACCGGCAGCGGCGGACGCCCCGATTTGACAACGCCGGCACCTTCCGCAAGAGCCAGGGCACGGGCACAACGGCCTTAGTGCCTTCACCTTTGCCAATTACGGCGCTTTCAGCATTTGGCAGGGAACGGTCAGCTTTGGGAGCGCACCGCATTGAAGGCATCGGGCACGCTTGGATTCGGACTGTCGGGAAACGCCTTTCCCGCCGGCTATGGGCGAATCATCACCAGCCAGCCGCTCCAGCTAGCAGGATCCTTGGTCGTCACATTACGCAATGGATACGTGCCGGGCGCTGGCGAGCATTTCGAGGTGATTCCGCGCCATTTCCGGAACGTTTCAAGGTTACGCGGCACCGAGCATCTCACCGTATGTGTTCATCAACCCCGTTTACTCGCCCAATGTCGTACAGTTGGTGACCACTGATCCGACGCCTTCTGTATCGACACCCAGAATCGATTCACAGAGACGCTTCACAATGGACATCAGCGGCATCGCTGGTGAGTTTTACGTGGTGGAGGCATCCACGAATTTTGCCAACTGGGCTGGGCTGGAGACCAACAGCATCCCGGGCAGCACCATCTGGCAGTTTGTGGATGCGGACAGCACCCACGATTCCTTGCCGCTTCTACGGGTGATGTTCTGCCGTGAGTTAATGAACCTGACAGAGCCTCTTGGCCAAAGACCAGGTGATACGTGATTCAACACTTCGCAGTATTTGGCACTGTACCGCTGGCAAGCGCGAAACCGCAAACCGGCGACATCACTTCGACCAACACCGGCGGCGGTAACTGAAACGTCGCCGCCAACTCACTGGTACCGAGATCGAGACCGGCGCTAACAACAATGCCGTTAGCGCGAACGGGATCATCTCCACCGTAACTCTCAACGCCAATGCGACGGTCGCCAAATCGACATTCGGCGGATCGAAGCGGCACGCAAATGCTGATCATCAACAGCCGGTCGCTGACGTTGAAAGGTGACGGTCTGGCGAACAGGTGATCGACGTCATCACCTTCAAGGCGGGTGGCATTGCCGGCGAGGGGAATTTGCGGTAGATGGTTCCCTGCTGTGGACGGGGAGGCGACAGCGAGCTCACACGTCCGGCATTTCGAAGCAAGCGGTGCCCGGTTAGGAGACATCGGCTGTGTTCGTTTAATGGTGTCAAGTAGCGTGTGTTCTACTTGGGTCGCGTCGTTGCAGGACGATGGGACCCTGCTATACTCGCGCAGAAGGGACTCGAAAACCAGCAAGCGTCCGCAGCTTACTTCTTTTCGCAGGCGACCTGTGAGCTCAGTGTGAAATCGGCCCGAACAGTCGGTCGAGTAGGACACAACGGAGCCAACGCCGTCCAACAAAGCTCCGCTGCTCCCAAGGAGTGCATTCATTCCGCGTCGAGTCTGCGCGTGGGGGTTTTCTTGACAAGAAACACCCGCTTCGTTCGATGCCGCATCTGGATCGCGATTTCTTTTATGACCACATGCGGCTTTGCGCAAAGCCACACCTTGTTGGAGCTCGACGTCAACGCCGGCGTTCCGCAACTCGCCATCACCTGCGCGACCGGCGCTGTGTGCCAGATTCAATACCTCGACCAGATCGCTGCCTCAAACAACTGGCTTTGTCTGACGAGCCTGATGGTTACGAACAGTCCGCATTGGTTAGCAGATTCCAATTCAACGGGTGCGCCCCAGCGGTTCTATCGCGCGATGACCGTGAGTCCAAACCTGGTGCTGATTCCTGGCGGTTCGTTCCAGATGGGTGACGCCTTCCCTGATCTCGGCGCGGACGAAGTGCCGGTCCACACGGCGACGGTGAGCGCATTTTTCATGGAACGAACTGAGGTGTCGAAGGCGCTGTGGGACATCGTCTATTCATGGGCGACGAACAACGGCTACAGCTTCGGCGTCAACGCGGGCCGTGGAAAAGCGCCGACGCATCCGGTGCAAGCGGTCAATTGGTACGACGCGGTGAAATGGTGCAACGCGCGTTCGCAATTGGAAGGGCTGACGCCGTGTTACTACACGAACGAAACTCAGACGGGCGTGTACTGCACCGGGCAGGTGACCATCAGCAATTCGTTCGTCAACTGGGGGGCGAATGGTTACCGGCTGCCGACGGAAGCAGAATGGGAGCGGGCCGCGCGCGGTGGCGCGGTTGGAATGCGCTTTCCATGGTCGGACACCAATGTCATCACGCACAGCCGCGCCAACTACTTCGTGATCCAGCAGAATGGCACCAACTCCTATGCTTACGACAAAAGCCCAACGGCCGGATACAATCCGGCGTTTACGAACGCGCCCACGCCCTATACGAGTCCTTGCGGTTCCTTCGCCACCAACGGATTCGGTCTGTACGACATGGCAGGAAACGTGTGGGAGTGGTGTTGGGACTTGCACGATCCCAATTGGTACACCAACGCCGCCGCGATGGAGGCGGACACGCACGGTCCGGATTCCGTCAGTCCCAATCGTCGCGTTGCCCGCGGCGGATCGTTTTCTGCAAACGCCCCGGACAACTGTTGTGCCCTGCGCGAAGGCGTTACCCCAACAAGCGCTGTCACCGAACGGGGATTTCGCTGTGTCAGAAGACTCTAGACAGTGAAGAGTCCGCGCTGCATGCCACCCTCATCGTAAACGCAGTGTTGTTGGGAAGACAACAGGAGCACAGCGCAAATTCGAAGTTGAAGACCGGCTCACTCCAAACGGATTCGTTCGTGCGCATCCCACTGTGACATGTCGGACAGCACGACCTGATCGCCGACCTGGAGTCCTTGCACGATCTCGATCGTGTTGACCGAACTGCGCCCCAGTTTTACCGGAATGCGAACAGCCGCCTTTCCGCCATCAACCACTTTGAACAACCCCGCCGTGCTCTCCGGTTGACCTTGCACCGGACGGCCCACATAGAGCACGTTCTCCAACCGCTCCAGTTGAATGGTGCCGTCCACGCTCAAATCAGGTCGCGCTCCTTTCGGCAATGTCCCATCGAGCACTACATCCACCGTGACGGTTCCGTTTTGGACTGCAGGATCAATACGGACCACGTGACCCGTGACTACGCCATTGCGGGTATCGATCTCCGCTGGTTGGTCGAGCTGAACGTCTCGTGCTTGCGTTTCGGCAACCAGGATTGCCGCTTTGAGTTTCGTCTGACTGGCAACCCGCGCGACCAAAGCACCCGCCGCGAGTTGCTGGCCTGCTTGCAGCGGAGCAGTCGAATCTCCCAGCCTCTGCAAAACGCCTTCCATGCCGGCGCGAACTTTCAAGGCTTCAATTTGACGCCGTTTCAGTTCGAGGAGCCCGTTCACCTGCGATACCTTCTCTTCCTGCGCCGCCAACTGGGCTTTCGTGGAATCCGCGCTCATTGTCAGGCGCTGCTTTTCAATCTCCAGCAGCGCGGCCAACTGCTCGGTCTTTGCCTTCGACTGCTTTATGCTAATTGCGGCAATGAGACCGCTTTTTCCCAATTCTTCATCCACTTCGGAATCCATTTTCGCCATGGTGCAATTGGCCTGCGCCGTCGCGACGGCGGCTTCCTGCGTCAGGCGCTGCGACTCCAATTGCACACGAAGATTGGCCAGATCCGCTTTGGCAGCTTTGAGTTGTGATTCCGCTTCAAACGCTTCCTGTTCGAGTTGGGGACTGCTCAATTCCACCAGCACGGTTTCGGTCTTCACCGCTGCGCCGGGTAAAACCAGAATGCGTTCGACGACGCCCGCATTCACAGTCGGAATCCAGCGAATTTCTTCCGGCACAAGCGTGCCGTTGCCGCGCACCTGACGCAGCATCTCGCCGCGCTTCACGGTATCCAACCACACGGAGGACTTCTCAACGAGGGGCGCTGCCGGTTTGAGACGGGAAAGGCCGACCGTGATGGCCACCAGCAAAAGAATTCCCGCGATACCTGAGATCCATCTACGCCGTTTGCGCCTCCGGAGAATGTCAGGCGAGATCGGCACGTCCATTCCCGACTCTCGATCGAATCTGGCTGATGTGACATGCATAGGCTTCAATGAGCAGCCGCCAGTTCTTCGGTCGCGATTTTACCGTCGAACAGGTGAATGGTTCTCTGCGCGTCGCGCGCGTAACGTTCGTCATGCGTGACGAGACAAATCGTTGCGCCTTCCGTGTGCAATTCTCGCAGCAAATCCATTACCGCCTGGCCGTTCTTCGAATCCAGATTTCCCGTCGGCTCATCCGCCAGCAGAATGGACGGGCGTCCGCCGAGGGCGCGCGCCACCGCAACGCGCTGTTGTTGTCCGCCGGAAAGCTGCGATGGATAATGCTTCGCTCGCGCCGTCATACCGACTTTGGCCAGGGCTTCGTCCACGCGTTCGCGGCGCTCGTCTCGGGTCAGTCCGCGGTACGTCAACGGCAGTTCGACATTTTCCCACACCGTCAGGTCACCAATGAGGTTGAAGCTTTGGAAAATGAAACCGATCTCACGGTTCCGCACTCGAGCCCGTTTCGCGTAATCGAGCTGCGCGACCGGTTCGTCGCGCAATTCGTACTTGCCGCTCGTCGGCGAGTCGAGCAGGCCAAGGATCGACAGCAGCGTGGACTTGCCGCAGCCCGACGGCCCGGAAATGGAGATGTAGTCGCCGTGCTTGATCTCGAGGTTGATGCCGACCAGCGCGTGAGTTTCAATTTCATCGGTAAGGAACACCTTTCCGACGTCTTTCAAACGGAGCAGAACCGAGTTGTTCATATATGAGTTTTATTGCCGCTCGAGGTGGAAGCGCAGTTCCTCGTCAATCTCGCGCTTCATCGCTCGCCGTTGGAAGAGCGAGCCGATTCTGGATGAAATGGTTCGCAATAACTTCATGGTTGATTGCGATGCGGAAACGCGTCTTGCCGGAAGTGATTCCGTTCCGTAGGTTTGACACATGAGCGCAGTGGGTGAAATCCAGCCGGACCTGCTGGCCGAGTTCGAGGCGGCAGCGCGCCGGCCTTTGGAGCAGCGGTTTCGCTACGCCTTCGTTCGGACCTACAAGCCGGTTCTCGATGATGCCCGCTACCGCTCGTTTGAGAACATGGAGGAATACCGCCGGTGGTGTGAGGAAAACCTCCCCGACTGGCTGGGTTATGGGCGCGTTTGAATACCGCCAGGCGCAGGAAATCCGCGATACCCTTGCCCGCCACGGCGTGCGCTACCTCTTCATCGGCAAGTCGGGAGCGATCATACTCGGCTTCCCGGATACCACGCAGGACGCCGATATTTTTCCCGATCGTACGCCCGAAAATGGGCGCGCTCTGGCGAGTGCGTTGCGAGAATTGGGGTTTCAACTCACGGATACTGAGTCTGCCGAAATCGAAAGAGGCAAAGATTTCGTCCAGTTGAAAAACGGTCCGTTCGACCTGGACCTGGTCTTCGCGCCGGACGGCATCGAGAGATTTGCAGACGCGTGGCGACGGCGTGTTGTCGTGGATGGGTTTCCCGTCTGTCATCCCGACGACATCATCGCAAGCAAGGTTGCCGCGAATCGCGTAAAGGACCGGGAATCCCTCCACCGCTTGCGCAGTTTTCGCGAATATTGGCTGCGGAAGCGCATGCCGTGAGGCCAAGTTCGGAGATCGAATGGCGTCACGACAATGGGTGATGGTGGCAGACGGTCGCGCCTCCTTTGCAATGCCCATGACAATGTTCTCCGCCTTACGCTGTTCGATGTGGAAGCGCAGTTCCTCGTCAATCTCGCGCTTCACCGCCCGCCGCTGCCCGAGGGAGTGAAAGATATTCCAGATTCTCCGGAACGGATTCATTCGTAATGCAGTGCCGTCATTGGATCAAGCCGGGCGCCTCGGAGGGCCGGCAGCAGAACGGCGAGAAAGCTAATCGTTCCCCAAAAGGTCACCGTCGCCAGGTACAGCAGGCTCGAATCGCCGACCGTCGGATATCCGGAGATGCTGTGCGTCAGCAACTGGTCCAGCCCGTAGGCAAGCAGGGTTCCGACTACGAGGCCAATGAGGATTTGGCGAAGAACTTGTTTCAAAAGCGTCCAGACAAGCCTGCCTCGGGATGCGCCGAGCGCGAGTCGAACACCGATCTCGCGCGTGCGTTGATGGACCGAAAAAGATATGAGGCTGAAGATCCCCAACGCTCCCAAAAACAACGCTCCGCCGCCGCACACCGCCAACAACAGACTGGCGAGGTAATAGCCAAAGATCTGGTGATTGATCAGCGTCCGCATCGTCGCCACGCGATAGATCGCAAGTTCGGGTTGCAGGCGGGCGACTTCAGCGCGAAGAGCGTTTGCCCAATCGGTAGCCCGGCCAGTCCCGCTCAATATGACGACCATCGGTTGAACGGCGCTTTGGCTCGCGGGAAGAAAACACACCGGCTGAGGGCGCGCCTCGCCGGGATCGAAGCGAACATTGGGCATGCATCCAATGATGGTTCGCCATTCGTTCGTTCCTTCGCGGATGCGGCGCCCGATGGGATTGCCTGCCGGGAGGTACGTTTCCGCAAAGGCGGCATTCACAATCGCGACCGGTGGTGAACTGCTGGTGTCGCTGGAATTGAAATTGCGCCCCAGAACACCGGAGATGTTGAGCGTCGGAAAGTATCCCGCAGAAATCACCGCGAATCCGCAGTACGGTTGATCCACGGCCCTGGGATAATCCGCGCCCTCAACGGCGAATTGATTCCAGCCGAGCCCCGATGTGGGATCGCTGCTGGAAAGAGCCACGTTTCTGACTCCCGGCAATTGTCGGACGTTTTGTTCGAGTTGCTCGAAGAACGAACGCGGATTGGCCGATTGCCGCGGATCAACCCGCGCCGTCAAGATTGCGTCTGGATCGAACGGCAATTTTGTCTCTGTCAAACGGCGGCTGAAACTGAGCATGACGAACGATTGCGTCAGGACGATGAGCGAAAAAGCGATTTGGCTGGTGACGATAATGCGCTGGAGTTTCCCGATGCGCAGGCCCGACGCGCTTCCCGTATGGGCCTTCAGCAGTTCATTGACATCCGTCTTCGTCGCCTGAAGGGCCGGCCACAAGCCGGCGAGCAGGTTCGCGAGAAACACAAGCGCAACCAGCGCCACGAGCAGTCGTCCGTCCACCCGGATGTGAATCCAAAACGGCATCGCCGAGAATTCGGATTCGTTGGTCGCGAACCACGAATCGAACCATTTGCCGATCAACACCACCGCCAAAGCACCGCCGATAGCGCCAGTGACCGTCAGGAACAAATTCTCGACCAGCATTTGCGAAATCAGACGCCTGCGAGTGGCGCCCAAGGCGCCGCGGACAGCCAGTTCCGTGCATCGCCGGGAAGCGTTCGCAAAGGTCAGCCCCGCGACATTGGCGCACGCGACCAGCAACACCAGCAGCGTCACGACCAGCATGGCTATCACACCGGGCGCGGGTCCGTTCGGGCCCTTCACATCTGCATCGTACCGTGTGAAAGGGCCGAGCAGGATCGGCATGGGGTTCGAACGCTGCGCTTTTGCGGGTGTGAGCCGTGCGGAAATCAGATTCAGTTCCGTCCGCGCGGCCGCGATTGTCGCCGAAGGTTTCAGTCGTCCGAACCCGAATCCCCAGCCAGTCATCCGGACGCTGCCCGGCTCTGCAGGCACCCAAAGGTTATCGTTGATCGGGAACTTGAAACCAGGCGGCATGATCCCCACAACGGTCCGCGCGTTCCCGTCCAAACGAATGACGGAGCCGACCGCGGCGGGATCACTGTGAAATTCCTGCTGCCAGAGGTCGTAACCGATCAACGCGACAGGCTCGGCTCCCGGTTTTTCTTCGCCCGGCAGAAAGCCGCGCCCGTGCAGCGGTTTGACGCGAAGCAGCTCCAGGAAGTTCGCGCCAATGAAGCACACCCTTTGGCGCGAAGGCGCATCCATCGCCTTGAAATTTGCCGAGCCAGTTCCGAAAGCGCATAAGCCTTCAAAGGAGGTCTGCTGCTCGCTGAATTCTCGAAACGCCGAATCAAGCGGCGTCGCATAGACGATGCGATCCGCATCGGGAAAAGGAAGCCTGGCGAAGAAGACGCTGTTAATGGCGCACAATGAGAACGTGACCAGCCCGATGCCGAGCGTGAAGGCCAACACCGCCGAGAAGAACGAGCCCGGCCGCCTCTTCCATACGCGAAAGCCAAATCGGATGTCTTGGAAAAGGTTGTCCATCCACATGACGTGCCGAACCTCGCGGCAGTGCTCACGAATGCTTTGCAAATCCCCGAAACTTTCCGCGCCTCGCGCGCCGCGTCCTCCCGTCTCATGCCCTTAGCGATGTTCTCCGCCGTGCGCTGCTCCAGGTGGAAGCGGAGTTCCTCGTCAATCTCCTGCTTCACCGTGCGCCGTTGCACGAGCGAACAAAGCCAGCGCCATATTCTGCGGAGCACGTTTGTCATGGGAACTCTGTCAACGACAGCACGTGGCCGTCCGGGTCGCGGAACCATGCGACCAATGCGCCACTGGGTGCCCTCCAGATATTATCGCTGTCTTGATTCAAACCTTCGTAGCGTTCGAATCGGATTCCCGTCGTGGACAAACCGGCGTACTGTCGAGCGAATATCGTAAACCGCCCATCCTAAAGCCGTGTATGGGGCAGCGATGAATCTGATCAACCTTCTGGATCCGCAGCATCGAACCGCCCACTTGAAACACCAGCGCCACCGGCTCATCCGCCACAAATTTCAGGCCAAGCTTTCCTTCGAAAAATGACCGCGACCTTTCTGCGTTGGCGGTTGCCAGAAACAAGATTGGATTATCGAGACTATCATGCTTACTGGTTTTCATTTGAGCCATGTCGCAACCCAACAGCCAACGGGACGAACCGTCGCTGATTGCCGGATTCGGACTTCGGATTTGCATGATTACCTCTCCATCGAGCCGTCTTCAATCGGACGATCTGCCGGCCATACGCAGCGCAGTTTTCATTATGGGTTACTTGCACAATCGTCGTGCCTTGTTGATTCAGTTTATTGAACAGTTCCATGATCTCGCGGCCTTGATCCGTGTGGAGATTTCCCGTCGGTTCATCGGCGAGAAGCGACTTCGGTTTCGCGATGACAGCCCGGGCGACGGCGACAAGCTGCTGCTGTCCGCCAGAAAGTTGGCGGGATACAAATCCTTTTTCGCCACGATTCCGAAACGGTCGAGGACGTCGGCCACCATTCCCTGCCGTTCGCTTTTCGGAACGTTTCGGTATGACAGCGGAATGTCGAGATTCTCTGCAACCGTCAGATCGTCGAGCAGATGGAATTGTTGAAAGACGAACCCGACGAACGCTTTGTTGAGCCGGGAACGGTCCTTCGGTGACAGCCGGTGCACTGCGTCATTGAGGAAGAAAAACTCGCCTTCCCATGCGTGGTCATACATTCCCAGAATCCCGAGGAGCGTTGATTTCCCGACGCCGGACGGGCCCATGATCGTGACGAACTCGCCTTCAGGAATGTCGAGGTTGATCTCGCGCAACACGTAGGTGAAGCCTGCTGTCTGGTAACACTTGCCGACGTTTCGCAGCCTGATCAGGCCGTCGCTCTTGTTGTCGCGCTACGCTGCTGGCGTCCGGTTGCTTTTCAATCGTGGTTTGCATGATTCAAAGACACGAAGGGTTCATGCGCCCTCAAGCACCAACGAGATCGCACGGTGAATTCGTTCCCAAAGCGCTGTTTCCTCCTCCAGTTGTTTCCGGCCCGCCCGGGTGAGCTCGTAAAATTTCGCGCGGCGGTTGTTTTCCGACTTGCCCCATTCAGATTTGATCCACCCCTTTTCCTCCATGCGGTAAAGACACGGATACAGCGAACCTTCCTCGACCACGAGCACGTCATCAGAACGGTGTTGAATCCTTTGCGCAATGGAGTATCCGTGAATCGGTCCAGCGGAGAGTGTCTTCAGAATCAAGAGATCAAGCGTGCCCTGCAGCAACTCCGCTTTTGTTGTCGCCATAATATTCTTTCCTAGGGGTTCTAGGGGAGGATAGCGCAGTTGCCTAGACTGTCAAGGGGAAGTTGTCGGCGTTCCGAACGCAATTTCGTTTAAGCCGGCATGCGAAGGCATGGCTTCATTCCACAACGTGCTGCTGGAAGAATCGTTGCGGCGACACCGGCAGGATTTAGATTCTTGCCTCGCGATGACAAAACGCCGTCCGGGTCTTCCTCGAAGGGGTCTGCATATTAGAAACCCCGCAGGTCCGTGCTTGAGCGCCTGGGCAATCCAGGTGCCGGAGTGCGTTTGAGGACGAGATACTGGATGCCGAGCTTCTCACAGTATTCGCGCTTGCCGCCTTTGTCGCCGTCTTCGTTCACCGCGTAAATGTCGGGCTTGAGACGGCGAATTTCCGGGTCGGCATCCAGCCAGCCGTCGCCGCTGGAGATGAGCGCCTGCTTCACATATTTGATCGAGCCGACGACATAGCGCCGTTCGTCCTGCGGCAAGAGCGGATGGCCCTCGCCTTTGAGCAGCCGGATGTTCGCGTCGTGCCCAACGATGACATAGAGATCGCCGTAGGCGCTGACTTCCTCGGTGAACCGGACGTGTCCCGAGTGAAACCAATCATAGCAGCCGGTGGCGACGACCTTCTTTCGTCCCGGCGCGGAGGGCATCGGCGGCGGTTCGGGAAAACCTTTCAACTGATCCGCGGTGAAGACGTGATACAGAATATTCCTTTTCGCAGAGAATGCCCGGCGCGCGGCATTCGCAGTTGGCCCGTCGTCGACCCAAGTGTCAGCGATGAGATCATCAGGCAGTGAGTCAATGCGAGTCGAAGCGCAGGCTTCGATGACTTTGCCGACATAACGGACTGCATTAAGAAAATAGAGCCGTTCGGCGAACGGAAACTTGGGTGGCCTGCCGGTGATCTTTTCCAGAACGGCGTCCTGCCAAAGCAACACAGACACTTCACCGAGCTTGGCTGCCTCTTCGAGAAAACGCAGTTCGCGCGAGCGGATATCATCAAATCCTCCGGACACGATCACTTTTTTGGGCACGCTCATTGGGAAGCTGTCTGGACATTGACCTTGAAAGCACCTGCCACCGGTTTCTCTGAAACGACAATCAGGTAACCCCCGCCGCAACCCGAGTACATCGCGCCGAGATACTGTTGCTGGTACGCCTTGAGCAGCGCCGATAAATCGAGCCGAATGAGCGGATGCCGAAGAACGTGCGGAAGCAGAGTTTTCCAGCACTTCATATTCAGATTTAGAGACGCACCGAGCGCTTCGGCATTCATTTTCACAATAGCGTCATAACAATCCCGCCCCGATTGACCAAGGCTCGCGACCCATTTCGGCGTCAGATTTTTGATTCCGAGCGGGCTGTATCCATCGGGGCGCGGCTCAACTGGAATCAAGTGCAAAACCGTTTCCAGCCAGCGCGCCACCTGCGGACTGTTGCACGATTCAATGTGCCGGGGAAAAACACCTCCCTCGATCTTGAAGTCGTAGTCGAGCCGATTCACACCCGGATAGACCAAACCGATCATGTCCTGCGAACCGCTTGGCTCGGCTTTGCCCTTGTTCTCAGCCGCATAAAGTTCGCGCACCAGTTCATCAAGCGGACGCTTCGGCACCTTGCTCTTCCACAATCTCATCGCAATAACGCGCGTGCCGCTGGCAATGCCCGAACGGTCCATGGGCCGGAAGTTCGACTCGATCTGTACGACGACCATCGAACCTGGGGGTTTTGGATTGTGTCGGGACACGAACGGTTGATCGATCCAACCGCCCGCAAGTTGCAGGCGATTGGGAATCGAGCCGAGGAGTTTTTCAACCGGCGAGGGTTTCATCTCAAACGTGCTTCCGTTGTCCGGTCGGAAGTAATCAATCTCTTGTTGGGCGACGTTGTGGATATTCCGGCGGAATGCCAGAAGCGCATTGGTTTAACCAACACCCACACGCTTGCCCGCTTTGCGAGCGTAATACTGCTCTTTGATCCACTTGAACGTTACGGCCAAACCCTTGTCGAGCGAGGTGCCTGGTTCCCAGCCAAGAACTTTCTTAATGAATGTGTTGTCCGAGTTGCGACCTGCCACACCTTTTGGGGCGTTTGGATCGTATTTTGCGTTGCATCTTCACGCCGGCGATCTTTTCGATCTTCGAGAGCAGCTCATTTATCGAAACCAACTCGCTCGATCCCAGATTAATTGGTGTTGCAATCAAATCGTCGCAGTGTGTGATCTTATCGATCCCTTTCACGCAATCATCGATATACATGAAGCTGCGAGTTTGATGGCCATCGCCCCAGATGGTCACACTCTTGTTCCCAGTGTCCATCGCTTCAATGACCTTGCGACTCAGCGCGGCGGGCGCCTTTTCGCGGCCGCCATCCCAGGTGCCATGCGGCCCGTAAACATTGTGAAATCGCGCAATGAAGGTCTTCATGCCCCGCTCGTGCCAATATTCCTGGCAGAACATTTCGGACATGAGTTTCTCCCATCCATAGCCCCGTTCGGCCATCGCGGGGTAGGCGTCGGATTCCTTCAATGCGCGAACATTCGGGTCCTGCTGTAATAATGTGTTGTAAGCGCAAGCTGAACTCGAGAAAAAGTAACGACGGGCGCCGGCGCGATAGGCCGCCTCGACCATGTGCGTGTTGATCAGGATCGAGCGCAAGCACTCGACGCGGAACCGTTCGATGAAGCCCATTCCGCCCATATCGGCCGCCAGATTATAGACCTCGACCGCCCCCTCACATGCACGCTCGCAGTTATCCTCATGACTCACATCCAGACATAGGTTTTGGACGCCCGGCACATGCAGATACCATTCGTAAAGTGGCTTCTTGTCCACGGCCCGGATGTTGGTAAACCCCTTCTTCTTGAAATACAGCGCCAGGTTGCCGGCAATGAAGCCGCCAGCACCCGTGATGACGATAAGGTCATCCTTCTTCATGGGTGGATCTTTTTCCACCAGCCGTTTGTTTTCCATATAGAGTGTCTATTTGCTTTAGTTGATTTGTGAAGATACTAAACGCGACGATCCAGATAACTGAACCGAGCGTCTTGAGCAAGATGCGTTAATTTGTGACTCAATTGAGACTGAGAATGATGCTTCAAACGCGAGCATGGCTATTGGGCGTTCTGTGACGATGCCGAGGGAGTCTGTCCTTCTCCAGGATCGATCCGAGCGTGCATGCCTACTGTTGCGCCGACAAAACCGCCGGCTACTTCTGTTGTCAACAGTGTGGCATCAGCATCCGCAACCAACGGCTTCCAATCATCAGCATCCGCGGCGTATTCGAAAGAGCACTTCGCGTCGCTGGCCCTCACACGGAATTTCACCGCGCTTGCTTTTGCCACATGAGCCGAGCCAATTGTTTCGCGATTCCGGCCTCTGGGGCGTTCGAGATAAACTTCAATACCGTCGCTCGCGCGATGCACCGCGAGAAAATAGTGGTATCGCTCGTTCTGAAAAATCGCCAACCCGGCTGAAATGTTGGTATCCGTTGGCACTGCCACGGATGTGGATGCTGTGAAGTGCGCGTGTTGGACCCGCCGAGCCAGATAACTAGGATTGCCGTTGCCCGTGAGCAATTCCGTGCGTGGAGTGATGGCAATCTGGCCAACTGACGAATCCAATTTCCACCAGGGTTCCTTCGGTGCACGGAGCATGATCCACAACGGCAATAGCGACGGTTCCTTGAAGTCATCGCGCCAGGTGAAGTTTCCTGAAAGCGGCATGGCGGGGGACGGCTGCAATGTGGCATTGTTCGGTGATTTCACGGTGAGCGGGACGCGTTCTCCTTTCGGCAGGATGTCTGGCCAGCCGTCGTCCGTCCACTTCACTGGAAGCATGAAGGTTTCGCGCCCCATTGGCGAAAACCTTCCCTGGTAAGGCCGCACTCCAAGAAACACGGCCCACCAATTTTTATCCGGTCCCTCGACGAGGTCGGCATGACCGGTGCAAGTAACGGCACCTGGTACATTCGCGCCCAGATCGCGCTGGGTAAGAATCGGATTCTGGTTCCACGACAGGTAAGGGCCGTCCACACTTTTGCTGCGGAAGATGACTTCGGAGTGTTGCGGGCCAGTGCCGCCTTCGGCGCAAAGCAGATATACCAGCCCTCGCGCTTGTAGATGTGCGGTCCCTCAATCCAGATTGGCCTTTTGGAGATGTCCACGCCGCCGTTCACGATGACCTTGCGCGGGCCGGTCATCTTCTGGGTCGCGAGATCGAACTCCTGAATCCAAATCGCACGATGACCATTGTAAAGCGCCCGGCCTTCTGGCCCCCCATTGTTCACTACCCAGGCACGGCCATCGTCATCGAAGGTACAATGACGGATCGATGCCCTCGAATCGAAGCTGAATCGGATCAGACCAAGGCCCGGCCGCATTCGTTGCAGTGACGATAAAATTTCCATTTGCTCCAACCATCGTGCAGATGAGGTAAAATGTGCCGTTATGGTGGCGGATGGTGGGCGCGTAGATTGCAGACGAAACTCCGAGACGGTCATAACGCAGTTGTTCAGGCCGGTGAATCACATTACCCACTTGATGCCAGTTGACCAAGTCCAGGCTGTGAAAAATCGGGATGCCCGGGAGGTACGCGAATGTGGAATTGACCAGGTAGTAGTCGTCGCCCGCGCCGCACATGCTCGGGTCAGGATAAAAACCCGCGACAATTGGATTGTGATATTCGCCCGCACCCGCCTTCGGTTCAACGGCGTCCTGACCGGAGGTAATCGAACCAATCAAACGCCACGGGCTTCGGTTGCGCGTGAAGAAAGGTAGTCGCTGCGGAAAGCGCCAAGAAAACTTGGACAAAGCGGGTGAGTTTCATCATAAGGATACTTAGCGGTCAAATTTTCCTGGCGGGATTAGCTCCACGCTGTCACAGATACTGCCCTTTCACACTTCACGTTGCCATCCAAAAATCGACCTGGGTCGTGACGCGGCTTCGGGGTTGTTTCCATCCTGTGTTTCTGCCAAGAATTCTCTATGAAAATGTCCCGGAGAGAGTTTGTGGCAACAGGCTTGGCAGGCGCTGCGGGCCTTTGCGTTGGCGGTTACACGATGAAAAGCAATGCGGCGGAGTCGCATGCACCGCTGCCGGATGAAGATGGCTACAAACTCTGGCTCCGTTACGTGTCTCCGGGAAACGGAGCGACGAATTATCGCAGCGTGGTGAAGGAGATTCGCGTGGACGGCAATTCAACCACGCGTGGAATTATCCGCGATGAATTGCGTTCTGCAATTTCGGCCATGCTGGGCGTAGCTGTTTCTGTGAATGAAAGCGGTGTGCAAACTGGCGCAGTCATCGTTGGCACTCCGAGTAGTTCGGCTGTGATCCGTGATTTGAACTGGGCCGCCGACTTGCGCGCGCTGGGCGACGAAGGTTTTATCATCCGCTCGGTTCGCGTCGCACGACAACCGGTGACGGTGATTGCTTCGAATAGCGAAATCGGCGCGCTGTATGGCGCGTTCCATTTTCTGCGCCTGATGCAAACCGGCCAGCTGATTGAAAATCTCAAGATTTCCGAGCAACCCGCGCTTCAGCTTCGGTTGATGAATCATTGGGACAATCCGAACGGAACGATTGAGCGCGGTTACGCCGGACGCTCGATGTGGCAATGGAATGAATTGCCGGACAAACTCAGTCCGCGCTACGGCGATTACGCGCGCGCCTGCGCCTCCACCGGAATCAACGGCGCAGTCATCAATAATGTTAACGCCGACCCGCGGATTCTCGCGCCGGAAACTCTTCGCAAAGTCGCCGCGCTTGCGAACGTGTGGCGGCCTTACGGCGTGCGCGTCTATGTGAGCGCGAACTTTGCCGCGCCGACGCGATTGGGCGGATTGGCCACTGCCGATCCGCTCGATCAAAAAGTTGCCGATTGGTGGAAAACGAAAGCCGATGAGATTTACGGGCTCATTCCGGACTTCGGCGGATTTCTCGTCAAAGCAAACTCCGAAGGACAACCCGGACCAAAAACGTATGGCCGCACTCACGCCGACGGCGCGAATGTGCTAGCCGACGCGCTCGCGCCGCATAAGGGCAATGTCATGTGGCGCGCGTTTGTCTATGATGACGACATTGACCCGGACCGTGCCAAGCGCGCTTACATCGAGTTCATGCGGCTCGACGGAAAATTCCGCCCGAACGTCGCGATCCAGGTGAAGAACGGCCCAATTGATTTTCAACCGCGCGAACCATTTCATCCGCTGTTCGGCGCGATGAAGCAAACACCGGTGATTGCCGAAATTCAGGCGACGCAGGAATATCTCGGCCAGGCGAAGCATCTCGTTTATCTCGGCACGATGTGGAAGGAGTTTCTGGACTCGGATACTTTCGCAAAGGGCAAAGGCTCAACGGTAGCCAAAGTGTTGGCGGGAAAAGTTCAACCAATGCACCTCACCGGCATGGTCGCTGTGACCAATCCCGGAATGGACGCGAACTGGTGCGGCCATCATTTCTCGCAGTCGAATTGGTACGCGTTTGGACGGCTCGCGTGGAATCCAGAATTGTCCGCCGAAAAAATCGCGGACGAATGGACGCGGATGACGTTCGCCAACGACGAGAAAACCGTTCGCACCATCCAGCGACATGATGATGTCGTCGCGCGAAACATTCGTGAACTACACGATGCCGCTCGGCCTGCATCACATGATTGGCGGCGACCACTACGCGCCGCAGCCGTGGAACAACCGCGCGCAGCGCGCCGACTGGACGGCGACGTATTATCATCAGGCTTCCGAGGAAGGCATCGGCTTTGATCGAACGCAAGCGCGGCGATCATGCGGTCGAGCAATATTACCCGCCGGTTTGCGATATGTTCGACGACATCGGGCGCTGCCCGGAAAAATTTCTGTTGTGGTTTCATCGCTGCGCGTGGGATTACAAAATGAAATCGGGAAGAATTTTGTGGGATCAACTTTGCGGAAAGTATCAACGAAGGCACAAAGCAAGCCGACGCGATGCAGAAGACGTGGCAATCGCTCGCCGACAAAATTGACGCGCGCCGGCACAAGGAAGTCGCCGATCGTCTGGCCATCCAAGTCACAGATTCAGCGAAATGGCGCGAGCAGATTTTGGAGTATTTTGCGAAGTTCAGTAAGAGACCCGTGCCGCCTTCCGTGTGAGGTCTTTGCGCATTACGCGCAACCGGATTTGGTAGCAACGCCACGCTGCGGTCGGCTTTTAAGGCGGGGGAATGAACTTAGTCCAGTTTGATGTCCACCTTCCAGTGTTCCGCGGCGGCTTTCAATTCATCCAACGTCAGATACGTCACAGCGCCGTGCTTGGGACGATTGAAGTTCGTGCCCTTCATCACACCTTCATTGAAGCGGCCGATGTTTTTGTAGATCACGAAATCGGTGGTTTCGCTGAAACCCATGTTGTTTGGCCGCGCTCCGTAAACGTCGTACATCAGCACATAAGTTTCAGTCCCCAGACGCTTGAACACGTTTGGCGCTTCCGTGGAGACGGTGTTTGGATCAATCCGTTGCGGTCCGGCTTTGTATCCCTGATTGATCCGGTCGGAAACGGCGTGCTTTATCTGCGCGTTCGACACGTAGAACAAATGGAATTTGTCACCCACCTTGGTGATATCTCCATCAATGCCGCCGATGTCGCGAATCATCTCCGGTTTGGTTACGAGTTTGGTGAAGGTGTCATCTGTGTAGGACCAGTAGAGATTTGCGTTCCTGTTGTTATAGCGAATCGTGAAGTAAACCATCATCTTTTTCACGTTCCCGTCGTAAATCGTTTCAGGTGCCCAGGAGCAGTCAATATCGCCAAGCTCAGGAAATGCCTTGTCCACGCGGAAATCTGAGTGTGTCCAGTGGACCAGGTCGAACGATTTCATGAGCACGAGCGCCCGGTTGTTGCCCCAGCCGTAACGTTCCTGCGGCCGCTCCCATTGGTTGGTACGGAATCCAGCGCGCTGGCCGAAGATGTGCAGGTCGGTCATGGCGAGATAAAAGCCTCCGTCAGGACCGCGAGCGATGTGCGGATCGCGGACACCCTTTTGTTCAGCGAGCAATTTGCCGTCAAGGATTGGCTCGCCGCCGTTGAGGTCGGTGAATGTGTAACCATCGCGGCTGATGGCCATGTACGCTGAGTGGGTTTGGTCCTTGAAATAAACCATCAAGTAACCAGCGAAATCTTTTTCTTCAAGCCTGCGGGCGTTCGCCGGTTTTTCGATCTGCGGCACGATGACAATGCCGGTCGGGCGGCTTGTCGCCGACACTGTGGCTGTGGACATTTGCGCTATAGCCGGATGGTCTGCGATTAAGAAGCCCAGACACAGAAATAGGCTCAACCGACAGATTTGTTTCATCAATCAATCTCTCCTTTTCACTCGAACTTCCACCAGTCACAGTTCATCAGTTGCTTGCTGTCACCGCCGGTCAATTTCAAAAACAGGTCATGGACACCTTTTGCGCCGCTGACGGCGCAGGATAGAGTCTCCCATTTATCCAACGCGCCGGTCGGTTTCATTTTGAGCGTGCCAATCACGGAACCAGTTTCACTGTCGAGTCGAAGCTCAATTGCTGCGCCGTCAGTCGAGCCCGCCACCTGAGCGAAAAACTTTGCGGCGCCTTTGTCTCCGAAGTCAACATCGCGGACTTTGATGTAATCGCCATTCTCAATGTCCGTCACGAAGACATCAGCCGCATCGTTCTGCGCGGTTTTGATGCCTGACTCCCAAGCGATGGTTTCGGCCTCGGTTCGCGCATATGGATTCAGCTTCACCACGCCGTTTGTGATCCCAGCCTGGGTGAAGGGAATTTCCGGAATGGTGCCGTCGGTCGTGTAAGAGAACTGTTCTACGCAAACGCACCGTCGTTTGTCGCCACCGTTCGGCAAAGCGGCCGTGTGATAAAACATGTAGGTGTTTCCCTTGTAATCAATGATGCCGGGGTGATCGGTGTTCAGGCCCCGCTGCGGTGGTCTGTTCATGATGAGTCCCCGATAAGTCCACGGTCCGGTCGGGCTTTTGCTGGTGGAGTAACGAATTGTCTCTGGCAATCCGGATGCGTACGCGAGGTAATACAGTCCGTTTCTTTTGTAGAACCAGGGAGCTTCCTCGAAGTCGGGACCGAACGTCGCGTTCGTCAACGTGACGAAAGAAATGTCGCCCTTCAACGAAATCATGTCTTCGTTCAGTTCAGCGTAATAGCACGCGTTGTTGCCCCAGTAGAGAAAGGCGCGACCATCCTCGTCAATGAACACCGTGGGATCGAGATCGTCCCAACCGTGACGCGCATACTTGGTTTGATCATTCGTCACGAGTGCGTGGCCGAGCGCGTCCTTGAATGGGCCGGTTGGCTTGTCGGATACCGCGACGCCCAAGGCGATGCCAGGATGCGTTTTGTCTCCAGTGCTGACGTAATAATAGAACTTGCCGTTGCGAAAGATGCACTGCGCCGCGTTGGCGTCACCACCGGACCACGCGAACACTTTTCGAATGTCGAGCACCGCGCCGTGGTGCGTCCAGTTCACCATATCGGTCGTGGTGAAGCACTGATAATCGTGCATCAAATACCGGTTGTTCGGCGCGTCATCCTCGTCGTGACCGGTGTAAAGATAGACGGTTCCGTCATGCACCAGCGGCGCGGGATCGGCCGTGAAGACGGTCTGCACAATCGGATTCTGCGCCGGGCAATTCAGCGCGAGGCCGAAGCCAGCGACAAAAGAGAATAGAAAATACCGAAGCCGATCGGTCGAATCAATTTGCATACGTCGGCGATGTCGATGTGAAAGCTTACTGCGCTGCGGTCGCCACGGATTTGAGATTACTGCCGCTGATTCGCAAAGAGCAGGTCAGGTCGCTCAATTTCTCACCGGGCAGTTCGACGATGAGTCCGTCTCCGGTCTGGCTGAACTTCAGTTTGCCCTTTTGGCCAAGCAACTCGACTTTGCTGATTCTGTTCTGCGAATCATTCGTCGTCTTCGCCAATGATTTGATCGTCACCTTGCCGTCACTCGGCCAGCCCAGAGCAATCGCGTATAGCGTTTTGCCTTTGGTTGTGAAGCGGATGTCCTCCGCGCTGTAAGTAAAATTCTCCCGCATCGCGCCGCCTCTGGCTCGGATTGGACCTTCGCCGTAAATCGCCCACGGGCGCGTGCCGTAAATCGCTTCGCCGTTCACAGCAATCCAGTCTGCCAGTTGATGCAGCATCATATCCACTTCGGGATCGAGCGTGCCGTCTGGGCGCTGCACGACGTTGAGCAGGAGATTTCCGTTCTTGCTAACGATGTCCACGAGCATGTGGACCGTCCAATCGATGGGACGATATTTCCAATTGCGGTTGTAAAACCAGTCGCCAATCGAAGTGTCCGTCTGCCACGGGTACGGACTGATGCCCGCGTTCACACCGCGTTCGTAATCCTGCACCCAGCGTCCGTTGGATGCTTGCTTGCAGGTGTAAACGACCTGTTGTTTGCCGCGATGACCACCGTTGACGTTGTAGAGATTCGCAATCTGGCTGAGGCCGACCTGGTTGTTGAATGGGACGGGACCGTCCGTGTAAAGCAGGTCCGGTTCGTAGTTGTCCACGAGTTCCTCGATTTCGTTATACCACTCCTGCTGCCACTGCGGATTTCTGGAATACCAACCGCGGTCGCCCGGCGCGGCGGGAGGATGATAAAGGTCCCAGTAATTTGAATTGGAACCGTCGTACGGCACGCCCGCCAGCGGCCCGGTCCGGTCGGAACCGTGCGAATCCTGAAACCAGTTGAAACTCGCGCCCAAATGTTCGGAGACGCCGAAGCGCAATCCATATTTCTTCGCGGCTTTCTGCCAATCCCCGACGACGTCGCGATGCGGCCCCATCTGAACCGCGTTCCACCGATGCAGCTTCGAGTTCCACAAAAAGAAATTGTCGTGATGCGAACCCATGCTGACGAAATATTTCGCGCCGGCTTTCTTGTAGAGCGCCATCAACTTGTCCGGGTCCCACTTCTCCGCTTTCCAGAGCGGGATGATGTCCTTCCAGCCGTTGGTCGAAGGATGCCCCCAGCGTTCGAGGTGATTCGTGTAGTCGCGGTCCCGCTGCTGATACATCTTGCGTGCGTACCAATCTCCCTCCATCGGCACCGCCTGCGGTCCCCAGTGCGCCCAGATGCCGAACTTCGCGTCGCGAAACCAGTCTGGATACGAATTGTTCGTGAGTGAATCCAGGGTGCCGACGAACGAACCTTTGGTAATCGGCAGTTGAAATGGAAATGACGAGTTGGTTTGGGCGCCGGTCCTGACGAGCAAACAGCCCAATGTTAACGCGGTCAATGCGGTTCGGTTCAGTTTCATAGTTTATGATTTAATGGTCATGAGCGGCGTGCTCCTTTAAGCGTTTTCGATTTTCCAATACATGTTGTAGTGCTGATGCGCCATTTTGTAGTACGGAACCAACGTCACCTCGCTCGGGCGTCCAACGCCCTCGGTCTTGAATGTCAGCGGGGCGCCAGTCGGTTTGATCTTCGCGGGAATGTCCGCGAGTGCACCGACGAATCTGGGCACGTCAATTGGCTCGTTGAGGACAGAACCAATGGTGCGTTCGTTGATGTGCAAATCCTCGCCGGGTTTCACTTCGTGGCCCAGCGCGCCGACCAACACGATCGGCCCATAAACCACGGCGGCTGTATCGGTGGTCCCGGGCAGCAGTTCCATTCGCAACGTCATGGGCATGTCCACCTCGACCACGTCGCCGTTTCTCCAGCGGCGGTTCAACACAATGTGGTAGCCCGGCTGCGTTGAAGATTCAGCGGCGCTTCCATTGATGCGAACCGAGGCCGTCGTTGCCCAATCGGGATGTCGAATGTGTAAAGCAAAGTTCTGGCGAGAGGCGGTTTTGATTTCGAGTCGCGTCTTGCCGGTTTCGGGAAACGACGTGCTTTGTGTGATCGTGATTCCTTTTTCCTTCCAGTTCAGCGTGGAAGCGATGAAGAGATTCACGTAGAGCGAATCCGGCTGCGAATTGCCAGCCCTTGCGACGGAAATAAATTGAATCGCCGTACTTCGCGTGGTTCTCAATGCCTGTCCCCGTGCAGCACCAGAAGGAGTCAAAGGGACTGCAGTAGAGTTTGAGGTAGCCGGGCCGCGTTGACTGGAAGTAGGTCATCATCCCTGTGACCGAATCCTGCGACCCGAGGATGGCGTTGAAGAGAGTTCGTTCGTAGTAGTCGCCATAAGCAGCCGCAGGATTTTCCGCATACAATAGCCGCGTGAGGCGGAGCATGTTGTAGCTGCAACAGGTCTCCATTGTCTTGGCCGAGGAGAGGTGGCGTGCGAAATCGCTAATCGGGAAGAAATGTTCGTTGTCGCCGTTGCCGCCGGTCGCAAACGAGCGCGTGCTGGTGACGGTCTTCCAGAAAAATTCAGACGCCGCGTGATACTGTGGCTTGCCGGTCACCTGATGAAGCCTCGCGAAGCCGACGAACTTGGGAATCTGAGTGTTCGAATGCAGGCCATCCAAAGTATCGCGCCCTTCCGACAATGGCGTGAGGACAGTCTTGTGACAAAAGTGTTCGGCCAGCGCGAGATGCTTCTCGTCTTTGGTGAGCATAAAAACATCCGCGAGTACTTCATTCATGCCGCCGTGTTCCACGCCGAGCATCCGCTGAAATTGCTCGTCGCTCATGTCCTTGGTGACATTCACCGCCCAATCCGTGAGTTTCACAAGCACTTCGCGCGCGGTCGCGCTGCCACAATAAAGATAGGCGTCGCGCAATCCCGCGAGAATTTTGTGAAGTGTGTACCAAGGCACGCCGACCACGCGCCTTCCAGCCACCATGTTGTCAATCTGCGCAGTTTTGTCAGGAAAAGCGCAGATCAGTCCGGTCTTTCCGACGTCCTGACATTCCTTGAGTTCTGTTACGATGTAGTCCACGCGCTGCTTCATTTCGTCGTGTCCCGTCGAGGCGTACATCAACGATGCGGCGGTAAGATAATGTCCCAGCGTCTGCCCGTGAGCGCGAATGTCAGCCCAGGTCTGCACCGACTCCCAGCCGCCATAGACGGGTGCTTTGGGTTCAAGGCCGGCATTAACGCGGAAGTTGTGCAACATGCGGTCGGGTTCAAGCTTCAGAAGATACGCTTCATCGCGATTCTGCGCTTCAAGGAACGGCCCGTCGAGCAGTCGCACATCGGTGAGCGGGAAAGCCTCAACGGATGTGGCGGTATCAAAAGTGCCCCGTGAGGAGTGCGATGCTGCGCATCCTGACAGCGAACCTGCCGCGACCAGCAGGACGCCAGAGCCAAGGAGTTTCAGTGCTTCGCGACGTGTGAGCGGTAAAGCAGTGTTTGAGGAATTCAATTCTTGCGACTTCATCGTATGTAAGGTTGGAGCGCAGCAATATCTTTTTCAAGCAGCGCTCTGAGCGCCGGACGATCTTCCTGTCCCCGACGCATCAATTCAATCTGTCGCGTCGGCAATTCGTGCAGCGGCACGAGTTGCGCCGACTCCAAAAGATTCGCGGCGATTTCCGCGATGTCGAGCCCGGCGTGCCAGTTGCCATTTGAGTTTGCCAACCAGTCGCGCGCTTCTCGAATCGTGCGCGTTACGCGGCCTTCGCGGTCGGGTTGCTCGAGCAAAACGTCCGGTCCCCGATTGCGGAAAATGCCCATCACGGCCAACGGAATTGATGGATCGCGAACTGTGCCGTCGGGATAAAAAATTCCGTGAACAGGACCCCAGCCGCGCGTGCCGTCCCAAACGATCATCAGCTCCCACATATACCACCCGATGCCCGCCTTCATGTGTTCCTGAATTGTCACGTCGTAGGGATTCGCGCGAGCCACGCAGCCAATTTCGTCGTCGATGACCTGCTTGTGCGCCGCGGCGGCAACTTTCTTCGCGCGTTCGATGTCAGCTCGGATTGCTTCGCGGGTTTGCAGATAGTTGTGAAACACCAGCACGTCCACGTCATCAACGTACTTTTCCATTGTGGATTCAAACGCGAACCCGATGGTGACCGGTGTATGTCCGTCGAGCCGGCGGAACACTCCCGCCATGTGCCGCGCAAACTCGATGCGGCTGGCAGAGCGGTTCAAGTCCGGCTCATTGGCGACATCCCAAAACGCGAGGCCGGGTTCATTTCCCAAAGTGTCCACGAGAAACTTCGCCCATTCCTCCGCTCCGGAGTAGCCATTGGTCATCATCTGGCGGTTATATCCAACGACAGGCATGACGCCGATGCCGCGCTGGTCCGCGGCGCGCATAAGGTGAAGGAGATTTGAACGATACTGGGCGGGATTGTTCGTATAGGCCTGGTAAGTGATGAAGCAGCGAATCTGGTTGATTCCGAGTTTCTGGGCGTAGTTCAGGTCGCGCTCGGTGATGGTGGACGAGTAATTGTTCCACATTCCGGGGTGGCCGCCGAATTCCGCGTAGCAGTAATTCGCGCCGCGGATGGTCGAGCAATCCACCGGCGTGCGCGAGTTCGCGCGTCGCACAAAAGGAAAAGGCGAAGGCGCGTCGCTGTCGGCGGCTGCAGCGCGGCTGCAAGTCGCCAGGGCTGCCGCCAGCATCGCCGCACGCCAGAAGTGAGTTTTCATTGGAACGAGAATCGTATCACGGATTCGTTGGCCCGTTCTTGCCCAGGCCGACATCGAGAATCGCCTGAAGAGCTGGCTTGGGTTGAAGTTGAGTGTCGAACACCAGCGGCCTCTGGCCGGATCGCCACGAACGCCGGTCGCTGATGCCCCAGAACGTCACGCGCGAGATTGATTTTGCATGTCGATTGAAGACCTCGAACAATTTCGCGTAAACCTCCGCCTGCTTCTGGAATGCTTCGGGTGTGATAGGCGCACCGCCGCCGCGGGTCGGGAAAGCGCCGCTGTTCTCGCCAGTCGCCGTCACGTCCAGTTCACTGATGCTGACCTTGAGCCCCAGCGACTCGTAGTCTTCAATCGCCTTCTCGACGTCGGGGATGTTGTTGTACAGATGCCAGTGCCCCTGGATGCCCACGCCGTTGATCGGGGCGCCGTCCTTGATGAGGCGCTTGAGCAGCAGCATCGAGCTGGTGTGCTTGCCGGAATATTGTGGGGTGGCCCGGTCATAATTGGTGTCCTGGTCAATGTTGTAATCGTTGTAATACAGTTGGGCCTCCGGATCGGCCTCATGCGCCCACTTGAACGCCAGCGTCAGGTAGTCCGGCCCGATCGCCCTGACCCAACTGGAATTCCGCAGGTTTTCCGTCTTGCCGCCGCTGCGGTCGTTGATCGCTTCATTGACGACATCCCACCCCATGACGCGCCCTTTGTAGCGCCCGACCACCGTGTGGATATGGTTACTCAACCGCTCCATCGCCAGTTCGCGCGTCACCGGCTGGCCATTGGTTCCGGGCTGGAAGAACCACGGCGCCGTCTGCGCGTGCCACGCCAGCGTATGGCCCCAGACCTTGATGTTGTTGTCCTCGCACCACTTCACCATCGCGTCGGGCGTCGTGAAGTTGTACGTGTCCTCGGAAGGATGCGTCGGCTGCGGCTTCATGCAGTTCTCCGGCGTAATGACGTTGTAGTTGGCCTTGATGTTCGCCAACTCGGCTTCGGAGTAACCCCGGGAACATCACCCGCCGTGCCAATGAGGAATTTTCCGGCATACGCGTCCTTGAGCCCCATGGAGGGCGCGAGTTGCGGTCGCGGGTTTGTTGGTGTCGCTGTTGGTTTGACTGTAAGCAGTGGCGGCCGAAATCGCGCACGCGAACGAAGGTTGATACAATATGGTTCTTAGGTCTTTTCATAATTTTCTTAGAATCTGTTCGCAAAGTTATTTTCGGGTTGATGGCACCTATCTTGTCCTGCCAAGTCAGTTGACCACCGGCGCAACATAGTGATACTTTGGCGCGAGGGGCGAACCCGTCAGAGCGATCTGCTGGATGAGTGTGCCGGGCACAATCGCTGAGCTGCCACCCACCTGGAGTTGCAGGTTGCCGGGCCGGACCTCGCGTTTGCCGTCCTTGCCCACGACCAGCGACAACTGCTGCGTGGTGATGGTGAACGTCACGTTTCTGCTCTCGCCGGCCTTCAGCGGCACGCGCGCAAATCCCACCAGCGTTTTGCGCGGCGTGGCGGCGAGCGTCGCCTGCTCGTCGGTCATCTTCGCGACCTCGGGCAGGCTCTTGGGATCCATTGCCGGCACATCGCGATTGAGGTAACACTGCACCACTTCATCGCCGTCAACGCCGCTGGTGTTCTTCACGGTCACCGATACTTTCACGTCGTCGCCCGTGCCGATGCGCGCGGGGGCCGTCAGGCTGGAGTATTCAAAAGTGCTGTAAGAAAGGCCGTGCCCGAAAGGGTAAAGCACCGGCTTGGTGCAGTAGCGATACGTCCGCTCCAGCCATGCTGTAGTTGGTGAAGGCCGGCAAATCCGTGGTGGCCTTGTAAAAAGTGACGGGCAACCGGCCGGCGGGATTGTATTTGCCGAAGAGCACGTCGGCCACGGCATCGCCACGCTGTCCCGGATACCACGCCTGAATAATCGCTGGCACGTTCTCGTTCTCCCAGTTCAACGCCATTGGACTGCCCGAGCAATTGACCACCACCACTGGCTTCTTGCCCGCGGCGGCCGTGACCGCCCGGATCAGACCCTCCTGCACCATCGGCAGTTCGATGCCATTCCGATCGCGCATTTCGCCTTCCTGTGAGCCGTCAATGCCCACGACCAGCACCACAGCATCGGCTTTCCTCGCCAGATCGATGGCTTCACCGTAGAGGCTCTGCCCGGCGGTATTGGCGGGCAGTCCGTCGGTGGTTGGACGAGTCCAGGCGATCTGGAACAACGGTTCGTTCGTCGGATTGGCTGAAGGCGTCGCGGTGACGCCCGGCGCTTCAGGCGTAGCGCCAAAGATCCCGCCGCCGCCCCGACCGCCGCGGCCCCCACGCCCGCCACCGTCCGGCGTGAACACAATTCCGCTCGGGGCGCCCGTCGGCGCGTTCGAACTGGCTGCGCCGGGTGCGCGTCACCGCGCCCGCCCGGGCCACCCCCCAAGCCGCGTCCACCGCGTCCACCACGCCCGCCGGTCGTCGACGAATGCGTGAACTCAACAACGATGTTGTACATCTTCTCCTGTTCGAGATGGATGGGTATTCCCGCTGTCCTTAAGGTCCCGCCCTGCGTTTCATCCAGGACCACCCGATCATCAATGGACAGACGGAAGGCGTCGCGGCCCCTGGCTCCCAGTTGATATTCACCGGTCGCCGGAGGAACCAGCACGCCTGTCATCTTCACTGCCAACGTGGGATCCAAGGCTATGCCGCTGGCTGCATCAGGCATTTTCAGCGCGCCGCTCTCGGACACTTCCGTTTTGGCGGGCTGGGCCAGCCCTTCTGGAGTGGCCGCGTAAGTCACCGTCAGGCCATGTTTGCTTTTCGAGGCATCGGTGAACAAGTGGTCTGCTTTCACCAATTCAGCCAGGGCGATGTTGCCCGTCAGCGGCACCTGCAGGTTGGTGGTGGTGAGCACTTGGTCGGCACCGACCGCCTGTCGGATGCCGGCGAGGATGGTGACTTGATGCTCGGACGGTGCGCGGCCGTTGTAATTGCCGTACTGCATTGTGATCGCGTTGGCATTCGGACCGAGCACCGCAACCGTGCCGAGGTTGGTCTTCAGCGGCAGTGTCTGGTTGGCGTTCTTCAGCAGCACCATCGTTTCGCGAGCCGCCTTGAGCGCCAGCGCATGGTGCTCCGGGGTGTTGTACATCTTCGGCGTGATCTGGTTGTAGGGGTTCCCCTCGTAGCCTGGGGGATCGAATTCGCCCAGGCGGAAGCGTGCTTCCATCAACTTGCCAAGTGCCACGTCCACTTCCTTCTCAGTGATCAGCCCTCGCTGGAGGGACTGGGCCAGATTGCTCGGGGAGCCGCCTCGGCCGCCGTAGGTCGTGCCGCTGTTGAGTTCATTGCCGGACTTGATTGCCAGCGCCGAGGCTTCCACAGCGGAAGGCACATAAGCGTGGCGGTTCTGCTGGTAAATGTCGGCCACCGAATCAACGTCGGAGACCACGTAGCCATTGAATCCCCATTGGGTGCGCAGGATGTCGGTGAGCAGCCGCTTGTTGCCCGAGGCGGGAACGCCATTGAGCGCGTTGTAGGCCGACATGATTGAATACGCGCGCCCCTCCTTCACGGTGGCTTCAAACTGCGGCAGGTAGGTCGTGTACAAATCCTGGTCGGTGACCACCACGTTGAACTGCTCACGGATCGCCTCGGGTCCGCTGTGGACCGCAAAGTGTTTCGGTGTGGCGATGGCTTTGAAGTAGACCGGATGGTCACCTTGGATGCCTTTGACAAACTCGATGCCGAAGCGGCCGGACAGGTACGGATCCTCGCCGTAGGTCTCCTGGCCGCGGCCCCAGCGCGGGTCGCGGAAGATGTTGATGTTGGGCGACCAGAAATCCAGACCGGTCATGGACTCATAGACGTCGTTGGCGCGGTATTCAAAGAACTTCGCCCGGCCCTCGGTGCTGATGGCGGTCGAAACTTCATAGTGCAATGCAAGGTCAAAGGATGCGGCCAGGCCGATAGGCTCGGGGAACACCGTAGAGGTGTCATGCGTCATGCCGTGGAGGGCTTCGGTCCACCAGTGGTAAGGCGCGACGCCAAGGCGAGGGACGGAGGGAGAGGCCATCTGCATGAGCGCGACCTTCTCTTCCAGTTCCAGCCGCGACACGAGATCCTCCACGCGTTTCTGGATGGGCAGCGTGGGATCGTAGAATGGCGGCAGGGGATTCGGACGAGGCGGAGGCGGCGTGCGCACGTTGCGCGAGCCGGGGCCGGGGGGATACACGGGCGCCAACGCCACACTATGAGAAGAATCCGGCGCCTCGGTCACTGGCTGACCGACAGGTGCTGGGGAGACGTTTTGAGCCAACTCTAACGAAGGATGCGCCGCACCCGCCCCCAGCGGCAGCGGCCAGACAGCAAGGAGGATAACAGCGCTGCAAGCCAGCAGCATCGGGACTACGGCGCGCGACAGGATTCTCTTTTTCATGGCGGATGGATGAACAACATCACAGACATGCCGTGAGGACATGTTCCCTTCCGGAAACGCGAAACCCGACAGCGGATGCGAATCAGTTCATTGTGCATACGGTTGCAGCGCGGCAATGTCTTTTTCGAGAAGCGCTTTCAAAGCCGCGCGATCTTCTGAACCGCGACGCAGCAACTCAACCTGACGCGTCGGCAATTCATGCAGCGGCACGAGTTGCGCGGATTCCAAAAGATTCGCGGCCACTTCGGCAATATCCAGGCCCGCGCGCCAGTTGCCATTTGAATTCGCCAGCCAGCTCGCGCGCTTCCTTGATGGTGCGCGTGACGCGGCCTTCACGGTTCGGCCGCTCAAGCACAACTTCGGGTCCGCGATTGCGGAAAATGCCCATGACAGCCATTGGGATGGACGGATCGCGAATCGTGCCATCAGGATAAAAGATGCCGTGGACGTAGCCCCAGGGACGCGGGCCGTCCCGACGCGATCATCAGCTCCAAATAGATAGTAGCCAACGTGGGCGTCCAGGTGTTCCTGGATGGCCACGTCGTAGGGATTCGCCCGGGCGATGCAGGCCATTTCATCATCCATGACCTGCTTGCGCGCCGCCGCCGCGACCTTTTTCGCGCGCTCGATGTCAGCACGGATGTCTTCCCGCGTTTGCAGATAATTGTGGAAGACCAGCACGTCCACGTCATCAACGAATTGCTCCATCGTGGATTCAAAAGCGAAACCGATGGTCACGGGCGTATGGCCGTCGAGTTTGCGGAAGACGCCGCCATGTGTTTCGCGAAGGCGAGCTGCGGCTGGTGTAGTTGGTCGCCGTGGGCGGCCAATCCGGTTCGTTGGCCACATCCCAAAACGCGAGGCCCGGTTCTTTTCCCAATGTGTCCACCAGAAACTTCGCCCATTCCTCCGCTCCGGGATAGCCTTCGCCGCGCATCTGCAAAACTGTATCCAACGACTGGCATCACACCGATGCCGCGCTGGTCCGCGGCGCGCACCAGGTGAAGGAGATTCTGCCGAAATTGATCGGGATTGCTCCGATAGGCCGGGTAAGAAATGAAACAGCGAATTTGGTTGATGCCCAGTCGTCTGCGCGTAGTCCAAATCGCGCTCGGTGATCGTCGCCGAATAGTTGCTCCACATTCCAAGGAGCCACCAGATTCCGCGTAAGAGTAGTTCGCGCCGCGGATGGTCGAGCAGTCCACCGGCGTGCGGGAGTTGGCGCGGCGCACGATCGGATACACTTCAGGTTTCGCCAGAACATCAGGCATCGTCGCAAGCGCGACGCCCGGGGTCGCTGGGCCTCCGGGTCTTTCCAAGGGCCGCAGCAAAGCGATGTAATTTGAAATCTGCTCGCGCAAGGCCGCCGGGTTGGGTTGCCCCTGCCGCAACAACCCGATCGTGCGCGTGGGCGGCTCGCGCATGGCGATCAATTGCCCCGCCTCCAGCAGGTTGGCGAGTTTCTCCGCGGCCTTGAGTCCGTCCTTCCAATCGCCCGCAGGGTTGTCCAGCCACGCCTGCGCGGCTGCGCACGTCGGTGTTGACCCAACCTTCCCTGCTGACGTTCTCCAGGAGCACATTGTCCGAGCGATTGCGAAACAGGCCGAACATCGCGGCGGGAATCGCGGGGTCGCGCACCGTGCCATCGGGATAAAACACGCCGTGAACGTCGCCCCAGCGTTTGGTGATCATCAATTCCCAGATGTACCAGCCGACGTGAGCCGTTCATGTGTTCTTCGAGCGTCACGTCGTAAGGATTCGCGCGCGCAATGCAGCCGATTTCCGTGTTCATCACCTGCTTGCCGGTCCGAGCAGCGAATGCCTTCGCGCGGACGATGTCGTTGGAGACGGCAGCGCGCGTCGCAAGGTAATCATGGAACGACAACACATCCACTGCGTCGGCGAGCGTCTCCATGTTCCGTTCATGGCCGCGACGCCGATGGTCACCGGAGTTTTCTTGTCCAACTCATGCAGCGTTGCGGAGATAAGGCGGGCGATTTCAAATCGTTTCTGTTGCCGGTCGCGCGGAGCGCCGGCGGGATTGTAGTCCGGTTCATTCGAGGCATCCCAAAATGCGAGCGCCGGTTCGTCACCGATTGATTTCACGAGGTCCGTAACGAATTCGCTGATGTGGTTCGTGTTGATCGTGCCGTCGTCGTTGATGAAGCTCGCCGAATCGCCGATGGTAATCATAAGACCGATGCGGTGCCGATTGCACGCGCGGGCGAGGTCAATGAGGTTCTTGCGGAACGCAATTTTGTCGGCCTCCCACGACGCGTAATTCACGAACACACGGAGCTGATTCAGTTTCAGCCGGTTTGCGTAACCGAGATCGCGCTCGGTTTCAGCCGCGTTGTAATGCAGCCAGTAATCAGTCGTGTTCGTTGCGCCCGCACCGCGATAATTCGAGCCGCGAATCGTGGAGAGATCGGCGGGAGTCAGTTTCATGTTATTGCCGGAGACATGAGGAGCAGGCGATTCGCATCCGGCGAACGCCAGAACGGCCAGTAGCAACGACAAACAAATGGCCGGTAACTCCGTGACATTTTGCTTCGTCGTGTGCAAGACGATTACAAACGGATTGCGGACGCGGCAGAGGTGCTCAAGTAGTTTCATTTGGTGGCATTTCGGTTGCCGGCATGCTGACGAGAGGAGCAGGGATCAATGCAAGTCATGGCACCACCTGTGTTCCCGAAACTTCCAACTCCGCGAGTGCCGCGGGTTTGGCGTCCGGCGTTGCGACGAAGCTCACGCGCACAAATCGTCCACGCGAATTGGTTTCCGCAGACAGCATTTGGGTTTTCGTGGTGTTCGCGGTTTGGGTTTGATCGGAAATCGTCTTCCAACCGCTGTTGCCGTCATCCGAGATTTCAACGCGATAACGCCAGCTGCCGTCCGACGGGAACGTTAGCCTCGCACTGCTGACGGTGATGATGCGCTCTAGATCAATCATCAACCATGCATTCGCATCGCTCGCATTGGCCTGCCAGAACGTGGCAGCGCTTCCGTCATTTGCGAGACGTCCGCTGTGGTTGGGCGCTTCGCTGCTGGCGCGCGTAGGATTGTTCATGCCAAAGGTGATGGTTGAATTGGTTCCTGCAGCCGCAGCAAACCGCACATACGGACGCGGTTTCACGATAGGTGTTTTGCCGACGACGAATTTCGGTTCGCCGTGCGAAACAATTTGAATCGTCGCGTCTTTCAAACCGGGCGAGGTCGCGCGAATCACTGTCTTGCCGGCGTAATAAGAACGAAACTCCATCGCCGCCATACCGTCGCGAATCGTGATGTCCGAATCCGGCGCGAAGGTGATGCTCGGACCGGTTGGAAATTCGCCGGGACCGGATTCGATCGCGAGCGTCACGGGCGGACAGTTGTCGAGCGCACGGCCATCCTTGTCCACGACAGTGACGATGATTTGCGCGTCGTCGGTGCCGTCCACAGAACTCAACATTGTTTTGTCCGCCGTTAACTTCAGCGCGGCGGGAATACCGTTGCTTGGCCAGGCGGGCGGCGGAATGTGCAAGTATTCGTTGCGATACCAATACCATTGCCGTTTTGGCAGGCGGAAATAATCCACGAAACCCATCGCGCCGAATCGCCGTCCGGCGAGGCTACCATGATCGAACGCGCACCAGAGCACTTCGCCACTGCGCCACGGCAAACGCCACGAATCGGGGTCATTTCGATTCGCGCCGCGCGTCGTGCTCGGCAAGTCACCCCAGCCGGGTTCGTATCGGCCCGGACGATCCGCTTGCGTTGAACCGTATTCGGTGACCACGCTGGGAATTCCAGGATTGATGAACAAGCGAGCACCGTCGCCGTTGTAGCCGGCGACATCACCGAGCTTGTCAATGTCACCGCGCTGGCAACCGCCGATGGCGGCTGGACGCGTCGGATCGAGTTCGTGTGTGTAAGCGACGAGTTCCTTCAAAAAATTTCGCACCTTCGGCATCACCGATCCGCTGCTGAAGAACACCTCGTTATCCATGCTCCAGACGATGATGCTCGGATGATTGCGGTTGATGCGAATCATGTCGCGCAAACTCGCTTTGATGCTAGCTTCAAACTCAGGTTCATCTGCCGCGCTGGTTGGATAGGCGCTGGAACCCCAAGGACTCCGAATTCCAGCGGTGCCCCAGAAACAATTCTCTGACCAGAACAAAATGCCCAGTTCATCGCACGCTTCCGCGAATACCGGCGAATGCGGATAATGCGAGCCGCGAATGAAATCCATTCCTGCATCCTTAACCATCTGGACATCGCGAAACAATCCGCTGTCGGCCACCGCGTCACCCCAGCCGGCGTGGTCCTGATGCACATTCGCGCCTTTGAAATAATAGTGTTCGCCATTGAAAAAGAAACCTTGGTCGGCGGCGAACTTGAACCAGCGAAAACCGAGCGGGGAAATGTAATCGTCCACCGCTTTGCGACCGTCGAGCACGATGGTTTTCACGGAATACAAATTGGGTTGCTGCGGCGACCAGATTTTTGGATTCCGAATCGTCTCACTGTTTTGGTCAAAGATATTGGTTGCACCCGCAGCGATGGATTGTGTGGATTCCATTTGTGTGACGGTTTTTCCTTTCGCATCCAGCACGCTGGTTTTCAATGTGACGGATTTCGCTGTGGTGGAGTCATTCACCACTTCCGTTTTCACATTCACTGTGCCTGATTCTTTCGATACCTGCGGCGTCGTAACAAACGTTCCATACCATGCGACGTGAACCGGAGCGGTGACGACAAGCCGCACATCGCGATAAATACCGCCGGAAAAAACGTGCTCCCCCGCGCGCGGCGCGAGGCGCGGATTCCAAATGTTGTTCACGCGCACGGCGACGACGTTGTTGCCGGTCTTCAAAGCGTCAGTTATATCGAACGTGAATCCGGTGTAACCGCCTTTGTGCTCGCCGATGCGGCGGCCGTTCACGAAAATTTCCGTCACTTGAAATACTCCATCGAATTCGAGGTTGATGCGTTTACCCGACCACGCCTTCGGCACGTCGAAATGTTTCCGATACCAGCCGTAGCCAACATAAAATCTATCCGCCGCGAAATACGGCATCGAGAACGAGTGCGGCAGATTCGCGTCAGCACACTTCGCGTCGTCGAATGTGGCCGCCTCAGCGCCGGAGACGTCGCCGGGTTGAAATTTCCATTCTCGATTAAAGTTCAGGTTTTCGCGCAGCTCACCCGCCGCCGCATGAAGCACGGTCACCAACAATGTGACCGAGAGACAGAATAAGAACCAACTTTGGGATGGTCTTATCGAATCAGCTCCCGAACGAGTTTTGCCGCAATTTTTCACGGTTTGATCTCTAAGCACACCACAGACGCGATGGGGTCTGGCGCCTTCGCGGGCAACGTGAGTGTCAAGGTCGCCTGATCGCCTTCGCCGGTGACGCTGCCCTCGACTGTCGTTTTCGGATCCGCCAAAAGGTAGGATTTCGTGATGTGAAACGGCTTGCAGGTCGAGGTCAGCGCGAATTTTCCGTCCACCGGCCATTGGAAAATGTGGAGATAGATTTTGCCTGAACCATCGGCATTCAACTTCGTAGTTGCGCGCCAGTCCCATGGAACGGACGGACCGCGACCCCGGCGGCCGGATGTCGCTCCTTCGGTTTGCGCTGGTGCGTTGGTCTGAATGCGCGGGAACGGATTCGGTCCGGTGGCGTAAATCGCCTCGCCATTCACCTTCAGCCATTTACCCATTTCGAGCAGTCGATCAATTTCAGGTTGTGGGATCAAGCCTTCGGACGTTGGACCGACGTTCAACAGATAGTTGCCGCCTTTGCTGGCAATATCAATGAGGTTCCGCAGGAGGGTCTCGGTGGATTTGAAATTGGTGTCAGTGGATTTGTAGCCCCAAGTCCCGTTGATGGTCATGCATGTTTCCCAATCTCGGCCGCCTGGATAACCGGTGGCGGGGATGTTCTGCTCGGGAGTTTCGGTGTCGCCGCGATAGCCTCCGCCGAGGCGATTGTTCATGATGATGTTCGGGCGAAGTTCTTTAGCAATATCGTAAAGTTTTCTGGCGCGGGTGGGATTCATGTTGATTTGCGTGTCCCACCACAGCACTGCGGGGAACTCGCCGTAGTTGCTCAGAATTTCCTTCACCTGCGGCACGGCAACCTTGTCAATGTAGTCGTCCATGTCGCGTTGCTGAGCGGGATCCCATTTTCCGCCGGACGCCGAGCCGCCGTTGACCCAGTCCTGCGCCTGCGAATAGTAGAAGCCGAGTTTGACGCCGTACTTGCGGCACGCGGCGGCGAGGTCCCTTAGCGGGTCGCGACCGTAGGGCGTGGCTTTGACGATGTTCCAATCGCTGGCTTTCGAGTCGAACATCGCGAAACCGTCATGGTGCTTGCTCGTGATGACCATATATTTCATGCCGGCATCGCGGGCAAGCTTCACCCAATCGTCAGCGTTGAACTTCACCGGATTGAACTGCTTGGCGTAATCCTTGTACGTGGCAACCGGAATCTTTGCCCGATTCATGATCCACTCGCCGATTCCGCTGATATTGGTGCCGTTGTAAACACCGGCGGGGACGGAATAGACGCCCCAGTGAATGAACATGCCGAACCGCGCTTCTCGCCACCATTCCATGCGCGCATCGCGCTGTTCCCTGTTTTCGGGAACATCAGACGATTGAGCCGGAGCCGGCGCGGCAGCACCAGCCTGAGCGAGCACGTTGCGGAACGCGGCCGTGCTTACGATGGTGCATGCGAGGAACGTGATCAATGGTCGTTTCTTCATGGATCGGTGTGGTTACGGTGGCGTTGGATCAGCATTCGCTAATTTCGTGAACCCGCAAACGGATTGTTCTTTTCGTCCCACTTCCCGCCCTCGGCAAGCACTGGATAAACGGCTGCCGGGAAGCAGAGGCTCTGATAAACCGTGAATTCGCTCCACTGGATGGAGCCGCAGATTGTCAATATACCTGCGTTCGCGGGCCAGCGCGGTGACCGGGGGAACCGACACGCCCCGCCCGTTGCCGCCGGGACCGAAACACCAGAATCCCCGGACGAGGGCCCCAACCCTGCTTCTTGGTATAGGCCGATTCGCGGTCATGAGGATTGTGGACGCGATTGAAGCCGAGTCCCGTCATGTAGCATTTGCCGATCGGGTTCAGGCCCTGGACGTAGTCCATCAATTGACTGGCGGCGTCGATGTACTTCTGTTCCTTGGTCAGCGACCATTGGAGCAGGCAAGGATAGGCATATTGGCCCTGGGCGGTGTTGCTGCCCCACCAGCGGAGATTCACCGGCGTGCCGACCGGGTAGGCATTGCCGGCCAGATAGCCGATTTCCTTGTCGGCGGCGGCTTTGATGGCGGCCTTGAACCGCTCGACCACCACCGGGTCGGTGGGCCGTTCTTTGGCCACGATGTAGGAGAAGAAGTAGGACGCCAGCCAACTGTTCATCGGCAAAAGATTCAGGCGCGCCGTTGAAGTTGTTGGCATAGCCCATGGCATTGGTCGACAGGTCTTTGACCATCTGGTGGGCGGCTTCGTCCCCGGTCAGCAAATATTTCTGCACGGCGTAGTAGAGTTTGTGCGTCGGGCGGATGGCTTCGCCCGCGGCCGCAAACGCCATTTCGGCGTGCTTCTGCAGCTCCTGCGAGCGCGCGGCATTGTATGGCTTGATCAAGCGGGCCAGGTGCATGAACATCCCGGAAGCAAAACTGGCCGACCGCGAATCGAGCACTTCAGTGCCAAATTGCGTGGGGTCTTTCTCGTAGGTCGTGAAGGGCGAATAGCCCTTGGTTTCGGTGCCCCAGTGGATCGCGCCGTTCGTCTCCTGCATGTATTCCCAGAACATGGTGCCCCACAAGGCTTCGTCGAGGATGTCGGGAATCCCGTTTCCTTTGCCCAGGATGTGGTATTCTCGTCGAACTTGTCGGGAATATTGAACTGATCGTCCGTGAACAATTGGGGGAACGCTTCGTAGGTCGTCATGAGCGTGACCGGCACGTCCATGTGATAGGTGCGGCGGTCCGCATCGCCGGCATCGTGATAGCCGCCGTAGGCGGTGAAGGTAGGGTTCATTTCCAGTGACGACCAGGCGGGCTTCGCCGATGGGGCCATTGACCTGCCAGATCGTGGTGTGGCACGGGTCCGGTTTGATGTTCCAGGCGTAAGGCTCGACGATCGGGCAGCCGCAGCGCTGGTGGTAGAGCGACCGGAACGCACACATACCCAAGCCGGCGCGAGAAATCTCCGCCCACGCCGAACGGATAGGAACAGCCGTAGCCCTTGACGCGATCTTGTAAGGGCCGCCTTCGGGCACTGCCGAAAGATCGATCCGATAAACGAAATCGCCCGACGATGCGTCCTGCCCAATTCGACTGCAGCTGTGCCCTGCGGTGACTTGCGCGCCGTGGGCGTTGCTTGAAGACCGTATACGTCGGAAGTTCTCCGCTGATTTGCTTCGCTCCCGCCGTCGCCGAGCCAGATGGCGAAATTGGCGTAGCGCACCTTGGACAGGGCGCTGTAGCCATTCTGATTCGACTTGATGGACTCGCAGAAAATGTGTCCGATCGTCGAAGACGAAGGTCATCTCGCCGTGGGGCGTCTGCAGCGTGTAGGTCGTTCCGTTGACCAGCGTGGGCACCTGGAGGTAAATGTGGTGATCACAGGCGTCGGCCTCGGTGACGAATTTGTTGATGGCCGTCACGGGTTGGCCGTTGAGCTTCCACGCTGCCAGGTTGGTCGTGTTCACCTCATTGGCGTTGATCACCGTGCTCTTGAAATAGGCGACCAGAACGTCTTTGGATGCGGTGCGGATTTCCCGCAACGTCAACTCTGCTCTGGCCGCCATGCACACTCCCAGGCAAGCTGCAACAATCAACAGATGCTTCTTCAAAATCATGGCCGCTACTCTGCCTTAAAGACGCGAAACGAAGGACGCTGACAATCAGCGACGGCCCGGGAACGAACATGCGTTAGGTTCATAATTCGGACTGCTGTTTCCCTAGTCCTTCAGAGAAATGGTCTCCGTCAGCGTCCACGTCTTTTGCAGCTCAATGTTACGCGATGAGCCGCCGACGAGGATTTTGTAGTCGCCTTTCTCCGCCACCCAGGATTTCTTCCCAGGGTCGTAAAACGCGAACGCACTTGGGTCGAGTCGGACCGAAACCTTTTGCTTTGCTCCGCTCGCCAGATTCACTTTCGCAAAGCCTTTCAATTCTTTCGCCGGCCGTTCGACGGTTGGCTTCAACGGCTGAACATAAACTTCAGCAACCTCGGCCCCTTCGCGAACGCCGGTGTTCGCAACTTGGAATTCGATTGTGACCGCGCCGGAAGATTTGTCCGGAACAATTTCCAGTCCTGAATAGTCGAACCTGGTGTAGGACAAACCATAGCCGAACGGAAACAGGGGCTCGATTTGCTTCGTATCGAACCAGCGATAGCCGACGAGCAAACCTTCAGCGTAATGGATCGTGCCGTTCGTGCCCGGATACGCATGGAGCGCGTGCGCCGGCGAATCTTCGAGCCGTTTCGGAAATGTGCACGGCAATTTGCCGGACGGGCTAACATCGCCGAACAGGACGCGCGCCAACGCGTTACCGCCTTCCATTCCGGGATACCACGCGCAAAGCAGCGACGGAACTTTGTCGAGCCACGCGCCCATTTCCACCGCGCCGCCGCCGGTGAAGACGACGACGGTTTTCGGATTGGCCGCGACAATGTCTTCCAGCAACTCGTCCTGGCCGCTCGGCAGTTTCAGGTCGGAGCGATCCGTACCTTCGGTGTCGTAACCACCATTGTGATTTAATCCGCCGATGTAAATCACCGCGTCCGCAGCTTTCGCTGCAGCGACCGCTTCAGCGAACAGATTGGAAATGGTTGCAGTCGCAACAATGGCATCGCCGCGATCGCGTCGTCCGCGGCCCGAAGGCGGAACATACCCCGGCGCGTAAACGATTTTCACTCCGTTGCCGACGCGGTTGCTGATGCCTTCCAGCGCCGTGATTTCGTAAGGCGCTTTGATGTTCGCCGCGCCGCCGCCGCTGGCGAACTTGCTGAGTGCGTTCACCCCGATAACAGCAACCGTCTTGAGCTTCGACGGATTGAGTGGCAGCAGGTTCTCGTTCTTGAGCAGGACAATGGATTCCTCGGCGACCTTGCGCGCGACCTCCTGGTGTTCTTTCGTACTCAGAACCTTTGTTGCTTCCGAATTCGTCGCTGCAACCACAGCCGGATCGTGGATCATATCCAGCTTGAACATGACGTAAAGCTGCCGGCCCACTTTGTCGTCGAGCACGGACATTGGATATTTGCCGGACTTCAGGCCGTTCAGAAATGGATTTGCCAGACGGTTGTTCACATACGGCGGGCGCGATCCCATCTCGATGTCGAGGCCATTCATTGCCGCGCCATCGGTCGTGTGAGTGCCGCCCCAATCCGACATCACGATTCCTTTGAAGCCCCATTCGTCCTTGAGGACCTTGTTCAGAAGATAATCGTTTTCGCAGCAATACTGCCCGCGAAATTTGTTGTACGCGCCCATGATGCTCAACACGCCAGCTTCCTGCACACACGCGCGGAACGCGGGCAGATAAATCTCGCGCAGCGTCCTCTCGTCCATCTCCACGTTAATCGAGCCGCGCTGGTTCTCCTGATTGTTGGCGGCGAAATGTTTCGCGCACGAAGCCACGACTGCCGACTGTTCGCCCTGGATATAATTGACGGCCATGCGCGACGTGAGGAACGGGTCCTCGCCCATGTATTCAAAATTGCGTCCGCAGAGAGGCGTGCGCTGAATGTTCAGGCTCGGTCCAAGCATGATGTTCTTATTGCGCTGCTTCGCTTCTTCACCGATGACCCGACCATAACCGTAAGCAAGATTCTCGTTGAACGTCGCCGCGAGGCCAAGTGTCGCAGGCATGGCGGTTGCAAAATCATCCTGGCGATCAAGATTGCGAAAACCCTCGCCGACTTCCTGGCGCACGCCCATTGGGCCGTCATCCATCCACAAATCGGGAATGCCGAGGCGCGGCACGCCTTGCACGGCAAAGGTGGATGTGGCGTGGCACATTGCGACTTTTTCTTCGAGTGTGAGCCGTGGAAGCAAATCGGCGATGCGCTGCTCGATGGATTTCGTACTGTCGAGATAGATTGGGCGCTCTTGCGCGAGAAGAGTCGATGCCGTCAGCAGGATGGTCGCGAAGATTTTGCGGAATGTGTATCTGCTCATTGGATTTAAAACGACTGCGCTTCAATCTTGGAACACCAATCGTGCAAACTCGTGCAAGCTGCGTCGCCACGTCTGCCACTCGTCAGTTGTATTCGTCCAAACGTGTAACGCTTCAGCCAGCATTACGGTATCATAGATTGGCTTTCATGGATTTCTGATGAGGTGAAGTTCTCGAACGAATTCTATTCTTTGATCCAATTCTTGAGTGTTGGCGCGACGGACGATGCCCAAATTTCGTAGCCTTCTTCGACCGGATGCAAATTGTCCGTGGTGCGGAAGCCGATCAAACTACCGTCCGGTTTCAGGAATTTGGAATTGATGTCGGTGAAGAACACATGTTTTCCATCGTGAAGCTTCGCGATGATCTTGTTCGCTTCTTCGCACTTGCGGCGATTGGAATCGTTGGGACCTGAACCGCGCGGGAAAATCGCGAGCAACATGATTTTCGCGTCTGGAAAATCGTTGCGAAGCTGAAGAACAATCGCGCCCAGACCTTCAGCTATCTCCGCTCCCGAAGCGCCGCCTGTATTGTTCGTGCCCAACATCAGCATCACAGCTTTGGGCTTGTGGCCTTTGCTTTCTCCGTTCTGCAAACGCCAGAGCACGCCTTGCGTTGTGTCGCCTGAGATGCCGAAGTTGGCGACCTTCACATCGCCGAAATATTTATCGAAGACGCGCTTGCCGCCAGGATTTCCCTGGGGATCGGCTTCCACATTCCATAAATCGGTGATTGAATCGCCGAGCAACAGAATGTCGAACTCGCTGTTGGTGGCAATGTTCATGAAGCCCTGATGCCGGGAGATCAATCCACCGCCGGCAGTAGGACGAATGCAGGGGTTATCGCGCGGAACTTGAACCGTCAGGAGCGATTCGTATTTCTTCAACAGTTCCTTGTCGGACGATGACTCGATGAACTGTTTGAGGTCGCCGTTCATCTTGTCCACTTCCGTTTGCGTGGGTCGTGCAATGGCGACGTCCGGCGGCACCGGCGCCGGCGGACCGGGAGGGATGAATTGGCCGCGGCCGAAACCGCCTCTACCACGACCGCCAAATCCGCCGCTGGGCGCGGCGGCATTCGTTCCCGCTGGTTGAGCGCTGAGATCGCATAGTGAAACGGTGGTCAATGCTGCGCACGTGAGTAATGTGAAGAATGCTTGCTTGCTCATATGAGTTGCCATGAATTGTCGCTTATGTTTGAACTGGTTGAGAATCGGAGCATCGAGATGGTGACAATGGTGATGAGAGCGGCCCGAGAAATTTTGCTTCGGCCTGATGCATGGACTATTTGGCAGCAAAGGCCGTGTATGAGTGTGGCAGCACAGTAAACGAGAAAGAGGTGCGCGGCGTTGCTGCGGTTCCGCGTCCAAACCCGCGACCGCGTCCGCCAAACGCACTGCTCCCCGCTGGCGCCGGCGAGATGTCTTTGTCGGCAAGCAGGTCGTGAATTTGCGCAACGGCACCCGCAACCGAGACTGTCACCTCTGCCGCTGTCGGCAAATAATTTTGCACGATGAACGTATTGTTGTCGTAGCGGAACAAGGCGACCTGCGCCGGAGCGTTGTCAATGCGGATAGGCTCGGCGGTTCCGAGCGCCGCACGGATGACGGAGAGAACTCCCGACGGAAGCGCGTAGAGATCGGCAGGATCGTTCGGAATCGTCAGCACATAAAATTTTCCTTTGGAGTAATCGCACGAGAGGACGACGGGAAACGTCGTGCCGCCGGGAGAAATTCCCAGCGCGTCGCCCCATGCGTCGTGAGTCAGGATGTTGAAGTATTTGATTTCGGGAATGAGAATTTCGCGCGAGGCTTCGAAGGAATCAGCAACCGGCGTCGCATTTGTCTGCGAAGCGCCCGCGCCCCGCCCGCGCCCGCCGCGGAAGGGCGCGCCCGGACCGCCAGCGAAAGCGAATCGCCGAATTGGAACAAAAGCGCCGGTTGCTTCGACCTCGACGATATCTTCGATGCCCTTGCCTTTCATCGCGCGCACGAAACCGGAGGTCACGCAGACTGATTTGCCGGCTTCGAGTTGCGTTTTGATTTTCTGAATGATTTCCGGATCGAACTTCGCCTGCTCGGTGAGAAGTACCATGTCTGCGTCGGTCGGGAATTGCGGGAAGATGTCCATCGGCAGACCGATCATGCCGAGGTAATCGTGGAGGAATTCTTCGCCGGTCGCGTGATACGGCGTGTAGCGTTTTGATGCCAACCGGTTTGCCGACATTCGTAAGAACCTGATCCACCTGCTTGAGCGTGTAGTCCGGCGATATCGGCGAACGTCGGATTTCGTCGGAGCCGATGGTCTTCTGCACTTCAGCGAGATTGAGACTGGTCGGTTGATCGGCCCACGTGCGATTGGCACCGCCGCGGATGCGGCCGAAGCATGCCGGAGTAGTTGAAGCAACACATTTCCGGGCAGCGCGAAAAAACGGTATCGAGAAGTTGCTCGGAGTAACGATCAATCGGGTTCGCGCCGCCCTGGTCAACCCAACCGCCCTTGTTCACGCCGGGCTTGAGGTTGTCCATGAAGCGCATGATGTCGTAGCTGAGGTACGGCTGCAGGTGCTGCTCCTGCCCGACCCAGAGGCGCGATTCCGTCCCGGAGAACATGCCGTCGGCGATGAGCGGAACCTTTTCGGTGTCGTTGCCCATGCCGGCGTATTGGTCATACCAGTTGGCCATCTTGATGATGACTTTGCATTTCGGATTCACGGCTTTGGCGGGTTTGACGATGAGGTTCTCCGTGACTTCGCGCATCGTTTCGAGACGATACTGCGTCCACGATTTGTTGCCTTTGGCCTTGATGTCATAATCAGTCTTGCGATCGAAGAAGTAATAGTCGTCGAGCAGAATTTCATCGAAGTGCCGCGCGGCCATTTCAACAGCTTTCTGCGCGAACTCGCGGTTTTCCGGATCGGCGTAATCGAATCCTTGATAGCCGTTCTGTTCGCTGATGCTATAGGCCAAGCCCGCCGCAAACCTGCACGCCCTGGTCCTGATAAAATTTCTTGAGTTTCTCCAGGCCGGCCTCATTGACGAGCGTGTGGTTGCGCATGACCTCGATATAAATCTTGTCGACCTTGAGATTGCGCGTGAGATTCGACCACGATTGCGCCGGGTCGAGATTGCCGTTCATCAAGCTTTGCACCGTTCCCTGAACAGCGTAGGTGGAGACGATGAAGCTTTTGTAATGTCCTTGGGCTTGGAGCGAAACGACCAGAGTTCCGAACGCCAGAAGGACAACCGCCACTTTCAGTTGTTTGCTCATGATAGGTGCGTTAAGTACGTGGACAATTGAATAGGATGTTGTCGCGTCTCAATCAATCACCTTCCATTTGAAACACTCACCGTCTTTGCGTGTCGGAGTCGGGCCAGTGGCGGTGACCGTGACTGGTCCTGGTGCGTTCGGCTTGGTGGCGAGGTAGCGATGATTGACAAGCGACATGAGCATGGTGTCACCGCGCATCAGGTTGACCCACTGAAATGACTCAGCGTCGCCAGGGTTCTTTCCTGCGAGGTCTTTCAGCGAAGCAGATTCTTCATTCGCAGAAACAAATCGTCCGTTTGACGCCTTTAGCGCCACTCGCCCTGAGCCTAGATCAATGACCTGGAATCGAGCATTTTCTCCCTGAATTTCCACTGCATTCACGAGCGACATATTCTTAGTGTCCGCCAATAAAACGCTGCCATCGGCCCCGCTCGTCAGCGTGATGGTCTTGCCCGTCGGAATCTCGCGCTCAATGCCGCGGGCCCGAGGCTCCTCAGAGACGTAGTTGTCAAAGTCAGCATAACCGCCAGGCTGACCAGACGTGTTGTAGTTGAACAGCGAGGGACGCACGCCCTGGAAAGTCTGCAACTGGAAGCCGGGGATCGGCCAGTTGCCCAGTTCCGTGAACTGCTTGCCGTCGGCGCTCCAACTAAAAACGGCTTCGTCTATGTCAAAGTTGCAATGAACGCGTAGCCACAGATGATTCGGCGGCGCGGTGGGACTGATGGTCGGTTCAGCGGGCTGCACGGAAGCTCCCCCTCGACGCCCGCGCCCGCCGCCGGCACCCACGAACATTTGGAGCGTCGTGGTCTCGTTGCTCTTCACCACGCCGATCCACGCGTATGGATTGCAAAGCAGCGCCAGACCTGCAACATCGCCATTAGCCAAACCGGTTGTGTCCAGTTCGACAGTCATGATGGACTCCGGTCCGGGCGGCCGCTGGCAAACACTGTTGCGGGCGTTGTAGAAGTTTGCTGCCGGCAATGAATGCAGGCGCAGCACGCCCGGCTTCTCGGTGAGCGACCATTTGCTGTCTTCGGGAACGTGATTCCACTGCCAGTGCGGGTTCAGCTTGCCGCCATTGAAGTCTTCGTCCCAGACATAAGTCGGTGTCGGTTCCTGCTGGTAACCCGTATTCGGTTTGATCCAGGTGTTGGGCGCTTTGCGCAAATTTCCCGGCAGTCCGATAAGCGGGAAGCCGTCATCCCAGGTGATTGGCACCAAAGAAATCATGCGGCCCGCGCTGCCGTGGTCGGACATGATGGTGCACCACCATTCGCCTGATGGCGTGTCGCACATGCCGCCTTGGTGAATCCACAGTCCGCGATCATTGGCGTTGGCCTTGGCCGGTGTGGCGGCAGTAACACCCAGTGACTCGCTTTGGACCATTTTGGTGACTTTCCAAGGGCCGTCAATCGAGTCGGCAATGGCGACCACCTGATCTACCGCTCCGCCGGGAATTGCGGAAACATCAACATATCTGCCTTTGATTTTGTAGAGGTGGTGGCCCTCTCCCATCCGTTGGCCGTCTGCCGGGACGACCAGTCGATGCATTGGAGCATTGGTGTCAATGGACCTCAGGTCCGGCGACAGCTCTTCAATCGGATACCATGAGGTGCCGTTGGTCCCGCGGTTGCCGGCGGTGGAGATGATAAAAATCTTGTTGAGGTCGTCATCGAAAAGGATGGACATGTCGTGTCGTCCGGGAAGTTGATTGTGTTCCCATGGACCTTTGATTGATTTAGAGCGGAAGACCTGAAGACCAGCGCCATTGACGTTGGAGAGAATATAAAAGATCCCGTCGTGGTACCGAATGCACGGCGCCCAGATGCCGCGGCCGTAAATATTTCCACCTTCGAGCCGATACGCCGGGCCGAGGTCAAGCCTGTTCGTGCAATAACCGGCGAGTTCCCAGTTCACAAGATCCTTCGAATGCAGGATTTCAACTGCGGGATTCATGTGCATCGTGGTGCCGGCAAGGTAATAATCTTCGCCGACGCGAATGACATCCGGGTCTTCAAACTCGCCATAGAACAAAGGATTCGAGTAGGTGCCGTTGCCGTTGTCGGCCGTCCAATGCTTCATCGCGGCCGGAGGAAGCCCGGCGGAATGCGACTTCGCGGCGAACCCAAAAAGAGCGCTGGCAGCGAGCAGTGTTGAGAAAGTGATACGAGTTGGAATGGACTTGTTCATAAGCGAATAAATTCAAACGCGAGACTCAGGCCTCGGGAGTTATCTTGAAAACGACGGCGATGTCGCTGGGTTGGCTTTGCGGTGTTTCAATGACCAAAGCGTCAGCGGATTGCGACCACTGGAGGTTCTCTCCGCTGCCGAGCATTGTGATTTTGGAAATCCTTTTCTCAATCAATTTCGCGTTTGTGCCCAGGGATTTGATCGTCACTGCATTGGTCGGCGCACCCATGAGGATGGCGTAAAGCGTTTCACCTTTCATCGTGAAGCGCACGTCTTCGGCGGTGAATGGTTTGCCCCGGCCTTCATTAAATCCCTGAGCGCTGATCGGCGCGGCGCTGGCCATTTGCGGGCCTTCGCCGAAGACCTTCCATGGACGCGTGCCATGGATCGCTTCCTTGTTCACTTCCATCCATTTGGCGATGCCCTCGACGATGCCGATTTCGTCTGAGTCCGGCGTCCCGTCGCCTTTGAGCGGAACACTGAGCAACAGGTTTCCGTTCTTGCTGACAACATCAATCAGGGTGTGCACCACCGTTCTCGCGGTTTTGTAGCGGTGACGTTCAAAAATGCCCACGTCATAATGCCAGCTCCCGATGCAGGTGTCTGTCTGCCACGGCTGCGGCAGAATTTCGTTCGCGGCGCCGCGCTCGATATCCCACGCCATGCACTTGCGTTGTTCGGCGTTCAGAATCTTTCCGAACAACACGCCGTCATCACTATTTCCGTGCCATTTATTGTTGCTGTTGTAAAAGTGCGCCGCAATCTTCAAGCCGGCATCGCTCACGGGCCAGAGCGGAAGCGCCGTGTCATCGAAGTAAATCATGTCCGGCTTGTATTTGTTGATCAGGTCCATGGTGCGGTTGTAAAACTTCTCACAATACGCCTGATCGGGTGGCGTCACGCCGTTGACCCAGTTCCAGCGGGAATGAATGCGGCCCAGGTTCAGGAAGTCCGGGCTGGGAGTGTGGTTCTGCGCGTAAAGGTCCTGCGGGTCGTAACCTTCCCACCAGGTTCCCTTGCCGTCGGCTTTCGTGAGTTTCCCATCGTAAGGCACACCGGCGAACGGTCCGTTCTTGTCAGCGCCTTGAGCAACTTCATACCAGCTCCACGCGTGAGCGGCATGGACACTGACGCCAAATCTCAATCCATACTTGCGCGCCGCTTTCGCCCAGCCGCCGATCAAGTCCTTTTGCGGACCCATGTTCACCGAATTCCACGGCTGATACTTGCTGTCGAAGTTGTCGAAGTTGTCATGATGATTGGCGAGAGCAAAGAAATACTGCGCGCCCGCCCGTTTGTAGAGCGCGAGCAGTTTGTCCGGATCCCAGTTCTCCGCCTTCCACGCATGGATGACATCCTTGAAGCCATTGGTGGACGGATGACCATACCGGGCGAGATGATCCCGATAGCGAGCGTTCCCTTCGCTGTACATTTCGCGCGCATACCAGTCGCCGCGCTCCGGCTGGCACTGCGACCCCCAATGCGCCCAAATTCCGAACTTCGCGTCGCGGAACCATTCGGGCGTTTGATAACGCTGCAAGGACTGCCACGTCGGCTGGAACTCCCCCTCCGCGACCGGTTCAGCGCTCGTGCTGACGATGACGGAAGGCGTTGCTGTGGTGGGAATCTGGGCGACCGAGACCCATGTCGTGAAAACGGTGGTGCCGAATAAGGCTATAATAGATTTCGCTGTCTTCATATTCTCAAATGACCGTTCGCTCCAATGGCTCGGCAGGAGTTGCTCCGGTTTGTAGTGGCTCATATTGTGCCACTAATTAGCTTCAACCGAAACGCTGACTTCACAGGGCGGTGACATCAGCGAATTCAGGCATTGGCCTGAACGTCTGACACCATTTTAACTGTCGTTCTTGTTCTCGCTGGCTCTTATCGGGCGGCAACCGTCATCGGCAATTTCAGAGAAATGTCGTCTGAAGCCGCGCCGATTAGAAATTCGTAATTCCCGGGTTCAACCACATATTGTTCTTTCTTTTCATCCCAATATCGCAGGCGCTCGGCGGGCACTTCGATTGTGACGGGCTTTGATTCGCCGCGATTCAGATGGACACGGGCAAAACCGCACAGCGCGAGCTTCGGTTGCGAAACAGTCGAATTAACATGGCGGAAATAAACCTGCGCCACTTCATCGCCTTCGCGGCTCCCCGAATTCTTCACTGTGAACGTCACTTTTGCAGTGCCACCCGCAGGAATCTTTTTCGATTCCAGCTTACCGCCTCCGAAATCGAATTTGGTGTAGCTCAAGCCGTGACCGAACGAATAGAGCGGTTTGCCGGTGAAGTATCGGTAAGTGCGGTCGACCATGGAGTAATTCGTGAAGGCTGGCAGGTCGGCGGTGGACCGGTAGAATGTGACGGGGAGGTGGCCGGACGGGTTCACGTCTCCGAAGAGCACTTCGCCAACAGCGCGGCCGCCTTCCTCGCCTGGATACCACGCTTGGAGTATCGCGGGCAGATGCTCGGCTTCCCACGGGATGGCCATGGCTGAACCGCTGCAATTGACCAGGACGAGCGGCTTCCCGGTCGCGTGGAGCGCATGAATGAATTCTTCCTGAACCTGCGGCAATTCGATGCGTGTGCGATCGCCATTGCTGAAACCTTCGACGCCGCCCGAGCCGCGGGCATTGCCTTCCTCACCCTCGAGTTGAGAGTTGATGCCGCCGACGTAAATAAGAATATCCGCGTTCGCAGCATTGCTCAGGGCCTCCGCACGGAGTTCCGGGAGTGGACGAGGCGGCGCCGCAGGCTGGCCGCCAAAACCACCGCGTCGCCCTGTGATGACATTGGTACCGCGGGCGATCAGCGTGCAGCCCTCCGCATAGGTCACATCAACGTTTGTGCCCGCCAACTGACGAATGCCTTCCAGGATCGTCACGGACCGAGAAGGTGTTCCGTTGTAATTCCCGTACAGCATGCGTTGAGCTGTGGCGTTCTCGCCGAACACGGCGACTCTCTTGACCTTCGAGCGATTCAACGGGAGCAGGCCATCGTTCTTTAGCAGCACCAACGATTCGCGCGCCAATTTCAGCGCGAGTTGCCGATGCTCGGCCGTGTCGAGTTGGTTCGTGCCGATCAAGAGGTAGGGATTCAGGTTGGTCGGATCGAACAGCCCCAGCTTGAAGCGGGATTCCAGGACGCGTCCGAGAGCTGTGTCGATTTCGGCAACCGTGATCAGGTTCGAACGGACTGCGGCGAGGAGACTATTGTAGGTCTGGCCGCAGCAAAGGTCGGTGCCGCCTTTGACCGCGCGCGCCGCGGCTTCCGCAGCCGTCCGCACAGTTCGGTGATTGCGCCAAATATCGCCAACCGCATCGCAATCTGAAACCACCTGGCCGTCGAAGCCCCAGCGATTGCGGAGAATGTCGGTCAACAAGAAACTGCTGGAAGGCACAGGCTCGCCATCCACAGCATTGTAGGAACTCATGATTGCGCCGACGTGGCCCTCGCGGACGGCTGCTTCGAAGTGCGGCAGGTACGTGTCGTAAAGATCGCGGTCGGACGGATGGACATCAATGACGTGTCGCAAGGATTCCGGACCGCTATGAACCACGTAATGTTTCGCGCACGCCAGCGCCAGAGTGTACTCGGGATCATTTCCTTGCACACCTTGAATGAATGCCACGCCCATGCGCGCAAGCAGAAACGTATCTTCACCGTAAGTTTCCTGGCCACGCCCCCAGCGCGGATCGCGAAAGAGGTTGATGTTCGGCGACCAGAAGTTCAGCCCGCCAAATCGCGGGCTGTTGCCATTGGCACGGGCGCGGTTGGCATTGTTCTTCGCGCGGCCCTCGACACCGATGACATGGCCCATTTGTTTGACCATATCAGGGTCCCAGGTGGCTCCATTGGCGATCGCTTGCGGGAACACGGTGACGCCGGCGGTGTTGGCCACACCGTGAAGCGCTTCGCTCCAGTAATCGTAGGCAGGGAGGTCTAAACCGTCACGATGGATGGCGGGAGCGGAGTTGCCCATCTGCCGCACTTTCTCGGCAAGCGACATGCGGCTGATGAGGTCCTTGACGCGCACCGTGATTGCTTTCGATGGGTCGAGCCACAACACCGGCCCGGCCATCTGTGGGATTTGCCGAGCTGACATATCCGATTGATCCACCAGGTCATCGGCTCGAACGAAAATCAGCGAGGTGCCGGTTGCGGAATCCTTGACCTCGAGAGTGTTCATTTTGGCAACTCCCTGAGTGGCATGGAAGCTCAGTTCGATCGGTCCAGCGAGGGTGTCGTCCTGATGCCGAACGGTGCCGCTGACAAAATGGATTTTGTTCGGCCGACCTTCGGCGGCGACTATGTCCACGCCTTTTGCCACCACCTGATCTCCAACGGTGATGTCGAACACGCGGTCACCTGGACTTGAATTATCATTGGCCGCTTCCATCGCGCCGACAATGATCGTGTATCTGCCATCCGGCAGGCCGGAGATGGTTGCGGTGAAGTTCGATCCCACGATGCCCTCGCGGTAATAGTCTTCAGTCCCAGTCGGTGCACCCTCAATAGCCGCCCCGCCGCCGAAACTCCGTCGATGGACGAAATCGCCGCTGAATGTGACTTTCTTGCCGCACGAGGCGCAGGATTCCTCAACGCCAAGAGCGGGTGTGCATAACCAGAAGGTTGCGAGCGTCACGGCTGTGATCAACCGGAGCGCTCCCGAAAGACGCCCCGAGCCCGACAATCCAGTCTCAGCGGATGTTTGCGGCGGAGCCACTGATCTCAATTGAGCGGAGTCTTCCATATAATTGAACGGCGGAGTTGTGACGGGACGGTTCATTTATTTTGGATCACTTGAAAATCTGCTGCGAGAACCAATACAAACTGTTCTTCCAATGATTGAAGTCGTGGGCGTTGTTATCCACGTGCCAGATGTGTGGAATATTGTTCTCCTTGCAGAACAGGTGCGTCCGCAGGCTGTAGGTCATCAGACCATCCTTGTTGCCACACGAGATCCACAGCACTTTCAGCATCTTCCTGGCCTTCTCGGGATCAGGGAACAATTGCTCGGGTGTCCGCGTGTTGGGCGCGGAAGAAAAGCCGCCGACATTCGCAAACACATCGAGGTTGCCCAGGCCGAAGTCGAGCGATTGCCCGCCGCCCATCGAAAGCCCGGCCACGGCGCGATGTTCACGATCGGGGTACACGGAGTAGTGCGATTCGATGAAGGGGATGATGTCTTTGAGCAAGTCGGCCTCGAAGCTCTTTCCCCAACCGTCGCCACTCATCTGCGAGGCGTCACCACCGCCGCCGAACCCGCCACGACCGCCACGACCTCCCCCTGCGCCTGGTCCCCCACGGCCACCTGCCGCGGCAGTTCGGAGCAGCGCGGCATCCTTTTCAGCCGCTTTCTGCAATTCTGCCATCGTCAACTCTGCCGCGCCCGATTTTGCGGCTGCGTCGGCCAGCGAGGCCCACGTATCTGCGCGGGACTTCAGCCATTGATCCTTGCTGATGGTTTTTGTCGGTTGACCTTGAGCGTCAACGGCGAGTTGGTCAAAGAGAGTCTTGGCCTGCGCTTCAGGGCTGGGAGGAGCAGCCCCGCGACCACCGCGACCACCGCGAGCACCGAGCAGTGACGCGTCGGTCTGCGCGGCCTTCTGCAAATCTTCAAGCGTCAGTTCCGAAGCGCCTTGCTTTCCGGCTGCGCTGGCCAGCGCGGCCCATGCGTCCGCGCGCGACTTCAGGAATTGGTCCTTGCTGAGCATTTTCGTCGGTTGACCTTGGGCATCCACAGCTAGGGGGTCAAAGAGACCCTTCGCCAGTTCGGCCGGCGTAGGTGGCGGCGTCGCGTCGCCGTTGGGGAACACAACGATCATCGGCGTGATCTTCTTTTCGGCGATCAGATTATCCATGATGACATTGGCGACTCCGCCCCTCTGCCACTCCCGATTCTCATTGCCACCGATGCCGTGCAGCAGGAACAGAACAGGATACTTCTTATCCGTGGAATAGCCGGGCGGAGTATAGACTTCCATCCAGCGCTTCAGACCCGGGCGGACAGCAGGGGCATCATAATCCACCCGTTCGAGCTTGCCCTTCTCGATCCCGTCGCGAACTCGGTCAAAACCCACCGGTGCCTTCGGGAATGCCTCTTTGTCGTCCTCGGGGGTGAGCGTGGGGCCGCCAAATCCGCCGCCGCGTCCACCGCGGCGCGCGCCGGCCGCTTGAGGATTCGCCGGTTCAGCCGGCGCTTCGCGCTTGGCGACGACATCTTCAGTGGCGAATTCACCGACTGCGCGCTTGAACTTGATTTCGTTGGCGTTGGTCGAAGAAATTGTGCCGGTGTAGGTGATGCGAATGTCGTTGTCCTGGAAATTGAGCATCTCAACGAACGAAACGGTATCGCCGTCCACCTTGCCTTCCTTCAAATCGGCCTCGCGCTTCTGGTCACCGATTTCCGAGTTGGCCTTGCCGGTCAGATTCGTGCCGTCCTGCTTGAAGGTGTAGGTGTATTTCTGCAAACCGATCTGCGAATCGAATTCGGTTTTCCAGGTGCCGGTGACATCCGCCGCCGCAAGAGAAAGCGGCAGCGCCGCGAGGGTCAGGAGTATGATTCTGGTTTTCATAATTTTCGTTTCCTTCTCAAAACTTCATTTCGTTTTCAATTTCAAAACCGTGACGGAATACGCCGGAAACTCGCGCGTGAAATTGGCGCTCAAGCCATCCACCTTCTCCGTGCGCGGGACAACCTTTTCCGGCTTCTCGATGGAGTTGGTGTCATCCAGGCTTTTGCCAGCCAGGACCACCGCTTCGCCTTCGGAGTTGACTGATTTCGCGCCGTTGATTTGAACGTTGATTCGCTGCGCCGATCCGGACGTGTTCACGACCTTCAGATAAATCACGCCGCTCTTGCTGTCGCGGGTGGCGTCAAAGAAGATCTCCCGAATTTGCTGTGCGGCTGCAGGAGCGCCACCGCGGCGCCCGCCGCTGCCATGCGCGGGTCGGGATGTTCTGCGAATCGGTCGCGAGAATCTCATCGCCGTGCATCGTGCTGAACATCATCTGGGCATAATACGAGGGCGAACCGTAGCTGGTCAGTGCGTCATAGCCAATCAGATCCGAGCTCCATTGCATCGAACGGCCGTTTCCGGTCAATTGGCTCACATTGACGAAAAGCGGAGCATAGCAGGACAGCAGAACAATGTCCGAATTGCGTTCCATGCAGGTCATCCACGCCCCGTCGCCGAGCGCCCCGGCCATGTTCGGCGTGGGCGAACCGACGCGCGTGGCCCATTCGCCGCAGAAGATCTTGGACTGATTCGTCCGCGAATACGTGTCGTATTTGAAGGATTGCGCCATCATTTCTTCCATGTTGCGATAGTAGTGCTCGTCCACCAAATCCGGTGTGCGGCTTTTAACCCACAGGCTTTGGGGTTGTTCATAACCGGCCGAGGAAATGACCTTCAGTTGCGGATACTTCTTCTTGATGGCGTCGTAGAATTGGGCGAACCGTCCGTCGTAGGTGCCATTGCGGTCGGGGCCGCTGCGGTCGAACCAGTCTTCGTTTCCGACCTCCACATAGTGCATCTTGAAGGGCTTGGGATGCCCATCCTTCGCGCGCTGCGCGCCCCATTTGGTGGTTTTGGCGTCGCCGATGAGATACTCGATTTCCTCGAGAGCTTCCTGAACGTAGGGTTCGAGTTGCGGACCCGCTGCGATGACGCCACCGCGGCCGAGGCAGTAGCCGGCAAAAACGCCGAGCAGGGGTTCCATGTCCGAGATCCTCGCACCACTCGGCGAATTCGAGCAGCCCCAAGCCGTCTGTGGACCAGTAACCCCAGGGACTGGGATGGCCAGGACGTTGTTCGACCGGCCCAATGGTTTCCTTCCAGTTGAAACGCTGATTGAAGGCGTTGCCCTCAAGATAATTGCCGCCGGGGAACCGGAGGAATTTGGGCTTCATGGCCGCCAGCAATTCCATGATATCGGCGCGGTTGCCGTTCTCGCGATTCTTGTAAGTGGGCGGGAAGAGCGAGACATTTTGCAGCCACAGCGTTCCCGGGGTCGTCGTGGTGAGTTTGAAGACGTTTTCCTTGGAGGCGGGAACGTCCTTGGTCTTCAGTTTGGTCTCGAATTTCTTCCATTCGGCAGTCAGACCGGAGATTTCGGCGCTGGCGAAGGTGGTCTTGCCATCGGCGCTTTCAAGGCTGACGGTCACCGGGCCGGTGAAACCGGCGGCGGCCTTCGCAAAGAATGACAAGCTGATAGGTGGTTCTTGGCTTGACGGGAATACCCCAGTATCCGCCGTTGGCAACGCCCGCCGGAGAAGCTGCGGAGGCTGACGAAGCGTCGAGCTTGAGGCTGACGTTCAGGAATTCGTTCAGACGGGTTATTCGTGTCGAGAACCATCGAAGCACCGCCGACGACAGTCCAGAACCTGGGCTGTGGTGTCGGGTCTGAAGGTGACGGGAAGGTATTTCCCGGCTTCGTAAGTGTCGGGCGTGACGCGCGGGACAACCGCGTCCGCCTTGAAGGAGCGGTTGCGAATGAGTTCCCCGTAGATGCCGCCCTCGTAGGCGAAGTTGATTTCCTCGGTCATCAACCCGTAGAGCATGGGGCTGACCTTGCCGGTGACTTTGCCCGCGTCAATTTGCAGAACGGGAACCGCTGATGCGGCGCTTGAGTTTGGCTGAGCCAGGCAGAGGTGGCCCGACAGGACAGAGACAAACGCAAGGCAGGCTACAGTTGATTTCATGAAGCGTCTGGGATGCTTGGAGTGAATCACGGGTGAATTCAATCACGGAACAGGAGTGGCGCAAACTGGTAGAGACTCCGCCGCCAAGTTTGCCATTCATGGGCCGTGCCCGGCGACACATAAACGGTGTTTTTGACACCGATCTGATCGAGGGCCTCGTGGCTGGCCTGAAGAGCGGCTGGTCTTTCAAGACTTCCGCAGCTTGCAAATAGAACCTTCACCTTCTGCTTAAAGTCGGACACGTCCTTAATCTCGTTCGTGGCAATGCTCCCGCCGCTGAAGAGACCGATGTGGGAGAACGTATCAAGGTGGGCCATGGTTATTTGATGCGTTTGCATGCCGCCCATGGAAAGACCGGCCATGGCACGATGGGGTTGATCGGCGAGGGTACGAAAATTCGCATCGATGTACGGAATCAAATCATCGATGAGGAGATGCTCGAATGCGCTTACGTTGAAACCGCCGCCGCGGAGACCGCCCGCGCCGCGCGCGGCCGGGGTATTTGTCGCACCTGCGACCTGACCTCTGCCAGCGCCCGCGCCTCGTCCAGGGCCACCGCCGCGGGGGCCGGGAGCGACACTCGTTTCCATGACCACGATGAGAGGCTTGACCTTGCCCTCGGCGAGCAGGTTGTCGAGGATCGCGTTGGCCCGGCCCATTTCAATCCACACGCGCCTGTCCTCGCCGCCGCCGTGCTGCAAATAGAGGACCGGGTAACGCGTGGAAGCGTTGGCTTCATACCCCGGAGGCGTATAAACGAACACGCGATGCCAGGCATTGAGAGTCTTGGCATAGTAGTCCTTGAGCAGGAGATTGCCGTGCGGCACGTCTTTCAATTCATAGAAGCCGCCCTCTGGATCCGGCACTTCAAAGCCGTTGCACATGTGGCCATAACCAACGAACGTTTCCACGTTGGGATCCAGCACGAGCGAGCCATCGACGAGATACCAGTAGTTGTGATAGCCGGGAGCCTGCGGCGCGGTGGTATAGGTCCACACGCCGTCATCGCCTTTGACCATGTCAAAGTTCGTACTGACGATTGAGATCTGGACCTTCTGTGCATTTGCCGCGTTGAAATGAAACGTGACCCGGCCGTCGGCTTCAATTCGCGGATACTGAACTCCCGCGAAATTATACGGGGAGGGATGAGTTGCGCCAGCGGGCGCATTTGTCTGTGCGATGACCGGAAAAGCGGCCATCAGAATCAGTCCTGAAATTATAGTTTTCATTTTAATTGTTGTTGGAAGTTAATCAACGCATGGGAATTAATCCTTGAACAACAACGGCGCGAACTCGTGCAGGCTGCGTCGCCAGGTCAGGAACTCGTGAGCAGTATTCGGCGAGACATACGCCGTGTTCTTGATGCCGATCGCCTCCAGAGCGTCGTGATTCGCATTGATGTTGCCGGGATTCTCGCGGCTGCCGCAACTGGCGAATACCACTTTGACCTTCTCTTTGAAACCGGGCGTATTGGCGACATCGTTGGTCGTTATCACACCGCCGCTGAACAGGCCGATGTGCGAGAACAGATCGAGATGTTTCAGGGTGATGCTGTGAGTTTCCATTCCGCCCATGGACAAGCCGGCCATCGCGCGATGCGGCTGGTCAGAGAGAGTGCGGAAATTGGCGTCAATATATGGAATCAATTCGTCGCAAAGAACAGTATCAAAAGCGGCATTGCTTCCGAAGGCGCCAAAACCGCCGCGTCCTCGAGTTGGGGCATTCGTTCCGCCGACAACGGCGGAACCGCCGAGTCCACCGGCTCCTCGAGGCGGGGCGTTCGTTCCTCGGAATCCACCGGGGCCGCGTCCGCCTCTTCGTCCGCGCGCGCCGGGTCCGCCGCCTTCGTTGGTCAAGCCGTAGGTCATCACGATGATAAAGGGCCGCGTTTTGTTTTCGGAGATCAAGTTGTCCATGATCAAGTTGGCGTGGCCTTGATTCCACCAGGCATATTCGTTCTCGCCCCAGCCGTGTTGCAGATAGAGCACCGGGTAACGGACGTTGAGGTTCTTGTCGTAATCCGGCGGCGTGTAAACGAAGGCGGGACGCGCGATGATGTTGTTGGTCAGTTTCGAGGGGAATAGAACCATTTGCACGCGGCCGTGCGGAACGTCTTTGAGAGCGTAGAAGTCCGCGTCATGCGCGGGGATTTCAATGCCGCTCTCCCAACGCGTGGAACCGTAAAAGTTCAATGTGCCGGGATCGTTGACGAACTCTCCGCCATCAATGGTGAGATGGTAATAATGGAAACCTTCATCCAGCGGACCGGTCGTTGTCCCCGTCCAAACCCCATCCTCGCCTTTTGTGAGCGCGGTGCCTCCTTGTCCACCCAAGCCGAGACTCACCCGGACGCTCTGGGCTTGGGGCAGGTTGATGCGGAATCTCGCGTATCGTTGCGAATTGACTTGCGGATATTCCCGCCCGGGCTGGTTCCAAGTTGAGGGTTTGAAATCTTCCAGCGGGGGCTGGTTCGTTTGGGCCAGGGCTGGAAGACTGGCGAGGAGAGCGACACCGAGAATTGTGGTTTTCATAATTTTTCCTGAGGTTGGTTTTGAGTCCGCAGTCGGTGGTTAATCATTAAACAACAAGGGAGCGAATTCATGCAAGCTGCGGCGCCATGATTGCCATTCGTGGGCCGTGTCAGGTGACACGTAGAAGTGAGCATTGATGCCGGCCTGCTTGAGCGCCTCCATGTCCGCCTTTGCGGTGGTGGCGTTTCCGCCGCGACCGCCGCCCGGCGCACCTCCGCCGCGTCTGGCGGGATTGTTGATTTCGCGGCTGCCGTAGCTCACAAACACAAGCTTCGCCTTCTGCTTGAAGTCCGGGATGTTGGCAACCTCCTCTGACGTGATCGAGCCGCCACTGAAAACGCCGATGTGCGAAAACGTGTCGAGGTGGGCCAATGTAATTGACCGCGTCTGCATGCCGCCCATGGAAAGTCCCGCCATCGCGCGATGCTGTTGATCGGCAAGGGTGCGAAAGCTCGCATCAATGTAGGGTATCAAATCATCAATGAGCACACGCTCAAACGCGTTGAACCCACCGCCAAGGCCGCCGCGTCGGCCTTGACCCGGAGCATTCGTATCGCCAGCCGCTGATGCAACGGCATTTGTCGCGCCACGAGCGCCGCCGCGCCGTCCGCCGCCGCCACCACCACCGCCGTTTTCCATCACGATGATGAAGGGCTTGGATTTTCCATCGGCAATCAGGTTGTCCATGATCAAACCGGTATGCCCCTGATTGCCCCAGCCGGTTTCATCTTCGCCCGCGCCGTGTTGGAGATAGAGCACCGGATAACGTTTCGCGGTGTCCTTGTCGTAATCAGGCGGGGTGTAAACGAAGGCGTGGCGCATTGAGCTGCTGGTCTTGGCGAAGTAATGAACTTCTCGCAACTGACCGTGCGGCACGTTTTTGAGTTGGTAAAAATCCTGATCTTGCGCAGGAATTTCAATGCCGCTGCCCCAGCGACTGGCACCATAGAAATACAGGCTGCCCGGGTCCGGCACCTGGGCGCTATCAACCCAAATCTGATAATAGTGGAAACCTTCGTCCTGTGGGGCGGAGTCACCAGTCCAGACGCCGTTGTCACCCTTGGTCATGGGATAGCGAACACCGCCAATATCGATGAGCACGTTCGTGGCTCCGGGGGCTCTGATGCTGGTGCGCATGCGCCTTTCCGAATTGACCTGCGGATACTGCTTACCCGCCTGATTTGCTGAGGACGGCTTGAAATCCTCAACCGAATTCGTCTGAGGCGCGGCGGGTGCTTGCGGCGTAGGTTGGGCCGATACCGGCAGAGCCGAAAGCATCGGGACAAGGGCGAGACTAAGAACAGTTGTTTTCATGGTTCGGATGTTGGGTTGATTCACATTTTGAATTCGTGGATTCATTTATGCGTGGGGTACTCTGCTGGCCTGGCACATTGGATGAAGCGTGTTTCCACTCGTTCGCCGGCTCGTTGGTTTGAGCGAGCGCGGTAGAGTCGGCTATGACCGCAAGAATTGCCGCGACGATTCGGATTTGCATGGTGCCGCGGGTGTTCATGGGTCGGTTTGCGAATCGTACGTCTAGGGGCTGAGCCGGTAGAGACCAGCGCCGTGCGAGTTAATGGTTTGTGTGAGTTTGCCGGTAACGGCGCCAAGGTCCTGGTGGTTCCAAAGGTCGCGAACCTTCACTTGTCCGGAGAAACCGAAGTCTGCGAGCGAAACGGAAATTTCCCTGGGCTGTGTCGCCGATGGATCTGCTGCTGGAGCGTTCGTTACTGCGGAGGAGTCGTTTCCACGTCCGCGCCGACCGCCCGCAACGGGCGCGGGTGACGTATTAAAGAGCGCGACGTATTTGTCTTTTGACCCCGGCACGTTCGCGACCCATGCGACAGTATTGTTTGTATTGAACAGTTGCCGGTTATTCTCGGAGTTCTGATTCACCGCGAGCACTTCATCATTGGTCATGAGTGCGAGCGTGAAGTCGTCGTTCCTGGGCATGTTGCCGCCCATGATTAGCGGCGAACGGGCAATGCACCAGAGTGTCATCAATGTGAACTGCTCGTCTTTCGTGAAATGCGTCCAGTTGTCCCTCGTTTGCCAGGCCCGGACGTTGCCCAACGGTAGCATGTCAGCATCCGGCCAGTGACCGGTGGCGCGAAAAGGCGTCCAATTGTTCAGCCGCGCGAACTGGGAGTAGAGCGCGCGCCAGTCGTCCCAAAAATCGCCGCTGATGCGCCAGAGGTTTGCGTGCATCTTAATGTGTTCGCCGTCACTCAACGGCGTGGCGCCCGGTGAAGTGGAAAAAACAATTGCACGGGCCGAGCGATCAATCGCTTTGCGGATCGCTTCGATTTCATCTTTGTGATACGGCGACGAGAGATCGTCCACCTTCACGTAATCCAAATCCCACGACGCAAACAACGCGAAGACCGAATCATAATACTCCTGGGCGCCGGGCTTGGTCATGTCCACGCCGTACATGTCGGTGTTCCAAGGGCAGCGGGAGTTGGTGTTGGCGATATCTGCGGCGGTATAGGAAGTTCCAAGGACGGCAAGCTTGTTGGTTACGGCCTGGCGCGGAATGCCACGCAACAGGTGCAGGCCGAATCCCAAACCTTTTGCGTGCAGATAATCCGCAATGGGCTTGAACGAGCGCGTCGCGGCCGTCATCGGAAAACGATTCGTCGCCGGAAGCAATCGACCGTTCGCATCCATCTCCAGCAGCGCGCCGCGGCGATACGCGGTCGAGTGCGCGAGCGGTTCATACCACTGGATGTCAATCGTGATGATGTCCCAGCCGTGGGACTTCAGTTTGTCCGCCATGTAGTCGGCGTTGGCGATGACGTTCGATTCCCATACACCGGCCCCGTAGCAATCCCATGAGTTCCATCCCATCGGTGGGGATTTCGCCCAGGACCAAAACGTTGGCTCGGCAGCGGTGGCTGTCAGCGACCCCGCGAGCATTCCCGCCATGGCGAGTTTCAAAGGGAGTGCGGAGAACGGTTTCACAGGTCAGTTCAAGCTGTCATTTGACCGGCGGGTGCCCATGTTTCGGGATCATGCGTGTTCGTGGCTGGAGGTCAAGCTCCGGGTTTGCCATCGGAATAGAGTTGGCGGACTTCGGTGTCAGTCAAAGCGCGGCTGAACAGCTTGCGCCGAATCAGTGTTCCGAGCGACACCAAGAGCCGGAACGTGGCGGCTAAGTAAAAGTATGGCGACGGGGATGACTCGCTCCACCACACAGCGCGCCCGGCGAAACCTTACGGTTTCCAACCCGGAAAGCGATAGCCGCTGTAAACGTAATCGTAATCCGAACCACCAGTGGTTGCCGGCGGATTCACACCTCCTCCACTTGCAACGGATTTGCCGTAGGCAATCAGCTTGGGGTCAACCCATTTATGGTGCTCGGCATGGCCGTCCACGAAAGAGGCTGTGCTAATGTTACCATGATACATCGGAAACGGATCCACCCAAGTGAAGGAACTTTGGTGACCATTCATTGGCGCCGTGCTCCACTGCAAAACCCATGTTCCTAAGTTGTAGCCGCGCGAATCGCAATCCTCCACGAATGCAAAAGTCTGAGCGGCATTATTGACGGACGACAGTTTCGTGTAAGTGCTGCCTGCACCCCAATATGAGCTGTAAGACTCGCCACCAATATTCTGCGACTTAGAGTAACTATCCATGGCCCAACCTGAACCAGGTCTATTCTTGTACCGGACATCACCGGGGCAGTGGATGAGCTTGGCATTTGGCGCAGACGTGAACAGAGGATTCTGCCTCGGGTCGCTGACTGTTTTCGTCCAGTTCTGCTCAGCAACGTCCGTCGGCACGCCGGTCCATGTTATCGCTGCAGGACTGATATACCCGTCCATTCCACCGTAGCCTACAATTCTATCCTGATTATCGCCGCCATACATTTGCAGCGCGAGAGAAAGCTGCTTTTGATCGCTAAGGCATGTGGCTTGTGTCGCCTTCAACTTCGCCCGGGCCAGCGCCGGGAGCAGCATCGCAGCCAGAATAGCAATAATGGCAATAACGACCAACAGTTCGATGAGAGTGAAACCATTGGAGGTTCTACGAGGTAAGCTACGTTCGAAGTAGATCATATACGACTCTTATATTTCTATGACACGAAACCCGTCACCTTCTCGTTATCACCCCCAAGCGCTCAATGCTCGACGGCTAGTGATGGGCTGATTCCAGCGCACGGGTTCCCGGTCTGAGGCTTTTATACTTCGATTGGCGCAGCCGATCAAGGAACTTCGCACCGAGATTTTCGCCTGCCTCGGCGTGGGCAGGCTCGATTCTTCTCATCGCTCACTCATGTCGTAAAGCCTCTAACGGATCGAGACCGGCGGCGCGCTGTGCAGGCAGTAATCCCGCCACGAGACCGATGAACGTCGCAAACAAGACGACCCCTATGGATAAGGCCACAGTGACGACAAAGAATGAGCCGCGCACCGGAAGGTCCCGATACTTCATATAAATCTGGATGCCTTGATTGAGGCCAAGCCCCAGAATCCATCCCAGCAGCAGCCCGAACACTCCGCCGATAAGCCCGATGAATCCTGCTTCCATCATGAACATTTGGCGGATTTCTCCACGCGAAGCGCCCATGGCTTTGAGGATCCCGATCTCGCGCGTGCGTTCATAAATTGCCATGACCATTGTATTCGCTATGCCGATGGTTGCGACCAGCAGGGCGATACTGCCAATCATGGTGAACATTATCGTGATGGCCGTGACGACGCGGTTTGCGACTTCCACAAAGATTTCCAGCGACTGCACCTGAAAGCCTTCGCGCTTCAACTGAACAGTCAGATCCCTGGCGTGGGTTACGTCGGCCGCACGAATCGTAACGAAGTCATATCCTTCACGTTCGAGCACATTTGTCGAATTGAACCACCAATTTTTCATCGCAAGCCGGTCGGCCGTTGAGACACGGATCAGGGGCGATCTCTCTTGCGATACTCCTTGAACACGCAAAGTGAAACTCTGCGTTTCGCCTCGCGAAGTGTGCAAGACGGCTTCGGTCGTTTTTCCGATCACCTGCGCGAAGTCATTGCTCAGGATGCCCACCGCCTCCGCGGCACCTCGGCTCAGAACGAGCCCGCCGGATTCAGGAAGTTCCACCACGCCAGCGAGTGGTTTTGGCGGCTCTCCTTCTCCAAAAGAGACACCGCGCATCGGCTCGCCGCCGGTGACGCGGACAGCCTGGTTGGTGCCGTTCCATCTGAGGTCCAGCCCGACCGAGATTGGCAGATTCACCTCGGGAACGACCTTGGTAATGCCTGACAATTTATTCCATCGATCAACATCCTGGACCGTAATCAGTTTCTTGCGCGGTCCCGTTCCAAATGCGCCGAAGCCCCGCCGCTCTCCCGCCGGCATTACAGTAATGCGATCCAACCCGATGGACTCAAACTGATGGTTGATTTGGCGCCGAACGCCGGACGCCAATGAAACCATGATGACGATCGTCAACGTGCCCACGACAACGCCTAGTGAAGCGAGAGCGGAGCGGAGTTTACGGCGGCCGACGTTGGAAAATGCCGTGCGAACTTGATCCCGAATCGTCATACGCGAGCCTCCGTACGTTGAGTCGTTTCGATCTGCTGAACACTTCCGTCGCGCAGATGGATAATGCGGTCCGCGCGCGCGGCGACTTCGGAGTCGTGCGTGACGAGGACCAGTGTCAATCCCTGCGCCTTGAGCAGGTCGCACAGCAAATTGAGGACGATTGCACCCGTTTTTGAATCAAGATTTCCAGTCGGTTCGTCTGCGAGCAGCAGCACCGGCCGATTAGCCAGTGCGCGCGCAATGGCGACACGTTGCTTCTCACCTCCTGAAAGTTCATTGGGTTTGTGAAGAACTCTCTGAGCTAGGCCAACCGACTCGAGCAAGCTCATTGCCCGCGTCCTGCGTTCGTGTTTTGGAACTTCGGCAAGTATCATGGGAGCCTCGACGTTCTCCAGCGCGTTAAACGTGGGAAGCAGATTGAAACTTTGGAAAATAAAGCCGACCCGCTCGCGACGGTGCCGGACAAGCTCCTGTTCGGAAGCACTGCCAAGTGATAAGCCGCCCACATGAACTTCGCCGGCGCTTGGACGATCCAGCCCGCCGATCAGATTCAGCAAAGTAGATTTTCCAGAACCGGACGGCCCGACAAGCGCCGTGAATTCCCCGCGACCCACCGTGAACTCAACTTCCGCAAGGGCGGTCACGACGGTTTTCCCGGTACGGTAAATGCGGGTCAGGCCGCGAGAATGGATGAGAGGTCCGTCCATGTGTTCAATCAACGCAGAGCCAAGGGTCTCCAAATGCGCCGGTGGCGTCAATATATTGTCCGCGTTCAAAGCCCAAATTCGATTGACGATATGCAAGTACAAGTTTAACTACCTGGTTAGTTAATGTCACCTGCAAATCGAGCGACCTCACGAAAGCGAATCCGCAGAGAGCAAACGCGAGGCTTGATTTTGGCGACCGCCGACCGGATTTTTGCCAAACTCGGTTTGGATGGAGCAAGGATGGATGCGATCGCGGATGCTGCGGGAGTCAACAAGGCGCTGCTGTATTACTACTTCAAGAACAAGGACGCCTTGTATGAAGCGGTCGTGGAAGAGCATTTTCGGGAATTCAACCGGAAAGCGCTTGAGCTGCTTCGGTCCCCAGGCCCCGCCGGGGACATCCTGCTGCGGTACGTCAGCCTGCATTTCGACTTCATCAGCGCGCGCCGCCAATCAGCGCGTCTATTCCAACAGTTCATGATGGCCGGCGGACCGCGCACCGAGCGGCTCGTCCGAACTTACTTCAAGCCGCGAAGCGAAGCGGTAGGAACGCTGATCGAGCGCGGGGTACGAGCGGGTGAATTCCGCCGCGTGGATCGGTTTCATGCCGGGGTATCTATCGTCTCGTTGATCATCTTTTATTTCTCCGCTGCGAGAGTTCTCAAGATATTGGGCCACTCAGATGCCTACAACGCCGAGAATCTCAAGGCGCGTAAACGCGAGGTGATCGATTTCATTCGACACGCGCTGTTCATCAGCCCAACCCGCACCCATTTGTGAAGAAGCGCACAATCCTGTTTGCTGTCGTGGGTATATTCGTCTTGCTGGCGATGTTTTTTTACTTTCTTGCAACGCGCTCCGCGCACGACCTCGTTTTGACGGGCATTGTCACCACGGATGAAGTCATCGTCGGTCCCGAAATTCTAGGCCGGCTGCAGAAGGTGCTGGTACGCGAGGGCGACATCGTAACCAATGGAGAATTGATTGCTTTGATTCAACCTCAAACCCAGAGGGCGGAAGTGAGTTTCTACAGCAGTGGCGAGCAGATCTCGGAATCGCAAGTTGCGCAAGCGGACGCTGATTTGAAATTTGAGGAAGCACAGACGAGCAATCAAATTGCGCAGGCCGAGGCTAATCTAGCATCCGCGAAGGCCCAGGCGGAACAGAGCGCCGCGGATTTGGAGTTTGCCCGCCAGACGTTTCAGCGGCAACAAACGTTGCGCGAATCCGGAGCCGAATCTGCCCAAACTTATGACCAGTCTCGGACCGCTCATGATGCGGCCCAGGCGCGCTGGCAATCATCCACACAGCAGGTTCAGGCAGTGCAGTCTGCCGTCGCACTGGCACAATCGCGAGCCGAACAGGTGGCTGTCCGCCGCGCCGCCCTGACCGCGAGCATTCATCAACTCGCGGCTGCGCGCGCACAGAAACAGAAGGCTGAGGTTCAGTTGAGCTACACCGAGATTCGCGCGCCTGTTGATGGAATAGTGGACACGCGCTCCGCACTGCAAGGCGAGGTCGTTAATCCCGGTCAAGCCATCGTAACTTTGATCGACCAGGACAACCTCTGGGTACGCGCAGATGTTGAAGAGAGCTACGTTGAACGCATTCATCGCGGTGACAAGCTCCAGGTGAAATTGCCATCAGGTGCAACGCGCGAAGGCATTGTGTTTTTTCGCGGCGTTGATGCCGATTACGCCACACAACGCGATGTCAGCCGCACGAAGCGTGACATCAAAACATTCGAAATCCGATTGCGCTGTGATAATCGGGACCGGAGCCTGGCAGTTGGAATGACGGCCTATGTGGAACTGCCGCTGAAATGACCGGCGTTCACCCATCATACGTCGTCACTCCACTCAAATCATAAATCGCCGATGCAATTTGACGTTGAAGTCGAAAACTTGACCAAACGCTTCGGCGATTTTGTAGCCGTGGACGCGCTCAGCTTTTCGGTCGAGCATGGTGAAGTTTTCGGACTGCTGGGTCCGAATGGCGCCGGCAAATCCACACTCATTCGAATGCTGACCACGCTTGTGCCACCGACATCAGGGACAGCGCGTGTCAACGGCTTTGATGTGGTCCGCCAGGCCAACGGCGTGCGTCAGTCCATCGGAGTCATTCCCCAGGCGATGACTTCGGATCTCGACCTCAGCGCGGAGGAGAACATGAGCATCTTTGCCAAGCTCTACGGAATTCCGCGCGAGAAACGGCGGAGGGTTATCCAACACCTGCTCAGGGAAGTTGACCTGGACAAATGGGCGGATAAGCCCGTGAAAATGTTTTCCGGAGGAATGCGAAGGCGATTGGAGATTGCGCGCGGACTCGTCCACGAGCCGAAAATTTTCTTCCTCGATGAGCCCACCACGGGTCTGGATCCGGTTTCGCGCGTGGCAGTCTGGAATATGTTGGCGCGGCTCAAAGACGAGCGCGATCTGACCATCCTGGTAACGACGCATTACATGGATGAAGCCGACAAACTGTGCGATCGAATCGCGATTATCGACCACGGGAAACTTGCGGCGTTGGATTCGCCATTGAAGTTAAAAGCCTCGATTCCCGGAAAGAACATTCTTGAAGTCAGCTTTTCGACTGTGCCGCCAAACTGGACAGAGCAGCTCCAGTCTCTGCCCGAAGTGGCGGAGGTAAAGAACGAGGAAAACGTCTTCCGCATTTCCTCCAATAACGGGCCTCGAACCACTGTCGCACTGATGGAAGCCGCGAGGGAGAGTAATACAGCCATCGTTTCGTTGTCTGTGCAAAGCACGACGCTGGATGATGTCTTCGTCCATTACACCGGCCACCAATTGCGTGACTCGCTTCAGTCACCAAGCGCGGCCGAGAGTCCATTCATGATCAAGAGAAGGTGAACAATGCATCGAGTCTGGGCAATTGTTGAACGCGATTTACGTCGTTTCAGGCGGAGCCCGGTATTGGTGGTCGTTTCGATCATCATGCCGCTCGTGCAACTCGTAGTGTTGGGCTATGCGTTTGGAGGGAAAGTCAAGAACCTCCACATCGGCCTAGTGGACGAGGACCACGGGATGCCGGCAATCAGATTGAGAGAAATGTTTCAAGCTGTTGCCGCCAATGCGCGCACTTTCGATACGGTCAGCTACTCCGATAGATCTGCCGCGATGGAGGACTTGCGAAACGGCAGAATCAATGGAGTGCTCAATATTCCACCGCAGTTTTCCCGGAAGGTGCTCGCTGGAGCGGGCCCTCGCATCGCGCTCGTAGAGGACAACACCGACCAATTCTCAGCATCCGCGCTCGCGGGAGTGCTGAACGGGTTATTGCCGTCCTACAACGCTCCGCCGGTTGCGACACGCTCAACAGCCAACGCAATGCTGGACGTCGTGGAAATCTATCCTTACGTACCCTACATCCAATATCTGCTGCCGGGCACAATTGTGCTCGCGATTTTCGTTTCGGCAATGATTGGTGGAGGTATCATTTTTATCGACGATAAGGCGCGCGGGCTGCATGAAGGCTATCTTGTAACCCCAATTCGGAAATTCGAATTGATCCTGGGCTTCACGTTGTCCGGAGCGGCCAAAGCCATCATCGCGGGAATTGTCCTGATTACCGTTGGTTCCGTCATCGCAGGAATCCCCGATCCTTTCAATCCGCTCCGGCTGCTGCGAATGTCCATCCTGGTCGTGGCCACGGCGCTCGCGTTGATTAGCATGATGTTCCTGATCATGGTGCGCGTGAGCGATCCGCTGGTGCCCCGGGCGATTTTCGGAATGCTCAACACCATTCTATTTTTCCCGAGTGGCGCCGTGTATCCGACCCAGGCGTTTCCACAATGGATGAAGGTGATTACTGTTGTTGATCCGTTCACCTATGCGGTGCACGGGTTCAAAAATCTCGTCCTGAAAAACACCGGTCTGCTTGCGATTGGAACTGATCTCGCGTTCCTCTTCGGGTTCACCCTCCTCGCGATGACTGCCGCGACGCTGTTGTTCCGCCGCACATTGTAAGACCAGCCGGGCACCGGACTATGCCTCATCGCTACTGGGGGAATGTGACAGTTGGCAGACTAACAGGTCAATTCGCACTTGCCATTCCCTGCGACAACTTCGCCAATCATCCATGCCCGGTGCTTCTGTGAGCGAATGAACTTCAAAATCTCGTCCGCACTTTTTCTTTTGATGATGGCGACCATGCCGATCCCCATGTTGAAAACCTGGTAAAGTTCATCTTCCGGGTACTTTGCCGCGCTTTGCGATGAGCTGGAAAATCGGCAGCGGTTCCCAGGATTTCTTGCGGATGACCACGTCACAATTTTTTGGCAACACGCGTGGAATGTTGTCCACGAAACCACCGCCAGTGATGTGCGCGAACGCGCGAAGCTGATGCTCAGTGCGTGATGCGACAGGATTGAACTTCCTGATCAGTTTTTGCACGAGCGGACCGTAGCTGACATGGACCTTGAGCAGTTCGTTGCCGATTGTGTCCTTCAACTCGCCGACGTAACTCCGCGGCTTCAGTCGCATCTGCTCGAAGAAAATCTTTCGAGCGAGCGAATATCCGTTGGTGTGCAGGCCGCTGGAAGCAATACCTATCACAGCATCGCCACGGCGAACGGTTTTCTGCCCGTCCAACATACGCGAGCGTTCGACAATTCCGACAATCGTGCCGCTCACGTCGTATTCTCCCTTCGCATAGAAGCCCGGCATCTGCGCGGTTTCGCCACCGATGAGCGCGCAACGGTTTTCCGCGCACGCCAAAGCGAAGCCTTTGATGATTTGCGTGAACACGCGCGGCTGGAGCTGGCCCGTGCCGAGATAATCGAGGAAGAATAACGGCTCCGCGCCGAGCACCGCGATGTCGTTGACGCAGTGGTTCACCAGGTCTGCGCCGATAGTGTCGTGTTTGTCCATTGCGAACGCGATTTTGAGCTTGGTTCCGACGCCGTCCACGGACGAGACCAGCACCGGTTCGCGATAGCTCTTCAGGTCCAGGGCAAACAATCCGCCGAAGCCACCGACTTTGCCGAGCACTTCGGGACGATGGGTCGTTTCGAGCAAACGGGGCAGGGTGGATTTGACCTTGTTACCGAGATCGATGTCCACGCCAGCGCGGGCGTAAGCCTTTGGTTTCATGCGCGGCAAGTAAACCGTTAACGCGCTGAACACGCCAAGAGAAATCTTTCGCGCTGCGTGATGGGAGGTCTTTTGTTCATTGCATTTTGGAATTGGGTATGGCACCGATCGGCTGAAGACCAATATGCGCTGGCGTGTGTTATTTATCGCTTCTTTGGTGGTTAATATTTGTCTCGGCGCAGCTTGGTTCTTCTCGACGCATCCCGCACCTGGTGTATCCGAGGCACCCGCTTCATCATCCCCGGCCGAAGTGAAGACAAATGTTGTCGTCCGCCGGCAGTTTTTTACCTGGTCGGAGGTCGAATCACCGGATTACCCGGTTTACATCGCGAACTTGCGGGCAATTGGTTGTCCGGAACAAACGATCCGTGACATCATCATCGCCGAGATTAATGCGGTTTACGCAAAACGCCGCGCGACAGAGGTGACGACCCCGGAGCAACAATGGTGGCGGAGTGAACCAGATCCGATGATTGTCCAGACCGCTGCCCGGAAGCTGCGCGATTTGGAGGAAGAACGCCACGCGTTGTTGACTCGTCTGCTGGGACCAGACTGGGAATCAGGGGATTTGGCCAGCCTTCCGCGGCCGTCGCGTCCAGGTATTGCGCTCGATGGACCTGTTCTGGGAGTGATGTCCGCCGAGGCGAAGCAGGCAGTCGAGGACGCGAGCGTTCGCGCACAGGCGCATCTTCAGGAATATCTGCAGTCGCAACAGCAGCAAGGGAAGAACGCGGACCCTGAGGAACTGGCAAAGCTGCGGCAACAGACGCGCAATGAACTGGCTGGGATTCTTACGCCGCAGCAGCTTGAGGAATATTTGCTGCGGTATTCCCAGGGCGCAACGGATCTTCGCAACGCCCTCGGCGAACTGAAATATTTTAATGCCACGTCCAACGAATTCCGGTCGGTCTTTCGCGCAACCGATTCCATTGATTTGCAGATTCAGCTACTCGGTGATGGCAACGATGCGAACACGGTGCTTGCGCGGAACTCCCTCCTCCAGCAAAGGGAAAATGCGGTCAAGCAGGCGCTGGGTCCGGCGCGTTACGAGCAATACACATTGCTGCACGATCCGGCTTATCAAGATGCCTGGGCGACGGCTCAACAGGCTGGGACGCCGGATGCCGCGAAGACAATTTACGAACTCAACGTCGCGACCGCGCAACAACGGTCAGCGATTCGCGCGAACACAAACCTGAGCCCCGCCCAGATGGCTATTGAGTTGAAGCGCGCGGAATTGGAGCAGTTGAAAGCTGCGGCGCTGGCAACCGGCCAGGAGCTGCCGCCGGAACCGGCGACAACTGAAGCCAATACGAACGTGCCGCCCGCAGCGCCACCAATCCCATCGCATGTGTATGTGATTGGACCCGGAGAAAGTGCCGCGTCGATAGCAACACTTTACGGAGTTCCAATTGATTCGATTCAAGCAGCAAATCCGGGAGTAAACATCCAAAGACTCAGACCGGGAGAGACGATTCGCGTTCCCGACTCATTGCCGGGGCGGTGAGTTGATCCGTGGGGGAATTGATCCATTGAATTCAGACACAAGGGGCCGATATTAGGCTATGAACACCATTTCAGTTGCCTATTTCAATCGCCGCGCCGACGCGGTGCCCCTGCAGCAGCGACTGGTGAAGGAGGGAATCCATGGCGGAAGTTCACAATGATCTCAGGCTGGAGAGATTCTGGTTTGTTTCGAAGCCGATTAGCGGTGCGCGGCTCGAAGTTCCGGCTGGTGAGTTTGAACGCGCTTACGAACTGCTGCTCAAGTGGGACGACGCCGAAGGCGCACTGCGAAACGCGATACGTTGTCCCGAATGCATGTCCTTGCGAGTGCAGTTCCCACAGTTCACCAGACGATCGCTCATTCCGAACATGGTCATGGGCGCACTCGCAACGATTGGTGCGGTGCAAAAAGAGTTCTATTGCGAAGACTGTCATTACACCTGGCCAAGAGAAGGCGCGAAGCGCTCACGGCGAGACCCTCACCCCGCACCGTATTACTTCATTGATGGAATTGAGCAGCGGAATGCGCCCCCATCATCATACCTGAGCGGTGGCAAATCGTGATTGCGACGGCGTTGGATTTGCGCCAAGTTGCTCGCGATTCCAAATTTATGAATCACACAGCAGAACTTGAAAAGAACAGGACGAGCCAGGCGCTGAATCAGCTTGATCAAATCAAGAAGCTCACCAAGGTCGTCGCGGATACCGGCGACTTCGCAACCCTGAAGGAATTCGCACCACAGGACGCCACGACCAATCCTTCGTTGATTTTGAAAGCGGCGCAAATGCCCGGCTACAAGAGCCTCGTGGAAAAGGCGATTGCGGATACGCGTAAATCCGGCGCCGCCGGCAAAGCATTGGTAAGTGAAATTCTCGATCAATTACTGGTGCTGTTTGGCGTTGAGATTCTGAAAGTGGTGCCTGGCCGGGTTTCGACCGAAACCGACGCCAACCTCTCGTTCGATACGGAGGGCCTCATTGCCAAAGGTCGCCGGTTCATTTCGCTTTACGAGCAGAACAGCATTCCACGAGAACGGATTCTGATCAAAATCGCTTCGACCTGGGAAGGAGTTCGGGCAGCGGAAGTCCTGCAAAGGGAAAAGATCAATTGCAACATGACACTGCTGTTTTCTCTTCCGCAAGCGGTCGCGTGCGCGGAGGCGAGAGCGAAACTCATTTCACCATTCGTCGGCCGCATTTTGGATTGGTATAAGGCGAAAGCGGGAAAAGATTTCGCGCCAGCGGAAGACCCAGGCGTGCAATCGGTGAAGGAGATTTACGCGTATTACAAAACATTCGGCTACGAAACCGAGGTCATGGGCGCAAGTTTCCGGAACAAGGGAGAAATTCTTGAGCTGGCTGGCTGCGACGCGCTGACGATCAGCCCGCAGTTGCTGGGCGAGCTTAAATCAAGCACGGACGCAGTGGAGCAAAGACTGTCACCTGCATCGGCAAAGGGAACGAAACTCGAGCGCCTGGAATTGGACGAAAAGAAATTTCGCTGGCTGGTCAATGAAAATGCCATGGCTACGGAGAAAACCGCGGAAGGCATCCGGCTTTTCAATGCCGATGCGATCAAACTGGAGCAATTTGTCGCCGCTCGGGTTTAACTGAGCTGCTTCCCATCATGGACGCAGACGAACGGGACATTTGCATTTACCTCAAGTCATGGCCTCGGCAATTCGTTGCCGGCCGCGAAATCGCCCGCCGCGCCGGCGGCAAAAGGAGATTTCGGGAAAACCCAAACTGGGCGGTGGTGACATTGGAGCGGCTTGTTGAGAAGGGCATTGTTGAGTCCGATTCAACTGGCCATTTCCGTCTGCGGCTGAAAGAAAGAAAGGAAAAGCCGCGAATGTGGCTTTCGCCCCAGATCAAGAAGATCCTCGAGGACAGTAACAAACCGCTTGATAAAGTGTTTGAGCTCGAGGAACCGGAAGATTTTTATGACCTTTGAAACGGTCGGGGTTCGCGTGGACCAAGCGGAAAACGGGTGCAATTACTGGAACCGGGACATCACCCAATAGCTATCTGCAAGACCGGCAGTGAACTGCAAGTTCCAGATCGATTTGTTCCGGTCAGCCCGCACAAGAAGACATCGCGAGCATCAGCAAAGAACCCATCGCCTGTGAAGGCTTGCGCGGCTGTCTGCCGTTTGCCAGGCGTGTAATGCACGCCGAAATCCTCCGCCAACACGACTCCCAACAACACCATGCGGAAATAACCCTCGGAATTTTCGAAGTCTGAGGGGTTGTTCTTAAATCTGTAGAAATGCCGCTCTGTTTCGCTCTTCACACGAGCAGCCATTTCATCCAAGACAGCCAGCGAGCGGCCAACGTCCAGGTCTTCGGCCCCGGGCAGCCCCTCAGCGCATAAAAGGTTCATTCGGGCAATATCAACTTTTGACAAAGCCTCGGAGGGAACGCGCAGGAGTTCTGCGAGATTCGATACCGATGAAACCGCAGATTCCAGTCTGCGATTGGTTACAGAAATAAAACGAGTCCGGCACAATAACGCTCCCTGCTGCGATTAGCAGTAAACCAGCCGCACCGCGTGCTATTGTGCGCATCGCTTTCTTCCTCCGTTGCACTTTGTTTCCAACTGTATCTTCGGGCACGCTTTGCTGGCGCCATTATCAGTGTGCGCCGACATTATCACGATGCTGTGTCGGCCCATTTGTGTACGTTTCATTCTGATATGCCTCGATTCATTCTTTCGGATTCACTTCCAAGTCCTTGCCGGTTTTGCTCCTCAAAGAACTGACAATTTCCACCACTGCTTGCCTCCTCGCACGGCTGAGTATCTCCGCCAAGATCTATTTCCGAGCTCATCAGAGCTGGAAGGAACGTCGAAGCTTTCCAAGTATTGAATCGCGCCAGCAACATTGCCTGCAATGGCGTGTTGCCTCTCTGATCGTACCGCCATAACAGGTCGCGCGTTAGCCGAATATCGGCTTTCGTCTGTTCCAATCTCCTGATTGATTGGGCCAATAAGATGAACAGCGAGATGCAAAGGATTCCTAATGGCCACGTCGCGTATCTGGAAATCGATAAACTCATAAGCAATCAATCTCACTAGCGGTTTGCAGGTGGTTCACGGCGGGTTGGATCAAACATAAAATCGAATTTCGAGTAGTCAGCACTCCAAGTCCTGCTTGATGAACAGTCGGCGTAAACTGGCGTATTGAGGTACTGCTTCGTTGGAGTCGGGTAGCGCTTGTAATACTTATTGACATCTGGGTAGATGCCCGTTGTGCCGTGGTACACGCTATCGAACCAGTCGAGAATGAGTTCGTCCTTAATGCCTTGGTTATTCATAGTATAGCAGTGGATAAAATTCTCATCCCAAACGGATATCCAGCTGTTGTCGAAACGGCGATCCATGTAACAAATCCAACACCGAGGTGTGGGATTCATGAATTGCAGAATGGCCCCATTTGAAGTATCGCAGGGAGCCTCCCCTGCCTTTTCTGCGTCAGCATTCGGCTGAAGGCCTCTAGTGTCTAGATTGCTCTTCGCTTGTTTAAAGCGATCAATTAATTCCGTTTTCCCATCTGCGATTTCTTTAGCTCCACAACAAGAACAATCATATTTCTTCAGAAACTTTTGCGGAAAAGGCGTCGGAGGCGGGTATTGTGGCGGCGTGTCAGGGATATCATGTGGAAATGGATATGGCATGTAACTCAATCCAAGAGCATCAATGGCCGTAACCGATGTGTTTCGAACGAATCCGTAAAGATTGCGTCCTCCTTTTTCTCCAATCGGATCCCGGCTCAACCACCGCCCAGTCGAAGGATTGTAAAACGCCTGTGCGTCACGGCTCGCCAGCAAGCCGAGCAGCGAAAGAATGAGCAGTACGGTGAGTTTCATTTTGTTTTCAGTTTTTCAATATTCGCTGTTCAGATTCACAGTTTGGCAGGACAGCCGAATCGGATTTTCATCACCGCTCGCGTGCTTTCACCAGTTGCCTCGCGTCTTCCACGCTGATGGGAGTCGCGTTGCTGAAGCCGCCCCACTTCGCCGTGAACGATGGTTGGTCACCTGAGTCACGAGACCAGTCCACGAGTGCGCCAGTTTCGTCGAAGACATAGACGGGAGGACCAGACGGCACACTCAACGCGGATTGATGTGGCCGACCAATTACTTCCAGATGCGGCTTCTCATTGTAAGTGAACTTGCGGATTCCAGCGAGCTGCGGGCGGGCCGCCAGGAACGCCACAAGATTTGTAGCACCTGCCGGTGGGCGAACTGCATTCGCGCTCTTCTTCTCGAAGCAAACCCACGTTGCCAGCAGGCAAACAGCCAGTGCTCCGACAATGGCAATTTTCTTTATCACAGTCAGTTGCCTGTTGTGTAGTATCCGACCTTCGCTTTACAGCAATCTTCACAGCTTCGGCGGCATAGCGCGCCCATCCACGCAAAGACTGGCACAGGCGGAACGTCGAACTTCGTTTCCCAACCTATACATTTCTGGTTTGCCTCCATATCACCGATTGAATCCAAGAGATTGCCCTGGCCTCCCTGGCATATGTCCGCTTCGGGGTGAGACTTGCAGGATCTCGCGACAGCGCGATCTCTCATCTCCTCGCTTATACCTGCGAGTTGCGCAAATACATTTCCGCAAGTCTTCGATATACGGCATGAGACCCAGCAATGTTTGAATCTGTCTCCGGAATTCCCATAGTCTCGCCACGCCTTATCAACCTGCGGCTTCGCGCATTCGTAAGCAGCCGTTGCATCGCCACTATTATGTAGCCGGCCAGCCGTCCGTCTTTGTCATATAGGTTAGGAGCGCTGTTCCTGACGAAAACGTAAGGGTTCTTCTCGTCCAGAAAATTCGACTGCATCATTTCTGTTACTTGCAGCGTTTCGTGCCCTAACTCGTAGATTGGATCACGGCTCAACCACCGTCCCGTTGAAGGATTGTAGAACGCCTGGCGCCTCTCGGCTCGCCAGTAAGCACAGCGCCAGCATCAATGCTCGTTGCATATTTTTCCCGCTTTCTTATCTCTATTCCACCGCAACCTGATCAAACGCCCCGGATTCGCAAATCCAACGCGGTGTCCCGCATCCGCTAATCGACTCTAACTACAGCCTCATAAGCGCGATCCTCTCGAAACCCAATTCGAAGAGTCCAGTTCTCCAGATTCTCCAGGCGTCCCGGAAAGAAGATCGAACGGGCAGGAAAGTCCTTCTGCGAACCAAGCATGTAATACATCGCAGGCTCTCCATCAACGGGAGCGGCAATACCTGGTTCACCCAAAAGCGCTTTGACCTCCTCCTGGCTCCGACCCAGCAAGAGCTTCCGCCTGAGGAGATCATCAACCATCGTGTACCGCTACCTCCACCCGGAGCCGTCTGCTTCCACTTGTTGGAATCAAATGGTAAGCCGAATAGCGAAAGCTCCAACAGCAGCATCGCTTTTATTCTCATCGTGGCCTTTCAACTAAAGCATCTCGTCCGGGCCGTTGGATTCGAGATTTCATTCTTGGGCACGGCGTTATTCACATTTGGCCATAAATTTCTGGCGCCCGCGCATCCAATTCTTTATGAGGCATTCTGCCTTGAGCCAGCATACAATCTCAAAATGATCGATACCGCCAAAGCGGCAATCAATTGGACAAGTGGAAGCTGCAGCAGAAGAATGTTATTGAGAGTGGAGCTATGAATATAAATCCAATCGAAGTATAAATAGAACGCTCCCGCACTGAGGATCATCGTAGTAATTGAGAGCGCAACAATGCCCCACAGCCTGCGGGTCTCTTCTCATCGTCATAATCAATGGCAAGTAGGGAACAGCAGTCCACACCAATAGCAACAGAGAAAGGCCAGTGTCGAGTTGAGGCATTGCTATAACCCAACTCGAGAGGATCCCGAAGCCGACAAAGAAAAGGGTAATGCAGTTGAGGATCTTGTTCATACAAGAGCACGGGGTTGTGTCGGATTCATCAGATACTCACCGTTTGCAGTGATAGCACTTCATCCAATCTGGATATTTGTTTGCCACGGTAGCTCTCCAAATCGTTAGAACTTCGCTTGAAGTAGCCTCCGAAAAAGCAGGCATTACGCATAAAGAACCTATGTCACCCCTCTTCCACTTCTTGCACGTGACAATATTTATCGACAATATGCCAGGCCTGGGCCACGAGCAGAACAACGACGAGCTCAAGACAGACTTGGCATATGATGAATTTTACCGATCCTGTTAATCCTTTCGGACTATCTTCGAAATTCCCCGGATGCCCCAAAGAAGGATATTCTGGGCAACCCGTTCCGCTTAAAGAGTCCAAATCCCCTGGAACCATCGTCCACGAATGGTTCTTTGGTAAGGCCAAGAGCCTCCGTATCCGACTTGAATGAATCCAATAGAAGTTCCGGGGCCGCATGAAGAAACCGAAGGACTCCAAGAGATGTCCGAACCATCTCCGACACTTTCCCCAGGTTTCGGCGCAGGAAAAATCGGGCTTCCTTCCTGTGGGTAGAAATCTAAGCCATCTGTATCGATCAGACCGGTCGGAACATTGAGAACAAACACGAACAGATTTCTTTCACACAATGATCCCCTTGAAGGCGCGGGCATTCGCAAAACCTGCTGCGTCGGGTGAATTGCCTGGATCCCGACTAAGCCACCGGCCGGTGCTCGGATTGTAGAATGCCTGCGACTCACGGCTCGCCAGCAGGCCGAGCAGCGGAAGCAACAGCATCGGTATAGCTCTCAAAGAGACAAGGCCCCATTTGCCTTGTAAGCGCTGGCATTTACGGCTCACAAGACTATTGGTTGGACTTAATGCCCATTATTTCGGCTACATACGCAGCGTCTTGCCCGTGACGTCGAGCTCTGTCACTTGCATCTACACTGGCAATGACTTGAGCAAAATCCGCATTTTCCAGATCGGCAACAACCTTATCAACATCTTCTTTACCCATTTCCGCAGCCTTGAGCCGCCAATACTTGGCCTTAAGTAAGTCCGCCTTCGCTGCAAATATATTTTCAACACGTTGATTCGAACGCGCAGAGGTGATAATATCCCCGCGAGAGCATCTCACTCCGCCCAACTGGCTCCAGAGCAGTCGCTTTTTCAAGCAACGCCACATTACTGGAAAGGCTTTGGTGCGCTTGCAGACCACACTTCCGATCAAGATAGTTCGACCACAGGGTGTCGTGTAGCTGAATAATTCGCATCTGCTCTCGCCCTCGTTCTTCGTTGATTGATTCTTTGTTACGACAGCCGCAAATTACAATCATCACCACTGTGGCAAAGCATTTGGTAATAGTTCGCATTATTCGCTTTTTGAACGAATCCAGTCTCCAACTCTGTGTGGGCTGCTACTGGAGTTTATCTTTGTGAGCGTCCCGAAAATCTTTTGTTTTTTCGCGACATCGTCGAAGACCTGCGTTGAACGCTTCTCTTTCAGACAAGTAGCTTACGCCAACTTTCTCCCATTCTTTACTTGAAGCCAGCTCGTCCAAGTATGTCGCCTGGCGAGTAAAAACATTCCCGTGATAAAGCTATACGCTTTACACTCCAGATATTGATTGAGCACCCACACATCCCAGTCATAATGACATCCAAGTGCTTTTTGGAGCCGTGGAATAACGTGGTCGATCCCGACTCTGGTGGTACTTAGTGCCTCCCCTGCACAGGCGCCGACTCCCGTACTGACACATGTTTCAAGCGATTCTAAAGCTGCGGCTCCTGTTTCTGCGCTTCCGACTATAATTGCGACGAACTCGGTTGTCGTATATGAGAGCCTCTAGTTCATCCGCTATTGCCACGCTGTCTTGGGACCTTGCCCTGATGGGAGCACCTTGACCTGCATATTCAGCACGAAAGTATCCTTCGTCACACAGGCCGTTTAAGTCTATGGAATTTTCAAAATTGTTGCGTGCTACTACGTATGGATGTTTCACTCCATCCTTTGGGAATTTACGAATATGGAATAATCGAAACCCCTCATCCCCTAGCGGATCGCGGTTAATGGATATTCCGATCGACTCGTTATAGAACCGATACCCGTAATAAACCAAATCGCTTTCCTCATCTTGATACTTTGTCGAGAAGCGAATCGGATTGAACTTCGCCATCGGCCCGCTGGAACGGATGTTCTCTCCAAAGGGGCCATACTGGTATTGGCAAACGGGCTTGCCATCGTTGGCATTGACCAGCGCGGCCACGTTTCCATTCCCGTCATACGCCACAAAACAGTTGGTCGTCAACGTGCCGTAATACACCACCTCCAGCAATCCGCCCACGCCACCTGCGCCTTGCATCGAGCCGGAGAGGTCCGTGCCCCACGCATACGTGCGCACTTTGGCGTTGCTGTTGTTCGCGTCCAGTTCAGCCATCAGGTTCCAACCATCGTACAGGAACTTCACGTCGTTCGTCGGATTGTTGACCAGGTCTTGTTCGGCCAGACCTGCCTGCGAATCCGCCGGCCCTTCGCGTCGTAATCGAACTTGAGCGAATTCTGCGGGCCAACTGGTGGTGTTCGCCGTCATCGAAATCAACCGGTTCTCAGCGTCCCAGGTGTAAGTCCAACGCCCGTCGCTGGTGAGATTGCCGTCGAGATCGTAGCCGAAATTCTCGGCCATCTTTGGGCACGAATACGTTTCCATTCACTGTCGTCTCGCCGCTGGACGCCACGCTCACCGGTTGCCACACCGGAACCGAACCATTCGAGACGGGAAACCTCCTTGCGGTAATACTCGCCCTTGCGATACGGTGCGCTGCTATTGACCGTTACAGCGTTTGTTCCCAAGGCGATGCCCACCGACGTCAAATGCACCAGGCACTTCCCGGCTGCTGTATCGGTTCAGATTGTCCGCGGTGTAACTGGCAGGACGTAAATTCCAACCGTTCGCGTCACCGCCAGCTTTTGTGCCTGTCCGGTTGCCGATGTCATCGAATCCGTATTCGAACTGTTGACCGGCGACGGTCGTCTGGTCGCTCCAGTATCTCTTTCCTGATTTCACCTGTCCAAGCGAGTCATAGTCGTAGAGCCAATACGAACCGTCGGCAAGCACCGAACGCACGCGTTGATTGGCAGAGTTCTGTCGGATTTACTCGGCTGCCGTGCCGGAAGAAAATAGAACAAGGTCGCGAGGATGAAATAGACCGAGAGGAGTTGAACGCCTTCGAGCCAGTTTGTCTGGCCGTCATTGCTGATTTCCGCCACGATGTAAACGGCAACGATCACAGCCACCACTTCCGGAATGGTGAATTCAAGGTTCAGCGGTTGCCCGAGGAAGTACGACACAAAGACAAGGACAGGCGCGACGAACAGAGCGATTTGAAGGCTGGAGCCGACAGCGATGTTGATGCTCAAATCGAGTTTGTTCTTCATCGCCATCCAAACGGCCGTGGAATGTTCGGCTGCGTTCCCGATGATGGCCACCACGATGATGCCAATAAATGTTTCGGTCACACCCCATCTCGCGCGGGCGGCTTCCACCGTGCCGACCAGCATTTCCGATAACCATGCCACGAATGCCGTCGCGACCAGCAGAACGAGCAATGACTTCGTCCGTGACCAACGCAGCGATCCGGAGCTCGGCGATCCAGCTTCGGTGGCCCCGAGGAAGAGTTGCTTGTGTGTGACGAGTGAAAAAACGAGAGTGCAAAGGTACGTCGCGAAGAGCACAAGAGCGATGACCAATGACAGGCTTTGAAGCACTGGCGGGCTCCATCCACCGGGACGATCGGCAGCCGTGAAGTGAAAAACAGTTGGAACCAATAGCCCAATCGCCGCGAGCATCAAGGACGTGGTGGACGTCTGCACCGCGGTTCGATTGAACCGCTGGTCGCGGAAGTTCATTCCGCCAGCCACAATGGAGACGCCGAGCACAAGCAGAACATTCCCGATAATTGAGCCGGCGATGGAAGCTTTCACCACTCCAATCAGTCCCTTGTGCAGCGCAATCAAGCTAATGATTAACTCAGCCGCATTCCCGAACGTGGCGTTGAGCAACCCGCCGACACCATGCCCCATGTCTTCCGCCAATTCTTCGGTGGCGCGGCCCATCAGTCCTGCAAGAGGCACAATCGCCAGCCCAGAGCAGATGAATAGCGCGGTATCGTTCCGCGCCTGTGGCCAATATCGAAGAGCGAAAGCAATGGGTACAAATATCAGCAGCCAGTCAAGAGATGGTTTAAGTTTCTTCAGCATTATGGAGGAACGTCACTGGCGAGATTGAAACCGATGCGTAAGGGGTGTCAATGCTTTGGTGAGCGCGAGAGGGTATGCCGTCGGATGCTCGCATGCCGCCCGGGAAAACCGGGAGCTACCTCAGTCATCGTCTCCATGCTGGCATTACAAACTGAAATCAGGAAGCGAACGCCCGCTCCTTTTGCTCCTGAATACGACGCACGCGGCGCTCATGAGCGGCGCGATCAAGCAAGTGGCTGACTTCGGCGTCGGTGGTTTGAATAAAGTTTGAATACCATGTGCCCACGGCGAAAAACGGCTCCGGCGTCTCACCGCAAATTGACTCATCGACCTCATTACGAATTTGATCGCGTATCTCGCGAGGCAATGGGAACTGCGACGGTGATCGAGGGTGGATCTTGCTGGCGAAGCGCACGCACGGCGGCGCGCATGCTGGCTCCGGTGGCGAGGCCAGGATCCTTTGCATAATGACGCAATTTGGCCGCGAGGAATTTCCCGGCGCCGAACCGATCCTGAAATCTAGGTCCCATAAATCATGGGGTGTGTTGTGTGAGCGGAGCCAGATGATCGCCAAACCATTCGGCGGCCATCTGTGCGACGATTTCCAACATGCCGGCCTCTTCAAACAAGTGCGATGCGCCAGGGACGATACGCAGCGCCTTCTCGCAGCGCATGCGTTCGTAAGCAGCTTCGTTGAGCGGAATCACCGGTTTATCATCACCGCCCACGATTAATAATGATGCTGCGGTGACACGCTGCAGTGCATCGCCCGCGAGATCGGGCCGTCCTCCGCGCGAAACCACGGCACTGATAGTTTCGCGCTGCTCTGCCGCTGCCACAAGCGCGGCCGCTGCGCCTGTGCTTGATCCAAAATAGCCGATGTTGATGTCTTTGGTTGCCGTCCGGTCCAAAGCCCAGCGGGTTGCTCCAATGAGGCGTTGGGTCAGAAAGGAAATATTGAAACGCAGGTGACGGGTGTACGCCTCCGCTTGCTCCTCTTCTTCCGTCAGCAAATCGAAGAGGAGCGTGCCCACGCGGTGTCGCTCGAGCGTCCGCGCCACGAATTGATTGCGTGGACTAAAACGGCTGCTGCCACTGCCGTGCGCGAAGAGCACAAGCCCCGACGTACCAGATGGCAAGTTTAGCTCGCCGGCCAATTTGACGTCGTGAAATGGAATAGTAATTTCCTTAGCTGCCATTGCTGATCTGTTTTGGTGAATTAACTTTGAGTTGTCGGCCTTTTCAAATACTTGAACAACCCCAATTCTTGAACGCCACCGCCTACTTTTTCCATTCATTTCCGCGCCCTTCCATTGTGTGACTGAACTATTTTTTGGATGCCGGGTGTGTTAAGTTGACAGGAAGATCATGCGTTCCTCGGATTCAGATTCTCTCGGCGCCTCATATTGGCATCACGGGTGCTGATTTTGCGCATTTGCAGGTGAACACTGATTTAACGAACAGACCACTTCGCGTTTTGCATCTGGAGGACGATCCAGATTTTCCGTCACTTGTTTCCGCGATGCTGAAGCAGGAGGGAGTGCCTGCTGAATTGACACCCGTGACAGATTTTCAACATTTCACCACAGCGCTGGAACGAAATTCATTCGACCTCATTCTCGCGGATTACTCATTGCCATCATGCAACGGCATCCAGGCGCTGCAAACTGCCCAAGAGAAAAGTCCTGACACACCGGTTTTGCTTGTTTCGGGAACGATCGGAGAACACGCCGCGCTTGAGAGTCTTCGCTGCGGCGCGACAGATTACGTTTTGAAGAATCGGCTTGAACGCCTCGTGCCCGCCATCCGCCGCGCGGTGCAGGAGGTGAACGAGCGTCACCAACGGAAGCAGGCGGAGATCGAATTGATACGGCGCGAAAAATATTTCCGAACGCTCACGGAAAATTCTCTCGACGTCCTCACAATTCTGGATCGTGATGGAATCTTCCGCTACAACAGTGCTTCGATACAAACCGTCCTTGGATACGAACCCGCAGAGCTTTCGGGCAGGAATGCGTTCGATTTCATTCACCCTTACGATTTACCGAACGTGCTGAATACATTCGAACGAGCGTTGCAGAACCCGGCATTGAGGCTGAATTTAGATTTCCGTTTCCGCTCGCATGATGGTTCGTGGCGTCATCTGGAATCCATCGGGCATAATCGTCTGGACGATCCCGAGTTGACCGGACTAGTCATCAACTCGCGCGATGTTACTGACCGCAAGCGCGCCGAGGAGGGAGTCAGGGAAAGCGAAAAGCAGTATCGCATGATGTTCGAGGCAAATCCGATTCCCACGTGGGTATCGGATTTGGAGACGGGCGGCTTTCTTGAAGTCAATGAATCGGCAATCCGCAAATATGGCTATTCACGCGAGGAGTTCGGAAGGCTGACCATTCAGGATATTCGTCCGCCGACCGAAACTGAAAGGTTGGCGCAGTACTTCAATGAATTTGTGCGAAATCACTCAGGGAGCGGCATCGGGAAGGCTGGTCTTTGGAAACATCGGCGCAAAGACGGCAGCTTGATGGATGTGGAAGTGACTTGGTCGCTCCTCACGTACAAAGGGCGTCGAGGATTGCTTTCGATGGCGAATGATGTTTCCGAAATCAACAAGACCGCCGAGGCGCTGAGGAAAAGCGAAAAAAGTCTTGCGTCGGCACAGCGCATTGCCCACCTCGGGAGCTGGGAGTTGGATTTGACGGATACGGAGGACGCCAACCGTGGCAGGTTGCAGTGGTCCGATGAGACTTACCGAATTTTTGGATTCGAACCTCAGGGACTGTCCATCACGAACGAAATCTTCTTAAAAAGGGTTCATGCGGACGACCGCGGACGCATCATGGCGGCGGTAGCACATTCGGTTCGCGGCGGAGAGCCTTATGACCTCGAGCACCGCATCATTTTGCCTGGCGGCGAGGAGCGCATCGTCCGGGAACGAGGCGAGCTCGTTTGCGATGAGGGTGGCAAACCGGTGCAAATGCGCGGCGTCGCCATGGATATTACCGAACGAAAGAGGCTGGAAGAGCAGTTGCGGCAATCCCAGAAGATGGAAGCGATTGGCCAGCTCGCCGGCGGTGTTGCTCATGACTTCAATAATATTCTGACGGTCATTCACGGACACGCGTCGTTATTGGCGGCTGAAACCAACCTCCCCAATTCGGCCGCTCGATCAGTGCATCAGATTGCTCAAGCCGCTGAACGCGCGGCTGGATTGACTCGTCAACTGCTTGCCTTCAGCCGGCGCCAGGTGATGCAGCCAAAGGAGCTGGATTTGAACCAGGTGGTCAGCAACATGACGATGATGCTCGGGCGAATTCTCGGGGAAGACATTTCCCTGCAACTGAATTACTGGCCTTATCCGGCCTGCGTCCGGGCTGACGGAAGCATGATGGAACAGGTGCTCCTCAACCTTGCAGTTAACGCGCGCGATGCGCTGCCGAAAGGGGGCAAACTCGCCATCAAAATCTCCGTTTTAGATTTCCACCCATCCGATCTCCGGCGGCATCCTGAAGCTCGAACGGGTCGTTTTGTGTGCCTCAGTGTTGCGGACAACGGCTGCGGAATTGCCCCCGAAAATCTACGACGCGTTTTTGAGCCGTTCTTCACCACCAAAGAGGTAGGGAAGGGCACCGGGCTGGGCCTGGCGACTGTCTACGGTATTGCCAAGCAACACCAAGGTTGGATCGAAGTGGACAGCGAACCACGCAAAGGCGCCACGTTCAGCGTTTACCTCCCGGCCTGCACCCAGCCGGAGGCGGCTGAGCGAAAGCTCTCTCAAGACAGTGATTCGCGGAGGCTCTGAGACAATCCTGGTGGTGGAAGATGAACTACCCGTCCGTGAATTGGTTTGCGACGTATTAACTTCTTACGGGTATAAAGTGCTGGAGGCGGAGTCTGGTGCAAAAGCCCTGGCACTCTGGAAGCGCAGCAAACGAAAGATTCGCTTGCTGCTTACGGATCTCATCATGCCGAACGAACTGAACGGGCATGAACTGGCTGAAAAGCTTCAGAAGGAAAATCCCAAACTCAAGGTGATTTTTACCAGCGGTTATAGTGCGGATGCTGTAGGTGAGCAATTCGTGTTACATCGAGGGCTCAATTATTTGCAGAAGCCTTACCATCCAGAAAAGCTCGCCCAAACCGTGCGCGACTGCCTCGATGCGTAATCCTGAGTTCGCCGCCAGGCCGAATCCGCTTCGAAATTCCGTCTGTTTATTCGAGTTTCAAAAATAAAAAGGCTGGCGTTATTAGTGCTTCGGGATACGATGCTTTTCCAGTAAATCCAATGACGACACCAGCCGTTTCAGGCAAGCGCATACTGGTCGTTGATGACGAGCCTTTCGTCTGCGATGCCGTTCGCATGATGCTCGCCTTCGATGGACACGAAGTCGAAACGGCAAACAGCGGCCGGGAAGCGCTGGCGCTTTTCGAGAAGGACAAATTCGATGTTGTCATTACGGATTTCGCAATGCCAGCCATGAAAGGCGATGAATTGGCCGCCGCGATCAAAGCCAAGGCGCCGGGCCAGCCGGTTGTCATGATCACAGCATACGCCGAAATGCTTCATGCTTCAGGAAATCCTCTGAAGGGCGTGGACTTTATGATCAGCAAACCCTTCCTGCTTGAGAACCTCCGGGACGCAATCGCCAAGGTATCGCCTGGAAAGAGTCCAACAGAGCAAACAAAGGGCGATTAATTACGGCGCTTCCTTGGTTTTGCGCTCAGCCTCGAGGAATTGTAATGAGTGTCATCCCCGCAAGGGTCAGGCTCGCCGCTGAGATAAACAAAAAAGTTTTCAGAAACGCACTTGGCCAAACAGGTTGACGTGGTGGCTGCGCGCTGTCTGCAATTTCAACAAGGGCCATGGCGATCTTGTCGAGCATCTCTGGTGTTTTGATGTCAATTTTGAAATCGCGAAGTTCTGCCTCAAGTCGCGTCAGCATAGCGTTCAATTCGTTGAACGATCGCAGCTTTTCCGGGTCGGAATCTGACTCCGGGTTTTCATGCTCTGAAATGTGCAAATCAATTCGTAGCGCATTCAGCTTATTCTGCACTTCGCGGATTTTTTGTTGGCGGTCCTTCCATTGTTTTTCCCAGGTTGTCTCTAAAGTGGTCGACGCTTCCTGGTTCCTCGCGAGGTGTTCGCGTTGAATTGATTCTGCAATTGCATTGGCAATCTGTGCGGCTTCGCGCGGTTCGTTATCAGTGACCCGGATTTCGGTCAGCGCCGTTGGAGTTCCGAGGACTGAATTGCGCACCGGAGAGAGTTCCAGATGTTGTCGAAGCCGCAGCGTGGCCTCACTCAATTCAAGTGTTTTGCCGCCGGCGTAGCATTCTCCCCATTTTTGCTGTAATCCGAGATTTTCAATGACGTTGCTTAACATAACGTCGGAAACAACGAGGCCGTTTTCTCCCTGGAGAGATGAATGGTAAGGCGTCCGCGGGTCTAGCCGTTGGACCCGGATTCGAGCCACAGCCAGGAATTCCGGCTGAGTGAAATTCAGGTGCACAGTGATGCCGAATAGCGCCAATCCGCCGAGAAGAAGCACAATTCCGTACCGTTGATAACCACTGGACTTCATCGGGTCGTAACATCAGACATTGAGCGGATTCATTCGTTCACCGGTCTTATCCGTAGTTGTCCCGCGCATCTTTTGCGTATTAATCCTATGTTGCCTAAGAATCCCTCGTTCGGCATAGTCGTGACAAGAACTGAAGAGCAAGACATGAGCATGCAAATCTCAATTCCCGACCCCCAATTGGTTCCCATCACTCCCCCGGTATATTATGGGCGGGGAAGAACCATAAGAGATTGGTTGCCGGGCGCCATCGAGCGGACTGTGGGAACTCTCGCCGTCCTGGTCTTCTCGTTTTTGGTCTATTTGGGAATAACACACTTCTTCTTTGAAGCCGTCCAGGTTCAAGGCCAGAGCATGTACCCAACACTGCGGAATGCGGACCATTATTTCCTGAACCGTTGGACGTACCATATGCATGCACCTCAGCGCGGAGACGTTGTCGTTATTAGAGACCCGACAGATGGCATCCTCGCTGTAAAGCGGATTATTGCTATGGACGGCGAACGCGTTTTTTTGAAGAACGGTGACGTGTATGTCAATGGAGCGAAACTAAAAGAACCGTATCTCCAGGTTGCCACGCGCACTTTTTCTTCCAAAGCCCGCGAGGCCCTTGTGTTATGTGGAAGAAACCAGTATTTCGTCATGGGTGACAATCGCGGAAACAGTTTCGACAGTCGCGAGTACGGTCCCGTTCCGCGCCAGAACATTTTAGGAGTTATCAATCCTTAGAAGATTTCGAGCGCCCCTTCCACAAGGCTGATCAAGGAATCCCTCGAGATTGGCATTGCCTGCATACGCGCTTCGTTATATCCTCCTCGCACCAAGCCAAACCGCTGTTCGGCCTCGCTTGGCTGGCTTTCTTGGGAGTTCGTGTGGGTTCGGTGCTCGGTGAAAAGAACAGATTATGCGGATTCTGCTCCAGCAAAAAGAAAGCGGTTTGTACTTCAAGGACATCAATGCCTGGACTCGCAATCCTGAGGAAGCGATGGATTTCGTCAGTTCCACCTCTGCCATCGACTTCTGCGTATTGAACAAAATCTCCAGCGTGCAATTAGTCCTCAAATTTGAAGAGCAGCGATACGACATCGTGCTTCCTGTTCTCCCTGAATCCCACCGCCCCCAGGGCAAGCGCGGTACGACTTGATTCCAACTCATTGCACTCCCGGCTTGCCGACGGTGTTCCTCTTCCTATCCTGTCAAGGATGACCGTGACATACTTTGACGCGACGAACCATACCCGCATTGCGGAATTGGGAGAACGCATTTTGGGTGGCGGACGGATTGTTCGTGACGAGGCGCTCTGGCTTTTCGATCGCGAGGCAACCGCGGACATTCTCGACCTGCTGTCCTGGGCGAATCGCATCCGCGAACATTTCAAAGGGAACAAGATTCATCTCTGCTCCATCGTCAACGCCAAGGCTGGCGCTTGCTCCGAGAATTGCAGCTTCTGCGCGCAATCGTCGTTTTATCAGACCGGTTCGCCCAAATACGGCTTCGTCGATCCCGAACCTGTTGCCGAAGCCGCTGACGAAGCGAACAAGAACGGCGTTACCGCGGTCGGCCTGGTCGCCGCGTGGAAAGGGTTGAACGAAGGCCCGATGCTCGACGAAGTCTGCGACCGCATCCGTGAGTTGAAGGCCGGCGGCAAGACGCGGCCCGACGCTTCGCTCGGCATCATCAAGAGCCAGAGCGTCGCCGACCGGTTGAAGGAAGCCGGGCTTGAATGTTACGGCCACAACCTCGAAAGCTCGCGCCGCTTCTTTCCGAACACCTGCACGACACACACCTACGAGGATCGCCTCGAGACCATCGGCTATTTGAAAAAGGCCGGCATCAAGATTTGTTCCGGCGGGATCATCGGCATGGGCGAGACGCGCGAAGACCGTTGCGACCTTGCGTTTTCGCTCAAGGAAATCGGCGCGAACGTCGTGCCGATCAACATTCTCAATCCGATCCCGGGCACGCCGTTTGAAAACAATCCGCCGCTGCCGGTGATGGAGATTTTGAAGACCATCGCGTGCTTCCGGTTCATTCTGCCGCGTCAGGAAATCATGATCGCCGGCGGCCGCACGGTGAATCTGCGCGACGCGCAAAGCATGATCTTCATGGCCGGCGCGAGCGCGCTGATGGTCGGCAATTATCTCACCACGCTGAATCAACCCGTCGAAAAAGACCTGCAGATGCTCAAGGATCTCGGCCTCGATCCGAGTTGGGACAACCATGGTTTTAGCGATCAGGAGGAAGGTGGGTGCGGTTGCGGGAAAGAGGAGTGGAAGGCGGAGGCGACTTTGGCGAAATAACTCGCGAGGAAATGCCCGGGTCAAAAACCTCTTTGCGTCTCCGTGCCTTTGCGTTGAAAATTTGCAGGTGCAACGACTTGGTAAAAACGTCAATCGCTATTGCGGCGAGACGATCGATATCCGTTCGATCTTGCGCGAAGTCGAATCCGCCGCGCATCAACACGGCTGGACTTCGGAAGTCTTCTTTCAAAACCACGAGTTGAAACTGCTCGCGCTGCACCGTCCGCCGCATTCTCACGACGGATCCGGTGCTGCACCTCGCATTTATATTTCAGCCGGCATTCACGGTGACGAACCGGCGAGTCCGCTTGCCGCGTTCCGGTTGCTTCAGGAAAATAAGTGGCCCGAAAACCTGGACGTTCGCCTTTGCCCCTGCCTGAATCCGCTTGGCTTCGAATTGAACTGCCGTCAAAACTCCAGAGGCATTGACCTGAATCGCGAGTATCTTAAACCCGTGGCTGAAGAGATTACAGCGCACATCGCATGGCTCGAACGTCAGCCGAAATTTGATCTCTGCCTGCTGTTGCACGAGGACTGGGAGTCGCACGGGTTCTACGTTTACGAACAGAATCCCGATCATCAGCCCTCGCTGGCGGAAGCGATGATCGATCGCATTTCAGAGGTATGTCTCATCGATCTCTCAGAATTGATTGAGGACCGACCCGCAAAAGATGGCATCATCCGACCGAACATTGATCTGCGCTCACGGTCCGATTGGCCTGAGGCGTTCTATGTGATTACGCACAAGACGCGGCTCTCATACACGCTTGAGGCGCCATCGGATTTTCCGCTGCAAATGCGGGTGAATGCGTTGGTGACGGGAGTGAATACCGCGCTCGAAATCATTTCGCGACGCGAAATGCGCGAAGACAATTCTCCTTCAGATCCCAATCCAATTCGCTGAGAAATAGGGCCGCACAATTGCGCTCCTTCATTCCACCGGCTGGTTTCGTTGATTGCTCCAAATCTCACCGAGTTCTTCGAGTGTTTCGCTTTTGAGAACCTGCTCGGCCATGGGAAAGATGATGCGTTCTTCCTTGTCGAAATGTTTCCGGGACGAAATTACTACTGCAATCAGCAGTTCGCGTGCTTTCCGGACATGTTTCGCCTTTTGAACCATAAGCAGGTCCTCGCCGATTTCCTCATGTTCCTGCCGCAACATTTCGCTCTGGCCAATTTGCTCGAAGCAATGTTCCAGCGGCGACAGCAGCAGTTCGTCCTCTGTCTGTGAGTGGGCCTTGAGCAGGGCCTCCATCAGAGCAGCCAGCGACTTGACTTCCGCCAGCGTCTGAATCTCGGGTGCCACTCTCTCGACGTAATCGAACAAGTTATGGAACACTAGGTGTTCCGCGAGCAAAGCTTCAGTAATTCTCATGATCTCAGTTCAATTACGCCTCCATGTACCGCGAATGGCTCTTTCGCGCTAACCGTTTGTTGGCTTTTCTTTCGGAAATTGCCCACCAATGTGCAGAACCGCCCGAAATCGTCCACCACGCTCATCAGGCGGCGATAAAACAACTCCGCTGGCTCCGTGAGCTTGTTCACGCGCTGACTGTTCAGGATGCCTTCTCTGATAACACGGTTTGGCATGTGTAGCCTTAGCCGCGTGCGGCAAGCGGTTCGTTCATCATGGTGTCTGCGGTTCCTTTAAACTTCCAACGCGCCCGTTAGAAACGATTGCGCCGCCGCTTCACAAGAGTCGCTGACTCTTTGAAGGATTCAGGATTCCGGATGAAGTCCTGAAGCTCCGTCTTGGACACGAATACTGCTCGGCCTCGCCGATAGATTGGAAGCCCCTCATTGGCGTAGGCGCGGATTGTGTTTGGACAGAGATCAACTGCTGCCTTCGCCTTGTTTAGTCGGAACATGTCGAACTGTCTTTCACTGGCGTTCATAGTTTTGTGCTGTGCCCCATAACCGGGGTTCACCTTTCGGGACACGTCGGCAACACGTCGGCTTTCAGAACGGAGTGAAGTGCAAAATCCCCTTTATCCACGGGCACGAAGCGAACTACGCGGAGATGAAGAGATCACACGGTGAAGCGTTACACGCGGCTCGCAAATGTTGCACATGTGCAAAGTTTGAAATCCGCCTGAACTGGCTGAAGAAGAATTGCAGGGGGATCACCGACCAGACAGCGCGGAACTATATGCGTCTGGCAAATTCAAAACATGTTTTGAATTTGAAATCCACCTTCTCGCTGCGCCAAGCCTACGTGATGGCCTGAATCACAGTGAATGACTATGAATCCCATGAAGGATTACACACGATTTACACACAAAAACAGAATTTAAAACCACGATAGAAACCCACAAAACATCTATAAACATTGACGATTATCAGATTTGGTGCCGGTGGTGGGACTTGAACCCACACGACTTTTTATGGTCCCAGGATTTTAAGTCCTGTGCGTCTGCCATTTCGCCACACCGGCAACGTATTTATTACAAACACTTACGTATGATTTAGCAGAAATGAGATTGACGCTGTGCTACTATTTGTGCCACTGTTAACGGTATGAAAGCGCACCAACGCAACCGCGAAAGCAGCACAAGACAGCAACGCACACAGCGTCAATCTCATGCGCCTACGTTCGCAAAGGTTCTAGACGGGCGCAAGCAGCCAATTCGCGGACTATGGGTCCGCAACGGGCGCTACTATGCGCGGCTCAACGATCGAGAATCCCATCACCGGGATTAAGAAGACGTACGCGTGTGCCACTTGGTGGACAAGGAGAGCAACCCGGTTCAGACCGTGCCGCAGGCCATCGCGGAATTGAAACGGCTGCAGACGCAACGGAGCGACAACACGCTGCGCACCGTCTGAGCGGACGCCGAAGTTCGCGAGTACGCAACGCGATTATTGGAGTTCATCGGGAGCGGGCAAGGTGCGAAGAAGCCAGGCACGGTCGAAAAGGAAAAGGCCATACTTGGCCGATGGGCGGATACCTCGGCCAATTGCGCGCTTGACCAGATCAAGCGAGTTCACGTCAATCGCTTCATTGAAGCGCGATTGAAAGAAAGGACAGTGGCATCCCAAGTACGCCCGCACGATCAATCTGGACGTGATCGGGCTGCGGGTTGTGCTGAAGCGGCGCTTTCGGATGGACTGATCCAACGATTGCCGACGGAAGGATTGAGACCGTTGAAGACCAGCACTCGAAAACGGTCCGCTGTTCACGACCGACAGACTTGGAAAAGCTGTGCGAGGCAGCATTCGAGACAAAGCAGGACAAAGACGGCGAACACAATTCCCTGTCACCGAGAACGCCCAACAGTTCGTCGATTATATCAAGCTCATGGCCTACTGCGGAGCCGCCGAAATGAGGCGCTGGGTCTGCAATGGGATGACGTGGACTTCGATAACTGGCCAGTTGCACTTGCGCCGGCAGGTAACGCACCGGCGGCATTCGAAGATTTGAAGAACAACGAGAATGCGCGTCGTGGATTTCAATCCGAAACTCAAAGCGCATTTGAAGGACATGAAAACGCGGCGAGCACCCGATTCGCAATGGCTTTTCCCATCCCGCAGCGCGGCGAAAAGGACATTCCCGGCCAAGACATTCCGTGAGTCTCTGGAGATGGTGCGGAGCGCAAGCCAAAATGCCGACTTCGGTTTCCACGATTGCCGCCATCACTTCATCTCGATGTGCGTGATGACCGGCGTGGACTTCATGACGATTGCGGCGTGGGTTGGCCACAAGGACGGAGGAGTCTTATCGGCAAGGTCTATGGCCACTTGCGAACGAGCACGCAAGGCGATGGCAGAGCGTGTAAATTTTGGGCCTGCAATTGTGAAAACGAGAGCAGGTGAATGAGAGCCTCGGAATCAAGCCGGTCAATGTCTGCTGGAATTTTCTTATTCGCCAATAGAGCACTTTGGGAAGTGCGTCTTTTACCGCTTTGAATTCCGGTCTATCAGGGATTGGATAATTAGCGTCAATGATATAGTGCTTGTCTCTTAGTGTCTTTTCGATTTCCTTCGGAAATACCGGCTTCTCGACCAATTGTGCGAATCCAAGTATCCATCCATCGGGGATGTCGAAGGGAATCTTTTTGTCTGGTTTGAACCGTTTGTTGTCGGAAAAGTCAATGATACCTGCGTAAATTGGAAATTTGCGCAGGTCGCGAACCAGATAGGTTCGGTGTCGCACATGGCCCTGTTCCAACAGAAAACCGTGGATGTTTCGCTTCAAATCAAAATCATCAGCGATTTCGGCAAAGGATTTCTGCAATGCGGCGAAGACGCTATGAAGTTTTTCGTGGCCTGCTCGTTGCGAGGAGACAAGCAACAATTCAAGCCAACGGACTGAATGGAAATAATAATAATCAAGATTGTGCTGGTGCCGTTCAACCAGCGTCTGTAGTCTTGTCACGATTGCTTCGTGTACGCGATCGCCGTGGAGGTCCACGGCTTTTCGACCTGCGCGTAATCGACGGGGTTTACTCCAGTAGCTTCTAGAATTCTGTCTGCTATCTTGTCGCTCATCTTCAACGTTCGATTCTCAATGCGCTGAACTGTAATTGCGGAACATCCGATGAACTTCGCAAAAGCGGGCTGGGTCATGTTCAGGCAGTGGCGCACGTCGCGCAAGGGATGGGTCAAACGAGGTTTTCGAGGCATAGCTTACAAGTATGTATTAAACTCCCGCGCTGACCGTTTCTACAATTGCATCTGCGCTTGCGCAACTCAGAATTGAGTTGTGCAAAAAGTTTGCCGCAACTCAAACGGGGCGGTCGCGGTCGTCAGCCTGAACAAATGGCTGTCGGACGTTGGCGTTTCTCCAATCACGGGCTGGCGCTGGCGCCGGAAGGGTTGGCTCAAGACCGTCAACATCGCCGGTCGGCAATATCTCACTCAGGAGGCCATTGACGATTTCAACCGTCGCGCTGCCAGTGGAGAGTTCGCCCAGGTGCACAAAGTTCCGTCACGCAAGGAGGTCGTGCTGTGAATCACCTTGGGGAATCACGCGAAGAAACCGTAAGCCAAGGAGGTGGGGGTGGGGTTCAAGCGCTGCCGACGAAAGCCGCAAACATTCTGAGCGAGCAGACCATCAAGGAATTCGTTCCCGCATCGTGGTTTCATCCGATCGGAATTTTCAAAGTCCTGGCGCGATTCTGGGACAGGCTGCCGGACGTGAGTGGAAAGTTGTTCCTGACGTTCACGGTGGATCCGAAGCGTACGCGAACGAGGAAAGTGCGTTTGAAAACAGCCGGGACTGGTTGCGGAAGGTTTTCTTCCAACTCCGGCACGGCGTAGAGCACGAAGGGAAGACACTACGTCATCGATGCGCCGTATTGCATCAAGGTGGAATTTCACGAAAGCGGCTGGGTGCATTACCACGTGATGTTTCTGACGCAGCGATTCGTGCCCAAGGAACTGCTGTCGGAGTTGTGGGGTTTGGGGTGGGTGAAGGCCCAGCGAATCACTCGCAGCGATTTCCATTACCTGCTGAAATACGTCACCAAATCCGATGAGCTGCCGGAGTGGGTGAAGAAGCGAAAACGACTGCGCGTGTTTCAAACGACGAAAGGATTCCTCAAGGCTGAACCGAAAGCCAAGAGCTCAAGGGTGCGTTAGATGAATTCAGAGAGAAGAGACATCGGCATCGGTACACGATGGATGAACGATTCTGGCGCTGGGCGTGCATGGGGTGATCCGGCAGAACGGCAAAGCGCGAACGGTGAAATTTCGAGTGCCGTATCGAGAAATTTTCGACCATCTGGTTTTGTCCGCTGCGCTGGATGGTCGCTACAAAGGCAGCGGGGAAATCATCATCAACAGAAAGGAGGGATTAACATTATGGCTGAAAATACAAAGTCAACTGCTCCAGGCGCAAAAGCTGAACGGTCTGTTTGTTGTCGGCGTGGTCATGTCGAGCACGGCGAAAGTGTTCAACCGGAAAGACGGTTCAGGAAAAATCGTCTGCGTCCGGCATGAACTGGCGTTGCAACCTGGCATGGCGGTATTCGAGGAATACCCGGACCTGAAAGACGGCAAGGTGAAACTGGACGGCGACAAAGTCGTCGAGTTTCCGAAGCTGCCGGAATTCCAGCAAGTCACGTTGAAAGTGATCCGCTGGGAAGAACGGGACAAGCGGCTCGTCATCAAGGAAGCACAGATGGCGGCATAGGGGTACGGTGAATGGGGCAGGCCGGATGCGCGTAGCGCGCCGGCCTGCCCCTTAACCTTGTTTAATAGTCTAATAACTGTCCTCAATGAAAAGTTGTTAAATCCGGGACCATCATTAGTTAAACGAGTTTGTATCCGTGCGCGGTGGTTCAGTCTTAACAGACCGTGTTGGGCAAGTTGCTGACTAAAGGAATTTTCAAAGTAACAAAGGGCGAAAAGGCAAGTTGCCCAACACGGTCTGTTTGGGATTGCCCCCCGTCCAAGGGATTCTAAACTGATTTACGGCACCATTGCTGATGCTGTGGAGTTTGGGATTGCCCCCGTCCAAGGGATTATAGAACTTTTGCGTGCGACGGTCTTCACGTCCCAACGTTGATTGCCCCGTCCAAGGGATTCTAAACTGCTTCGAGTGGACAGCAATCATGATGAACCGTTTGGGATTGCCCCCCCGTCCAAGGGATTCTAAACTCTCATGTGCGCAACACGCGTCACTGAGGTTTGGGATTGCCCCCCGTCCAAGGGATTCTAAACTTGAACCAACCCGGGAGCCGGAAATTTTCTGTTTGGGATTGCCCCCCGTCCAAGGGATGTCTAACTTGGAGTGAATTAACTAGTTAACTACTGACTTTGGGATTGCCCCCCGTCCAAGGGATTCTAAACGTTGCTGCCTCCGGATCGATTAACCTCACGGTTTGGGATTGCCCCCCGTCCAAGGGATTCTAAACTACGATTGATTCCGTCAAGGCATTGGTTGCCGTTTGGGATTGCCCCCCGTCCAAGGGATTCTAAACTGGCATTCCGGTGAGTGGCGATTTGGAGTGCGTGTTTGGGATTGCCCCCCGTCCAAGGGATTCTAAACTCGCTCGCCCGTTATCGCACCAGCGAAACGGCGGTTTGGGATTGCCCCCCGTCCAAGGGATTCTAAACTATCCGCTAAGATCACGCTGAATTCGACTGTTTGGGATTGCCCCCCGTCCAAGGGATTCTAAACTTGGGCGTCACACTCCGCTTCGCCATCTTGGGGTTTGGGATTGCCCCCCGTCCAAGGGATTCTAAACTGAATCGTGGCTCCAATCTGTCACGTTCCTGTTTGGGATTGCCCCCCGTCCAAGGGATTCTAAACTACACGCCGTGCAGTCGAACCGGCAGTCTGCGCATCGTTTGGGATTGCCCCCCGTCCAAGGGATTCTAAACTTAAGCCGCGATGGCCTTGGCGCTAATGGCCACGTTTGGGATTGCCCCCCGTCCAAGGGATTCTAAACTAGTCGAACGGTGACACATCGCCGCTCATTGTTTGGGATTGCCCCCCGTCCAAGGGATTCTAAACTACATCGTTCGCGATTCAGTTTTGGCGTTTGGGTTTGGGATTGCCCCCCGTCCAAGGGATTCTAAACTGGCGCGCCTACATTGAGGTCCGGCTGCGGTTTGGGATTGCCCCCCGTCCAAGGGATTCTAAACTCGGCTACGTCGCTCAGGTGTTTGGGATTGCCCCCCGTCCAAGGGATTCTAAACTCGACTCGGGGTTTGGGATTGCCCCCCGTCCAAGGGATTCTAAACTTGGAAACGTGCGTGCGACACCTTTTGGTTTGGGATTGCCCCCCGTCCAAGGGATTCTAAACTGATTCCATGTACAGCCCGGCGAATCCGTTTGGGATTGCCCCCCGTCCAAGGGATTCTAAACTATGTTGACGGCGGAAGAGCGGTAGTAGTAAGAAGAATGGCGAGACGTTTGCATCCTTTGGACGGGGGGCATCATCTCAAATATGTTGACCAACCTGCGGAACTGCATTGTCACCCGCAGCCTCGAAAGAGGGTAGCAAACATCGGCAAGATCTGTTTGTGAGGTTACGAGGTCTTGAACGGCGTAGGAGAAATTCTACGCTGTTCTTCTTTTTAAGAAGAACTCATCTGTGCCGGCATTTTTTCCGCCTCGGTTTTCTGCTGGCTCCGCATGATAATCATCCGTCCCCATTGCGCGTCGGAAATCATCAGGCCGCGCACTTCGCCATGCGCTGGAATTTTTGCTTTCAACCGCCGCACCTGTGTCTCCACGCGGTCGGCCGTTCCGCAAGGCCGCGCATACACGCTGAACTGCACCATGAAATAACCGTCCTTGATTAAATCCTTGCGAAAGTTGTTGGCGTCGCGGCGTTCGTCCGGCGTGCCGACGGGGAGGTCAAAGAAAACAAGCACCCAGGCCATACGATATTTGCTGCAAAGCGGGTCGCGTCCTTGTCTGCCACGAGAACGACGGCGGGCCGGTGGATCGGCAGCGGTTGAGGGTTGAAGTTGAAACGGTTTGGTTATCGCAAGAGAAGATTTTTCCCACGCTTTGCCAGCAGTGTCGGCCTCATCGTATCTGGAACGGCGCGGTCGTTCGTCCGGCAAGCAATTCTTCCTCGCCGGGCGAATTGTTGGCTTCGTCACTCACGGTAGCATCGGAATTTTTAACGGCAAAGGCATCCGCGTCATTGCGGCATCGGCAAAACTTTGCACATACACATCAATGGCGTTCAGCAACCGCAGTTTGTTCCGGTTGATGGGAACTTCGAGTTGCAAAACGCTGACGGCCTGTCGCATCCATCTCCTGCATCGGCCTTTTGCCGCCTTGCACGAATTGGCGCAACTCCCGGTCAATCCACGGGCGCAACGGTTCCATCACGTCATCGGCCAGCGCAAAACTTCCGGCCTTCGGCGCGTGGGCGATGCCGATGGCGGCGATAAATCCATGCGCGGCAGCGAGCGCAAAACCGCCGTCCGCAAAATGGCGTAGCCGTAATCCAGCATCCCGTTCACACCTTCGCGCGTGCCGGGAACGCGGCGTTTCTCGTCCGTCTCCTGCCATTCGCTCAAACGCGGCAACAAGGTGTTTCCAGTAATGCCGGGCGGCGCGGGATTCGCAGGCATCGGGCGAGTTAGATAAAGAACTCGGCCCGTTTGGAGCGGTGAGCGTGGCGACGAGAAATCTTTTGTGCGGGAACATTCACCGCCTTTTTCGCATCGCTTCGCGATTTCATCCAAAACCGTGTGCGCCCGTTTCAAGTGTGCAAGATTCGCGGCTTGATTGCGGACCTTGGCGGTGATGATTTGCCGCCACATGGCGTTTTCCATTCCGGCGTCCATTCAATCTGGCGGCGGAGCAATTCCGTGTTTGTGGGGCGATAATAGGGCAGGGTGATGGCGCACGGCTCAAACTTCTCATTGCAGATAAGCAGCAGGACATTCAACTCTGCCATGCACCGGAGTGAACTGCTGGAAAATTCCGGTCCCGCGCCGCGCAGACGATGACGGCTACATCCGCCAGCGGCACGGTTTTCTCCGTGCCGCTATCCAGGTCCGTGATGTAAAGCTGGTCAAGCTTGAGGCGGACTTTCAGATTGTGGCTTAGCAGGTGGAGGATGTGGTAGCTCATAACCGAGGACAACGAATAAATTCAGGCCAGCGTGGTTTAATTCCGGTTTTTGGAAGCCAAAACCAATCCGTGCGTCCTCATTATCGGCCATGTAGTGCGGCAACAATGACGACTTGGACTTGCCCAAAATCAGTGACGATGTAGCGCCCTGGTTTGTGGCCAGCGGATAGAGCCTTCTTCAGTTTCGACGACTATTGCCCTTTTTTAGATGTAGCAACGGTTCTAAGCGCCGCGTTTATAGCTTCATCGCATAACAGGTTTGTCGTGCTTTCCAGTATGGAACAAGAGCCGGAACGAAATTTCTTCCCGTTGGCAGAAATGTGGATGCGAACTTCCTTGTAGGTAGTCCGCTTTACGTAGGCATGAGTGCCGGGGCTGAACGGAACAACCGTCGAATCATCTTTCACGGCAGATCAGCGGACGCTGCGGATGGGAATTTTGATTTCTTTACGGCCAATGAAATTCCGGGCAATCATCCGCCCGCCATTTCTGGAAGTGAGAAAAGCAGAGTTTTTCGAGTGAAGCTCTCCGGCATATTTCCCTTGGTTTTTTTCAATTCTCCGAGCAAGGTCTGCCGATTCTTGTCAGAGTACCGCCGCCAAGCGGCCTCGCAATATGACGCGAAAGTTTCTGGCCAGACGCTACCAAGATTTTTGGTGTGAGTGAAGTGAACACTTCCCGCGCAACGTAAGTGTCTTTGGCTTTCTTGGCGTAAAGCGTCGTGGCATAAGCCTGCTGGTGATTGCTCCGCGAGACGTGATGACGCACGACGACTTTTTCAATCGCCTTTTTAACCACTCGTGCATCTGGCCGTGGTTCGGGAAAATGGGATTGGCGGCTTTGCTGCGCTGTTTCTCGTCCTGTGTCCACCAGCCATGTCTGCCGAATTCATCCGTTGCGCCGTGGGTGCGGTGCGCCAGCCAGGGAAGCGTGCATGCAATTACCATCGCGTCGAGCGCGTGATGCCGCAAGTCACCGCGATTCTTTTCGGTGAACTGATTTTGTTCTGCTTCGGTAAGCTCATCCCAACGTTTGTCCGGCGGGAGTGGATGCAAAATTTGGTTCAAGCCCCACGCTTTCCGCAACCGGCTTGTAAGTTGCCCGTTGGTGACTTGAAAGCTCAATGCAGGATTTTGTCTTTCGGGCGTTGGGTCGCGGCCTTCATCGTTCAGCCAGCCGAGTTGAATCAGCGAAACATGTCGGATGACCCGCGCAATGTAGGCGGTGTGTTGCAGGTCAGATTTTCGCTCAATTAATTCCTCGGCATTTGGGCTTATGAAGATTTCCAGTTTGCGCCCGGTAAAACATCGTTCTGCGTTGGCTTTCAGCTTTGGCCAGTCGGGTGTGTTGGCGAAAGCCATAAACGGTGTCCGCTCTTTTTTCAATTCACGGTTACATCTAATATGTGCGACCGTTTGAGGTTGTAGAACTCATTGCAGTCCACGATGGTGCGCGGAACAAGATGCTCAATGTCGGCCAGCCCGTTGTGTATTTGGTCCTGTGTAATTTTTTCTCCGCAAAAAGGACAAGTGCTTTGCGCTTCCTTCCAGAGCCGATATCTCGTGATGGCTTTGCGTGAGGTTGATTTACCAACGGCGGCAAGATTGCCGCGCGCTGTTTCCCGTTCCTTCCGAAATTGTTCGTTGCGCTTGTTTAATTCATTCTTGGCTTTCTGGCCGAGCGCAAGGCTGCGGACTGCTTCGAGAACAATCATGTCCGGCTGGCCGTAACGCGAAGTGAGTTGCATCAACAACCGCCGAAACAAAACCAGCCGATGCCGCACTAGCGGATGCTTGATGTCAGCCAAATAACCATTCAACGCCTGTTCCGTATTCTCACCCTGGCGGCGTAAAATCGGCTGTGGCGGGTCAACTCGGCGACCTTCACCAATTTCTTTGCGGATGAGTTCCAGCGTGGGCGACGAATATCGGGCGCGACCTGCGCCGGTTTCAGGCGTTAGCGGCTTTTGATCTTCAATCAATAGAAACTTTTCTTTGAATGGCTCGGCACAGCTTTTTGAGCCGGGCTTCCGTGACCTTGCCCTTCTTGTTCCATTCGTTGCGGAGGTTTTCAATGAAGAGTGGGAAATCAATGCGCGGATCGAGCTTCTGTCTTGTCTGAATTCAGCACCCGGAAATTCATCAAGGCCAGTTCCCATTGTGCCATCTTGAAGGCTTCTTTGTTTTTGCGGACAACGTGTAACGGGCGGCCTTGCTCATCTACGGGCTGCAAGGAATCCAGGGCCGGGCCGCGATTGTCGAAACGAGGCCAGCGCAGACCAAGCACGCCGGGATTGCGTGCCTCGTTGGTTTTGAAAAAGACGTGGTAAATTTCTCCTGCTTTTGTTTTAGGCTGTGAATTGCCGTAGAGCAGCCAGTCGGTTTTCTCGGCCAATTTCGGGAAACTTTTCTTTTGCGCTTCGGCGATGGCGAGAAATTCACCCCGCAACAGTTCACGCGGCCAATAAATTTTGCGTGCCCATTTGTCAGTCGGGCTATTGCCAACTCTTGCCTTTTCCTCGGCAAGGAATTGGCACGGATGTTTGCTGCCCAGCTTTGCCTTGATCTCTTCGATCTTTTCTTTCACTCCTTCATCGTCGTCATCCTTTTTTGACCTGACGGATTCCTTGGCTGCCTTCTCCACATTTGCCCACGGCACTTTGCTGTAACCGCGCCGTTTGAAAAGATGCGTCAGCGCGGCATGAAGTTCTTCCGGCTTCAATGCTTCGCCATTGAGCGCGCGGAGGCGGAGTAAAATTGGATCGTTTGGCGGATTTTCAGGTTTCGGTAGGCCAAGCTTGGCCAATTCTTTGGCAAACCATTGGCGCCGGTATTTCTTACTGCGGAGCGTGCGGCGCTGGCGGCGCAAATCGCGGCGTTTGCTCAAGTCGCTGCCCTCGCTGTCACAAATCAGCACACCGACGTCTTTGAAATCATTGCCCTTGCGAACGGCATAGCCAATCGAGCCGGTACCAACATCGAAGCCAAAGACAAGACCAGCGAGAAATGAGTCTTTGGTGGTGGGGGACGGGTTAGCATTTTTCAAATCGTAAGTCTTCATGTCCACTTGTTGTGATGACCAACTTTGTGAGGCGATGGTATGCCTGTATCCCCGAGTGTGCAATGGTTCTATTTGGGAAGGCAGAGGTCGGGGAGCTTTGGCGCAGCAATGGGCTGGACTGGCGTATCGGTTTTTTCGCGTGTGACCGAGCCGCGGAGAGTCAGCCGAAAGTGTGTGCGCCCGTGGGATGAATCAAGTAGGCAAAAAATGTTGAAGGCACCTGGCGGTGGGAATCGCGGCACTGATGAACGCAAACCGAATACGTCCGTTCGCGCGAGATTTGCCCTGGTGGTATCGGTTTTGAAACCAGTTCTGCGAAGGGTGAGCGGGCGCAGTGCTGGCTTCAAAATTGACTACGACCAGTCAGCCTGAAAGTGAGCGTTCTCGTGGTTGGCAACTGGCTTGGCTTGGAAGTCAGCAGGCAAATGACAAACACGTGAACGCGAACGGCGATGTTTTTTAATGGACTCGAAGCAGTGCAAGCAGGAGAAAAATCAGTAGCACAGACGCACAGGACTTTCGTTCACGGAGAGTCTTCTTGAAGGCCAGCAGGTTGGAAAAACCGTTTGTGCTACTTTTTGTGCTACTTCCGCAGCTCGCCAGAGGCAGTTAGCTGCGGCAATGCAAAAGCGATATTGCGCCAATGTTTACAGTAGTTTTGTGCGTGTAATGAGCAACGGCGAGAAAGCGGTGGAAATGGCTAATTTTCAAATTTTAAGTCCTGTGCGTCTGCCATTTCGCCACACCGGCGATAAACCAATTGCGAACTGAGTGTGCGTTGAGATCAGCCGTTCCCATGCCTGTTATGCTACTGTTGCGGTGCGAACGGGAGTAAAACACTGGTAGCACATCTGAAAAGCAGCACAGCGCAAAACATCAAGCTCATGCGGCTACTTTCTCAAAGGTAGCGGCTGGGTGCAAGCAGCCGATTTGCTCCGAGACGAATCGGGGCCGCCATCGCGGGCTGGTTTTCAACAATGAATTTGTTGCGTTAGGACGGTAACCGGAATTGAGGATTATGCCCTTTGACAGCGGCGCTCACGACGGGCCTGAGAGAAAAGGACCCAGCTCGCTCCTGCGCGAGCACACGGCATTGTGCAGGGTCGGAAAATATTTCTTCCCAGTACGGATGAGCAAGGCAACGTTTGCGCATCGATTATGAAGGGGAACTTTTACAAACTTGATTCCGAAGCAGTGGCCTTTCAAAGTTCAATCGTGAGAGCGAAATTATTGTTATGAAATTGCCCCATGCCGCGGATAATCAGTGTTCATGCGCCACCTTCCTCGTCCAAACAGGTGCGACGCTACTCGCAACAATTGCAGGTGCCAACGTTGCCTCCGGCGACACGACGGAATTGCGCCAAGCTGCAAAAGGCAAAGCCTATTCCAAAATAAAACGGTGGGACGTCATCACGATTGGCAATCTATCGCGCAACCGATACTGGGGCGAGGCCAACGACAAAGCGGTGCGCAAGGTTCTTTGCACCTGCACGCTTATCAGCGGCGAAGGATTTCGGTTGTTGGTGGATCCGTCAGAGGCCGATGCAGCAGATATGGCACGCGAGCTGGATCGCCGCACCGGACTCAAATTAAAGGATATTACCGCAGTATTCGTCACCCACGACCATTCGGACCATTGGTGCGGACTCTCGCATTTTCCCGATGCCCGCTGGATGGCAGGACCGGGCGCCGCCGAAATTCTAAATCGATCCGGGAAATTGACTGGCCACGTTGAGCCGGTCACCGGATATCTGTTCGAATCGATTGAGGTTCTTCCCACCCCCGGCCATACGCCGTCGCATCACAGCCTGCGCTTTGATTGTGATGGACTGTCGATCATAGCCGCTGGTGACGCGATAGCGACTCGTGATTTCTTCCGTGATCGGCAAAACTTTTACAACGCTGCGGATCCCAGCAGGGAGTGGCGACAATGAAAAATATCGCCGAACTTGCGGACCTTATTATTCCCGGGCACGATAATCATTTTGTAGCCGGCTCTTGATGTGACCTGAGGCTTTCTTTCGTCCTCGCATTGCACTGCGATTTCGCGTTTTCGCGTCGTCGATGTAAGAAATCGCCTGCGGTTTCACGAGATCGACGGAGAGCAAATTCAGTTTTGCGGTGGAATAATGACTCCAACTCTCATTTGTCGTGGATCTCCAAATTTGTAGTTCGCCACGAAGTACTGTGCCAAAGCGTTGGTCAGGTTGAATCCCACTTGCTTTCCAAAATCGATTAGCCCTTGGGGTGGCGCCGATTGCTTGGCGGTGTTCCATACGAAGCCCCAACGTGAGGATTCCGGCGCGAAAATGGGTACGAGTTCCGGAGTGACAAAGATCTTGTCCGGCATACTCAGCCGAAGATTTCCGCCGAGCAATTTGCTGTCGGCCACAACAACCGAAACGTCACGTAAGCTGTTGCGTATTTGCGCCGCCAGTTGTTTGTAGGGTTCATTGAAAGGTTGCTTTCGATGAAGTTGTTTGGCGAACAGAACCCGCCCAGCGAGCAGTGCTGGAACCAGAAGCATGACTAGTCCCGCCAAGATGAGAATCCTCTTGAGACGTCGCGCATCCAGCCGGTTTTGAAGCACGGCGATGATCAAAACCGGCGTGTACACCAATATAGGTTGAAGCCAGCGATCGCGGATGTCTGTGGCGTGAGAAATCACGATTGCGATGACTATCAGGCCGAAGGAGACAATAATGCTCCTGAACATCAGGCGAGCGAAAGGTGTTCTAACTTGAGGTAGAATCTCGGACCGGCTGTAGAAAATCGCGGTCAGGATCGCTACTGACGGCCCGAGAAATGTCAGCGTTGATTTGAGGACGTTGGCAAGTCCTGACAAAATCCCGTGCACTTGGCTTCCAGTAATGGCGAATTTGGACGAAGTCGATAGAGTAAGGTCGCGGTGATGCATCATCCCACAGCACGTTTGGCAACACAATCATCAGAGCGACAGCTCCGGCAAGGAGCATTTTTTTGCATAACAGCAAAGCGCGAAATTCCTTCAAAGAAAGAAGCGATGCAAGCAGCGCGAGCAAAAAGATTACGTAGTTGTACTTTGAAAGAAATCCCAGTCCCATTGAGATACCGAATGCAATGTATGAAAGTAACCGGTGACGAGACTGAATCCGGAGTAACGAGAACCAAGTGGCCATCACCAGAGTTGAAGCGAGGACTGAATGGGTCAGGTCCCTTTGTGATTCCCATGCGATCTGGGGGATGAAGAAAAGCGAAGCAGCGGCCGCGATTCCGCATAAAGAACTGCGTGTGATAATTCGGGCGCTGACATAAGTAAGAAAGTAAGTGCCGCAAAGCAGGATGTTCTTGAACAATGCCAAAGAGAAGATCGATAGTCCAAAAAGTCTGAAAAATCCGATCTGGATCCACGTGTAGAGAGGGGGTTGTGGTCCGTACCCCCAATGTAATTGCTGCGTCAGAATCAACTGCTCGGATTCGTCAAGGTCAGTGCTATCCGAGATTGCGACACGCAAGAATAATTGGATGACAAAGTACGCTAGCAGAATACAAAGAAGCTTCATGGACGAAGATGAAACCGCCCTGCGATTCTCTGATATTGCTTGGTCCATGAGATTTGTCCGCAGTATTTGACCAGGAAGTGCTGTCATCAAGGGCAAAGCTCAAAGTGTAAACAGGCTCCAACCAGTCACTAACTTCAAGAAGAATGAGCGGAAAAAACGTCGCGATCCCGACGTTTTGTTTAAGACATTCCCAAGCCGTTTACTCTTAGGGGGAAACGCAGAGGAATTATAGATTGCATATCGGGCTGAACCACAGTTGACGTCGGTGCCTATTACAATTGCCTTCTTACAGCCTGCGTGGACATCGGATCGGTAAATAGAAATAAGTCGTTGCAATATAGTGATCTAAAAGATCGTTTTCTTTCTGCACAGCGCTATGGTACCAGCAGTGCTAAGAATGTACATGGGAAAAAGAACACGCGGGATAACCAAGAGTTGTAAAATGAAAATTACGAAGATGGCAGTGGCAGTGGTGGCGATCGGTAATTTGATGGGGAATTTTACCTCGCAAGCGATCCCAATAACGGGAGGAATTTCCATGGCAGGTGGATATACCCTAAATGGATCCGTCGGTGCGGCGACAGCATTTATCGGCTTTAATGACGTATTGATTCCAGGAGGTGGTGTAGCCGGCGCCTATGGCGTTGTTCCTACCGGGTTGAGCAGTCCCGTAGTTACAATGACGCCGTTTACGTTTAATCCGTTTAGCAGCTCGGTCATTCCCCTTTGGACCTTTATGACCGGTGGTAAGACCTATAGTTTCGACCTGAGCTCCCTCACAATTTCTGATCAAACGTCCGACACGCTGGATTTGCGAGGAGTGGGGATGCTGCACATCACCGGCTTTGACGACACAGTAGGCACATGGGTGTTCACTGCGAATGCCGGTGGTCAAACATTCTCGTTCTCATCGAGCAACACAGCGGTACCAGATGGTGGCCTGACGGTAATGCTTCTCGGTGCTGGGTTGGCCTCGATGAGCATGTTGCGCCGCTTTTTGAATCGCTGATTCTTTCATTTGGAAAACTCTTGATTGACCGAAGGCCGTCACGATAGTGACGGCCTTCGTGCTTTGTTTGACCACATCCGTGAGATTGGAATTTCGCTGCGTCGCGTCCGAGTAGAATGGGATTACTCAGTTGTCTTTAAATGAAGGGTACGTGACACACCACTTTTATTGGTAAGTCTTGTCCAAATCATGAATGCGTGGCCAGATGGGTGACGAAGGTGGAGTACGCCGCTTAACCTCCGAAAAGATCTGTTTCGCCTCATTGGGTGATTCGCGCGCTATGAGCGCACAGTAATCGAGTTCGATCCACGCCTTGCGCGGGTCATGCACGTAGAATCCATACGTCTTCAGCCATTTCCGCAACGCAAAAGGCCCCTGCTGTTCGGCCGCCTGCAATGATGGTTCCCAGTCCGGCGGCATGCCCGACAGTTGTTCTGGCGTGACTGTGCGCGCGGCAGCTTCCTTCCGAGCGACCTCTTTATCATTTTGGATACTTTCCCAATACCGGTATAAGCTCCATCCGCCAAGTAGTGCGAGCGCAAGAATTAGGACGGAGATAAACCTCGTCATGTCTCCTCGACACGTTCGATGCGCGCGCCCAACTTGCGCAGTTTGGCATCCATCTGTTCGTAGCCACGGTCGAGATGGTAAACGCGATTCACTTGGGTAGTTCCCCGTGCGGCCAATCCAGCAATGACCAGCGCTGCGGACGCGCGCAAGTCGCTTGCCATCACCGGAGCGCCGCTCAATGGCTTTCCACCTTTAATAATGGCACTGGGTCCCTCAATTTCGATATCCGCACCCAATCGGGCCAACTCGCTCACGTGCATGAAGCGCGATTCAAATATCCGCTCGGTAATGATGCTGATCCCTGGAGTGAGCGTCATCAAAGCCATTGCTTGTGCCTGAACGTCGGTTGGGAAACCGGCATAAGGCAGCGTTGTGATGTCCACTGGTTTCAAACGGCCATTGCGGCGGACGGTGATGGTGGTTCCCGTCCGATCAATGCGGACACTCGCGTCGCGCAACTTGTCGAGCACTGCATGCATATGGTCCGCCCGCGCGCCGTGCAGAGTGATTTCGCCGTCCGTTGCGGCCGCAGCGATTGCGTAAGTCGCGGCCTCAATGCGGTCGGGAATGACTTCGTGTTCTGCACCGTGCAGTTGCTTCATTCCGGAAATCGTGACCGTCGGACTGCCCGCCCCGATGATCCTGGCGCCCATGGAATTCAAGAATTTCGCCAAATCCATGATTTCAGGTTCGCATGCCGCGCTCTCGATGGTTGTTACTCCCTCAGCCAGTGTAGCAGCCATCATTATGTTCGCAGTGCCGAGTACGGTCGAACCGGCGCGGCCACCCAGGAACAGCTCGCCACCAGCAAGACGCTTGGCACCGGCCTGGACGTAACCATTTTCAATCGTCACTTTAGCGCCTAACGCTTCAAAGCCTTTAAGGTGGAGGTTAATGGGACGCGCACCGATGACGCAGCCACCAGGAAGCGAAACAGTCGCCTTCTTCAGGCGCGCCAGCAATGGGCCCATGATGCAAATCGATCCGCGCATCTTCCGAACGAGATCGTAATCGCCGGTTCCTTTGATCTTCCTTGCGTGAACATGGACCATATCGCCTTCAAAGCGGACCTGCGCGCCAAGCCATGTTAGAATCTGCCCCATGAATTTGACGTCGCTCAGGTTCGGCACACGGCGAATGGTGCAAGGTTCATCGGTGAGCAGCGTGGCCGCCATAATCGGAAGGACGGCATTCTTCGCGCCGCTAATGGTGACATCACCACAGAGCGGAACACCGCCTTTAATGAGCAGGCTGTCCATGAGTATCTTTCGTGCTTAGACCGCTGAAACAAGAGTTTGTTGAGAATTCAGTCCGGGTGCCTCTGGTTTTGCAGCGGTCAGAACTTAGCAATCAGAATTCTTGGACACTGATTGTAGTCTTCATTGATCGCGTCGACAATCCAGTTCTGTTTCTCGAAGATGTTGCGCACTGATCCGGCTTGCCCATCGCCAAATTCGAGCATCAAGCGCCCGTCGGGTTTTAAAAATGAATGTGCTTCAGCAGCGATCCGGCGAATGTGATCGAGGCCATCCGCGCCGCCATCGAGGCGCAGCTCGCGGATCGTGATCACGAACTTCCGGTTGCAGCGATTCTATGTCAGCCGTCGGGATGTACGGCGGATTGCTAATGATGAGCTCAAATTGGATTGGCTTTCGCAACCTGACAAAGCCGTCGCTTTCGAGGAATTCAATTCGCGTGGTCACATCGTGTTGTTCGGCATTCTGTTTTGCCAGCGCGAGCGCTTCCCGCGAAATGTCGGTCGCAAGAATTCGGGCCTGGGGGCACCTGGCCGCGAGCGCGACAGCAATACAACCGCTGCCCGTGCCTAAATCGAGCACGTTCTTGGGTTCAGACGATACAGCACGATCGCTATTCAGGAACTTCCAACCCTCTTCCGCGAGCAGCTCGGTTTCCGGACGCGGAATAAGAACGTGTCGATTGACGGCAATTTCCAGTCCGCAAAATGATGTTGAACCGACAATGTGCTGCAACGGTTCGCGCAGCCCTCGGCGACGGACGAGTTCCCGCAGGCTGTCAATTTCGGACGGTGAGAGATCGCGCTCGAAATCCAAGTACAACTTCATTCGTGGCATTTTGAGAACGTGAGAGAGCAGCAATTCCGCGTGCAACCTTGGCGCTTCAACTCCCTTTTTCGCCAGAAATTCCGCGCTCTTCTGAATCCCTTCGATGACAGTCACACGGCAAAATCATGTTTGGCACGACAAAGATAAAGCCAAAAGACGGCGTGCGTCCGAACAGACTCATCGCGAAAGATACGGGCGTGGTGCCCATAACACTACGGATTTATTTTGAATGTTTGCGCATCTAGAATCGCTCCATTGAACGATGCGGGTCATGGAAATTCTTCCGGGTCATTCCATGAACTGCAGTCGCTCCACCAAGCAATGTCGCAACGCCTTAACACGCTTAATAGTTCTGTCGAGTGGCGCCTTCTGCAAAAGGGTCCGCGCGTGTTCGCACTTCTGGGAAAGGCTACGCCGGAGGGCATTGCGCCATTTGGTCCGGAAGACGTTTCCCGTGGCTGGGCCGTGACGGCGGAGTTCGGGTGCGTTCGTTTGGAGCGCTTGTCGGGCAACGAAGAAGTTACTGGACTCGAAGTGTTCCTGCCGACGCCTTTCTCGTACGATTATGGCATCAGCGGAATCAGCGGCGCGCCGGAAATTACCCGCGCGGTTTTTGGATTGTTGCCATCTGAGCTGGATGAACTGGTTTCCGTGCTGCGCCGCGGGAGCTTTCCCGTGCTCGGCTACTCTCGCGGTGATTTGCAGTGCAGCATCAGCTCTTGCGTGATACCGGCTTGCTGGCCGCATGTGATCGTTTCAAATCTGTCTCTCTACGGAAACGTCGTCTCAATGGAAACATTCGTGCGCATCCTCGTGTCGTCACTTCCGCACGGACATCTCACATTCCGCTTTCCCGGGAGTTCAACAAATCGTCAAGGAAATGATGCGATTAATGGTCGCGCAACGCCGGGGCATTCCTTACCACAAGGGAATGGCTGTATTGCGCCCGGACGCTGTGGTTCATTAACGATCACCGTTCCTGTCACCGCGTCGGCACGCCTGAACCTGCTTCTGAGTGACTCTCGAAAATAAAAGGGACGCCGATTCATGGCGTCCCTCACGAATCTGTCTATCGTTGTCGCAGCGCTTCAGTATCCAGCAATCACTGAGCGTTCTTCGCCTCAGTCGCGACGCGGATGACAGCGTCCAACGCCGGCTTGGGCTCGTCGTTGGCGTCGAACAACAGCGGGCGGCCTTGTCTGCGCCAGGAGACGCCGTCATTCATGCCCCAGAACGTGACCACCTTCACGGAATTGCGGTGCTTGAGAAACGCCCGGAAGAGTCCCGCGTACGCATCCGCCAATCTTTTATCGGCGTCACTTACCAAACCGCCCTGGGTCGTCGCGGCGTTGTTGGCGACGTCCGCTCCTGTATTGCGCTGGCCACCCTGAGCGCTGTTGACATCGAGTTCGGTGATGTGGATGGGCAAGCCAAGCTGTTCGAGATCCGTCAGCACCTGATCTTCCTGCTCGAAACTGGGTCCAGAAACGCTGACGTGCGTCTGCGAGCCAATCGCCCCGACCGGGACGTGCTCCGCCTGCAATTGTTTGATCAAAGTGATCAGCTTGCGGCGTTTTGCCGGGTTCTCCAACGAATAGTCGTTGTAGCGGAGGATGGCATCCGGGTCTGCTTCGTGGGCGTATTCGAAAGCCTTGGCGATGAAATCCGGCCCGATGATTTCTGACCACGGCGAACTCCGCAGGATATTCGTACCGCCATCGGCAATGGCTTCGTTAACAACGTCCCACACCTTGATCTTTCCCTTATAGCGGCCAACAACAGTGTGAATATGATCGCGCATCCGCTCAAGCAGCTCTTCGCGGGACGCATGAGGCGCGTTCCGGTTGAAGCCTCCGAAACCGCCGCCAAAACCACGGCCTCTTCCTCTCCCTCGGCCGGGCGCATTGGTTCCCGATGCATCCGCGTCGGCGACGGGGGCCGGGGCAGTGTTGGTGGCTCCGGGCAGCAGATTCGTCCCAGCGAATACCCAACCGGGAGTCTGGGAGTGCCAGACGAGTGTGTGTCCGACGATATACATGTTATTGCTCATACCGAAGTTCACGAACGCGTCGGCTGGTGCGAAATCATAACCGTCAGCTCCTTCGCGCGGATGAATGAGCGCCCACTTGGTGTCGTTCTCGGGGACAATCTGATTAAATTGTTCTTTGACGAGCGCAATGTCTTTCGCGAGTTGCTCGTTGTTCCGGTTCACGTTGTCGGCCTGGACCACGGCTTGAAGCACCGTGGGGCGATTAATCGCCACGCCGACGTAGAAATCGTCTTTGTAGGCGTCTTTGAGTGTGGGCTTGGCGGCGTCCGCAGCACGGACGGAAATACCATTGAGAGCCACGGCCAGTGCGGCGCCAACAGTGCAGAAGGTTGAACGTGTTTTCATAGAATTGTTGGATTTAAGCGGGTTGAGCGGAAAGTTTTTTGCGGCGTTCGGCCAGTTCGTTGGCCATTTGAATGGTTGTCTGTTTGCTGAGTGGATAGCAGAACAGCAAGAATGTGCAAATCGCGAAAAGGACGCCGGTGATGACGCCACTCGAAACCCGGAAACCGCGTTTTGCATCGGGAGGCTGATTGTGCTGCCTGGAAACCTCGGGATACTGCTCTTCCATGAGCAAACGGTTCAAAGAACGAGTGTCGTATTCGGTCCGATTCTTTTTCTTGAGCAAATCTTCGGTATCCTTCCGCAGCGTGATGCCAGCAAAACGGTCGGTGCTGTAAAGCGAAGGGTCCGTGATAATCCTGTTCAAGTCGCGGATCAACGCTGACTCGAGCGCCGTATTTCCGGCAGCATTGTTTGCCGCCAAAGTGCTCACCGTTTCCGGAGATAAACGCTCTTTGACATAGATGGAAACCGGATTGGTTGCCGCGTTCAATCTTCCAGCCAGCGAAGAAACATCGGATATCGAAGGAATCCTGTTCACGTCACCGAAGGTGAATTCAGGAGTGCCGTGCGTGTCGTAGTGGAACATGCCGGCCATAATCCATAGAAACGCCGCCGAGCCGAGCGCCAGACCCGACTTCAAAGCAAAACCAATCGTGGCAAAAACCATCCCGGTGAACCGGCGTCCCACCTTCCATTCCGAAAAGTCCGCCACGTCCGCGAAAATCGCCCAAGTCAGCGGAATCGTCGGCGCATAGACGACCGCAATGAACGCCGTCATGCCCAACATTCCCCAGACATTGGTGGGGCTTAAAAGGTAGAATGCCAGTGTGCCGATTGTCGCCAGCGCGAACCCAAGCGCGCAAACCAGTTTCTTTCCGTAATTTCTCGCAAGCGCCGGTGAAGCGAGAATCACGACGATGATCAGCGCGGTGTTCAGCATGTTGACGATGCTGTTGAAAACATCGGCGACGTTTGAGCTTGCCAGATTCGAGGGATCGGCGTGCACGATATAACCGAGCCATTTGTCGAGAAAGCCGACCGGCACCTGGCCGGGAGCCAATGGCGGCGCAACGAGTCCGAATTTACTCAGCCAGTCAAACATCGCCGCCTTGTCCGCGTAGTGGTGATAGTAATTGTAAAGCGCGCCGCCGCGGAACGAGAGAATGGCAAAATGCACCAGCGTCCAGAACCACATCACCTTCCATGGATTGTTTTTCAGCAAGTCGCGGAAATCCTGCTTTGGCGAACTCTTTTGCTCCGTGGTCGGCGTGATGCGTTCTTTCGTCGTCAAAAACGTGACGAGAAACAGAACCAGGCACAACACTGCCCAAATGGTCATCGTCATCCGCCAGCCGTATTGCTTGTCAGTGATCGTGGCCGTTCCGCCGGCGGCATGCTGCATGGCGAATTTCGCAACCAGCGGCAGCGTGAAACCGCCGACGATGAATTGAGCGGCGTTCACTGCGATGAACCGGAACGAGTTCAGGCTTGCGCGCTCATTGACATCGCCGGTCATTACGCCGCCCAGCGCGGCGTAAGGCATGTTGTTCATCGAATAGATGGACATGAGCAGAGTGTTCGTGATTATTGCGTACGCAATCAAAGCGCTCGTGCTCCATCCTTTCGGCGTGGTGTAAGCCAGTACCATCACGACAGCCCACGGCAGCGCGGTAAAGAGAATCCATGGACGGAATTTTCCCCAGCGCGTGTTCGTGCGATCCGCCAGAATGCCAACGATCGGATCGGCCAAGGCGTCCCACAAACGCGGCCACAACAAAATTGCCGAAGCAGCGAGCGCACTTAGTCCGAAAACATCCGTGTAAAAATTCAACTGGAAGAGAACCATCGTCATGAAGACGAAGTTCGCGGCCGCGTCGGCGGCCGAGTAACCGGTCTTCTCGACGACCGAGAGTTTTTGGTGGAAGTGTTGCTCTGCCATTTGGAGTGGGGGTTGAGTGGGTTTACTTCGTCACCGTCAAAACGACTTTCTGCAGGTCCGCGTCGCGCGATGAGTTGCCGACCATGATTTCAAAATCGCCCCGCTCGACGACATGTTTCATGTTCACGTCGAAGAATGCGAGCGACTCTGGCGTGATGTCCAACGCAACGGTTTGCGTTTCGCCCGGCTTCAGCGAAATCTTCTTGAAACCTTTGAGCTCCTTGATCGGCCGCGTGACGGAGCTCACGAGGTCGCGAACGTACATTTGCACCACTTCGGTCCCTGCGCGTTTCCCGGTGTTCGTTACGTCCACGAGAACCTGCGTCGAATCTTTCAGTCCGATTTTCTTTTTCTTCAGCCGGACGTCTTTGAACGCAAACGTCGTATAGCTCAGACCAAAGCCGAACGGATACAGCGGCGAAACATCATCGAACAAATAACCACGCCGCGCCGAGGGTTTGTGGTTGTAGAACACGGGCAGGTGTCCGGCGGAACGCGGGAACGAGATTGGCAGTTTGCCGCCGGGATTGAAGTCGCCGAACAAAACGTCTGCAATCGCTCGGCCACATTCCTGGCCAAGATACCAGCACTCGAAAATCACGGGCACGTGTTCGGCTAAGAAATTAATCGAGAGCGGGCGTCCGTTGAACAAGAATGCAATCACCGGCTTGCCTGTCGCAAGCATTGCGGCGACGAGCTCCTGCTGCAGCCCAATCAAATCGAGGCTCGTGCGGTCGCCCATGTGCTTGAGATTCCACGCTTCGCGTGACGTCTGTTCGTTGCCGCCGATGGCGAGCACGATTACATCCGCCTGCTTCGCGACTTCCACCGCTTCCGCGATCTGCCTGCGGTCCTGTTCGGGATCGCTCGGATACACTTCATCGCGCTGCCAGGACCCGCCCTCAGCGGTAATCTTGCAGCCTTCGCTGTAAAGCACTCTCACACGGTCGCCAACCTTCGCCTTGATGCCGTCGATCACGGTGATCTCGTGTTTCGGCACGCCGCTGTAGCCGCCAAGCAACGTCCGATTCGCATTCGGCCCGATGACGGCGAGTGTTTTGATTTTGGAAATATCGAGCGGCGCGAGATTGTTTTCGTTCTTGAGCAGCGTGATTGTTTCCCGCGCGGCCTCGAACGCGAGTTGCGCGTTCGCTTCCGAACCGACGACGCGTTCCGCTTCCCTGGGGTCCACATAAGGATCATCGAAAAGGCCGAGCTTGAATTTCCACAACAGCATCGGCGCGACCAATTCGTCGAGTTGCGATTCCCTCAGTACCTTTTTGCGGACGAGTTCAATGAGATGCAAATAGCAATCCGGCTCAGGCAATTCGATGTTCACGCCCGCGTCGACCGCAAGCCGGCACGATTCCGCTTTGTCTTTGGCGACGAAATGCCCGTGCGTGTCGGGCCGGTTGCCGAGTTCCCATATCGCGTAGTAATCGGAAACGACGAAGCCCTTGAAGCCCCATTCCTTGCGCAGCACATCACGCAGCAGCCATTTGTTCGCATGCGATGGCACGCCGTCAATTTCGTTGTAGGAAGCCATGACGCTGATCGCGCCGGCCTTGTGAAGCGCTTCCTTGAACGTGAAGAGAAATGTCTCGCGAAGCACTCGCAACGAAACATTGGCCGGCGCGCAATTCATGCCCGATTCCGGCTGGCCGTGCGCGGCAAAGTGTTTGAGTGTGGCAATGACACGCTTCTTGCCTCGAAAAGTCGCGTCGCCTTGAAAGCCGCGCACCGCGGCGATTCCGAGCCGCGAGACGAGATACGGATCCTCGCCGTACGTTTCCTCAACGCGACCCCACCGGGGATCGCGCGCTACGTCCACCACCGGCGTGAGCGCCTGATGCGTTCCACGAACGCGCGCTTCCTCCGCGGTCATTGTGAACAGCCGCTCGATGAGTTCGGGATTAAACGTCGCGCCCAAACCAATGGGCTGCGGAAAACTGGTGCCATGTTTGGCAGCGTGACCGTGCAAACATTCTTCATGGAAGATGACGGGGATTCCGAGCCGTGTGTTTTCGAGAAAGAATTTCTGAATTGCGTTCGTGAGTTCGGCCATCTGGCGCGCGTTACGTCCGCTCGCCGGAGTTGCCGGATTGCTGCCTGCGTCGCTCGGGCGTCCAACCTGGCCGATGCCGTGGCCTTTCTTAAACGCAGCTTTCGCCTTCTCGAGATCGAAGCTGCCGTCCGCGTCGATCAGCTTGGTGGATTTCTCCTGCCAGACGCACATCATCTGCGCAGCCTTCTCCTCAAGCGTCATGCGGGCGAGAAGGTCTTTGACTCGTTTTTCGGCGGGCAACCGCGGATTTTTGTAGGGGGGAATTGCTGTCTTGCTCTTTTGGCCGGAGGAAGATTCCTTTTTCATTCGGGCGGTTCTTAAAATGTTCGCTGAATCGGAGGCACAAGGTCAGCCAGCGCTGCAATAAAGTCGGGCAAACGCATTTCTGTCAATGCCGAAATGTTCGTGGACAACTCAACTTGTTGAGTGGAAATGGACGAAACTACGATTTTCATGGAGAATTCTCCGAGTGGGATTTTCCTGCTTGAACCGTCGTGGACAAAAGACGCTAAGATTTACAGGTAATCTCGTATCGCATGACCGCATGAAACTCGGGCTTGGGCTATACCGACACATGTTCACCCGCGAGAATTTCCAATTCGCGCGGCAAGCTGGCGCAACGCACATCGTGGCGCACCTCGTGGATTACTTCAAAGGCGGTTCGCACGGCACGAGCGATAATCAGCCGACGGGCACAGACAAAGGTTGGGGCGTCGCCGGCGATTCCAACAAGCTCTGGAGCGTGGATGAATTGACGACGCTGCGGAAGTCGGTCGAAATCGAGGGGCTGAAGCTCGAGGCCATCGAAAACTTTGACCCCGCTCACTGGTACGATGTGCTGCTTGACGGGCCAAAGAAGAAGCAGCAACTGGAAATCGTGAAGACCATCGTTCGGAATCTGGGCCAGGCGGGCATTCCGATCATGGGTTATAACTTCAGCATCGCGGGCGTGTGCGGGCGCACGACAGGACCTTACGCGCGGGGTGGCGCGATGTCCGTCGGTATGGAAGGTGCGTTCGAAGCGCCAATGCCGCGCGGCATGGTATGGAACATGATTTATGACCCAAAAGCCCCGCCGGGCAATGTGCCACCGGTCACAAGCGAACAATTGTGGGAGCGCTTCGGCGCGTTCCTCGACGAAGTCGTACCCGTCGCCGAAGAAGCTGGCGTGAAGCTTGCGTTGCATCCTGACGATCCGCCAATGCCGACGATGCGCGGGCAGTCGCGTCTGGTTTTTCAACCGCAGCTTTACCAGCAGGTGATTGATCGCAAACCGAGTCCGGCAAACGCGCTGGAGTTTTGCCTGGGAACACTGGCGGAGATGACAGAAGGGGACATTTATGAAGCAGTGGATCAATACAGCGCGCAGAAAAAGCTGGCTTACGTCCATTTCCGAAACGTCACCGGCAAGGTGCCGCATTATCGCGAGACGTTCATTGATGATGGCGACGTGGATATGATTCGCGTGTTGCAAATTCTTAAGCGCAATCAATATGATGGGGTGCTGATTCCCGACCATACACCGCAAATGACATGCAACTCGCCCTGGCATGCAGGCATGGCTTACGCCATTGGCTATATGCGGGCGGCGCTACAGGCAATTGGGAATTGAAGAACTGATTAACGAATTATGAGACCCGAACAATGGGACATTTTTAAGAAAGCCGCGCGCCTGGAGAAGCTCGATAAGGTGCCGATGGCGCTGATCATTGATAGCCCGTGGATTCCCACCTATCTCGGATTGAAACACATGGATTTCTTTTTGGACCCGGAGTTGTGGTTTCAATCGCACCTGAAAATTCATCGGGAGTTTCCCGACATCATTTTCGTTCCCGGTTGGTGGATGGAATACGGCATGGCTGCCGAACCGTCCGCGCTCGGCGCGAAAATAAAATTCTGGCAGGACAACACGCCCAGCGAATATCACACGCTGTTCCACATCGAGGACATGGACCTCTGGCCGGAATACGAAGTGGAAAACGACGCGTTCATGGCGATGACACTTCATCGCATCCGAATGCAACGCCAGCGCATTCTCGACACCGGCGAAATTCTCCCGCTCGTTACTTCGCGCGGGCCGCTTTGCACCGCGGGATTTGTTCGCAGCACGACGGATTTCATGATTGATATCGTCGAGAAGCCGGAATGGGCGCACAAGCTGATTGACCGCTGCACGAACCTGATCATTGACTGGCTCAAAGCGCAGCAAAAGGCGATGGGCAGCACGGTTGAAGGACTTTTTATTCTGGACGACATCGTCGGCTTCATCAACGAGGAGCATTACCAGGAATTCGCGCATCCGTATCTGAAAAAAATCTGCGACGCATTCCCGGATTTTCCGGTGAAGATTTATCACAACGACGCCGACGTGAACGCGTGCCTCGATCATCTGCCGGACTGCGGCTTCAACGTGTTGAACTGGGGCAAGCAAACCGATTACTCCGAAGTGAAAGACCGCGTCGGCGACCGCATGTGTCTAATGGGAAATGTGAATCCGCTCGAAGTCGGCGTCCGTGGCACGCCAGAAGAAGTGCGCGACGCGACGCTCGACGTTTTGGAAAAAAGCGGCGGCGAAGGAATCATTCTTTCCGTCGGCGGCGGCACGAGTCCGGGAATGCCGAAGCGAAACATCGAGGCGATGCTGGCGGCGTTGGAGGAATTTAATTCGAAGAGGGTGGTGGCTTAAATGGTGTTCGATGGCAGCAAGATGAGCATGACTACAAGCTCTGTTTTCGGAATCGCGTGGTTGAGTTTAGCAGCGGCTCTAGCTGTTCACGTGATTGACGAAGCGCTGACGGATTTTCTTTCCGTTTACAATCCGACCGTGCTGCGAATTCGCGCGCGCTTTCCGTTGTTTCCGTTGCCGGTGTTTTCCTTTCGAGTATGGATTTCCGGATTGATTGCCGGCGTGCTGCTTTTGTTTCTTCTAAGCCCACTTGCATTTCGAGGCGTTCGCTGGATTATCGTCGCGGCATTGCCGCTTTCGGTAATGATGATCGCCAACGGTTGCGGGCACATCGGAAGTTCCATTTATAAGAAGCGATACCTGCCGGGCGTCTATTCTTCTCCGGTCCTGATTGCCGCCTCTGCATTCACTTTCATCTACGCCTTACGGCTGCACTGCCTGTGACGAAGAGCATTCATGGAATCGCCTTTCCCAATGACGATGATGATTCGCTGCTACCAGTGCGGAAAGGTGTTTGATGTCACGCTCACCAGCAAGGAGCCTCACAATTTTCCATGCCCGGCTTGCGGAAAAATTGAGAACTTTGATTTGGGAGAATGGGAGCGGAAAGCAATTGCGTGGAATGACAAGATGACGAAAAAAATGCGTGGAGGCATATGATTATCGGCTCAGCCATCTTCTACGTGAAGCCACTAGCATGAAATACCAGAGCGCCGTTCCTGTCATCACCACCGCGAATGTGCAAGCGACGCTTGATTACTACACGCAAGTGTTGGGCTTTTCAGAACACTTCACTTACGGAGAACCGCCGGTTTATGCCGGAGTTAAGCGGGACTGTATGCTACTCTACATAAGCCACGACGACAAATTGGCTGCGACACTCAAGAGTTCCGGTCTGCATCCGGACATTTTTCTGTGGGTTCAAGACGTTGACGATGTTTTTGAGGAGCACAAAGTTCGCGGAGCAAAGATAGTTGAAGAGATTTCGGATCGCCCTTGGGATGCGCGACAATATGTGATTGAAGATCCGAATGGATACCATCTCAAAATTGCTGAACCGATTGATGTTGTCAGAAGCGTCACGACGCAAGCCCGAGTTTAATTTATTTTCCCATGCCTGATTACGCCTTAATGAACCAGTGCCTTTACGAAGGCAAAGCCAAAGAGGTCGAGCAAATGACCCGCGACGCGCTCGCAGAGGGCCGCAGCGTTCAGGAAGTTTTGTCCGAAGGGTTGATCGCCGGCATGAGCGTCGTCGGCGAGGATTTCAAATACAACATTCTCTACGTGCCCGAAGTCCTCATCGCCGCGCGCGCGATGAAAGCGGGAATGTCGGTATTGAAACCACTGCTCACCGCGAAAGATTCTGTCGTCCAACCCGCAGGCATTTTGCTCATGGGAACCGTGCGCGGCGATCTCCATGACATCGGAAAAAATCTCGTTTGCATGATGGCCGAAGGCGCGGGATTTGAAGTCCACGACATCGGCGTGGACCAAAGCATCGAAAAATTTCTCGCCGCCAATGAACAGTTCAAGCCGCACATCATCGGCATGAGCGCGCTGCTTACCACGACGATGACCTATATGAAAATCGTGATTGACGGTTTTCGCGAGCGCGGAATCAACGTGAAATTCGCCATCGGCGGCGCGCCAATCAGTCAGATGTATGCGGACGAAATCGCTGCGGATGGTTACGGCGCGGACGCATCGAGCGCGGTAGATTTGTTTTTGTATTTTGTCGGCAAAGGCGCAGCGCCAAAGGCGAAAAGCAAGATGGACACGATCACATCCGTCATGACCGAAAGAATGGAATCAAAGCAGCGCGATCCGAACGCAAAATCGAAATACCAGATTCTCTTCTGGCAGGACATTCCCTCGGAAATCAAAGTGTGGGACGATCACGATGAGATCAAAGTGAATCTTCCGGCGCGCTTTGCCGAACTGATTGACGCGGCTGCGCAGAAACAGGGTTTCATTCAAGCCGATTCCTACATGGCGCATTTGCGCTGGAGCGAAGAAGCGGAGCGTTCCGGTACGCCGCGCGAAGTCGCCGACGCAGTGAAGAAGGAACTTGAATCAAAGTTTTCGTAAGAGCGATCCGCGCCCCGAGCGGTTTGTTTGTACCAGATACCCCTTCACTGTGTCGATAAGTAGGGCTTTGTCAGAGAAGCTCAAACCGGGTGCGTATTTAATTCGCCAGGCGAACTAAATGGAGACGCTGCGCCAAACGTTGAGAATTTCTCCTCGGTGAGATCGTCTCGTGTAGCGCGCCGTCAAACCGCAATGAGAATTTCCGTTTCTGTGATCTTCAGTTCAACCCCAGCCGCCTTCGCCGCTTCCTGAAGCGCTGCATCCAGCATGACTACAGGGTCTTTGCTGACGCCGAGTCGCCGCATCAACCCTTCGCCTTTTTTGGTGCCGACCGTGAGCGTAATCTTCAGCCCTTTTCGCTTGCAGGAGATACGCGTTCCGTCCTCAAGCTTTGTATTCAGCGGTTTGATGTACGCGTCGGTGTAGTGCACGCCGATCCCGGACTTATCGGAAAATGCTGGAGGCAGTTTTTCCTTCGCAGCAGCGTTGAGATCACAAACTTTCGTCATGGTTTCGCTGGAATTTATTTCACAACAATCGCGTGATGTCGAGAATTGGCAGGAGCATTTTTCCGTTGGTGGAGCGCGAAATGAATGACCTCGAAGACGAGTCCCCATTTGTGCATCCGCCGGTCGGCATCACAGTAGCAGCCGGATGGGCTGTGTCGCCGCTCCCATGTGAATACTTCATCAAGCGGACGGCCGAGCAGCGGTTCTTCGGTGACGATGCTTTTAATAAGAGAGTCGGCGTCGTTGAGGTATTCGCACATTTGTGTGTGGCCCGTATCGTCGGGCGCCGGAATGCAATCCGCTCCAAGAATTCTGTAAGTTCCATTCTGTGGACTGAGTCTGACATGGTAATGGAATTCCAGAGGCAGACCGAGGTTTGAGCATGTTGTGCCCTCGTACCGGAATGTGGCATTCACCGAGCCGTCCCGGAGCGCTTCGAGTCGAAGCCGCTCATCCACCCATTTCTGAAGCGCGCGCGAGTTGAGCGTGTATCGCGCAGTGGGCTTCGGATCGAGTTCTGTCTCATCGTTTTGCCCTGAAGTGGAGAGCCGGGTAGGTTGAAGCTGGCGGACATCCTCTGTCTGTGGTAACGCGCGGCGATAGGGCGTGCGGCGGTATTGACACGCGTTCAGGGAGCAGTTCTCGCATGGAATGAGATGTTGAAACTGCCGTGCCTTCGTTATATCGCGCGTAATGCCGAAGAAGGCCAGGAGTGATTTTTTGGGATGGAGCATCCCGGTGTTCATCACGTCGAGTTCTCCTGGAAACGCGCCGTTGGCGCTGCTGCGGATTAATTGCCAGAGCTTCGCTTGCTCGGAAATGTCCCAGCCGGGATAGCCAGGGCTGTAGTGAGGCAGTACAGCAAAACCATTTTGTTCGGCCCAGCCACATATGCGTCCACTCGCGAGCGTGACCAAGTGCTCGACGACAGCCGAGCCGTACATTTCCATGAAAAAATATTCGTCCGGTTTTCCCTCGCGCCAGAGCTGTTGAGCCATCTGTTCGCATTCGCGCCCGGCGCTGATGGCAACAAAGGCCGCGCTGGTGGCCGCGGCGAGGTTCAACTGGTCCCGCAGATACTTCGTGGTGAAACTTGTCCCCTGAATCCGAAAACCATTCTCACTCAGATCGATTCCATCGAAATAGTGGACGTAAATCCATGGCCTGCCGTTTTCGCAATGCCAGCGTACGGCCCAGTCGGCGAGCTCGCGCGGGCGCCCTTCCAAAACGTGATCTCTCGGATAGCCAAGCAGGCGAAGGTACTCGGATTCCTGGACTGAGATGCCAGGATGCGCATCAATCAACTCGAATGTTTCGGATGCAGTCATGGTTCAACTGCGCGCGTGGATTGCGCCGGAATTCTCAACCGGGTTGAACTGGCAGCCTTCCACGAAATATTCAAAGAAGTTCGGATGCGCTTCGAGACGGCAATGCACAACGCGCTTCACGAGAGCTTCGAGTTCCGACCGTTTCGATCGGGACAGGAGAGCGATGCATGCGCCCTCAATCGAAGCATTTCCGATCTGCAGAATTTTTGAATCAGCGATGTTTGGAATGAGACCGATCCGCTTGGAGGCTGCGATGTTCAGATGTCGTCCAAATCCTCCGGCGAGGTAAAACAAATCAACATCCTCAAAGCGCAATCCGTATTCGTCAAAAACGACGTGCAGTCCAGCGACATTCGCTCCTTTGGCCTGGGCGAGTTCGTTGATGTCGCCTTCGGTGAAATAGATTGGCGCGCTCCCGTTTTCTGCAAGAACGAATTCTTCTGCTCCGTCTTCAAAACGGCCCAGATTGTTGATACGTCCAGTTCGGAGCAGTTCGCTCAGCAAGTCAACCAGTCCTGATCCGCAGATTCCTTCGGCGGGTCCACCGCCAATGACCGTCAATTCGGCCGCTCCGTCGGCGCGGAAATGAACCTTCTCGATGGCCCCGGACAGGCCAGGCATACCGCACGAAATTTTGCCGCCTTCAAACGCCGGACCGGCGGGACATGATGCTACAAGAATTTTGCGTTTGTTTCCGAGAACCAACTCGGTGTTCGTGCCAATATCCATGATGGCGACCGTGCGTTCTTCATTCGCGAGATCCACGGCAAGCATGCAGGCCGCGGCGTCAGCGCCGACATGGCCACTGATGATGGGCAGGCCGTAAACGCGCGCATTCGGGTGAATCATCAGTCCGATCCGCTTCGCAGATTCGGCAAGGCTCGTGGTGGTTCGCTGGCCAGAGGCCATTTCCAATTCTGTCAGGGAGCGGTACGGGCTCTGCCCAATTGAATGCACGTCCATGCGGAAGAATAGATCGCGCATCGTCGAGTTGCCGGCGACAATCACTTCGTAAATGCTCTGGCGTTCGACCGGCAGCTCATCGATCGCGTGGTTCAGATATTGAACGAGCGTTCGTTGCAGTAGTCTGGTGCCATCCTGAGTGTCGTAGTGGATGCGCGACATCACGTCCGACCCACCGAAGCGTTGCGGATTTTCGAAAGAGGAATCGGCAATAACTTCGCCCGTTTCGAGGTTGAGGAGCCGAAGAACGATTGTCGTGGTGCCGAGATCCATTGCCAATCCGTGAATGGGACCGGAAGAGCGGTCGATTTCAACTCCATCGAGAAGAATCCGTCCATCGCTTCGCGTGATCGCTGGATCAAGTTTCAGCCGATTACTCTCGACTGGCAGGTTGAACGCGTGACGCTCAATGCGCAGTTCTCCCCGGCGCATCGTATGGCAGCGAATCGTGCCGGTAGCTGCGGTCACACGGGAACAGCACGACAACCGGAAACTGCCTTTGAGATGGGCTTCTGCGGTATCTGCCGCGGAAAGACAGTCCATTCCTTCAGTGACTTCAACGACGCATTCTTTGCACTTGCCCTGCTTGCGACATGAGGTCGGCACGCGGATTCCGAGCCTTTCGGCCGTTTCAAACAGCGACGCGCCGGGCGCAACATCGGTGGTGTGGTTGTTAAAATGTAACCTGACGCTCATGTGAACGGGCTGCGGGAATTATTCACAAAGAAGAGGCAATAGCGAGTTTAATTCGGGACCCGAACAAAGAAGAAACCAATGCCGAATATGTCGGCAGAACATGGACGATGCAATCCGGATAAGCAGGTCAGTACGGCACTTGTGTTCATCGGTTCCTTTCGGTACTGCTGGTGATTTTCGCAGAGTTTCTACTTGAAACGAACTTCATCCTGTGAACTCTGATGGCTGCGCTATGAAGAAAACACTCCGCAATGCTTTGACGGAACGACGGCTTGTCTGCGATGGGGCGATGGGCACACAACTGATGCTCGCCGGGCTGGAGAGTGGTGGTTGTGGCGAACTATGGAACCTCACTCATCCCGAACGCGTTTTTGCCATTCAGAAGCGGTATGTCGAGGCGGGGGCAGATTGCCTCGTCACGAATACATTTGGCGGCAGCCGAATCACGCTGGCGCGGCATGGCGTTGCGAAGGATTTGGTGGCCATCAATCAAGCGGGGGTGCGAATCGCGCGGGAGGCGTTCGGGAATCGCGAGGGTTATGTTTTGGGTGATATCGGTCCGCTTGGCGCGATTCTGGAGCCATACGGTGATCTTTCGCACGCCGATGCTCGAGCCGCATTGGATGAGCAAGCGCGTGCGCTTGTGGAAGCGGGGGTGGATGCAATTATCATTGAAACACAAACATCATTGGATGAACTCGGACTGGCCATTGACGCTGCCAAGGCCGCAGGGGCATCCTGCATCATCGGGTCGCTCGCTTACGATTTGTCAGCAGACAAAACATTTTATGTGACAATGATGGGTGTAATGCCGGACAAAGCGGCGGAGTTTGTGGAGGAACACGGCGGCGATATTGTCGCGTTGAACTGCGGGACTGGTATGGACATGCCTGGCGCTGCAAAAGTTGCAAGAATCTATCGAGAGCAATGCAAGCTGCCGACAATGGTGCAGCCAAATGCTGGCTTGCCTGTACTTGAAAGCGGTAAGGCCGTTTATAAGCAATTACCTGTCGATATGGCCGCGGCGGTTCCCGAAGTTCTGCAAGCAGGCGCGAGTATTGTGGGCTCCTGTTGTGGCAGCACGCCAGAACACACACGAGCAATTCGGCTCGTAGTAGAGGAGTTTAATCGCGCGTAACTCCTGAGCTCCGCGCAAAAAGGAACTTCCTGCAATGCTGACTTCTCGGTTGACAAGATTTTTCCGCATCGGATATAGTTCGTGTCGCGAACAAACTGAACCCTGCTCACGTTGCTCACGTGCGAAAAATCGATCTCAACAATTTTCAGGTTGCGACAAGCGAAACAGCACGTGACATCAACCGCCGCATCGTTCTCAATCTAATCCGGAAACATCAGCCCATCTCGCGCGCGGATCTTTCGCGGCACTCCGGTTTGCAACGCAGCACCGTCTCCGCCATCGCTGAGGAACTCATTTCCGAACGCTGGGTCACCGAAGGAGCGGCAGGACATTTGCCGAGGGGCCGAAAGCCGACTTTCCTGCATCTGAACGGCGAACGCGCGGGCATCATCGGCGTTACGGTGCGACCAACTCAAAGCATGATCGCGTTGGCCGCATTGGATTCCCGTTTAATGACCCAGGAAACCATGCCGACGGGGGACGATCCCGATCAGTTTCTCGCCGACTTGATTCGACGGATTCGCAATCTGATGAAGGCGTATCCCAACATGACTTACGAGGGAATAGGCATCGCGCTGCCTGGCCGCCTGGATTTGAATTCAAATCGTCTCGTCTTCGCCCCGAATCTCGAATGGAGTTCATTCGACTTGAAGGAGCCGCTGGAACGAGCGACCGGATTACCGGTTGTGCTGGAGAATGCTGCCAACGCCTGTGCGCTGGCCGAATTGTGGAGTGGATGTCACACAGAAAGCGTTCGGAATCTACTGGCGGTTACCGCAGCGGAAGGGATTGGCGTCGGAATGATCTTGAACGGGCAGTTGGTCAGCGGCACGACTGGTCTGGCTGGTGAGTTTGGCCATGTGACAATTCAGGAAGGTGGACCGCTGTGCCGATGTGGAAATCGCGGGTGTTGGGAAATGTGCGCTTCCACGTCAGCGGCCATTCGGTACTGCACACAGGCGACCTCGCGCGCGCGTTCCGCTCGGGTATCCGTCGAGCCAAGCTTTGACGACCTTCTGAAGCTGGTGAGCCAAGGAGACGTAAGAGCTTGCGAAGCCATTGACCGCATGGCGGAGTATCTTGGCGCCGGCATTGCGATTCTGGTCACAGGGCTGGCTCCGGAGGTTATTGTTCTCGTCGGCGAAATCACTCGAGTGTGGAATCGGGTTGGCCCGATTATCACCGGCGTCGTAAAGAAGCGGCTGCCCACACATACCGGGACGCGCATTGTCCCGACAGACCCCGAAACTCAACCCCGACTCCGGGGCGCGATTACACTTGTCCTGCAAAAATATTTCGGAGCGCCCCATGTCGCCTGACCATTAAAGCATGAGAATCGTCGAGCTTTCAAAATCGAGATCACGATGAAAAACGTTGTATTGCAGAGCGTAAAGACACACGGAAGCGCAATTACTTATCTGGCATCAAGACAAACGCTTCGGAGGAAATTCGTTCGGTGATGGATGGTCCTGATCAGAAGATCGAGCAAAGCATCGCGTTCATGATGGAGCATTTAAACAGACCTCTCCATATCTCTACGCTGGCTGCTCAGGCGAATGTTTCACCGTCTCACTATTTTGCTTTGTTCAAACGTCGAACTGGCTGTGCTCCGATTGACTATTTTATCCGGCTGCGCATGAGGCAGGCATGCCGATTACTCGATACAACGCCCATGAGCGTCAAGGAAGTTGCGGCTGCCTTAGGCTATGATGACCCCTTCTATTTCTCGCGGATTTTCAAGTCCGTACACGACGTCGCGCCCAGTGATTACCGGGCAATGCGCCGCAGCGGAGTCGATTCCTCGGGGGACAAAACCCCCTCCGTTAACGCAGCCGCGATGTAGATGCAAGCGACGGTCTCATGGAGAATTCTCCATGGGAATCGTAGAATTCTCCATTCCATCCCACCCCTCTTTTTTGAAATAGTTTAGTTGTCAACCCGAACTAAAGACGAAAGTTTCAGCGACCTTCCACGAGTTCTTGTTCGTGGCGTGCGAGCAGTGTGTCAGTGTGCGTGCCGTTCATCTCATGACTTGAATATGTGCCGGAACACAAAACAGAAAGACCGCCGGCAACCAACTCTTGAATTACTCTCTTTCCGCAAAACTCCTATCCCCACCGTACAAATGAAAACGCAACCCCAAGAAACTCACTCATTGGCACTGGCATTCAGAGTCGTCAAACTCTTCATTGTTTTGTGCGCTGTGTTCGCAACGACAACTGTCTTTGGGCAGACTGGTACTAATTACGTGTGGACCAACCAAACCGGTGGAGTCATCACTGTCAACACCAATTGGAGCCCAAACGGCCTGCCCAATGGTAACAACGGTACCGGCTACGCAAATAATGACCCGACGCTTTGGGACGCGGCCCAATTTGACGGGAGAACGACGGGGACGGTCACTATAACCAACACCACAGGTACGCTCCCCAACACGGGGTTCGGCACGTTCGGAATTAATATCGTCGTTACGGCCAACCAGACCAATGATGTGCAGTTTATTTCCAACGTCGGAGGCGGCGGATCCTCCGGCCAGATTGGGCTGAACTTCGTCACGAACAACAGTCCGCACGCCTCTTTAATTATGGGCGACCTTAACGCGCCCTCCAGTCTGATGAGGCTTACCGGCCGGCCGGCCGGTGCCAATCATTTTTGGTACAACAGTTCAACAGCTCCACTCATTATTAATCCGAGCGCGGAATGGCAGGCGGGCGGTGGCACTGCATACTCATTCGAATTTGGTGGGCCGGGAAATTTTCTAGTCTGGAACAATCTCAGAAACGACAACGGCAGCGGTGGCACAACCGTCATAGTTGACGGTCCTGGCACAATGACCTGGACCAACGGCACCAAGCACTCGGCCAATGATGGTCTTAATGGCGTCCAAGTGAACGGTGGCACGCTGATTTTTGATCGCAACCTCTTGAGCGCCGGGCTCAGCGGCAACGGTGGGCTCACAAACTTCGGCGGCCTTTTGGTTTTCAGAACAAGTTCGTCTTCGGACTCGGACACCATTTCTCGTCGGCTTGAGGGCTCCGACCCCGCGGTTTTCGAGGTGAGGCAAGGCACGCTGACGCTCACTGCCACCAACAGCGCTTACAACGGCAAGATTCTTCTCACTGGCGGCGAGTTAATCGCGGGCGGTGTCGAGCATCCGGAAGCTCCTTCCGGTCCACTCGGCTATTTTGGTACTATTTCGTTCAAGGGTGGGACACTGGGATTCTCTGTGAATAACGTTTACGATTACTCTTCGCGGTTTGACACGAACGGCCAGGCCTACAGCATTGACACTGGCGGGCAAAACGTGACGTTCACGAATGCGGCTGGAATAAGCGGCACTGGCAACACGCTCACTAAACTCGGCTCGGGCGTGCTCACCCTCGCGGCACCCAGCACCTACACTGGCCTGACGACAGTCAGTGTCGGTGAATTGTTATTTCAAGGCACGAAGACCGGCACCGGCAACATCACCGTCGCTGACGGCGCGATTCTCGGCGTTACTGACACCGGCACGCAGATTACGCCGGGTACGCTGACCTTGGGATCCAGTGGTGGCGCGATATTGGAATTTAACAACGTGAACAACACGACGACGGCTCCGTTGGCGGCAAGCACGCTTTCATCGGCTGGCACGGTCACAATCAACGTCAACAGCGGGCCGCTCGTTCCAGGGCAGAGTTATCCATTGCTCTCATGGAGCAGCGGTTCAGCGCCTGCCGTCAGCCTGGGTATCTTGAACGGCTTCATTGGCAACCTGTCCACCAACGGCACCAAGATCCAATTGAACGTTACGGCGACCGCATACAAGTGGACTGGTGTGAACAACAACAGTTGGGATTTAAGCACCCCGAACAACTGGCTGCAAAACGGCGGTGCGGTGACCTTTGCAAACGGCGGTCCGGCGTTTTTCGATGACTCGTCTTCAAGGACGAATGTGACGATCGGCGCGCTGGTTCAGCCCACGATTTTCACGGTTAACAGCACCAATCCTTACAGCATCACTTCCAGCGGTGGAAACAACATCGGCGGCAGCGCCAGCTTGATTAAGAGCAGCAGTGGCTCGCTCACGCTGTCGGGTGGCGCCAATACTTACACTGGCAAAACGACTATCAGCGGCGGCACATTGAGCGTCGGCGTATTCGCCAACGGCGGTTCAGCCAGCGACATCGGTGCGGCGAGCAGCGCGGCTACAAACCTGGTGCTCAATGGCGGCACGCTGCAATATACCGGCACCGGTGCAAGCATTGACCGTCTGTTCACACTGGGCACCTCTGGCGGCACCATCGAAAACGCGAACGCGGGACCCGGCGCGTTGGTGTTCAGCACCACTGGCCCGCTCAATTACAACGGCAACGGGCCGCGCGGACTGACTTTGACCGGTACCAATGCCGACAACAACATGCTCGCGGCCAATCTGTCTGACAACGGTGGTCCGACAACACTGACCAAGAACGGCGAGGGTTTGTGGATTTTGACCGGCACGAACACCTATTCCGGCGCGACAACGATTGCTGGAGGCGTGCTGCAAGTCGGTGCGGGCAGCACCAATGGCACGCTCGGTAGCGGTAGTGTCGTCAACAATGCGTTTCTTGACTTCAACCGCAGCGGCAACCTGACTGTCAGCGGTGTGATAAGCGGGAGCGGTCGTGTGACCAATGATGGTCCAGGCACAGTCATTCTTGCCAATGACAACTCCTATTCCGGTGGGACAAGAATCAACGCAGGCACCCTGCAGGTAGGTTCCGGCGGTGGCACAGGCAAACTTTTCTCCAACGCCCAAATTGTGAACAACGGAACGCTCGATCTTCAACAGCACGGCCGATTTCACGATGTCGGCCAACATCAGCGGTTCAGGCCAGTTGATCAAACGCGGTTCCGGCAAGCTGATTCTTCGTGGTGGCGGCGTCAATTACAGCTACAACGGGGGCACAACCATTGACTCCGGGGCCGTGCTGCAGATCTTTGCAGGCAATGAAGCCACCTTCAGTGGCCTTGGCCAGATAACCAATAACGGGTCACTGATCAGTGTCCGCCAGGACAACAATGTTGGCATCATCACCAATAACATCGTTGGAACGGGTACATTTACTAAAGAAAACAACAATGACAACCAGGGTGACGTGACGCTGTTGGGCACGAACACATACACAGGCGGAACGTTCGTTAGAGCCGGCGGACTTATCCTGGGCGATAACCTGACCCCTGTATCGGGATCGATTGCCGGAAACGTGACGTTTGCGAACAGCTCTGTTACCACACTCACCCTTCGCTCACTCACGTTCAACCGTCCTGATAACTTCACATTCAGCGGCAATATCATCGGAGCGGTAACCAACGTCGGCGGCGGGGCGGGTCAGGTGGCTGCTAATAACGCTGGCCGCGTGATTCAAAACGGATTCGGAGTGTTGACACTTACCGGCAATAATACTTATCCGTCTGGTACCGACATCAGCAATGGTGTAGTGCAAGTTGGCAACGGCGGGACCAGCGGTTCTATCGGCACCGGTCGCGTCAATAACTCGGCAACGCTCGTCTGGAACCGGTCTGATGACACGACCTTCGGAGGAGTGATAAACGACGGAAGTCTCCCAGGCAACTTCGTGAAGATGGGCGCTGGCGTACTGACGTTGACTGCGTCAAACACTTACTCCGGTCAAACTACCGTCAGTAATGGAACGCTCGTTGTCACCAACATTCAGGGCGATCTCATGCTGGAGGGCGGCACGATCGCTCCTGCCCCTGTCGGCACGGTTGGCACATTGACCTTCCAGGGCTTCAATTTGTTCATGGATTCAGGAGGGGTGGGAATCACACTGAACAAGTCCCTGGCACAGTCGAACAGCGTGATCGTGCTCAGCAACAATGTTACCTCGGTCGTGGGCGCCATTACTGCCAATGGCGGCGCGATCAAAGTGTTCAACGCGGGTCCGGCTCTCCAGGCTGGGGACAAATTCTTCATCTTCAGCAAGAAGGTGGAGGGTGGCAATCCCGGGGCTCTGACCATCACTGGCGGTGGCGCGACCTGGAACAACAATCTGGGGACGGACGGCAGCATCAGCGTGGCTACGGTACTCCCGGTGAACCCGCCGACGATCGGAGTCACCACTCCCAGCACCAATACTATGCAGCTCTCTTGGACCAATAGTTCCAATGGAAGCTTCCTGCTCCAGGCGCAAACCAACAGAGTCAACGTGGGTATCAGCACAAACTGGGGGAATTACCCTGGTGGCAGCACAAGCCCCGTAACCGTCCCGATTGCGCAGACGAACGGAGCTGTCTTCTTCAGACTTGTTCCTACGTTTTAGCTCTCGTTGGGCCCAGTGACGTGGGGCCATGAAAGAGTACGTCAAAGCTGGAACGAAACCGAGTGGGTGGTGGGCGAGCACCACCCACTCGTGTTTTTTCAGGGTTTACAGGGTCGAATTGTTTGTTGTCGCCGTAATCACGTCATTTCAGCGGCCATTCTGGAGCTGCACCCGAACATCCCGTCCGACTTGAGAGCCGAAAGTCACGGCAGAAGCAGAACGAGCGAATGCTTAAGATCACACTCGTCCGTAGTAAGCAGGAGTTTTCAGATCTGAGGATTCCAGTGATCACCCCTATGTGCTTTTGGATGCACAGGTCTTTTTTTTGTTGAACAGGTCCGTTTTTACAAGATATTGTCTGTGGTCAGAATAAAACCTTCCATACTCAGGCCGTCATACATTATGAAAGCCAAAAGCGTTTCTCGTCGGACGCACTCAGCCTTCACGCTCATTGAATTACTCGTCGTCATTGCCATCATAGCCATCCTCGCGGCAATGCTGTTGCCTGCCCTCAGCAAAGCGAAGGCCAAAGCGCAGGGAGCTGGCTGCATCAGTAATCTCCATCAACTCACGGTTGCCTGGATCATGTTCGCCGGAGATAACAACGACAACCTTCCGCTCAACGGAGGAATCGGTAGTATTGCGATGAGCATGACAGATCCTTCCATCAACAACGGCAATTGGGTTCATGGCGTCATGGGAAACAATTATGGGGCGACGTTCGTCAGCGCCACCGACCCGAATCTGGTCAAGGCCGGCTCGCTATTTCCATACGCCGGCAATGTGGGTATCTACAAATGTCCCGCGGACAAACTCACCGCGCGCAATGGTTCCATCGCGCTTCCGACAACTCGCAGCATGGCCATGAATTACTCGATGAATCCTCCATCCGCATGGAACGCCAGCGAATTAGTGTACAAAAAGCTGAGCAGCATCAACAGGCCGAACCCCGTCAACTGCTGGGTGTTTATTGACGAGGGCCCAACGATCAATGATGGATTCATGGTCTGCGATCCGTTCTACGGTTCCGCAGTTGCCGACACTCCCACAACAACTCAATGGGTGGATTGCCCGGCGTCCTATCATAACGGAGCGGGCGGCCTTTCCTTTGCGGACGGCCACGCAGAGATTCACAAATGGCACGACCCGGCGGTTCTCGCAAAGCCCTCCAACCCGTATTTTCAGTCGCGACAGGGTCCAACGTATGAAGATCTGTATTGGCTGTCGTCACGCAGCACGGCGCGATCGCGATGATGTTGTGGATGGTGATGAGACGGTGACGGGATTGAAACTGGCCCGTCAAAATCATTGCTTGCGTCTGCTTCAAAAGTGTTGCTGTTATTGTGGCGTCCAGACTTGGAACTCGCCGCTTCAATGTAGCAGCGGCACATGTAGAGCAGCCCTTCAGGCGTAGGAGTATTCCAGAGTTCTTCGACGAATTTTCCAGCAACGCGCAAGATCCATGGCCGCCAGACTGGCGGCAACATTGAGGGCGACGAGACCCTGTGCATGGCGCACGTGCAATTGCTTTCCATCGAGCGTGAACTGGCAGCCGTAATTCGTCCCTTGGGCCTGCAACTTATCACCCAATTCGCGTTCACGCGGGTCCTTCGCCCTGATATTCAGGCCAGCGAGGGATATCTTCTCATAGTCAGTTTGGGAAACCTCTGGTTCTGCCGGAAGACTCGCGAAGTCTGACGGAACTAGAATCGTCCTGCTCCCGGAGATGACTGTTTTGCGCCTTTGCGTTTTCGCGCCTTTGCGTTAAAACTTTTTCGTGACACTGGAGCAAGCCAAAGCACGCCACACTGAACTCGCCGATGAAATCCACCGGCACGACCACGCATATTACGTGCTCGCCCTCCCGACAATCAGTGACCAGAAGTACGACCGGCTCTATCACGAACTTCTCAATCTGGAAAATCAATTTCCCGAACTGGTCGCGCCGGATTCGCCAAGCCAGCGCATCGGCGGCGAGCCGCTAAAGGAATTTAAACCCATCCGGCACCTCGTGCCGATGTTGAGCCTCGACAACACGTATTCGCAGGCGGAACTCCGTGAGTTCGTGAATCGCGTCCAACGAATTTTGCCCAATGAAACCCTCGATTGGATGGTCGAGCCGAAAGTGGACGGTGTGGCGGTCAATTTGCGCTACGAGAATGGCGTGTTCACCTGCGGCGCCACGCGCGGTGACGGCACGACAGGCGATGATATCACTGTGAACTTGAGAACGATTCGCAGCATTCCTCAACGATTAGCAAACCGCAGAGACGCAGAGACGCAGAGAAAGCAGCCCTCCCCCGCGCCTTCGCGTCTCCGCGGTGAAATGCCGAGAATTTTGGAAGCGCGCGGTGAGGTTTATCTCACGAAAGCGGGTTTTCAAAAGCTGAATGCGGAGCGCAAAGCCGCCGGCGAAGAGACGTTCGCCAACGCTCGCAATTCCGCCGCCGGTTCGCTCAAGCAACTCGATCCGCGCATCGTTGCGAAACGCCCGCTCGACATCGTCGTTTACGGGCTGGGCCAGGTCGAAGGAGGCCAGCAACCGCAGACGCATGACGAAATGCTCGCCTGGCTGAAATCGCTCAGCTTCAAGACGCCGGAATGGACGCGCCACTGCAAATCCGCCGACGAATTGATGTCTGCGATTGATGAACTGGACAGGATTCGGAAGTCATTTGCGTATGAAACAGACGGCGCGGTCATCAAGCTGAATTCCTACGCGCAACGCGAGCGCGCCGGTTTCACCGCCAAGGCGCCTCGCTGGGCCATCGCCTTCAAATACGCCGCCGAGCAGGCTGAGACGAAGCTGAGAGCCATCACGATTCAGGTTGGCCGCACGGGCAAGCTCACGCCGGTCGCTGAACTCGAACCCACGTTTCTCGCCGGCAGCACCATCAGTCGCGCCACGTTGCACAACGAGGATTACATCCGGCAAAAGGACATTCGCGTTGGCGATACGGTGACGATTGAGAAAGCCGGTGAAGTGATTCCTGCGGTCGTGGACGTCGTGCTGACGAAACGAATGGGAAAGGAAACCGCTTTCCATTTTCCGAAAACCTGTCCTGAATGCGCTTCGAAAGTGCAGAAGGTTGTTTCCGGCGAAGACGAAGGAGCGGATTGGCGCTGCCCGAATCCTGATTGTCCGGCGCAGGTCCGCGGACGAATCGAGCACTGGTGCTCGCGGGGCGCAATGGACATAGAAGGAGGCGGTGAAGTGCTCGTGCGGCAACTCGTTCAAAGCGGGCTGGTGCGCGACGTGGCGGACCTTTATTCGCTCAAGCTCGACGAACTGGTGAATCTCGAACGCATGGGCGAGAAGTCCGCACGGAATTTCCTCGACGGTGTGAAAGCCAGCAAGCAGCGCGAAATGTGGCGGCTGCTTTACGGCCTTGGCATTTTGCACGTCGGCACTGGCGTGGCGAAAGCGCTAGCCCAGTATTTTCCAACCCTCGACGACATCCTCAGCGCGGGAGCGGAGCAATTAATGGAAGCCGAGGACATCGGCGAGGTGATCGCGGATGGAATCGTGCAATGGTGGGGCGACGACCGGAACCGCAAGTTGATTGATCGCCTGCACAAGGCGAACCTCAATTTCAAATCCGAATTGTACAAGCCCAAAGCCGCCGTCGGTCCGCTCGCGGGCAAAACATTCGTGCTGACCGGCACATTGCCGAATCTGAAGCGTGAGGAAGCCGCGGCGAAAATCGAAGCTGCCGGCGGCAAAGGTCAGCGGCAGCGTGAGCAAGAAAACGGATTACGTAGTCGCGGGCGAAGAGGCAGGATCCAAGCTCGACAAAGCGCAGAAGCTGGGGATCAAGATTATCAGCGAAAAGGAATTGCTGTCAGCTACTCGGCGACATAGGAGATCAAGCCTGCGATGTTGTACACCCGGTTCGCCGATTGCAGCACAAGCCGCGGGCGCTCACCAGTAATGAGAACTGAACCGAATTCGTGAGTCCAATGAGCCAAAAACCGCACAATGGCGTAGACCCAACTCGACAGTACCAAAATGAGGCTGCTCAATTTGAATGCCACGATTTCACGCCAGGAAACCGAACTGCTGTACCTTCCAATCCCCAAAGTAATTTTCAAATCAGCGAGAGAGCCGGCATCTTTGTTTTTTACGCGGGGCGACTGCTGGTCGGTGGCATGGCTAATGCGCGCAAGCCAGTGCTCGGACGATTTCGATCCGAATGCCAACGGAATCGTTCGCACCGTGGCTGTGCAACCGGATGGCAAGGTTCTCATCGGCGGCCAGTTTACCGCGCTTGCGCCCAACAGCGGCCCTTCGTTTCACTCGCAACCACATAGCGCGGTTAACCCGGACGGAACGCTGGACAGCTGCTTTCAACCCAAATGCGAACAGTGATGTCTATTCCATCGCCGTGCAGCCGGACGGGAAAATTCTCGTGGGCGGCTATTTCACGAGAATTGGCGGAACAATTCCGCAGCCGCATAGCCCGGCTGGACGGAACAACAGGCGCGGCGGACCTGTCGTTTAATCCGGGCGCGAATGAGTTGGTCCGGGCGATTGTGCTGGAATCGAACGGCAGCATGTTGATCGGCGGTGATTTCAGCAACGTCGCGGCAACGAATCGCAGCCGCATTGCTCGTTTGGATTTCAACGGCCTGGCGGACGCCACTTTCGATCCGGACGGGAGCAGCTTCAGCTCCGTTTATAGCATCGTGCCAGATGCTACGGGAAGAATATTGGTGGGACGTTCACGTTCACCTCGATTGGCGGACAGCCGCTAAATCGCGCCGCCCGGCTGAATGCGACGACCGGTCTGGCGGATAGCTGGGATCCGAATGTGGATAGCGATGTTCTGTCGATTGCTGTCCAGGCCGACGGAAAAGTCGTGCTGGGCGGCTTCTTCACGACCATCGGTGGGCAACCGCGCAGCAACATAGCGCGAGTGAATCCACGAATGGCATACCGGATTGTTTGACCCGAGCGCGAATGGCACGGTGCAATCGGTTGCTGTCCAAGCGGACGGCGAGATTCTCGCGGGCGGCGGTTTTACCTCCATTGGCGGACAACCGCGAGGCCGCTTGGCACGACTTGATCCGAATACCGGACTGGCGGATTCATTTGACCCCAACGCTGGAGGATTTATCAGCTCCATCAAATTGCAGCCGGATGGCGCGATTGTGGTTGGAGGCAGTTTTTCTACCATGAGCACACAGCCGCGCGGGCGCATTGCACAGATTCGCGATCCCGAAACCGCTCCTGAGCATTCAGCGCAACGGAAACAACAGCGTCGTGCTGTCCTGGGCGAACGAACTTCACCGGCTTTACGCTGGAAGGGAACACTAATCTCGGCATGAGCTTCTGGAGCGCTGTTTCACCCACGCCGTCAGTGAGCGGCACAAACAACGTCGTTACAAACGCCGCCACCGGTCCGGCAATGTTTTATCGTTTGCGAAAATAGTGCTGCTCTGGATTGGCTTTGGGCTGGTAGCCACCGTAATCGCGAGGCAAAGAGCCAACTGCCTGAATTTCTAGCGGCCTGCTTACGCCGTTGCCAGATTATCTTCCAACACTTTGGATTTGCCCGACGGCATTTCAGCTTCGATTGGTTCCGCCTTCAATTGAGTTTGAAAGGTTTTCTTTTGCAACTGAAATTGTCGCGGAATACGATCCGCAAATGCGATTTCTCCCGATCCTCACACTCTGCACCACGCCGTTTTGGCTTCGCGCGCAGACCACCAACGTCCCCGCTTGGGCGCAGCCCGGTTCCGCCACGCACGCCCAGGTCGCGCCTCCGTCGGACTTTCATAGGTCCACCAAAAATTTCGACCTCTCCACTGGCATCTTTGACGGCCAGTCGGATATCGGAGCTGCACTCATCCCGGGCAGTGCAAGTTACGACACCGGCTCCGAGCAATACGCCATCAATTCCGCCGGTTACAACGTCTGGTATCAGCGCGACGAGTTTCGTTACGTATGGAAGAAGATGTCCGGTGACGTTTCACTCGCCGCCGACATCTCCTTTCCTGACCCGAACGGTTTTGGCGACCGCAAAGCCGTCCTGATGATTCGCCAGGACCTCGACGACGATTCCAAGGAGGCGTTCGTCGCGCTGCACGGCGCGGGCATGATCCAACTGGCGCGACGGCCTGAAAAAGACGTCCGCATCAAGGACATGGAATATCGAATCGGCAGCCGCGGCGGCCTGCCCGGCGGTAAATCACCTGATGAGCTCGTCACCGCCCACGCGCGCCGCATTGGCATCGAAAAACGCGGTGACGACTTCGCGCTTTTCGTGAGCATGGAGGGCGAGCCGATGCACCAGTTCGGCGCGCCGATCACACTGCATCTGGACGGGCCGTTTTACGTCGGTATCGGGTTCTGCTCGCACCTGCCTGACAAATCCGACACGGCCATCTTCTCAAGAGTGGTCCTGGAAAAATCCGCGGGAAAAGTCCGTTGAAAATTATTGCTGTGACGCCGTCGCCGGATTGTCTTCCAATAAAGGGCACGAAGGTGCCATGATCCATGAAGATTAGAGAGAGACACCATCGAGAGCGCCGTAAGCGCGGCATATTTTGTAGAACAGCTTTGCGTCCTGCCGTTGAAATCAAGGAGCGGGAAACCGCTGAAGCGGTTGGGATTTTTTCTCGACGGCAGACACCGGGCTGAAGCAGATGTTAAGGGGCGGTCACTGCAACCAGCGTCGATATGAATCTTGCCCGCGGCCAGGTTCACCGTTCCCGCGGCCCAGATTTGGCGGGCGTTGACCCACGCATATTTTTCCGACGCCGTTGTTAGGCTCACGTTCTCGCGCAACTCTGCCACCGGATTGCCCGGTTGCGCCAATGCCACGCCGTCCGCCGAGAGCGCAATGCGTGCGCCGTCGTCCGTCTCGATGGTCGCGCGGATGTCGAGATCAATGCGACCGTCGGCGCGCATGCGCAGATAATCGACACCGCGCACCGCGCCGGAGAGACGGCCCATGGCGCGACCCGCGAACGCCACGTCGAAGCGCGCGCCTTGCGGCGGAATCTTGACCTTGCCGCCGAGGATGTCCGGCATGCACACGCCAAAATCCGTCGTGCCCGTGATGTCGAGGTCGTAGGAATAGATAAGGTCGCCAGTCAGGTTGGAATTCATGGCGCGGATTTTAACGCAAAGACGCGGAGACGCAAAGATGCAAACCGAAGCGCCGTAGGCGCGGCATCGTTGTAGAACCATCGGCAAAAAGATTTTCAGCTCCGTTCAGGAGCGGAATATGCCGCCTCGACGGGGCTGGGGAATTTTGTGGCGGAATGGCTACAAAGATTTCGCTCCTACGGAGCTACAATGTCGGAGCGCGACTGTGTGCGGAGCATCAGTCGCAGCGCGTTGATGAGTAAAGCGGTCGGAAGATTCGTGACGCGTCGTGCGTGCGGATGTGCTGCGGCTGGACTGCGACACAGCCGCGCTCCTTTCCGTCTCCGCGTGTTTGCACCTTGGCGTTGCAATCCAGGAGCGGAAAACCGCCGACCTGTTGCGCCGCAGCGCAGCGAAGGCGAAAGCAGTTAGGATTTTCTCTCTACGCCAGACACCCGGCCGTAGCCGGGCACCAAGGAGACCAATCTGCCGCGTAAGCGCGGTTCGGATTTGCGATGAACTCCCGCACTCCGGTCCGGACATTCCTGCTGCCGGAGATGATGACGGCGCGCGCGGTCCATTGCGCACGGAAGCCTGCTACCCGCTATCTGATCCTGACCAATCTGAAGTAACATTCGCCAACCGAAGATGGTGTCACGATGAAGGTGCTGGCGCCTTCGGTCCCTGGCACATCCTGCCACGGGCAACTTTGCAGCAGACAGGACCTCGACTGTAGTTTGACTCCCGCACCGCCCTGCCACGACAGGATGGTCTGGCCGGCAGTTCGATTCACGATAATCGGAATGGGAAGAAGCGATACGTAATTTGCGGTGATCGTACGGTCGGCTGTCGGTGCGATGGTGATGGTGGGGTTGGAGCCGATCTCAACTCCGTATTCATCAGTCCAATTGTAGAAGCCCAACGAGCCGTATAAATCCTGTGCGGTTACCTGAACCGATGCTGGCGTGTTGTATTTGTAAATGCGCAGAAACCGTCCCTGCGCGTCTTGCCGACCGTTCTGGTCCGGACTGCTGACAATGAAATAGGGTGCCATGGCGTCCTCCGGTTGACATAGGCCCAAACCGTCGTCCACTTTCGCGACCAAGACTTCAAGATTTCTGCGCTTGGTTGGAGTGTCGCTCCGGGTTACGAGATCATAAAACACCTGCAACGTCACTTTGGTGATGGTGATCGGGGCGTTGCTCTGCCCAAGGCCGAATGTTGTCGCTCCGTTTTTGCCCGCGCGCCAGATACGCAGATCCGCCCATGCTGACGGGCGCGAATACAGCAGCAACTTGTCCGTATTGAGGCCCGGAAGCAAAGAGCGAAGCAGAGAATCATTCGCCGCGATCAACGGTGTGGGAGACAGGATGTTTGGGACGGGTTCGTACCGGCTCTTCCACGTGATCGCATTGCGGGTGCTCTGGTTGTAATGTCGGAATTGGTAAACCTGGCCATCCAGTTTCACATTGGAAATCCCTGAATGCTCCATGGACAACTCAAGATAAGCCGGAGAACCGTAATTTCCCGTAGTCGTTATGCCGCTGGGAGCGTTTGCAAAAACACGCAGATCCGCGATGCGAACATTTTCCTCCCAAGGAAAGAAGAAACCTTCATCGACCAGGTTCAGAGTGATCGCCTCTCCACGGTTCAGTCCGGCAATTTCCTTCGCCGTCAGGTCAAACGTGAAGGAGGTGCCAGGCTCGGACGGGTGTTGTTCGTAATCATCAATAATGCTTTCTGTCGTGTTGGCGATCACGGCTTTGAACACCGATTTGAGAAGATCCTTCTGGTCGGAGTCCAGCGCTCCGTGCGATGCGGCGTTGGTGCCGGCTGTTGCAATCGCGTCCATCTGGTTGTAAAGGCTTTCAAGATTTAGCGTTGCGGTGTAGGGCCGGAGCAGGCGGTACTCATACGCCTTGGCCATGTAGTAGTGATATTTCAGAAGCCGATCAAAGGCTCGCCGCTCCATATCCTTCAAGTAGGCGTTGACCCTCGCATCAATGATGTTGGCGCTGGCGCCGATCTGAACGCTCAAACCATCCGTGGCCAGGATGTCGCGGGTTATCAAGTCAGAAAGGCTGGCGACATTGTTGATGGCGGCAACAATCTTATCAGCGAATTGCCGCTTATCCTGCAACAACTGCACGATGTCGTTGACCAGATTGGTGTATTGCGGGTCGGTGCTGCGCAGCCGGTCCAGTTCCGCCTCCATGTCGGAACTGGGGGCCTTCGACTTTTCGAGGAAGCTGCTGATATCCTTGATGCCGGACGAGAGGGCGCCGCTGGCCCGGCTGAGGTTGCCAAGATTTTGAATTCGTTTGCTGCTATCACCGAGTTCCGAAGTATTGATCTTGTCTTTTTCCAGTCGTTGCGCGGCGGTTTCCGATGCGACAGAGGAATTCAGGTAGCTCGTGCTGAGATCCAAACCGCCGGTAATCGTGTCCCACGGATTGTCCGGATCGAAATCGCTTCCCAGCCGCAGTGCGCCTCCGACTGCTCCCAGCGCAGGCTGGTAAACGGGGACCATCTGACAGATGACGGCGGCAGTCTTCAGTCCCAGCCTCAGACCTGTCTCCCATTCCGGTGGTCGCGTGTTTCGCTCAGCCTCGGCGCGCAATTCGTTGTCCTTGGCTTCCAGCCGGAGCTGGAGATTCAACACCCGCTGGCTGATGCTTTCCGCCTCGCCTTGCAGTCCAGCAAGGTTGTTGGCGGCGGCATCGTAGTCAACCTTGGCCTGATCGATCTCCGCTGCCAGCTTGGTGCGCGCCGTCCCGAGGGCATTGAGAGTCTCAGCGGCATCGGTTTGTTTGCGGGTGATCCATCGGGACAGGTAAACGACGTCCAGGCTGCGATCAATTTCCTGGTCGAACAGGTTGGCGTTGACCTCAAAACTCAGCATAGGTACCCATCCATTCGGGTTGCCAAAGTAATCGAGCCCGTTGGCGATTTGCTGCAGCAGAATCCGCATCTCGTCATGCATCTGGCTTAACTCAAATCGCGTCATCTGGGAGGCCGCATTCCAAGCGGTTTCATCCGTTTGGAACTGCTCCAGGACTTCGGCGTAGTCCTTGATCCGGCTTTCCACGGCCACCATCCGGTTCTGCAAGTAATCGTTTTTGGCATCGCTGATGATCTTGCGGAGCAACTGGGGATTCAACCAGGAGTAACTGTTTCCCGCGGCGCTTGACGTGCCGGACATTCCTGCACCGGCAGAAGGAACCGTGTAGCTGCTTCCGCTTGTGGCGGTACGTCGCCCATCTTCACTGATGTGCGCGTTTTGATCAGCAATCCCGCTCTGCCAGCTATAGATATGTATTGATTGCAGCGGATAACCAGGCCGTCCCCCCTCGCAGACTTCCGTGTTCGAATGGCCAGAGGTAGGGGCTGGCGTTCCTCGGTCACCCGGTTGGCCACCTCCTACAATACCAACAACGCCTGAATGACTTGTCGTCAGAGAACCACCTTTACCGCCACAACCGTTTGTTCCAGGCGCCCATGCAGGCGTGCCATCCGTCGGCCAGGCTTCGACGCCATCAATGGTTCCGTTTGCGTGTGTCCAACGGGTGACGCACCACCCGGACGGGACGGTGTAGGTGGCGGTAGTATCGTCGAACGGCCACGAGTTATGAACGGTGAAAGTGAAAGTGGAACCACTACATCCAAGCGGCGAAAGCGTGGTCCCGTCCACCCCATGCCTTCCCTTGCCAGCATTCTGGCCTTTGCCGCCGGTCAGGACAAATTTGGGATCCGCATTTCCAGTAGCGTCGGTATACGTTGCCACGAGCACAGACACGTCTCCTGCAGGCAAACCATCAGCACCATTTCCACCCGGCTGGCTTGGCCCGGTGGCATCGGCTGCCGGGGCTGCCATTTCCGCCGGAGTAGTTATAATCTTCCCGTTTCCTTCAAATCGCAATTCCCGGGCATAGATGGTGACCTTGGTCTGTTTCAGGATCAATGGACTGCGGATGATCAAGCATTCAGCCATCAGTTCCATCTCCTTGATGTCCGAGCGACCGCTACAATACTGGTCATACAGGTTGTTGGGATTGCCAGCCTCGATGACGTTGGTGCCGGAACCGATGATGCTGACCGAATATGTGGTTCGCGTGCCGTAATTAAAGTCGGTTGCCAAAACACTGGGCCGTTCCAGTTTGACCAGATCGCCCGCGACGGAATTGGATAATTGCGTCCGCTCGCCGGTGCCAAAGACCGTGAATTCACATTGCAGGATCGGTTGGGGGTGATCGTGAAGGTCTGGCAGAAGCCGCTGTCAGCGCTGATGGCGACTGCGAATGGCGTCTTATCACCGGCGGCAGGAACGTAGCGGAACAGGCCGGTGTTCGTGGCCAAGGTAACCAACCCCGCCGGATCCGGGCTGCACGTCATGGCATAGGGCGGCCCGCCGTGTGGAGTCGCATTCACAATAAACTCGATTTCGCTGTCACTGCGGACCGTCATGTTCGGGATGCAGCCCAGTTCATAAGTTGCCACCGTCTGAGCGGAAACAGTTTGAGCCAGCACTGCAATGAGCGCGCAGCCCTTCTGAACGGCTGAATAGATGAATGAGTTCCTGTTTCTGAGATCGCGCGCGGTAGGCGTTGAAGCGGAAAGGTTGAGCATCGGATTCATAAGGGCTTGGCTGGTTGGTCAATTGAGAGGGATTTGCTTCTGTCCGCTCGAAGTAGAAAGAATCAAGCTCTGATCAGGTTTCCCGTTGCACACAAAGTACCTGCTTTTTTGGATGGCGGCCCGACCACCCGGCGGCCTTCAAAGGCACGGAGTCCTTCGAACCCTTTTCCAACAACTCGATTATTAACACCAGGTCGCGTTCTGCATAGGGTGCGAAAGCTTGGAAAACTCGTCGTTTGTTTGGATTTTGCCTGAAAAAAAGCCAAAAAGTGCGGAGGAAGTTCGTTTTGTGAATTGTGGCAGCCCGACGTGAGTCGGCTCTGGCCCTTTCCAGAAGATAACGAGCGGACTCACGTCCGCTGCCACGAAGTGTGGTGGCGGCGGATTCGTCTGCATCGTCTCACGCCACAATTTTGGGGACAGACCAGTCGCCTTCTTGAACGCGAGGCGAAACCGGTTTTCCGTGGCGTAGCCGACGGCATACGCCACCTCGGAAGCCGGCTTCGCCGGGTCGCTGAGCATGGCCTTGGCTTTCTCCAGTCGCATCTCGGTAAGGTAGGCCTTGAATGGGATGCCGACCGCGCGCGAGAACAGAGCGGACACATACGACGCGTTCATTCCGAGTTGTGCCGCGCATCGTTGCAGCGTGATTGGTTTGGCGTAGTCCAGTTTGAGACGCTCCAGCAGGTGATGGACAAGCTGTTGCGGGTGCGACTCCGGCGTAGCGCGGTGAGAGGTTTCGGGCGCGACGGACAGGTGTCGCTTGAGCGCTTCATGCAGCCGCGTCTGCTCCTTTTCCAAAGCGAGGACGGCGTGCCTGGCGCTCGTCAAATCGGCTTTGCGCAAGTCACTCAGACTGGAAGTCTGCACATGCTGAATGATGTGCTGCAGGAACCGCGCAGCCCGGGCGAATTTCATCCGGCTCATCATCTTTGCGTCCGCACGGCGACCGTGAAATTGCACTGCGCGGGCAGAATGTCTCCGGTCAGGATGCCTGGCGGTGGGGTGGTCCAAGGCTTGAAGGTAGGCGATGCCCAGCGTTTCATCCCGAATCCGAATGGGAACCCAATAATTCCGAACCCCGAGCGGGCAGGTGAAGTGGTGTCCCTCGCCGTCGCCGCTCAAAGCGCGGGCCAGTTGTCTTGGCCCGCAGATTTGGCATTCCCTTAACAGCGGTGAACCGCTCAACTGACAACAGACGGAGCAGGCGGTCGGCAAGGTCCGAGTATCCCACTTGTGCGGCGACGCCGGCGCCCATGCGACGTGAAAATGGAGACCGGTGATCTCGGAGAAAAGTTTGTCAAGGATCTTGCCGAGGTGTTTGCGGATAAGCTTTCGATACTTTCGCTGCAACGGAGCTTCGTTTGGTGGGGTGGGAGTTGGACGCGGCGCCGGAGCTGTGGTGCCCGCGGTCGCGGAATGTGAGGTGATACCTTTTCCGAAGCTCGCTTGTGCTGATGTCTTGCGCCTGCTCATGATCTTCCCACATCGTCGTCACATCCGGTCGGCCACCCGTTGCTTCATGCCCGCGCGACAGCTCCTTGGCAACGAGCCCGCTACAGCCGCGATTTTATCAGCCCAGCGGTTCCTGCAAAGAACATAAATCGCCCGTGAGGAGGCTACCGCGAAGAAGCTATTTGATCACAGGCCAACTCCGCGACTGAATGAGGGCATGCGGCGTTCCTCCTGATTTGAAACATGAGGTTTCATTGCTGCCTGGATGCTTCATTTTCCTCATCCGTGCAAATGTGGAAAGGGCCTTCACCGGCGGGGATTCCCCCTTTTCACCACAGGGGGTATGCTGCGAAGGATGAAACCGATGAATGTTCGTCGGTCATGTGGAAGATTGATTTCAATTTGATCCGAACACCACGCGGGGTTTGAAGGACAGGTGTTCGCAGATGGCTTTGGTCGAGCGCCGCCGTTTTAAGATTTGCAGCGGTCTGCCGATGCGCCGCTACGCTGTCACCAGATTATCTTCGAACACCTTGGATTTGCCCGACGGCGGTTCAGCTTCATTGGCCGTGGTGGCCGTGCGCCAGCACTTCGTAGAACGTATTCCGTTGCACCGGCGTGCGGCCAGCTTCGCGGATGGCTTTGATCATTTCGGCTTCGGTCTGCAATTGCGGCGAGGTCGCGCCGGCCATGTGGAAGATGTGTTCCTCGATGATCGTCCCGTGCAAATCGTCCGCGCCGTAGCTCAACGCCACTTGCGCCAGCTTCAGGCCCAGGCCCACCCAGTAGGCCGTGATGTGATCGAAGTTGTCGAGGTAGATGCGGCTCACGGCGAGGGTGCGCAACGCGTCGAAGCCCGTGGGTGGCGTCTGCACCGGGATGTCGTTGTTCTCCGGCTGATATGGCAGCGGCACGAAGTTATGAGCGTGCTTTTGGGAAAAATGCTTAAAGCTCCGGCAAATCATCTCAATGTGAACCGTCTTGGTGGCTCGATAAAATAAAACCCGTGTTCCGCCAACATGCCTTCTCCGCATCGGATGGGGAGAAGGTGGCCGCAGGCCGGATGAGGTGAACCGCGAAACTGACGAACCACGCGAACCAAAGCGCCGTAGGCGCGACATATTTGTAGAACGTGACCAACCGAAAGCAGCAAGCTCCGTCAGGAGCGACATATTCCGCCCCTACGGGGCTTGGGGATTTGTCGCGGGCGGTTCTACAAAGATGTCGCCCCTGACGGGGCTGGAGTTGGCGCGCAGGAAATCGCTGACGTGTCGCGCCGACTTGTTGCGCCGAAATGCGATGAAGGCGAAAGCGCAGCGAAGGCGGAAGCGCTCGCGATTTTCTCCCGACGCCGGACACCCGGCTGAAGCCGGGGGCTAATGAGAAGCAATCCGACGAGCGTGGCTCACTCTCTTGTTTTGGCTTCTTGGGTTTCATCCGTCCAAAAATTCTTGAAGCGAGCCAAGCAACTTAGCAAGACGCCTGTCGGTGTCTTTTATCCGGTGTCTTTGGGTTTTACTGGCAGCACGTTTTCAGGGTAGTCCGCAAAGACGAGGTTGTTGTTGCTGAGAGGAGCGGCGTATCATCAGTCGAGGCGGACAGCCAAAAGAACCAAGCGTAATTTTCAGACGCATTCCCAACTTTCCGGGTCGCCCGAGCGAAGATAGCGAATTTCCCTTTGCGTGGCAGCTTCAGTTCGAATTTCCCGTCCGCATCTGTCACCGTTTTGGTGCGCGGTGCAGGCAAAGGATCGGACAGATAGAATTCCAAAGTTGGAAACTGCGCTACAGCCTTGCTGGCACTCTCGGATGCAGCCTCGCATGAAGCGACTTGGCTCGAAAAATCGGCAACTTGCTTTTCGGAAGGGCCGCTGACGGTCACGACTTGTTTTTCAAGATCGGCAAGCCGAGCCCTCTTCGCTTCAAGCACCGGCGCGTTTTCCTTTTCTCGCCGATCAATTGCATCGAGTTCCTCTTTCAATTTCAAAGCCTTTTCGAGTTGGTCACCCGCATCACTCAATGACTGCGACCCGCGCGATCGTAGCATCTGCGATTGCAGCGCCTCCATCTTCTTCATCGTGGTGAGACGCGCTTCAGTCGGCCCATTGTTCAGTTCCAAGACTTCACGCTTCAGAGCAGAGAGCTGAGATTTCTGCTCCAGGAAGGCGGGCTGAAATGCCTCGTTCGTCTTTCGGAATTCGCCCAAAGTGTGTTTTGCCTCTTGAAGTTTCTTTTCGACATTTTGGAGGTTCTCGGTTCGTGTGAAAACTTCCGATTCAACCACGTTTTTTTTCTTTTCAAGGAATGTAGCAACGCCCTGTTCGTCGAACACCAGCACGTCCACGAGGCCAAGCTTTATGTTTTCCGCACCGCGCGTCACAATGAATACTTGACCCTTCGTCGGCTTGGGTGAGCAACCCGTGAGACAGCAACAAACTAAGCCAACAGCGAACAGGAAAAACTTGGGAAGCGTTTTCACGGCGTGGAGGTTACGTCGACAAGTTAGCATGTGTCGAGAACCGACATTCTCTTTCGCCCTTTCAGCCCTGTGAATTTGTTTCACGCCGTCGCCAGATTATCTTCCAACACTTTGGATTTGCCCGACGGCGGTTCAGCTTCATTCGCTGACGGTGCGCCGTCCCAAGCACTTTGATCGGTTCGTAAAACGTATTCCGCTGCACCGGCGTGCGGCCGGCTTCGCGGATGGCTTTGACCATCTCGGCTTCGGTCTGCAATTGCGGCGAGGTCGCGCCGGCCATGTGGAAGATGTGTTCCTCGATGATCGTCCCGTGCAGATCGTCCGCGCCGTAGCTCAACGCCACTTGCGCCAGCTTCAGTCCCATGCCCACCCAGTAGGCGGTGATGTGATCGAAGTTGTCGAGGTAGATGCGGCTCACGGCGATGGTGCGCAACGCGTCGAAGCCCGTGGGCGGATGTCTTCACCGGGATGTCGTTGTTCTCCGGCTGATACGGCAGCGGCACGAAGCCGACGAAGCCGTGCGTCTCATCCTGCAACGCGCGCAATTGCCGCAGATGATCCACGCGGTCGGCGAGCGATTCGACGTGGCCGAACAGCATCGTGCAGGTGCTGCGTCCGCCCAGGCGATGCCAGGTGCGGTGGACGTCCAGATATTCCTCGGCGGATTCCTTGCCCTTGGCGATGGCGCTGCGGACTTCCTTGCGGAAGATCTCCGCGCCGCCGCCGGTGAGCGAATCGAGGCCGGCGTCTTTCAATTCGCGCAACGTCTGCTCGACGGATTTCTTCGCCAGCCAGGCGAGGTGCAGGATTTCAATCGCGGTGAAGCATTTGAATTGCAGCACTGCGTAGGGCGACGTGCGAGCTCGTCCTTGCGAGCGCAGCGCACTACCACCATTGAGCGCGCTCAACGCCTTCAGCATGTCGGTGTAGTAGCTGAACGGCAGCGAGGGATGCAGTCCGCCGACGATGTGCAGTTCCGTGATGCCGAGCTTCAACGCCTCGCGCGCCTTCTCGACGATCTCCTCGACGGTGAGCTGGAAGCCGTCCGCGTCGCGCTTCTTGCGGGCGAAGGAGCAGAACTGGCAGCTCAGGATGCAGTAGTTCGAGTAGTTGATGTAGCGATTGATGATGTAGCTGGCGCGGTTGCCGACTTTCTTCTGGCGCGCGAGATCGGCGATGGCGCCGAGGGCATTCAGGTCTTTGCTTTCGAACAAGCCGCAGCGCGTCGGCTTCGGAAATGCGTTCGCCGGCGGCGACCTTGTCGTAGAGGTCGCGCAGTTCGCTGCGTTGGACGAAGAAATTCATTCCTTCAAGTAAAGCAGCATTCGCGTGACGACGCAAATTGTAGCAAAGATACGCCTCGCCTGACAGATTCTGCTGTTACTGCGCCGAGAAACTGAAGAGGGTCGTGCTTTCGAATTTCTCTCCCGGCCGGAGGATGATGGCGGGAAATTCGTATGGTGGATTGAATCCGGGAAATGCTGCGTCTCTAGACAAAACGGCCGGAGCGCCCGGTGTAAAGCTGAACGCCTGGTTGCGTGGTGCGGACTTCCATCATCCGCCCGCTCTGCGGTTCCTTCACGCGAGCGGCGAGCACGAGAGACTTGCCGCCGCCGTTGATGACGAAATTGTGGTCGTAGATCCCTCGCGGCTGCGCCACTTGATTCATCCGCGCGCCAATCGGCGTCGGGCGTGGTGAAATCCAGCGGAGTGTCCTTGACCGGTGCGATCTCGCCCGACGGGAGCAATTGCGCGTCCGCAACCGTATATCGGTCGGCGTTGAGCCAGAGTTCGTGGTTGGCGACGCTGCCATCGCCGGCCAGGTTGAAGTAGGCATGATTGCTCAGGTTGACGATCGTGGGCTTGTCGGTCGTCGCCGAGTAGTCGAGACGCAGTTCGTTGTTATCCGTGAGTGTGTAAGTCACGGCCGCGGTCAGGTTGCCCGGATAACCTTCTTCGCCGTCTTTGCTCAGATAGGTGAGCTTGACCGCCGCGTCGTGTTCGCCGACGGCAGTGGTTGCGCTTGCCACACGACTTTGTCAAATCCTTTGCGTCCGCCGTGCAACTGGTGCGGCCCCAGGTTGGCGGTAACCTTGTAGTCCACGCCATCAATTGTGAACGTTGCGTTGGCGATGCGATTGGCAACACGGCCCAAAACCACCGCTCCGGGAACGCCTCCGCGCCCACCGGTGTAACGCTCCAGCGAATCGGCGCCCAACACAACGTTAGTCACGGAGCCGTTGCGATCCGGCACTTCAAGGTCCGCGATGATCGCGCCGTACGTGATGATCTTGGCCGTCATTCCCTTGGCGTTTCGTAACGTGAATTGTTGCACAACCGTTCCGTCTGGCATCTTGCCGAACTCATGCTGTTCAAGGCGGACGAGCGGAGCGTCTGCGGCGACAGCCGGACTTGCAGCGATTAAGGCGATGCATCTGCACAGGATGGAGCAATTCAAGACTCGAAAACTTGATGATAAACCACGGAGTGCAATGATTCTGGAAATGCGGTTGGTGCGTTGGCGGAATGAATTCACGGGTTATGAATAGCAGAAACAATTCGAAAGGGGAAGGCTGCTTGCATTTCCATTTTACGCTCGAATCAACATCAATGTCATCAAGACAGGGCCGGAGCCGGCCGGCAACGTGCGAAAAGGATCGGCACTCTCTCCGTCGCCAGTAACGGCGAATCCCGAGAGTAACTCCGACAAAATGACCACGTCGATATTCCGCAGGCGATCCATCTCGTCGTTTAAGGTCTTGACCGCGCGTCCCGGCGCACCTAAGCACTGCGTATGAAGTTTTGCCTGTTCGGTATTTCGGGCATCGCGCTGGGAAAACACAACATCAAAGACCCGCGACTCGATCAGGTCCACGAACTGGTCGAAGCGCAGAAGAAGGCTTACGCCCAGATTGACGTTGTGGAGGAAAAGGAATTACTCACGTGCGATGCCATTCTCACGAGCCACGCGGCGCTCAGCGATTTGCTGATGAAAGACCTTGAATTCGTCGAAACGCGGCTGAGTCGCGACGCGGGCGCGGCGGAGAAGGCGGCATTGGACAAAATTGCCGAGGTACTGACGAGCGAAAAACCGGTTTCAGCCGCGGGACTTAGCGCCGAAGAACTCGCGGCGATTTCCGCGCACAATTTTTATTCGAACAAACCGGTGGTGGCCGCAACGGACGCGGAATTGGCGGAGCCGGAGGCGTTGCTGGTGCGCGCGTTTGCGGAGAGCGGCTGGATCAGTTTTCTGACCGTCGGTGGCAAGGAGAACCGCGCGTGGCCGATTCGCATGGGCGCGACGGCATGGGAAGCGGCAGGCACGATTCACACGGACATTCAGCATGGGTTCATTCGTGCCGAGATCATCAGCTTCACGGACCTCGTTGAAGCTGGCGGCGAAACGCAAGCCAAGCGCGCGGGCAAGCTGCGGCTCGAACTCAAGACCTACGTGATGCAGGACTACGACGTGACGAATTTCCGGTTCAACAAGTGACGCCAAGGCCTGCACGCCACTGAACTGCTAATCTGAATAACGCTTTTTCGTGCGAAGATGCCGACTTGCTATGAGGGTTACCAGCAGCAAGCATCCGGCGGGAATCAGCATGCCCATGAAACCGGCAGCCACCAACTCCCATCGCGGAAAAGGCACAGTCTGCCAGGTGAGTTTCGGTAAGTACCATTCGCCAGCAAAGGATCCAAGTTTCACGGCTGCGCTTATTAAGAAAAGAATGAGCGCAAGACCCACTGGTTGAGATGGAATGAACCTTTTGAGGCGCGAGCTCCTGGAGAAGAGCCAAGTGGTAAGCCAAAACAGGAGCAGAAACATTGCAGGAAGCGCAAATGGGAGTCCCGCCTGCAAACGGAGGAACGTTGGTGCAGTCATCTCGGGGACTAGTTTAACTGTGAGGCTCGCGATCCCGCGGGTTGTCGCCATTGCGCTCGAGTAAACAACTGCCATAGTCGTCCATCCTTGAATGCCGATCAGCATCCAAAGGATACGGTCGAGCCAGACGATTTTCCGATTCATCTTTCCAAATTCCGCTTCCAATACGCGCGAGCGGCCGATTCGTTTGAGCGCCACCAGGAACGATTCTTCGTCAGACAGACCCTGGCGCTGCAGCACGGCAATTGAATCGCGTAGATGCGTTTCAAGTTCATAGAGGTTCTCGCTGCGGAACGCGGGCGATTGCCCGAGGCCTTCGCGCCAGTCTTGAATCGCGCGGTTCAGATCGAATTTAGTTTCCTGTTTCATAGTTCAACTTACGAGTTTCACCTTCCCACCGCTCCCTGGCTGTTGAGAAGATCAATTACTGGCAAGGCGGCAGCAATTAGCACTGGTAAGGCCAGGAGAAACAACACGGCCGTGGTTATTGCGAAAAATCCAAACCATGAATGGCGAACGCCCGCCTTTCGGGTCCAGACCAATCCGCAATACAACAGAGCCAAAATCGGTGGGATATACCAATAAGGCATCAATCCGAACCACAATTGGGTGAAGCCCGGAGCGGGACGAGGCGGATGAAGCCGGGCGTTCGGGATGGTAATCATTTTGCTTACTTCGAGCACACCCCACAGAAACCAGCAGCCAATCGTAAAGTACAGAAGAACCAGCAAGTGAATCAATCGGTTCAGATACAAATTCCATCTCGTTCTTAAAAAGTGCCGCCACCCACGCCCGCCATTCTCCCTGGCGAACTCCGGTTCCAATGCGGCAGTGCTGCCGACGCGCCGGATGCCGATGAGAAATGCCTCCTCGGCAGAAAGTCCTCTGCTTTGCAGCATGCCGACGGAATCCCGAACGTGCGATTCCAGTTCCTGCAGATTCTCGCTCCGGAATTGAGGCGATTGGCCAAACCGCTCAAGCCAAAGCCGCAGTGCCGTGTTCAGGTCAAAGTCAGAGATGTTTTCCATAACAGGGATAGGGTTTCGTGGACACTCAACCAACGTTCCTTTTCCTCCTTCAATGCTTTTCGGCCTTCCTTGCGCAGGCGATAATACTTTCGCTTCCGGCCCGATTCGGCTTCGCGCCATTCGGATTCAATCATCCCTTCCTTCTCCATCCAGTGTAAAACGGGATAAAGCATTCCCTCGGTCCATTCGATTTTTCCGGCTGACAATTCACGCACACGCTGGATGAGCGCATAGCCGTAATTCTCTCCTTCCGTCAGCACGGACAACACGAGCGGCACCGTGGAGGCCGCAACAAGTTCTTTTGAAAGCATGGCAATATTATGCCTAGCAGTGAAATGGTTGTCAAGCAAAACTCTCTTTGGGCTCCGGATTGGTTTGGAGATGGAAACAGACAAGCAGTCCGATCTACGACGAAAATGCGCCAAACAGCGCCCGCATTTCCTCATCCACCTGGGACGGGTCGCTCAACGTATTCGCGATCTCGGCGCGCAGGAGTTCGCGATAGCGCTTGCGCAGACGATGCACGATCACTCGCACGGCGGGTTCGTCCAAACCGAGTTTCTTTGCGGCATCGGCATGAGACAGCGCTCCCTTGCCGGCCGTGAGAAACACTTTTAATTCAGCAAATTGCTTCGCGCGGCCTTCGGCTTCGCATTCGGACTGGAGGCGTTCGACGACCTTTCCAAGCAGCGCAATGGCCCATTCGCGGTCGAACGCCTTGTCCGGGCTTGGTTCAGTCGTGGACGCAACTTGAAACTGCGTATCCGCGGCGGACCAGTCGAGCGAAAGGGCGGTCGCACCGCCGCCGCGCTTTTTTCGGCTGGCGTGTTTCCATTCGTTGACGAGGAAATTTTTCAAGGCTGCGAGCAGGAAGGCACGAAAGCGTCCGCGTTCCTCGTTCAAACCGGCGAGATAATTCTTCGCCAGGAACCGCGCGAAGAATGCCTGCACAAGGTCCTCGGCATCTTCCTTCGTGTGGCCGCGACGCCGCACGTACGCGTAAAGCGGAAACCAGTACGTCCGGCAAAGTTCTTCGAGCGCAGCATCGGATTGCGTCGTGTGGCGTTTTCCGGCGGCGAGCACGACCGTCCAATGCGTCGTGGCGAAGATGTCACCCCCATTCGAGGTTGCCGAGGACGCCGTCATGGTCGAACATTGGCCACGCCTACCGCGACCTGGTCGCCCTCCTGCAATCCTTCGATGACCTCGGTGTAAACGCCATCCGTTATCCCGGTCTGGATCGAAGCAGGTTCCGCCTGATCGCCGTTCGGGCCTGGCACCACGTAAACGACCCGCCTGCCCGCATCCCTCGGCTGCTGTTTGTCAAACAAACCCGATGGCGGGCGGAACCGCAGTCCCGCGTTGGGAATCCTGAGAACATTCTCCCGATGAGCGACTATGAACGAGACGTATGCAGTCATGCCCGGCCTGAACTTGGGGTCGGGATCATTGACGGAGATCAGCGTGATGTAGTTCACTGTACCTCCCGCCCCGTTGACCGGCTTGTTGCCAACGAGCGCCACATTGCCAACAAACGTGCGGCGCGGAAACGCATCCATCGTGAACCGGACTTCCTGTCCGGTTTCCACGCTCGCAACGTCCGCCTGATCCACATTCGCTTCGACACCCCAAGCGGACGGGCCATTCGTCAATGGGTTGAGCGAGCCCATGGCAGTGACGGTCTGGGTCAGAGCAGCTCTGGTTACCGGTGCAGTGCGGTAGCGGGGAGTCGGGGCGACGACTTGTGCCGCGCCGTTTGTCATGATTTCCGGCTGTGGGGGTGCGGTGAGCGCGGACTGCACCAACTTGTAACGAATCTTTACGCCGCGCGGGTTATCAGTGGGGCCGACCACTTCCAAAATGCCTGAATTTCCTTCCCGGGTACGGAATTCGATGATGTCGGCCTTGTCATCGTAATGCCATCTTTGAAGGGGCGCTCGGTGCATTTGCAGCGGCGCGTATAATGCCATCGGCGGCATCGGTTGGAGCGAGATGGCTTCCGGCGAGATGGATTCAAACGGACCGTTTAATGGTGGCGAGCGATGGCCAGCATAGCTCCGGTCAATAAACCAAAGTTCCATTTCGCTGGTAAGGTTGCCCGCCCCTACATCTACCCCCGTTTTCTCCAGCCAGTCGTAAAGAGAGACGGAAGCACGCTCCAACACGTGCGTTTCGGCCTTCGCCACAGCGGAACTGAGCTCCTGCGCCAGTTCCGGAGGCGGCACATGAAATTTGCCTGTTTCAAAGTCGAGATATTGTGACTCGGTGTGGCTGTCAAAAACCACACTGGTTAAGGTCCGCTGCATCACCGGGCCGAATGAGTTTTGTTTGGTGATAGCCGGCACACCAACTTGTGTTGATGATGAAACGCTGCTTTGCACCAGTTTGTAGCGTAATCCAGCCGCTTCGCAGGCATCGGTCACAGCCGTTACGCATGTGAGAACCGCGTTAGCATCTGCGTGGACTTCCACAGTGGTCGGATGCCGGGCAGCGAGAGCTTTGAGTTTCGCATTCAACTGGTCAACGGGGCACGGTTCACTTGCGATAGTCAACGAGCCGTCTGCTGAAATTGCGATCGATTCCACACCGGCGAACTTGACACCAGGCAACTTCACTGCCGGGGTGCTTCTCACGCCCGGACGAACGGAAAGGTTTGAGAATACCACCGGCTGCCCGACGCGCTTTTGCAACCGGAATTCCCGCACGGATTGCACAGTCAACGCTCGCTCGGCTGGTTTTCCGAACTGACCACCGAACGTGAAAGTCGTCCGCCCAGCATCTGGCCCGCTCGTGATCGTGATATCTGCGTTGTGCCGGTGCTCAATCCCGTTGGTGTCCACGGCGACCACACGCCATTCCACGTCGCCGGCGCTTTTTGAGAAGTGGTCCACTGTGAAATTCACGCCACCCAAATCGATCGCGGTTTCCTTGCCGTCAATCTTGCCGACATCCTCCCATTCACCGGAAGCAACGAAAAATGTCGCTTCAATCTCGGTCGCAGCCGGGGCGGCGCTGAAGTGGCAGATGAACGTTTCTGGCTGTGGCGCGCCAACAGCCGGATAGAACCGTGTTCCCACCGGATAGACGTCATCCGGGAACGATTTGCGAATAAGCAACTCCACTCCCTGCTCCCCTCTCGGCGGCGTGGGATATTCCCCGGCGCGCACCGTGGCTCGCACATCCGAGCGGCTGCCATCTGGCGACCACCAAGGCGCACCAGCCGGCGCGGGATATTTCCGCACCGCAATGATCTCAAGCTCACCACCGGCAACATGGGCTATAAAAGATGACCGTGTCGGATTATTAACTCCAGAATTCTGCACCAGCTTGTAACGAATCCTCACGCCGCGCGGATTTTCGGTGAATCCGGTGATTTGAAGGAGGCCGATTTTGCCGCTTCCCGTCTTGAATAAAAAAGTATGCGGTCCCGTGCCACTGACAACCGCTCCAACTGACCCACCGACAGCCATATGGTTTCTCTGGAGCGTTTCCAACGCCTGAAGATGAGTGATCTCGTCCCATTGATCGGCGGTGGATTCCTGGGTCATCACACCGTTCATGCCCACCAGTTCAGTCTTGTTGGCCTGCGAGCCGTGTACGATCAGCAAACCCTTTTCGGACGAACGTGGCTTTCCATGCGGCGAGCTGTAAGGATTTGGTGAGAGGATTATTTTGCCGGATTCGGGATCGAACATTTCCGTTTGACCGTTTGTATTCATTGGAAGTGTCAATTCGACCACCGGCTGCAGATCGAAGACTGATTGTACCTGCGGTCTGTCATCAGGCGTTTGCTGCACCAGCTTGTAGCGAATCCTCACACCATGCGGATTTTCGGTGAAACCGGTGATTTGCAGGAGGCCCACTCCGCCTTCGCGGGTTTTGAAGAACCACAGCGAAGACTGATCACGTGTCAATTCATGCACCGCCGGCCCGCCAAATCGCGAATAAAGTCGTAGCGCTGACGTGTTATTTCCCACCGTTACAGTGCCACCTGAATCATATCGCGCAGCGTCTGCCACGGAACTGAGAGCCGCACGAACCGTCTCTGGCGTCAGACCATCCCAGGTATCCCACGCTGCGGAGTTCGTGCCGTGCGCCACTGCCCAAACGCCGTCAAACGCGACGATGCGCCTTCTATCGTCATACATCAGGTCCGCCCCGCTTTCCTGCAGCCACGCGAGATACTTGGCCGGGGCCGTGTTGGGCTTGATGTCCAAACCGCGCCAGAACTGATCTGCGTCGCTGGCGGATTGCACTGGAATGAATCCATTCGTAATGCTTCCAGGCGGCATGAGGGTTTGGCCGGTATCCAAATCCAAAAACGCATTTGTCCCGGTTTGCCGTGCTTGAACCACGCACTCGATCACCGGGCCGAAGGTGAGTTCCGCTCCTTGTCTTTTCAACTGATATTGCTCAATTTCGTGCACCATTTTCGCCCGCGCCTCTGCCGCTGACGATGCTTCCCTTGCTGGAAGAATAACGAAAATGAAGACAGCGGCGATGACCACTGTGATCCCCGTTGCGACAACAACGAACTTCGCGAGCGGTTCTCGCCAGCCCATAATTCCAAGCGTCAGCGCGAGCAACAATGAAAACCCGCCGAACACCAACGCTGCTTCCGGTGCTCTGTCCACTTGAGGGAAAATCGCTGCCAGCAGGAAAATTCCAATCGTCCCAAAGAGAAACAACCCAAATGCCCATTTGCCCAAACTCCTGTGCTGATTTGAAAGCTCAGTTTGAAACTGATCGCCTTGCCTCCCGCTGAAATCGCCCGGGGAAAAGCCTTCAATCGGCTGGTTCACCGCGCGCCAGACGCGGCGGATGATGAGATAGTCAATCAACACGCAAAAAAAGATCGCCGCCAAAACCAGCCACCAGTAAGCCGCCCACGGCTTGCCTTGACCAGAAACGCCCGACACAGATGTGTTGACAAGATAAACAACAATTCCCAGCCAGAACCCACCGATGATCAATGCATCCAGCACCAGCAGCGGGAACAGCAATCCGTCGAACACCGCCAGCCACATTCCGTGAAGTTTTCCCGCCGAGCGGCGGATTTGCGAGACGGCAATCCAGCCACACAGGGTCATGGAACAAGCGCCGAGCAGCATCATGAAATAACCGGGAAACGGCGGGCCATTCACCAACTTGAACACGAAAGGAAGTCCGGTAAGACAAAATGTAATTCCCAAAACCGCGCCAAAAAGCGCCGCCGGCGAGAAGCGCGGTTCGGGGAGCGCAACCGTCCCGGTTGCTGCGGTTGACGTCGCGCCAACCGCTCGTTCAATGGATTCTGTCTTGTGAGAACCGGGCGCGACGCCTGGTTCGGCAGGCGGGATGCCCGCGCCCCCCATTTCCGTCGCGATCGTCTCCACCTCCGTCTTGAGCACGCTGGCTTGCTGGTAACGCAACTCCGGTTTCTTTTCCAACGCGCGCAAGACGATTTCGTCGAGGCGAACATCAATGTGAACTTTCGCTGAAGGCGGTTCAATTTTCCTGGCGGGCAACTCGCCAGTGAGCATTTGATAGAAGACGACGCCAAGCGCATAAATGTCCGCGCGATGATCTACTTCGGCGGGATGCTCCACCTGTTCGGGCGCCATGTATTGCGGCGTGCCCATGATCTTGCCTGCGTCGGTGAGGATGGTTGATGTCTTGCCTGCCTCCGGTGGGGCGAGGCTACTGACGAGCCGGCTCGCGGGGACGCTCGCCCCACCTTCCGCCGCCACAATTTTCGCCAATCCAAAATCCGCGACTTTCACGCGCCCACGCCGGTCGAGCAGGATATTTTCCGGCTTGATGTCCCGATGAACGATGCCTTGGTCGTGCGCGAATTGCAGCGCATCGCAAATCTGCGGCACGATGGCCAGCGCTTCCCGCGGCGAGACGCGACCGGCGTGCAGCAATTGCCGCAGGTTCACGCCGTCCACGAATTCCATGAGGAAGTAGTAGAGTGGGACAGGCATCGCGCCTGTCTCCGCTCCCCCTGAAGCTCCGCTTTGAGGCGTAGAGCCCTGTGAAGAGTGAGACAGGCTGGAAGCTTGTCCTACGTTGCCAAATTCGTACAGCGTCACGATGCCCGGATGGTTCAACTTCGCCAGCGCCTTGGCTTCGCGCGCGAAACGTTCGGCAAACGCAGGATCGTCGCCGATGCCGGGCGGCAGAATTTTCAGCGCGACAATGCGGTCGAGGTTTTTTTGCCGCGCCTTATAGACCGCGCCCATGCCACCTTTGCCAACGAGTTCAAGAATTTCCAATTGCGGAAACAGACCGGAGAGTTCGGCAATGGACGGGGGTTTAAATGCCGGCTTCGGCCGCCCGTGACCGTATCTGCGGCCGCGCCTTGCTTTGAGCAGGCAGGCGGGACAAAGTCCGGCAAGCGCGCCGGTCTGGAGCGGCGTTCCGCATTGCGGGCATTTGGACGGAGTTGTTTCAGTTCCGGGGCGGTAGGTGGCTGGTCAGCGGATTTCACAGCGGCCCGAGCAGGTGGCAACAGATTTCTGTTGCCTCGGTTGACCAGCATGATAATGACGACGATTATCCCACCGACAATCGCGACCCAGAAAATCAGGCTCATCAGGATGAGCAGAATTTCCCCGCCACCAATGGACACGCCCAACATGGGGCCAATTGTAGTATTCATTCCACCTACTTCAGAAGCAAAACCGGCGAAACGTTGCAGGGAAATCTTCGAAATACTCAACATCTGAGTGTTATCCGGCAATCGCTGGACTTCGACGCGTTGAATGTCCTGTAAACTCCTCTACCTCAGCCGGAAGCCACCTTGAAAGACAACCTCCGTCACGACGATCATGAGGAACACCGCGCTGACAACGGCATTGAGGCGAAAGAAGGCGACGTTGATCCAGTTCAAGCTGCGGCGGCGCGCAATCCAATGTTCCAGCACCAGGCAGCCGACAATGAGAAACCAGCCGACAAGATACGCGATGCGGAACCGGCAGAGAAGTCCGAACGCGAGCAGCAAGCCGCACATGAACATGTGCGCGAGGAACGCCGCCTTGCAGCGCGTTCTTCGGTCCCCACGCCACGACCAGCGAGTGCAAGCCGTGCGTCCGATCGAATTCGTAATCCTGCAGCGCGTAGATGATGTCGAAGCCGACGAGCCAGAGCACAACCGACGCGGCGAGCGCGAGCATCTGAAGGATTTCCAGCGTCGAAACGTTTGCGCCTTTGACCGCCAGCCACGCGCCAACCGGCGCCAGCGCCAGCGCGATTCCGAGAAAGACATGCGTGTAATCCGTGAAGCGCTTGGTCAGCGAATAAAAACAAATCACGACCAGCGCGACGGGCGAGAGATAGAAACAAAGTGGGTTAAGAAGAAAACTGGCCGCGACAAACCCGGCGGCAGAAAGAACGCAGAGTGCTATCGCGCTCACAAGGCGGATTTGGCCCGCGGGCAGATGGCGGTTCGTCGTGCGCGGATTGAGCGCGTCGAATTTGCGGTCCACGATGCGATTGAAAGCTCATCGCGCAGGTGCGCGCGCAAACCATCGCGGCGAGAATCAGTCCAAATGTTCGCCAGCCCGGCCAGCCGCGATTGTCGCGCGCGGCCACAGCCATCGCCGCCAGCGCGAACGGCAGGGCGAAGAGCGTGTGGGAGAACCGGACGAAGCTGCCCCACTTTTGAATGACGGCAAGCATCTCTTAACGCAAAGTTGCGAAGAAGCGAAGAAGCGAGGACACGGGAAAAGGAGTTTGACGCCTCGGCGCTTTTACATCTTTGTGTCGAATTCTCATTCCTTTTCTTCTGCCCAGCGTGGCGCAAGTTGATTGGGAATTCCCAGATGGTCCAGCACGCGAGAGACGACGGTGTCGGCCAACTGCTCAGCCGTCTTTGCGCCGGAATAGAAGCTCGGGTTTGCCGGCAGAATCACCGCTCCAGCCTGAAGCAGGAGTTCCATGTTTTTTACGTGAACAAGGCTGAGTGGCGTTTCGCGCGGCACGAGGATGAGTTTCTTCCTTTCCTTTAGCGTCACATCCGCGGCGCGCAGCAGCACGTCCTCGCTGTAGCCGTGGGCGATGCGGCCCAGCGTTCCCATCGTGCAGGGAATGACGACCATCGCATCCGGCGGATTCGAGCCGCTGGCGAAGGGCGCATTCATGCTTTTGAGGTTATGTGTCTTTGCTCCTGAAGGCAGGCGCAGGCCTTGGGGCAGTTCCTCCGTGATGACCTGCTGCGCGTAATTGCTCAACACGACATGAATCTCGTGCTGCCGCGGGTTGAGATTGTCGAGGAGACGCTGGGCGTAGAGCGCACCACTGGCGCCTGTGATGGCGACGAGAATTTTCAAGTTCGAGTCAAAGTTCGTGCGATTATGAAGTCTGCCGTGACGCCGGACAAGTTAGTTCACGGAAACCGCTTGAGTCGAAAACATAGTTTCGCACAATGAAGCGGTGTTGAGACCGGCCCATATCTGTTGGTTTTTGATTGTGATGGCAGGCTGTTCAGACGCGCCGCGTGGCCAATACACACGTGTACCGAACTGGAATGCCGCCGCAGCGACGACCGGAAGCGCGGAGCAGGTTCCCGAACCACCGAAGCTTGCGCCACCGCCAACGCCGCCATTGTTAATCCCTCGAACAAACAGCTATATCGAGACGTGGATTTCTCTTGAGCGTTGGAGCAGGGAAACTCATTCAGGTACGGTGCAACGAGTTGCTCAGGCTTCGTCGCCGATGTTTGCGCTGATGACATCCGCTGGACTTCTGGCCATCCAGGCGGGTGCTCTCGCAGCGAGGTGGGATGGGATGGAGATTCATCTTGGGTTCAAACCGCAACTCATAGACGGACAGCCTTTCGTCCACACACTGGACCTGGAAAAGAACATTAAGCCTTTGATTCACGGCGTTGCTCCAATCCCGAGAACGAACCGTGTCGTGGTAATCGATCCTGGTCACGGCGGTGAAAACACGGGAACGAAAAGTGTGATCGATGGCACCTACGAAAAGGAGTTCACGCTTGACTGGGCCAAGCGCCTGGCTGCGATTCTCACAACGAACGGTTGGGTGGTGTTCATGACGCGGACCAATGACGCCGACGTGCCGAATTCAAACCGCGTGGATTTTGCGGAGGCACACAAGGCCGACTTGTTCGTCAGCCTGCATTTCAATGCGCCGAGCGAAACCCAGAGCGGCGTCGAGACGTATTGCCTGACGCCCACCGGAATGTCATCCACTTTGACGCGCGATTTCGAGGACGACGCGTCACTCGTTTTCCCGAACAACGCGTTCGATTCCGAAAACCTGGAATATGCGGTGAAATTCCATCGCGCCTTGCTGCGGGTGAACGGAATGGCAGATCATGGTGTGCGGCGAGCACGGTTCATGACGGTCCTGCGCGGGCAACATCGGCCTGCGGTTCTGATTGAAGGTGGTTTTCTTTCCAATCCAAACGAAGCCCGGCGCATTGCGGATCCGGAGTATCGGCAGAAACTGGCTGAAGCGCTTTCCACGGCGTTGGTGGACGGGACCGATGCGGCTCACTCAAATACTATTGCCGGTTCCGGCAATTCGGGACTGCGACCTGAAACGGGCGGGTCACCATTTGGTACGAACGGATTGCCTTCTCACTAAGATGTCCGGGAAAACCGACAAGTCACGGCATGTGCTGGTTACAGGCGGCGCGGGTTTTATCGGCTCGCATCTCGTCGAGCGGCTGATTTCGGAAGGAGGATCGGTCGTCGTGATCGACGACCTTTCGACTGGCAATCTGGCCAATTTGCGGTCGGTTTCTTCTCACCCGAAGTTTCGAATTGTGCAGTCGAAAATCTCGGAGTGCGGGAACCTGGAGGAATTGGTTGCGAACGCCAGATCGATTTATCATCTGGCTGCCGCAGTCGGCGTTGAACTGGTCATCCAGTCGCCGATTCATGCGCTTGAAACCAACCTGCACGAGACGGAGGTTTTGCTCAAAACTGCGGCACCGCACGGTGTGCCGCTGTTGTTGACCTCGAGCTCTGAAGTGTATGGGAAGAGCGAAAAACCCGGTTTCAGCGAAGAGGACGATTTGTTGATCGGCCCGCCGGACTGCGGCCGGTGGAGCTACGCGTGCTCGAAGTTGATAGACGAATTCCTCGCGATGGCGTACGCGCAGGAGCGGTTGCTACCTGTCGTCATTGCCCGTCTGTTCAACACAGTCGGTCCGCGGCAGACCGGGCAATTTGGTATGGTGCTACCGCGTTTTATTGACGCTGCACAACGCGGAGAACCGTTGCGGGTTTATGGCGACGGCACGCAGACGCGCTGTTTTTGCTACGTGGACGATGCCGTTGAAGCGTTGCTGCGTCTTCAGAAGTGCGAAGGCGCGCGCGGCGGAATATTCAACATCGGAGGAGCGGAGGAAATCACGATTCTGGACTTAGCCAAACTGGTCGGTACAAACGCTCTGTTCGAAATCCGGGATTGAACTTGTGTCGTACGAGAAGGCCTATTCGCCGGGATTCGACGACATGCGCCGTCGAAAACCCCTCGTGGACAAACTTGAAAGGACAGTTGGTTTTCGCCCACGTACCACGTTGCAAAGGATCATCGAATTGACCGCTGAAAGCCCCTGAGCGAAGAAGTCGGTTTTCGGGGAAAAGGGAATAGCCAATCGAAGCTTGGCAGGGGTTAACGATTTTCCTACCGTCGGTTCGTGATTGGCTTTCTCCGATTCATCGGCCTTCTGAACGCGGCAGTATGGCTTGGCGGAACGATCCTCTTCGCAGTTCAGTTCGGGCCGGTATTTTCTTCAACAGAATTCAAGGATCTGCTTGGGCCAGGAAATTATCCCTATTTTTCGGGCGCCATGGCTCAAATCGCGCTGGCGCACTTTCTTCGTTTTCAAATCTGGTGCGCGATTATCGCCGGAGTTCACCTGATTGCCGAATGGCTCTATCTCGGACGCCCGCGCCGCAAATTATTGTTCAGCCTTTTGGGCGTACTTTTCGCTCTTGCGTTGATTAATTCGACAGTATTGCAGCCAACTCTGCAGAAGCTTCACACAACCCGATATGCGCTGAACGTGCGCCAGGCGGATCGCGAAGCCGCTAACCGTGCCTTTAGGATTTGGCAGGCAATTTCGCAGGGCATAATTGTGTTTGAAATCGCCGGCGTAATGTTCTATTTCTGGTGCTTGGCCAGTCCTTCTGACGCGCCGCGGTTTGTTAGTTCCGTACGATTCCGGGATTGACAAATCGGGGTTATCGTCAAAGGTATAGTTGTAAATCAGGGGCGCCTCGGGGCGTCTCAGCGGGAACACGTATGATCTCAAACGACCGACCATCCCCCTACGGCAATCGTCCATACGGATCGCCACGACCTCCCGTCAATGAAGAAACTCTGAAGACCGACAAGGTCCAGATCGAGCGCAAAACGTTTGTGTTCACGCTCAAGGAAAATCCACGCGGGCGCTTTCTGCGAATAACAGAAGACGTCGGCGGCCGGCGCGACACAATCATCATACCCGCTCCCGGTCTGGAGGACTTCAAGAAGCTTCTCGACGAAATGGTGAAGGCAGCGGCCGAAGCGCCACCACCCAAAGCCGGTTAGTTGTGCCGCAGAGTTGGTTGACCTGCCGGCGCGTTCGCCGGCACCAAAGCGATTTTTCGCTTCATTGATCCTTTTTCGCGCTGAATTTTCCGCGGGCCTTTACTCGGGGTGCATCACCCCAAAGCGTCTCTAAATCGTATCTTTCCCTCACATCCTGACGCATTACGTGAACAATGACATCGAAATAGTCGAGGACGATCCACGCTGTTTGAAGAGTCCCATCCACTGCACGGGGCCGCAAATGAAAGTCCTCCCGAAGCGTGTCCGTAATCTCATCCATAATGGCCCGCAGATGCGGTTCGCTCGAACCCGTCGCAATGACGAAATAGTCCGTCACCGACGACAATTCACGCACGTCCAGGATGACGATGTCTTCCGCCTTCTTGTTGTCTGCAAATTCCCGACAGAGCAAAGCCAGTTTTCTTGAATCCATCTTTCGCAAAAATACTCCAGGCCGTTTAAAGATAAAGCCGATAGTGGCGAATCGCGTCGGCGACGGCTGCGGGAACTAGATGATCCACAGGCAGCCCGGCCTTCACGCGCGAGCGTATTTGCGAAGAGGAGATGGCGAGAGGAAAGCCAGCAAGAGTCCTTCCGCGAAATGGTCCTGGAAACGGGACCGTTGCTTCGCCGGGGCGCGGTATGACGACGAACGCGACCAATCGGGCGAGTTCTGTGGCGTCGCGCCATTCCGGCAATTTCGAAACATGATCCGCCCCGATCAGATAGAAGAGCCGTGCTTGAGAAAAGCGCCGTGTGTAATCGCGGACCGTTTCAATCGTATACGAGGTGCCGCCACGGTGCAGTTCCTGTTCGTCAATTTCACACCACGTATGGCCTGCAAGCGCAAGCCGCAGCATCCGAAGACGCTCGTTTGCCGCCGTCGGCACGCGGTCGGGCTTGAATGGCGATTGCGCCGCGGGGATGAAGAACAAGCGCGCGAGAGCCAGTTCTTCCCGCGCCGCCTGGGCCATCAGCAAATGACCGAGGTGAACCGGATCAAACGAGCCGCCGAACAGGCCAATGTTTTGTTCAAAGTTCAAAGTTCAAGGTTCAGGGTTGAACGAACGATGTCCTACTCTACCTCTGAACACTGAACTCGAAACGCTGAATACATCTCAGCAGCACCTCTTTACTCCATTGAACCGCTGCTCTGTCATATCAACGTAAAGTTGTCGGTCCGTTCTTGCCGCGCGGGAATTGTCCCCACGACAGACGCACGCCATTGCCGTCTGTTGACGTGCTCTTTCCAACTGCGCCTCGCCTGATAGCTCCTTGACAAGCGCGAAAGCCAACGCAAGCAACGCAGTGGCCCGAATCGGATGCGCCTCGGCGACTGCGTAGTTCGGCAGCCAAACCGGCGGAGTCTCCCGCAGGTCAGCGACCTTTTTGCGCGCGAGCAGCAATATCCATTCGCGCAGGCTCAGCATAACGATCGCAGCCACAAGCAGGAGAAAGCCCCCTGCAACGATGGCGTCCAGGTAATTGTTAACTCGCGAAGCATGGTTTGCACGAATCGCTTCTTCCGCAGATTGGATTTGTCCACTAACACCCGAGGCTTTGGCGCCGGCGAGGGCGGCTTCTAAACCCGGCGCGCTGGATTTCAGCAACTCCGCCTGAGCGAGGAAGCCGACGCGCGGATCGGCATTCCAAATCTTTTGTACTCCAGCCGTCATCGTAACGGTAAGCAGCCACACGAGCGGTACAAGCGCGGTCAAGGCCAGCACGGGCTTGCCGGCCTTCGGCGTTTTGCACTCTGTCTGTCGCGTCTCGCAGTTGCATTTTCAAAATAACCGTCACGGCCAGGCACAGCGCGATCGCGGCAAGCATCTGATTGGCGATGCCGAACAGCGGCCAAAGTGAGTTGATGCCGCCGAGCGGATCACGCACGCCCTGGATCAAGAAATAGCCCCACGCGGCGACCATGAGAAAACTGGCGAGCGCATTGGCGCGAAACTGTTTTGTGTCGCCGAGTGGACGCCAGATGTGGCCGAGGAAATCCTGCAACAGATAGCGTCCAACGCGCGTGCCGGCGTCGAGCGTGGTCAGAATAAACAACGCCTCGAACATGATGGCGAAGTGGTACCATAGGCCCAGCGCGCTTCCATTGAAGACTCGCGAAAAAATACTGGCCATTCCAACCGCCAGCGTGGGCGCGCCGCCAACGCGCCCGAACAGAGTGTTCTCGCCGATCCGCCCGGCCAGTTCGTTCATTTGATCCGCGGAGACGTGATATGCCGGGCCGAACGCGTTTACCCTGGCAACGGTTGCCGCCGCGTCGCCCTTTATGTTCATGCTCAGGTAAACGCCTGGTTCAAGCGTGCAGGCGGCGACGAGCGCCATAATCGCCACGAGTGATTCCAAGCACATCGCGCCGTAACCGATGGTGCGCGCGTGGGATTCACGTCCGATGATTTTCGGCGTTGTGCCGCTCGCAATGAGCGTGTGAAAACCGGAGATCGCCCCGCACGCAATTGTGATGAAGCAGAACGGAAACAATTTCCCGGCGAACACGGGGCCATTGCCTGCATCAGCGAACCGCGTGAGCGCCGGCATGTGCAATTGCGGCAGCAGCAGAAAAATCCCCAGCGCCAGCAGCGCAATCGTGCCAAGCTTCATGAACGTGCTGAGATAATCGCGCGGTGCCAGCAACAGCCAGATAGGGAGCACACTTGCCGCCAGTCCGTAAACGAGAATCGCCCACGCAATCGGTTCGGCTTTGAAGGTGAACCGCTGCGCCCATTCCGCATGGCCGTGAACGAACTGTCCGCCCCAGACCGCCAGCAGCAGCAGAACGATTCCGATAGCCGACGCCTCCAGCACCTTGCCCACGCGCAAAAAACGCATGTAGCCGCCCATGAACATCGCAATAGGAATCGTCGCCGCTACGGTGAAGATGCCCCACGGACTTTCCGCGAGCGCATTGACCACCACCAACGCCAGAACGGCCAACAGAATGATGAGGATCGCAAGGATTGCAACCAGCGCAATGCAACCGGCGGTCGTGTTCAATTCCTCTTTCACCATCTGGCCGAGCGATTTTCCGTCACGCCTCACGGATGCGAACAGAATCACGAAATCCTGCACGGCGCCGCCGAGCACGACACCGATCAAAATCCAAAGCGTGCCTGGCAGATAACCGAACTGCGCTGCGAGCACGGGACCGACGAGCGGCCCCGGACCTGAAATCGCGGCGAAGTGATGGCCGAAGACGATCCACTTGTTCGTTTTGCAGAAGTCCTTTCCGTCCTCGTGAACTTCGCAGGGCGTGGCGCGGCGGTCATCGAGCGCCAGCACGCGCGCGGCAATCCACTTGGAATAAAAACGGTAGCCGATGGCGTAACTGCAAATGGCGGCGACGAGAATGTAAGCCGAATTGAGCGGTTCACCGCGGCGGAATGCCAGCGTCGCGTAAGCCCAGCCTCCCGCGAGCGCGAGCAAGAGCCAGAAAATGTTGGCCGTGATCTTTTGCATTCCCCAGTCAGTATTATCGCGTCCCCAGGGAATTAACAACCTCAACTCCTGAAAGAAACGGTTCTTTTGTGCAAGTGCGGGCCGCTACCAAACGGCATTTAAATCATGTAGTCTGAATCCATGGATGACGAGCCGATCCAGCTCCCGATTGACGGCATGCTCGACTTGCACGCGTTTAAGCCGGGCGAGGTGAAGGAACTCGTCATCGATTACCTGGTGGCGTGTCGCGAACACGGCATCTACCAGGTGCGCATTATCCACGGGAAGGGAATCGGAAACCTACGCCGAACCGTGCACGCGATTCTCGCACGACATCCGGAGGTCGTCTCATACACGCTCGATCATCCACAATTTGGCGGCTGGGGCGCTACGATTGTTCAACTGCGAAAGCCGACGGGCCCGGAAGCACGATGAAACATTTCTCAACGTGCGTCCGGCATGCGGTGGAGGCTTTCGGTGATCAGGGAGCTCATGTTTCGACTTCTCAATTCGATTCAGTTCCGGCAATCTTGCTTCGAAGTTTTGCCGGACAATGCGAGTTTTAATTGCCACAGTCACAGCCGGCGGCGGACACCTTGCCGCCGCTGCGGCGTTGGAGGAAGCATGGAGGGATGCTCGCCCGGAAGATGTCGTTGAACGGATCGACCTGGTGAAGTTCTTTTCACCGCTACACCGAAAAATTCATGCGGACGGTTACGTGAAACTGGTTGAGCGCGCGCCGGAGGTTTGGGGAATGATGTTCAAATCCACGGACAATCGCAAAGCGGCCCGTCGCCTGAACAAGCTCAAGCGCGCATTGCCCAGCAATTCCCGCAAACGCTTCGCGCGTCATGTTGAAGGATTTGGTCCGGATATCGTCTTGTGCACGCATTATCTTCCACTCGAAATGCTGGGCGACCTTCGAAAGGAGAACGGAGCCTCGCCGCTGGTCGTGAGCATCGTCACTGATTTCGAGGCGCATGCCTTATGGATGGATTCGGCCGTGGATCTCTATTGCGTCGCGGCAGAGGAAACCAAAGTGCGGTTGGTTGCGCGCGGCGCCGACGAGAAGACAGTGCTCGTAACCGGGATTCCGATTTCGGCAAAGTTCCTTGTGAAGACGGACGTGAAGACTGTCCGCAAAAGCCATGGACTGCGCGATGATCTTTCCACTTTGTTGGTCCTGAGCGGCGGATTCGGAATGGGCCCGGTCGCAGAGATTCTCAATGAGCTGGATCGGGTGACGAAACCGTTTCAGACGGTTGTAGTCACCGGAAGGAACGAGGAGTTGCGTCGTGAACTGGCGGCGCAGGATCGCAAGCACCCAACGCACGTGCTCGGTTTTGCCTCCAATATGAATGAGCTGATGGCGGCGGCCGATCTGATCATCACGAAACCCGGCGGGTTGACGACTGCTGAAGCGCTTGCGATGGGAAAGCCGTTGTTCATTTTGAATCCGATTCCCGGACAGGAGGCGGCGAACAGCGATTTCCTCCTGGAGCGTGGCGCGGCCGTGAAGGTGAATCGTATTGAGGACTTGCCATATCGAATTGAAAAACTGATCGGGTCTAGGAAGCTCACTGCCATGTCAAAGGCTGCTGGAGCGCTTGGGAGACCACTGGCAGCGCGGGAGATTTGCCGCTCGTGCTGTGAGCGGGCTGCCACGGCGCATCATTGACTGCCGGGCCTTCGGAGCAGGCGTTCGAATGAAGTCGAACCATACGGCTCTTTATCGTGTCACGCGTTCGATCCTTGGCGTGGCCCTGGGGTTCTATTTTCGGCGCATTGAACGGTTCCATATCGATCGCGTTCCGGAAACGGGGCCGGTCCTGTTCGCGTCCAATCACCCAAATTCGCTGACGGATTCGTTCGTGATTGGAGCCACCGTTTCACGAAAGGTGAATTTTGTGGCGACGATCCAGTTGTTTCGTTTTAAGCCGATCCATTGGCTTCTCTCGCGTTGCGGTGTGATACCGATGAACCGTCTCCGGGATGACCCGAAGGCCATGCGCAGCGTTTCCGAGACGTTCGAGGCCTGCTATCGGGTGCTAGAGCGCGGGGAAGCGGTTGGCATTTTTCCTGAAGGCATCACTTACGACGATTCGACCTTGAAGGAAATCAAGAGTGGCGTGGCGCGAATGGCGCTTGAACTGGAACATCGGCACGGCGGAAAACTCGGCCTGCAGATTCTTCCAGTCGGGCTGACTTACTCGGCGAAGGAATTATATCGCAGCGACGTGCTCGCCAACTTTGGTGAGCCGATCCGTGTCGCTGACTTTCTTGAAGACTACAGCGAACGACGCAAAGCCTGCATCTTGAAGCTGACACGCGAAATCGAACTTAGGATTCAGTCCTTAATACTCCACATCGCTCGACTGGAATGGGCGCGTGTGGTCGAAGGAGTGAAGCGCCTCGACCTGGACAATTTGGCGGTTGGCCCTCGCTTTGAATCGGCGGGAATCAGCCCTCGCGCCAGGGAACTGGTTCTGGGCCAGTGAATCACAGCCGTTGTTGAGGAGATTTATCAGACACAACCTGATCGTGCCGCCGGTTTCGCAAACAAACTTGATTCCTACAACCGTTGGTTGTCGAAACTCAGAATCTCGGATGAATCCCTTGCTCTATTACCCAACAAGGAAAAGCTGGCTGAACAGAGCTTGTTTTGGGTAGCCATTGCGGTCGCGGGCGCGCCGGTTGCCTTGTACGGTTGGGCGCATCGTGCGATTCCTCATGCCATCGTGGAATGGTCTGTGAAACGATTTGCCCAGCCGGACAGGCGGAAGGCCCAGACGTCCACCACCAAGATACTCGCCGGCGTCGTGGTCTATTGCTGTTGCTTCGGCGTTTACACGGCTGTGGTGCATCGCATCTTCGGTTGGCGAGTCAGCTTTTGGTATCTGCTGTCACTGCCGGTTGCGACGATGCTTGCCTTTTACCATTTGCGCGAGTTGAGGCGGTTCAAGGCGGCAGTGCGGAACATCGTCATCCTGTGTCGTGCTCCATTCGCCACGCGCCGATTGCTGGCGCGCCGTGCTGAACTCGTTGAGGAGATTGAAGCCGTTCGCTCAGAGTTACGGCATTCCGCTGGAGCACCATCCCTGGCGGCGGAAAACGCTGATGGACGAGCGCGATTGCTCTGAAACAATGATGGGCTGGCTGCGTCCTCGCGCATTCTTTTGGCGGATGGAAAACGGAGCTTTTCAGCGAGAGAAAGTATGCACCGCGGCTGAATTTCCGTTTCTTCTGGTGATGCCTCAAATAGCATCCAGTTGTGGCCAAACCGAAACATATCGAACTGCCGACGGGCGAAATCATTCCTATTCTCTACGAGGACCGCTCCGTCATCGCGATTGACAAGCCGCGCGGCTGGATGCTCGTGCCGTTCTCCTGGCAAAAGACTTCGCGGAATTTGCAGGCGGCGCTGACTTCCTCAATCGCCGCAAAAGATTTTTGGGCGCGCTCACGAAATTTGAAGTTTATCCGTTTCGTTCATCGGCTTGATGCGGACACAACGGGAATTCTCCTGTTCGCAAAAAGTCTCGGCGGCGTGGATGCCTATGGAAATCTGTTCGAGAGCCGGAAGATGGAAAAAGTTTATTTGGCTGTAGTTCATGGCAAACCGACGCAGCCCGAATGGACTTGTCAGCTAAAGCTGGCACCTGATCCACAAGCGTACGGGCGAATGAAAGTGGATGCGCGCAACGGAAAATCTGCCGAAACGAGTTTTCGCTTGCTGCAAACGCGAGAGAACTTTTCGTTGATCGAAGCGCGCCCATTCACCGGGCGAACGCATCAGATTCGAGTTCATCTTGCGGAATCTGGCTACCCAATCGTCGGCGATGAACTTTACGCGATGAAGTTCGGAAAATCGAAGCTGCCGCTCGGTCTGCGCGCTGTGAGACTTGCTTACAACGATCCATTCACGCGCAGACGTGTTCACATTCGTGCACCGACAGATGGGTTTTGCCGAGAATATGGTTTTCAAATCATTTCGCGCGAAAACCGCGAAGTTCGCGAAGGAGAAAAGGCGCAATGATTTCCTTCGCCAGCTTCGCGCGACCGAATCCGAGTCAAAAATTGTGGACTGTTGAACAATATACGGGCAGCGTGAATCTTCCGTTCCTTTAGCTTTGAAACGTTGAAACAATTGCAGACGAAAACTCAATCGACGAGTCGAGGGCGTTTCGTTAACGCGTGCCGCTGCCTGCCAGTGGATCGCCCACCCGTGTGGCTGATGCGCCAGGCCGGACGCGCGTTGCCGGAATATCGCAAGCTCAAGGAGAAATACACGTTCCTCGAACTGGTGCAGAATCCAGAACTCGCCGTCGAAGTGACGCTGCAACCCGTGCGACGATTTGGTTTCGACGCCGCGATTTTGTTCAGCGACATCCTCGTCATTCCCGAAGCGATGGGGCAATCGTACCGCTTCCGGGAAACCGGCGGCGTGGTGATGGATTTTGCCGTGCAATCGAGCGCGGACATCGAGAAACTTTCGGTCGAGCGCGTGACGAGCGCTTGAGCTATGTGGACAAGGCGCTGCGGCTGTTGCGCAAGGAACTGGGTGATCAGACCGCGTTGATCGGTTTCAGCGGTTCGCCGTGGACGCTGGCGACGTTCATGATGGAAGGCGCGAGCGTGCCGAAATACAGCCGCGCGCTGGCACTGTTTCGCGAGGACCGGAAAACATATTTCGCTTTCGCCGAGAAACTGACAGACGGCGATCACGGCGTATCTGAAAATGCAAATCGCCGCCGGCGTGGATGCGCTGCAGATTTTCGACAGCCACGGAGGGCATCTCGCGCCAACGGAATTTCAGGAAGCCAGCGGGCGATGGATGAGGGAAATTATTTCGCCTGACACCTCCGGCACCTCCGACACTCTCGACACCGTTCCGATCATCGTCTTCTCCCTCGGCACGCACGGCAATTGGGATGACCTCGATCGCCACCGGCGCGAACGTGCTGGGCATTGACTGGCAAACTTCGCTGGCGGACGTTCGCAAGTTGATTCCCGAAGACATCGGCTTGCAGGGCAATTTCGTGCCGTCGCTGTTGAGCGATGCGACGCCGGAAATTGTTGACGCGCGAAACGAAGACGATGTCTGGAAGCCATGCGCGGCCGCACCGGACACATTTTCAACCTCGGCCACGGTTTGACGCCGGCGGCGAAGCTGGAAAACATCGCCGCGTTGGTGAACACTGTGAAAAATTTCAAATGAAGAATTGCCACAGAATGTAGAGGCACAGAGGAAAGGTTTCTCTGCATCTCAGTTACTCTGTGGCTAAACTGAATTTTGTGAAAACGCTGCAAGTTGATCTCGAACTGGTGAAGAAATACAACGTGGCCGGGCCGCGCTACACGAGCTATCCGCCGGCGACGAAGTTCACCGACGCGATTTCGTGGGACCAACTCTCAGCGAAGATCGAAGAAAACAATCGCAGCGCGCGCGACCTCTCGCTTTACTTTCACATCCCGTTCTGCGAAACGCTCTGCTGGTTCTGCGGCTGCACGACCGTCATCACGCTCAATCACGACAAGGGCCAGGACTACATCGACTATCTCGGGCGCGAGGTGGCGAAGATGGCGCCGAAGCTGAATCCCGCACGCAAAGTGGTGCAACTCCACTTCGGCGGCGGCTCGCCGACGTTTCTGCGCCCGGACGAAATCCGCCGGCTCGGCGAGATCATCCACAAGCACTTCACGTTTTCGCCGGACATCGAAGCGAGCGTGGAGGTGGATCCGCGCCGGCTGACGCGCGATCACATGGTGGCGTTGCGCGAGATCGGCTTCAATCGCGCCTCGATGGGCGTGCAGGATTTCAATCCCAAGGTGCAGGAGGCCGTTCACCGCATTCAACCGCGCGAGATGACGCAACAGGCGATGGATTGGATGCGCGAACTGGGCTACGGCTCGATCAACCTCGATCTGATCTACGGCCTGCCGCACCAGACGCCGGAGTCGTTCAACGAAACGCTGGACACCGTTCTGCGAAATGAAGCCGGACCGGCTCGCCGTGTTCAGCTACGCGCACGTGCCGTGGATCAAGCCCGCGCAGAAAATTCTTGCAGGAGAAAGTTCTGCCCGCGCCGGAAACGAAGCTGCAGGTGCTCAAGCTCGTCATCGAGAGGCTCACGGCGAACGATCAATACGTTTACATCGGCATGGACCATTTCGCGAAGCCGAACGACGAACTGGCCGTGGCGCAGCGCAACAAACAGCTTCAGCGGAATTTCCAGGGCTACAGCACGCGCGCCGGCGTCGGACATCTACGCGTTCGGCATGTCGTGCATCTCGCAAATTCCCGAAGCCTACTGGCAGAACGAAAAGGAACTGCCGAAGTACCAGGACGCCGTCGACGCGGAGCGCGTGCCGCTGCACCGCGCCTATTTCGTGACCGACGAGGACAAGATCCGCCGCGAAACGATCATGCGCGTGATGTGCGACCTGTCGCTCGATTTCGCCGCGATGTCGCAGAAGCTCGGCATCAACTTCGAGCAACACTTTGCTAACGAACTGGCGTCGCTCGCGCCGTTCGAAGCGGACGGTTTGTTCGTCGAAACGCGAACGGCCTCGAAGTCACCGACGCCGGCCGCCTATTCATCCGCAACATCGCGATGTGTTTCGACAACACACTCGCGCCCGCCGGCGAACGACGGCATTCAAAGACGATTTGAACATTCATGGATAACTTCAGCTCGCAATCCTATGTTTTCTAACGTTACGTGATTCATTTGATTGGAACGTTGGCTTATTCGGTCAGGATTGCAGGTGTCAGGACAAGGCGAATCGCCGTATCGTTTGCGCTGTTTAACATTTTTGTCCTGATTCTCGCACTTCCAATACCTTTCAAGGGCCTTTTCTTGCGAAGCGCATTGAAAGCAATCTTTTTCAGGCAAACGATCAGGTGTTGGCGGACTTTCGCTGGCTATTGTTGTCGGCTGCAATTGCGACGGTCGCGGGGGCGTTTCTGATTCCGACATTTCAGAGAATATTCAGTCGTGCCGTCCTGGGTTTTCAGACGCATCGGTCCGTTTACCGGCTATTACTCCACGGCTTTCTGAAGATAGAAGTGGCTCAGATGAAGGAGTCGGTTGTGCGGCTGGCGACATCCAATGTCGTCCCACTGCGACTTGGCTCAGCGATTTCGGTCAATGCCATTTTGCTATAACATCCTGGCAGTTGCGCTGTGGACGGTGGGTGTCTTTGCGGCGCTCTATGCCGGTTACTTAAAGCCTGAATTTCGAGTTACTGCCAGTTACCTAAGGCATCTTCGATTGTCCAAACGGTCTGGCCACGATTTTGATGTTGCGCGGTGATTGAGCCGCATTTGAAACGGTAATGACCGACGATGTGGTGGAAGGACGAAGCTGAATCGTCATTTCGCAAAGCCATTGTGTGGCTCGTGGGTAGTCGCTTTGCCGGGACCATCCTTGCACAGTTTTAATTGGTTCCGTCAGTCTGGCTGTCGTGTCGTTGCTCAAGCGGCTGTGAAATGAAACCCGTCGCAATCATCGGCGCTGGCATCACAGGATTGACCGCCGCATTTTATCTGAAACGCAAGGGCATTCCCGTCACGGTCTATGAAGCCAGCGGGCGCGTCGGCGGTGTGATTCAGTCGTTGCGCCAGGACGGTTACCTCGCCGAGTTCGGGCCGAACACGCTGCTCGAAACTTCGCCCAAGATCGGGCAACTCGTCAGCGACGCGGGCCTGCAATCGCGCCGGATCGATCCCGACCCGAAGGCTGAGGCGCGTTATGTGGTTCGCTATGGCCGGCCCATCGAGATGCCGGCCAAACCACTGGGTTTTTTCACGACGGAACTGTTTTCGTGGAAGGCCAAGCTCGCCGTGTTGCGCGAGCCATTCGTGAAGCCGCGGCGCGACGGCGTGGAGGAAAGCATCGCGCAATTCGTTGTGCGCAGGTTCAACCAGGAATTTCTCGATCACGCGATTGACGCGCTCGTGGCCGGCATTTACGCGGGCGACCCTTACAAGCTCTCCGTCACGCACGCGTTTCCGAAGCTCAAGGCGCTTGAAGACGACTACGGTTCGATGATCAAAGGGCAGATCTTCGGCGCACGCGAACGCAAGAAGCGTGGCGAGATCGCGAAAGACCGCGCGCCAAAGTTTTCCTTCGATGAGGGCTTGCAGGTATTGCCGGATACGCTCGCAGCGCAGTTGGGCGACGCGGTGAAGTTGAACACGAGCGTGTCGAAAATAACCCGAACCGCGGATGGCTGGCGATTGACGACTTCGAGCGGTGAAGTTGAACACAGCGCAGTCGTTTTCTGCGGCACGGCGCACAAACTCGCCGATTTGCGCGTCGAGCGACAGGCCAGGGGAGTTGGATTTGCGGCCGTTCTCCGAAATCCGTTACCCGCCCGTTGCCAGCGTCGTGCTCGGCTTCCGTCGCGAGGACGTGGCGCATCCGTGCGAAGGGTTCGGCATGTTGATTCCGAAGATCGAGGGCTTCAAAATTCTCGGGACGATTTTTTCCTCGTCGCTTTTTCCCAATCGCGCGCCGACCGGTCATTTGACGCTGACGAGCTACGTCGGCGGGGAGCGCTATCCCGAGTTGGCGTCGTTGCCAGCCGAAAAGCTTTACGAACTCGTGCGCGACGATTTGCGCGTGCTGCTCGGCGTGCAACGGCAAGCCGACGTTTCAGCATAGCGTCTTCTATCCAAAGGCGATTCCGCAATACAACGTGGGCTATGGACGTTACCGCGAACTGATGAATCAAATTGAAACACAGGCGCCGGGGCTCTTTCTCGCCGGGCATTTTCGCGACGGAGTTTCTTTGAGCGACTCGATTGTGTCCGGCTGCAACGTGGCGGATCGGGTTGAAAACGCCTTGAAGCCCAGCCAACCTGTGCGCGCATGAGCAAAGGCGTATTGCTGGTCAATCTTGGTTCGCCTGATTCGCCGACGGTGCCGGACGTCCGTCGGTATCTCGACGAATTCCTCATGGATTCACGGGTGATCGACACCCCGTGGCCGCTGCGGCGCTTTGTCGTTGGCATGATTCTGATCAAGCGCCCAAAGGAATCAGCGCACGCCTATGAGAAAATCTGGACCAAAGACGGCTCGCCGCTGGTCGTCACAAGCAAACACGTCCAGGCAGCGCTGCAAAAGCGTGTGAATGTGCCCGTGGAATTGGCGATGCGATATCAGAATCCTTCGATCCCGAGCGCCGTGCGCAAACTGAAAGAAAAGAGGGTCACGGAACTGCTGCTCGTTCCGCTATTCCCGCATTACGCGATGTCGAGCTATGAAACCGCCGTAGTCCGCGTGAAAGAGGTGGCGGCGAGGATGGCGCCACAAATGCGAATTCAGGTTCAGCCGCCATTCTATATTGATCCGGATTACATCGCTGCAATGGTCGCCAGCGCGACAGACTTCCTGAAGCGGGATTATGACCATTTGCTTTTCAGTTATCACGGGATTCCCGAACGGCACTTGCGCAAGTCCGATTCAACCGGCTGTCATTGCCTGCAAGTGGAGAACTGCTGTGAAATCAGCAGTCCGGCACATGCCACTTGCTATCGCTCTCAATGCTTTGCGACGACACGGGAATTTGTGAGGCTCGCGGGTGTGCCAGACGCAAAATTTTCTGTATCATTTCAATCCCGATTGGGCAAGGACCCGTGGCTCAAGCCGTACACAGATTACGAGCTGCTCCGGCTGGCTCACGAGGGCAAAAAGAAAATGATGGTGATCTGTCCGGCATTCGTTTCGGATTGCCTCGAGACGATTGAGGAAATTGGAATGCGCGGCTGTGCAGATTTCATGGCGGCAAGTGGAAAGGAATTTACGCGTATTCCGTGCATGAACGAGCATCCGGCCTGGATTGCCGCGCTGGAGAAGTGGGTTGGCGAGTTTGCGAAGCGCTGATCAGAATGCGCGCACTGCGACCGGCTCGACGAGGATCATTTGAGCCAGTTGTTCGCTGATGGCGAATCGCGCGTTGCAGACCAGGCAGATAAAATTATTTTGGCTTGTGACGAGACGGATGATTGAATCTTCGCAAAGCCCGAGTTCGCGCAGGCGATTTTGAACTTCGGATGACGCGCAAAGCTGTTTGATGCGCACGGCCACGCCGCTTTGAATGCGATTGAGCGGACAGAGATCGCAGCGTGGCCCTTTCTCCGAGGCGGCGTTCAGGTCTGTCCGATTCATGTCCACGCGAGAAGCCTCGCCGGAATGCTTGAAACCCACTAACCATATCTTGCCAATTGATGCACATCCTTTGGGAAGCAGCGCGGAAGGAAATCGTTTGAAACCGGAACATAAGCCAGATGCGACACTATTGGATTGCGGAGCCGAATCACTCCTCGAAGCAGGAGCGGGAAGGACCGCAAAGCTGAACGGAAACTTGTTTGTCATCGAAACCAACTTCGGTCAGCGTGCGATTGCACCAGCAATGGCCGCAGAACTCGCTTTCACGTCCTGAGGACTCAAACACCTCGTCCGCCTGGGCTGGAATGTACATTTTCTTGGTGCGAAGATATCGGCAGACGTTGTTCGGCTTCATAATCAGGCGGTGAGTCGCAGGAGTGTCCGGCGGATGAGCGCGCGCGCAATCGGCACCTTGTAGCCATTGTGGTCGAAAACATGGGCTTTCTCCAAAATCAAATCCGCGGCTTTCCCGGCGGTTTCGTCATCCAGAGTCTTGCCTTCGAGAAAATCATTCGCAGCCTGCACTTGATGCGGCACGGGGGATACCGCGCCGAGCGCAATCTTCGCCGCGCTCAATCTCCGTCCGTCCACTTTCGCGGCAGCCGCGCAACTCACGATGGCCCAATCGAACACCGCTTTCTCGCTCATTTGAATGTAGGCACTGCGCCGGTCCTGTACCGGAATTTCCACTTTCAGGATCAGGTCTCCGGGATCGAGGGAATTGTGCGCGGTCGGGTTTTCCCAGGCTTTTTGATAAAGCTCAGACATGTTCATGCGCGCTTCCTTGCCGCCGCGCAGCACGATCGCTGTCGCATCCAGCGTTGCGAGAGCAACGGAGAGATTGGAGACCACCGGGCTGATGCAGGTGTTGCCCGTGAACAGGCTGTGATACTTGTTCTCGCCGCGGCGGGCGAAACACATGTCCCCGCCTTTCTTCAGGCAGAGCACGTCACGGTGACGGAAATACCAGCAGCGTGAATGTTGCGCGAGGTTTCCGCCGACTGTCGCCACATTGCGAATCTGCCGCGAGCCGACTTCCGCCGCTGCCTGCTGCAATCCCGGAAATGTTTTCTTCACGCCGTCGTGATCTTCAATTTCGGCAACCGTCACGTTTGTGCCGATGGTCCAGACCTTCGGTCCGGATTCGATGTTGTTGAGGCCGGGCAACGATTTGATGTTCACCAGCGTTTTCGGCTCAACCAGATACTCCTTCATCAGGTTGAGCAGGTCGTTGCCGCCCGCCAGATAGGCTCCGTCATTGCCCAGCAGCTCGCGAGCACTGCCAGGGGAAAGTGCGGTTGCGTATTGAAATGCTTTCATGCGGTAAGTTTATCTTTGCCCAGTGCGGCCAGAACTTTCTGCGGTGTGATGGGAAGGCTGCTGACGCGAACACCGAGCGCGTTTGCCACTGCGTTCGCTATCGCTGCGGCGGTGGGAATCGTCACAGGTTCACCGATGCCAATGACACCGCGTTCCGGCATGTCGAGCAGGATGACTTCAATATCGGGAACGTCTGCGAGACCGGTGAGCTTGTACGTTTCGAAATTCGGATTGAGAACAACCCCGGAGGTTTTGTCCATGAAGCGTTCCTCGTAAAGCGCGTAACCGATTCCCATGATAATGCCGCCATTGACCTGACTCTCCAGAGTGAGTTTGCTGACAAGCAATCCGCCGTCCTGCACGCAGAGAATTTTCTTAACTTTGACGAAACCAGTTTCGGTATCTACTTCGACTTCCGCGAATTGCACACCAGCCGCGTTGCTGGAGGAAAGGCCCTGCTGCCATTGGCCTTGGACCGTCAGCGGATTCATGCCGAGTTTCTTGCACGCGGCGATCCAATTTTCACCACGCGCGTCGGCGACGCCGGATTTCTGCTGCAATGCTTCCAACGCTTTTGTGCAGGTGTCGTAGATCGCCGGTGAAACAGACGCTGCAGTGGTGCTGCCACCGCTGCCGCCGGAGGGAGGGAAATTTGTGTCGCCCACACGCGCTCGAATTTGTTCCGGCTTGAGCCCAAAAATATCCGCTGCAATGACAGCAATAAGAGTCTTCGTTCCCGTGCCGAGGTCCTGCGTGCCGCAACGGATTTCAACGCTGCCATCAGGATTAATTTCTGCTTCGGCCTGAGTGCCGCGACCGCCACCGCCCCACGTAGCGGACGCGCAGCCGACGCCGGTCTTGATTGGGCCGGGCGAACTGCCGGGCTTTTTATATTTTTCCTTCCAGCCGAATCGCTCCGCACCCATGCGAAATTCTCTTTCACGCGTTTGGCGAACATTGCTTTGGTCGTTTTTAATGCGGAACTCGACCGGGTCCATGTTCAACTTCACCGCGAGTTCGTCCATGATGGATTCCATTCCAAACGAAGCGGGCGGATGGCTGGGAGCGCGGAAAGCGCGGGCAGAACCGGCATTGATGGCAACCGATGTTTGTTTGATGCGGGTGTTCGGCACGCTATAAATGTATGGTGCCGGAATCGCGGCGTTGCCGCTGCCTGCGGCGCTGCCGCCGCCCGCGGAAAAACCGGGCGTGCCGTAATTCTCCATTTCAAATGCGACCAACTTGCCTTCGGCGTCGGCGGCGAGTTTGATTTTTTGATTGGTGGAAGGGCGATTGCCAACGGCAAGCGACTGATCAAATCGGGTCAGCATCAGTTTCACCGGCGCCTTCGCGGCCTGAGATAGTTTTGCGGCGAGTCCACCTTCGACACCGAGTCCCATTTTCGCGCCGAAGCCGCCGCCCATGAATTCGCTGATGACGTGGACCTGGTTTTGCGGAACCTGCATGAAGCTCGCGAGGTCGCTCCGCACGCCGGAGATTCCTTGAGTGGACGCCCAACATGTTACGCCGTCGTCTTTGACTAAAATCGTGTTGCCGTGTGTTTCAAGCGGATGATGAATGATGGAAGGCGTCGTGAAAAATCCTTCGACGACCGTCGCGGCGTCAGCAAAGGCTTTATCCACCTGGCCTCGTTCGTTCACTTGCGGCCTGGAAGTGTTTGTGCCGTCTTCCCAAACTTTCGGTGCGTTTTCTTGCTTCGCCTCATCATCTTTCACGACGAACGGCAGTTCGGTGGCTTCGATTTCAATCGCTCGCAACGCATCGAGGCACGCCTGCTTGGTGGTGCCGGCAACCGCGGCAATTTCTTCGCCGTAATAACGCACGGTGCGTTGCTCTTTGTCATCGCGCAGAATTGCCGCTTTGATTCCAGGAATTTGTCGCGCCTTCTCGAGATTGACCTTGGTAATTTTCGCCGCCGGCCATTTCGACCGCAGAATCATTCCGTAAAGCCAGCCTTCCGGCTGCACGTCCGAACTGTACTTTGCCGCACCGGTAACTTTGGCAGGCGCGTCCAGCCGTTTGGTGTGGCTGCCGATATAAACGCGTTTTTCAGGCCAGCTTGGCATAAGAGATCACCTCGGTTTTGCTGCTTGTGGACACGCCGGCGGCTTTCAGCGCGGCTTGCATGATGCGCGGATACGTGCCGCAACGGCAGAGATTGCCCGAACAGGCGTGTTTGACCTGGTCGGCGCTCGGGCGGGGAATCTGTTTCAATAATGCCGTCACGCTCATGATAAAGCCCGGCGTGCAGTAACCGCACATCAGCGCGTCCTCGTCTATGAACGCCTCCTGCACCTTGCTGAGCCTGCCGTTTTGGGAAAGGCCCTCGATGGTGGTGATGTTCCTGCCCTGAGCATCCAACGCGAGCGTCGAGCAGGAATAAACAGGTTTGTCATCAATCAAAACCGTGCATGCGCCGCACGTTGCGCGGTCACAAACTTCCTTTGAGCCCGTGAGCGGCAGATGATTTCGCAGTGCTTCGAGCAGGGTCACGCGAGGTTCTACCTCAAGCTTCATCGCCTTGCCATTGACCTGGAGCGTGATGGGCACCGGTTCCGGGCCGAGGAGTTTCTCTTTGTTCGCCTTTTCGAGTTCAGCGGCGACGGCTTCGACCTGGGCGGTGGCGGCAACGGCGGCGGAAGTGCCGAAGGTCTTGAGAAAAGAACGGCGTGAAATGGAGAAACCGTCGTTTGAAGCGGACTCACTCATAATCATTTGAATTGAGTTGCACTACGCGAACAGCCAACAGCACACGAATGAAAATCAGGCGCGGGCCGTTGGTTTGCGATTACCCTAAATCTGAAATGGAATAGTGCAAGAGTTTTTCGCGAGGAATTCATTTGGTCTGCGACCATGCCGAGCGCACGGAGAAAATGTCTTCGCCAGCGGACGCAATCCGGGATGTCAAATCCCAAGGCTCGTCCGCGGCCAAAGAAGTCCGGCGCCAGCATCAAAACACTTAGCAACGCGCTCAGCGAATGGGCTGAGAGTCCCCAGTCGCGGGGCGGCTGAGTAGGGAATCGCAAATCCTTCGAACGAGGTTGCCAGAAGAAGCGCAACACCGATTTGAACCAATCCATGTCCATGCCGAGACAGTATGCTCGATGAAGGAATCAAGGTTTAAGATTTCTTGAATGTTACACGCCTTGCATGGAACTCGACTTGGAGCCGCCATGTTTTGCCATCTGTTTCGAGGCGTTCGCCCCGCCAGCGGTAGGAATTCTCAGCGATTTCGCTGAACGTCCACCTGATCGGCGTCCCACCGGGAAATTTTCCTTCCTGCACGATGTCCTTGCCCTGCCTGCGAGCCAGAAGTTCCGCGCGGATACCGTCGCGGGGATTGAACCAGTTCACGCGCCAAGCCTGAATGGTCGGATCGTATATCCGAATCGTTGTGCCGAACCAATTGGCGAATTTTGCAGAGTCTGGTCCGCGATCCGATCTGCGCGGATTGATAAACACGTCTTGCACCGCACGGCCTTCCAGCACCCACGCGAAATGCGCTTCGCCCGTGGTACGGATTACGTTGCCCGGATCCTCGTAACCAACCACCTCCAATTCCCAACTGCCGATTAACCAGCCGTAAAGATCAACCGCTTCCGGTATTTCGGATGAGCGATGTGACACTATCAAAACTGGACTCAACGAATTGTTTGTATTCATGCTTCACTCCCAAGGAATGTGTGCCTGTAAGGAAATTCAAATGCGTTGAACCGTCCGCAAATATCGCAGGCCATGTCCGCATCACGTTGATCACGCTCATTCATTCGCTTCTGCAATCTCTAGCGACTCAATGTACGCCTCGACCGGAGACTCGTCACTGTGCAGTTGCAGTTGCTTCTCTGGGTGAAAAGCCCTACTCGTCCTTCCGGTTCTACCCGATGGGTATCGCGTCAAAAAAACTCCGCGCTCGGGCCAAAGATGAGTTGCGAAAGGCCTTTCACCGCAAGTGAAGGGAGACTACGCGCGAATGTGTTCAAGGACGGAACCTTGAGCAACTCGAGGTGCCTTTGCGACCGTCGGAATCGGGGAAATAGAAAATCCTCATCGAGCTTTTCGTGATAATCCTCGATGAATTCGCGAATGATGCGCGCTCCCTCGGCCACCGCTTCGGGAGGCAAATCTTCACGAGCAGAGATCCGAGGCAGCGCTTCGCGATACGAGCAACACGCGCTTCAGTACCCGTGTTCGCGCATCAGGTCTTCACCTGGAAAACTTCTTGTTCCGTGTTCAATTAGCCCGGCGGCTGTTTAGCCAATTCCAGAAACCGTCTTGCCATTTGCGGTCCCTTTCCTTCGTCTTCGTGCTTGAAGAAGACGAAGGCGTCCGTGCCAGCCGGGTTGCCGTACGCGATCCACCCACGCCTTGAGCTCCGAGTCACCGTAGTCGGGCCGGCGCAATCGCAGGTAGCCCCAGTCCGCGGTGGATACGAAAGGAATTTCGAGATCATTCTCCGCTTCGGCGATACAGAGCACCGCTTGAAACTCGCGGAGCACACCAAAAACCTCTTCGTCAAACCACGATTGATGGCGGAATTCAAATGCGGCGCGACGATGCGGCGGCAGCAACATGAGAAACTCGCGCAGCCGCGTGACGTCCTTTTGCAGATTTGGCGGCAATTGAAACAGCAGCGGCCCGAGGCGTTCTTTCAGCGCGCTGGCCACGTTAGCAGATACTCCACCGAATCGCGCACATCCTTAAGGCGCTGAAAGTGAGTGATCTTTTGCGACGCCTTGAGCACGAACTTGAAATCTGCGGGAACTTCCGCCGCCCAGGCTTCCAGCACCGACGCCTTGGGCATGCGATAGAACGTGTTGTTGATTTCGACGGAACGAAATTGCTCGCCATAGAAGCGGAGCATTTGTTTGTCCGGCAGGTCTTTCGGATAAAACGTCCCTTTCCACTCCTTGTACGAGTAGCCGCTAGTGCCGACGTAAAGGTTCATGCGAGAATGTTGGTCGAATTTTGTGTTGTGTCGAATTCTTAAAGCCCTCGCTGGATCACGTTTCCGATCCACTCAGCTATCGCATCCAGCAGTTCGGGTCGGATTTCCGAATCCTTGCGTCCCGTGCGCGCCGGCACATGAAACGAATGATCCGCATCCTGAAACAGCTTGAGCGTGGCGCGGTCGCCGAGCTGTTTGCAGAGCGGCTCCAAGAGCTGCAAATCCGCGAACTCATCGCGGGTTCCTTGCAGAAACAGCATCGGAATCTGCACGTCAAAAAGGTGCTTTGCGCGCTCGTCGGACGGCTTTCCGGGCGGATGAAGTGGAAATCCGAGAAACACCAGGCCGCGCACTCCGGGTAAGGGTGATGCGGCTTGCGCCTGCGAAGTCATACGTCCGCCAAAAGATTTGCCGCCCGCGAAAAGAGGAAGTCTCAGGAACAAGTTGCGATGCTTCCTGCACCGCCGCGCGAACGGTGGCGTGAGCGAGCTTCGGCGACGTCCGGTCGCTTGGAACCTTGCTCCATGTAAGGAAACTGATAGCGCAACGTGGCGATGCCGCGCTCGGCCAGTCCATCCGCAATGGCCGTCAGGAATGGATGCGTCATCCCGGCGCCCGCGCCGTGCGCCAGCACGTAACAAGCGTGTGCGTCCGGTGGCGCTTGGAGCAAACCGGAGACGCGCTGCCCGTCATTCACGGTCATGCTGATAGCTGTGGCTCGGTAGAATTCATCGGCGAAAAGCTTCAATCGGGCTATCTTGCCGGCGGCCAATGTTGTTTGGCAAATTGAGAATCGTCATGAACCACGACTCTTAATGCCCTCGCGCACGTCTCAAATCGCCCAGGTCGGCAAACGGAAGATTGAAGTTTCGAATCTGACGAAGGTTCTGTTTCCCGACGACCACATCATCAAGGCGCAGCTCATCGAATATTACTTCAAGATCGCGCCGACGATTCTGGCGCACGTGAAAGGGCGGCCGCTGTCGCTGGTGCGTTATCCGGACGGCATCGGCGGGGAATCGTTCTTCCAGAAGAATCGGCCGGACTGGGCGCCGGATTGGCTCGAGCACGTGACGCTCGGCGAGGAGAAAAAGGATTACGTCATCGCGACCGAGGAAGCGTCGCTGGTCTGGCTGGCGAATCTGGCGTGCATCGAATTGCATCAGATGCATTCGCGCGCGCCGCATTTCGATAAGCCGGATTACATCGTTTACGACTTCGATCCGCCGGAGGGTTTCAAATTTCCCGCACGTGGCGGAACTCGCGCTGGAGTTCAAGGAGCACCTCGAAGGTTTCGGTTACCATCCCTTCGTGAAGACGACGGGACGCAAGGGGCTGCATGTCTTGACGCCCATCGAACCGAAATGGGATTTTCAGAAGGCGTTTGAAGCGGCGAAGGCGGTCGCCCAACCGTTCGTGGATTCGCATGCGTCGGTCGCTGACCCTGCAAATCAAGAAGGATTACCGGAAAGGCAAAGTGCTGCTGGATATTTATCGCAATCGGCAATCACAGACCATCGTTGCCGCCTACAGCGTGCGGGGACTTCCCGGCGCGCCGGTTTCGACTCCGTTGCAGTGGGAGGAATTGGAGTCGCTTGAAAGTCCAAAGGTATTCGATCTTCACAGCGTTCCGCAGCGCGTCATGCAAAACGGCGATCCGTGGGAGGCGATCGCCGCTTATGCGACGCCGATTCACACTGAAAGGAAGGAGACGAACCGAACCCGTCAAGAAGACGCTCAAGCCTGGCGCGAACTCGCAAGACGCCCGAGCAACTTGAGAGTTATTCCGAGAAGCGCAGCTTTGACAAAACACCCGAGCCGCCGCCGGCAGAAGATCTCGGGGAAGGAAGTGCGTTCGTTGTTCACCGGCATCATGCTTCGCGCCTGCATTACGATTTGCGATTGGAACAAAACGGCGTTTTGAAATCGTGGGCTGTCCCGAAAGGCCTGCCGCCGCGGCCCGGCATCATGCGGCTGGCGGTCAAGGTGGAGGATCATCCGCTGGAATACGTGAATTTCGAAGGCGCGATTCCGAAGGGCGAATACGGCGGCGGCATGATGTGGAAATTTGCGCAGGGCCGGTACGAAATCACCAAACAGAAGAAGGACGGATTTTATTTTCGGTTGCAGTCGCGTGAACTGACCGCCGAATACCGCACGCATCGCACCAAAGAAAATCAGTGGCTGCTCGAACGCGTGGACAATCCGCAGACGGATTGGCTGCGCGATCCGATTGAACCGATGCTGGCGCAGGCCTGCGGACAAGCCGCCCGACTTCGGACGATTACCTTTACGAGGTCAAATGGGACGGCCTTCGCGCGCTTGATTTCCTTGGATGAGGGACGAGATCACGAATTCGCGGGCGCAACGGGATGGATTTCACGAAACAATTTCCCGAGTTGCTGATTCCCGACCAGGCATTTCGCGCAACGTCGGCACTTTTCGACGGAGAAATCGTCTGCCTCGAAGCGGACGGAAAACCGAATTTCCAGAAACGTGATCCATCGCATGCAGCAAAAGACGGAAGGCGCGGATTGAGCGCGCCAAGGCCAAATATCCCGCCGTTTGTTATGTCTTCGATTGTCTCTATCTGGATGGGCGCCCGATCGTGAACGAGCCGCTGACCCGGCGGCGCGAGTGGCTTGAAGATGCGATCAAGAAAGATTCTGCTTATCGCGTGAGCGGAGTCGTGGAGGACGGGCCGGCTTTCTTCGAAGCCGTGAAGCAAATGGGCCTCGAAGGCATCATGGCCAAGCAGCGCAACAGCACTTACCTTCCCGGCAAGCGAAGCGATTCCTGGCTGAAAATCAAGACACGACAGACCATCGAGTGCGTGATCATCGGTTACACGCAGAGGGAAAGGCGACCGCGAAAGCGAACTTCGGCGCGTTGCATCTGGCGCAAGCACAATGGCGATGAGCTTAAATATGTCGGGAAAGTCGGCTCGGGATTCGATGAGGATTCGCTCAAGGCGGTTGCCGCCGAAGTGCAGAAATTGCCAACGATCAAGAGACCCGTCAAAGAGAAACCGCTTGACGATGCGCGGTCGGTCTGGGTTGAGCCGAAGCTGATGTGCGAAGTGGAATTTGCTTCGTGTGACGAAAGACGGAATGTTGCGCGAACCCGTATTTCTAAGACTGCGGCCGGATCTCACATTCGAGACTTGAATAATGGCCATAATCGGGGCAAGGTTCATGCTCCGAACAAACCTATGAACGCAAACATTGACGTGAACATCGGTGTCCCAATGTCGGCTGCAAATGGTTTAATGCCCAACCTCTCCAGGAGGTGTGTCATGAGATCCATCTGGAAAGGTCACATTCGGTTTTCGCTGGTGACCATCCCCATCCGGATTTACAACGCCGTGGATACGGAGGAAACGATCCGGTTCAATCAATTGCACAAGGAAGACAACGGGCCGGTCGGCTACGAGAAGAAATGCAAGAAATGCGGCAAAGCGCTGACGGCGGAGGAAATCGTCAAAGGTTACCAGTTCGAGCCGGAGCAATACGTGATCGTTTCGCCGGAGGATCTCGCCAAGATCAAACTCAAGAGCACCAAGGTGATCGAGATCGAAGGGTTCATTGATGCCAGTGAGGTTCACCCCTCGCTCTACGAATCGCCGTACTTCGCCGGCCCGGACGGACCGGTGGCAGCCAAGACTTATTCGCTGCTGACGCGAGGCGCTGAAGGCGAGCGGGAAAGTGGGCATCGGCAAAGTCGTTCTGCGTGACCGCGAGGAAGTGGTGATGATCGCGCCGATGGACGGCGGGATCGTGCTTTACAAATTGCGCAATCCGCAGGAGCTGCGGAAAATGGACAGCGTTCCGCAGATCGAGAAGAAGGAAGTGAACAAGGACGAATTGAAACTCTCGATCAGCCTGGTGGAATCCATGGCCTCAAGTCTGAAAGAAATGGATTTGACGGATCGCTATCGTGATGCGCTGCGCGAATGATTGAAGCGAAGATGGCCGGGAAAGAAGTTGTGCAGGTCGCCGAAGAGGAAAAACCGGTCGTGGACATCATGACCGCGCTCAAGCAGAGCATCGAGCAGGCAAAGGCGAAGAAGAAGCCGATGGAGAAGGCCAAAGGGCGAAAAGAAACCTGCGGTCGAAGCCAAGCCTGCAAAAGAAAAGAAACAAAAAGTCGCGTAACAGCGTCACGACGGCCCTCACCGGTGAGGAGAGTGGGAAATTCTGTAATGGGACAAATCATAAAATTTCCTGGCCAGGCGTCGAAGTTCGGCTTCAAGCGCGTCAGCAAACGCTCGAAGGCCGACGAGAATCCGGCCCAATTGAATTTGTTTCCTCAGCCAACGGCGGAGATTCTTGATTTGGTCCGGGAACTGGGCCGTTTGAGCAGGCGCTGATGTTGGACGAACGCGGCGATTCCAAGGCCGGCGAGTTATATCGGAAGGCGATTGAAGAGGGAGATTGCGTCGCCGACGCCTATTGCAATCTCGGCATCATCGAATCGCAACAGGCAAATACGGCCAAGGCGTTTGATTGTTTCACGACTTCGTTGAAACACAACCCGCGCCATTTCGAAGCGCATTACAATCTGGGCAACCTGTATTTCGATGCGAACGATTTCCGCCTCGCGCAAATTCATTATGAAATGGCGGCCGAAGTGGACCCTTCGTTTCCGAATGTCTATTTCAACCTGGCGCTCGTTCAGGCGATCAACAACGACCTCACCGCCGCCGTCAACGCGCTCACCAAGTATCAACAGCTCGTGCCTGACGATGAGGGACGGAACGCTGAGGAATTGCTGAACAATCTGAAGCGGACGTTGGCTTCAGGCAGGAACTCTCAAGTCAGATGACGCAATTTGTTCGCAGTCGCGTCTTTGCTCCACCGCAGTTAAGAATGGAGCCAATGTCGGGTTGGCTCGTGTGATTGGACTTGCCGATCCCGCGCTCGATCTTCCTTTTAATCCAGGCAACCAAAAAGCGAGCCAGATCAACTTTGTTAGCGCGTTGCTGCACTGGGAAGCCAGATTCACAAAAGCCAAAACCCGGACCAAACGCGCGACCGTTGACAACGCAAGCGTCGGTTCGGCATTCGGTCATCTGTTTGTGAGCCTTGGCAAGGACCTCTTCGTTGGTGCCTGCAAGTTCGTACTTCCATCCAACGAGAACACTATCGGGAAACAACAACCGCATTTTTGCAATCACTTTAGTCGTGGATCCCAGGCTGATGGTTAGCGCGCCGGAACGGCTGGCGATTTTCGGAGAGCTACAGGCGCGCCCCTGCTCATCCTCTACACCTTTGACTCTGTAATCACAAAGCGCTGCGACATGAAAAACGGCCGCGATCTCTTGAGCTGCAGCGAGCTCCTTCAGCAGGTCCAGAAGGTCATCGTTCGTGTTGAACAATCGAAGTTCGCAGTGATCGGGACCGGGATGCGTCGCGCCGCTGCCTTTGAGGCAAAAGACCTCGAAACCTGCGCGTGCGAGATGATGGCTCAGAAGGACTCCAAGTTCGCCCGTGGAGAAGTTGGTAAGACGTCGAACCTGGTCGATGGGTTCGTAACTTGGGCCGCTGGTGACGATGACTTTCATGATGATTAAACTGCCGGGGCTTCCTTCAGACGCAGAACTTCCGAATGCAACTGGCGCGCGAGTTCCTTCCGATTCGTGCTGCCTTCGCGCAATCGGGTGAAGTGAACGGAAGCGTGGATGGTTCGTTTGCTTAAAAGATTGACCAGGTGCGGAACGAGGGTCATGTCTTTCCAATAACAGACCTCTTCGCTCACGTCGCCGTCCTCGAGCTGATATTGGATCAGTCCTGCGGAAAGGGAATGACACTGCCGGGTCGCCGGTTCAAGCAGGGACGACTTGAACGGCAAAACGGTTTCGCCGCCGGAACTCGTGCCTTCCGGGAAAAGAATGACCAGTACCCCATTGTTTAGCGCCGTTTGTATTTCGTTCGTCACCTGGCCAACATGAGTTCGGCGCGCGCGATCAACGAACAGTGTGCCGGCAAGTCTGGCAAACCAGCCAAACACAGGCCAGGACTTCACTTCGCGCTTCGCAACGAAAACGGCTGGCGTCAACGACGCAAGGGCGAGAACGTCGAGGTAACTGAGATGGTTGCACACCAGCAAGCCGCCTGATGGAATCGGACCGGAAGCCTGCGTGTGGGCTCCGAAAACGCGCATCACCCGGCGTGCGTGGCTTTGCAGCCAGGCAGCGCGCGCGGTTAGAGCTTCATCACCCGAAACGAAAGCACAGCGAAACACGAAGGTCACCGACGCAAGAACCAATTCAGCGACGAGCCAAAGCAGTCGGCCAGTGATCCGGACCGGATGTTTGAGCGACGCGTTCATTGCTTCAGCTGAAGAAACGCTGACGAGCCAGCAGGTGCATCGTTTTCAAATCCAGCAGCGTGAGAAAATCGATCGTCTTGAAATTCCGGTCCAAAGCCGGCGGTCCGCAGATTTTCGAGCCGAGTGTCAGGTAAGCGCGCAGGAGCTTGGGGATTTTCACCGGTTCGGCAGCAAGCTGGTTCAGAGAACAGTCGTAAGCCGGGAGTGGCTGCGTTCGCCATTGCGGATCAGCGAGGTGCTTCCGAAACAAATCAGCATACGCAGAAGCGCCGATGGCGGCATCCTGAGAAGTCAGCGAACTGCAGCCCATCAGATAACGTCCGTGCCGCTGCCTCGCATAATCGGCGATGCCTTTCCAGAGCAGACCCAGCACGATCAAGTTCCGATGCTCGCGATGAACGCACGCACGTCCGAGTTCGATGATCTCGCTGCGGGCTGGCTCAAAGATACTGAATTCAAACTCCTGCTCGCAGTAGTAACCGAGCATTGACGCCGCATTCAACCCGGTCTGCAAACGATACGTGCCGACAATCTGGCCGGTGGGACGGTGTTCAACAACAAGGTGGTCGCACACGGCGTCGAACGGGTCTTCATCGCGTCCGGTCACGTACGATGCTGCGAGGCCCTCGTTAAGCTCCCGATTGAACACATCGAAGCGCAAGACCTGCGCCGCGCGAACCTCATCGGCATTGCGCGCAAGCCGGGTGTTGTAATGCGCTGGTGAACTGATCAGCAGCCGGACGGTTTCAAGAGTAGTATTCATGCGACTCCATTCTCCCACCTTTCTGTTTCAAGCCGGTAGCAATCCGGTTAAGGCGTTGAAAATGTTTCGTTGACCGTTGGTCGATTGAAACCGCCGAAGCTTACAAGGAAGTTACTTCTTCTCGGACTGGAGCCTCTGCTTGATCCGATCGCGGGCTTCAGGGGGTAGAGATCGCGGCGGGAGAGCGTGTTCCGATTCACCGTGCCCGCGCGCTGCCATACGCAGAAATCCAATTTGTTTCCCGTAACGCCGACACCATTTGCAGAGCATCAGGTGAATCCACAAGCCCAGGCGCTGGCGAAACGGCAGCTTTGTGTCGAGAGCGGTGGATTGCAGGCGGACGGACCGTTTACAGTTGGGCGAAAGATCGCGCATCCCTCGGCCGAGGGCTTTCAAGATATTAGCGAGCCAATTCATCAGAGGCGCTGCATCGCATTGCGCCGGATACGATGTCGTTTTGAGTTTGTCGCCGATTTGTCCGGATCCTTACAAGAAATTTCGAGCTTGTTCGGCTTGGACGTTTTGAATTTGTTCGAGGATACGTTGTCGTGCACCCGCGGACAATCGGCGCGACGGCAGATCGCCGAACCGTTCGTCGAGGCGAAGAGCGGCCTCCCGAAGGAAATGCAGCTGTTTCCGGTAACGCTTGCACCAGCAGCAGATGACGTAGTGCAGCCGCATTTTGAGCCGCAGATTCCACGGGAGTTTCCGATCCAGCTCCTGCGACGCAAGCTTCGACATCTCCGCGCAATTCGGCGTGTGGTTCCAAACCCAGCCCACCCAGCGCGTTTTCAGCGATTCCAGCAGCTTCATTCAAACCTGCTTTCCAAACCAATTGGTTTCGAGGCAGCGGCGCAGCGCCATCCGCGCGCGATGCAGCATGACCCAGAGGTTGTTCTCGGAAATGTTCAACAGCGCGCAAATGTCTTTGCTCTCGATGCCATCGACTTCGCGCAGCGTGAACACGGTCGAAACGTTTTTTGGCAGCTTGTTCGAACAATCCTGAAACGTTTTCCAAAATACCTCGCTGTCGAGACTCGCGCCCGGGCTCGACCATTCCACTGGGCCGAGTTCGTGAATCCAGCCGTCCTTGAACGGGCCGTCGGGAACGAAGTGATCGCTCTCCTCATCCTTGTAGAATTCCAGGTCGGTGAACGACGTCTCATGCCCTGCCTTGCGATAGTAATCGCAGATCTTATTTTTCAAAATACCGATGAGCCAGCTCTTCTCAGCGCTGCGTCCGGCGAATTTGCTGCTGCCCTTGAGTGCCGCGAGGAAAGTTTCCTGTACCATATCTTCGGCCTTAGCCGGATCGCGCAATCGACTCAAAGCGTATTTGAAAAGATAATCGCCGTGCTCGTCGACCCAGCGTTCCGGGTCGGACAGAGGCGCAGGTTGCACCTTCGCCGTGGAACTTGGTGGCGACGCGGGCGTTGAAACGTCTTCAGTATTCATATCGGCCGTACGGCGGGCACACCGATCGGCAACCGGTAAGTCGGACGAACGGCAAATACCTTACAGACATTTGTCCGCAGATTACGCTGATTGCCGCAGATTGTTAAGGCTTTCTCAAACGGCTCTGCTGAATCTGCGTCATCTGCGGATTCTTCTACGTTAGTTGTAAGGACTCTCCGCAGTCTTCGACCAAACGGCACGCAAGCACTCAACCGAAAGCGATTTTACTATGAATTCAATGCCCGAACTCAAAATGCCTCCCAGCCGCATGATGCCCAACGCCGCGCCGTCCGCGCACGAACTCATGCGCCGGCATCTGCACGAGGAAAATCTCCCGCAGGCTGTCATGCCTGCTCTGCCGATCAACAAAGTTCTCCAGGGCCAAAAAGCGCTGGTTACCGGCGCGAACTCGGGCATCGGCCAGGCGGTGGCGCTGGCGCTGGCCCACGCCGGCGCCGATGTCGTCGTAAATTATGTCTCGCGTCCGGAAGCCGCCGACGCCGTCGTCAAGGAAGCCGCGCGGTGCGGTGTGAACGCGTTCGCGCATCAGGCCGACGTGCGCCGGGAAGATCAGGTCCAGACGATGTTCAGGAAAATGATTCAGGAGTTCGGCACAATCGACATTCTCGTCAACAACGCCGGTCTGCAGAAGGACGCGCGTATCGAGCACATGACGCTCGCCGATTGGCAGTTCGTGATCGACGTGAATCTCACCGGCCAGTTCCTCTGCGCGCGCGAAGCAATTCGCGAATTCAAGCGCCGAGGCATCCGCAAGGAGGTCAGCTGCGCCGCCGGTAAAATCATTTGCATGAGCAGCGTGCACGAAGTCATTCCGTGGGCCGGCCACGTCAACTACGCCGCGAGCAAGGGCGGCGTGATGCTGATGATGAAGAGTCATCGCGCAGGAAGTCGCGCCTTACCGCATCCGCGTGAACTCCGTTTGCCCCGGCGCGATCCGCACTCCTATCAATATGCAGGCCTGGGACACGCCTGAAGCGTATCGCGAGCTGCTGAAGCTGATCCCCTACAAGCGCATCGGCGAACCCGACGACATTGGCCGCGCCGCGGTATGGCTGGCATCCGACGATTCCGACTATATCCACGGCGCGAGCATTTTCGTGGATGGCGGCATGACGCTGTATCCGGGCTTCGAAACCGGAGGCTGAACACCGTGCCGTTTCGAGTGGATCGAACCCACAACGACCTGACAAACCACCATGAACTCATCCTTAGAATGGCTTGAAGCCGACGGCCTCGGCGGTTTTGCTTCCGGCACTTCCACCGGCATTCGCACGCGCCGTTATCACGCGCTGTTGCTCGCCGCGACCACGCCGCCGACCGGCCGGATGGTTCTGGTGAACGGCCTGGACGCCTGGGTCGAAACGCCCGAAGGCAAATTTTCCGTGACTTCCCAGTGCTATGCGCCCGATGTGATCGGCGGCGACGGCGCGAATGCGCATCGAAGGCTTCGGCTGGGAGCCGTGGCCGCACTGGATTTTCAAACTGGAAGACGGCACGCGGATCGAGCAGGAGGTATTCGTTGCGAAAAGCGAACCCGTGACTTGCGTTTCCTGGAAAGTTCTCGGCCCGCGCAAGGACGTCAAGCTGTTCGTCGCGTCCGTTTCTTTCCGGACGCGACTATCACGCGTTGCACAAAGCAATACAGCGCTGCGGTTCGATGCGGAAATAAAACCGAACGAGTGGTGTGGCAGCCGTACACTGACGTTCCCGCGGTTGCTGCGTTGTCCAACGGTGAGTATTCCCATCAGCCGCTCTGGTACTACAACTTTCTTTACGAGGAGGAACAAGCCCGCGGATTGGACTGCGAAGAGGACCTCGCGGCGCCCGGAGTTTTCTCATGGGATTTGTCGAAGCAAAAGGCCGCGTTGATCTTCACGACACGCGAACATGCCGCCGGAACGTGGTCGCCAAACATCAAGCCGTTCGAACTGCTGATGAGACTGCGCGACGCGGAAAAGAAAAGGCGCGAAACGTTTCCTTCACGCGCTACACCGCGCCGCTGACGCTTACATCGTCCAGCGTACCGTCTCGGCAAGACAATCATTGCTGGCTATCCATGGTTCACCGATTGGGGCCGCGACACGTTCATCGCCGCTGCGTGGGCTCTGTCTTGCGACCGGCCGACTTGTGACGCGCGCGACATCTTGCTTGCCTGGGCGAGCAGGTTTCCGAAGGGATGCTGCCGAATCGCTTTCCGGATCACGGCGAGCAACCCGAGTTCAATGCCGTCGATGCTTCGCTATGGTTCATCATCGCGGCTTACGAATATCTGCAGGCCAGCAGAGTAAACGGCGTTACAGCAGAAAAAGGCGCTGCTCGGAAGCCATCGAAGCAATCCTCGAAGGCTACAGCCAGGGCACCCGCTACGGAATCCGCATGGACAGCGATGGGTTGCTCGCTGCGGCGAGCCCGGCGTGCAACTCACGTGGATGGACGCGAAAGTCGGCGAATGGGTGGTCACGCCGCGCATCGGCAAGCCGGTCGAAGTGCAGGCGCTATGGCTGAATGCGCTAAAGATCGCCAGCCAGTTTTCGCCGGGGTGGGAAGCAACTGTTCGATCGCGCGGCTCGTTTCGTTCCGGCGACGGTTCTGGAACGAAGCTGCCGGTTGTCTCCACGACGTAGTGGATGTCAACCACCAGCCGGGAGCAGTCGATGCCACGTTTCGTCCCAACCAGATCCTTGCGGTTGGTGGATTGCCGTTTTCTTTGCTCGAACCTGAGCAGGCTGCGCGTTGTTGCCGCAGTCGAAGCACGCCTGTGGGTGCCGATGGGCTTGCGCTCGCTTGCCCCCGGCGAACCAGGCTACACGCCGCGTTACCAGGGCGGCGTCGGCGAGCGCGACGGCTGCTTACATCAGGGCACCGTGTGGCCCTGGCTGCTCGGACCGTTCGTCGAAGCCTGGGTACGAGTCCGCGGCGGAACACAACTGAAGTCAAACGCGAAGCGCGCGGCAAATTTCTCGCGCCACTGCTCGCTCATCTCGAGGAGGCCGGGCTCGGCCACATCTCCGAAATCGCGGATGCGGAACAGCCCCACACTCCGCGCGGCTGTCCCTTCCAGGCCTGGTCCGTGGGCGAGGCGTTGCGGCTTGATCGAGTGGTCTCGCCGAATCCAGCCGGCGAACAGCCGACCGCTTGCCAAAGCGCGCCGAAATATTTCGACCGCCTGAACCCGCAACTCTCCATATGAACCACGTTGCATGAAACAAACCGCCGAAGCCCACCGTCTCGCCGCCGCCAATTGCCAACATGAAGCCTGGCGGCGCTGGGGACCGTATCTCTCCGAACGCCAGTGGGGAACCGTCCGCGAAGATTATCGCCCCACGGCAATGCCTGGGAATATTTGCCGCACGACCACGCCCGCAGCCGCGCTTATCGCTGGGGCGAAGATGGCATTGCCGGCATCAGCGACGACCAGCAGCGGCTCTGTCTCTCGCTCGCGCTTTGGAACGGCCGGGATCCCGATTTTGAAGGAGCGCCTGTTCGGCCTGACCAACAGCGAGGGCAATCACGGTGAGGACGTGAAGGAACTCTATTACTACCTCGACGCCACCCCGACGCATTCGTATCTGAAAATGCTCTACAAGTATCCGCAGCGGGAATTTCCGTACGCGCGACTGGTCGAGGAGAATCGCCGCCGCGGCAAGGATCAGCCGGAGTTCGAGTTGCTCGACACGGGCATTTTCGATGACGACCGCTACTTCGACGTGTTCATCGAATATGCCAAGGCGTGGGCCCGACGACCTGCTGATGCTCGTCACGGTTCACAACCGCGGGCCTGAGGCGGCGACAATTCACCTGCTGCCTCAGCTCTGGTTCCGCAATACGTGGTCGTGGAAATCCAATTCAGCGAAGCCGGAACTGTTTGTCGGACACGACGGCGGAATCACGGCGAAACATCCCGAGCTTGGTGAGTATCGTCTGCACTGCGACGGTAAACACGAGCTACTGTTCTGCGACAATGAGACCAATGTCGCGCCGGCTTTACGGACAGAACCGATGCCAAAGGCTATTTCAAAGATGCCTTCCACGAGTACGTGATCGGCGGAAACAAGGGCGCCGTGAATCCGAACGCAGACCGGCACGAAGGCGGGCGCGCACTTTGACGGTTCACGGTTCCGGCGCGGATGCATCAATTCGCAGTGCGGCTGCGACTCGCTGCGCGACGCCGCAATGGCCAAACCGTTCGCCGAATTTCGAAAAAATCTTCGACCAGCGCGCAGCCGCGAGGCGGATGAGTTCTACGCGGAGCTTCAGCAGGATATTCCGGACCCCGACGCGCGCAACGTCCAGCGCCAGGCATTCGCGGGCATGATCTGGAGCAAGCAGTTCTTTTATTACGACGTGCCGGAGTGGCTCAAAGGCGATCCGGGCCAGCCTCCGCCGCCCGCCGAGCGCAAGTGGGGCCGCAACCGCGAATGGCTGCACCTGAACAACGCGGACATCCTCTCCATGCCGGACAAATGGGAGTATCCCTGGTATGCCGCATGGGATCTGGCGTTCCACTGCATCCCGCTCGCGCTGGTGGATGCCGAGTTCGCCAAGCAGCAACTCGTGCTGCTCACGCGCGAATGGTACATGCACCCGAACGGCCAACTGCCCGCCTACGAATGGGCTTTCGGCGACGTCAATCCACCGGTCCACGCCTGGGCGACCTGGCGCGTGTTCCAGATGGATCGCAAGCAGCGCCGCGGACAAATCCGAATGATCCCGGCGACCTCGCGTTCCTCGAACGGGTCTTCCACAAGCTGATGCTCAATTTCACCTGGTGGGTGAATCGCAAGGACGCCCAGGGCCGCAATATTTTCCAGGGCGGCTTTCTCGGCCTGGACAACATCGGCGTCTTCGACCGCAGCGCGCCCTTGCCCACCGGCGGCTTCATCAACCAGGCCGACGGCACCAGCTTGGATGGCGATGTATTGCCTCAACCTCATGCGCATCGCCCTCGAACTCGCCCGGCACAACCGCGTCTATGAGGATATCGCCACCAAGTTCTTCGAGCACTTCCTCCACATCGCCGAAGCGATGAACAACATGGGCGACGAGGGCATCGGCCTGTGGAACGAGCAAAGACGAGTTCTATTACGACGTGCTGAACCTGCCCAACGGCCGAATGACGCCGCTGAAGGTCCGTTCCATGGTCGGCCTGATTCCCCTGTTCGCCGTCGAAACACTGGACGCGAATTGCTCGAGCAGATCCCGGGTTTCGCCGGCCGGCTCAAATGGTTTCTCAATTACCGGCCCGACCTGGCCAAACTGGTTTCGCGCTGGAACGAGCCGCGGCATGGGCCAGCGCCATCTTGCTGTCCCTGCTGCGCGGCCACCGCATGAAGGCGTTGCTCCAGCGGATGCTGGACGAGACCGAGTTCCTTTCCGACTTCGGCATCCGCGCCATCTCGCGCCAGTCACCTGGCGCATCCTTATGAGTTTCGACGTGCAACGGCACACGCTGGCAGTCACCTACCAGCCGGCCGAATCCACTCCGGTCTGTTCGGCGGCAATTCCAACTGGCGCGGGCCGATCTGGATGCCGGTGAACTATCTCATCATCGAGTCCCTGCAAAAATTCCATCACTACTACGGCGACGAGTTCAAAGTCGAATGCCCGACCGGCTCTGGCAAATTCCTGACGATCAATGAAGTGGCCGACGAACTTTCGCGCCGCCTCACGCGGCTCTTCCTGAAAGGCGACGACGGCCAACGACCCGTGTTGAAGTATCATCCGAAACTCGCCACCGATCCGCACTTCCGAGACTACGTCCTCTTTCACGAGTATTTCCACGGCGACAACGGCCGCGGCGTCGGCGCGTCGCATCAGACCGGCTGGACCGGGCTCATCGCGAAGTTGCTTCAGCCGAGGACGGTCAGAACCGGTTTCATTTCCACGCGACACACCCATAAAGTAACAGCCAGAAAATCCGAACTCGTTGAAGTATGAACACCGAACAAGATCCCGTAGCCGTTGACAGTCAGTTCTTCGTCTGGTTGACGGAGGCAAACGCCCGTGCCGTTGACCGATTGCTCACGGACGATTTTCTACTGATTGACGTGATGCGCGGCGGCGAAGTTCCGAAGGCGGCATTGCTCGCGGCGATGCAGTCCGGCGATTTGAAATTCGAAAGCATTGAATTCGCAGACGTCCGGCTCCGCTCGTATCCCGGCACCGCCATCGTCACAGGCCGAACGAAAATGCGAATGAAATTTCAGGAAACCCGCGCCGAGGCTCACAGCCGCTATACTCACGTCTACGTCATGGTCGGCGGACAATGGCGGCTCGCCGCGGGCCAGGGCACACCGATCGCGGAATCGTAACACCGCGATTCAACGGACTTCCAACCGCTTGCTCAGGGCCACGCGATCGTGTCTGGAAAATCCCAGGCGACGATAGAACGCCAGCGCCGCTCGATTTCTACGCTCGGCCTGGAGTTCAATCGTCTTGATTCCACTGTCGCGGCAGAAATGTTCCAACTGCGTCATGATTTCAGTCCCGATACCGCGCCTCCTGCTGCCCGGCTCCAGATAAAGATCGGTCACAAATGCCACGCGACCGCCGAATTCCAGGTCGAAGCTATCGATCAGAATGGTGTAACCCACCGGCTTCGAGTTGCTGATCACCAGCAACGCCTGCCCGATGGAGCGACTTTTCAGCAGCTCTCGAAGACCCGAACGGATTGCCTTCCCATCGAAATTTAGGCGGTCGAACGCGAAATAATGTTGGATGAAACGAGTCAGCGTCTGTGAGTTCAGCCATCGTTGCAGGCCGCAGAACGACGCCGGACATGGAAGGAGTTGTCATGTTGTTTAGTCGGAACAGGTCCCGTTTGCTTTCATGAAAAAAGCGTCTGCCCACAGCCGACGCTGACATGGGCTTTTCGCTTACAAGAGCCGAAGTCACCGTTTCTTGAAATTACTTCCTCACGCTATTCAACTCCGCCTGCAGCTTCTCAACCTCCTTGAGCAGCCGCATGAACTTTTTGCCGAAGGGCGTCAGTCGATATTCGACGCGCGGCGGAATCTCCGGGAACTGAACACGCTCGAAAATCCCGGCGCGGGTAAAATGGCGGAGGCGGTCCGAAAGAACTTTCGTGCTGATGCCTTCAATGTGCCGTTCGAGCGCGCCGGGTCGACGCACACCTTTCGCGACTGCGCCCAGCACGCTGATGGTCCAGCGGCAACCGATGATCTCCTCCAGCAGCATGTCAACGCGCCGCGTGGTGAGTTTCGGCATGATGGCCAAAAAGTTTTTGTCGCTGTCTGCCATAAATTTGCACCGATTTGTAAGTATCCCACGAATTTGTGCCCGCTTTCGCGATCGCCGGACCGGCTCCACAGTGATTCGCATTGCCGGAAATAGCCGGCGGAAACATATCGAACCAAAGAACAAAAAAGAAAATGAAAATTGCCATTATCATTCTGTCCGATCCCAAAAACGGTGACGAAGCGCTCGGCCGTGTGTTCAACGCGCTTGCCGTCGCGCAGGAAGGTTTGCAGCGTTCCGACGAAGTTGAAATTGTTTTCAACGGCACCGGCACTCGCTGGCCGGAGGAACTCGCGAAACTTTCGCATCCGGCCAACGGACTTTACAACGCCGTTCGCAACGTGGTGAAAGGCGCCTCGCGAGCGTGCGCCACCGTGTTTGGCGCGGCAAAAGGTGTCGAGGCCTGCGGTGTGCCGTTGCTGCAGGACAAGGCGCTTGCAGGAACGCCGGGCCTGTCGGACATCCGACGCTACGTCGCCGATGGCTGGCAGACGTTAATCTTTTGAAACCACAAACGCCAATGCCGCGAAATTTCCAAGAACTCACCGTCACAGATTCCGCCCGCCGCGCACAGGAGCATTACTACGGCCGCTCGACCGAAGTTGCCGCGGCGCCACAACCGGACGCGCTGACGGAAGAGGAAATCGCTTTCATTCAATCGCGCGACAGCTTTTATCTCGCGACGGTCAATGAGAGTGGCTGGCCTTATGTCCAGCATCGCGGCGGGCGTCCGGAATTTCTGCGCGTCCTGAATTCGCGCACGCTGGCGTTTGCCGATTACCGCGGCAATCGCCAGATGCTCTCGACCGGCAATCTGGCCGGCAACGATCGCGTCGCGCTGTTTCTCATGGACTATCCGCGACGCGAGCGGCTGAAAATTCTTGGCCGCGCGAGGATTGAAGACGCTCGACAGCATCCGGAGCTCGTTGAGCAACTCACAGAACCGGACGTTCGCCGAATCGTGGAAAGGCTGTTCTTCATTGACGTCGTTGCGTTCGATTGGAATTGTTCCCAACACATCACGCCGCGCTACACTGCCGACGAAGTTCAGGAACTTGTCGCCCCGCTCAAGCATCGCATTGCTGAACTCGAAGCCCAATTGAATCATGGAAACTGAAATCAAACCGCGTCCGCCACTGCCGCCTTTACTGAAGAAACCGCCCGCCAGAAAGTCCAGGCCGCCGAGGACGCCTGGAACACCCGCGACCCGGAACGCGTCGCGCTCGCCTACACCGAGGACACCGAATGGCGCAATCGATCCGAGTTCCTCCACGGCCGCGCGCAGGTGGTCGAATTCCTGCGACGCAAGTGGACCAAAGAACTCGACTATCGGTTGAAAAAGGAGCTGTGGGCATTCCGCGAGAACCGCATCGCCGTGCGTTTTGAATACGAATGGCACGACCATTCCGGCCAGTGGTATCGATCATACGGCAACGAGAACTGGGAATTCGACGAGCTCGGCTACATGAAGTTCCGGTTTCGCCAGCATCAACGATCTGCCGATCAAGGAAAGCGAGCGGAAGTTCCGCTGGGTACGGAAAATCTAGCGGCGCTCATTGTCCAAACAGCTTCGCGAGCTGGGTCAATTCTTCCGCATTGAGATCGGAGACGAGGCAGTAGTGCAATCCGTCTGCTTCGCGGTTGATGATGAAATAACCGCGACGATTTTGCACGGCCGGCTTTCCGCCGCCGGCATTTGCTGCCGGCCAGACGAAGACATTGATGAAATGTTTGTTGCGACGATAAACCAACGCAGCGACAGCGCGTCCGTTCAGATAATCCAACCGCCCGCCAACGAGCGGAAAGCCTTGCGCGGCGAAATCTTTCACGTCTGGCGCAAAGTCCAGTTTCCCGTTGAACCATGGCTTGACGGTATGTTGGTCAGCTGGAAGCCACATCCGTGAGATGCTCAACCATGAGCGAGCGAACGTGGCTGGCGACGGCTTCATTCAAAAACCGGTCGTGTTCGGAAATTCCTGCTGGCCGCAAGAGAATCGCCGCCAAGGCAACCGTCGTCGCCCCGAACGCCAGGGATCTCCAAAGCCGTAGCGATTGAAACAGGCGCGGGCGAGTTTCGTCGCCCGACCCGTGGGCCATCCGCCGAACCTCTTTCCGCAGCGAATCGGGCGCATTGTAGCGCAAAGACGACTGCCGCAGGGCGATTTTGAGGGATTGCACGGACTTCAGCTCGGCGGCGCAGGCGGCGCACGATGTGAGGTGGCGCTCCAGCTCGCGACTGTTCACCACATCGAGTTCACCGTCGGCATGGGCGTGCAGGAGAAGACGGCTTTCAGCGCAGTTCATGCTTTCTTCTCCTTCTCCTTGAGCGCGCCCTGCAATTGTCGCCGTGCGCGGGCCAACCGCGACATGACCGTGCCGACCGGCACTTCGGCCACTTCGGCAATTTCCTTGTAAGAAAGTCCTTCGAGTTCGCGCAACACGAGAGCCTCGCGAAATTCCAGCGGCAGCGCTTCAAGCGCGGCCCGTAAAGCGTCCGTATCCGCACTGTGAAATGAGCCGGCGGCGCTGCTTTGATCTTCAATTTCTGCGAATTCATCGTCATCAATGGAAACCAGCGGTCTGCGAGCGGTTCTTTTTCAGCCACGAATACGCTGTGTTCCGCACAATAGTCAGCAACCACGCCCGCCCGTCGCTGCCGCGACATCCGCCGACAAATCGGAACGCGCGCACGCAAGCATCCTGAGCGATGTCCTCGGCGTCGTGGTCGTTGCCCGCGAGCCAGCGCGCCAGGTTGTAGGCGGCGTCGAGATGCGGCAGGACCAGGCGCTCAAATTGTGCCTGCTGTTCGTTGTCGCTCACGTCGCATCCATTGAAGTCCAGACCAGGCCGGAGACGAATTTTATTCCCGACGGAATATTTGCTTCTCGCCTCAGGTCTTGGACGGTGTGAATCAAAACGAAAATCACACACAAATGTTATGAAAACCAAAGAAAAATTCATTCAACACGATCATAACCATGACGGCCTTGACCGGCGCGGGTTTCTCGAATGCATGGCCTGGGCCGGCACGGGGATGCTCTGGACGGTCAGCGGCGGGATTGCTCGGCTCGACGCTGCTGCCGTCGCAGCGCCGATGCAGCGGAAATGGCGAAAGGCAGTTTCAGCTTCGTGCAAATCAGCGATTCGCACATCGGCTTCAGCAAGGAAGGCATCAACACCGACGTGGCGGCCACGCTGAAGCAGGCCATCGCGCGCATCAACGCACTGCCGCAGCAGCCCGATTTCATTTTGCACACGGGCGACCTGACGCACCTTTCGGCGGCGGAGGAATTCGACACGCTCGACCAGTTGCTCAAGAGCGCGAAGACGCAGGAGATTTTCTTCGTGCCCGGCGAGCACGATGTCACGGGGGACAACGGCAAACTCTACCGCGAGCGTTTTGGCAAGAACTCGAAGGGCAGCGGCTGGTACAGCTTCGACCATCGCGGCGTTCATTTCATCGGTCTCGTCAACGTCGTGGACATCCAGCAAAACGGTCTCGGTGCGCTCGGCGCGGAGCAGTTGGAATGGCTCGAGGACGATTTGAAAGGCCGCTCCAGCGAAACGCCCATCGTCGTCTTCGCACACATTCCGCTTTGGGAAGTTTATCCGCAATGGGGCTGGGGCACGAACGACGGCGCGCAGGCGTCTGGGTTATCTCAAGCGCTTCGGTTCGGTCACTGTACTGAACGGCCACATTCATCAGACGATGAAGAAGGTCGAAGGTGGCGTGACGTTTCACACCGCCATGTCCACGGCCTTTCCGCAACCCGAGCCCGGCAAAGCACCCAAGCCCGGACCGATGAAGGTTGAAGCCGGCAAACTGCGCGAGCTCCTCGGCATCACCGATGTAAACTACCTTGAGGGCAAAACATCCCTCGCCATTGTGGATTCCACCCTCGTTTGAAACGTTCCCCATGAGCACAACCTTTTGGCGACAGATTCACGGCGGGAGCACGCATTTGCCCATCGTGCTGCTGCTGGCATCGGTGGTCTTCGACTTCGCCGCGTGGCGGTCGCGTGACGAAACCTTGCGACGCGGCCTGCACACCGCCGGATTTGGTTCGGCGATCGTCGGCATGGCTGGGCGGGATCGGAGCGGTGATAGCGGGACTCGTGATGACACACGGGCGAATCCTCGGCGGAGGGCACGAGAAAGTTCATCATCTGTTTGTCTGGCCCGCATTGGCGTTGTCCATGGCGGCTGTCGGCTGGCGACTGCTGAAAGGAGGGTGGACTCCGCAGCGTCGCTTCCGCGTTTACTTCGCGGGCATGACCGCTGCCTCCTTGTTGATGGTTGGCGCGGGCTATTCTGGCGGTGAAATGCTCCTGGCGGCAGAAAACGAGCCTGCTCACGAGCCACCTGCAAATCGGCCGGCTGCCACGCTGGATCAAACGGCTTTTGTCGCTGCCGGGCAGAAATTGTTTCTGAAGAACTGCGCGCACTGCCACGGCGCGGACGCCCACGGCGACGAAGGTCCGGACTTGCACAACCTGGACTGGACCGACGAACAAATCGCCATGCGGATCCGCAACGGGAAGAAAGGCCAGATGACCGCCTTTGCAGGGAAATTTTCAGCGGATGACATCCGTGCGGTCATCGCCTACTTGCGCACGTTGAAGTAGCTCCCGTTCACATTGAGGCGTTCGGTTACTGGGTCTTTAGTCCCATTCGTTGTAAGGAACAAAGGCGAGGTTCGACTTTCATACAGATGCGATGAACTCGAAAACCATTTTTGCCCTGTGCGGAGTGGGGATGACCTGCTTTCTGCTTTCGGCGGGAGCACAGGACATTTCGATTTCTGACCCTGGCCTGAACAGCGCGATCCGCAATGCTTTGGCAAAACCTGTCGGGCCGTTGACCGAATCGGACCTGCTCAGCTTGACCAACCTGTCCGCCGGCGGACTTAGCATCACCAACGTGCAAGGGTTGGAAGCAGCCCGGAATTTGCGCATCCTCGACCTGGATAACAACTCGATCACCAATTTCCCGGTCGCGAACGTGCTGACGAACCTGACCATCCTCGACCTCTTCAACAATCACCTGACGAGTTTTGTCCTCACGAGCACGTTACCGGAACTGAACATCCTGGACGTTGCGTTCAATTCTTTGGCCGGGTGTTCGCTGCCAACCGGGCTGACAAATCTGGACACGCTCTTCCTCGAAGGGAATGTGTTGACCAATTTCAGCCTGCCCGCGGGTTTGACCAAGTTGACCCAGCTTGATCTCACGGACAATCAACTCACCAGCTTTACCCTCCCGGCGGACGTGACAAACCTGGTCGCCTTCAGCTGCTTTGCCAATCCACAACTGACGAATCTGATCCTGCCGCCCAATCTGACACACTTGCTGGGTATTGATCTGGATTCCGACCAACTCCCGAGCCTCAACTTGCCGCCGGGTCTGATCAGTCTTGGCTCGTTCATCGCGCGCGACAATCAACTGACCAGCCTGACCTTTCCGCCGGACATGACAAACCTGACCTTCGTTGACCTTGGCGACAATCAACTCACGAACCTCACGTTGCCGCCGAATTTGACCCGCTTAAACTTTTTCCGTGTGCCCGGGAATCAACTCACCAGCCTTGCGTTGCCCGCGGGCATGACCAATCTGGCCTCGATCTTCCTCCAGCAAAACCAGCTCGCGAACCTCATGCTGCCGCCTGGCCTGATCAATCTGGACCAATTGGACTTGCGCTCGAACAACCTCACCAGCCTCACCCTGCCGCCGGACATGACGAATCTCACCACGCTCCTTCTGGACAGCAATCCGCTCACGACGATCGAGTTGTCCGAACAAATGGCTGCGACAAATTTGGCCGCCCTCATCGCCTCTCTGCGGAATCAAGGCGTGACCGTAACCACTTTTCCTGCGACCCCGCAGGAAGTGTTGATTCCCGATCCCGGCCTGAACGCCGCCATCCGTCAAACGTTGCAGAAGCCGACCGGTCCATTGACCGAAGAAGACCTGCTCGGTCTGACAAACTTGATCGCCGACGACCGGAACATAACGAACATCACCGGATTGGAGGCGGCCAGCAACCTGGCCTCGCTTTCCCTCCAGTCCAATCACCTTGCAAACCTGTCCATCCCGGGCGGGCTGACAAATCTCATCACGGTGGACCTCAGCTTCAATCCGCTCACCAACTGCTCCTTCCCCGACGGACTCACAAACCTCCAACGGCTGATCATAAAATCCAGCCAGCTCACCAGCCTCACCCTGCCTGCGGATCTGCGCGTGCTGATCGAGTTGGACCTGTCGGGCAACCAGTTCACCAACTTCAACCTGCCCTCCAACCTGGTTGGAGTGGGCGTGCTGGATCTCAGCGCGAATCAACTGGCCAGCCTCACCTTGTCCTCCAACCTGACCGAGCTGGAGAGTCTGCAACTGGAGAATAACCATCTCAGCAGCTTTTCCCTGTCCTCGAATCTGGCGGGTCGCTTGTTCTTTCTGGACTTAAGCTTCAATCTGCTCACCAACTGCACTCTTCCAGGCGGGATGACGAACCTGGACACGCTCTCGCTCGAAGCCAATCAGCTGACTAATTTCAACCTGCCTTCGGGCCTGATCAGGTTGATCGATCTTGCGCTGTGGCAGAATCGCCTCACCAGTTTCACTTTGCCTGCGGAGACGACGAACCTGGTTTCCCTGCTTCTGAATGGCAATCAGCTCACCAACGTGGTCCTACCACCGAATCTTAACCGGCTGAACAATCTGGATCTGGATTTCAATCGTCTGGAGAACCTCAACTTGCCAGCGGGCTTGACTCAGTTGGAGAATCTCACGCTCCTGGCCAATCAATTGACCGGCCTGACAATTCCTGCAGACATGACCAACTTGCGATTTCTCGACGTTGAGGCCAATCAACTTCTGAGCTTCGCTGTGCCCGCAGGCTTGACGGAATTGAGATCCCTGCGGCTGGGCGCAAATAAACTGGGCAGCTTCACATTGCCGCCAGGCCTGACTAATTTGATCGGCCTCGCGATCGCCGAAAATCAACTGACCAATCTTACGCTGCCTTCCGACCTGATTCATGTGTCCCAGCTTGATCTTGGCGAAAACCCGCTGGCCAACTTCACCTTTCCCGCGGGTCTGATCAATTTAAGCGACGTTGACCTGGGCTTCTGTCAGCTCACCAACTTGACCTTGCCTCCGGACATGACGAACTTGAACTCGATATTTCTCGGCGGCAATCCGCTCACGACTTTCGTTCTCTCCGAAACACTCGCCGCCGCAAATCTGGCCGCGACCGTCTCCGCCTTGGAAAATCAAGGGGTTCAGGTGTTCACCTATCCGCTGTCGGTCCAGCTCACCTTCCCGCGACAGCAGCCCATTGGCGCGTTCCGATTTGGCATTACCGGCCCGCCCGGCGTTTACACGGTTTATAGCTCAAGCAATCTCACCGCCTGGGAGCCGCTGAACTTTGTGAATAATCCACTCGGCGGCATCTTCT
>CAVXEG010000003.1:0-17476 GCA_963760675.1 uncultured Verrucomicrobiae bacterium
CGTCGGACCCGAAAACTTGATACTCGCGCCCTGGCCGTTGTGATTTCGATTCCTTGCGAGTTGATCACGATCTTCTGCCCGCCGGAGGTCTCTAGGGTGATGCCTGCCCTGCCAGGCGAATCATCCAGCAAGATGCTGTGGCCGCCCTTCGTCTTGATCAGCATCTTGGGGTCGGTGTCTGCGGGTGGAGGCGGGTCAAAGAGCACCGCCGGCATCTCGCTGGCCGCGCCCCACCAACAGCCGCTCCAGATGGGATAATCCGGATCGCCACACTCGAACTCAATCCACACACCGGCCCCTTCGGCCGGTACGGCAAAAAAGCCCATGCCATTGCCGCCGAATGGAGCGGCAGGCATCGCCCAGCCGCTCTCCAGATCGCCATACACATCTGGCACCCTGGCCCGGATACGAGCCGATACGGCGACGGGTCCTGGTTGTCCGTGACCACGCCGCGATATTTGCCATAAAAGGTATTTCCGTTTTCGTTCATGGCCTCTCACCACCGGAGCCAATGCGCCGGTCCCCTCCCGACTGAGTGTAAAGGTTTGGGTGTAAACGCCCGCGCTCAATCCTGTGGGTCACGCGCCGCACAAAATAGTCGCCGTTATAGGAGCGGCCCACGCCGCGCACACCGACCAGCCGCGGGGCCGCAGCACACTGCCGTAGCGCACGGTGTCCAGGTCGCCTTCAGCGGTAACGGGTTCCGAGCGCGCCGGTCACGGCGGCACGGGCTGCAGTGGCCGCCTGCGCAGGGATTGCGATTTGCCGTGCAGCGCAAGCGCTCGGTACGCCGGGCCGAGCCGGCCGCCGAGGTCAGTGGCGGGATACGCAAGCGAGGGCAACGCCGGAATCCGAATGCTGCTCTTGGTGATCGGCTCGACAAAGGTGCCACTGGTCGCGATGGGGGCCAGGGCATCGTTCATGAGGCGCAGAGTCCTGACGTTGGTCGAGGGACCCAGATCATGCGTCAGAGCCGGCTGGCGGAGGGCCAGCGCGATTCTCCGGCCCCCAATAGGCTTTGTTGACTCCCATGGTTACCGGCTCGATGTAGAATACAAAGCCGTTGCGCTCGCGCCAGGCGCTGGATGAACTTCAGGTCGGTCTCGTGCTGGCGTGGGATGCGCTCCGTCTCGATCGGCACGTCGGTGGTGGGCGTGACCTGGAAGGGTGGCACGATACCATACTGGGCATAATTATCCAGGATGCTCATTCACGATCGTCGAGTCGCTCTGGTTCTCATATGATCCTTTCTTTTTCCTCCAGGTCGAGCATCACGCTGACGTCCCGGCCGGAGACGGTCAGGGTCGAGGTGCCGGGCTGTTCGCCGGGCGACACCTGGTGGTGGTAAATCACGCCGTCAATCAACGGTTCGAGCGTGACGCCCAACAGCACGCCGATGACCACCCGTGGATCGGGGTCAAGCGCGCCGCTTTGCAGCAGGCTGTACTCGCCCCGCTTTATTCTTGCCGATGTGAAGGTCAATTGAAAGCCATCGCCCGGATTGCTCCACATCATTGGTCACCTCGACGCTGGTCAAGGCGTTCATGACCTCGTAGGGCGCAGGCCGGGGGACGGTCTTGCCGATCCACAACAGTAGACGAATGCCTGAGTAGGCTGCTGAGCATAATATCTCTCTACATATTCGGGAGGGCGATTTTGATCACCCGCCCTATCCGTTCAAGTTCCTCGGGCCGCAGAACGACGTTGGCATCGCACACGCGCCAGAACTGGGTGGGATCGTCCAGGTAGCGGGCGGTGATGTTGTCGAGCCGCTCCCCTCGGTGAAGGTGTGCTCCAGCAAGATCGTCTCGCCCATCTGCGGGCGGGATAAAGCGCCGTTGCAGGTAGCGAATCTCGACGGGTGTGCCATCCCGTCCGATCACGGTCAGCGTGGCTGTCGGTAAGTTGTAATAGCGACTGGTCGGATCGAACATGAGCTTATAGTCCTAACGTGCCGATGCAGGGCGCGTGTATCGCGGACACTTGCTGAGCAATCCTATGCGTAGCAGGCTGGCGCGTATATCCCCCACACTGCTGATCGTGGCCATCGCTTCTTTGGCCACCTGGTGGGCCATAAACAGCGCGCCGCCAGCACTAAGCAGCCCCAAATCCTGGTAGGTAAGCACGCGCAGGTCCAGGCTGACTTTGGCGCGGATGGGATTCAGCGACTGGGTCGAAGGCTTCTTCGGTGATGGTGAATTGGGTCAGGCGCACCGGCAGCACCCGTTGAGACCCCAGATCAGCAGGGTGAGCGGCGCTTCGGGCGGGATGACTTCGATAATGCCGAAGTCGCGCCAGCACCTCGTTGGCGAACACCAACGCCGATTTGGGATAGAGCAGCATTTCCAATGCCGCCAGCGCCGGGATAGAGGCCCATCTTCGTGGCCGAGAGATTCCGCCTTTTCAAGCTGGTCGGCGGCGTCAATCTCCACGTCGAGCTTGATCGTCTCCTGGGGCGGGCCTTTCAGGCGCAGGGCCTCGCCCTGATCCGGGTTGTCGCCGCTGGCCTGGGCCGACACCGTGCGGGTCACGGTGTCCGGGTTGTACTGGAACACGATCACGCTCGCCAGCGGATTGAACGGATCAATCCCGACGATCGCGCCTTTAATCAGACGAGGGGATCCTGGAAAACTGCTCATAGATTACGTCCTTTGCCAGCGTGGATCTCCGCGTTGAGTGTAGTGGACTCCACCGGCGGGCTAGTGAGGCGCAAGGCTTCCGAACGGTCGCCGCCCTCCTTGATCGCCTGAGGCTGCAACGTGCGACTGAGCGTGTCGGGGTTATATTGCAACGCGATGATGCGCAGCAAGGCCGAAGTATCTGGATTGATTAACACGATACCACCTTTCTGCAGCCGCGGAGAGTTGGGAAAAGTGGTCATGGATTTACTCCGACATCAATCTTTGATCTCCGGCGCCTTGAGTTTAGGCGCCTTTAGTTCCGTCGTCGCCCTGTAGCCGGCTACAACATCCGAGGCAAAGTACTCACAAGAGTAGGCATTGTTCTCAGCGCTAGCGGGTGGGTAGCTCTTACCCTTGTTTATGTCATCGCAGGCCCCCGCGCTATGAGCTGCTTCATGGAGGATTACGGGGCCAGCCAGACACACTTCTTTTCCAAAGTCAGGAAACACGGTAATTGCCCGTTCAATGATTGTTGCTTTCTGGTCACTGCCCAAGCTTCCGAAATGCGCCTTCATCGCGTTACTCGCGTCCCGCGGAGCTCGCCGGCGGTCAGCAAGACATAGCCCCTATCGAAAGGACCAAAGGAAAAGGATTTGATGGGCAACTTTCCAGATTCGATCGTCAGGGGGACTTCAATCTCCGTACGGTCCGATTTGTCTAGGAGAACCAGATCGCTAGAATCGATGATGCGATAAACGCGCCTACCTCCAATTGTCTCCGACTTGATCTGAATCGGGGCGCCAATGCGCACACCGTCCGGGAACTTACCCAACAGGAACGGCTGGGATTGGCTCTCATCCACTATGAACTCTCCCGTTTTGACGACCTTCTTCCAGTCAGCCCTTTCTAAGGCAGCGAGCACATCCGCATTCGAAAGCGAAGCTAATCGGCTGAGCTGAGCTTCCGCCCGCGCGACGTCAATGCCCTTTTCACCGCGCGCTCGTGATTGCTCCACGATTTTCTTTATCTCGTCAGGGCTTTTGCCTGAAGTATGTATAATGTCGACCAGGTCTTGGATGTGCTCAGGTGTCGCCTTCAATGTCTGTTGCAGGTCTTGAGTCATTTTTTCCTTACTATACGTCCGCTCGATCTGGCCACGGATCCGAGCGACCTCTGGGTCAGAAGAGTGAAAGGAGCTGTCGACCTGCATTTCACCGGCGCTGGGTGATGGAATCTTCTTAAGACAGTCTGGAACCCCTGGATCTCCCTTTGCGGGATTGCCCTTTGCCAAACCCTCCAACCCAGTCTTCTTGAGAAGCTCTTCGAGCAATCCTCGGATAAGTTTTCCGAGTGACGCCTCCATGATCCTTTTTGCTACCGGCCGAGCAATCTTGTTCTTGAATAGGTTGGAGTCGACCGCTTCTGAAGCAATTTCGCTAAAAGCGAGCTGTGAGACGAGCCCCCAAAGGCATCCTAGCGCCGGTGGAGTAACGCAACTAATGGCTTGCACCAGAAGCCTCACAGCCTTTTCAATTTCGGCCAGGATATTGATTGCCCGTAAGAAGTCCTGAATCGCGTTGAGAGCCGTTTCAGCCTTAGAGACCACCCATTCGTATGCGGTAACGAAGGGACTAAGGAATGCCTCGAATTTATCGTGAATGCCCTTGAGAACCTCGTCGAGTCCTTCTCGCACTTCTTCAATAAGTGAGTCGAAAATTTTGCCGATGATTCCCTGAATACAATGTGATACCAACTCGAAGCCCTTTTCCACGAGCAACCTCAGGGCATAAACGAATACTTCCTTGATAACACCTAGTGCCTTTCCTTCCCAACCACTGCCGCCTCCGATTTTCGCGCTGCCGACGGATTTGTGGAATCCGGAAAGGCGCTTACCGAGACCGCCGACTAGCTCTCCAATCTTCCGGAACAGCCAACTAAACTTAAATCGGAACCAGCCGAGCACTTTGCCCATGCGCGACCAACGCTCGACCTTCTCCAAATTTTTTTGATTCTCTCCGCCCGCGCTCAAGCTTGTGGGAATATTCAGAGTCTTGTCGATCGCTAGCTTGGTAAGAGGCCAAAATGCTCCCTTTTTGTCTTTCAGAAATGCCTGGGCACCACTTTGGCCTTTCGCTCCCGTGTTCCAATTCTCAAACTGGGTTCGCCAAAGGGACCATGCCGTCTGGAGCGTCGGGTCAGGTATATCGCGCGTCTCTATGGCTTTGCGCTGCACGAGCAAGGGCGGAGCCCCGGGTTTACGCTTAGGCGCTACAGGTAACTTGTCGGAGAGCGGCTTAGGTTGAGCTGAAAATGAACCCTTCTGTGTAATCTTCTCGAGACCCTTTATCAGATCTTTAATACGCTCGACTTTGTCATCACCCAGTTTGGCCTCTGGTGGCAGGTCGAAATATAGGAGCAAGCCTTTTAAGTTACCCTGGCAGGGATAGACCCAAAGGCGCTGGGGCCCTTCTTGATAGGGGTAGGTTTTGCCGCCAGTCTTGGTGCTTTGACTGTCGAATTGCCTGTAGTCAATTTCAGGTGGAATGTTGATTTCGCTCGTGCAATCGAGCAGATCGCCGGCCCGGGCTGGAGTGTCGCGGGAGAATTCCTTGTACGCGAGACCAATAAAATCATCAAAACCCTTGATCAAATTGCCTGCTTGCGCAAGACCGAGACCGAGCCGTTTAACGTTCAAAGCCTCGGATAGGCTTATTTTCCGCGCAGTCCTCCACTCAAGGGGGGTCATAAGCGGCTTGATTTCCCCAACATGAAACCATTTGGGAAAGCCTGGAGTCTTCCTCCATTTGTGAGCGCCTGTCAGCGTAGGTTTTTCCACAACTTTTGCTTTCGGCTTGTACCTTTCGCTCCAACCCTTCAAGATTCCTGAACCTCTTTGCCTCTCTTCTCACGCCTGAGACCACATTGCCTTCACTAAGGTACAGATCCGCGTATCCCACTTTGTCTGGATCCACGTAATTTCTTCCCTCTTTAAACACGCCTTTTCTCTTCCGCGCGGGCGCTGAGCCAGGCATCGGGGCTTCCGTTATCAATTTTGGATTGGCGGCCCGAAGGCGTTGCTGAATTTCCTCGTGGTGCTCTTGACCCCAGTCCTTGCGTTGAATTTGCCGTCGCGACGCGCCCTGTTGAATAGTGTGAACGAGTTCATGAGCCAGGAGTCGATCGCCCTCAATCGTACCGGGATGGTATTGACCACTGGCAAAGTAGATGTCATTGCCCGAGGTAAACGCGTACGAATGAAGGGCTGCACTTAAGGAATCGGCTACCGCATCAGTATGAACGCGAACGGATCCCAAGTCTGATTTGAGGGAGTGTTCCATGAACGCCCGGGTGACTGGTGGCAGCGGGGCACCCCGGCCTTGGGAACTGAGAATGCCATCTTCGACATTATCTCTTAGCTCATTTTGGGCGGCAGACGTGTAGGCATCGGCGCTCAGATCCCGCGCCGATTGCCCAGCGACTCGGCCGGTATACACTCGCACCCGGGAAAAGTCGTGATCGAAGCGCTGCCCCATTTCCTGCCGTAATGCCGGATCTAGCGGCGTACCAGAACGGGCGAGTGCGTGGTCTATACCTGCGGGCGCAACATCCATCTCCCCACTCGACTGCCCTGAGAAGCGCTGGATATGTGGTGGGTGCGCCGCTCAGAGCCGGACGCGCCGGCGCCACCATCACGTGATCAGCAATCCGATCTGCTTCCTGTTCGTAGATATCTCCCGGCTCGTTAATCTTGAGCTTGGTTTGCAAACCCAGTCGCTTCTTCTTGCATGCTTGGCACTCGCCGGTCAGGCCGGCCGTGCCGCCACAGGCGCATTTACGTTGAAGCAAGCCCGCGCCTCGATTTTGCAGCGGCGACCACGACATCGTATTCGCCGATGCCGGCGTTTCTTTCGTTGAAACCATTGCGCGTTGCATAAACAATTCTGGTCGGCGGCGCCTGCGCTTACCTATCTACACATTTTCAAGCCCGCGGAGGGTCCAGAGGTCGTCTGCCAGGTTGTCGTTCGAGATGTAGTCGTACGGCATCGTGAAATAACCCTTCATGCCCCAGTCCGTGCCCCAGGAGTTGCGGACGAGCACACGCTTAGCTGACTCGTCATAACCCACGGCCATCACGGCGTGGCCGCCGAGTTGTTTTTCGCTGGGCTTAGGCAGATTCAACTTGCCGGTCCTGGCAACTTCATCGGACTCGAATGCTTCATAAACCGAGAAACCGAAAACGAACGGGTAACCTTCGGCAAGGCATTGGCGCATCTGCTGCAAACTGATGATGCGATGATAAGAGGTAACTTGATGATCGGCACGCCTCCTTGTAGCACGCGGCCGACGGCTTGCTGGTAAACTTCGCAATCTTGTAAGGCCATTTCTTTTCACTGCACACGCCAAGCTTGACGAGCGATTTGACGCCGTCGCGAATCATCGCGCCGGCGTCGTCATTGATCGTCCCTTCCATCGCGCGTTCGTTGTAGTAAATGAACAGCCGGCTCAGGTTGGCGACCCTGTGACCGGCTTTCTTTTCAAGGAATTCCAGGTTGCCGACCAACGCGTTGGCAGTGCAACTGCCGAGTTGCCCCTGGTCTTCCACGCGCGAACAGCCCGCGCGCAAATCCACCTTTTTCGGCAGTTTCTTCGGCGGCGCGGCGATGGCGGAGTATAGTTTGTCCCGATAATCGGGCCGGTCGGGCACCCACCCGTACCAGGCATTCACTTTCTGTGTTGGCATACTATTTTCCTTTCTTGTTGATTTGCGTTGAATGGTTGTTGTGAACGTTCTCTTGATTCACGCCCACGAACCTGTTTGATGAAATTGGCTTCCGGTAAGCGTCGGCGGAGCGCAGCGGCGATTGTGCTTTGGATGTACGAGGCAAATCGGGACGTGCGGATAAACCGGGCACGCGCTTCGCTTGTCCACGCTGTCCAAACCCTGTACGGAGTCAGGCTGGCGAATACACTTCGCCCGATTTCTACGCCCAGTTCGCGAGCGCTGACGCCGCGGCGGGGATGAATTTCTCGCGCCGCGACACGAGCTTCTGGCGAATGACGATGCCGGCCGCACAAAGGTTCCTTGTGAGCAACCGCCCCAGCTCCGCTTCGACCGCCGTCTGCACGAGCGCGGCCTCGCCGCTGCGCGATGGACAGACCGTCAAGCATCAGCCGCTCGATGTGCAAATTGATGTTCATGCGAAAACGTGTTCTTCGATTTCCGCGGCCAGCCTCGGCAGCGTCGGGCGCCGGTTCGGTCCACCGAAAATCGGCGTCGTTGACCGGACGATCCAGCTTGAGCAACTCGGTTCTCACCGCGTCGAGCACCAACCGCATCGTCACGTTCGAACCTGCGGCTGCGGCGCGGAATGCCGCGTTCAACGCGGCGCTGTGAATGTGGCCGCCGGTCAGATTCAGCCTTGCCAGATGCTCGTAATCGAGTTCGTCGAGCGGCGGCACGGCGAGATTTTGCTTTGCGTCTGGCTGTAAAAAAACTTTTTCCCACAACCGCCGCCGGTCGGCCACGGTGGGATACGGAAAGTTGACGATGAAACGCAGCCGTCGCATGAACGCAGTGTCGAGCGCGCTCTTCATGTTCGTCGCCAGAATCGCCAGGCCGCGATACGACTCGATACGTTGAAGCAAATAGTTGATCTCGATGTTGGCGTAGCGGTCGTGGCTGTCTTTGACTTCGCTGCGTTTGCCGAACAGCGCGTCAGCTTCGTCGAAAAACAAAATCGCGCCGCCGCCCTCCGCCGCGTCGAAGAGCCGGCGCAGATTCTTTTCTGTCTCGCCAATGTATTTGTTGACCACAGCGGACAGATCAATGCGATACAAATTCAGCCGGAGTTCATTCGCGATGACTTCGGCGGCCATCGTCTTGCCAGTGCCGCTGTCGCCGGCAAAGAGCGCGCTGATGCTGAAGCCGCGATTCATTTTCCGCTCGAATCCCCACTCGCAGTAAACCTGGTTTCGATGCTTGACCTGCGCGGCGATTTCTTTCAGCCGATTCATTTCCTCGGCGGGCAGCACCAGATCGTCCCACGTCACTTTCGGCTCCAGCCGTTGCGCGAGCGCGTCCAGTCGCGGACGTTCGCTCGCGCAGCAGATCTCCCAGATTTTTCCCGCGAGCGGCGCGTTTGAATCGTTCGCCTCTGTTTTCGCGAGGCGCGCCAACTCGTGAATCGTCGGCAAATTCAAGTTGAATTGTCCGGCGAGCAACGCGGCGTTGTCTTGCCCGTTGTCGCCAAGCGCGGCGCGCCATGCGGTCTTTTGCTCGGCGGCGGTTGGCTTTGCGATGTCGAACGCGACGTGCGCTTGGCCGAGGTGCGGAAGAATTTCGCGGACACCGACGAAGAACACGCCGTCGCTGCGTGAAAGAAAACGATTCAGCGGGCCGGCTGGCCCCGCTGCTTCGCCGTTCAGTTCCTCCGCGGTGAGATACAACGCCAGCGGCAGCAAGCGGCTCTCGCGCTGCCACAAGCGGGCGAGCGTATCCAGCTCCAACGGATTTGCCGGCAATAATTCGACCGGCAAACGATACAGCCGGCGATTTAATTCCGCTGCTGCGTGATAGCGCGACGAGTTGTTTGCTCAGCGAATCCGGGCCGACCAATTGCACGGCTGGCAACCAGCCGGTCTCCGCCGACTGCTGCCAGTGGCGCAAAATGAGTTTGCACGAGTCTTCTGCTGAGACGGCGCGAGTTCGACCGAGTCCAGCGAAATTTCCAACGGCGAGAGAAGCGAAGACAAACGCTCGTCGAGGTGATTCAACCCTTTCACGTAATTGACAATTCGCTCGTCGGCCCGCAGCGCGCTGGCCGTGAGCGGTTGCGCGCCAAGCTGAGAAATCTCGATCAATCGCCAAAAGCGCAACGGACGTTCCGGCGAGAGCGCGTCCCACGACGGTTCATCGAACAACGCCAGCGCGAGCGCGAACGTGGGGAAATTTTTTTGCGGATCGTCCTGCGCGCGGGCGCACAAGCCGGCGATGCGCGTGTCCAGCTCCATCGCCGCGCAAAGAAAAAGCATGTTTCGCTCGAACGGTGAAAGGCCCAGTCGATCGCTCAGCAGTTCAAGCGCGGATGGAGTTTCGGTGTCTGGCTTTGTTTCCTGCGTGGCCGTGAAAATTTTTGGCGTCGCGCCATTCTCCGAGGCTGACTTTTGAGAGAATTTTTCCAGACGCTGCCGCAATTCCGCGAGCGCCGCAGCCGAGCCGGCGCGCGTTGTTTTCTTGCCATGAATCTTGAGCCGTCATGGGATGCTCACTTTTTGGGACGATTTGAATTTCGGCGGCTGGACGCTGCGATCTATCAGCAGACTGTCCACGCCGTCCACGCGCAGCCGCACGAAATAATCGCCCGGCGCGAATTTGCCCGGTGGATCGTCCTTCGCGACGAAAGTCAGGTTGCCCGTCTGCGCGGGATGCGGCTCGGCGGGCACTTCATCCCCGCCGAGCAGCAAGGCGACCCGTTGTGCAGGCAATACTTCCGGACTGCACGCGAGCGTGATGGTGATTTCGTTCGCGTTACGCACGGCACTGATCGGCGGGTTCGGCAAAATTTGTGGCGCGACGGCGAACGGCAGCGCGTTGGTTGTTCGCTTGGATGTTTCGCCGGGACGAATGACAGAAACGGAAATCGTGTAAATGCCGGCGGGAAAATTCTGCGGTTGATTCGGCAAATTCACTGTAACCGCCGTCGCCGTTGCACTCGATGGTGCGGGCAGTGGAATTGGATTTTGCAAACGCGGATGCGAAACCTCAGCGGAAACGCTCGTGCCATCGAGATCGTGACCGCGTGATGAGCAAATCGTTTCCCAGCACCGCGCTGGTTTCGGAGCCCGGCGGCTGCACGACTGGGCTGACGTCGGTGAGCGTGGGAAACGGCGGGATCAAATCGGCCTGCACCTTCACGCCGGTGTCGTCGGCGCCGCGAGTTAGAACAGGCAACGGCGTGCGCGAAGGGCGCGTGCTGTCAATCAGCACGACGGAGACTTGATACGCGGCGGAGATGCGGTAGCCAACCTGGAATGTCGTCCAGAGTTTCGAGAATTCTTCGACTGACATCGGTTGCGGCGTGATGCGAATCGCGCTCGATCTGGTCGGCGAGATCGTTGTTCGGCAGCGCTGTCCGAATTTCGTCGGCGCCTAGCAACGGGTGATCGTGCAGCACCCGCATCGCGCGCCCCAGCAGACGATGCGCAATCACGGACGAATCGCCGTCATCGCGCTCGTAGGCGGTCAGCAAATAAAACAAATCGAGCGCGAGCGGCGGCTGGCCGGTCTCATTGGGTTTGATCTGGCTCGGCATGTCCATGTTACGCCAGGCGGCGTTGATGTGGGTTTGATACAGAAAAAGATTGACCCGTCCCGCGCCGTCGGCCTGACCGAACGTTTGCGCTTTTTCTGGCGGCAGCGTGGTCGTGTGCAAGCCGCCGCCTTCCGCGGCAATTCCATTGTCCAACAAATTGCGCAGCGTGGCGGTCACCGCGCCGATGGCGAGTGAATTGCTCATTGCGCAGCTCCTTTCGCGCGCTGGCGCAAATAATCTTCCAAGCTCAAGACTGTTGCCGGTTTCGGTTTCGCCCGCTGTTGGGCCGGCGGCTGCACAGCGCGGATTTCGACCCGGCCGATGGTGACGTTGATCGCCGGCGGGGCTGTCGCCGCCGCTGGTGGAAGCGGCGCGATCGGCGGCAATGAACGGATCGTGGGAACGACGGCTAGAACCCCTGACCGCTTAAGCAATTCGTGCTTCGCGCAGTTCCGGCATAACTACCGGCTTTGAAGGAACGGCGGACTCCTGGGGTGGGGTTTCTTCTCGCGCGCTGACTTCATGTGACGCAGTCGCGATAACATCTCGCAGCGGAGATTTGATGACGTCTGACCTGCGCCGGCTTGAATTCGACGGCTTGTCCTCGCGCAGAGTCGGGGCAGCCCGACGAAAGATTCGCGGTTGAACCGCCGTGCTCAGATTCCTGCGCTGGTTTCGAGAATTTTTCTCGCGCGAGAAATCTCAGGGACAGTTTGTTCTGGTTCGCGAAACACGGATTGATGCGGCGTTGGAATTGACAGCGGCATTGGCGCGAGCTTTTCGGAAGGCTGTGTGACCGGCGGTTGTTCCACGAAATTTTCCTGTTCGAATTCAGGTCGGCTCTTTGTTTCACGAGTCGCTGGCGCTGGTTCGAAGAGGGATGGCAACTGCGGACGCACGGCGACCGCCGGAGAAACCGTGCGAGCGATGAGATTGCCAAGGTAGTCGCTCATCGTTCGATCAATTCGAGGTACGCCTGACGCCGCCACGGACTCATCGCGAGAATGTCCGCACTCCGCGCCAGCCGTAAGCCGAGGCCAGAGCGTGAACGTCGCGAAGCAGCCGCACGGCCCACGCGTGAATTTCGCTCCACACAAACGACACGATGTCGAGCGGCGCGTGCCAGCGGTGGCTGCATTGCGGGCAACTCAAGGCGATCTGCACGTCGCCTTGCGGGTCGAGTTCCGACATCCTTTCGGACAAGGCCGCTCACCGTGTCCTCACCGCAACTGATCGGCTGTGATAAGCTGGCCGCTGCATTTCGCGTTCGGAACGCAGCGTTGAGCAAGGCTGGCGCTTTTGGGTCGCGGGGTCCTCGCCGGGGACGAGGGTCTGCGAGGTCAATGCTGTTGGCAGCCGAAAACTGATTTCGATTCCCGAATATTTGCAGTGTAGGTTTCGCGGAGTTCCTGGCAATGGCGCGGTCTGAACTTCGGCGACAGCAAAGTTCATTTCCATTTGCTGGCCGCACGCGGGGCAGTCGGCCTGGCCGGTCATGCGTGGACCGAAAATTTTTTCGCGCAGCTTTAGCAATTCCGCGTCGCGGCGGCCGATGCTAAACTGCGCCAGCGTTTCCCGCGGAGACTCCCGCGTGGCAACCTGCAGCAGCGACAGCGCGCGATCTACCGGCGACTGGGAGCGCCCGCGCTCCCAGACATTCAACAAGTCTGCGGCGGTGGGCGCATGTTCCATGTGGAGATCACGCCGGGTTGGTGAAGGTCGGCTCGGTCGGCTCGGGCACTTCGACGTCGCGTTCCCAGCCTTCGTTTTCCAATTTGATGTGCTGGATGAGCGACGGCGTTGGCGTTGGCGTCGAGGTCCGCGAGCGCTTGAAATTCGGAAACCCAGCAACGAAAAATCTTGTAGGCGATCGCGAGTTGGCCCGCTTCGTTATAAACCTCGATGGATGATGTCCTTGCGGAAATCCTTGAGCGAAACTTCCGCGCCAAGCCCGCGACCGAAATTCCAGACCTTGTTCGCCCATTGTTCGAATTCCTTGTCGTGCGTGACACCGCGCTCCAGCGTGATCGCCTCGTATTCCGTGCGGCCCGGAGATTTGCGGCTGCTGCTGGGATCGCCGCCTTCGCGGTGTTTGACGACTTCGGTAGTGCGCTTGAGCGCGCCGACTTTGCTCACGCCGGCGACGTAATCGGCCGTCCCATTTCACGCGGAACTTGAAGTTCTTGTAGGGGTCGAACCGTTGTGGAGTTGACGCTGAATTGAGCCATAAGTTTCTCCTGGTTTAAGTTTCAATTTGTCCGGCCATCTGCTGAATCTTGATGACGACGAACTCGGCCGGCTTGAGCGGCGCAAAGCCGACGACGATGTTCACGATGCCGAGGTTGATGTCGTCCTGCGGCGTGGTTTCCTTGTCGCATTTGACGAAGTAAGCGTCCTTGCGGCGTCTGGCCTTGGAACGCGCCCTGCCGGAAGAGATCCTGCATGAACGCGCCGACGTTGAGGCGAATCTGCGCCCAGAGCGGTTCATCGTTCGGCTCGAACACGACCCATTGCGTGCCGCGATACAGACTTTCTTCGATGAAAAGCGCGAGTGCGCCGGACGGGAACGTATTTCCATTCGTCGGCGAGTTGATCGTCGCCCGCAACGTGCGCGCGCCCCAGACGACGCGGCCAGCCGCTGGAATCGTGCGCAGGCAGTTGATGCCCAGCGGATTCAGCTCGCCGTTCTCGTCGTCGGTGAGCGGAACGCTCAGTTGCGGCACGCCGACCAGCGTGGCGTCCAGACCAGCAGGCGCTTTCCAAACGCCGCGGTTGGTGTCGGTGCGCGCCATGATGCCGGCGACGGCTCCGCACGGGACGAAACTCGTCCATTTGGTTATCTCGCAGAGGATTGGCTGCATTAGACGCGGAAAGTAAGATGCCGCATTTTGCTGCGTGTGCCGACATTTCAGTGGCGGTGAATTCGGTCTTGGCGGTGGTCTTGTTCTGTCCAGGATAGTGGCGGATCGACCAGCAGCATCGCCCGGCGCTGTTCACAGTAAACGCGAGCTGCGTCGGTAACCAGACTCAATCTACATCACCGACGGCGAGGTACGGCGGAATGCACAGGAGGTTAAACAGGTCGGCTTTCTAATGCGCATAGATTCCCTCTTCTGGGTCGAAGAGTCCTGCGTCATGCCTAGCCGTTTGCGAAAGATCGAAACCGTTGGAGCTTGGTCGCTAGGCAGCGACTTTGCCATCGTTGCACCGGATTGTCGTCCGCATCGGTTTTCTTGGATCCACCGTGTTGCCACTGGCGCGGTGCCGTGCCCTGCGGCGATGTCTGCTTGGACGGGCGGCTGGCTTGCCTCGTTTCGCAAGCACTTTTTCTACCTTGGTCTACGGAGCGCCGTCTCCGACCGGCACATCGCGGAACGCTTAGATGTGCCCGGTTGACGATCTCGCACATGAGATTCCCCAGACGTCGCGGCATCGGTCGCACCAACCTTGATCGGTCCCGTGCCCGCATTTTGTTGCCCCATCCGCCCTCGCTAGCTGTTTCAGATTCAAGGTATCGATGTGCGAGGTCGCTTTGGCTGACTGGTACCGCGGTGGGGGCCGCATCCCGCTACTGCCAGATTAAAAGAGATCAGTCCGCCGCCGCACCCCGGGCTGGTCAGCCGCATCTCTGCGATGGCGGCACTGTCACACGCGGTTGGCGTTGCGACGATAGCGGCCGCGCTTCATCGGCCCATCGTTGGACGACTCGCTGGAGTATCATCAGCCTGCGCAGATCTGCCGTGATCACGCGGTCACTACTGACTAGCGCCTGCTACTGCGTTGTCGCATCGCCGTAGTCTACGGATGAAGAGCCGAACGATGATTGCCTGGCTGCCACCGTTTAGATAGAAATCCCTGCACGGCATAGCCCAAGGGATACTTTCGATCCATAGCCCGCCAAAAATGCGCTCAAAATCGCCGAAGCTATTGATCGTCGACTGGCTCGTTCGGTCGGGCCGCGAACGGCCCGCCCGATAAACGCCGTGATCGAGGTGGCGACGCCGGTGATGGTTCGGACGCCGCTGGGGATTTCTTCGATATAAACTCCGGGATAGGTCAACGTGGCAGGCATGATTGTCCTTTCTTGTTAGATGGTTTACGGGGTTGCGTTAGGAGTGGGGTTTCGTGGTGGCCGTTGCTGAAGCGTCGCGAGATAGCTCGGGGAGGCGCGGTAAAATACGTTGCCGTCCGCAGATTGGCTTTTGTTCGAGAAAACCTCGTTCGACAAGTTGCGCGACGGTCTCTGCAATTTTCGGGGCCCACTTTCGAATGCAGGCGTCGAGCACCCACCAGTGAAGGATACCGTCGATGGTATCTTGTGCCTCCGGATGCCGGGCCAGATAGTCGAGAATTTCCGGCGCCGGAGATGGAAGCGAAGGGGTCGGCAAGCACACATTTGGGTCAGTCGTCCCATGTGTAGCAATCGACGTGCCTCGTAATTTCCGCTGCTGCGCGCGGACGGGAATTGTTCGTCTCCGGCTCGCTCCCGCGTGTTTCAATTCCTCCTCTGAAAATGCGCTCGCCCGAGAACATCTCTGTTCGCGCCCGAACGCGAAATCAGCGTTGGATTCGAGAACGCGCGCGAGGACAATTTTGTCCTATCATCCTGGCAAATATATTCGCCATGGATTCCTGATACCCTGCGCACAGGCGAAGGACAATTTTGTCCGCGCTCCGACGGTCATTTGGCATACCAGACGGTTGTGTGACGTGAAGAGCTTAGCCGACGCTGCTTACTCGTGTGCGCGACGCTTAATCTCGTCTCGCGCCGGCGAGCAGGCTGTGCTTGCGCAAAAGTTCCCAGAACGCCCGACGGTTTTTCTTCACCGCGATCGCGGCGCGAGTGATGTTTCCCTCATGCGCACGCAGAGCCGTCGCAAGAAAGTCGTGCTCGAATCGCCAAACTACACGGGATTTCATCGCTCGGAACGACTGATCTTCCGCAGCGGAGCCGTCTTCGGCAGGTCAAGATCCGAGGGCTCGATCGAGTCGCGATCGGAGAGTACGATGGCGCGCATGAGCACGTTCTGGAGTTCGCGCACATTACCCGGCCACGAATGACATGAGCAGGCGGTTGAGCGCGGCGAGCGAGAGATTTTTCGGCCGCAGTCTCCGTGATCGCAGCCTGCTTCTCCAGAAAGTCGCGCGTAAGCAAGAGGATATCGCCGGGGCGTTCGCGCAACGGTGGAAGCGTGAGTGTCAGTACGTTCAGCCGATAGAATAAATCCTCGCGGAATTTTCCTGAGCGCACGATGTGGTTGAAATCGGCGTTCGCAGCCGCGATTACCCGAATGTTTGCATGAAGAATCTGCTGCGAGCCGACGGAACGATATTCTCCGTCCTGTAGGAAACGGAGCAGTTTCACCTGCGCCTGCGGCGTGAGGCAATCGATCTCATCCAAAAATAGCGTGCCGCCTTCGGCCTCGCGGATCAGCCCCGCTTGATCGGACGCGGCGCCGGTGAACGCGCCGCGTTTATGGCCGAAGATCTCGCTTTCCACGAGGTTTTCTGGAAGCGCACCGCAATTAACCGGAACGAACGGCCGGTCCGCGCGCGGACTCAGATAATGAATCGCGCGCGCGAAGAGTTCCTTGCCGGTGCCGGACTCGCCGGAGATCAGCACCGTCGCGTCGCACCGCGCGAATCGCGGTACGCACCGGACTTTGTCGAGAAACGCAGGGCTCTCGCCGATGATCTGTTTGAGGCCGATATCCTCCTTGAGTTTTTGGACGAGCGCATCGCCGCGGCACGTGACTCGCGCCTGGCGCATCAGCCGTGGTAACAATTCGGAACGCCGCAACGGAGGCAGCAGAAAATCTGAAGCGCCCATCTCGAGCACTCGGAAGAAATCGAACGTATCCGGATGCGTCGTAGTCACCAGCACTGGCCGATGTGGAAAAGCGCGCTGGATCGACGCAAGCAAAAGGGCCGTGTTTGTTGCTTCAAAAGCACCGAGCGTGGCTACGACTACGTCGGGATTGCCAAAGCCGACCGCGTGCGGCTTAACGCTGAATTCCGGCGTGATACTCGAATCGCGAGAATCTGAACCCCTTCGCATTCGGCAAGTAATTTCTCGATCGAGTCGGCCAGAACGTCGTCTCCGGTCCGCACACAATCGCTATCTGAATGACCAGATTTCGGATCTGTGCGAGCGTCATGAACGCCGATACCGGTTGAATTGTTGACTGCAATCCAGTTCCGCGCGGAACCGAGAACCGTTACTACTGCGAAATTTCTTCCAATAAACGACTCGCTTCGGCTGGCCTCGGGGTTCCAGTTGGACCTGGAGATCGCGTAAAGCGGCGGTTCCAGCGAAGGTCCAGCGCCCTCGGGCTTCTCAGCTCGGCCGAAGATGCGTTGAAACGTCGGATGACGTAATCAGGAAAATTACGTAAGGAGATCGTGTGAGTTTGTCGAGCTTTATTTTTAGTGTACGGCGTGCCAGTCTGTTAAACGACGCGATCTTTCCAAGACTCAGTTTCTGATCTCAGCTCGAATCCCAAGCGTCCCAATCGACTTTGCGGGCCAGGCCGCATTACGATT
>CAVXEG010000004.1:0-104528 GCA_963760675.1 uncultured Verrucomicrobiae bacterium
AATACTACGCGAGTGGCGACGGCTACGGCGGATTTTGTCGCGCCGGTTTTGTCAGGTGTTTCTTCAACCAATTCGTTTGGTGAACCACGGTTTCCTGGTTGTCCGATGAACCCGCAACTTCGATCGTTCGCTATGGGACCAACCCGGTGCTTTCGAGTCTTACGCTTGCAGTGACGAATTCGAGTCTGACGACGGCGCACGCCATTTCGCTGGATGGTTTGATACCCGGACGCACGTATTACTTCTACGTGGTCTCATCCGATGAAGCCGGAAACGTGACGACCAACAACAACGGGGGCGCGTTTTATTCCTTCGTGTGACCCGCAGACTGCGAAGGTGTTGCTGGTGGACGAATACCAGGACCCGTTCTTTGGCCCGCCGCCGTTGAGTGGCTACACCGACGCGTTGAACCAGTCGGGCGTCACTTATGATGTCTGGGATGGCACGAGCGGCAACGAACCAACACTGAGCAATCTGCGGCCTTATCGAGCGGTCATTTGGCGCGTGCCGGAATTGACGGGCGCGTGGAGCCTTAACGAACGAACCGCCATCAGCAATTACCTGGATTCCGGCGGGTCGCTGTTTGTAGCGTCAATGGAAATCTTCTCGCGTCTAGACGAAGTGGGCGGCGCGGCATACATCCGCGACGTGCTGCACGTGCAATCGTATCTCACGGATGAAACCGGCAGCACCCTTGCGCCGGAAATCATCGGTTCGCCAAATGAACCCATCACCAGCGGACTCGACATCACCATGGACTACTCAGTCTATGAAAATCTCTGGGGCGGACTTCTTGGCCCCGACATATCAGACACGATGACGCCGGACGCGTCCGCATCGCCGATTCTCTCGAACGATTCGGGCGACATCGTTGGCCTGCGCTGGCCAGCCATTGGGCAGCAGGCGCCCGGTCGGTTGATCCTGTTTACTTTTCCTCTCGACGCGGTGCCAATGGGGGGCGGCACAAATGATCGAGTTCAACTCATGCGAAACGTCCTGGCGTTTCTGGCGCCCGGCGCGTCGGGGGTCGGGACGGTGGCTTTGAATTCATCGGCGTATGGGTTGCCGGGCGTAGCGACCGTGGAAGTGGGCGATTCAGATTTGGCCGGTCAGGGAACGCTTTCCGTCACTGCGCTGACGACAACCCAGCCGGCAGGCCTGTCCGTCACGTTGCATGAAACCAGCAGCCCCGGCGTCTTCACGGGCACATTCGAATTGATTTCCGCGACGAACCCGCCCACGGCCGGCAAGTTGCGCGCGCAGAATGGGGACACCGTAACGGTCAATTACGTCGATGCGTCGGCCGGCAAGATCGTCCAGGCGACAGCCACAGTTGACACAGCTCCGCCGTCAATTACTGGCGTATTTGCTGAACCAGATTATGAGCAGGCGGTGATTTCATGGGACACTTCGGAACCTGCGGATGCGCTCGTGCAATTTGGCGAATCGCCCATTCTAAATCGCACGGCATACAACCCGGCATTGGCGGCGAGTCACGAGCTGACGTTGCAGGGATTGAATCCACACCGGATTTACTATTATCGCGTCGTGAGCCGCGACGCCGCTGGAAATACGGTGGTCAACGACAACAACGGCCAGCTTTATACGTTCACGACACTTACGCCGCTGTCGCCGCCGTGGTCGGACAACATGAATTCGGGAGCGACCAACTGGACGGTGTTCAATGCCGATGATAATGAATCTTCGTGGACGCTCGGCACTCCGACCAACAGCCTGGCGACAAGCGCGCACTCACCGCCGAATGCCTGGGGCAGCAATCTCAGCGGCACAGGCGATTGATTTCGCCGAAACATTCCTTATCAGTCCGGCGATTTTGCTTACCGGCGGCAACGTGGCAACGCTGCGGTTCTGGCATGACTATGATTTCACGGAGTCATCCGATTTCGACATTCTCGAATATGGCCAGTTGCTTCTGTTGACGAACAACGCAAGCTCGCCTGTCACGCTGGCACAATACAGCGATGTGTCCAGCGGTTGGATTCAGGAGCAGGTGGACCTCAGCCCTTACATCGGGCACGTCGTTTATCTCGTTTGGATTACGAGTTGTTTTCATTCGACACGCGGGAGCCGCCCGGCTGGCTCGTAGACGACGTTTCCGTCACCGTCACGAACATCCTGCCAGGCACAATTCAAGTTACGAATAACATTTGGGAGGCACCGTTCATCCTGACCGGCCCGATTTTCCGAAACGGCAAAGGCACGAGTCTTCTTGTGACGAACGCGCCGCCCGGCCAGTACATCGTGACGTACGGCGATGTGCCGTATTATCAGACGCCCACGCCGCAAACGAACAATCTCGTTTCGGGCGGCCTCGCGGTGTTCCAGGGCAACTACATTTTCACGGATGCAAACTCGAACGCAATCGCCGATGCCTGGGAAACGAATTACTTCGGAACGGTTTCGACCAATCGCACGCGGTTGACGGATTCCGACAGTGACGGCATGAGCGATTACGCCGAGTTCATCGCGGGCACCGATCCAATGTCAGCGGCCTCAAAATTCCAAATCAGCAGCGTGACCATCTTGCCCGGTGGATACGTCCGGCTGTCATGGCCATCGGCGGTGGGGCATGCGTATCGCGTTCAGGGCAGCACCAACGGGGCAAATTGGTCGCCGGTTTCAGGATGGATTCAGGCAACGACCGCTGGAACGACGTTCACGTTGCCGCCGTCCGGTCCGGGCCCGCCGTACCTGTTCCGCATTGAAGTTCAACCATGATTCTGTAAGTCGCGCCATGTTGATTGCGTTCAATAAGCCGTATGGCGTGCTTTCGCAATTCACGTCGGACGGATCCTCGACCGGATTCTGACTGAATTGAACGATTTAACGCGACTTGGTGGCCGACTACTGAAGACGAATTCGAAAGAATTCTCGGGATGACCAGGCTGGATACGCTATCAGCCGAATCGTTCCATCGCCCGCGAACGGCGGGAAAGCAGTCCAGTTGGTTCCACTCGGCGAGTCACTGGATTCGAGAACGTACGTATTGGTCGTCGTGGTCGGCACGGAAACGTGAAAAGCGCCATCGCTGATTCCCGGCTGTAGCAGCACCGGTCCCGTGAAGCTGTGACGAACCAACTCACAGTCCAGCTTCCTGGCCAACTCGAGGACAGAGCCCTCTCCAAACACCCATACAAACACGTTATTCCTCACAAAAGCGAAGTTGTCGCCCACCACACCCCACCCCAAGTAGCAGCGGTCTCCAATATCTACACCAAGTGCGGACCCAAGCGGAAAGGGCTGCGGTGCCTGGGCGGTGGAAAAAAAGTCGAGCATCGCCAAGTGGGCGTTTGTAACGTCTTGGGACTCCCATATCCGCAGTATCACATCCTTTCCAAGAGCATCTGCGGCTTCCAAAACATAGTAGCAATATTTTTGAGAATTGGTCCAGACGCCTTCATTCCTCAGGAGAAAATTGGTAGCGCTCAAGGCAGCAAAGTCCGGCACCCAATTCGTCACGGTTCGCTCGTAATGCACTTTGGTCTGTCCCACCCAACTGTCGAACTGATACAGATCTCGGAGGGGATTCACGTTCGAGAACACAAATTCATTGCCATCGAGGTCCTGAAACTTCAGCACCTTCCCCCAGCTTGCGGGCACGCGGCTGTCATAGTCCACCGTCAATTCCACGAGTGGCAGCACAATCCCGGGTGCTCCCGATTCCACGGTGACGAGCACCGCCGGGCGTTTGCCCGGCAACTGTTGGTCTGTACCTTTGTGAATGAATTCAAATGGCCCAGCCAGAGTTTGTTCACTGTCGGAGCCGTTGGTCTGGTATTCAATCACCAAAGTGCCTTCGGACTGGATGTGCAAGCTGGTCCAGCGAAAGCCCACATTGGCTTTGGCAATCTCATGCCGGTAAATCCAATCTCCCACAAAGGCGCGCTCGATCCGCTGGCTCTCCTGACTACCGTTCTCTACGCCCTCTCGAACTTCCGCAATCCGTGGGTCATCGGAAGTATACAAGATCGGTCCATCTTGCGCCGAAGCGGCGGCGGCGCCCAACACCATCGCGGCCGAGACCCAGCGCACTGGCAATGAAGTTGGAATTTTCATGATTGTTCTGCCGTAGTTGGTCGGCCGCTGTTGGACACGAAGTCCCACGTTCTCAACGAATAGAAACAGCCGGCTTTCATCTTAATTTTAATGCACTCCTTTCCTAAGCGCGATTCTATCAATAGCAAACATCGCGAGCGTAAGTCTCTCCGTTTCTTGTGAAAAACGTAACCGATTTTGGCCCACCCACGGCCCCGGTGGCGATGTGAACAGCTTTTACATGCTCAGCTCTGATGAGCGCGGCCACAGATAAAGGACGAGGAAGAATCGGGCGACCGGCCATCCTTATTCCTGCTTGGCAGATAGGAAGCGAGGCTTACTCTGATGCCGTTTCAATGCAGTTAAGCACCATTATTTCCGCCGCGGCCGGAGCGCTCATTTGCGCACGGTTGGCCCTCGAGCTTTGGCTCGCGCGATTGAACCGCCGCCACGCTCTCGCCCACGCAGGCAGCGTCCCACCGGCGTTCAAAGACATCATCGATCTGCCGACCTACACGAAATCCATCGAATACACGCTCGCGCGCGGCGCGTTTGGAAAATTGCAGGACACCTACAGCACGGTGGTGTTGCTCGCCTTTCTGTTCAGCGGAGTTTTGCCGTGGGCGTTTCGGATCTTCAACGATGATGTCGGGACTTCCGCCTGGGCGATGGCCGCGTATCTGTTCGCTGTCGGACTCGCGATGTCGTTGCCGGGCATTCCATTTGATTGGTACGAACAATTCAAACTGGAGCAGCGTTTTGGTTTCAACACGACCACAATAGAAACCTGGTGCGCGGACCGGCTGAAAGGACTGCTGCTGGCAGTCGTGCTCGGCTATCCGTTGCTGGTGCTGGTTTTGAAACTCGTCGAGTGGACCGGGCGCTGGTGGTGGCTGTGGGCGTGGGGCGCGTTGCTCGCGTTTCAACTGCTCGTCGCGCTGCTCGCGCCGGTGTTGATTCTTCCGCTGTTCAACAAGTTCACGCCGCTTCCCGAAGGCAGCCTGCGCGAACGCCTGCTCAATCTCGCGCGACGCGTCAATTTTCGCGCCCGGAGCATTCAGGTGATGGACGGAAGCAAACGTTCGCGCCATTCCAACGCGTTCTTCACCGGGTTCGGCCAGTTCCGGAAAATCGTTTTGTTTGACACGTTGATTCAGCAATTGGCGGAGCCGGAACTTGAAGCGGTGCTCGCGCACGAAATCGGACATTTCAAGAAAAAGCACATCGTCAAGATGCTCGCGCTCTCGGCGATCAGTTCGCTCGTGGGATTCTATTTGATATCGCTCCTCGCGAATCAGCCCGTCTTCTATCGGGCGTTCGGATTCGAACCGGGAAGCATCGTGCCCGCGCTGCTGCTGTTCGGTTTGCTGGCGGGAGTGGTCATGTTCTGGTTTTCGCCGCTGGCGCATTGGTGGTCCCGTCGCTATGAATATCAGGCCGACAGCTTTGCGGCCAACGTGATGAATGAATCGCATTCCCTCATTGGCGCTCTGCGCAAGCTTAACGAAAAGAATTTGAGCAACCTTACGCCGCATCCGCTTTACAGCGGGTTTTATTATTCGCATCCAACCTTGCTGGAACGGGAGCGCGCGTTGGAAAGAGCGGTTCCAGCATCGCTGATCTTATGGGTTCAATCAAAACTCGAAAAACTCTTTTCGCCCCTCGCGGTGCTGTCACCGTTCGTGTGCCGGCGACCACCGCCAACGTCGGCCCCGGCTTTGACACGCTCGGCATCGCGCTGGGGCTTTATAATTTCGTCCGCGTCCAGCGCAGCGGCAGCAACGGCGTAACTCTGGTTTCAAGAATTGCGGAAACTGATCGTGCCGGAGCAACAGCCATGTTGAATGAAGCCGCCAATTTGTTCTTCCAGCGCTCGGGCGAAGCTGCTTTTGGAATTGACGTTTCTCTTTCTGGCGACGTGCCGATCGCTCGCGGACTTGGCTCAAGCGTGACCGCGCGATTGGGCGTCATTGCCGCGCTGAACGCGCTCACAAACGCGAAGCTCACGAAGCAACAGCTCCTCGAAATGGTGACAGGGCTGGAGCATCATCCCGATAATGCCGCCCCTGCGATTTTTGGTGGATTTGCCGCGGCAGGAATTCTCGGACAGGAAGTTCGCTGCCTGCACTTTCCAGTGAGCCAGCGACTGAAATTCGTGACGTTGATGCCGCGTTTTGAGGTGAGCACGGAGGAGGCGCGGAAGCTCGTGCCCCAGACATTTTCCAAAGCGGACACGGTGCATAACCTGAATCGCGCGGCACTCATCAGTGCGGCTTTCGCGCGCGAAGATTACGAGGCGCTGCGTGGTTTGTTCGACGACCGAGTGCATCAGCCGTATCGCGAGAAGTTAATTCCGCAGCTTTCGCGAGTCATTCGCGCAGGCGAGATGGCGGGGGCAATTGGGGGCTGGTTGAGCGGTTCCGGCTCGACAATCATGTGCATCACCTTGCGCGAAGAGCGACGCGTCGCCCGGGCGATGAAAAGGGAATTGCCGGACTCCGAAATGAAGATTCTTACTGCGGACTCGCAAGGCGCGACGGTTGTTCGGAAGGCAGCGTGAGCTGCGGCAATTATTTGTTCAATCGCCGAAGGAGCCGAATATACGTTGTATGCCGCGCCATCGGCTCGGGTCGTACGGATTCAACATCGCATCCTTGGCGCGCTTAAGATCCAGTTGCATGAGGATGCCTACGCTGTGAGCGCCACGGCCGCCGCTCCGCATCGCATTAACGCCATAGGCATAGCCGAGCATGATCTTGATGGAAGGCGAACGATAGAGAACTCCGCCACCCACGCCCGTGTGCCAGTTGCCAGGCTGTTCCAAACCATTCAGGTAATCCACTCCAGCCGTCGTCGCCGTGAAGTTCACGTTCCAATGCCGTTTTTTGTCGAGCGGGATAATGTAATTGCCGCCGAGGAGCACGAATTTCTGCGCGCTCAACTCCTGGTAATAATAGCCCGGCAGCGACAATGGAAATTCAGATACGAGCGGCAGCAACGCGCCGAGTCGGTACGTGCTGAAACGGTCCGCGTTCACGCTGGTTCCGGCGGTGAGGCTCAAGAAGAAACTCTGGCCGGAATTCGTCATCGTGTAAGCGAGCAGCGATTGCGCCCAGAACAGATGCGAATAGGATTCCAACCTGCGATCGCCGAGGGGATTGACTATCGTATCGCCGTAGCGGCCGGACTGCGTGCGAAACTGCCCTTCGTACCACACGGACAATTCCATTGCCAATGACGGAAACAAGATCGGCTCCTTGCCGCCCCAGCGCAGTCCCGTGCGAATGGAAAAAATTCCGTGGTCGGGAGGAAGTTCAAACGACTTCGCCGTGCCTTCGTCTCTTGCGTAAGTCGAGTAATGAGCGGTGCCGCGCAAAACCCCATTCAGTGGAATCAATCCGTCCGGATTGAAGCAATGATACAAACTGAGCGAACCTTCGCCGCCGTGGCCTGTGAAGGATTCCGATGGGCGAAAAACGCCCGTTCGAATTTCATCGTAGCTATCGGCAAATCCGCCGCCCGCAATCCCGACGCCCAAGTCGGTGCGCGGGCCCAAGGCCTGTGCTATTCCCAATTCGGAATCCAAATAGGTGGGCGCGATTGCCAGCCGCAGAGTCAGGTTAGTGTGAAGAAAATTCGGTTCATTCCTGTAATAATAGGCATAGCCGGAAATCGGAGGATGCCCTTGGAATGCGGCGTTGTAACCGAGTTGAATCAACTGGCGTGGCACGGGATCGATCTGCCCTAACGCAGCGAACGGGCCAGCGGACGCCAGCAAGAATAAAGAAATGAGCCACCGTATTGGGCAATGCACGTGCTTTTCCTAACGAAAAGACTCCGGCTCAGCAAGTGGTTTGATGCCCTAGGTCGAGGCGTTGTGGAGAACGGGAAGTTTGTTGCCTTGCGGATGTTCCTCAGTATTGTTGGGCTCATGAGCATAGCCAAAAAACTTCTCCATACACGTTATCGCGTCAACGATTTGGAACGGACCGTTCGCTTTTACAAAGAAGTGCTCGGCCTTCAGGAAATTCGGCGCAACAAATCGCCGCGCGGCTCGGAACTCGTCTTCCTGAAAGCGCCCGAGAGCGAGGAACAAATCGAAATCACGTTCTTCCCGGGCAGCGGCCAGGTCCAGGTGCAGCCGGACCTTACGCATCTGGCGTTTGAAGTGGATAATCTGGAGGAATTCGGGAAGCACCTGGCGAAACTTGGCTTGAAATTCTCAGACGGTCCAACAGCGAGTTCCAGTGGATCGGCATTCGCGTTTATTGATGCGCCGGAGGGATACGAGATTGAGTTGATTCAGATGGCGAAGGCGGGCGGGTCCGGTTATTGATTCCTTTGGCTGCTCCGTTGCTGAATGTTTTCGTCGCGAAGCGAACACATTAACCAGAATGCTTCTGCGCTTTGGCCAGTTTGAATTCGTTTTTCCGCGCCCGGCAATCGTCATGGGCATCATCAACGTGACGCCGGATTCCTTTTCGGATGGAGGCAGATTTCTGGATACGAATACCGCGGTGGCGCGCGGGTTGAAGCTGGTCGGAGAGGGCGCGGAGATGTTGGATATCGGCGGGGAATCCACCCGTCCAGGAGCAACGCCGGTCGGCGAAGCGGAGGAGCTGCGTCGTGTGATTCCGGTAATAGAACAACTCGCCGCACGAGTAAAAGTTCCGCTTTCGATTGATACGATGAAACCGAATGTCGCGCGAGAGGCAATTCAAGCTGGAGCCAGCATCGTCAACGACGTGGCTGCGAATCGTGACGATGAAACAATGTGGCATGTGGTGGGGGCAGCCGGGGCGGGTTACGTGTGCATGCACATGCAAGGGTCTCCGCAAACGATGCAGTCAAATCCGGTTTATTCCGATGTCATCCGCGAGGTCGGCGATTTTTTTAAGGAGCGCATCCGCAGATTGAGCGATTGCGGAGTGAGCCTGGAACACATTATACTGGACGTAGGAATCGGTTTTGGAAAAACGCTCGAGCACAATTTGCAATTGCTGGGCGCGCTGGCAGGGTTTGTGCAGCTGAATCGTCCGGTGATGCTTGGAGTTTCACGAAAGGGATTCATTGGAAAGCTGCTGGGAGCGGAATTGGCGGAGCGTCTTCCGGGATCGATCGCCTGTGCGTGCCTCGCGATCGAATCCGGTGTGCGCATGATTCGTACACACGATGTGGCGGAAACAGTACAGGCGGTTCGCATGGCGGAAGCGATCCTGGCGCAAAGATCGAAATGAATTGGGAAACTACAGTCTGGGACTTCGTCGTGAATTTCTGGCGCGACGCGTTGCAGATTCTTATCCTGACGGTCGGAATCTACTACGTGTTCCGCTTCATCCGTGGCACGCGCGGCGCTCCGGTTGTAACTGGATTCCTTGCGTTGATTCTGACATTTGCGCTGGTGACGTACTTCCTCGAATTGAAAGTTCTCCAATGGCTCCTGGGAGCCTTCTTTGCATTTTTCATTGTGGCAGTCGTTGTTATTTTCCAGCCGGAGCTGCGTCGGATGCTCGCTGAACTTGGCAACCTGCCGCTCTTCGCGACCGCGCACGAGCAACGCGAGAACATCGAGGTCATCATCCAAACCGTGGAACGGTTGTCGGACGTGCGTATTGGGGCGCTGATCGCCATTGAGCAGTCTATCCAACTCCAGGAAGCGGTCGAATCGGGCATTCGAGTGGATTGTGAAGCGACACCGGAAATGCTGGAAACCATCTTCTTTCCAAACAACGCTATCCATGACGGTGGAGTCATTATTAAGGGGGACCGCATCGCGTACGCGGCATGCATTTTTCCACTGACGCAGCGCCAGGATTTGAACAAGTCGCTAGGCACGCGTCATCGCGCGGCCATCGGTCTGAGCGAAGAGACCGACGCGATGGTCGTGGCGGTATCCGAAGAAACGGGCGCGATTTCTCACGCCTATAAAGGCCAGCTCGTGCGCGGCGTCACGCTGGAGGAATTGCGGGCCTTCCTGACGACCATTCTTGTGCAGCCCGCCAAGTCCCGCAATTGGATTGGCTGGATCAAATCATGGACGACCGAGCGGGTGAAGCCCGCGCCCGTGCACATGCCGAAGCGAGAAGCCACTGCGACTGCAGAGTCCCAAGGAGCCAAATGATGGGTTTTCTCAAGAATCTCATCGTCCGGGACTTTTGGCTGAAACTCTTCTCGTTTGCGCTTGCGCTTTTGATTTGGGAACTCGTTTCGCCGGCCGTCCGCAAGCAAATGTCGCCCACTTCGACTTTGATGGGAACCGCAGTCGAGCAGACGTTCAGCAGAATACCTCTCGAGGTCGTCGCTTCAGCGGCGGATGTGCATTCGTTTAGAGTCACCCCGAGTGAGGTGGAAGTCACATTACGGGGTGAGAAGAAGCTGCTGCAGAGCCTGCAGTTGAAAGACGTCCGTGCGCTGGTGGACCTCACGGGAATAGAGTCAGCGGGAAACATGCGGAAACGAATCGAAGTCATCACTCCTCCCGGCATCACCTACGACCGGGTCGCTCCCGCCGAAGCCGACGTGGTTGTTCCGCCGAAACCATGAGCGATTCTCCCTGCGTGATGCGCAACGATATTCCGGCGAGCTTTCAAAGTCTGATTATTTCGTCGCCTGCGAATATGCCGACAGGCAGGATGGTGGTCTAACGAACCAATCTGTCGATGAATTCAAAAAAAATCTTCGGCACCGACGGTGTCCGCGGCACAGCAAACGTGGAACCCGTGACCGCCGAAATCGCTCTCAAGCTCGGTCGCGCCGCCGGTCACGTCTTTAAAACCCTCGAAGCCAAACCGCGCGGCCATGGCCGGCACAAAATCGTCCTCGGCAAGGACACGCGCCTTTCGGGTTACATGCTCGAAAATGCAATCTCTTCCGGCATCCTCTCGATGGGTGTGGACGTATTGTTCATCGGTCCGCTACCCACGCCTGGTGTTGCTTACGTCACCCGCAGCTTACGCGCCGATGCCGGCATTGTGATAACGGCGTCGCACAATCCGTATGCGGACAACGGTATCAAGTTTTTCCGGGCGGATGGTTACAAGCTCGACGACCAGATCGAAGCGCAGGTCGAAGGCCTGGTTTTCAGCGGTGAAATTGAAAGCATTCGCCCTACCGCGGATGACATTGGCAAAGCCGTGCGCATTGACGACGCGCTGGGGCGCTACATTGAATTTGCCAAGGCCTCGTTCCCACGCGGCATGACTCTCGAAGGCATGCGCGTCGTAGTGGATTGCGCGCACGGTGCGGCCTACAAATCCACCCCTTGCGTGCTGCGCGAACTCGGCGCGGAAGCGATCGTCTATGGCAATCACCCGGACGGCATGAACATCAACAAGGACTGCGGCTCGATGCACCCGGAACGGATGTGCGAAAAAGTTCGGGAGCACAACGCGTGTCTTGGCATTGCGCACGATGGCGACGCCGACCGCGTTCTGCTTTGCGATGAAACGGGAGCGCTCGTGGATGGCGACGACATCATGGCCATTGCAGGATTGGATATGCTCGAGTCCGAAACATTGTCCGAAAAGACCGTCGTCAGCACAGTGATGAGCAATGCGGGACTCGAAGCGGCCATTCGATCAGCTGGAGGCCGATTACTGCGCACCGCAGTTGGCGACAGGAACGTGATTGATGAAATGCTGCGCAATGGATTCAACCTCGGCGGCGAGCAGAGCGGCCACATGATTTTCCGGGATTACAGCACCACAGGCGACGGACTGGTGGCCGCGCTGCAGATTCTCCGTATCATGAAGGTGAAGGATCAGCCGCTTTCGAAACTCGCGAAATGTTGGACGCGTTTTCCACAGCTCGTCACCAACATCCGAGTGCGCGAAAAGAAACCGTTCGAGCAGATTGACGGACTCATGGACCTTGTCGCCAAGGCAGAGGCGGAATTGAAAGGGCAGGGCGGGCGGCTGCTGTTGCGCTATTCCGGAACTGAGCCCAAAGCGCGGCTGCTCCTTGAAGGCCGCGACGGCGAAGTACTCGCCAAATGGTCGCATTCGATTGTTCAGGCGATCGAGAAGCAACTTCAGGCATCGGAAAACTAGATTCATGGCAAAGAAAAGTTCCTCCGCATCAATCGAACAGGCCTACGCGCTGGCCCGGGAACGTTACGCCGCTCTTGGCGTGGACACGGACAATGCGCTCAATACGCTTGGCAGAACCTCCGTCTCAATTCACTGCTGGCAGGGCGACGACCTCGGCGGATTTGAGAGCGCTGGCGGCGAAATCGGTGGCGGTCTGGCGGTGACGGGAAATTATCCCGGCAAGGCGCGCACACCGGAGGAATTGCGCGCGGATTTTGAAAAGGCTGTCTCGCTCGTGCCCGGGAATCATCGCATCAGTTTGCATGCGACCTACGGTGAGTTCGGCGGGAAGAAAGTTGATCGCGACAAGATTTCCGTCGAGCAGTTCAGGAACTGGATTTCCTGGGCCACGGAAAAGGAAATTGGGCTGGACTTTAACCAGACGTTTTTCTCGCATCCGAAGGCTGCGGACGGTTTCACACTCACGCATCGCGACAAATCGATTCGCCAATTCTGGATTAATCACGGAATCCGCTGCCGTGAAATCGGCGCGGAATTTGGTGAAGCGCTCGGCAAAACCTGCCTGACGAATCTATGGATTCCCGATGGGATGAAAGACACGCCTGCCGACCGCAAAGGCCCGCGTGAAGTTCTCGCAGAATCGCTCGACGCCGTGTTCGCGAAAAAGATCGATCCGAAGTTCAACATCGATTCCGTCGAGCCGAAATTGTTCGGCATCGGTTCAGAAAGTTATGTGGTCGGTTCGCACGAGTTCTACATCGGCTACGCCATCACGCGGAAGAAGTTGTTGACGCTCGACGCGGGGCACTATCACCCGACCGAAGGCATTGCGGATAAAATTTCGGCCGTACTTCAATTCATCCCCGAGATTGCGCTGCACGTCAGCCGCGGCATTCGCTGGGACAGCGACCATGTCGTGACGCTTACAGATGAACTGGAGGCCATCGCGCAGGAAATTGTCTGGGGCAACTACCTCGGGCGAGTGCGCATCGGTTTGGATTATTTCGATGCAAGCATCAATCGCGTCGCGGCGTGGGTCATCGGCACGCGCAACATGTATCGCGCGCTGCTGCTCGCGCTCGTCGCGCCGATTCAGAAACTTCGCTCCGCAGAAGCTTCAGGCGATTTCACCTCGCGGCTCGCTTTGATGGAAGAGGCGAAAACCCTGCCAGCGGGCGCGGTGTGGGATTACTATTGCCTCCATCGCAACGTTCCGGTTAGCGACGCATGGATCGCGGAGATAAAGCACTACGAGAATGAAGTGCTCAGCAAGCGCTGAGAAAGCGTATGTCTGACGAGCAACACCACGAAGCGGGCAGCGAATTCGAGCGCGAGCCCATTCCAGAAAAGGCGCTGAAAGGCCCCACCGCATTCTGGGGCATGTACGCCGGAGAACACACGGCGGGGACGGAATTCATGATCGGACCGCTGTTCGTGTCTTGGGGCGTGAGCGCGTTTGATCTTATCTTCGGATTGCTGCTGGGGAACCTGCTTGCCGTTCTGAGCTGGCGTTACATTACCGCGCCCATTGCGACGAAATATCGCCTCACGCTGTATTATCAGCTTGAGAAGATTTGCGGGCGGAAACTTGTGGTTCTCTACAATCTCGCGAACGGAATTCTCTTCTGCTTCCTTGCCGGAGCGATGGTCACTGTTTCCGCAACGGCTGTTGGCGTTCCATTCCCCGGCATCAAGATGCCATCGTTCTCGGACATGCTCCCAACCGGAGCGGCCTGGTGCGTCGCCGTGCTGGTTCTTGGCGCGATGATGACGTTCGTGGCAATCAAAGGATACGGCTTCGTTGCGCGTGTTGGTCACATCTCGGCGCCATGGATGTTGCTGGTTTTCCTGGCCTGCGGTTTCGTGATGATGGGAAAACTCCATAACCTGAATCTGGTGGACTTGCTGACGCCTGCGTCAGGAACCAAGGCGCAGATTGGTTTCTGGGGTGTGGTATGCTTTTCCTGGTTCTGCAACGCCGCAATGCACATCGGGATGTCTGATTTGTCGGTGTTGAGGTTTGCTCGCAAGTCAAGTTACAGTTGGGCGTCCGCGGCGGGAATGTTCCTCGGCCATTATATCGCGTGGATTTGCGCCGCCCTGCTGCTCGTGTTCTGGGTGCGCGCGCATGGAGTCGATCCAGCGAAAGGCATGGCGCCAGGGCCTATGGTGTACGACGCCGTGGGCTGGGCAGGACTGGTTTGCATCATCGTAGCCGGATGGACGACTGCGAACCCGACGATTTATCGGGCGGGTCTCGCGTTTCAATCGCTGTATCCGAAAATGTCACGCACTACCGGGACCTTGATTGCAGGAATCGCCTGCACAATCGCCGGTCTCTTCCCAGCGGTCGCGATGAAGCTGCTGAACTTCGTCGGACTTTACGGAACCACGCTCGCGCCGGTCGGAGCAATCATCCTTGTCGAAGTTTATCTCGCGGACAAATTCGGTCTGACGCGCGATTGGGCAGAGAAAACCGGTAAGAATTTCAACGTCGCCGTTTTGCTGGCGTGGCTCCTGCCCTTAGCGGCGTTTTATCTAACGGTTTTCGAATACGATCCGATCAACCACGCTATTCGCCAGCGCGTGTTTCCGTCGTACCTGACGCTGCCGGTTTATATTCTGACCGCGATCATTTATCTGATTATGGCGAGAATGCTTCATGGCAAATCAGCCAAAGCCGAACCCAAACCCGATTCCACCTATGCAACCAGCCGCTAGAATTTTCGGTTTCGGAGCACTTGGACTCACGATAGTCCCGCCGCTGCTGTTCATGTTTCAGTCGGTCGCTGAGCCGATGATGAAGAGTCTGATGATTGCAGGTTGTATGCTGTGGTTCATTTTCGCACCGCTGTTCATGAAAGGCGGCGCGGATTAAACATTGTTGCCGTGCAACAAACCGTCGGATGAAGCGACACGCCTTCAAGATGAAACTCAGGCTCGGCTTCGAGGCTGAATACAAAAAGCGGCACGACGAAATCTGGCCCGAGCTGGCGAAGGAACTCCGGGCAGCGGGCATTTCCGATTACTCGATCTTCCTCGACGAAGAAACGCTCACACTTTTCGCGGTCCAAAAATTGAGCGACGACAATACTGCAGCCAAGCTGCCGAATTCTCCGATTGTCCGCAAATGGTGGAACTACATGGCGCCGCTGATGGAAGTGCAGCCGGACAACGAGCCGGTTAGCAAACCGCTCAAGGAAGTTTTCCACCTCGATTAGCCGAAACAATCTGCGCCACGCCTTGTCTCAAGCGCTGGCTTCGATTAGCGTAGGTCCGTGATCTACGACGCGTCGTTGGATGAATTGCTGCAAAACGTCTGGGACGGGAAACGAATAAACCAGACCGAGGCGCTCCGGCTCTATCGTCTGCCGCTGGAGGAACTCGGCGCACTCGCCGACCGGCGGCGGCAACTCGCCAAGAACGACGCTTACGACGGTCGCGGCAACGAAATCGTCACCTACATCGTGGATCGCAACGTCAATTACACGAACGTCTGCAACGTCTATTGCAAGTTCTGCGCGTTCTATCGGACCGAGAAGGACGACGACGCTTATGTCATCACGCTGGACGAGATGGACCGAAAGATCGAGGAAACCGTCGCGCTCGGCGGCACGCAGATTTTGATGCAAGGCGGGCATCATCCGAAGCTCACGAAGCAGTGGTATCTCGATTTGCTCGCGCACATCAAAAGCAAATTCCCGCAGGTAAATATTCACGGTTTCAGTCCGAGCGAATTCATTCATTTCCGCGAAGTGTTCAATGAGCCGCTGGAAAAGATCATTCGGTGATTTCAAGGCGGCGGGGCTCGGCTCGATTCCCGGCGGCGGCGGCGAAATTCTCGTGGACCGCGTGCGCCAGCGCATTTCACCGCTGAAAGCGATGAGCGACGATTGGCTTGAAGTGATGGATGTTGCGCATCGGCTCGGATTGAATTCGAGCGCGACGATGATGTTCGGTCACGTCGAAACGATCGAGGATCGCATCGAGCACCTCGAGCGATTGCGCACGCAGCAGGACAAATCAAAAGGTTTCACCGCGTTCATTTGCTGGACGTTTCAGGCCGAGCACACGAAGTTGCAAAGCGCCAACGGTCGGCGCGCACGAATATCTGCGCACGCAGGCGCTGGGCCGGATTTACCTCGACAATTTCACGAACGTCCAAAGTTCATGGGTCACGCAAGGCCAGGAAATCGGCCAGGTCGCGCTGAAGTATGGCGCGAACGATCTCGGCAGCATCATGATTGAGGAGAACGTCGTCTCGCAGGCAGGCACGACGTTCCGAATGACCGTGGCCGACATGCAACGGCTTATTCGTGACCTCGGCTACGAACCGCATCAGCGGGACAATTGGTATCGGCTGGTGAACTGAGCTTGCAGCTGGCGATAGTCGTTGGCGTCTGTTAGCCTGAGTTCGCAAACGCAAATGGCCGACGACATTCCTGAACTCTCCTTCGTCATTCCTTGCCACAACGAGGAAGCGAATCTGCGTCCGCTCGTTGCGGCTACTCGCGAGACCGCTGAGTCCCTGAAACAATCTTTTGAAATCGTCATTACCGATGATTTCAGTTCGGACGGTTCATGGAACGCGCTCAAGGATCTCGCCGCATCAGACCGGCGCGTTCGCGCGCAGCGCTTCGCGTTCAATTGCGGTCAATCCGCAGCCATGTGGGCGGGTATGAAAGCCGCGCGGGGCAGATACATCGTCACCCTTGATGCCGATATGCAGAACGACCCGCGCGAGCTTCCCAAATTCCTGGACGCGCTCAAGAAATTCGATTGCGTGTGCGGCACGCGTGTCGAGGCTCGGCGTCAGGGCGATAGCTTCGTTCGCATTGCCTCGTCGCGCATTGCGAACTGGGTGCGGAACAAGCTTTCGGGCGAAACAATCAGCGACGCCGGCTGCTGTTATCGCGCATTCAAGCGCGAGTGCATCGAGAACCTGAAATTCTTCAAAGGCATGCACCGGTTTCTGCCGACGCTGTTCAAAATCGAAGGCTTCACCGTCACGGAGATTCCTATGAGCCACAATCCGCGCGCGAGTGGCAAAACACATTACGGCGTGTGGAACCGCCTGTTCGCGTCATTCTACGACCTGCTTGCGGTGCGATGGATGAAGAAGCGGATGTTCCGGTATCAAATTGCCGAACGGATTAATTGACTCACGGTCACCGTTGAGCGCCGAACACGCTGTCGAGAATCACTTCCTTGGTTTTCCAAATCAGTGCCATGGTCATGGCGAGCGGTAAAAGGAAGAGGAGACAAATCACCACCCAAACCAGCCACATAGCGGTCACAGTTAATCCTCCCGGAAAGGTTAGGCTCGCCCCGTTTTCCAGCCAATCACCCGCGCTTTGCAGTGTGTTCAATCCGGGAAAGGGAAACTGAAACGTTCCTGATATGGCAAAATACAAGATTGCGAATATGAAAAACGCCAGCAGGAGTGTGCGGTTAAGCGCCGTGTACTGGCGGATTTCAAGCCGAAGCGTTTCGTCCGGCAGCATTGCTCCGAGCCGTTGAAGGACGATGTTCAGGTTGAACAGGAACAGCAGCGCGCAAAAGCCAAGCACGCAGATAGCGATGAAATAGAACGTGATTCCCGGGAGTTGATTCCACCAATAAAGGAAAGGGCTAAGACCGAAGGTAATCAGCGCGAGCAGTTGCGTTCGCTCCAGAGCTCTTCGCCACGGGCGCTCCTGTTTTTGAAAGGCTCCCAATTGCCACAGGCCAAAGAGCAGGAGTCCTGTGGAAACCAGCGGCGGCACGAGGCCATACACCTTAAACCATCCAGCGCTGGCGGTGCCTGCGCAAATGATCAGCGCAAGCGGCAAACCCCAGAACAAAGCAGAAAGCCCGCGCACCAGGTGCCCCAGGGAACGAAGCAATTCTGGATTGGGCGGCGCGTCAGGCATGGGACAAAGTGTGAAGGAAGAAACAAGAAGTGAGAAGCAGAATGGCCGCTCCGCGGAACCAGAGAGAGCGCGGTCGAACTTCGGATTTCACACGCACCTCAAAAACTCAGATACGTGTACTCCTTCAGCCCCTTTTCATAATCATCCAGCAAGCGCATCGCCTCGGAAGGTTTCATGCGATCAGATTTGATGGCTTCATCCATTTGCGCTTTCATCTGTCGTTTCAATTCGTTTTCGTCGTACTGCACGGACGCGAGCGCCTGGACAATCGTGTTGCCTTCGATGATTTCCTCGACGTAATAACCGGTCGGCTTCGTCGGGGTCGAGAAACACGTGTACCTCGTTGACACGGCCGAAGAGATTATGCAGGTCGCCCATGATGTCCTGGTATGCGCCCATGAGAAAAAAGCCAAGGTAGTAAGGCTCGGGCTGGCCGTTGCCATTCATGTTGAGCTTGTGCAATGGCAACGTGTCGCGTACGTCGCGCAGATCAATGAACTTGTTAACCTGCCCGTCGGAATCGCACGTGATGTCCACGAGCGTCGCTTCGCGAGTAGGCCGTTCGTTCAATCGACTGATTGGCATGATCGGGAACAATTGTCCAAGCGCCCAATGGTCCAACAGGGATTGGAACACTGAGAAATTGCAGAGGTATTGATCGCCAAGACTGTCTTCGAGTTTGCGGATCTCCTCGGGCATGTACGCCTGATCACGGCAGCTTTGCACGACTTCCTGGCTGATCTCCCAATAAAGGTTTTCGATCTTTGCCTTGTCCGGCAAATCCAACACGCCAAGCGCGAACATGTGCTGCGCGTCCTCGCGGCGCTCCATGCGCATCGTGATATGCTTCAAGCTTGTTCAACTTGGAAAGGTTCTTCTTGATGTCGAGCAACTCGCGCACAAGCGGATGTTCGTCGTCGGAGTATTGGAAGAATTCGCCCGGCCGGATCTTTTCAATCGCGCCGAACACTTCCACGATGAGCACACTGTGGTGCGCGACAATGGCGCGGCCACTCTCACTGATGATGTTCGGGATGCGGCACTTTCTCGGCGATGCAGACATCCGCGATGTAATAGACGATGTCATTTGTGTATTCCTGAAGCGTGTAATTCGTCGAGCTGTCAAATGCGGATCGGCTGCCGTCGTAATCAACGCCCAATCCACCGCCGACATCCAGAAAGTCGATCTTGAAACCCATCTTGTATAGTTTCGCGTAAAGCCGCGCCGCCTCCTGGACCGCCTTCTTGACCGTGAGAATGTCCGGCACCTGTGAACCAATGTGAAAGTGAAGCAGCTTCAAGCAATGACCGAGGTTTTCGGCCTTCAACATTTCGGTTGCGGCCAGGAGTTCGGCGGTGCTCAATCCGAACTTGGCGTTCTCGCCGCCGCTGTCGGCCCATTTGCCCGCGCCTTTGCTCAGCAGCCGCGCTCGAATGCCGATGAGCGGTTCGACGCCGAGTTGTTTTGAAACGGTGATGATCTGTCGAAGCTCCTCCAGCTTCTCGACCACCATGATGACCTTGCTTGCCCAGCTTGGTGCCGAGAGCGCCATCTTGATGAAATTCGCAGTCCTTGTAACCGTTGCAAATGATCAGGCTGCCGATTTGATTCTGCAGCGCCAGCCCAGCGAACAACTCCGGCTTGCTGCCGACTTCGAGGCCGAAGTCGTAAGGCTTGCCCGCATCGAGGATTTCTTCGACCACTTCGCGGAGTTGATTCACTTTGATGGGGAAGACGCCGCGATATTTTCCCTGATAACTGTACTCCGCGATGGAGTTGCGAAAGGCGAGGTTGATCGATTCTACGCGGTGGCGCAGAATATCCTGAAAACGGATGAGCAGCGGGAATTTCAGCCCGCGCGCCTTGGCCTCTTCGATCACGTCCGTGAGGTCTACCGACGCGCCGGCATTCCTGCAACGGCTTCGCGACGACGTGTCCGGCATCGTTGATGTCGAAGTATTTCGCTCCCCATCGGTGGACGTTGTACAAATTTCGGGCGGACTGGATGTCCCAGTGTTCGTTAGCGTCTGTTGGATTGCTCATCTAGCACAGTTCAATCGCTGCGCACTATAGAAGGATGCGCGTGGAATTCAATACGCGGAATAAAAAATCTTCAAAGGTTTGCGACAGCAGCACGCGAGTAGCACAACACCCACTTGGGCCGTGGGATCGCGCGAGTACATTGGCGTAAGAACAAATCCTATGAAAACATCCATTATTGCCCTCATTGCGGCGGCCGGTCTGGTCGCCGGCTGTAACCGCAGCATTGAAAGCGCGTCGCAGGACTTCAATACGTTGCCGCCCGCGGTACAGACTGCCGTGCGAGCGCAAGCGCCCAATGCTGAAATCGCGAGCGTTTCCAAAACCACCGACAATGGAGTGGACGCTTACAAGATTGAATTCAGAGAGGAAGGAAAGAACTCTCAAATGGTCGTTGCGTCAGATGGCCGGGTGTTGAGCAGTGATCTGCCGACCAAACCCGCCGGCGCGCTTAAGAAAATGCTCACGCCAACCGGCGCCGTCGGAACGCAATTCAGCGCACTGCCCGAAAAAGTGCAGGCCACAATCCAAAAACACGCTCCGGCGAGCGAGATCGCCGACATCTCGCGCCACGAAGACAATGGCCGCGTGATCTATGAGGTCGAGTTCAGGGATCAAGGCAAGAATCCGACCATTCGCGTAGCCGATGACGGCACGTTGGTGCAAGACCTTCAGAAGTAACCTGCGATTGGGAGGGGGCGCTGCTCCTGGCGCTTCATTCGGCTCCCACATATTGGACGCAGCAAAAACCTGCGTCCCTTTTCTTTTGTGCCGCCTGGCTTGCGGAGAACTTCCACTGCAAAAGCTTTACACCGTCTGGCGTCCGGCATAGAAGGATATCATGACTCACATAGACGGTGCGGCACTCGCGGTTTCAGGCATCCTTGCGGTTGTTCTTCTCATCGCATTATTCACGAGGTTTTCGGCCGGCGCGCGGCTCCGGCGCAGGCTGCGAAAAACACATAGCCGTGTCGTTTCCAAATCAAGACAGCCTTCTGTCCAATTGCGCGTCAAGACGCCAAAGAAGTGATCCCGCTTGCGGCGTCCGGATAAATTCGCTTGTTCGTTTTACTGTAGGGCCGTAGAAAGGAAGCCATGTCAACACGCCAACACTCCTCCGGTTCTCCAATGACCCGACGCCAGTTCATTTACTATTCAGCGCTCGCCGCCGGCGCCACTGCGCTCACCGGATGCGCCACGAGCCGGACCGCGCCGCTGTCGGCCAACGACAAGTTGAACATCGGCGTCGTCGGGATCGGCGGAAAGGGCGCGAGCGACACGGACATTGTGCGAGCGAGAACATCGTCGCGCTGTGCGACGTGGACGAGAACACGCTGGCGCAACGGCAAGCGCAGAAATATCCCGAAGGCGAAGTTCTACCAGGACTGCCGCAAGATGCTGGAGAAGGAGAAGTCGCTCGACGCGGTCATCGTCTCCACGCCCGATCACATGCACGCGATCGGTCGCCGCGACCGCGATGCGGATGGGCAAACACGTTTATTGCCAGAAGCCGCTGACGCAGACGGTCTATGAGGCGCGGCTGCTGCGCAAGCTGGCGAAGGAACAAGGCGTCGCCACGCAGATGGGCAACCAGGGCAGCGCCGAAGATGGCTTGCGCCGCGCGGTCGAGGTCGTCCAGGCCGGGCTGATCGGTCCGGTGCGGCAGGTCCACGTCTGGAGCAATCGCCCGATCTGGCCGCAAGGCATGGACCGCCCGCAGGGCGAAGACCCCGTGCCGGAGACTTTGAATTGGGACTGGCTGGCTCGGCCCCGGCGGCCCAAAGTCGCGGCCCGTTCAAGAACGGGCGTGTTATCATCACCTTCAACTGGCGCGGCTGGCAGGATTTCGGCACCGGCGCGCTCGGCGACATGGCCTGCCACACCGCCAACATGCCGTTCCGCGCGCTCAAGCTCGGTTACCCGACGGAGGTCGAAGCCGCAGTCCTCGGCCATGAACAAGGAAACCTATCCGCTCAAATCCAAGATCCGCTTCGAGTTTCCCGCGCGCGAAGGTCTGGCGCCGGTCGACGTTCTGGTGGTATGACGGCGGCAATCCCGAAGCCTGGACAATCCCTACGTGCACGATGGCAGCAACAAACCGCCGCAAGGAAGTCACGGCCGACGTTGAGGAGATGATGGATAAGGTGCCCGGCAGCGGCTGCCTGCTGATCGGCGACAAGGGCAAAATCTTCTCGCCCGACGACTACGGCGCGCAAGTTCTTCGTCAAGCTCAAGGACGAGAAGGAACTGATGGACGGCAAGACGCACGAAGCCGTCAAGGCCATTCCGCAAACCATTCCGCGCAACGCGTTCAAGGGCGACGCCGACCAACGGCAGCACCTGGAATGGATCGCCGCGTGCAAAGGCGGCACGCGCCGGCTACTCGAATTTCGACATCGCGGCCTATCTCACCGAGATCATTCTGCTCGGCTGCGTCGCGTTGCGCGTCGGGCAAGAAACTGGAATGGGACGGCCCGAACATGCGCGCCACCAATGCTCCCGAAGCCGCGCAATACATCAAGCGCGAATATCGGAAGGGCTGGGAGGTTTAGGCAAAACTCGCGAGACGAACTCCGAGTTGATCCTACTTCTGAACAAAAAACTCATCTCTGCTGACGTTAAAATGAAAATAGGATACTCCGGATCTATCGGCATCTACATAAACTCTTACATAATATGGCTGCGTCTTGCTATCAACCGCCTTCAAAAAGAAGGCTCCTGCGGGTCCCGCTGAAGTGCATTTTACAGTGAGATGATTTGTATAGCCAAAATGCGGCGCAGCTTGGTGATTTAACTTCCAACTTTCTGCCTCTAACCCGAATTCCCAATCAGTCAAGGCAACCTGAGCGCCATGCAAGCACTGAAACTCCAATGCTTGGGGCCGCATCTCCACCAAGATTGTCGCGTCAGCGTCGGACGGACTGACAATTTCGCCTTCTGGAAATTTGATGGCTGATGCATTCTGGCTATTGGTAGGAAACCTCAGGAGAAAATTCCCCTCTTCACGCAGGTCAAGCTCATCGGGGGGATGGATTGCCTGTTCATTTGAAAGTTCGATCGTGCCTGTAGGTGAAGGAACCTGTGGGTTGATCCCGGCAGAGAGAAAAAAGAAAACCTTAGGCACATAGCCGCTCTTGTGAACATTGAGAATCAACAGTATGCCTCCGCAGTCAACCTTGAATCCTCCATTTGTATCCGTGACTAGGTGAAAAGCCTGCTCTTTGTTTCGGCTCAAGCCCAATTGATAATTCCAATTATGCAGATTGTGCACTCCTGTTGCATCCACTTGAACCTTTGACAAAGGTTTTCCCGCGCTATCCACAACCTGGCGCTGTAATTTCCAATTCGGTTCGGGTTTGCATCCTATGAGCACAGTCATCAGAAACAGACCAGAACTGATGCCTTTCTTGAACGTGCGCATCTCAATTGGCTTACTGCGAAATCCAAAGCGCGTACGGCGAAGCAATCTCCTTCATTTCGCGCCGAATTTCTTCGGCAATGCGGCTTCGGATTTTAAGCTTATCCCAATAACCAGTCGCCTTTGCCAGTTCATCCGCGTACTTGGCGCGCACTTTCGCTTTGATCGCCGCGCGCTTCTTCCAATACCACGAGCTTCTTAAGAGTCGTTCTCGACCGTCAGCGACGAATGGAAGACGCATCATAGCAGTTCCGAGGGTAAGCTTAAGATATCAAAACTGAATTGTCCACTCTTGATAGCACGTAGCACAGGCGTCTCGCCTGTCTCTGACTCCTCTTGAATTGAAAAAGGCTGGAATCCTGTCCTGCGTTTCGCAATTCCCGTTTCGCCAGCTCCCGGTTTCATGTAACTTCTCTTCATGCCGCTGCCGGTCATCAGCATTGCACAGATGCGTGATTGGGAAAAGGCGACCTGTGCTTCGGGCCAGATCGAGGCCGAAGTCATCCGGCGCGTTGGCAAGGTCGTCTCGCGCCAGGCCTCATCCCGGGGAAAAAATCATCCACCCTTGAGAACCGGCAATCCAATTCAAGCCATGGCTTCACACAAAATGGGTTCAATGATCGGCTTCCTTCGATGGAAAACCTGCTGAACATTTCCTCCTCCTGCGCTTCCGTCATCCGGATCCCCCAAACACAAGCGCCAATAGGCTCGTCGCGGAACGTTCTACCGGGCTTGTTCAACCAGTGGCGTATTTGCTGGCTCCGCTTCGCTCCGCAGCAATACACCCTTTATTGTTCGCCACTCTCTTCATTTGGATCTTTCTAACTGATCAACGGTAGCAAGCCAAAGAAAAACTGTCCGGCTGCCATCGTGACGTGGATAAGCACTAAGCCGATTGGATGTCTGTAATGCGAACCTACGACGCACACAGCGGCGGCGATGGGCAAAGCCACCGCCGAAGCGAGCAGACAATAAAACACCCCAGCATTCGGGATAAGCCATGGACGAAAATGGCCATGTGTATCGAGCGCTCCACACATGATGCAAGTACCGGCAATGAAGACGTGAACGATCAGAATCACTCGCAGTCTTGTGCTCATGGACAGATTGCTGGCGAACGTCCAGAGCTCAGGCACGCGGGACCAAAAGCCGTCAACCGCGAAGCGGAACTGAGAGCGCCATCCCGCGTTGCCTGCAGCGAGTTGTTGAACGAAGCCGCTGTGCGGCGACGGTGGTTTGAGTTTTGGTTCACAGGTTTCGTCCTTCAGTTGGGTTCGAACATACTCCCGGTGCATGAATCAATTCAATCCTTCATTCACCGGTTCCCACCCCCTCATCCGCACCGCGGCTCGCGAATACACCAATCCCGTCGAGTACCTCCCATCCTTACGATTCGATGGCGCGCTTTGCCGGCTTGCTCGCCTTGCGTTACGATGCCAATCGCACGCGTCACGCTTATTACCGTCAGCTCCGTTTGATCCAGGAACATCTCCGTTGCGATCCCGCCAGCATCACTGAAGCCCAACTGCGCGATTACTTCCTCTTCGTGAAGCTGAAGAAGCGCTGGCAGCCCAAATCCATCCGCCAGGCCGCCGCCGCCGCGCGCCTGTTTTTCATCGACCTGCTCGAGTGTCCCAAGTGGACTCTCTTCTCCCAGATCCGCACCAGGGATCACGACCGCCTTCCCGCCGTGCTCACGCGCCAGCAGGTCGTCGATCTCATCGGCCTCATCCGCCTGCGCCGTTATCGCACGCCGATCAAACTCATCTACGCCTGCGGCCTGCGCCTGGGCGAATGCCTGGCGCTGACCATCCACGACATCGCCGGCAAAGAGAACAAGCTCTTCATCCGCGGCGGCAAAGGACAGCGCGATCGCGTCCTGCCGCTGCCCGCTTCACTCTACCAGGAACTGCGCGCTTACTGGGCTTTTCACCGTCATCCGCTGCTGCTCTTTCCCAACGCCGGTCGCGGTGACAATAACCCGCAGGCGCTGGCCACGCGCATGCGCCAGGCGACTTCGCCCATGCCGTGTTCTTCGTTGCAACGGCTCCTGATCGCGGCGCGCAAACAACTCAACCTCCCCGCCGCCAAACTGCATACGCTGCGTCATTCCTTTGCCACGCATCTGCTGGAAGCCGGCGCGCATCTGCACACGATTCAAAAACTGCTCGGTCATAAACAGATCACCACCACCATGATCTACCTGCACGTGACGCATCAGACCACCCAGGATGCCCTGCGCCTCATGGATGATCTTTGCCGCAGGCTGCCGCGGTAATTCTCCCGTGTCTGCGCGCTTCACGGTCGTGGAGGTGTTGCGCCGTTTCCTGCCGCCGTTTCTTCAAACCAGACCGCCGCTCTGGCCGCAGCAACACCGCGCCATCCGGGCCATCACCCGTTGCCGCACCGCGGCGTTGGGCGGTCAGCTCTTTGATTGCCAGTGCGGACGGCAACACTTCGCCTTTCATTCCTGCAATCACAAAGCCTGCCCGCAATGCGGCAGCGCGGCCAACGCCAGATGGGTTCAACGCGAACAACGCAAGCTCGTCCAGGCGCCGTACTTCCTCGTCACCTTCACGCTGCCTGCCGAACTGCGCGGCGGCTTCTTCGGGCCGCACGCCAGGGAAGCTTACGACCTGTTCTTCACCGCCGCAGCCGGAGCGCTCTCCGAAAAGCTCGCGACCGACAAGGGCCTGCGCGCCGCCATCCACGGCTTCACCGCCGTGCTGCACACCTGGAACCAGCAACTCGGCTTTCATCCGCATATCCATTGCCTCGTTCCGGGTGTGGGCCTGGACTTTCGCGGCCAACTCGTGCGCGTGAAGAACGCGCAGTTCCTGGTTTACCTGCCGCAGCTGCAAAACGCCTTCCGCCAGCACTTTTACCGGCTGCTCAAGGAACACCACTGGCAGGTCGATCGGGCCGTCTGGGACAAGGACTGGGGTGTTCACATCCAGGCCGCCGGTTCCGGCCGCACCGCGCTTAAATACCTCGGCACTTACGTCGCGCGCACCGCCATCAACGACGCGCGCCTGGTCAACCTCACTGAGTCCTCCGTCACCTTCCGCTGGAAGAACCGGGCCAAAGGCAATCGCCACGAAACCTCCACCCTCACCGGTGTGGAGTTCGTGACGCGTTATCTGCGGCATGTGCTGCCGCGTGGGTTGCGTGCCATCCGTTACTACGGCTTCTGCCATCCTGCAGCAAAAGCCAGGCGGATGAAAATACAGTTCCACACCGGACTGGCCGTTGATTTTGGCGCGACGCCGCCACCCGCCGGCGTTCCGTCCAAAACGCCATTGTGTGCCGGCTGCGGAAAACCGATGCGGCTGGTGCTGCGACTCATCGCACCCTGCAAGGAACGTGGGCCGCCATCGGCCGAGGCCTCAACTCCACTGCTGCGGACAACTGCCTCACTTGCCGCATGAACAAACGCCCCAATCCATTTGAGAGAACCGGACGCATGGCGGCGGTTTTGTCGCATCCCGGTTTTCCTGCGCGCCAGGCGCTCAGCCCGGGGCAAAATCATCCACCCTTGAGAACCGGCAATCCGATTCAAGCCATGGCTTCACACAAAATGGGTTCAATGATCGGCTTGCTTCGATGGAAAACCTGCTGAACATTTCCTCCTCCTGCGCTTGCGTCATCCGCTCCCCCAAACACAAGCGCCAATAGGCTCGTCGCCGAACGTTCTACCGGGCTTGTTCAACCAATGGCGTGTTTGCTGGCTCCGCTGCGCTCCGCAGCAACACACCCTTCATTGTTAGGCCATTCGTCGCTCACTTTGTCGTTTCGATCTGTGATGCGGGTGGGTGCGGATGCTCCGTCAGGACACGCTCCAATCTCCGATGCCACTCGCTGTTCTGGTGGTAACCATAGAGACTGCCAGCAATCGCTGCAATGCCCGCGATGGTGCAAACAAACCTCTGACTCTTGGAACCCAACGCACCAGCAGCAAGGGCGCAGGCGACTGCAGCCCAACAATACGCGGGGTTACGAACTTCCAAACCGGTGTCCATTCCGGCAATAAAGAACATCACGTACCAAAAAACGCCAGAATGAACACAGCGCCTTTCACCTGGACGACGCACTCTTTCTTTGTTTGGGGCAAGAGCAGCCATGCTTTTCGTTTATGGCCTAACGACCCAAGCTCAGCGACCCGGCCCGCGGGACGCGTGCGATTGCAACCAGTAGCGCGATGGCCGGGTTAGATGTCATGATGGGTTGAGTGACACCGCCACAAGGTGCCATCTGTAGTATTAATGAAAACATACTTCCTCAAACCCACCATGACACGCTACAAACCTTAAGGCCCGATCTCGCCTCCGACAAGCCTGCAATGGCCGGCCCACTGCCGCCGCGCCAACCCTTGCCGCGGCAGTGATTGATCCGGCCAAACCCATGCTCAAACTGGGCCTGGATGTGCATCTGGAATTCATCATGGCCGTGGCCCAGCGCGATCACGCCGCGCCCCAGGCCCCGCGCAAATTCACGCCCGCACCAACTGGTCGCGCAGGTCAGAAATGGGTGGCCGAAGGTTTAGGTCTTTTGCGTGCAGGAATCGTTGCGGCTTTGGTTTCGTGCTGCATCGCCAGCTGGTGGCGGCCGGCGCGCAGAGTTTCCTCATCACGCCCATCGCGCTCAACGGCAAACGCAAGACCGACAAGCTCGATGCCCGCGCGTTGTGTGTGCGGCTCTCCCGCTGGCTCGATGGCAATCGGGATGAGCTTGCGCCCATTCGCATTCCCAGCCGAGGCCGAGCAGCGCCAGCGCGAAGACCACCCGCCGCCGCAAATTTTTGGCCGGCAGATTCGCCGCCTGGCCAATCGCGGCCACGGCCAGGTGGCCGAGTATTGCCATCAGCAATTGCCCGCGCCGCTGGTGGGGCGCGCGCAACTGGAAAAAACTTCGCCACGCTGGATCCGTGGGTGTTGGGCGTGCTGGAAAAATTGCGGGAAATCATTCTGGCCCTCGAAGCGCAAGTGGCGGCGCTGGAGGCCGAACTGCTTGCGCGCGTGCCGGGCCAGGCCCGTCCCAAAGGTTTGGGCGAACTCTCGCTGGTCACGTTGGACGCCGAGATCTGCGACTGGAAACGCTTTCACAATCGCAAGCAGATGGGCAGTTACACCGGCTGTTGTCCGGGCGAACACAGCAGCGGCGGCAAACGCCGGGTGGGTTGCATTGACCGCATGGGCAACGGACGGGTGCGCGCGCTGCTGGTGGAGGCGGTGTGGCGCTTTCTGAAATGGCAGCCGGGCTGGAAGGCGGCGCAAAAAATGAAAGTCAAACTGGCCGACGGCACGGCCATGGAAAAGAAGACCGTCATCGCGCTGGCGCGCCAACTGGCCGTGGACCTGTGGCGCTGGCGCACCGGCCGTTGCACGATGGCCGAACTGGGCTGGGTGGCGGCGTAACCTTCAACCTTCACAACTCTCTTTACTGTTGTTCCAGAACTTCAACTTCGCGGGACGAGAACGGAGAACTTTGCGATCGGGCGGGTCCTGTCCGTAGCTGCAGCTGGTGAGCTGCAAAGTTCACCCGTCGGTTAGATGGGGCGGACTCCCCGGTCGCCGCAGTCATACAAGCAAGACACAATGGGCGTTGGGTTCAACTCAACTGTCCGGATAGGAGCTGGTGCGGGACGTAACACGTCGGCACTCACAACAGGCGGCGACACCGGTCGGCAAACTCACGCGAACTTTTACTTCCCAAGTTGAACCCCGGAAAGGAAAGCTTTTGAAATGAACCTTTGATCGGGAGGCTTGCGCCGAACCATCGAGTTGGGGATCGGCTTGGAACTCCACCGCTGCGCGCGCGACTCCGCTTCACTCCGTTGCGCTCCGCACGATCAAGACCTCCGAACAAAATAAAAAACCTGGCGGACATTCCACGACCCTTGACAACCCTCATAGGGGCGCTGCAGCGCATGGTTAGGCGTCATTCGCTGCCTCCGTGTGACAACTGGACAAATACAAATATCATGAAGCACCAGAAAAGGAGTGCCAGTGCACTGATGACAACTGCAGCATAAGGTCTGAACCCGCGAGGCCCACGCCGCAGGGCCAATGTGCCGGACAGCAGAGTGACCAACGAAGCGCAACAAAACACTCCGGTCGCAACAAAGATGACGTCCCACCTCCCGATCCTCCAAATAATCCCGGGAACGAATATCGACAAACACCCAATAATCGCTGCGGCAATCAGCGCCTTATTGGCGAGAAGAATGTGTCACGACGTTTGTGATTGGCGGTTGCTCACTCATGACGCCTAACGACAGAACTCACCGACTGCCGCCGGGAACGGGCGCTGCCAGCGAATGCAGCGTCCGAAGAATCCGGCGCATCGAAACTGCAACGCTTGGCGGCAGTTCGGTGCAGTGATCTGGTTCGGCGCCCGATGTCCCATCATGAAGATGTGCCTCCTGTCGTGATGTCCGGGCCGAGCGACTGTACCCAAGGTGGCGCTCCGCCCTCAGCATCAAGGGCAATTCCGGCGGAACATTCTGCGCAACGGATGGTGAGTGAGGCGCGTTCGCTTCCCGTGAACACGATGCGCAGAGGACCACCGCACGTTCCGTATCTAAGCCGCAACGTTTCTTCTGAGCTACCAGACAGGGCAGCCTGCAGGATATGCCGCCAGGCCGCCTCCAGTTCCGGTGATAGTGCCATACCAACGCTCCTACGCCGAACAGTGTATAGGCGACAGATTGTTGCCTATTTCCTTTCATGGTTAGAACTTTATTTCTGTCTTTCTATGGCGTCGAGAACAATTTAGGAGTGGGGCGACTCAAAATATGGAATTGGCAAACACGACAAGACGCGATTTGTTTGTCCTCAACCCAAGGCGCGCCTGCGGGAACAGGTGCATGAGGTGCGCGAAGGAAAGAAACAAAGGTATCTTCGGGGAAAGGATTGTCTGAATCCAAAAACAGACAATTGCGGCCGAGGGCGTCGCAGCTACGCGCAATTCGGTTTTCGGGATTAACCGGAGACAGGCTGCGAGCATGCCTTGCAGCGGACCCAATTGGCATTTCCCGGTTCAACGGATTCATGTAACTTCCCTCCATGCCGCTGCCGGTCATCAGCATTGCGCAGATGCGCGATTGGGAAAAGGCGACGTGGGCTTCTGGCCAGTCCGAAGCCGAAGTGATCCGCCGCGTCGGCAAGGTAGTCGCCACCCACGCGCTACGGTTCACGCAATCCGGTGATCTGATTCTGATTCTCGCGGGCAAAGGTCACAACGGCGACGACGCTCGTTGCGCCCGCGAACATCTCGCCGACCGCCGCGTGGACGTGCTGGACGTCAAAGATCCGACAACTGATTTCTCCAAGCTTGAAACGTTGCTTTCCCTTCGGCCCGCGCTCGTGATTGATGGCTTGTTCGGCATCGGCATCAATCGTCCACTCGACGCGGCGTGGGTCAAATTCATTCAGCGGATCAACGCAGCGAAGCTTCAGGTGCTCGCCGTGGATGTTCCTTCAGGTTTGAACGGCGACACCGGTGAACCGCAGGGCGCGGCCATTGAAGCCACGGTCACATTGACGGTCGGCGCGCCGAAGATTGGCCTGCTGCAACAAGACGCGTGGAAATTCGTGGGACGACTCGAACTTGCGACAGAGGTTGGCCTCGTCCCGTGCGCGCAGAAGAGCGAACTGAACTGGACCACCGCGGAAGATTTCACTGGATTTCCGCCGCCGCGGCCAGTTGCGAGTCATAAAGGAACCTATGGCCACGTCGCAGTAATCGCAGGCAGCGTTGGGTTTCATGGTGCATCGGTTCTTGCCGCGCGGGGCGCGCAACGGGCGCAACCTGGTTTGATCACTTTGTTCACGCACGAATCTGCTTACGTTCCGGTGGCGGCACAGTTGCAGGCAGTCATGGTGCATCCATGGACTGCCGAAGCGGAAATTCCAAGTGACTTTGACGCGGTGCTGATCGGGCCGGGACTTGCGTCTCCGCTCGTGCCGGAAGAGATGAAAGGCTTGACCCGACGGCTTTGGACTAAGGCAACTATTCCCGTGGTGGTGGACGCGAGCGCGCTGCCGTGGTTGCCCACAGGAGCCGTTCCCGAAAACGCAATTCGCGTGATCACGCCACACCCGGGTGAAGCCGCAAGGCTACTCGGCACCAACGCAGCGCAGGTTCAATCAAACCGTCCGCAAGCACTGCGCGAACTCTCCAGAAATTTTGGAAATTGCTCGGTCGTGCTGAAAGGTCATCAGACATTAATCGGTCGGAGCGAAGGCGACCTTTTCGTCAACAGTTCGGGAAATCCATTTCTCGCGCAGGGCGGCAGTGGTGACGTGCTAGGGGGTTATCTTGCCGGATTGCTGGCACAGTCGACATTTCAAAATGACCCGCTAAGGACGCTTCGTTATGGCGTCTGGCAGCACGGTGCCGCGGCGGATTGGCTTCAGGGCAACCGGCGCAATTGGATCGTCGAAGATTTGGTCAAAGTATTGGGAACAGCAGGATAATGGACCCGAAAATTTGATTTTTCTTCCTTTGAACTGGCCCATCTGTTAAGGAAAGCACCCTGTGCGAATGCATTATTTCATTTACGTGGCGCTGTGTATCTGGGGAGTGCTGGCGGGAGTAGCTCGGGGCGACACGTTTCAAATGACCGACGGACAGACGCTAACTGGAGACATCGTTACTTACAACGAAAACGGGCTTGTGATTCGCCTGCCGGACGGAAAGTATTCGGACCGCGTGCCATGGGCGAAGTTCTCGCAGGACGATCTGAAGAAATTGGCGGAGAACCAGAAGATCGCTCCGTTGGTCGAGCCATTTATCGAGGTCACTCAGGAAGAGCGAGTCAAGCACACCGGAGTGCCAATCAATCAACCGCCGTCTCCGCTGAGGGATGCACGCCAGGCGCATCCCGAGGGGTATTCGCTCTTTGGAGCACTGTTTTCTTCAGGGCTCGGAATATTTCTCATGCTGGTGCTCTACGCGGCCAATATCTACGCCGCGTACGAAGTTTCGATTTTCCGCGCACAACCCGCGGCACTCATTTGCGGCCTGGCGGCGATTCCCTTGCTCGGATTTTTATCGCCAATCATTTTTCTGTGGATGCCGACGCGTGTGAAGTACAGCGAGGGTGAGGCACAAGTGGAAGCCGCCCCCGCGCCTACGTTTGCCGTTCCCGGCACACCTGCCGCGACAGAAGCTACCGCCGGCGGCGGTGGAGGGCTTCGTCTCGCGTCGTCAGAAACCGGCCACGGCGCCGCGGGACTGCCGGAAACCCAGGTGTTCCAGCGAGGAGCATTCACTTTCAACCGGCGATTCTTTGAAACCAAGTTCCCCGGATTCTTCAGCATGATCCGCCGTGAAGCCGAAAAAGACCTCGTGCTTCTGATTAAGACGCCAAAGGCGCAACACATCGTTCAGCGCATCACGCGAATCACCGGCAATGATATGCACGTGCAGGTCCAGAAAGGCGCGGGGAGTGAGGAGGTCATGGTTTCCTTTTCTGAAATCCAGGAAGTCCAGTTGAAACACAAGGATGCATAAAGTTGGCGATACCACTCAGCCGACGCGTTGATCCTCAAACGATGAAATACCGCACGATTCTCCTGTTTGGCGCTCCAGGCGCGGGCAAAGGCACCCAGGGCAAGATTCTCGGCACCATTCCCAATTTCTTCCACTGCGCGTGTGGCGACGTGTTCCGCAACCTAACGATTGAGAGCGAAATTGGCCGAACGTTTGTTAAATATTCCAGCCGCGGTGAGTTGGTTCCGGATGAACCGACGATTCAGCTCTGGCGCAATTCCATCGGCGCGATGACACAGACCGGCCGGTTTCGCCCCGAGCAGGACACGTTGGTCCTCGACGGCATTCCGCGCAACGTGCATCAGGCGGATATGCTCAAGGACACGCTCAACGTCGTGAGCATCTTTTATCTGAGCTGCACGAAGCTCGATAATCTGGTACAACGAATTCAGCGCCGCGCCATCAAGGAAAACCGACTCGACGACGCCAGCATGGATACCATCCGGCAGCGGCTCAAGACTTACGAAAAGGAAACCAAGCCGCTCTTGAAGTTTTACGGCAAGCGGCTCGTGCATCGCATCGATGCCGACCAATCACAAGCGAAGGTGCTGTTTGACATCCTGCGGCACGTCGTCAAAGTTTAGCAATGCCACAGCAGTTTGGATCCTTCACCGCGAGTGAACTCTATTGTCCGAAATGCAAGAGTGCCCAGCCGGTCCGCGAGCGTTTGCTGCTGATCCTTCCGTCGGGCGAGCTGCACGAATTCATTTGCTCGCGTTGCGCCACGTCGCTCGGCAAACGCACGGTGACCGGCCCCTCAGTCGCGGCGGCCTCAAGCGCACCTCGACGCGCTGCTGCTCCGCGCAAGTTGCTGCGCTGACGTTTTACGCTTTCTTCTTTGCCGAGTTTCCATTTGCTTTAGTTGATGGCAGCATTGCGAACCATCTTCATGGGCACACCTGAACTTGCCCGCGTGAGCCTTGAAGCCATGCTGCAATCATCGGACTTCGAGATTCTCGCCGTCGTTACTCAACCGGATCAACCGAAAGGCCGCGGACTGAAACTGCGGCCGCTCACCGGTGAAAGAACTGGCCGTGCAGGTAAATCGCCCGGTGCTGCAACCGCTGCGCGCACGCGACGGGAATTTCGTTTCAGAGCTGCGAAAGCATGGAGCCGGAACTAATCGTGGTCGCGGCATACGGCCATATTCTTCCGCAGAGCATTTTGGATCTGCCACGTTTCGGGTGCCTGAATGTCCATACGTCTCTGCTGCCCAAGTATCGTGGCGCTGCGCCAATTCAATGGGCCGTGTTCAACGGCGAAGCCGAAACCGGTGTTACGATCATGAAAATGGACGCGGGCATGGATACCGGCGACATCCTCGCTCAGGAAATGACGCCGATTTGGCCGGAAGATGATTCGCAGACGTTGCACGAGCGGCTCGGCAAAATGGGCGCGGCGCTATTGGTTAAAACAGTTCGCGAATATGTTGCGGGAAAGATTCAGCAGCGGCCGCAACCTCAAGACTGTGTCAGTTACGCACCCAAGATCAAAAAGCAGGACGGGCAAATTGAATGGCGTCAACCGGCCCGCTCAGTCTGGAACCGCGTCCGCGCGATGGTCCCGTGGCCCGGCGCCTTCACGCATGTGCCTGCGGAACCGCATCCGCTGCTGCTGAAAATCTGGGAAGGGGAAGTCGTAGACCGCACCGGATCGCCCGGAGAAATTCTTCAGGCGGACAAGAGTGGCATCGTCATTTGCCTGCGGCAATGGAGCGTTGCGAATTCGCTCACTGCAACGGGAAGGCGGAAGTCGGATGACCGCCCAGGAATTTCTCGCTGGACATCCACTTAATGCGGGGCAGCACCTCAATTGACGGCCCGGACCTATTGCGCGGCAACCATTGTCAATTCGCTGTTGGCGCCCAGATGGCGTTCGCCACGACGTGCGAGGTATGCTCTCGAGCGAGAGCTACGATTACCTGAACCGATTGAGTTCTAATTGCTCCGAGTTATTGGCGAGTGCGTCTTACGCCTCCAGCGTCGTGCAAGCAGAAGGGAGAATTGAGACACACACTAAGAGTCATCTCCGACTCTTTGCAGACGGTTTGCTGGTGTAAGTCGTTACAACACAGACCGCTTTCCTTTCGGGGTATTTCTGCTTCTAATCAAGCGGGACACGGCTGGCTTCTGGTGTGCATTGACAGTCCGAATACTCAAGTCTCATGCAATTGGAAATATGAAGGTCAACGAAACTCAGCGCATAACCGTCTGCCTAGTTGGTTTCCTGTGCACTTTGGGAATTTCTTGTTCTGCCGGGACGGTAGCCAAAAATGGGCAAGGCACAATGACGGTTACTCCAGCGATTGTTAATGCGCAAAGCACGAGCAATTACACCTTTTCATTCCGGGCCCCCAAGAACGGGTTTAACATTGGCGCTGTGGCCACACTTAGCGTTCCGGTTGGTTGGTCGGCGCCCCAAACCAATAATCCAACTGCCCCGGGCTACGTCAATGTCACGCCGGTTCTGAACGGGTCAACCGCCTCGCTTCAGGATGTGAGCGGTAGCGGGCCGTGGCTTGTTACAATTAATTTCTCCACCAGTCAAAGGCAGGGAGGATTTGACTTGGCTTATCAAGCCAGCGTTGCGCCCACGAATCGAGGTGTTTACAGCTTTACAGCCCAAACTAAACAGAGTGGGGGCTTACTTACAGTCCTCAGAAGCGGCAGTCCGACAGTCACCGTAAATAGTCTGATCGATTCCAATTCCATAACCACCATTAGCTCCAGTCTCAATCCATCACTTTATGGGAACTGGGTCACATTTACCGGCGTTGTGAGCGGCACCGGTTCCCACGTGCCGACAGGGACGCTAACATTCAAGATGGGAGATGTGGTCATGAGCGTATCTGACCCTGGACGGTCAGGCGACCGCGACCTTCTCGACCAATCGCTTCTCAGTCGCTGATTCTCCCGATTCAATCACTGCCACTTACAGTGGCGACACAAATTTCAATGCCGGCGTATCTCCAATCCTCTTGCAGACGGTGAGCCCAGCGGCACTGACTCTGTCCGGGCTCACTGCACAAAGCAAAGTTTACGATGGTAGCGCTCTTGCATTATTGAATACTAATAGCGTTAGCCTCGGGGGTGGACCCTGCAGGCGATAACGTATCGCCAGACACCACGACCGTCACCGCGAGCTTCGGCGACTCGAATGTTGGCACTCAGAAGAGTGTGAGCGTCGCGGGGTTGGGCCTGTCGGGCGTCGATTCCGGCAACTACGTCGTTCTTGCTACGGCAAATCTTGCAGCGGATATTCTAGCCGCTGCTTTGGTTGTGACCGCCAATGACACCAACCGCTTTTTCGGCACCACGAATCCGCTATTTACCGCTCTGTACAGTGGATTCGTAGCCGGCGACAGCCTGGCGGTGTTGAGCGGCGCGCCGACTTTTGGGACCAGCGCAACCCCGTCCAGCCCAATCGCGGGAGGTCCCTACGCTATACTGGTATCGAGTGGAACATTGGCGGCGTCAAATTACGTCTTCACATTCATGCCCGGGCGCCTGACCATCATTCCGGGTCCCGGCCAGGCGCAGAGGATTCAAGCTCTGACACGGCAACCTGATCGATCGGTAAGTCTGATATGTGGAGGCGCTGCGGGCCAAACCTATGTCCTGCAGGCCAGTTCTGATCTTTCGGCCGGCTCTTGGACAAGCATCGCGACGAATACCACAGATGTTAATGGCTGGATGACGTGCATCGATTACGCTGCGGTCGACGCGCAACGTCGATTCTACCGCACCAGTCTCCCTTGACTAGCCTGTCCATCCTGGCTCCGATTCGTTTTAACAACGAATCGCATTTCGACGCCACGAATCTTGGATCTGTTTGCAGTTTCCGAATTAGAGGACTTCTCGCTGGCGTGCTTAAATAATTTCGCACGCGAGACTCGAAGCGCGTGTTTCTATTATTGCGTTCGTCTCAGCTAGGAAACATCGTGGCGTGCTTCATGTCGTGTGCCTGAGAAGCACCTTCGTTGGTCATTAATCAAGCATTGGACGGATCAGCGCAGAAACTGCATTGGCGGCGTAAAGAAGCACTTGTCCCGGTGATTCCCTTGGGCGTTTTTCAGAATCCGTCCCAATTGTTTTGTCCGAGCGATCCTGCGATGGTGTCCGTGCTGCATGCGACACATTCGCCAAACATTTACAGGATTTTCCGCCGGCTTCGGCTCAACTCAATTTTCCGCGCGCCTTCTCAGCGGCGTCCTGCTCCTCCAGGTTTTTCTTAATGCGGTCACCGCGAATGCTGGCAGCCGCGTGGTCGCCTGGGGTGACATCAATTACGATTTGACCTTCGATTCCCCACGGAATAGGCAGTGGATTTCTCAAATTGCTGCCGGATCGTTTCACAGCGTTGCGCTGCAAAACGACGGAACAGTGGGGGCATGGGGCGACAACAGTTTCGGCCAGTCGCAGCTTCCCGACAATTTCAGGCAACGTGCCGTGGTGGAAATCGCGGCCGGCAACATTCACAGTCTGGCGTTGCTCCGGAACGGCACGGTCTCCGCATGGGGCTTGTCCGCTGGACAGTATGGCGATTACGGCCAGTGCAATGTGCCTGCGGGTTTGAAACGGGTCGTGGCTATTGCCGCAGGCGCCGTCCACAGCCTCGCGCTCAAGCGAGACGGAACGGTCGTTGCCTGGGGCGACGATGAATCCGGTCAATGCGATGTGCCCGCAGGACTCAGTGGCGTCGTCGCGATTGCTGGAGGGATGTACCATAGCGTCGCATTGCGTGATGATGGCACATTGGTTGCATGGGGCAAAAACGATTGGGGCCAGTGCGTTGTGCCAGATGGACTGAGCAATGTTGTGGCGATTGCAGCGGGTGGATTCCACAGTCTCGCGCTGAAGAGCGATGGAACCGTTGTCTCATGGGGCGCGTATGGCCACGCCTTCTGCGATATGCCCCCGGATTTGACGAACGTCGTTGCCATCGCCACGGGCGACTTTCACAACATTGCGCTAAGAAGTGATGGGACGATCGTGACATGGGGTTTTAACACAGACGGCCAGTGCAACATATCTCCGACGCTGACGAATGTAGTGGCAATCGCCGCTCGCGGCCGTCATAGTATGGCGTTGACGAACGATGCCCCAACGGCTTCAACTCGTCAGAGTCATCGGTTTTAATCATTTCGCTTCAGATTGCGTGGGGGGTGCTGCCGCCTTTGTTTCGCTTGTTTTGTGGACCAGCACGCCCGGCTCATCAAACAACTCGCCCTTCGCGAGGTGCTTCAGGATGAAGCTCTGCAACTCGCTCGACTCGGCCGTGAGGATGATGTGTTTGTCTTCAATGTGGTGCGCGAGAGCTTTCGGGTTTTCTGCCAGATATTTTTCCAGCCAGTCGACGTTGAAGAAGGCAAGCTTCAATTCCTTTTCAGGCGCTGAAGCGCGCAGGAGCAGGTGTCCGGGAAACATCGCGACGGCCACAAGGTCGGCCTGGTTCGTCGCGTAATCGCAGTCAGTGGGAATGAGATCGAGAAACCATTCGTCCTTGAGTTTGAACAGGTGGGCTTTGAAGGTGCCTTGCTTTCCCTTCTCTGTCACGGTCAACTTGTAGGCGTTGTCTTCGGCTTTTTCGAATTTCCAGATCTCCGGGTCATCTGCTTTGTCCTTCTCCTGCCATTCGTCAACCAGCCGCGCGTCGAAGAGAACATCCTTCTCCGTGTAGAACGGATTGACGGATGGGATGCAGGAAGAGAGCACCACGGCCGCGCCCGCTGCGGCAAGAGTGAAGATTTGTTTCATAATGATCCGTTGGTTGATCAGGGTTCTTTGGTGCGTCGGCTTTCGCCGACATTCATTCTGTTCCGAGTTGATTCGCCCGAACGGGATGCAACCGTTTCCAGCGCTCCGCGTAAAGAAAGAACAAGGCTGGTCCGAAACGAGAACAACATCACCGACACGCCCATGGTCAAGCCCACGAACGTCATGAATCCAGCGCAGCAACAATCGCGACAGCGCGCCATGACATGAGTAGTCACGGCGCTGAGCATCTCGAGAATGCTGTATCGAATCCTTACCTGAATGGCTGAAGCACGCAAGCGCCGCAATAGGCTGGGTCGGGCCGGCTGGGGTTGCTCCATGCGTCAGAACGAGTCACAATAGCTCGTGGAAATCTCCGAAAGGATTCAGTGTCCGTATTGCGGTCAGTCGTTTGAAATTGCGGTGGACACGAGTGTTGGATCGCAACGCTTCACGACCGACTGCGAGGTTTGCTGCCGTCCGTTCGAGGTGATTGCCGAATGCGAGCCGGGTGAGATTCTGAGCTTGGACGTGCAGGCGGAGTAGATTTTTCTGCCATTTCTGCTTCCGTGCAATTACACTTCCCCCAATGAATCCTGCAAAGGTACTTTGGATTTACATCATCCTGCTCGTCATCGGCGGCCTGATCGGCTTTCTGAAAGCGAAGAGCAAGGTGTCGCTCATCATGTCAGTCGCATTTGCGGCGGCGCTCAGCCTCTGCGCGGCTGGAATTGTGTTTCAACCTTACATGGCGGATGTGCTGCTTGCTGCGCTGCTTGTCGTGTTCGCGATTCGCGTGGTAAAAACAAAGAAGTTCATGCCGGCGGGTTTGATGCTGGTAATTACCATTGTTGCCTTCGCATTGCGCCACATTCAATTCTGAGCAGCTACCGTTTTTGCCCGTGCCTGAAACTTCGCTTCCCATCTGGGAAATCCATTCGCAGATTGCCGAGGCGCTGCGTGCCGGAAATCGCCTGATTCTTTCCGCACCGACCGGTTCAGGAAAAACCACGCAAGTTCCGCAAATGCTTTTGCAATCGGGCCTGCTCAACAACGGGCAAGTTGTCATTCTCCAACCACGGCGCCTCGCCGCGCGATTGCTGGCCGCGCGCGTCGCGGACGAACTTGGTGTGAAGCTCGGACGCGAAGTGGGTTATCAGATTCGATTCGAGAACGTCACTTCGGACGCGACGAAAATTCGTTTCGTAACCGAAGGCGTGTTGCTCCGTCAGATGATTGATGATCTGAAGCTCACGGGAATTTCGGCACTCATCTTCGACGAATTTCACGAGCGGCATCTCTACGGCGACATCACGCTCGCCCGCGCGTTGGACGTTCAGGAGACTTCGCGACCGGAACTGCGGCTCGCGGTCATGTCCGCCACGCTCGATACCGATTTGCTCACAGATTATTTCTCCGAAATCCGAAATCCGAAATCCGAAATCCGAAATCGCGCGTCCTGTTCCGTGCTGACCTCCGAAGGCCGCACGTTTCCAGTCGAAATCAAATACGCCGCCGACCCGAGCTACTCGGACAAGCGGCCGATATGGGAACAGGCCGCCGATGCATTCAGCTGCTACGTGAATTCCGGCGGAACCGGCGACGTGCTTGTGTTCATGCCGGGTGGATTTGAAATTGCCCAAACGATTGAAGCGATTCGCCATTCTGACGAATCGAAAGGTTTTATTCTGCTACCGCTGCACGGTGAATTGCCGCCCACCGACCAGGATGCTGCTGTCGCTCGCTATCGCCAGCCGAAAGTCGTCGTTTCCACCAATGTCGCCGAAACGTCGCTGACGATTGACGGAGTTCGGCTCGTCATTGACAGCGGGCTTGCGCGGATTCCACGCTATGACGCACATCGAGGTATCAACATGCTCCTCGTCGAGCGCATCAGCCAGGCTTCGGCAGAGCAACGCGCCGGACGGGCCGGTCGCACGGCGCCGGGCATCTGCATGCGATTGTGGTCACGCGAGGAACATTCGCATCTGCCCGCGCGGGAATTGCCGGAAATCAAGCGACTCGACCTCGCGGAAGTCGTGCTCACATTGAAGGCGGCCGGAGTGGAAGACCTGAGACAATTCCGCTGGCTCGAACCACCGGACGAACACAGTCTCGCGCACGCCGAGGAACTGCTGACGGATTTGGGAGCGTTGCATCGTAGGACGAACGTCCCGGCTGTCTCAGATCAAAAAATTCCTGCTGACAGTCCGCCAGGCACCTCACGTTCTGTCGAGACGGCAAATGCTGAGCGCCAGAATGATGATGGAGATAGGCAGGATGCCTGTCCTACAGAAATCACTCCCGTCGGCCGCAAAATGCTTGCGTTTCCAATTCACCCACGCTATTCGCGAATGCTCCTTGCGGCGCAGGATTACGGTTGCGTTTATCAGGCGTGCCTGGTCGCTGCGCTCACGCAAGGACGCGACCTGCTCCTGCGCAACGTGGATCGCGAGACTAAATCATTGCGGGAGGATTTCCTCGGCGAAAAGGCGTCTTCGGATTTCTGGATTCTCATGCGCGCTTGGACCTACGCGGCGAAGAGCCAGTTCCGCCTCGACTCCTGTCGCAAGCTCGGTATTCACGCTGTGACCGCGCGGCAGGTCGGGCCATTGCTGGAGCATTTTCTGCGCATTGCCGCGCGCGAAGGCCTCGACGTTGCGCCGCGAGAAGTCAAGGACGAGGCGCTGCAACGCTGTGTGCTGATCGGCTTTTCGGATCGTGTGGCGCACCGGCTCGATCAAGGAACGCTGCGCTGCGAACTCGTCCATGGCCGGCGCGGTGTGCTCGCTCGCGAAAGCGTCGTCCAGCACGCGCCGTTGTTTGTCGCCGCCGAAGTCCGCGAAGTCGAGGGCAAGGACAAGGAAGTGAATACGATTCTTTCGCTCGCAACTGCAATCGAAACAGATTGGCTTCGGGAATTCTTCCCCGAGGACATTCAAACCGAAATGCACGTCCAGTTTGATTCGACGCAAAAGCGCGTAATGGCAGCAGAGCTTTCCCGCTTTCGCGGACTTGCGCTTTCGGCGCGGCGGGTTGAACCACCGCCTGCCGACGCTGCCGCACGTTTGCTGGCGGACGAAGTCATCGCAGGACGTCTCGCGCTGAAGGAATGGGATCACGCGGTCGAGCAATGGATTCTGCGCGTGAACCTATTGAACCAATGGTGCCCGGACCTCCAATTGCCGCCGATTACGGATGAGGATCGAAGTCATCTCATTGAACAACTGTGCCATGGCGCATTCGGCTACAAGGAAATCAAGGACCGCGACGTGAAGCCCGTGGTGTATTCATGGCTTTCAGCCGCGCAGCGCGAATTGCTGGATAAGCACGCGCCGGAACGGCTTTTCCTTCCCAATGGGAGGAATCCAAAAATTACCTACGACCCTGCCAATCCGCCGCATATCGCGTTGCGGATTCAGGAACTCTATGGCGTGACGCAGACGCCGAAAATTGCGCTGGGCCGTGTGCCGGTTCTCGTTCACATTCTCACGCCCGGCATGAAACCCGTACAAGTGACCCAGGACCTGGAGAATTTCTGGCGAGAGCATTATCCGAAGATCAAATCGGAGTTGCAGCGGAAATATCCGAAGCACGAATGGCGTTAGCCGTTCCTGAAAATGGCGAAGTCAAAAACACAAGCTCATCGGGCTGAAACCCCTTTCCAGAAACGCGTCAAACCGGTCCTCGGGATCACCATGGGTGATCCGGCTGGAATTGGACCGGAGATTTGTCTGCGCGCGCTCGCGGAACCGTCAGTGCTAAAACTGTGCATCCCGGTGTTGTTTGGCGACGTGAACGTGATCAAACGCGTGGCGGCTGCGACTCATAGGTTTCACCGGACTTATAGCACGCTGTCCCTGGCGGAATGGGGAAAGCGAGAACCGGTAAAAGAACCCACGATCGTCAATTGTGCCGCAATTGATGCAGGCATGATTCGGCCCGGTAAGATCTCAGCGGCATGCGGTAAGGCGGCGCTCATTTTCATCGAGCAGGCGATTCAATCGGCATTGTGCAAGCAGATTGACGGCGTGGTGACCGCGCCGATTCACAAAGAAGCACTGCGGCTTTCCGGTGTATCTTATCCGGGCCACACGGAAATCTTCACCGCGCTTACCGGCGCCAAGCGCAGTTGTATGATGCTCCATTCTGAAGCGCTCACGGTCAGCATGGTGACGACGCACATCGGTTACGCTGACGCGCCGAAGAAACTCTCGGTCAAGCGCGTGCTGGATGTGATTGAACTCTCAGCAGACGCGATGCGGAAATTCCTCGGCCGTTCACCGCGGCTTGGCGTCTGTGGATTGAATCCGCACGCTGGAGAACACGGTCTGTTTGGCAAACGTGAGGAGGAACGCTTCGTGGCACCTGCCATTGGGCGGGCGCGGGCGCGCGGAATCCTGGTTGAAGGACCGTTGCCGCCCGACGCAGCCTTCACCGCGCATCAGCGCAAACGCTTCGACGTAATCGTCACGCTGTATCACGACCAGGGACACATTCCATTTAAGATGCTGGCGTTCGACATCGGAGTGAATGTCACGCTTGGCCTGCCCATCGTCCGAACGTCGGTGGACCACGGCACCGCTTTCGACATCGCGTGGAAAGGCGTCGCGGACCCCAGCAGCCTGTTTGAAGCAATCCGCATAGCTGCGCAACTGGCGACCGCGCGGAGTTGTGGAGGGACGTCGGAATGATTGGAGTGATTGCCGATGATTTGACCGGCGCCGCCGAGATTGCCGGCATCGGCTGGCGACACGGCTTGTCGGCTGAGGTGATTCTTGATGGCCGGGCCAGCCGCGAAGTTGCTTTGGTTTGCGTGGACACCGACTCACGTCTGTGCTCTCCACGTGAAGCAGCGCGTCGCGTGAGCGGCGCAGTCGCGTCTCTCCGCAAGCTGGGCGCGAACTGGATTTACAAGAAGGTGGATTCCGTCCTGCGCGGCCCGGTCATTGCCGAGCTCGAAGCGGCAATGAAGCAACTCGGGTTTGAGCGCGTTTTGCTTGTTCCGGCGAATCCAGGTTTGGGACGAACAATCGAACACGGGAATTACTTCGTCAAAGGCAGGCCCCTTCACCGAACGGACTTTGCCAAAGACCCACAGCATCCGCGGACTTCGGCGGACGTCATTGATCTGCTCGGGCGAACAAGCAGGCTGCCAGTTGCGATTTGCCGAGCGGGTGGCGCAATCTTGAAATCCGGAATCAACGTGGGCGAAGTCGCCACCTCGCGCGATCTTCAATGGTGGGCAACGCAGGGTCGTCCAGGAATACTGCTCGCCGGCGGAGCTGAATTTTTTGGCGCGCTCCTGGAAGGTGGCGTAAACGTCCGGCCTGAATTGGACGACAAGATTGACGTGGTAAATCCTGAAATCAGCCGTTCACACGCTCCAGGTTCACCGAACAGGCGAAACACCGGCGCTACTGTGACCGGATCTGAACTCTTTGTCTGCGGCTCGATCAGCCGGTCCACGCGGGCGTTTGTGAATGCGGCACGGCGATCGGGAGCGCCCGTATTTTCGATCGGCCGATGTCTGAATCGCGACGCGAAGTTTGGCGTGAGGAATTGTGTCAGGATAGGTCGGCGTGTGGCGGATGCGCTGAAGCTCCACCCGCGCGTCGTGGTGCAGATTGGACCTCCGATCATCCGCAAGCGCGCCATTGAGCGGCGGTTGACTCAGCTTCTGGCGCGCGTCGCTGCGTCAGCAATTCGTGAAACACCAGTGAGTGCGATTTATGCGGAAGGCGGAGCCACAGCGGTCGAACTTGCGCGGCAAATGGGCTGGCGACGATTGAAGGTCATGCGCGAACTGTCGCCCGGCGTCGCGACATTTAAGATTGATTCAATGCCGGGCGTGTCACTGACAATCAAACCTGGGAGCTATCTCTGGCCGAACGAGCTTTTCCAATGGCGACCGCTGTTGGTAAGATAAGGACACCTCAGGACTTACTCTGCGCTGAATTCGAAACTCCTGGCCATGCGATCATAAAGCTCGAACATGGCATCTTTGTTGGTTGTTCCGAATACCAAGAGTGTATTGGAGCGTGCCGTCGGCGACGAAGTATTCGCGGCAGCTCCAGGTGCCGGTTTCCTTGTCGTTCGGGGTGCTGCGCCAAAGCCAGCGCCCGGATGGATGAGGTCTGTCGAACTCGAGCACGAGCGCCGGTCTGGAACCTATTTTGGTTTCGGTAGTGGTGAAGTTGCCGAAGTTCTGGGCGGCCAGCCTCTTTTGGGCTTCATCGCAAACCTGTTTAAGCGTTTGCTTCGGATCATGAGGTGCGCGGAAAACAATAACGAGATGCGTGCCGTCCTCCTTTGATGAAAAGCGGATGACCTCGAACGGGCTGTTGCTGGAAACAGGAGGAAACGAATGCCAGCGCTTGGGAATATCAATGGCAAAGTTCCATTCGTTGCTTTTGTAATGTTTCATTTCGGTAAGCCTGCTGCGTGTCTGTGACGGATTCCGCATCGCTTCGTCACTCACTCGGCAACAGAGGGCGTGGGTTTCTGCTCCACAATGGATCCTTCAAACTCAATTCTGGGATCAGTCACTTTGACTAGCTCATGCAACTCGTAAACATTCCTGTAGCCGTATCCATACAGATTGACGTATGTCGGAATGTTCAGTGCCATCATGAGCGGCTTCGCCTGGGCGGCGAATTGCTTTGCGACTGCGTCGGCTGGCTTGGGATTTGGCAGGGCAACCTTCGAAGCAAAATCCGTCTGGTTGCCGTCGAAGTTGTTGTTGCAGTAAATCAGAACCTTGGTCTCGAAAGTCGGAATGACTTTCGCCAGATTGTCCTGGGTGAAGTCGGTAAAGGCCAAGTGTTTTGCGCCTTTCACGTGGATGCGATCGAAGCGGAAATCCGAACGACTGTCAAAAATGATGGCCCCCGGCTCCTTGCTCATCTTCAGGAATGTATCGAGGTCGATGAGGCGGCTGGCTCGGTGAGCCTCCACTTCCGTAACAATCCCCTTGAAGTCCTCGAAGCTTACTTTCGCCTTGGGGTAGTTCGTCCCCTGTGCAAAGCCTGAGCTGGTCATTAGAACCAACAACGATAGCGCAAAAAATATTGATTTCATCTTCAGTCCTTTCTCGAATAGCCGGCTAATGTCTGCCGAACAGCATGATTTGCCAAATCCCAAGCATGCCATCGTGCGCGGCTCATCATCGTAACTCCTTCGTTTCCCATGTTCCTATGAAAGCAAACTGGCCTATTCCCTTCAAGAACGATCGCCCAAACGAAAACTTTGGTCGTCTTCCACGAGCCAAAGATCTAGTCTCGCGTAAAACGCGAAATCCGGTTCAACAGCAGGTTGGCTTTCTGACGCATGCGTTGTCCCAAGCCGTTGCGCGTTTGCGGAGGCTGGATTAGTTCAGCGGTGATTTTCTCCTGAAGTGCGGCGCATTCCTGTCGCGCTTGCTCGTTCTTCCTCGCCACCGTGATGAGCTGTTTCTGCAAGTCGACGAGCCGGCGATATGGCTCAAGGTCGTCGCGCGGCTTTCCGTTTGGTTGAGGTGCCTTAACGCCCCGATGCATTTCGTGAGAACCAGTCGCTATTTGCCGACGGCCTTCACGACTTTCTGCGCCGCATCGGCCATTGAGTCGCCAGCGATGAGTTTGAGGCCGGATTGGGCGAGAGTATTCTTGCCTGCGGCAACGTTATTGCCTTCGAGCCGGACAACGAGCGGAAGTTTCAATCCAGTTTCCTTCACCGCCGCAACGATTCCGGTGGCGATCACATCGCAATCCATGATGCCGCCGAAAATATTCACCAGGATTCCCTTCACGTTCGGGTCCTGCAAAATGATTTTGAACGCCGCCGTGACCTGTTCCTTGCTAGCGCCGCCGCCGACATCCAGAAAATTCGCGGGCATGCCGCCGTAATGCTGAATGATGTCCATGGTGGCCATGGCAAGGCCGGCTCCGTTGACAAGGCAGGCGATATTGCCATCGAGCTTGATGTAGTTGAGATTGTATTTGCTCGCTTCGGTTTCGAGTGGCGCTTCTTCGGCGATGTCGCGCATCACCTGAATGTTCGGGTGACGATAGAGCGCGTTGTCATCGAGCGAAATCTTCGCGTCCACGGCGAGCATGCCGAGCTTGCCATCGTTGTTCTTCACAACGCAGAGTGGATTAATTTCGACCAGCGTTGCGTCGCATTCCCACCAGGTTTTGTAAACGCCAGAGATGAGCTTTGCTGACTGCGCGATCAAATCGCCTTTCAATCCGAGAGCAGCAGCCATGTTGCGCGTCTGAAACGGCATCAAACCGACGCTGGGATCAACGTGTTCCTTAATTATCTTCCCGGGGGTTTTCACGGCAACTTCCTCGATGTCCATCCCGCCTTCGGTGCTGGCCATGACGACAGGGCAGGACGCAGCGCGGTCAAGCAGCACGGCGAGGTAAAGTTCCTTCTGGATGTCAGGCGCGAGCGCGACGAGCAATTTGCTGACGAGTTTGCCTTCGGCGCCGGTTTGCTTGGTGACGAGCACATTGCCGAGCATGTTCTTTGCGGCATCGAACACTTCATCAGTGGTTTTGACGACCTTGACTCCGCCTTTGTATCCGCTTTTGAACGTGCCTTTGCCTCGCCCACCGGAATGAATCTGGGATTTTACGACGACGATTTTCGCGCCGTCGGCAAAAAGCTTTTCGGCAATCGCCTTTGCTGCCGCGGCAGTTTCGCAAACATCACCCGGCGGAATGGCAACGCCGGATTGGGCCAGGAGTTGGCGCGCTTGATATTCGTGGATATTCATTTGATTTTGGCTTGCCGCACTTCAAATGCGCTTCTAAAACATCATCGGCGGTTAACTCTAACTAACTAATATGAAACCTCATCGTGGAACAATGATCCTGCATCTTCGGAATCCTCGGGCTGGTGATATGCGGGCCGTTGGGAATCGTCGCGTGGGTTATGGGCAACAGTGATCTTAAGGAAATGGACGCCGGCACCATGGATCCAAGCGGGCGCAGCATAACCCAAGGGGGCAAGATCTGCGGAATGATCGCGACCATACTCTTAATCCTGGGAGCAATCATTGGCATTCTGATCTTTGCCTTGGGAATGTTTGGAGCCATCGCTTCCCACCATTGAATTGACCGGACGCCTTTGCATCTGAGTCGAAGCTCTGTCCAGAAGACGTTACTTTCGATCTTTGATGGGGATGTAACTGTTGAGCGTGGGCCCGGTATAGATCTGGCGAGGCCGGTAGATGCGGCTTTGTTGATCTTCCATTACTTCCTTGTAGTTCGCAATCCAGCCGGGCATGCGGCCAATGGCAAAGATGACCGTGAACATCTCGATCGGAATTCCCAGGGCACGCATGATGATGCCGCTGTAGAAGTCCACATTCGGATAGAGTTTACGCTCGACGAAGTAAGAATCTTTAAGCGCAGCTTCCTCCAGATGCTTGGCGATATCCAACAACGGATCATTGACGTGCAATTTCGACAAAACCTCATCACAGGCCCGCTTGATAATCTTTGCTCGGGGATCGTAATGCTTGTAAACCCGGTGTCCGAAACCCATCAGTTTCTTGCCGCTCGTCTTGTCCTTGGCTGCGGCGATGAATTTTGAGCCGTCATCACCGGAGCTATGGATGTCTTCGAGCATTTCAAGCACGGCTTGATTCGCCCCGCCATGTAGCGGACCCCAGAGAGCGCAAACGCCGGCTGCCGCGCTGGCGAACAGGTTCGCGCGGCTGGAGGCAACCATGCGCACGGTGGCGGTGGAACAGTTCTGCTCGTGGTCGGCGTGGAGGAGGAAAATCAAATCCAGCGCCTTCACCATTTCAGGCTTCAACTCGTAATCCTGATACGGTAGCGAGAACATCATGTGCAGAAAGTTCGCCGTGTACTTGTAGTCAGGCTTCGGATAGATGAAAGGCAATCCGCGCGATTTCCGGTACGCGAAGGCGGCAATGGTCCGGACTTTCGATAGCAGCCGCGCCGCTTCAACCTCGAAATGGTTCTTCATCGTCTCCTGCGTGACGAGCTCAGGATAGAAGCAGCTCGAGGCATTAATCATCGAGGACAGAATGGCCATCGGATGCGCATTGGGCGGGAAGCCTTCGAAATGGTACTTCATGTCCTCGTGCAACATCTCGTTCTCGGTGAGCAGCTCTGAGAAGCGCCGCAGTTCGGCACTGTTCGGCAACTTGCCCATGATCAGCAGGTGCGCGACTTCGATGAAAGTGGACTTCTCGGCGAGCTCGTCAATAGGGATGCCGCGATAGCGGAGAATGCCTTGTTCGCCATCAATGAAAGTGATGGCGCTCTGGCAAGAGCCGGTATTGCCGTAGCCGTCATCAAGGGTGATGTATCCGCTTTCGTTGCGCAACGAGGAGATGTTTACCGCAAGCTCTTTCTCCGATCCTTCAACGACTGGAAGCTTATAAGATTTGCCGTCGATTTTCAGTTCTGCAGTCTTGTCCATAATTCAAAAGAACTTCCTTCAAAAATGTAATGAACGCAAAAACTATTCGATGGGGCGGGGCGAAGGCAACAGTAAACGGCAATTCGCTTGAATTTAGTTTTGCAACTCTGCAGAGTGCGCCTCCAATGAAGAATGTGGCCGCGATCTTTTTGCTTCTCTTGCTGCTGCCCATCGTCGCCTTGCCAGGGGCTGAAGAACGGATTCAAAATTCGGGCAGGAAGTACCGCCGTCTGGACGATTGGGCAGAAAGCCGGAATTATACCGTGCGCTGGACCGAGCGCGAGAAAGCGGTGCAATTGACCGATCGCAGTGCGCGGATCGCATTCACTGTCAATTCGCGCCAGGCAGAGATAAATGGTGTCCAGGTCTGGCTCTCGTTCCCGTTGCTTTATCGGGACGGCGCGGCCTACATCGCACAATTGGATTTGGACGAAACGCTCGCGCCAGTGCTATCTCCCACCGTGAGTTCGTCGAGCAAGAAAATCAAAACGATTTGCCTCGATCCCGGTCATGGCGGGACCGATCCCGGATATCGCGTCGGACAAAACGAAGAACAGGAGTACACCTTGCTGCTGGCACAGGAAGTGAGGTCGCAACTTCAGAAGGCTGGTTTCAAAGTGACATTAACGCGCACGAAAGATACGTATGTGGATCTGCCCGTCCGCTCGCGCACCGCCATCCGGCAGAAAGCGGATTTATTCGTGAGCCTTCATTTCAATTCGTTTCCATCGGATCGAAGCGTGAATGGCGTGGAGACTTATTGCGTGACGCCCGCTGGCGCGAAGTCAACAAACGCTGGCGGGGAAGGGGACACACGCTGGGTGCAGGGTAATCGCTATGACAATTCGAGCATGCTGCTGGCGTATCAAGTGCATAACTGTCTGCTCAAGGAGTTGTCCGCCGAGGATCGAGGAGTGCGCCGCGCACGCTTTAAAGTACTGTGCGAAGCAGGAATGCCGGCAATTCTCGTTGAGGGCGGCTTCATGTCACATCCCGCGGAAGGGAAGAAGATTTTTGATGCCGGTTACCGGCGTCAATTGGCGCGGGCAATCGTGGAAGGAATTATCGGTTACAAGCGGATAACGAAAGGATGACCGAGCTGCCTGGCTTGTGGAGTTCTGAAGCACAGGCCGGGAAGCCGTAGTACCTTCCCGGCCTGACTTGTGCATTGACACAGTCCCGAACGAAATATTGTCGTAGTCCGGTTCCACATTAGAACAAGACTGGACGAATCCGCGCCCTTAACTGCACCCCAAACTTTCGCCGCAGTTGAGGCACTTGTAGCAGGCGCCGTTGCGGACGGCGACGTGGCCGCAGTTTGGGCAGGTGGGCGCGTCCTGTTGGAAATGGGCGACGGAATCGCTGAGGGTTTTCACGACGCGTTCCGCTGAAGCGGTCTGCTCGTGCTTGTGGCCATTCCCATTCCGCGGCTTTGACATCCACGACGTCGGTGTCTTCCGAGAGCGGCAGTTCCGGCACCGGCCGGTTTACCTTTTTTTTCACTTCCTCCAACAGCCGGGCATGGCCAGCTCCGGCTGATTGCGGTTCGGCTGTGGCCGCTTCGCGATAGCCGGGAATGAATTGCACCGCCATCCAGCGGAACACGTAGTCGGTGATGGAGGAGGCGTTGCGGATCTCCGGATTCTTGGTGAAGCCGGACGGCTCGAAGCGCTGATGGGCGAATTTCTTGACCAGCGCTTCCAGCGGCACGCCGTACTGCAGCGCCATGCTGGTCAGCGTGCCGATGCTGTCCATCAGGCCGCCGATGGTGGAGCCTTCCTTGGCCATGGTGATGAACAGTTCGCCCGGCTGGCCGTCCTCGAACAAGCCGACCGTGAGGTAGCCTTCGTGGCCGGCGATATCGAACTTGTGGGTGATGGCGGTGCGGGTGTCGGACAGGCGGCGGCGCAGCGGCTTGCCGGCCTGCGCGCGCAAGCTCGGCGACTTCGGCTTCGAGTTCCTTGATGCGCGCTTCCAGCGCGGACGTGTCCGGCGCCGGCGGCCTTGTCGCCGCCTTCATTGGTCTTCTTGGTGTTGAGCGGCTGCGAACGCTTCGAGCCGTCGCGATAAATGGCCACGCACTTGAGGCCCATCTTCCAGGCCTGCACGTAGGCGTCGCGAATGTCCTCGACGGTGCTTTCGTTCGGCATGTTGACCGTCTTGGAGATGGCGCCGCTGATGAACGGCTGCGCGGCGGCCATCATTTTCAGATGCGCCAGGTAATGAATGCTGCGCTTGCCGCGATACGGCTTGAACGCGCAGTCGAAGACCGGCAGATGTTCCGGCTTCAGGCCGCTGCGAACGGTCTGCGCCGTTCTCCTCGACATCTTCGATGGTGTCGAATTTCTCGATGTGCGCGATGATGCGCTTCGATCTCCTGCGGCGCTGTAGCCGAGCCGCTGCAAGCGCTTCGGGCACGGTGCGATTGACGATCTTCAACATGCCGCCGCCCGCCAGCAGCTTGTATTTCACCAGCGCGATGTCGGGCTCGACGCCGGTGGTGTCGCAGTCCATCAGGAACGCGATGGTGCCGGTGGGCGCCAGCACGGTGACCTGCGCGTTGCGGTAGCCGTGCTTCGCGGCCGCGTTCCAGCGCGCGGTCCCAGCAGCGTGCGCGCTTCCTCCTTCAGGTAATTGAATTCCTGCGCTGGGCTGAATGTCCTCGACCGCCTCGCGGTGCAGCTGAATGACGCCGAGCATGGATTCGACGTTGTCCTTCGCCAGCGGCTTGGACACGTGCGCGCAGCGGGCGTCGCGATAGCCCTTGAACGGCGCCCATGACGCCGGCGATTTCGGCCGATTGCTCGTAGGCGTGGCCGGTCATGATCGCGGTGATCGCGCCGGCCAGCGCGCGGCCTTCGTCGGAATCGTAGGGCAGGCCGTAGCTCATGATGAGCGAGCCGAGGTTGGCGTAGCCCAGGCCAGCGTGCGGAAGATGTGCGAGTTCTCGGCGATCTCCTTGGTCGGGTAGCTGGCGTTGTCCACCAGGATTTCCTGCGCGGTGATGAAGATGCGCACGGCGGCCTTGAAGCGCTCGACATCGAACGTGCCGTCCTCGCGCTTGAACTTCATCAGGTTCAGCGAGGCGAGATTGCAGGCGGTGTTGTTGAGGAAGACGTATTCGCGAGCACGGATTGGTCGAGTGAATCGGCTCGGTGCCTTTGCAGGTGTGCCATTTCTGGATCGCGCCGTCGTACTGCAGGCCCGGGATCGCCGCAAATCCAGGTGCCTTCGGCGATCTTGTGCAGCAGCGTGCTGGCGTCCTTCTTTTGCGAGCGGCTTGCCGGTGGTGACGGCGCGCGTCCACCATTCCTTGCCGTCGATGGCGGCTTGCATGAACTCGTCGCTGACGCGGACGGAGAGGTTTTCGTTCTGGTACATGACGCTGCCGTAGGCGTCGCCGTTGTAGGAGCCGTCGTAGCCTTGCTCGATCAGCGCCCAGGCCTTCTTCTCCTCCTTCTGCTTGGCGTCGATGAACTCCTCGATGTCGCCGTGCCAGTCGCGCAGCGTGTTCATCTTGGCGGCGCGGCGGGTCTTGCCGCCGGACTTCACGACGTTGGCCACCTGGTCATAGACTTTCAGGAAGGACAGCGGGCCGCTCGGCCGGCCGCCGCCGCTGAGTTTTTCCTTGCTCGAGCGGATGGGCGAAAGATCGGTGCCGGTGCCGGAGCCGAACTTGAAGAGCATCGCCTCGCTGTAGGCGAGGTGCATGATGGTTCCATGTTGTCCTCGACCGACTGGATGAAGCAGGCGCTGCACTGCGGATATTCGTATTGCGTCGTGCCGCGCTCGGCTTCGCCGGTCTTGCGGATTGTAGAACCAGTTGCCGCGGCTGGAGTTGTTGCCGACGCCGTATTGGTGATACAGCCCGACGTTGAACCAGACCGGCGAATTGAACGCGCCATATTGGTTCAGGCAGAGCCAGGTCAGTTCGTCGTAGAACACTTCGCCGTCCGCTTTGGTGAAATAGCCGTCCTTGATGCCCCAATCCGCAATCGTGCGGCAGATGCGATGGATGAGCTGGCGCACGGAGGTCTCGCGCTCCGGACGTGTTTTGCTCGCCGTAAAAATATTTCGAGACGACCACCTTGGTGGCCAGCAGCGACCAGGACTTGGGCACCTCGACATTTTCCTGCTTGAAGATGACCTTGCCCGGCGTCGTCGGTGATTTCGGCGGTGCGCCGTTCCCATTCGATCTGGTCGAAGGGCTTGACCTTGGGATCGCTGAAGATCGCTGCTCGGATGCTGAGCGATTTCCTAGCCGCCGGACGCTGTTCTTGGAGCTGCGAGTCGCGGCTGACCAGTCGCGGACCGGCGGCGGCCGTGTGTGGTGAGCGGCAGACAAAACTTGTTCGCTGGCATCTATCATGATTTTCCTTTCATTCTGCTGTTGCTGCCGTCTGCTCTCGTTGACCGACCTTCAACGAAGACATCCGGCAGACTTGGTTCAAATTTGCATAATTCCTCAAGCAGTTGGGCCTCGCTTCGAGGCCTAGCACATACCCCATTAGTTGGGGTAACACGACAAACTTACCACCACATGTTGGGGTAACAAGAAAATTCTCAAAAAATTTACGCAAACGTTATTTCGCGAAGCAAAAACCCTGTGGAATCAGACGCCGAATTCCGCTACAGGTTATTCCCAGCTGCGGAATAACGTCGCTGCGGACAACCAGTCGCACGCCTCCGGATTAAGCTGCGAGTCCTGCTTGCGTCGGCGGCCTTGAATTTCCGCACCGGCTCGATGGTCTTCGGGCGCGGCTTTGGCACGAGCACGATCGGGCAGCCTTCGTAGCCGAACGCGCGGCGCATCTGGTCCGCCGAGATATTTCTTGATACTGGTCGGAGAAAAGTTCGTCGCGATTGACGAAGAGCAGGAACGTGGGCGGCGCCTGCCTCACCTGGGTCGCGTAAAAGAACTTCAGGCGATGGCCCGCGCGCGCTGACGGGCTGGCGGCGCTCGACGGCATCCTGCAAGGTGCGATTCAGGATCGCCGTGGGAATCTTTCTGCTGCAGCTGCGCGGCGACGTAGCGCACGGCTTCGAGCAGGCGATCCAGGTGAAAGCCGGATTTGGCCGAGGTGAAGATCACCGGCGCGTAATCGAGAAAGAACAGATGTTCCTGCACCCATTCGCCGAACTCGGCGAGCGTGGTCATGACGTTCGCGGCGCTTGCCGGCTCGTCCTTCGTTCGCGGCGCTCGAATCTCCTCCTCGCGCGCCTTGCGGACGGCTTCGTCCACAGGTCCCATTTGTTGACCACCACGATGCAGGCCCTGCGTTCCTCGACGATCCGGTCGGCGACCTTCTTGTCCTGCTCGGTGATGCCGGCCTCGGCGTCCAGGACCAGAATGGCGATGTCGCAGCGGGCGATGGAATCCTCGGCGCGTTTGACGCTGAAGAATTCAATCGAATCATCCACGCGCCGCGTTTTGCGCAGGCCGGCGGTGTCAATCAGAACATAGTATTGCCGCACGCCCTCGGTCTCGACCTCGAACGGCACATCCACCGCGTCGCGCGTCGTGCCGGGAATCGGGCTGACGACGACGCGCTCGGATTGCGTGAGCGCGTTGATGATGGAGGACTTGCCGACATTCGGGCGGCCGACGATCGCGAGTTTCAGAGGGTCGAGTTCGGCGTGATGCGTGACGCTTGGTGCTGCGATCTTCTGCCGCATTGGCTCGATTCTGGATCCGCGATTCGCGAGTTGCGAAAGCGCCATCGCCGCATCCATCAACGGCTCGATGCCCTCGCCGTGAATCGCGCTGACCGGGAAGATTCTTGTCGAAGCCCAGTTCGGCGAATTCCGACGCGCGCGGGCTCCAGCCCGGTCGGTGTCCACCTTGTTGACGGCGACGAGGACCGGTTTGCCGCTGTCGGCGCAAGCGCTGCGGCGACTTCGCGGTCCAGCGGCACGACGCCTTCCTGCACGTTGACCACGAGGATGATGACGTCGGCCGCTTCGATGGCGAGGTCCACCTGTTCGAGCGCCGCCTTGACGATGACGTCGTTCGCCTTCTCGCGGCGCAGCAAGCCGATGCCGCCGGTGTCCACCAGCGTGAAAGGGCCGCCCGCGCCATTCGACCTCGGCGCTGATGCGGTCGCGCGTGACGCCGGGCTGGTCGTGCACGATGGCGATGCGCCGTCCGACGATGCGGTTGAACAGCGCGGACTTGCCGACGTTGGGCCGGCCGACGATGGCAATCAGGTTTGGCACGTTCCGAAGATGAAATAGTTTGGCTTGAAGCGGAAGGCCAATCTCAGTTGCAGGAGAGAGGCTGTAGATCAGCCGAGCTTTCGCATCAGGCCCTTGGCGCGGCGAATCCAAACGCGATCGCGCTTCCGCTGGAACGCCGGCGCGTGAGCGTCATCCGCAATCACTTCGTTCAACTCGGCGCGCGCGAGGTCCGGTTGATTTCGCGCGACATAAAGCTCGGCGAGCTGGACTTTCGCCCGAGGATAGGAATGGTTCTCCGTGACGTGCTTCCAAATCTTCAACGCGGCATCGGTATCGCCCAGCGCGGCGAGCGTTTCTGCCAGCGCCATCTGCGAATAGCCATAATCGTGTTCGGGTTTTTCGGCGACGACGCCTTCCAACAGCGGGCGTGCCTCGGCGGGCCGTTTCTGCCGGAGCAGGCATTGTCCGAGATGCGCGCGGGTGTCGATGTCCTCGCCGTCGCGTTCCATTGCCGCGCGATAGCTCGCTTCGGCCTGATTCAATTTGCCTTGTTGAAAATAGATGTCCCCGAGTTGCGAGTGGTGATGCGCCTTGTCCAGGTGATGAATCTGCGCCTGAAGTTCCTTGATGCGACGGCGATTCTGCGCTCCCGGCAGTTCGAATCCTTGCATCGAAGGCGAGCCACGATAGACGTAGAAGAAATACCAGAACGTTGCGAGCCCGGGAAACGCCAGCATGAAGATAAACCATATCCATTCCCTGCGCCGAGCCGCGTCAATCAACATCCAAATCTGGAACAGTCCAATCAACAACAGCAGCGGATAAGTCAACCACGAATCGACATGCGCCAGACTGGAAAAAATGGAAGTCACCGTTGCCGGAACGCTACTCAAAAAGCGGTTGCGTAGCAACGAAACTTTGCCTGTGCTTCCGGGTTGCTTGGGAGTGGAATGGCTGTGGCGGACCGTCCAACAATTCACGACAGGCCCTTCAGGAAGTCAGTGAAAGCAGGCGCGAGAAGAAACCCGCGCGCCAATTCAATCGTTCACTTCGAGGACGACTACTCCCGGCTCGATGCGCAGACTCTTGATTCCTTTCCAGACGGCCGAGCCATTGCGTTCATCCATCGCGTCCGCAAGCAAATTCCTTCCTTTCAATCCGCCGAGCCAGGCCTTGGGCAGGCTCAAGCCCAACACCGTGACATCTTCCAACAGGGCGACCGGCGCTTGATCCTTGCTCAAGGAAAGGCGGAACCGGCCGCGCGCGCGAAAAGTTCTGCCACCGCCAACCGGGAAATCCTTCGGAACGGGCACGGCGACGTAAGCATTGATGGCGTCGGTGTCCAACTCCAACCGCACGCTTCTGCCAAGGTCTGTATTCTGATTGAGCAGTCCGTTCAATTCACGTTCCGTCAAACGTAGTTCCTTTCCGCCCGGTTGATAGCCGTGACCCGGAGCAGAACTTGAGGAAGCATTTGTGCTTTGAACAAGCGCTGATTTGGAGTCGCTTGTCGCGGCAGGAGCGCTCCGCATCTTTTCCAATTTCGTGTTCACCACCTTTTGCTCTTCGGCGGAAAGCACTACTGGCTTGATTGGCCGCTGAATCCACCAGACAGTGATGGCAACCGTGGCGATAACGAGGAGCGCGAACGCGAGAAATCCGCCACATCCCCAGAGCAACCAGCGCCGCCGTTTTGGAGGAGCACTGCGCGGTGATTCGCCGGGAGATTGAACCGAAGGCAGCGTGGAATCCGGCATGGGCTAAACGTAATGACCGAGGCCGCGACTCGCAAGTTTGCCTTTCTGGTTGTGAAGAAAAACCGCGTAACCTTCAGGCTGTACCACAGGAGAATGGTCATGTTTCCGTCAGTAAATCAATGGTATCAGCCGCTTCGTTCGCTTCATGTAAATGCGATATTCCTCGCCAAATGCTTCGAGCAGCGCGGCTTCTTCAATTTGAATCCGCCAGGACATCACTGCGAAAATAGGAATGAGAATCACCGATAACGACAGCCAATTTCCTGCACTAAATGTCAGTCCGACTGCGGCGGCGATTCCGCCTGTGTAAGTTGGATGCCGGACGAAACGATACGGGCCGTTCTTAATCAGCCGGTGCTTTTCCTGAATGACAACGTTCGGTGTGAAAAATCTTCCCAGATAAAAAATGGCATACCAGCGAAACGCCACGCCGGTTACAAACAGTCCGTAACCAATCCAGCGCAGCGCGTGCGGCCATGGTAACCGGAAAGAACGGAACAGGTAACTGCACGTAATTCCCGCCGAGATGCAGACGAGATAGACAATCCAAATCACGAACAGTGAGCCCCGGTCCTTTTTCCTGCCGGATTTGGCGTGAGTGACGACGGCTAGAACTAATTCCGCGACACCCCAGATTGGAGCGACGAGGGAAAGCGGCGGCGGCGTCATCTCTTTTCCATGATCAATAACTGCCATGCACTGGAGCACCCCGTCGCCAGCAACGTGGCAATGACCGGCACGACAAAATAATAGATTCCCGACAAAGTCTCGTTGTAAATCCGCCAGCCGCCGATCGCCAATCCCACAATGGAAAGCACTGGCAACACATATTCGCAGGTCAGATTCCAGAACGAGGGTTTTTGCTGGTCGCCGGACGCTTGAAGAATCTGGGTCAATACCATTCTCGTCTTCAAAGCGCCGATGGCCCACAACTCGATTCCAAGATGAAAACCGCCTTGGAGCGGGATCAGAAAAAACAACGAGATCAACAGGATGAAAATAAATCCCCAAAACTGCGGCGCGCCAGCCGGAGCAGCTTGTGATCGGCGGTGATGGCTTCGCGGTTGATGGAAAGCGAAATGAACAGCAGGCCCACCAAAGTTCCGGCCACAGTCGCAACCGTGATAAAGAACGGCTGCCACTGGACGACGCGTTCAGTGAAACTCATGGCTGGAAATTTTCGGGAGATTAGCATCCGCAGTTTTTGCGTCGAGAGATTTTCTCAAAATGAGAAACAAATCGTTTCAAACGGTACAGTCATGGACTTAAAGCGCCGTAGGCGCGGCATCGTTGTAGAACGTCACCGCAAAAGGATGAAGCCCTGTTCGGGGCGGCATATTCGGGGCGAGGCTACTGACGAGCCGGCTCGCGAGGACGCTCGCCCCACCAAAACACATGGCGCTCCTGTCGGAGCTTGAAATTCTTGGTGATGGGTTTCTACGAAGAGGGCGCGCCTACGGAGCTACTGCTTGAGAATCGAATCTAATGCTTTGAGCGCGGCATTACATTCTTCTAGGATTTGCGGATTATCCAAGCTCGCGCGCGCCGGGATTGCTTCCCAACGCTTCTTTGTGAGTTCGATTGCTTCTTTGGCTTGCGGTTCACGAAATGTTCGCAAGGCAGCCACGCTGTAATAGACTTCACCGTAAATGTCCCGCCGTTTTTTTGTCAGCTCTGAACCAACATCCGCGTTCCACCAACCGTTCGTCAGTTTCTGCGTCGCCCAAAATTGATCGTGGCCTTTCAAAAGTTGAATAAGCATCGGTGCGACGTTCGTGTAATTCATGTCACACCAAATCAAAATGATATTTTGTCGAAAGTCTCTGTGGTTTGGGTTTTGAAAAATGTCGATAAGCTTTTCTCCCGCGATATTTCCGCAAGAAATCATGCCGTTTCTAATTTCGTCTTTGGTTTGGTTGTAATTTCCGGCAGCCCATGACTCTCGATTCAGATAATGAGGAAGAAGTGCCTCGACGCGATTCGTCGGATTTTCCGTTTTCAAAATTCGCTGAACTTCCAGGTGATTCAAATATCTTTGCGACCTTTCGACTATGTCGGCATTTTCTGTGGCATATGCCTTTACTGCGTTTTCTGGATCAGGTGAAAGATAAGCTTCAAAATATTTTCTCAACTTCAATGGCTGCACGTCTTCAGGGTCAAGAATCCCTAAATTGTTTGTGCTCGACGGCTCGCGCCCCAAACCACCCGATCGACGAAGGAACCAAATGTTGTCTTTGCCTGCATCTTCGACAACGGGCTTAAAACTCATCGCGCTGTTGCCCGTGTCAAATATCTGCACCAGATTTGTTGGGTAATCTTTGCTATTACCTCGAACGTTCATCATAAGACCGCCGTCTCGTTTGACGTAGCCTCCTACGAGGGGCAGCAGGCCGTAATGGATGATTATGGGAATCTCATTAGTATTCGACGTTCCCTTGATGATTTGAGTGATTACGAATGTCGCATGATGTTCCCACCATCGCCCTTCGGATGGATTGTTGGTGTACGGAACATATTGAATTGAGTTCTCTTTCAGGTGACCAATTGCTATCAACTCCGAACGCTGAACCACTTCCTCATCTTCGTAAACTGGACGAAGCCACGCGTTGGCTGAAATTACAGCAACCAACCCGAATGTGAAGCAAACAGCAAAGGATTTCATAAGCCGCTTTCTCTACGTTCTTGGTTTCGCCGCCTCTTGAACCTCAGCGCGTCGAACGGGGTGAAGCCGGACGCGTCGTCCTGATTCTAGGCTTTGGTCGGGTCGGCTTCCATTGTGCCTTCAGCAAACTCCCAATCAGAAATTCAGGCAAGTCGAATTACGTTCCGGTTTGTTAATCGGAGAATGACAGAGCGGACTTCCGGCAAAATCTTGCGCGAACCGAAAATTGATTCGAGCAAATCTTGCGCGTGGATGCCGCAATTCTCCATCAAATCCGGCTGATTTCTGTGTGGCACGCGCTGTGCCCTCATTGCTTCAGACCGGGCATGATTCCGGTATTGGAACTTCTCACATCAACAAACAAAAAATCAGATCGTATGAAATTCAATCGCCACGCAAAGAATCGAATCAGCAATCCCTCGGTTCACGGTTTCACACTCGTTGAGATGCTGCTGGTGCTCGTTATCCTGGGTCTCTTGGCAGCCATCGTGTACCCAAACTACGCAAAGCAGGGTCCCGGCGCTCGCATCAAAGCCACAAAGGTGCAGATCGCTGCGTTCAGTGAGGCGCTCGATACATTCCAAATCGAAAACGGGCATTATCCTCATGCTCTCAAGGACCTGATTCAGCGGCCGAATGATGCCGCAAGTTGGCATGGTCCGTACGTCAAAAAGATCTCCAAGGACGCCTGGGAACACGACTATCTCTATAGTTGTCCCGGAAAACACAATGCGGATTCATTCGATTTGATGTCAATGGGAGAAGACGGTCAGGCTGGGACCCAAGACGACATTACGAACTGGGAGTAGGCGCCAGATTGTTTGGGTTGCGGGTGGCGATTGCGGAAATCAGACCACAATCGATGAACCACCGTCGAACGCCGGGAGCCCGTCAATGCTCCGCTGATTCTTCCTGAGGCGGTCCTTCTTCAACTTTTCCGGACCTTTGACACCCGCCCACTTTTCCAGCGCATCCCGGTGATCGAGGAACTCGAGAAGGGCACAGCATAACCGCACGAAGTGGAAACGCGTTCCACAGTCACATGCACGAACGCGCGAGTGCCGGATGCGCCGGGAAATGCCGTTCGAGAGTCGCAAATTTGGCATCGTTTGGAAGGACAACGACGCCGTGCCCGTGCAATCGCAGAATTCTCGGCGATCCATCGAAAGCACAAAACATGACGACAATGCGTCCGTTCTCCCGAAGATGCGCCGCGGTTTCCGCTCCGCTGCCCGTGTAATCCTGATACGCCACTTCCATCGGCCCGAGCACTCGAAACGCATCGCCCCCCTTTGGCGAGACGTTGACATGACCGTTCACAGCCAGCGGCGCAGTGGCCACAAAGAAGACGCGTTGCTTTGCGATCCAGCTCTCAAGTTCTGAATCTATGTTGTCGTGGAGGTCGCTCATATTCTGAAGGACAACTTCAGGCTTCACCGATCACCACCACCAGAGTGAAGCCGTCGTAACCCTTGCTGCCTACGGTCTGGATGGTAGTGGCGCTGACGCGACGTTCCGCGGCAACGCGCTCGTTAAATCGCCGAACTCCCTGGACCAACGGATCGCTGCTGGCGGTGTCAACCACCGCTCCCTTGCGCACGACGTTGTCGGCGATGATCAACGTCCCGCACCGGCAAAGCTTCAGCGCCCAATCGAAATACCCCAGATAATTTCCCTTGTCCGCGTCAATGAAGATAAAATCGAACGGACCGCGTTGTTCGTCGGCCAGTTGTGGCAAGGTTTCGAGCGCAGGCCCGACACGCAAGTGGACTACGCTGGCCACTCCTGCCCGCGCAAGATTGGCCCGTGCGACTTCCGCGTGCTTGGGATCGGATTCAAGCGTGATGAGATGGCCACCGGCCGGCAGCGCCCGCGCCAGCCAGATCGTGCTGTAACCGCCAAGCGTGCCGATCTCCAGAATGTTCCGCGCTCGCTGCGCCAGAGCCAGCAGGTGGAGCAGCTTTCCCTGATTCGGCGAAACGCTGATCGCCGGTAAACCAGCATCGGCGCTGGTTTTGAGTGCCGCGTCCAGAGACGGATCGGGCGATAACAGGGTGTCGGTGATGTAGCGATCAACGGCGGTCCATTGTTCCTGGATCATAACGGAGGCAGTGTGACTGCTCACGCGTTTGAATCAAGATTCAGATCTCCGGCCAGGTGAGGGTCGTTCACGATGCGCCGATGCCGCCAGCGGTAGTAAAGGCGCGATAACTCTTCTCCGCCAGCGCGGCATTGAACCGGATCAAGCAGGCGGCGGCGTCCAGCCCGCTGCGCTTCGTCGGGCCGGGCTGGCATGGCTCACGGTGCGGTCAGCTCGAATGCCACGCAATAGTTGGGCTGAACCTTTTTGCTATTGATGCCCCTGAACGGGTCGGAATCCCGTAGCAGTCCCCAGCGGGACGTTCCGGGATAGGGCGTCATCATTTTGACATTACGGCCATCGGCAGTCGTGGCGTAGCCCACACGGGCACTGGGACCGGGATCGGTGGCGCATGTGATGATGACTTTGTCGCCGGAGATTTCCGCGGACGTGATCGTCACGTTGGTTCCAGCGGATGTGCTGATCTCAAATCCCTTGCCGCTTTTCCATTCGTCAACCGACTGGTGTGGCGGCTGAAAGCTGGTTTCCCAGACCAATGGCGGGTTCGGCACGTGAAAGTGGATGGTGGTGGTTTTCCCGTGACGCTCCACATTGACAGGTTCTAGCGGCTGCCAGTCCTTGCCGAGAATCACCCGTTCAAAATAGATCTGCCCATATTTCTCGCCGAGTTGCTGGTATCCCTCAGCCGTCAGGTGGACGCCGTCGCTGAAATAGGGATATTGATATTTGGGACCGGAACAAGCGATCTCTTCAGGATGATCCATGCCGATCTTCCATTGCGCCAACGTGGACGGCGAACGGTCACCATACGCATGTTGCTGGGACACGATCATCTGAATCTTCTGCTTTTGTCCGGTGATCGCCGAGAGATCGGTACTGTAATCCTGCCATAATTGATAGAGTTCATTTTCGTAATTTCGATTGCCCGCGTCAGTTTCGCCGTGCGTGACGATGATGGCGCCGACACCGTACGTCTTGCCCGCGGCTTTCGCCAAACGCGTGATTGCTTTGGTTTCAATCATTGCCGCCTCGTAAGAATGTCCGTTAAGTCCCCGCTGCGTTGGATTCTTTTTGAGAAAAATCATTCCCTGACCATCTTCGCCGACGGCACTGTGAACACTCACGTAGTCACGACCCAGGTCGGCCTGGACGAGGGCAGAAATTTCGTTGGCCATCGCGGTATGCGGGGTTTCGCCATCGATGTTTTCCGGCCAGGAACTGGGATATCTGGGAGCAAGCCGGCCAACGGGTTCGACCAGCGGCACGAGCGCGAGAGTGCTGGCGTCCGGATCGATCGGCCAAGGCAGGTGATCAGTCGAGAGCTTGAGGTTGCCGTACGGTTGATTGGTTGTGATGACGGACGGCGCACGCGCCCCGACGGACAGACTTTGTCCCGTGCCAATGATTCCAGTCCAACCCCAAGGTAGTTTGGCTGCGGCTCCCGATTTTGACTTGGCGATTGGCGACGAACAACCGGCAATGCCCGCGCACAAAATGGCTGATCCCATAAGGCAGAAAATATTTCGCTGAAGGTATCGCATGGAGATGGGAGATTTATATTACGCTTCTGATTTCAACCAGATGAACACGGATAAACGCGGATGAAAAGCGGCAAATGAAAATCAGTAAACGGATTTAACGAAGACGCCAAGGCGAAGTTGCAGAGAATAGATACGCTGCGTGTGAATGGGCGAATAGGTCGAAATATTCTACAGCTCGGATGTGCGGACGTGCTGCGGCTGGTGCTTCGCACACAGTCGCGCTCCGGGAAAGCGCCTACGGCGCTGCGGAATATCCTGAAGGGATTACGTCATTCAGCCCAGCGTTGCCGTGATGAAGGAACGGCTACGCTGAGTGACGAATCACAAATCGAAATCAGTGGCATCCCATAACCACTGGTCAGCAGGACAGAGTTCAACTGTCGTAGCGGTTTTCCGAGCACGTGCCTCGGCTCGGTTTAAGGATTTGAGATGTTTGCGTTCGTTCTTATGTTTTTCCGACTTTCGGCTGTGCGATGAGTTTAGGCTAGGCCGGGCAGATAGGCTTGATCGGGACGGCCCAGCAGCGGGAAACTGCCGCTAGCTGTCCATAGCTTTGCAACAACTCCGCAATCGACCAGCGCCGCGACAACACTGCGCGTACAATAGTGAAGAGCGCGTGAAGCTGTGCGCTCAGCTATGCACGCACGCGAGATAACGCAACAGCAAATGCACGAGCAGCGCGATCCAGATCTCGCAGCGCACCGCATTCTCGCTGTGGCGCAAGAAATCGCTCAACTGTAAGGTCTGTTTGATCTCCTTGAAGAACACTTCGATCTGCGAGCGGCAGCGGTACCACTCGGCAATGGTCCACGCGCTCCAGTGCAAGTGATTGCTCAGGAACTCTAGTTCGCGCTCTTGGCCATCGATCTGCACTCGCGCGACCACCCGCCGCAACAGACCCGGATACGCCTGCCGCGAGACGGCTACCGTCAAGCGCACCAGTTCATCGCGCACGATGCGGGGATGGTCGGTGGTCTGGAGTTTCCGCAAAAGAGACCACGCGACAGGCCATCCCCTCCTTCACGCGGGTCACGCACGAGACGCCGCGCCAGGGTCAATTCCTCGAAATGTGCGTAGTCGGTATATGCCTTGTCAAACACGGCGATTTCGCGCTCACGCAGACCGGCACAAAGCTCGCGGGCACGGCGATTGTCGGCGTCGTGAGCCGAGCTAAGAATGGCGAAACGCGGCAAAAACGATTGCAGGTCTAGGCGCAGGTGACACTTGGCTGCCGCCTTACGCCGCCGATGCTTGGCCCAGTGCATACAGGAGACGACCAGTTGCAGCGTCGTGCTGTCCACGACCTGAATGGCGCGGCGAAACCGCCGCAGATAGCGCGGTTGTTTCCCGCGACAGGCAAACGCCGGCGTCAACGATTGCAGATGCGCGAACATCGCGGAGAACAGCCTCTCGGCGAGTGCGGCATCGCGATGTTTGTTGGCGTAGGAGAGATTGTTTCGGCTGGGCGGCGTCGCGCCACGCAAAGCCGAGAGCGGCCCCCGATTCATTCGCAGCGCATCGCAGAGATCATTCAGGCCGATGGCATGGGTCAGGTGCGCGAACATCAACGCGACGGTCTGACTCTAACTGCTGAAGGTGCGCTCGTGGTCGGCAACGCCGGTTTCCCGAGCGAGCTTAGCGACGAGATGCGGTGGAATCAGGTTGCTGAGTTGGCGGAGAATGGTGTAGTTGGAAACAATTGGAATGGGTTGGGGTTTCTCTTTTTCATCCCTGTCTTGTGGCAGGGCGCAACTACTAATTATAATATTTTATTTTCTCTACTTGTGGGATGCCACTGAATCGAAATCAACTCTGAAGGAGTTGAATCAAATTACAACGACGTGATGCAACCGCGTTGCGGTTGAAAATTATTTTGGATGATGATCCAGGGTAGTCGCTTCTTGTCGCGCCAATGCGCAGCGACGGTGGACGCGCCAACCCTGGGCTGAAGGATTTGAATCCCGTTGGGATTCTAGTCAACGAATTATGGCTTTTGTCCGGCTTTAATTTTTTCCATTGCCGCATCAGTCATTGGAGCGGTTTTAGCCATGCCGTTGACAGTCTCAAGCGCCAACGTAATCGCAATTTTACGATTTAGAACATCGCGAGTTTTGCAGAGCGTCTCCGCGAGAGTAAAAGTCGCAGCATGAAACTTTTGTTGCTGATTATCACCGAGAGGAGCAAAAATTTTGTCCACTATCGGGCGGGTTTCATAGGCTGCGCGAAGAGGCATGATAAATGGATGATTTTCCTTTGGAATAGACAACCGGAAGCTTTCCCCCACTCCTCAGCTTTCCCAATGTTGGCAACGAAATAAGTAAAGATGTCTTTCAAAACCGGAAAGTCTGCCTTAGCGAATCCACCTTTTGTTAATTTGTCGGACAAGATACCAATAACTGAATCAACAGGAGCTTCATCAAAATCTTTGTCGCCGCAAAATAACCCATTCACCTTGGTTGAAAGCACTCTTGATCCGGGAGGATAATCATGAACGCGTGGATTGAAATCTCCCGCCGCACCAATGATTGCTTCACCAGTAATTGCGCCAGCAGCGGAAATTAAATCTTCAACGCGAATTCGGTCGTTTTGTGTCAGCGCCCTAGCCAATGCTTCATACAATGCGCTACCGCAGGATTCAACCGGCGAAGATTTTTGTTTCCAGAACATTATACTCTTCTTCCCATGCACCTTCGCCGCGACTTTCAAGCGCAGCGCGTTGAGCCGGATGAAGCCGGTGACGTCGTCCTGGTTGTAGGCCTTGGTCGGGTCGGCTTCCATCGTGGTGTTCATGGTTTATTCAAACAGCGGCGGCAAATCTCTTACACCGTCCAACACCCGCGCAATCTCAACACCGCCGTCAAACGGGCGATAGAAGATGATGTGGTGACCTACAACAAAACTGTGCAAGCCGGGCGATAACTCCGAACGCTCGCGGCCCATGAGCGGCATCAAAGCGAGCCTGGAAAATCGCGAAACAATGGCCCGAATGTATTTGTCTGCCGCGTCCGGATTATCGCGTGCGATGTAGAGCCAGATTTCATCCAAGTCAGATTTCGCCTCCGCTGAAACCCGATATTGATTCATGCTCCGGGTTTCTTGAGCCGTTCTCTTCCTGCCCGGTTAACGTCTTCAGCCAATTGCATCACGTTCGTGTCGTCGTAAGTCTGAAAACGCCCGTTATTCAAATCATCAATGCCGCGCGCGATGTCATTTTTTAAAGCGGTAAGCTGCCGTTGGCGAAACGCATCCGATGCGGTCCACCAGCGGAAAAGTTCGTATTGCTTGTCCGGGCCAAGCTCAGCTGCGGCCAATTTAATTTTTTCGACGGCGCTCATGATTGGAAAATATCACAACGATTCGCCCGAGCTATTTCTTTTTGTGCACCTTCGCCGCGACTTTCAGGCGCAGGGCGTTGAGCCGGATGAAGCCGGTGGCGTCGTCCTGGTTGTAGGCTTTGGTCGGGTCGGCTTCCATCGTGGCGATGTGCGGGTTGTAGAGGCTCACCGGGGATTTGCGGCCCGCGACCATGATGTTGCCCTTGTAAAGTTTCACGCGCACCGTGCCGGTGACGTTCTTCTGGCTCTCGGTCGACGAGCGCCTGCAGCGCCAGCCGCTCGGGCGCAAACCAGAAGCCGTAATAAACCAGCTCGGCATAGTTCGGGATGAGCGAGTCGCGCAGGTGCATGACTTCGCGGTCCATCGTGAGCGATCTCCATCTGCCGATGCGCGAAATGCAGGATCGCGCCGCCGGGCGTCTCATACACGCCGCGCGATTTCATGCCCACGAAACGGTTCTCCACCATGTCCACGCGGCCGACGCCGTGTTTGCCGCCGAGTTTGTTCAGCGCCTTCATCACGCCGAGCGGCGAAAGCTTCTTGCCGTTCACGGCCACGCAATTGCCCTTCACGAAATCGAGCGTGACGAACTCCGGTTTGTCCGGCGCGTCTTCGGGGAACACGGAGAGCGTGGTGAACTAGCCGCGATATTTCTTGTCGCTCGCGTCCATCCACGGGTCTTCGAGGATGCCCGCCTCGTAGGAGATGTGCAGGAGGTTGCGGTCGGACGAGAACGGTTTCTTCGCGCTGGCCTGCACGGGAATCTTCTTCTTCGCGCAATAAGCAATCATCTCCGCGCGGCCGGGAAATTCGTTGCGATACCGCTCGTCGCGCCACGGGGCGATGACCTGCAAATCCGGCGCGAGCGCGGCGGCGGTGAGTTCGAAGCGCACCTGGTCGTTGCCCTTGCCCGTCGCGCCGTGGGCGATGGCGTCGGCCTTTTCCTTCTTGGCGATCTCGACCATGCGCTTGGCGATGAGCGGGCGCGCGATGCTCGTGCCGAGGAAGTATTGGCCCTCGTAAATCGCGCCCGGCGCGGATCATCGGAAAGATGAAGTCGCGCGCGAATTCCTCCTGCAGGTCGTCAATGTAAATCTTCGACGCGCCGGTCTTCTGCGCCTTCTTTTCGAGGCCGCTGGAGTTCCTCCTCCTGCCCGATGTTGGCGCAGAAGGCGATCATCTCCGCGTTGTATTTTTCTTTGATCCAGGAAAGCAGCACCGAGGTGTCGAGGCCGCCCGAGTAAGCGAGAACAATTTTCATGGGCGGGGATTAAACTGCCAAGCAGTCGCGCGCGCAAAAGGAAAATGAATCGGCCGGACTTGCTGCGGGGGCTGATGCTTCGCTTACAGCCACGCTCCGCGAACTTGCCAGCGGTGATCGAAGATCGGAATTGACGCCGAAGCGCGGGCGGAACAAAGTCGCAAACATGAACAAGCCTTCCCTTTTCACACGTCGTGAGGCTCTCAAACACATTAGCGCTGGCACATTGCTTGCCCTCGGCATGTGGCCGGGCGCGTTACGCGCTGCGGATTTCCGGTTCGGGCGATGCGCGCGATTTCAAATTCATCGTCGTGAACGACCTGCATTACATGGACGAGGAGTGCGGCCGCTGGCTGGAAGGCGCGGCGCGTCAAATGAAGTCACACGAGCCGGAGCTTTGTTTGGTGGTTGGTGATCTGGCGGATGATGGCAAGCGCGAGCATCTCGCGGCTACGCGTGATATTTTGAACGGTCTCCGGCTTCCTTATTATCCAGTGATTGGGAATCACGATTATCTGACGCAAACAGACTCTTCCGCTTACACCGAATTGTTTCCTTTACGACTCAACTACTCATTCAGGAATCACGGGTGGCAATTTGTTGGCCTGGATTCGACGCAAGGCCAGTCATATCAGAATACGGAAGTTCAACCTGAAACGTTGCGCTGGGTTGACGACCACTTGCGAGAGTTGAGCAAGGAGAACCCGACGATCCTGTTCACGCATTTTCCGATGGGCGCAGGCGTTCGCTATCGTCCGAAGAATGCCGACGCGTTGCTGGATCGTTTCCGTGATTACAATCTCCAGGCGGTTTACTGCGGGCATTTCCATTCATCCACGGAACGCACCAGCGGAAAAACATTGCTGACCACCGGCCGCTGTTGCGCGCTCAAGCGAGAGAATCACGACGGAACGAAGGAGAAAGGCTACGTCGTTTGCACAATCAAGGACGGAACCATCCATCGCGAATTTGTGGAATACAAAGCTGGACCAACTTCCGCGGCATCGGCTTGATAGAGATCATTCCCATCCGTGGAGCGAATCGTAGCGGAAGGTCATTTCGTTTGTCTCATAACCTTTGTACCACTTCGAGTGTCCGTCCGCGAAAAGAATATTCTGCCCCTTCGCGTGGGCCTGCCATTCCTCCCAGGGCGAGCCGTTGTCCGCACCACCCACGCAGTTTTGCGAGTAATCGTCTTTATCGGCGTCACTCGGCTCGAAATCCAAAGTGTCTCCTGAGAGCACGTAGGCGACGGGAAAACGAATCAATCGGCTGTTAACCGGAGCAAACGTTCCCGTGACCACATACGCGGCTCGTGAGCCGTTGAAATAATTGAACGCTGACTGCTTTTGGAGGGAGAGCAGCTTGTTCGCCGGGCAATGATAGACGTTCGTGTTCCGCACGTAAGAAAAAACCTGTTGCATCCAGCCGTAGTTCTGTATTGCCGGAGAGAACACGTTCCAAGGAATCCCGCCTCCGGATTCAGGAAACAATCCATTCGCGTCGTCAGCATACATTATCATCCCAAAACCAATCTGCCGCAGGTTAGAATTGCACTGGATGCTCCACGCGCGCTCTTTCGCTTTCGAAACGGCGGGCAACAAAAGCGCCGCAAGAATGGCGATCACTGCGACAACAACCAGCAATTCGAGTAGCGTGAAGGCGTACTGTTTTTACTTACTAACGCCTCTTTCATAAACGACAGCGTGGCTAATTCACCATCTCACAAACCGTAACCTACCTGGAAATTTATCCACGGCACATCATCCGCTGTAGCTTCCGCGTTGAGCCGCGCCGAGACAACTCCAAACTACTCGCGCGTAATGCCGAGCTTTTCCATCAACTCGTAAAGTGTCGGGCGGCTGATTCCAAGTTCAGCCGCGGCGGCGGTGATCTTTCCCGAGTGGCGTTGCAGCGCGCGTTGCACCATTTCACGCTCCAGATTTTCGCGCGCCTCTTTCAACGAAGCGTGCGCGTGGCTGGAGTCGGGTTCCGTCAGTTCGAGATCTTGCGCCGTAATGCGCTTGCCTTCGGTCATGATGACCGCGCGCTTCACCCGGTTTTCCAGTTCGCGCACGTTGCCGGGCCAGTTGTGACGGTTCAAAGCGCGAAGTGCTTCGGGATGAAAAGCGAGATTGCCTTTGTCATTTTCAGCGGCAAAGCGTTGCAGGAATGCCTGCGCCAGCAACCGCCCATCATCAGCGCGGTCTCGTAGAGGCGGCAACGTGATGACCACGACTGCGAGACGATAGTAAAGATCTTCACGAAACTTTCCCTGGCTGGTGGCGGTTTTCAGATCTGTGTTGGTTGCGGCGATAACACGAACGTCCGTTTCGATTTCCTGGCGTCCGCCAACACGAGTAATTCGTTGTTCCTGGAGAAAACGAAGGAGCTTCACCTGAAGTGCCAGCGGCAATTCGCCGATTTCGTCGAGAAACAACGTGCCGGTAGTGGCGGTTTCAATGCGGCCCTTGCGTTGAACATGCGCCCCAGTGAACGCCCCTTTTTCGTGACCGAATAGTTCACTTTCAAGAAGATTTTCCGGGATCGCGCCACAGTTAATGGCGACGAAGGGTCCATCGCGCCGCGGGCTGCGCCGGTGAATCGCGAGCGCGGCCATTTCCTTGCCTGTGCCGCTTTCACCAAGAATAAGTACAGGCGCATCCGCGGTGGCGACCTTGCGAATCGCCGAGAATGTTTCCTGCATTTTCGGACTGGTGCCGAGCATGCCTTCAAACGTGCCGTCACCCAGACTGCGCTGCATTTCTCGATGTTCCTTTTCAAGCTGCGCGACGTAAAAGCAGCGTTTGAGCAGGAATTTCAGTTCATCCATGTTCACCGGTTTGCAAAGAAAATCGTAGGCGCCGGCGCCGATTGCTCGAAGTGCGTGGTCCTTTTCGTTTTGCCCGGTGATGATGACGGCTTTCAAACCTCGATCCATTTCAAGCAACGAAGACAGCAGAGCGAAACCTTCTTCGGGATCACCCGGACGCGGGGGAAGGCCGAGGTCGAGCAATGCCACAGGGGGCCGATGTGTTCGGAACGCCTCGGTACCGCTTGGGCGATCCTGTCCCAGAATCATTTCGTAATCGTCCGTCAGCGCCCATTTCATTTGGGTGCGGATTTCCTCGTCGTCGTCAACAATCAGCAATTTCGGTTTCATCTCGCTTGTCTCTCAGCGATGAGAGTAAGCGGAAAGAAGAAGTTTGCCTAGCGGTTTTAAACCTGAATAGGTACCACACAAATCCGGAAGAGAGACTTTCCTGAATGCTCCGGAGTCATCCAAAGCAGAGGCAAAGGGAAGAACTTACCCTTTCATCTTCCGATAGCGTCGAATCAAGTTGTTCGTTGAACTGTCGTGGTTCAGGTCCGGCTCGGTGTTGCCCTCCAATTCAGGAATAATCCGCTGCGCGAGCGCTTTTCCCAATTCCACACCCCATTGGTCGAAGGAGTTGACGTTCCAAATGACGCCTTGAGTGAAGACGCTGTGCTCGTACAGCGCGACAAGCGTTCCGAGAATTTCCGGCGTGAGCCGTTCACCAAGGATCGTGTTGGATGGACGATTACCCTCAAAGACGCGATGCGGCACCAGCCAGTCCGGGGTGCCTTCGGCTTTGACCTGCTCGGCAGTTTTGCCGAAGGCCAGCGCTTCGGCTTGAGCAAACACATTCGCCAGCAGTATGTCATGATGGCGACTCACCGGCGTGAGCGCCTGCCCGAAGCCGATGAAATCGCATGGAATGAGCCGTGTGCCCTGGTGAATCAATTGGTAGAACGAATGCTGGCCGTTGGTGCCCGGTTCGCCCCAGAAAACCGGGCTGGTATCGTAATTGACCCGCTTGCCATTGAGTGTGACGGATTTTCCATTGCTCTCCATTGTCAACTGCTGAAGGTACGCGGGAAAACGCTTCAGGTATTGTTCGTATGGCAGCACCGCAATGGCCTGCGCGTCAAAGAAGTCAGTGTACCACACCACAAGAAGCGCCATCAGCACCGGCAGATTTTGATCGAACGGCGCGGTGCGAAAATGCTCGTCCATTTGATTGAAGCCATGAAGCAATGCGCGATAATTCTCCGGCCCAACTGCGAGCATGGTCGAGAGGCCAATCGCGGCATCCATCGAGTAACGTCCGCCGACCCAGTCCCAAAAGCCGAACATGTTCGCCGTGTCGATGCCGAAGACGGAGACTTTCTCGGCATTCGTCGAGACCGCCACGAAATGTTTGGCCACCGCGGCGCGGTCGCCGCCGAGTCCGTTCAACAGCCAATCGCGAGCGGTCTCAGCATTCGTCATGGTCTCAAGTGTCGTGAACGTTTTTGACGACACAATGAACAGTGTTTCCGCTGGATCGAGATCGCGCGTAGCTTCGACGAAATCAATCCCATCCACATTTGACACGAAGCGGAAGGTCAGGTTGTGGTCGCTGTAGTGACGTAGCGCCTCGTAAGCCATCACGGGGCCGAGATCGGAACCGCCTATGCCGATGTTCACCACGTTCCGAATCCGTCTGCCCGTATGCCCTTTCCATTCGCCATTACGGACGCGATTCGCGAAACCAGTCATCTTATCGAGCACAGCGTGGACTTCGGGAACGACATTCTTGCGGTCCACGAAGATGGTCGCGTCTTTCGGCGCGCGGAGAGCAACATGAAGCACTGCGCGTCTTTCCGTCACGTTGATCTTCTCACCGCTGAACATTGCGTCGATATGCTCGCGCAAGGCAGACTCGTTCGCGAGCTGGACGAGCAGCTTCAAGGTTTCGGCAGTGACGCGGTTCTTTGAGTAATCAAGAAACAGGCCGGTTGCTTCACACGTGAGCTTTTCTCCACGCGTGGAATCCTGAGCGAACAGGTCGCGAAGATGGATTTCTTCGATTTGCTTGTGGTGTGCGGCGAGGGCTTTCCACGCGGGGCGCCTCGTAAGCGATTTGATGCGTGTCTTCATATTGCGAACTTCTCCGGCACTTTCGCAAATAATCCCCGGATGGACAAGGAAGTTGGACAGGCATTTTCCTCTCCCTGAATTTGGGAAAACACTGCGTGCGTGATGCATTCCAACTCAGCCAGGGCTGGCGAGGCACGAACACGCGGGACGCGTGCGTATAGGGCGCGGCTTTTCGCGGATGTGCTAAAGCACCTTTGCCGGTGTGCCGCAAAGTTCGCCCGTGCTCACGTAGATCTGTTTTGGCGAGTCAGGCTCACCAAACCTCGCGAGGAACACACTTCGCTTGCCGGAATCCTTCCAGTTCAGTTGCAACAGAGGTTCGCTCACTCGCGAACCACTGTTGACCGCAACGGTGAACACGCCCGTCGCCGCGCGCGGCTGATACCATAATTCCTCTCCACATGAGAAGAGTTCGCAGCGTTGGAACGGGGCGGTCTTGATCGAAACAACGTTCCCCGCCGAAAAGGTGTACCCATCGGCACCCTTTGAAAATGTCAGGGGAGCTACACGCGTGAGCGTTTTGGATGGATGAAAATCCGGCTGAGATTTCAGCCATGCCATCAGTGCCTCACGTTGGGCCGGAGTGGCGGCCTCCGGCAAATAGACCACTGCGTCTCCCGATTTCGAACCGGGCGCAGCGAGGTTGTCGGATGAGACTTGAAGCACGGCTATGTTCAAACCACCCAGATCGTTTCCAGCGAAAGTTCCGCCCGTGAAATTCCAGGCGCGGAGCATATAACCACTGCTTTGCGGCGATTCACTTGAAACCACGCAGCCGCCGGCGTAAACCTCGCAAGAGTGGACTTCGATTAAATCGCCCCTGGGCGCATTGGCGGCGAACGCCGTGCTCAGGGCCAACCCGAGAAAACCTGTCAGAGGAAAGGTCAATCGTTTCATAAGAGACAGTTTGTTTTTACCCGACAACGCCAGAACGCATTGCATCGCCTGCCTGTCGAGTGGATTTCAAGAAGTAGATACACCATTGCGTGGCTGTACGCCAGCGTCAATTTCGTGCGAAGTGCAGATGTTACGGTGAAGATTATAGGCGCGCGCGCCGGCGGCGCTCGGCATAATCTTCAAACACCCTTCGGATTTCATCGCGCACGCGGCGGAATTCCGCGAGCTTCTGCTCTTCGGTTCCTGGAGTTTTCGCAGGATCATCGAAGCTCCAATGGAGCCGGTTGACCTGATTAGGAAAAACAGGGCAAAGCTCGTTCGCGTGATCGCAAACTGTGATGACGGTTTCAATCGGGCTCGTAAGGAACTCGTTCAAATGCTTTGAACGGTGGCATGAGATATCAATTCCGATTTCGGCCATCACCTGGATCGCGAGCGGATGAACGAAACCTGCGGGTTTTGCCCCGGCGCTTTGCACGTCCGCCAGGTCGCCTGCCGCAGTCCGCAGAATTCCCTCTGCCATGTGGCTGCGGCAGGAGTTTCCTGTACAGAGAATCAGGACGGTGGGTTTTGGATTGGACGACATTGGTCAGGAGATGGTGTTGAGATGCCGCTTTGGTACCATCGGCGGGTGCGATTGCACGCGGCGCAGACGGACAGCATGACAGGAACTTCGACCAGCACGCCCACAACCGTCGCCAACGCTGCCGGCGAATCCGCGCCAAAGAGAGTGATAGCAACAGCAACCGCCAGCTCGAAAAAATTGCTCGCGCCAATCAATGCACCGGGTGCGGCCACAGGCTGTGCGACCTTGAGCGCGCGCATCAGCAGATAGGCGAGTGACGAATTGAAATAGACCTGTATCAGGATGGGAACGGCGATGAGCAAGACTGCGAACCACCGGGTGGTCAGGTTCTTCGATTGAAACGCGAAAATCAGCACCAGCGTCAGCAGCAAGCGCGCCAATCATCATCGGATGAAACTTCGGGAGAAATGTTTCATTGAACCAGTCGTTGCCATGCGCTTTCAGCAAAGCAGTCCGTGTCAGCCATCCAGCGGCGAGCGGGATCACGATGAACACGATGACGGACGTGATGAGCACCCTCGGTGGAACGACGACATTGGCCACGCCGCAGAGAAACATCACCATCGGCGCGAATGCAACGAGCATGATGAGATCGTTCACCGCCACTTGAACCAGCGTGTAGGCGGGATCGCCATCGGTCAGATAGCTCCAGACAAATACCATGGCCGTACAGGGAGCCGCTGCGAGAATGATCAGTCCGGCCGTGTAGCTCCTCGCCGTTTCTGCGTCAATCCACGCAGAAAAGACGTGCTGCATGAAAATCCACGCAAGTAGCGCCATGCTGAACGGCTTCACAAGCCAGTTGACGAACAGCGTCACCAGAAGCCCCTTCGGTCTTTTGGCAATGCCGCCTATCGCGCTGAAGTCAACTTTGAGCATCATTGGATAAATCATCAGCCAGAGCAGCACGCCAATGGGAATGTTTACCTGCGAACCGCGCCCAAACTCCATATCGCTCAATGTCGCGGTGAGGCCGGGTAGAATCCTGCCCAACGCCACGCCGGCAATCATGCACAGGAAAACCCAGACGGTCAGGTAACGTTCGAAGAACGCCAGTCGTTTCGGCGCAGACATCGTGACGCTCACAGTTTTGAATCAGCCGTCCGAACAACAGTCACTGCCGCAACAATCGCCAGTAGCCTTGCGCGCTTTGGTTTCAAGGCTGGTGACAAAATCGGCGGCAGTTGTTCCTTCCGGCAGATGCTCTGCAATTTTCCGGTACAGCGGATCATTCCAATCCGCCTTGGCTGCAAGAAGGTCCGATTTGCGGTTGGACACAATTTCGATCAATCCCGCCTCGCGTGCCATGCGTTCCGTTTCCGAGACCAGCACTGCGCCTGCAATGCAGCCAACCATGGCTTCGACCATTTCTCGCACTGCGTGGGGCAGGGGGCGCAGCAACGCGAGGTCGGAAACAGCGACTCGTCCGCCAGGTTTAAGAACGCGCGCGATTTCGCGCCAAACCTCCGGTTTGTCCGGTGAAAGATTAATCACACAATTCGAGATTACCACGTCAACGGACGCATCAGCCACCGGCAGGTGTTCAATTTCTCCGAGTCGAAATTCCACGTTATCCAGGCCGGTGAGCTTGCGATACTCGGAGCTATTTGCGCGCGCCCTTGCAAGCATTTCGGCTGTCATGTCCACGCCAATCACTCGTCCGCTTGCGCCGACTTTTCGGCCTGCGATGAACACGTCGAAGCCGCCGCCGCTGCCCAGGTCGAGCACGACTTCGCCGGGCTTGAGCGCGGCGATTGCGCCGGGATTTCCGCAGGATAGTCCCATGTTCGCTCCGTCGGGCAGCGTGGCCAATTCTTCAGTCGCATAACCAATTTGCCGAGCCAGTTCGCCAGGCGTCCGGGAGCTGGAACCGCAGCGAGATTTCTTGGAGCAACAAGATTCGCTGCTCAACGCGATGCGGGCATATCCTTTGCGAACAGTCTTCCGAACATCTTCTTTGGTGGTATCAATGGAAGGAGTCTTCATTCGTTCCTTTGGTTAGCAGCGCGCTTGCCGCCGGCAGATTGTGGTGAGATTCATTCTTAAAATACGACGGAGGCTTTTTGCGTCTGCTTCCGCCTCTTTGGTTTTTGCGAGAGATTTCTGCACCCAATCGAGCGCCTCGCGAACGGCGACGGGAGCCAATTTGTCCGGCAACCGGTAATAGACCCAGCGCTCGGTTTTGCGGGATAAAATTAGTCCGGCGTGGTGCAGTACGGAAAGGTGCTTGGAAATGGTTGAGGAGGCGAGGCCGAACAGTTCCGTGATCTGGCATACGCACAGTTCGCGCCGACGGAGCGCCAGCAGAATCCTCACCCTGTTGGGGTCAGATAGCGCTTTGGTAATGGCCATGAACTCGCGCATGGAGTGTTTAATATATCTACATTTCGCCAAACGACGATATGACTCTAGCACGCCTCTTCGGGATGACAAGTGTTGTTTTGGATTCTTCACACCGTCGTGTTTACAAGAGGTAATGCCTGACAAATTCGTGTGACGACAAGGCCGCGTGGCAAAAAACGGTGAGCAAAAGCCAAGAATGTCCGGTGACGGATTCCGCGGCAAGGAGCAGCATTTCGTCCAATGATTTGAACAATCTGGAAGAGGAATCGCATGCAGACACGTTTTGACCTCAAACAGGCCGATATTCCCGCATCGTGGTACAATCTCCTGGCTGATTTCCCCGAGCCACTTCCGCCGCCGCTGCATCCCGGAACGAAACAGCCCATTGGCCCCGAAGCGCTCGAAGCGATTTTGCCGCGCAATCTCATTGAGCAGGAAATCAGCTCCGAACGCTGGATAGAAATTCCCCAAGCTGTGAGGGACATTTACGCGCTGTGGCGGCCAACACCACTGCTGCGCGCGGTCCGGTTCGAGCAGGCGCTGCAAACGCCCGCGCACATTTACTACAAATACGAAGGCGTGAGTCCCGCAGGCAGCCACAAGGTCAATACCTCGGTCGCTCAGGCGCATTTCAACAAGCAGGCCGGCACAAAACGGCTTGCGACCGAAACAGGCGCAGGGCAGTGGGGATCGTCGCTGGCGTTCGCGTGCAGTTTGTTCGGGCTGGAATGCAACGTCTATATGGTCCGCGTCAGCTACGACCAGAAACCGTATCGTCGGATGCTGATGCACACCTGGGGCGCGACGGTTCACGCCAGCCCGAGTCATCGGACCGAGTACGGCCGCAAGGTGCTCGCTGAAGATCCGAATTGCCCCGGCAGCCTTGGCATCGCGATTAGCGAAGCCATCGCGGATACCGCGACTCATCCGCATACGAAATACTCGCTCGGCAGCGTGCTGAATCACGTCTGCCTGCACCAGACGGTTATCGGCCAGGAAACGATCAGGCAAATGGAACTCGCAGGCGAGGAACCGAACGTGATTATCGGCTGCTGCGGCGGCGGCAGTAATTTCGCGGGGCTGGCATTTCCGTTTATTCAGAAAGAAATTGCGGAGAGAAAGAAATATCGCATCGTTGCGGTTGAGCCATCCGCCTGCCCGACGCTGACCAAAGGCGAACTGCGTTATGACTTCGGGGACACAGCCGAGACGACGCCGTTGCTGATGATGTACACCCTCGGCCACAAGTTCATGCCGCCATCAATTCACGCTGGTGGACTGCGGTACCATGGTATGTCGCCCATGGTAAGCCATGCGCTGAAACTCGGATTAATCGAAGCCGAGGCGTATCCGCAAACGAAGGTGTTTGAGGCAGCCAAGCTCTTTGCGCGAACCGAGGGGCTCGTCGTGGCGCCTGAATCAGCACACGCGATTGCCTCCGTTGTCAGTGAAGCGAACAAGGCGAAGGAGTCAGGGCAGAAGCGCGTTCTGTTATTCAATCTGTCCGGGCATGGGCTTCTCGACCTCAGCGCGTATGAAAGTTACCTGCACGGAAAGTTGCAGGATGTTTAACCGGATCAAGACTGAACCTCAGAAACTCAGATGAATACACACCGTTGCGCTGACTTTGACGAAGAGATTCTGGAAATGGTGTCGCGTTGAAGTAAGGGCGGGCACTGACGTGCCCACCCATAAGATCTGGCCGACGCAGAGAACAGCGTGGCAGTTTCTTCAGATTAGTGAAACCGACCCAATGGTAGCGCGATTACTTCGCGCCCTGATCAATCCAGGCGCGAATCAAGCCGACCTCTTCTGGTGTGAGCGGTTTGGCTTGGGGGCCTTGAGGGCCACGGCCCGGAGGAATGGCACCGGCGGCAGGGGGCTGATTTGTTTCACCTGCGGCGTTCTGAGCGGGACCGCCCGCGTTCGGGCCGCCACGGCGGCGCTGGCGAGGGGGTGGCGGCATCATCATTTCAGGATCGATGCGCGCGACTGCGATCACGAGTTTGCTCTTGGAGCTGTCTCCGGGTTCAATGACCTTGCCATCCCGCGATCCTTTGAGCGCGAGTTCGAGCGTGTCGAGGCGCAGGCCACCGGAGGGGCGGCGATTGGGGTTGTTGGGGTTGTTCGCGTGGCAGCCGAGGCAGGAAGCTTCAAATAGGGGACGGATGTCCTTTTCATAGGTTACGCCCTTCTTGTCGGCAGCCGGTGGGAGTTTGCTGATGTCAACTTCGGCGGCGAGCAGCGTGCCTGTGGACACGATTCCAATGGCGAATAGAGCAAATGTATGTTTCATAACGGTGGTTTGGCAGACGTTTGGGTCATTGGCGCGATAGAAAACCGAAGACGGCAGGAGGTTACAAGCTTTTTTTGGCGCAGAGTTCTCTATCGCCGGAGGCGGCGGCGACTCACCATCCAAAATCAACTTTCCACTGACCGTCTTTGAGCTCGAAGTACGCCGGCTGGTGCGTGTTGTCTCCTGGAATGAATTCAACTTGTGCCGTAATGAAAACTTGTGTCGGATTGATAAAGTTCGTGTGCCGATCCTGGCTCATGATCCGCATCCCGGGGAGTGACCATAAATCTTCAAGAAAACCGGGGGAATTGGTCATCCGCCACACAAGCTGCCTGGAGCAGTTTTCGTCGAGCACTTGGAAGACATTCGTCAGGTCGTGATTCTGCAGCGCCCACAGAAACGATTGAAGCGTATTTTCCGGCGTGCTCATGCCGACCCACTGCGCTTGAGTCCGACGGATGTAGTCTGGCGGAAGTGTTGCGGAGCTGTTCGTTCCGCGCGCGGCAAGTTGCGTGTGAAGGTTCTCGTTTTCCGAGCGAAGGGCTGCCAGCTCGTTCTTCCGCTGAGTCAACTGCGTGATCCGGCTGCGAAGCTCGAGAAGTTCGGCCGAAGGCGGGACGGGCGTAGTAACTTGCGTGTCTGCCGGGACGACAGTTGCCGGCGCACTTCGTGACGAGGCTTGAATTGCGAACTTACCCTTCTGCTGCTGCAAACTCGAAAGCTGCCGGCGCTGGATAAAAACAGCAACTGCACCAATGCAGAGCACGAATAGCAATGCCGGGAACCACCTGCGCCAGTTCATACGCTCACAATCGTGGTCTGAAATTGATCGAGCATCATCTTGTTTCCATTTTCCAATTTCCATCAATGAGCTGGAAATGCCAAGCGTCTGGAATGACCTGGCCGGGCACGAATTCAAGTTGCGCAATAATTGTCGTTCCTTCCTGCTGCTTGCTCACAATGCGCAACCCCGGAATGGACGATGCATCGAGGAAAAACTCTTCTGGCGAATTTCCCTTCTCGCGCAAAAACTGCTGCGCTGAACCAGGCGTCAGCACTTGCAGAACATTGGTGAAGTCGTGATTCTGTACGGCCCATAGAAAAGACTGAAGTGTATTCTCAGGTGTGCTCATGCCGACCCACTGCGCTTGAGTCCGACGGATGTAACCGGGTGGCAGGCTGACTGTGCCCGAACTGTTTGTTCCTCGCGCGGCGAGCTGGCTGTGAAGACCCTCGTTTTCTACGCGAACTCCCGCCAATTCATTGCTGCGCTGCGTCAACTGTGTGATCTGGCTCCGAAGCGCGAGAAGCTCTGGCGAGGGCGCAGTTGACGGCATGGATGGGTAAGGCGACGGGCTTGACTGTTCTGGTTGCTGCGAAATCGGCGTCTGAATCCGGTTTTTATTCTCGCGAAGTGTCGTGAGTTGCCGGTGTTGGGCCACGATTCCAATTGTCCCAAGGCAGATAATGATCAGCAAAGCTGGTAAACGGGCTCGGGCGTTCATGCGGTCATGAGTAAATCGTGCGTCGGATTTTTCCAGAACCATTTTCCATTGTCCGTCGCCACGGCATTAATCCTTATTGCGGCAAATCCATTTTCCATTCTCCCTGAATCAGGTGCAAACGAACCTGTTTCTGTTCTGCTTTGCCGGAAAACAGTGCCGAAGCTCCATTTGGCAGTGTTTGTTTGGAGAGCTCTGGCGCGAAGTACAGTGCCGAAGTGCCATCTGGCAATTGTTGGTCAGCCGATTTCATATTCAGTTCTGATTTGTGAAGAAGTTCGACCGTCAGTTCCAAAGCGCCATCCGGCAATTGTTGTGTATCGGTAAAGAGAATCGCCGGAAGTGTCGAAACGGCTTCGATGAAGGCATTGCTAGACGTGTCCTGGAAAATCAGCGGCAACTTCTCGCCCGATTCCTGAGAAAGCGTTTGAAATAGAGCGTTGGTATCGTGATTCCGCAGCGCCCAAACAAACGACTGGAGTGTGTTTTCCGGCGTGGTCAAGCCCGCCCACCTGGCATTCTGGGCGAGAATGTACCTCGGCGGCAGTGCACTTGGGGTCGGCGAATTGGTTTCGCGAACAGCCGATTGCGAACGTAGGTTTTCATTTTCCGCGTGCGCGCCGGCGAGTTCATTTTTCCGTTCCGTTAGTTGAGTGACCCTGCTGCGCAGTTCCAGAAGTTCTGATGACGCCTGCGAAGGCTCTTCGCTTGGAGCTGTGATCTGATCGGCGGGCGCTGCCGCTTGGGTCCCGAGTTGAGCCTTCTTCGACTGCAATGTCACGAGTTGGCGGTGTTGTGCGACGATCCCGAATAGTCCAACGCAAGCGATGACCAAAAGAATCGGCAGGTAAACACGTTTGTTCATGGGATGAATCGTGCGTTGGGATTGTCGAGTACAATCTTCCATTGGCCATTGAGAAGAAAGAAAAAGATTGGCCTTGGGGTGCGGTCATCCGGACCTAGATCAAGATTGGCTTTCATTGTCGCGGCGCCGAAGTTCTGAAGGTTCGAAACCCGCATGGCAGGAATCGTGGCGGCGTCATCCAGGAATTTTTCGGGTGAATTACCGATTTGCTGCCGGAGTTTCTCAGCCGAACCGGGCTCCAGCAATTGCAGGAACGTGTCGATCTGCCGATTGTGAAGCGCCCAAAGCGCCGATTGAAACGTGTCTTCGGGCTTTGCCGTCCCGACCCATCGCGCATCTGCCTTGCGGATGAAACCAGATGGAGCAGAGGCCGCCGCCGAATTGTTGATCTTGCCTGCAAGTTGCGCTTGGAGTGTTTCATTTTCCGGGCGGACACCGGCCAGTTCGTTCTTCCGTTGCGTCAACTGCGTAATCTTGTTGCGAAGTTCCAGAAGTTCTGTTGACGCCTGCGAAGGCTCTTTGCTCGACGCCTCAATCCGGTCGGCAGGCCCAGCCGCTTGAGCCGCGAGCTGATCCTTCTGCGCCTGCAATGTCGAGAGTTGGCGGCGTTGGGCGATAACAGCAAGTGCCGCGGCGAGACACACCGCGGCGACTGCTGCAATCGTTAGAACGCGTTTGTTCATTGGCCGGCTCTTTGCAGATAATAGTTCCCGTCGCGTTGAATCAGGTGGAAGATGTTCGTATTGATTTGCTGAACGCTTCCGTCGCACAGGCCGACCGTGCCGTGAATCGGGCAGCGGGTCATCACGCGTTCAGGATCCGTTTCCCAATTGGTCGATCCAGCCACGAAGTACTCGTAAGAACAATTAGCGGTCGTGTAGGTCGCGAAAGTTGTGGCGACCTGATGACCTGTATCGGACGGGCAGACGAGAATCTTTGGCGTGTTCAGCTCATTGCTCATCGAAAGAAAATCGGGAGGCGCAACATCGCCGACATCGCCCGCAAATACTCGTGCTGCAAGCCCGATCTGTTTCAGATTGTTTACGCAGGCGATTCGTTCTGCCCGTTCCTTGGCTGCGGCCAGCGCATTGAGTTCGTCCTGGCTGAACATTCCCGGCGGCGGCTGGGAGAGTTGCGCACGCAATGATTGATTTTCCGCGCGCATCTTTTCGAGTTGTGAAATCTCGGTTGCGAGTTGGTCGGCGGAATTCTTCAGTCGCGTTATTTCCTCCTGTTGCGCTGCCGATGAATCGGCGGCGGGCATATTCACGTTGGTTTCAACGAAAGGCGAACCGGTTGTGTGTGCCGAAACCGTAGCCGAGATATCCTGGATCTCTTGTTTAAGCTGCCGAATTTGCGCCTGCTGCACGGCAAGCACAGCCACACAGACGAGCGACAGTCCGGCCGGAGCGAGCACCGGCAACCAGCGCTTAAGCCAACCGCCGCGCTCCGGGAATACAGTCGGGCGGTCAGATGCGAATCGTTTTGAGTCAGAGTGCGTTTGCATAATCAGTTTCTCCTTCAAGCTTTGCGGCGCGACTGGCTGCGGTGCATGCCGCAATAGCTTTTCAATTTCTTGTTCGTTCGGGCCATTCATAAAACTTTCAGATTCGTTGGCGGTTTGGGAAGAGCGCCTTCGTCGGCAAGGGATTTCTGCAAAATATCGATAGCCTGCCGAATGCGGTATTTGACCGTGCTCGTGGCCACGTCCATCGCGTCGGCAGTCTCTTGCAAAGTGAGTCCCTGGTAATAGTGGAGGTGGACGGAATCGCGCAGTTCGGGTTCGAGTTTGTCCACGGACGCGTAAAGTGTCTGCGCAAGGTCCGCGCGCGCGGCGAGTTCCTCCGGCGACGGCTCGCTTGAAGGGCATGCCGCCCACCATTCTTCAGAGCGCGGCTCCGTTCGATGGTTTGCGCGACGCCAGTCCACATAGATGTGATAGGCGATGCCATGCATCCAGGACGCGGCAGTCGAGCGACCCGCAAAAGACGGCAGTGCTTGCTGGATGCGAACGAACGCGCGCTGTGTGAGGTCGGCGGCGTCGGCATCGTTGCCGGCGAGGCGTCGGAGAAAGGCGTAAATGCGTTCATAGTAAAGTTCGATGAGCCGAACCGTGGCGCCCGCATTGTCCCGGCGGGCCATTGCGATCAATTGGTTTGCGTCCAAATCCATTTTCGCTTCCATCTGTTTAGTCGAATGAGACAGGCGAGGTGGGCAAAGAAATATTTCGAAAATGCAATCGTCGCGCGGGGAATGGCCTTTTTCGATCCTGGTGCCGCGTTCGGGGAATCAAGGCACGTCAACTCTCCATTCTCCGTCGATTAACTGAAATTGAATCAGCGGATTGTTGTCAAGAAAACGCAAACGGGGTATGGTTTCCAATTGTGCCTGGATATGGGTGTCGGAGAGACGCTCCTGATTAACGACGCGGACGGCAGCTAGGCTGGTAACTCTAAAGTGAAATTCGGATGGCGGGACGGAATCCCGGACCCTGTTCATGGCATCTGGCGTCAGGATGCGCGGAAGATCGGTGAAGGCGCGGTTTTTCAACAACCAAAGGTAGGATTCGAAGCTGTGCTCGGGCGTGTTCAGCCCGACCCACTGTGCCGCGCTAAGCCGGACATAATCTATAAAAGGCACATTGGTATTCTGCGCAGTAGCATTTATTGCGGAGGCAGACGCGCGCAGCCGATCGTTTTCGGCGCGAATCTGGGCATACTCACGCTGGCGTTCGGTGAGCTGAGTTATTTGGCTCCGGAGTAGAAGGAGTTCGGCGGGAACGCGATCTGAATCCGCTGATTGGACCAGCCCGGTTTCGGGAGGGTCGGTGTGGGCCATTTGAGCGAGCAAACGTCGTTGTTCGGAGCGAAGAGCAGCGATCTGCTGGCGCTGACGCCAAACACCGACGAGCATGACAAGCCCCAAAAGGAGCAGAGCGCCGGTCCAGGGATTTCGCCGGTTCATTGCACTGGCTCGTAATAAAGCTTCCCGTCACATTGCACGAGTCCAACGTTGCTGGTGCCGACGCTCTTAGTGCTTTCGTCGGCGACTATAAAAAAGTTATGAATCGGGGAACGAAGGAGCACGCGGGATTCCTCGGCATTGTCTGCTCCCGGTGCAGACCTCCAGCGTCTTGGCCAGTGATTGCCTTCACATTCCAGTGACGCCTCGCTCATCAATCACTACCATATAGACCTTAGGCGCCCTTTGCAATCAGTTCGGCGGAAGCAAGGCGTCACCGTGCTGATGGGGATGCTTGCGAAGAAGGTTATGTGCGGCGGTAGATGGCGCTACTTCGCCAATCCTTTACAGAACTTCTCGATGCGTTCCAGCCCTTTCTCGATATTCGCCATGCTCGTCGCGTAGCTGATGCGCAAATAATCATCCGCGCCGAACGCGATGCCGGGCACAGCGGCGACCTTTTCCGTTTCGAGCAACTTTGCGCAAAACTCGGTGGACTTGAGTCCGGTCTTCGAGATGTTTGGGAACAGATAGAATGCGCCTTTGGCGTTCACGCAGGAAATGCCGGGAATCGAATTCAATTTCTTGAAGGCGAACTCGCGGCGTTTGGAAAATTCCGCGAGCCATTTCGGCAAATGATCCTGCGGGCCGGTGAGCGCGGCGACAGCACCCTTCTGCGCGAATGACGTCGGATTGCTCGTGCTGTGCGATTGGATCGCGTCAATCGCTTTCGCAATCGGCTCCGGCGCGGCGCACCAGCCGAGCCGCCAGCCGGTCATGCTCCATGCTTTGGCAAAACCGTGGACGATGATGGTGTGTTCGTGATGCGCGGGAGAAAAACTCGCGACGCTCTTCACCTGCACGCCGTCATAGGTGAGGTGCTCGTAAATCTCGTCGCTCATGATGAGGACATTCTTCTCAACGCAGATGTCCCCGAGCGCTTTGATTTCCTCCGGCGTGTAAACGGAGCCGGTTGGATTGCTCGGCGAGTTGAGCACGAACAATCGCGTGCGCGGATTGATCGCGGCGCGCAGTTGCGCTGGTGTGACTTTGAATTCAGTTTTGTCAGTGGTCTCGATGATGACCGGTTTCGCGCTGGCGAGCTTCACCATTTCCGGATAACTCAACCAATACGGCGCGGGAATGATGACTTCATCGCCTTCTTCGCAGGTCGCGATGATGACATTATAGCAGGAATGTTTGCCGCCGCAGGAGACGATGACCTGCGAAGGCTTGTAAGCAAGGCCGTTCTCTCGCTGGTGTTTTTCGGCGATGGCCTGGCGCAATTCCGGAATGCCGCTGGCCGGAGTGTATTTCGTAAAACCGGCGGCAAGCGCCTTCGCGCAGGCGTCCTTGATGTGTTGCGGTGTATCGAAATCCGGTTCGCCCGCGCCGAAGCCGACGACATCTTCGCCCGCGGCCTTCATGGCTTTTGCTTTGGAGTCAATTGCCAGTGTGAGCGATGGCGACAGCGACGCGGCGCGTTTGGAAATTTTGTAGTTCATGTGTCGCGCGAAAAGATACGAGCAGAGCAGGGGAGTGCAATTCCAAAAGCGGAAACGGCGGCTGAATTTCAAAACGAATCGTTATTTTCGTCTCACTGCAATTCGCGCAACTCAATGTTGCGATACTCCATCTGGCCCCGATCACCTTCGAGACCGATGGGACCCGTCGCGGGCAGTTTGAATGCGGCTTCAAGCACTTCACCGTTGCAGGTGCAATACGCGACGTTGTTCGTCACTGCGACGACGAGTTCGTTCCAGTCCTGCGGCTTGTATTGCTTGAGCTGTTTGTACGGTCCGGCGAGCAGATAATCCCGGCATTGGAGTTGGGGCTGGCGAATGAAAACACCACTGTCCGCGTTGGGCGTGGCGCGGAATTCCAGTTTCAGAATGAAATCGTGCGGGAACTCGCGCGTTGTCCACAGCGCCTCGATCTTTCGGTACTCGGGTGGAGTCGTTACGATCAATCGCCCATTCTTCGCGACGTAGCGCCCGTCGTCAGTCGTGGTCTTGCCTTCGAATGAAACATTTTCTTTTACGATTGGCATCGCTACAGCGTTCGGACGGCTGGCCGCGCGAATCTCAGCCTCTGAACTCGCGTGAAATCCCCAGCCGGTGAGGTCGTGTCCGTTGAACAGAATTTCATAACCGGGCTCTGGGGTGAATTTGCCGGCTTCCGTTTCCATGAAGCCAAGCGTGGCGAAAACCGGGCGAAGCGCCGCGGCCCATTTCTGGTAACCAGCTTTGTTTGGGTGCAACAAATCGGGAAATTCTTCAGGCGCTGCGTCGCCTTGCGGATTGGCAAAAAGCGGCCAGGTTTCGATGAGCGTGATTTGCGGATCGTTTTTTACTGCCGCCGCATAGAGCCGGTTGACCGCTTTGATTTTGTCAGCCGGACGCTTTTTGGTTTCCGAACTGGGGAACACCTGGCAAAGCACGATAGGCATCTTCGGGTTGCTCGATTTCAGCCTCGCGAGGATGAGTTTCAAATTGGCCGCGATGGTTTCTGGATCGGCATTTTCTTCGAGATCGTTCGTGCCGATGAGCAGCACAACGCAGCTTGGATGCAGAGCGATGACATCGTCATCCAACCGAATCAGCACTCCGCGAGTCGTATCGCCGTTGATGCCGCGATTGGCGACCTTTACGCCAGGAAAACTTCCGCCCATGTCATCTCCCCACTGTTGAGTGATTGAATCTCCCTGGAACACTACCGCGCCCTGCTCTTGCTCGATGCGTTTTGCCCACGCGCTGCGGCGCTGTAACCAAAGTTGCTGAAACCAGTCATAACGTCGGATTGGCCCCGCGCCGGGAAGGCCATCATCGCTGGCGGGAATTTGCAGGGACGACTCGGTCTGCTGTTGCTGGGCTGATTGTCCGGCGATGGGGAAGACGGAAGAGACAGATGTAATGACGATTGCAAACCGCAACAAGGTTTTCATGGTTGCAGGAATGGTTAGCAGTCTGCTCGGATGGCGCAAAGTCAAAACTGCGCACGCAAGTGGAAAGCGTGGAATTGCGCTTTGCGAAAACAAACTTTTCATTCGCGACAGATTTCCAGACTCGGCTCAGGGCGCCGAAATCTGTTCGCAAGCGTGCAATGAATAGTTCTGTGTCCGCCGAGGTGGGGCCGGTCGCGCTGCGACCGGCTGTGCCTCGCAGCGCGAGGCAGGCCACCACAAATCTTAGATCTTCCTCCGTCATCGACACCCCTGAAAAACGAAATGCTAAAAATAGCCCGAAGCTCGTTGATTCAATTCATCGTCTGCCGCATCGAAGCTTTGAGGCGCTTGTAATCCGGCAGTTCCTCGGCAGGCACAGATTGGAGCCAGCTCCTGAACACTTTCGGCACCGCCCATTTCCAGTGGTCGACGTGACCGTCCGCGAAGGAGAGGTTGGCGCCTTGATTGTGCCGGTCTGCAGGCATGTCAAACCACGTTTGGCCGATGTTGTAGAAATCTGTCGGCATCCCAAACTGAGCGTCGATAATGGTGTCGGGGTGCTCGTCAATAAAGACAAAGCAATCTGAAACACCCGGGTTCTTGATCTGCGTCAACTTCTTAAAAGTCGGGATGAAGCTGTTGATGAAGTCGTCGAATTCGGGATACCCGTTCACGGACTGGCTCATGTTGTAGCTGCGCCAGCGCAACTCGCCGAGTTTTTGTCCGTCGGGAGTTTGCAACGTGGAGCGGTCGGCAGGACAATGATAAATCCCGAGAGAGCGATTGTACTGGAATAGAAACCCATTCGCGATGTTTGACGGGGTCAATTCCAACCGGGCGTTGCGATCCGGGCACCACGAAACGCCCTGGGCGACTGGCGAGCCGGGGCCGCCAGTGGTGACGCCTATCACCGAGTTGTTCGGTACCAGTAGATCCTGATTGTCCAGAGTGTAAAGATGCCAGCAGAGCTGGAGCTGCTTCAGGTTATTGATGCACGCGGCCGTCATTGCGCGCTGCTTTGCGCGGGAAAGAGCTGGCAGCAGCAGCGCGGCGAGGATGGCGATAATTGCGATGACAACGAGCAGTTCAATCAGGGTGAAACCGCGGAAACGAACCGGCTTGCTGCGAAATGAAGGGAAGGAGTTCACATCACCCCCGACACACAGACTCTCTGTTCACGATGCATTTTGCCGTTCCAAGGGTAACTTGTTTTCATCAATTTGCCACCCAAACTTGGAGGCCAACGGAAGCGGCTTGTTCCCGGGAATCAATCGGTAAGAAGATCCAGCAGGTTCGTTCCGCGCGTTGTCAGTTGCCAGCGGCTACCCTTTTGAACGACCAGCTTGCGGCAGGGATTTTTGTGATACTCCGCCTCGTTCACTGACAGCACGCGGTATTTGCTTTTGCTTTTCAACTCCGACGCGGCGCGGGGAATCAGTTCGTAGGGGAGGCCATTGTAGTTCAGCGCGATTTCGTAGCCGGCGACGCCTTCCTTTTGCGCTGTTGGATTTGGGCGAATCAATTGTGGATACCGCCTCAACCAGGGAAAGCTCGTCTTCCGGACGACCACGCGGCAAAGCTCGGTTTGGTTGCGCACAAAGTTGAGCAGGCTGAACTTGCTGCCTTGCTCGTGCTCGGCGAGAAAAACCAGACGGGGATCGATGCCCAGCATATTTTGGCCGTTCCAGTTTCCATGATCGTTCCGTTCCCTGGGTGAGGTGCGCTTGAACCACGCCGCGAAATGGTCGCTCACCTGAAAATCCAGTTCGAAATGGACATGTGCGCGTTCCTTGGAGATTTGTTCGCGCGTGTTGGACGTGTGGCCCATGGTCGCGATTGTTTCTCCAGCCCTGACCGGTTGACCGATTTTCAATCCGCTGCGGATTTCGCTCAGGTGCGCGTAAAGGGAATAGATTTCCAAACCCTCAATGCGATGGCGGAGCACGACGTAATTCCCATAGTTCGACAAGGACGGTTTTGAATTGACGTAGGCAACGTCTCCATCCGCCGTAGCCATCACGGGATCAGTCGGCTCGCCACGTTTGTCGCGCTGAAGGCAGCGGATGTCGAGGCCCTCGTGCATTTGCCAGCCATCGCTGCGCACGCAGCCGAAGCAGCCGCTCTCCCAGGATTTGCCGACGGTTCCAACGAAGAACCGGTCGCCGCCTCCCGGCTCAAACAAGGCACGGTTCGCAGTGGGCAGTTGGAACGGTTGCTCCGCCGCCGGGCAGGCCATGGAAACCAGAATCGGGCACAAGAACGCTGCGGCCTTACGCAGGTGAATCACTCCCTTTACCATTTGGATTTCTCAGTAACTTTCCTGCCGACGTTGTCCAATCCCGTCGCGATGTCTTCGGCTTCCTCACGCGTCGCATCCGGCGTGAAGGTCAGCACGCCATCAGAAATGCGGTGGTTGATCCGCGGGGCGGCGATCCACCGGCTTTCATTCAAGCCCGGACCGAATTCGCAGAAAATGGCGAGATGTTTGCCCACGCGAGTTGTCGTGTAATTTTCCAGCAACCACGTGCCGCGTTCAGCGAATTTTATCTGGAGCGAAAAACCGTCGTCCCCGTCGATGACCTTCGCCGCCGCAACATCCGATTCCGTCAGGAATGGGGAGCGGTCAATCGTCACCAGCACGGGTTTCTGGCGGATGACGGAAACCGTGCGGCTGAAATCCAGCGAGTCCGGCGCGGTTTCGATGTGAATCCGGATCGTGCTCGCCAGATGTTTCGGATCGTCCTGCGATTCGGTCTTGCATCCGGCCAGTACCAGCGCGAGCAGAAGAAACAAATAGATGTTGAATCGGTTTCGGCCAATAACCATAGTGTCGCACACAAAATCGCAACGCAGAAGGAATGTAAAGACTTATGAGCAAACAATACAACAAAGCGGAGAGCCGCAAACGCCGTAAGCGTTATCTCAAGCGCAAAAATGCAGCGGCGAAGCAAAAGAAAAAACCTGCTGCGGCAGCGAAAGAGTAGCTTTGGCAATGATTGCTTCTGCGTGTTGCGCTTCGGCCTTCATCGCCTGGGGCGGGCCTGGGTCGAAGTGGAAACAAGTGACGCGATTGGGATTTTAGAAGGGTTGATTTCAAAGGCAGAGTTAACGCTGCTCTACGTCCAAGCTGGTTCGTCAACCGGGCAGCCACAGAATGAATGTAGAACCCTTCCCTAGCTCAGTGCTCACATCAATCCTGCCACCATGCGCCTCTACAATCGCCCTGCAAATGGCAAGGCCCAAGCCGGTGCCGCCGGTCGCGTGAGCGCGGGATTTGTCCGCGCGATAAAAGCGCTCGAAAATGTGCGGCAAATCCTCGGCTGAAATTCCAGGGCCGGTGTCGGCGATTGTAGCGACAACTCCGTTTCCTTCCGCCCGGCAATTGATGCGGATGGTTCCGTTCTCCCGGTTGTATCGAATCGCATTGTCCAGCAGATTTGCGACAACCTGATGAATCCGATCCGGATCTCCATCGACCTTTGCAGGGGCAGGATCGCATTCGATGCGAATACCGCGTTGGACGGAGAGCGGCCGAAACAGAGCAACACAAGCCTGGATCGTGGCTGCAAGATCGAACGGCGCTCGTTGAAGCTCCTGTCCTGCATCCAGCCTCGCGAGCTGCAAGAGCGATTCAGCCAGACGCCGCATCTGCTGCGCCGTGTCCAGGCAGGCGGCGATCGTCTCGCGATATTCCGGAGCGCTGCGTTCGCGCGCCAGAGCGGTTTGCGCTTCGGAAATGATCACGGCCAGCGGCGTGCGCAACTCATGCGATGCGTCGGCGGTGAAATGTTTCTGTTCTTCAAACGCCGCTTCCAACCGCGCGAATGTTGAATTGAGCACGCCAGCCAGCCGACCGAGTTCACTGTCGGTTTCGGCAACGTTGATGCGCTCTGACAATTTTCCGCTCGCGATTTGGCCTGCGGTGATGCTGATTTCTTCCACTGGTTGGAGCGCCCGGCTCGCCAGCAGCCAGCTTCCGCTCAGACCGATTGCCAGAACCGCCAGGCCCGCGCCCGCGAGCCACCAAGCGTAACTCCGCATCGCCGCCAAATCAGTTGCAACGGTCCGCCCGACAAGAATGCAGTCACCCAATTCAGTGTAATGGTACGCTTCGCGAATGTCGCCACGCGTCCGCTCGTGCGTGCGCGTGTCGCCACGCAGCAGTTCTGGCAACGGGAGTTTCGGCGGCGCATTCGAGGAACTCCGGGCCAGCGCGCCGCGCATCCAAATCGCAAAGTAGAACGCGTTCGTGTCTGTGTTGTCGAAGAGACTCAACGTCTGAGGCGAAAGCCGAAGCTCCCGAAAGCCTTCCCGGAATTCGCGCGGCCCGCCCCGGCCATTTGGCGGCCCTCGACGGAATCCGCGGTCGAACAGAACGCCGTCCGGCGGCGGTCCAAAGTCCATGGGTCCAGGCACGTCCGCGCTCAGCGCTGCGACCCGTTTCTCCAGCTCGTCATCAATTTGATTGAGTTGGTTGGTCCGATGAAGCTGGTACACGGTGATCCCGAAGCCGCCGAGGATGCAAGCGAGCAGGAATGCGAGCCACAGCGTCAGTCGCCATCGGATGGATTTCGTGAACATGCGTCAGGCGGAAAATTGAAATTGGACGTTCATTCGATGCAGTATCCCTGTCCGCGCCGCGTGGCGATCAACTCGTGTCCTAACTTCTTGCGGATGCTGAAGACGTGTACGTCCACGAGATTGGAAAGCGTGTCGTCATTTTCGTCGAATAAATGTTCGTACAGCTCGGTGCGCGAGATAACTTCACCGTGATGCAGCGCGAGGTATTCCAAAATGGCGTATTCGCGCGCGGTGAGCACGACGGATTCCCCGTTGCGAGTCACGGAACGCGCGCGTGGATCAATCACCACGTCGCCGAGTTCCAAATTTGACCGCGCCGCGCCGGCGGAACGGCGGATCAAAGCGCGCAACCGCGCCAACAATTCCGAAAGATCAAATGGTTTGACCAGGTAATCATCCGCGCCGGTATCGAGTCCGCGCACGCGGTCGGGCGTGGCATCGCGCGCGGTGAGCATCAGCACGGGAGTTTTCTTTACCTTTCGCAACCGCGCCAGCAGTTCCCAGCCGTCCATCATCGGCAGCATGACGTCGAGCACGATGGCGTCGTAGTCGTACGACCCGGCTTTATACAAACCCTCGTCGCCAGCCGCGGCGGTGTCCACGGCGTAACCCTCCTCGCGCAGCGCTTTGGCGAGATTGCGTAGCAGGCGCGGTTCGTCTTCAACGACCAGAATTCTCATCGAGCGCTTCGATGCTGCCACGCGCGAGATTAAGCCGCCATTAAGAATTTGCCACCCTCTCACGCGGCCTTCTTTTCAAGAAAGCTGGCGAGCTTAACGTCAGCTTAATTTTAAGTGTTCTACCCTGCGCGCATGAAAAGATCAGTTCTCGAATCGAGCGCGGACCTATGACTTTGCTGATCAACTCCAGGGAACAACGCGAGCTGGCATCGGAAATGAAATTCCTCATCAGCCCGGAACTCGCGGCTCAAATCCGCGCGTGGGCGCGAGCGCGGATGATCGCGGACCCGAATGCGTCGGGCGCATCGGGCGACAATTATCAAATCACGAGTCTCTACTTCGATACCGAGGCGTTCGACGTGTTTCATCGCAAGGGTTCGTTCGGCCGCAGCAAATACCGCATCCGCCGCTATGGCGACTCGCCGGTCGTCTTCCTCGAACGAAAGCTGCGCACAGCCCGGTTGCTGGCCAAGCGCCGGTCGCTTGTTCGATTGGAAGAATTGAATCGCATCGCAGGAACGGAACCAGATCGCTGTTGGGGAGGCTACTGGTTTCACCGGCGCATTCTGAAGCGACAACTTTCACCAGTTTGCCGCGTTTCATATCAACGCACCGCGCGGGTGGCCATGACGCAATACGGCCCGATCCGCCTGACGCTGGACGAAAATCTCAGAGGCGCGCCCGCAACATGTCTGGAGTTTGGGAATCCACCAGGGAACATCCTCCTCGCTGAGCGCACGATGCTTGAAATGAAGTTTCGTTACGCGATGCCGCTCATGTTCAAAAATCTGGCCGAGGAATTTGCATTAACATCGCGGCGCTTTTCCAAATACAGATTCGCCGCCGCGACGCTCCAACTCGTCAACTCGTCGAACGAAATTGCGGCTGAAGCAAAGAAGCAATATGCCTGACTTTTTAAACTCAGCGTTCACTGACGGTCCACAAATTAAGCCGCTGGAAGTATTCGTCCGGCTCGTGGTCGCGCTTGTGCTGGGCGCGGTGGTCGCATGGATTTACCGGCGCACTCGAAGAGGTGCGGAGATTTCATCGTCGTTTCCGGTGACGCTCGTCCTGCTGTCGATTCTCATCGCGATGGTGACGCAGGTCATCGGCGACAACATGGCCCGTGCGTTCAGTCTCGTCGGCGCGCTTGTCGATCGTACGTTTTCGAACGGTGGTGCGCGACACGCAGGACACGGCGTATGTGATTTTCGCCGTGGTCATCGGCATGGCTGTCGGGGCGCGAGACTCTGGGTGGCGTTGATTGGTCTGGCGGTCGTGGGCTTCGCTGCATATCTGATGATGGCGCGGGCAAAAGTTTTCAGTGCGACGCAACCTGCTTTCGTCTTGAGCGTGCGAGTCGGACTTGGCCACGATCTGGAAAAACTTCTGGGCACGACGCTCGACCAGCATCTGCAAGACCGCGAACTGATGTCCGTTTCCACAGCGAAACAGGGCATCTCGCTCGATGTCACTTACGAAACGCGTCTGCGCCCGGACGGTTCCGCCGATGAATTGGTGAAGTCATTGAATCGAATCGAAGGCGTGCAAAGTGTGGAGATGCGTCGGCGCGGATTTGAGGAATGACTCGAATCAATCACATATACGAACGAATGATTTTATGAAACTACTTAACCTGCTGCTCAAACAAGTCGCACTGACCGCAATATTCAGCGCGAGCCTTGCCGTCCGCGCGCAAGCGCCCGACGATTTCGGGCCGCGGACCGGGAGATTTTCCGCCTGATGGAGGCTTTGGCTTCGGCGGCCCGCCACCTTTTGGACAGCGTGGCCCGGGTGGGCCGGATGGAATGATGCAGCAAGAGACGAAACTCGTGAAGCAGTTCGACAAGAATCGCGACGGTTGGTTCAACGCAGCCGAACGCAAAGCCGCCCGCGCATATCTCAGCACAAACGTAATGCAACCGAGGGACCGGGCGGACGACGCGGCGGATTCGGTCCGCGCGGGCGCGGCGCCAGTGAGCAAGTCGCCGCAGCCAGGCCAGAAGCTCTCGCCAGCGGAGGTGAAATCGTTTCCCGGCGCGCCGCTTTACGACCCGCTAACGTTGCGCACGTTCTTCCTCGAATTCGAGGATGCTGACTGGGAAAAGGAACTCGCGGACTTCAAGAACACGGACGTGGACGTGCCGGCGAAGTTGACTGTGGACGGCAAGACATATCCGGACGTGGGCGTGCATTTCCATGGCATGTCGTCCTACATGATGGTCGGCGAAGGACAGAAGCGTTCGCTCGTTCTTTCGCTCGATTTCATTCACAAGGACCAGCAGTTCGGCGGTTATCGCACGCTCAATCTGCTGAACTCGCACGAGGACCCGACGTTCCTGCGCACGGTACTGTCACTGCAAATCGCCCGCGCTTATCTGCCCGCGCCGAAAGCGAATTTCGCCCGCGTCGTCATCAACGGCGAATCGTGGGGCATCTACGTCAACCAACAGCACTTCAACAAGGACTTCGTGAAGGACGCTTTCGGCACAACCAATGGCGCGCGCTGGAAAGTGCCCGGCAGCCCGAACGGCCGTGGCGGGCTGGCGTATCTCGGCGACGACGCGTCGGCGTACAAACGCATTTACGAAATCAAATCCAAGGACGATCCAAAATCGTGGGCGGATTTCATCCGGCTCTGCAAAGTGTTGAACGAAACGCCGCCTGAGCAAGCTGGAGAAGGCGCTCGCGCCGCTGCTCGACATTGACGGCGCCTTGAAATTCCTTGCGTGGGAAAATGCGCTCGTCAACGGCGATGGCTACTGGACGCGCTCCAGCGATTACGACATCTACGAGGACGAGCACGGACGTTTCCACATCATTCCCTACGACGCGAATGAAACATTCAGTTCCGGCGGAGGACCAGGAGGACCGGGCGGACCACGTGGACGGCGAATGGGTCCGCCGGGAGAAAACTTCGGCGGCGGAACAAACAACTTCCGCGGAAGCCGCGAATTCGCCGGTGGTCCGCCCGAAGGCTTTGGACGGCGCGGTTTTGGCGGCGGCCCGCAAGGCGGCGGAGTAAAGCTCGATCCGCTCGTGTCGGCGAACGACACTGTCCGGCCACTCGCTTCAAAACTCCTCGCGGTTCCCACGCTGCGCAGCCGTTATCTCAGTTATGTGCGCGACGTCGCAACGACATGGCTCGACTGGAACAAACTTGGCCCAATCGCGCAGCAGTACCACTCACTCATCGCCGACGACGTGAAGAATGACACGCGCAAGCTCGATTCAACGGAAGCATTCGTGAGTGGTCTGTCAGCGGACGAGCAGGTAGAGTCGGGCTTTGGCGGGCCGGGAGGACCAGGAGGAATGAGCCTCAAGAGTTTTGCGGATCAACGCCGCGCGTATCTGATGAACTATTCGGAAGCGAAACCGCCCGGGAATTGAGGGCAGGAGCGCAACCACGATATCGAGTTTGAGATCATGCCATTGTCACCCTCCGCCGGCGCCTGAAATTGCGGCCGAGCCGGAAAAGTGGGGCGGTGGTTCGCCCCACAATTTTCTTATGCCGGCTGCACGCTGCCACGATCGCCTTCGAACTCCACTTTCGTGATGCTGTCAAAAGGCATTTCCATCTTCTTGAACCAGGCTGCGACTGCGTCCTTGCTGGCGGCTTCCATGACGCAGACGGCTTTGCCTTCAGCCAGATTGGCAAAGCTGCGATAGCCTTTCACAGTGGAATCCTGTTGCGCCGCCTGCGCAAACTGGCGGATTTGGTCGGCAGAGAATTTCCCCGGCGGAATGGTGTGGGTACACATGAATTTTGCCATATGCTTTTTCCGTTTCTGTTCTTATGTTGTTGTGTTGTTTCTCGAATCGTCCCCAGCGGGACGAAATTCATTGACGGTCGAACCGATAGAAGTGGAGCGGTGGCTGAACAGCGACCCCGCCGCAAAACAGTCGGCCTCCTCAGCGGGCGGCTCCAGCACGGGCCTGCGTGAAACCTTTCTCATGGATGTAGAAGTTCTACGCCGTCGGACAATCTGCTTCAAGCATGAATCTTCGCGCCGGACGGGGCGGGGGCGCATCTCATTTTCTTGCAGATGGTGGAACTCGTCGCGCTGCGACGAGTCGCCGTGTTCAGCGACGCGAATGAATCAGTCCCGCAACTCAGATTCGGCCGCCGAACGCGACCATTTCCACCACTCTGGACAGGCGTGGCAATAAATTGAGGACGGGATGAAATCAACGATGTTTGAAACTCTGCGGCGGCATTCAGGCAAAAGAAAGCATCAGGGGCCGGTGCCAGGGCCGGCAATCTGGATTAAAACCTTCCTCTACATTTCGATCCCGGCACTGAGACTCCAAACACAAGTGCCAATGGAGTCGACTCGAACCTTCAACCGGGCTTGTTCAACCAATGGCGTATTTGCTGGCTCCGCTTCGCTCCGCAGCAATACACCCTTTATTGTTAGGCGTCATGGTAAAAATCATAATGAAAACCTTCGCCAAAGCAATCTGGCTGCAAATGCAACAACTACCCCGATGACGGCAAAATATAAAACCAAAAGCGGATACAAGAAAATCAGTCCGGCCATATCACGATCTGGTGTGAATATATCGCTGAGAAAAATCATAGACCGCACAACTGGGTAAAGAAACGGGTTCGTGGACGATGGTGCTGCGGCCATAAGAATCGGAATGCCTATCACTGGCCCACCAACTGCGCCAATCAATGCTGTATGCCAAGTCTTCATGCGCGAATGACGCCTAGACCCTATGGCTTAACAAAGTGAAAGAGCGGGTGTTTGATTCCTTTGAGCGTGGGTCATCCGCCCAAGCGGACCTATCCACAGAGTTAGAGACCCGGCACGAAGCTGGGTTCTTGATAACAGAATTACGAAACCAAACACCCATGAACAAAATCGTGCATTACATCGGGCTGGACGTCCACAAGGAAAGCATCGCCGTTTCCATCGCGCCGCAGAACTCCACCGAAGTCCGCCGTTACGGCATCATCGGCGGCAGTCTTGATGCCGTGGATAAACTTCTCAAGAAACTGGACGGCCCGAACCTCGAACTGCGCGTGGTTTACGAGGCCGGCCCATGCGGCTTCGTGCTTTGCCGCCATTTGCGCAGCAAGGGTCTTCAGTGCGATGTGGTCGCGCCTTCGCTTGATTCCCAGGAAAGCTTCCGATCACATCAAGACCGATCGCCGCGATGCCGATCAACTGGCGCGGCTCTATCGCGCCGGTGAACTGACCGCCATTCACGTGCCCGATCAGGAGGACGAAGCCATCCGCGATCTGGTGCGCGCGCGCTTTGCCGCGATGACCGATCAACGCCAGGCGCGCAATCGCTTGAAAGGTTTTCTCTTGCGGCTGGGTTTTCGTTACACGGGCAAATCCAGTTGGAACGACGCGCACCGGCGTTATCTCTCCAGCCTCATCATGCCGCAGGCGCCGCAGCAGATCGCTTTTCAGGAATACATCCACTCGATCAACGACGCGACGGAGCGGTTGGAGCGTTTGACCCGGGCGGTGGAGGACGCGTTGGCGGGTTGGAAATGGGAGCCGGTGGTGCGCGCGCTGATGAGTCTGCGCGGCGTGCAGGTTTGACCGCCATGACGCTCTTGGCCGAGGTCGGCGACTTCAGCCGGTTCGATGATCCGCGTTCGCTCATGCACTTCTTTGGATTAACACCGAGCGAACACAGCAGCGGCGACAAACGCGTGCAAGGTGGAATCACCAGGAGCGGCAACAGCCATTGCCGGCGCGTGCTGGTGGAAGCGGCCTGGCACTATCGCTTGAAACCCAAGGTGAGCGAGGCCATGCAGAAGCGGCAGGAAGACCAGAGCAAAAACGTGCGGCTGATCGCCTGGACGGCGCAGCAACGATTGCACAAACGCTTCCGGCAACTCTCGGCAAAAAAGAAAAGCGTGGTGGCAGCGGCGGCCATTGCGCGGGAACTGGCGGGCTTCGTCTGGGCCATCGCCTGCCAGATCAAACCGGCGGAGCAACCCGCCGCGCCCGAGATCATCCGCACCTGCCGCGGCAAGGTGTATCCACTGGACGCGCAAAAGAAATTTCAGAAATAGCTTTTAAGAAAAGAAAGCGGATGCAGACGCGAGCACAAAACAACGGCAACAATCGTCACGGAATCCCACCGCTGGCGCGCCGGTTCTCGTTTCGCGTCCGCTGCACTCGCCCGTGTGACGGGCAGGGACCAGAACACAAACAGAAGAACTTCAGAATGGCAGTGGATTGAAGAGTGGGCGGAGAGCGGCCCGGTTTAGGCGAACCCTCGTTGTCGTTAAGAGGAAGGATTTGATCCAACCCTCGAGCCTAGAGAGAGGAAGCGCCGCGACTCGCACCGTGGTCAGGTCGATAAGTTGGAGCGCAAGCTCCGATGAACTCACGCATCTCAGCAAGATCAACCGTCGTTGATGGCGGCCTCCGCCCACTCATCAGTCCATTGATAATGTCGGAACGAACCGCCGTGAAAAACCGGAAACAAAATTTTACTGCCCGCTTGACAACTCTTGAGCCATATCAACGTCACAGTTAGGCTTCACTCCTTTTCGTACAGAGCCTCGATGCGCGCTGCCTTGATTGTGATCGTTTTGCCATCTTTACCGGTTAGCTCGATGGTTGCGTCGGATAGAGTCTCTACCGGTGGCTTACCACCACCGTAAACGACCTGCGAGTCCCGACCATGCATCGCTAAATTTGTCGTGCTGAGTAACCGGACTTCCGTGATCGTCTCGCCATCTGCCTGCTTCAAGCGAATCAAATTTGGAGTGAAGGCATCTTTTACGAAGAATTGATTGGTCGCCTGATGCAGGATCATCCGTGGTGCCAACTCAGTATTGATCGACGGCTGGTAAAGGCGATGAAAAGCATCACTTTGAATGAGCTTTTCCGCCGCATGCGTGAATCCATTTGTTGGAAGATCCGAGCTAATCAACGGAAGGTCTTTACATATGTCCACACATTCATCAGGGGGTTCCGGGTAACCTCCCAAATTGTAGCCCGAGACTAATAAGAAAGGTTATCCATCAGACATTGCGACCGGAAATAGCGGAAACGCATTGGTGACGACATCGCGATTAATGGGTGGCTGCGGTGCGCCAAGAGCAGGACGTGTCCAGCCGTTAGTATTAACGAATAACAATCGGCAAAGCATGTGCACTTTACCCCCACCGCCCTTCTGGTTCACCTGCTGCACGAAGTTCGTCAGAACTGACATTACCTTGCCTTTGCCCATGTGACGCAATTGATTTACTACGCTCACCATTTGGGGGCATGGATAGCGCCACCCCTCCGTGTCTGGCGTTTCATCAAACAGCCGAGAATAATCTTCCTGGCCAAGAGCACGCCAAGAGAACGCAAGTAAAAGCAAGCAGCACACGAGAAATCTGATTGGGTTCATCATAATGGTGATTGTTGTAAACTCAGATGTGTTCCGCGATGCTCGGCGGCTGTGGGTATCTTGAATTCCGTCTCCGGAGGAAGTATTCCAGCTTCCCTCGCGAGCACGCGATATGGGCGGATTTGGAAGGAGACCTCCTTGCCGTCCTCCAAGCCCTGGTGGGCGTAATCTTCCTTCGTCATGCGGGCGCGAATCGTCAACCCGCTCGGCAACTCCAACTCGACCCGAAGCAGTCCCAGGAAAAAAGTGTGCCGAAGCACCGCATGGTAACGGTTGAGTCAGGTCGGAGGAAATCTGCACCGCATAGGGACGAAACCCAATGCGGAGCTTCTCCCTCGGCTGGACGGGGCGGGAAACTCCAATTCGCCGATGCGCGCCACGCCGCCGCGCACCTCCGGTTCCAGGACGTTCATCACGCCGATGAAGCGGGCCACGAACTCATTGGCCGGCTGCTCATAGACTTCGCGCGGCGTGCCGACCTGCTCCAGGACGGCCGCGGGAGAAAATGACGATGCGATTGGAGACCTCCAGCGCCTCTTCCTGGTCGTGGGTGACGAAGATGGTGGTCACGTTCAGATCGTGATGCAGGGTGACGAGCCACTCGCGCAGCTCCTGCCGGATCTTCGCATCCACGGCGCCGAACGGTTCGTCCAGCAGCAGCACACTCGGCTTGGGCGCCAGCGCCCGCGCAATGGCCACCCGCTGCCGCTGGCCGCCGGAAAGCTGGTGCGGGTAGCGCCGCTCCAGCCCTTCGAGCCCGAACAGGTTCAGCAGCTCCGCGATCGCGCGCCTCGATGTCCGCCCGCTTCCATTTCTTGATTTTCAGTCCGAAGGCGATGTTCTTGAACACGTTCATGTTCTTGAACAGCGCGTAATTCTGGAACACAAAACCGATGTTGCGCTGCTGCACGGAGAATCGTTCACCCGCTGGCCGCGGATGAACAATCGCCGGCGGTGGGCATTTCCAGCCCGGCAATCATGCGCAGCACGGTGGTCTTGCCGCCGCCGCTCGGCCCGAGCAAAGCCATCAACTCGCCTTCCTTCACGGAAAACGTGACGTTGTTGACGGCGGCGACCTCGCCGAACTTCTTGCGTGACTTTCTTTAGTTCAATGCTCACTGTTCGATGCGTATGCCGCAAATATCGAAATCCGTGTCGCCTAGTCGCCGAATCAATTGAGGCGCGCTGGGCCCGTTCAAAATCGCGTGCCTGCTTCCATTCCAGGAAGGTCTTGATGCCAAGCGTAAGCAACGCCAGCAGGGCCAGCAGGCTGGCCACGGCAAAGGCCGCAGGCGCGTTGTATTCCTTATAGAGCTTCTCGACTCGCAACGGCATGGTCTCGGTCTGGCCGGTGATATGGCCGGAAACGACGGAGACGGCGCCAAACTCCCCATCGCGCGCGCGTTGCAGAGGATGATGCCGTAGATCAGCCCCCACTTCACCGAAGGCAGGGTGACGTGCCAGAACGTCTGCCAGCCGTTGGCGCCCAGGGTCAGCGCCGCCTGCTCCTGCTCGGTGCCGGTGGCCTGCATCACCGGGATCAGCTCGCGGGCGACAAAAGGGAAGGTGACGAATACGGTCGCCAGCACAATGCCGGGCACGGCGAAGATGATCTTGAGGTCGTGCGCATCCAGCCACTTGCCGAAGAAGCCTTGCAGCCCGAACAGCACCACGAACATCAGGCCAGCGACGACCGGCGAAACCGAGAACGGCAGGTCGATCAGCGTAATGAGCAGGGGTTTGCCCCGGAACTCGAATTTGGCAATCGCCCAGGCGGCGGCCAGACCGAACAGCACGTTCAACGGCACGCTGATGGCCGCCACCAGCAGCGTCAGCCGGATCGCCGCCAAGGAATCCGGGCTGCGCCAGCGAGTTCCAGGTAATACGCCCAACCCTTGTGCGAGGGCCTGGGCAAAGACGTTCACCAGCGGCAGCAGCAGGAACACGAAGCAGAACGCCAGCGCGATGGAAATCAGCATCCACTTCACCACGGGCGATTCTTCCGTGCCGCGTTGGATTGGCGGTGCGAGTCGCCGTCTTTTCAGTTGTGCACGTGTCCGCCATGTTACTCTGTTGAAAACGGCTGGACCATTGTTCCAGCAGGTTAATGGCCCCGAGCAGCAGGAACGAAAACACCAGCAGCACCACCGCCAGCGCGATGGCCCCGGTGTAGTCGTATTCTTCCAGGCGCATGACGATCAGGTAAGGGCGCAATCTCGGTCTTGAACGGCAGGTTGCCGGAAATGAAGACGATTGAGCCGTATTCGCCAATGGCCCGCGCAAACGCCAGCGCGAACCCGGTGAGCACGCGCGGGCAACAGCGAGGGCGCGATGACGCTGACGAACGTGCGCAACCGCCCGGCGCCGAGCGTGGCCGCGGCTTCTTCGACTTCGCGTTCGAGATTTTCGAGCACCGGCTGCAGCGTGCGCACGACAAACGGCATGCCGACGAAGGTCAGCGCGATCACGACGCCCAGCGGCGTGAATGCGCCTTTGATCCCCAGCGGCACCAGGTATTGGCCGAGCCAGCCGTTGGCGGCGAACAGATTGGCCAGCGTCAGCCCGGCCACCGCGGTCGGCAGCGCAAAAGGAAAATCCACCATGGCGTCGATGAAGCGGCGGCCGGGAAACTCGTAGCGCACCAGCACCCAGGCCAGCAGCGTGCCGAAGACCGCGTTGGCCACCGCGGCGACAGCGACGCGCCGAAGGTCAACCGGTAGGCTGCCAGCGCGCGGTCGGTGGTGGCCAGGCGCCAGAAATCCGCCCAGGAAATTCCAGCGTGCGCGGATGACCAGCGCCGGCAAACGGAATCAGGACCATCGCGCTCAGGTAAAAGAGCGTGAAGCCCATCGTCAGGCCGAAGCCGGGCAGCGCTTTGAATCGCTTGTGTGCCATGCCGGAAACGCCCTGCAGCGATAGGGACTCATTACGGACGGTGAGAGCGGTAAATCGGATATCGCAGCCTCTTATGCTAGCGGTTCGCCTGCTGGATCTGGTCGAACATCCCCCCTCGCTGAAGTGCGTCTTCTGCGCCTTCTGCCAGCCGCCGAAGACCTCATCAATGGTGAACAGCTTCACTTTCGGAAAGGTGCCGGCGTACTTCTGCGCGACTGATTCAAGCCGCGGCCGGTAGAAATGTTTGGCGGCGATTTCCTGGCCTTCCGGCGAATACAGGAATTCGAGATAGGCTTGCGCCACGGCGCGTCGTGCCGCGCTTGTTGACCACCTTGATCCACCCAGGTCACCGGCGGCTCGGCCAGGATGCTCAGCGAGGGAGTGACGATTTCAAATTCGCCCTTGCCCGATTCCTTGAGCGACAGCAGCGCTTCGTTTTCCCACGCGATCATCACATCGCCGATGCCCGCTGGACGAACGTGGTCGTCGCCCCGCGCGCCCCGGTGTCAAGGACGGGCACGTTCTTGAAAATCCGGGCCACGAAATCGCGCGCTTTGGCTTCGTCGTTGCCCGATTTCTTCAGCGCATAGCCCCAGGCCGCCAGATAATTCCAGCGCGCGCCGCCCGAGGTCTTGGGGTTGGGCGTGATCACGGAGACGCCGGGCTTGACCAGGTCGTCCCAGTCTTTGATCCCTTTCGGATTCCCTTTGCGCACCACGAACACAATGGTCGAGGTGTAAGGCGCGCTGTTGTTCGGCAGGCGCTTCTGCCAATCCGGCGGCGATGAGCTTCGCCCTTCTCGCGATCGCATCCACGTCGTAGGCCAGCGCCAGCGTCACCACGTCGCGTCCAGGCCGTCGATCACCGACCGCGCCTGCTTGCCCGAGCCGCCGTGCGATTGCTTGACGGTCACATTGTCGCCGGTTTTTTCCTGCCAGATGCCTGGCAAAGGCGGCGTTGATATCCTGATAGAGCTCGCGCGTCGGGTCGTAGGAGACATTCAGGAGCTTGATATCCTTCGCCTGTGCGCTAATCGCGAACTCAACGAGGAAGAGCATGATGGCGATTTTCGATAGCGTCTTCATATCGTTTGCAGGTTAAGAAGTTTTGGTTTGCTCAAAACGAGAGTTGCAGACGCGCGAACAACACTTCCTCCGGCTGCCGCGTGACGGTCGCTTTCTTACCGTCAATGTGGCCGCTGAAGTCGGTATGCGAGAAGCTCGTGTTGACACGAATGTTCTTGTTGAGATACCAGTTCAGGCCAATGGCCCATGCTTGCGCGCCTGATGCCGAAATCGCCGGGTTTGCATAAACTGGAAACGCGGCGTTGTCCACGTCAAGTTCCGCGTAACGTGCGACGATTTGGAACGCGCCCCACTGATGTGCAGCCAGACTGAATGGGCGCCTCGGAGTTATGCCGGCATAGGACGCGTCCTCACCGGTGAGCACCCAACCCGCCGAAACCTGCCACGCGGTATTTTGCAGATCGGCGGTGTTGCCTGCACCTTTGGAAACCTGTTGATCAGAAATGACGTATTCGCTGATCAGACTGAACGGACCATAATAATAATAATTTTGAGGAGAAATCCGCCAGTGCGTGC
>CAVXEG010000005.1:0-176612 GCA_963760675.1 uncultured Verrucomicrobiae bacterium
TTGGCTGGGTAGCTCAGTTGGTAGAGCAGAGGACTGAAAATCCTTGTGTCGGCGGTTCAATTCCGCCCCCAGCCACCAGTTTTCTCAAGGAAACCCGACAACAATCCGGTAAAACCGCATTGAATACGCATTCGTATCGGGATCCGTCCAGTTGAACGGCAGTATTGGTGAATTCGTCGCGAGCACCGTCATCCAATCCAGGAGATTCGTTGAAACCTGCACGGCGTAGTCCGGCCCGGTCTGGCCGTTGATCGAAAAGCTGAACTCTCCATTGGTGAAAACCGGCACAGTCATCTCCGGAACAGCGAAAGGGTGGACCGTCACGGTGAAATTCTGCGTCGCGCTGAGATTTGGCCACTCGGTGTCTATTGCTTGCACAATGATGCTGTTCGCGGCGTCAGCCTGTGTAACCAGCGGCCGCCAGGTGAAGATACCGGTAAAGCTGTCGAGCGTTGCATTGGTCGGGCCTGCCAGCAGATTGAACGTGAGCAGGTGAGACTGTGTACCCGGAACGTTTGCCACATTCGTCACCGAGAGCAGGACTCCGACCTCCGCATCGAAGTTTGTGTTCGGTATGGGAGGGACAAATACTGGTGGCAAATCTGGAATCGTCAGCGTCGCAATGCTGCTGGTGACAGTGCCTGCTTCGTTCGACACAATTACGGAGTACGACGCCACATCCAGCGGCGACGCGCCAGCAATCGAATAGGTTGTGCTCGTCGCTCCGATTATTGGTATTCCGTCCTTCAGCCACTGAAACGTGGGGGTGGGAACCCCGTCAGCAATCACGGTAAATGAGGCCGGTTGAGTATTGGTCACGACGATGCTCGTTGGTTGAAGCGTAATTAAGGGTCTGACAATGACGGTGAGTCTCGCGCTGTTGGTCACTCCTCCGGCGAGGCTGCTCCCGATAATTGAATAGACTGCTTGGTCATCGGTCGAGAACTGGACGTTCGTAATGGTCAATGACGCGCTCGTTGCACCGTCAATGTTTGTACCGTTCTTCTGCCATTGAACGTCAAACACCGGTTGGCCCTTAACCAAAGTCGTGAATGTGGCGTCATCGCCCTCAATGACTGTCAGGTCGGATAGACCACTGATGATCAAAGGCGGCGGGCTGTATTCAAGAGCGTTCGACGGATCGCTTTCCGTTCCTTCCTGATCGTAAGCGACAACGTAGAAAAGATAATCGGCGGACGCTGTCAAAGTATAAAGGGTCACCGAATCATCCAGGCCAACGTCCAGTCGATTGGTCGCATCAGAACCGATTTCGGTATAGTAGAGCGCATATCCGGCGACGCTCGGATCCGGGCTTGAGTCCCATGCCAGCGTGCAGGGAGCGGCGTAGGAAGTGGCCAAAGCCTGGGGAACAAAGCATAACGCGGAACAACCAACTGCCGCGAAAAACGACGTTGAGATGATTTTGTTCAAACCGGCAACTTGCATTCTCGGCTGACCAGACAACTCTGCAGGAAACGTCTCAAGACCAGTCATTGAGAAGCTACCGTTCGCGATCCGGGAATGCGCCTTTAGGCGCGCGGGTGTGCTCCGACACTTGCAGCATTCCAACAGACGCGGCAGTTTAGATAGTTATTCACAGCCGCCAAGCAACAGTTATTCACAACATAATCACATTCTCGGCAGCCGATGGAAATCCGTAGCTCCCCGGACGAATCCTCACGAAAGGTTTGAATGGATATAGTCGTCGGCCCCGCAACTCGCCTTGACTCTGGCCGAGGCTTTCTCATGCTGCCTCTTGTGAATCTGTGTTTGCGACAACGCATCCCGACGGCATCTGCGTGAAGACACTGCACCGCTATTTGCTCCGGCATGTCATCGCCTCAACACTTTTGACCGCGGCGGTGTTCACGTTCGTGCTCATGCTCATGAGTGCATTGAAAGAATTGCTGCCGCTTTTGATCAGCCAAGGTGCGACTCTGGGAATCATCGCTCAGGCAATTGGACTGCTGATTCCATTTGTTTGGGTGTTCGCGCTGCCGATGGGGATGCTGACCGCTTCGTTGCTTGTTTTCGGACGGTTCAGCGCCGATCAGGAATTGACTGCCGCGCGCGCCAGCGGCGTGAGCCTGTTGTCCCTGATATCTCCGATTCTGCTTTTGAGCCTTGTGCTTTGCGCTGTCAGCGCCGTGATTAACCTCAATATCGCGCCGCGATGTCGCGTCGCCTACAACTCGCTCCGATCAGATTTAATCAAAAAAACTCTGGCCAACTTTCAATTGCCGGAGCGACGAATAATTCGGGATTTCAAGGATTACATCATCTACGTTGATCGCAACCGGAAGAACAACCTGGAGAACGTTACCGTCTGCAAGCTCAAGGACGGAACGAATGTTGAATACCTCGTGCATGCGCCGCGTGGTCGCATGGACGTGGACGTGCCTAACCAAAAGGTGATTTTGCGCCTTTATAACGCGCAAGAACTTAATGAGACAATGGCAAGTTCCTTTGGAGAGATTAAGACGTCATTAGATGTAAACCAGAGCCGTAAGGACACGGGCAGACCCGACATCAGCGACATGACTTTCGCCCAGTTACAGGAGGAACTGCACAAGTTACAGAATCTGCGATTCGAAGAGCAGACGAATTCACCCCCTGGCGACCGCGGGAAGAAACGACAGGCACAGAAGCAACGCGGCAATCTCATCGAGCCTGTCCGCCTGCAAATCCATCGGCAGGTTGCGTTTTCATTTGCGTGCTTCGGCTTCACGCTCATTGGCATTCCGCTCGGAATCCGGATGCATCGGCGCGAAACGAATATTGGGATTGCGATGGCGCTCGGCCTGGTTGCCATCTACTACACGTTAATCATCATCGCACAATCCCTGGCAGGCCAGCCGCAATGGATGCCACACCTTCTCATGTGGCTGCCGAATGTTGTTTTTCAAGTTGTGGGCGCAATTCTGCTTTGGCGCGCGAATCGCGGAATGTGAGCGTTTCACCGGCTCAGCGGCCGGGAACTGCCCGCGAATTACGATTCATTTTTCTTCCGGCGAAAAATCTTGTGCATCGCGGCCTGGTCCACCGGCTTTACGATAAGTTCATCAACGTTCACGTGCGCAGGCTGGCTGGCGACCCAGACCAGGATATCGGCAATGTCTTGCGCCGTCAGTGGATTGACCCCTTCATAAACTTTCTTCGCTCGTGTTACGTCGCCTTTGAACCGCACCATTGAAAACTCGGTTTCCGCAAGGCCAGGATCCACCGTAGCAACGCGGATTCCGGTACCGTTCAATTCCAGGCGCAAGGCTCGGGTAATCTGCAATTCGCCGGCCTTTGCCGCGCAATACGCCGAGCCGCCTTTGTACGCCGTATGGCCGGCAACGGAACCAATGCTGATGATAGAACTGCCGGCATCATGCGGTATCAAGGGCAGCACCGCTCGAGTCATACGGAGCACGCCGAGGACGTTTGTTTGCAGCATGGTTTCCCAATCTTCGTCCTTCCCTGTCGCTACGTTGTCCAGGCCGTGAGCGCCACCTGCGTTGTTGATGAGCACATCCACGGCTTTCGCTTTCGTGCGCGCCCACTCCATAAAGCGATTCACGCTCGCGGTCTGTGTCACGTCGAGTGAATGAAATTCCGCCGCTGCCGCGCGCGTTTTCAGTGCTTCGTTGGCGACTTGTTCCAAACGGTCCACGCGCCTTGCGCCAAGCAAAAGCCGGGCGCCCTCAGCCGCAAACGCCGCCGCCGCCGCCGCGCCGAAGCCGCTCGATGCGCCAGTAATCAAGACCCACTTGTCTTTCAGCTCGTATTTCATGAATGCGACAATGGCTCAGGATGCGGCAAACGTCCATGATTTCCGCGGAGTTCGTGGCATGGCATTTGTGCTTTGTACCGGCAGGAGAATCTTTTCGTTCGATTGCCATTGTCGCTCACGCTTGTCGATAGTCAGCACGCGTGGAATCAACTGGACTTCGTGGCCGAACATTTCAAACACAATGGTGCCGGGCAGGAATGTGGTATCCATGAAGATGATTCTGCCGAACGGAACGGCGTGCGGGACCTGGAAAGGCTGCGCGAATGCCACCGTCGATTCGACGTTGGTTCCTGTTGGCCGTGCACCGGTGAAGACAATCTGTACGTTGGTAATCGCGAGCGCTGGTTGAGAAATACCCAAGATGGGTGTCTCAGCGGCATCCTTGGTGAACGTAACCTGCCACGGACCTTTCCGCGTCCGATTGTGTTCAACCAAATTGTACGCGACGAAATAAACGACGAGCGCAATGAAGAAAGCTATCGCGGCGTGTTTAGCAAAACCATCCCTCTTCATGTTTGCCATCTCTCCAGCGGCGCTCGTCCCCGCTGCATTGAAGGGGACGCCTCGAGCGAAGGCGTCCGCAGCCGATTAGATATCGTCGCTGCGGTTCCGGCCCTTGGAATCAGACCGATATTCTTCCTTCAGCCACAGCAACAGCGCCGGACCAAAGCAAATCATCACGCCGGCCGGCATTGCGATAAAGCCCCAATAATTCAAGCTTGCCAGAACCATCATAGATGCGATCACGTTGCTTCGCGGGAACGCCGTTGTAAAGAAAACTTCGTTCGAAGAACTTCAAAAAAGCGGCTTCACTGGTTCTTTGGCGCCCAAATTTACTGAAGCCGTCCACAGTCTCAGCAAATGAGTTTCTCATCTTCCGCGTTTCTGGTAAAAGGCTCGACGCAGCCAATTTTGCCATGAAGAAATTTAGAGCCGCCCTCAACCTTTCCCGTTTGTTCAACCTGGCCTCGGCCTTTTGTTTGCTGAACCGCCCAGTGCAGGCTCAGACGGCAGAACCCCGTCAATACAAATTCGATTTCGGTCCGGGGAAGCTCGCGCCTGGTTACACAGCGGTTGCCCCGACAAATTTCTATAATCGTGAAACCGGTTATGGATTTGAGCCCGGCGCGGCGTTGTCCATCGTCGCATTGAAAGGCGGTGATCCTTTGAGCGACAGCGCATGCGCAAGCGACACGCCGTTTTATTTCTCAGTCGCGCTGCCTGAAGGAAATTATCAAGTCACCGTCACGCTTGGCGCGGCAGAAAGCAAATCAGTTGTTACGGTGAAGGCAGAGTTGCGCCGGCTGATGCTGGAGAGAATTCGGGTGGAACCCGGAGCGACAATCATGCGGACGTTTTGCGTGAATATTCGCACGCCGAAAATCGCGGGAGACGGCGAAGTAAAACTCAAGCCGCGCGAGCAGACTTCTGAGATTTGGGCATGGGACGAGAAGATGACGTTGGAATTCAATGGAATTCGCCCCGCCGTTTGCTCGCTGGACATTCAGCGGGTGGATAATCTTCCAACGGTTTGCATTCTCGGCGATTCGACGGTTTGCGATCAGCCGCAGGAACCATGGAATAGCTGGGGCCAGATGCTGCCGCGGTTTTTCAAACCGGACGTCGTGGTCGCGAACAATGCCGAGTCGGGCGAGACACTGAAAAGTTCATTAGGAGCCGAGCGATTCGATAAGGTCCTCAGCACAATAAGACCCGGGTGATTATCTCTTCATTCAGTACGGGCACAATGACATGAAGGATACCGCCGTGGACGCGCTGGCGACATACAAGTTGAATTTGAAACGCTGCGTGAATGATGCGCGCCAGAAGGGCGGCATTCCTGTGCTCATCACTTCGATGGAACGCAAAAACGGTGTTGAGCAGGACACGCTCGGCGATTATCCAGCCGCTGTGTGCCAGGTGGCACTCGAGGAAAACGTGACGCTGATTGATTTGCACGCGATGAGCAGAATCTTTTACAAAGCGCTTGGTCCGGAAATCGGCAAGGCGTTTCAGGATGGCACACATCACAACAACTACGGCAGTTACGAACTCGCCAAATGCATCGTTCAGGGCATCCGGACAAACAAACTGGATTTGGCGAGCCACATCGTGGACGATTTCGCGGGTTTCGATCCGGGGCATCCTGATTCGCCCGACACGTTTCAAATGCCTGCCAGCCCGGGGATGCCAGGGCCGCGTCCATTGGGAGATTGAAGACATTTTGAAATAAAGCCTGACGCGTGCGGTCATTCCAAAGGAACAAAAGGTCAACGGTTGGTCGGACCCTATTTGACTTGGCGTGCCCGCCAGCTAAGTTGAGTTAATCTCATGAGAGTTTTCCTGGCTTTAATCTTGGGAATAATTGTGGGCGCCGCCGCCATCTGGATTTATCAAGACCAGCGGGCGAGGCCGCGACTCCAGGAGGCTGGGAAACAAATCGAGAGCGCCGCAAAATCAACGCGAGATACAATTTCGGAGAAGCTGCACGCGCTGAATTTGAACAGCAACACGATTAAGGATGAATTAGCCAGGACGGGCCGGGTCATACGCGAGAAGGCGCAGCAGGCTGGTGCCGCTATTTCGGATGCGACGGCGGACGCGCGGATCACCGCTGCGGTTAAAGCGAAGCTCGTGCGTGATCCGGATCTTTCGGCCTGGAACATTTCGGTCAATACGACCGGCGGCGTGGTTACGTTGTCGGGCACGGTTTCGTCTCCAGACAAGATCGGGAAGGCAATGGTGGTGGCGCTGGACACTGACGGCGTGCGACAGGTGATCTCGACATTACAGGTTGCGCAAAAATGAAAATGCCGCGTGGGCAGCAGCTGTCAGGAATGGAAGCGAAGCCAAAGGAAATTTTGAGTGCGCGGCGAAATGCTCCAAACGGGACAAGCGAGCCGGTGCCGTTGCCGAATCCAGCGAATCTTTCCTTCATAGAGGACCTGTACGAGCGTTTTCTGCGCGACGCAGCTTCGGTTTCGTCGGAATGGCAGCAATACTTTTCCAATATCGCGGATGGAGAACTCAGGTTTCCCAAGCCGCGCTTCGGTCCGTCGTTTCGACCATCAAGCATTTTCAATCCCCCTCCCGCGCAAAAAGCAGAAGCGAAACGTTTCGCGAATGCTGAGACAGCCGCGCTTCAGGATCGTGTATATCTTTTGATTCGTCTCTATCGCGTGCGCGGACACCGCATCGCTCAGGTGGACCCGCTTGGCCGCGTGCCGTCCACTCCTCCGGAACTCGAGCCGGAATTTTTTGGCTTCACGGCGGCGGACATGGACCTCCCCGTTCACAGCGAGACTTTTCAGTACGACGGACCCCTGACGCTCGGTGGATTGCTCGAGCGCTTGCGCAACACGTACTGCCGTTCAATCGGGGTGCAGTACATGCACATTGACGACTTGGGTGTCCGGCGCTGGCTGCAACGGCGAATGGAAACCACCGAGAACCGCGTTCAGTTGAGCCGCGAAGAGCAGTTGCGGATTTTCACCCGGCTCACGGACGCAGTCACGTTCGAGGAATTCATCCGCAAGAAGTTCGTCGGGGCCAAGACGTTTTCGCTGGATGGTTCGGAAAGTCTGATTCCGCTGCTCGACCTCGCGATTGAGAAAGCAGGCGAGCAGGGGATTCGTGACATTGTCATCGGCATGGCGCATCGGGGCCGGCTGAACGTGCTTGCCAACATCATGGGCAAGAGCGCGCGCCAGATCTTCCGCGAGTTCGCCGACACGGATTGGAAATCGTCACCGGGCCGCGGCGACGTGAAGTATCACCTCGGCCATCAGTCCGACTGGACGACCGGGCGGGGCGAAAGAATTCATCTCGCGCTGTGCTTTAACCCGAGCCATCTCGAATTCGTCAATCCCGTCGCGCTGGGCAGTACGCGTGCCCGGCAGGATTGCCAGAATGATTCCGCGCGCGAAACCGGGTTGACCATGCTCATTCACGGTGACGCGGCGTTCGCCGGTGAAGGCATTGTGCAGGAGACGCTGAACCTCAGTCAGCTTGCGGCATATAAGACGGGTGGCACGCTGCACGTCGTAGTGAACAATCAAATTGGTTTTACCATCAGCCCGGATCAGGCGCGCTCCAGCATCTATGCGACGGACATTGCGAAGATGCTTCAGGTTCCGATTTTTCACGTGAACGGAGAAGATCCCGAAGCAGTCGCGCAGGTCGTCCGGCTCGGAATGGATTTCCGCCGCGAATTTCAGCGCGACGTGGTGATCGATATGTATGGATTCCGCCGGCTCGGCCACAATGAAAGTGACGAACCCGGTTTCACGCAGCCAGTGCTTTATCAGACGATCGCAAGGCGGAAATCCGTTCGCGAAGGTTATCTCGAACATTTGCTCACGCTTGGCGGCGTCACGCGCGAGGAAGCGGACGAAATCGCCGCTCACCGGCACGAGTTGCTGGAAAAGGAACTGTCGCGCTCACAGAAGGAAACTGAAGGAGCGTCGCGTGTTCATCCGGGTGAATCAATCCCAGGGCTTTCTCGGATTTCAGCAGGCGAGACAACTGCGCTGCGTTTCATCAGCGCGCCGGAACCGGACGATGATTCCGTTCAGACCGCGGTACCGCGCGAGCGCCTTTCTGCCTTGTTGGAGGCTATAACGCGCTTGCCGGAAAATTTCCATGCGCATCCAAAAATCAAACGCTTTCTCCAACATCGACAACAGATGGCAACGGGCGAGCAGCCGGTGGATTGGTCCGCCGCCGAAGCGCTGGCATTCGCGAGCCTCGCCGTGGAAGGGATTCGTGTTCGAATGAGCGGACAGGACAGCGAGCGCGGCACATTCAGCCAGCGGCATGCCGTGCTGCACGATTACCAGACGGGCGAGAAGTTTTTCCCGCTGCAAAACGCAGTAGCGCACACTTCCAAGTCTGCCGTATCGCGGATTCCCAAATCCGCCGAAGCTGGAAAAGTTTCGCGATCCGGCGATCTTGAAAGCGGCGACCCGACAGATTCGCAGAATTGCGCTCCCATTGAAATCTACAACAGCCCCCTATCGGAAACCGGTGTACTCGGTTTTGAATATGGCTATAGCCTTGAATGCCCGAACGCGCTCGTTCTGTGGGAGGCGCAGTTCGGCGATTTCTGGAACGTGGCGCAGCCGATTGTTGATCAGTTCATCGCAAGTGCAGAGGACAAATGGCAGCAACTGAGTGGGCTCGTGCTGCTGCTGCCGCACGGGTTTGAAGGTCAGGGACCGGAGCATTCCAGCGCGCGGCTCGAACGCTTTCTCTGGCTTGGGGCCGAGGACAACATCCAGGTCGTTTATCCGAGCACGCCCGCGCAGTATTTTCACTGCCTGCGCCGGCAGGCGCTTCGCTCATGGCGAAAACCGCTGGTTGTCATGACGCCGAAGAGCCTGTTGCGTCATCCGAAGGTTGTTTCAACGCTCGATGATCTTGCGCAAGGAAGTTTTCAAAGAATTCTGCCGGATGAACAGGCAGGGTCATCGCGCTGCGATGAACGGACGGCGCAACAAACCGTCGCTGCCGAACAAATCCAGCGCATTCTTCTTTGCACGGGAAAAATCTATTACGAACTCGCTGAGCATCGTGAAGAAACGAAACGCAACGACGTTGCCATTCTCCGGCTTGAGCAGCTCTATCCGCTGCCGCGTGAGTCGCTGGAGCATGCGCTGGCGCCGTATCGGGAGGGCACCCCGGCTTTCTGGGCCCAGGAGGAACCGGCGAACATGGGTGCGTGGAATTTTCTCCAGGTGCAATTCGGTGGAAGAATCGGCGGACGTTTTCCACTGAGCGGCGTGTCGCGTCCGGTTTCGGCCACGCCCGCTGCCGGCTCTCACAAGCGGTACAAGCAGGAGCAAGCGGAAATCATCCGCCGCGCGTTTGGAGAAAAATAGGTCTTATGTCGATCGAACTGAAAGTTCCTGAGATTGGCGAGTCCATCACCGAGGTTGAAATCGGCGACTGGCTCAAGCAGGCAGGCGAAGTCGTCAAGAAGGACGATCCCATTGTCACGCTGGAAAGCGAGAAGGCCACGGTGGAATTCCCCGCGCCCGATGCCGGCACCATCACGAAGATTTTGAAGCAGCAGGGTGAAACCGCCAAGGTCGGCGAAGTGATTGCGTATCTGGAGCGCGATGGGCGTACCGAAGAGCCGCAGAAAGAGCCTGAGACGAAAGCTCAAGAAGCACCCGAGCCTGCAGCCGAGCGCAAGAGCCCGAAAGCGCAACGCGACAAGCCGAAAGCCTGCGAAACCGCCGAGAGCAGCGCGCCGCGGCAGGTGCGGAACCGGCGATGCGAAAGAAAATGTCCGCGCGAGCCGAAAGGCAAAGCGCAGCCGAGGCAAAGAGAAGCTTCCGCAATTGGCCGTTGAAGAAACAGGCTCACGCTGCCGCGCCAGTTCAAGGGACGCACGCCTTCCGACCGCGAAGAAGAAGTTGTTCCGATGAGCCGGTTGCGCCGCACGGTTGCGCAGCGGTTGGTCGAAGCGCAACACACCGCCGCGTTGCTGACGACCTTCAACGAAATTGACATGAGTGGAGTCATGGCACTCCGCAAGGAATACGGCGAGGCGTTTCAGCAGAAATACAACGTCAAGCTCGGCTTCATGTCGTTCTTCGTGAAAGCGAGCGATGGACGCGCTCAAACAGTTTCCTGCAATCAATGCCGAGGTGCGTGGCACGGACGTTGTTTATCACAACTACTTCGACATCGGCGTGGCGATTGGCAGCGGCAAGGGACTGGTTGTGCCCGTGCTGCGCAACGCGGAACGGATGAGCTTCGCGGAAATCGAGACTGGCGATTGGCGACTTCGCCCGCCGCGCGAAGGAGAACAAGCTGAAGCTGGACGAATTGCAGGGCGGAACGTTCACCATCAGCAACGGCGGCGTTTATGGCTCGTTGCTTTCAACGCCGATAGTGAACCCGCCGCAAAGCGGCGTGCTGGGCATGCACGCGATTCAGGAGCGGCCCGTCGCTCGCGAAGGCAACGTCGTCATCCGCCCGATGATGTATGTGGCGCTGACGTATGACCACCGGATCGTGGACGGCCGCGAAGCGGTGACGTTTCTGAAGCGCATCAAGGAGACGATTGAGAATCCAGCGCGGATGTTGATTGAGGTTTGAGCACACGGAATCCTGCGCCAGCACGCGACAGGCTCGCGCTTCTTAGCCATTCGGGTTAGATGCCTTCGTGCTCGGTCCGCGTCGATGATTTCCTCCTGCAGCTCGGCTGGACAGATCGCAGAAATAATCGCTGTAACCGGCCACGCGGACGATGAGGTCGCGGTGTTGCTCCGGATTGCGCCTGGGCTTCGCGCAGGGTCTCGGCGCGGACGACGTTGAACTGCACGTGGTGGCCGTCCATTTTGAAGTAGCTGCGGACGAGGTGCGCCCATTTGTCCAGGCCTTCTTCCGTGGCGACCAGCGACGGGCGTGAATTTCATGTTCAGCAACGTGCCGCCGGCTTTGAGGTGGTCCATCTTGGCGGCGCTCTTGATCACGGCCGTCGGCCCGTGGCGGTCGGCGCCTTGCACGGGCTGAAATGCCTTCGCGACAGCGGCAGCCGCGCGCGGCGCCCGTCCGGCGTCGCGCCGGTCACGCTGCCGAAATAGACGTGGCAGGTGGTGGGCAGCATCTCGACGCGATAATGGCCGCCCTTGGTGTCCGGCCGGCCGTCGAGTTCCTCGAAGCAGGTGTTGAAGATCCGCACCATGATGTCGTCGGCGTAGTCGTCATCGTTGCCGTACTTGTGGGTCTTGTTGAGCAGTCGCTGGCGCAGGAGTTCCTCGTCCTCGAAATCGCGCGTCGAGGATTGCGACGAATTCGGTCAGCAGGCGAGCGTGGCCGTTTCGACGCTCGCTGAACTTCGTGCGCGTCCGTCTCGATCGCAGTTCCGCGCCGCCGCTTCGACCGAGCCAGCGCGAGGTCGCGATCGCGATCGGCTGCGTCGAAGCACATCTGCTTGCATCGCGCTGAGGCTGTCGGTGAGGCTGCCGAGGCCGACGAACTGGATGTAGGTGTTGTTGTAGCGCGCGCCGCCGGCGTTGTAGTCGCGTCCGCTCTGCGATGCAATCGTCGATCAGCACACTCAGGAACGGCGCGGGCATGAGGTGGCGTACATGCGCTCGATCAGCTGGTTGCCGCGCAACTTGATTTCGAGGAAGTGGTGGAACTGTTTGCGGAAGGCCGCGAACAGGTCGTCGAAGCTCTCGAACGAATCCGGCTCGCCCGTGCGCAGGCCGAGTTGCTTGCCGGTCAGCGGGTCCACGCCGTTGTGCAGCGCGAGTTCCAGCACTTTGGCCAGGTTGAAATAGCCGGTCAGGATGTAGGCTTCCTTGCCGAACGCGCCGACTTCGACGCAGCCGCTGCAACCGCCGGCGCGCGCGTCTTCGAGGTCTTGCCCTGGCGCAACTGCTCCTGCACGACGGCGTCGGCGTTGAAGATGGACGGGAAACCGTAGCCCTGCTGACGACGCGCAAGCGTGTGCTTGAGAAATGCGTCCGGGCTCTTGCGCGAGAGCTGGATGTTCGTGCTCGGCTGGAGCAGGTGCATCTCGTCCACGATGTCGAGCAGGATGTGCGAGACTTCGTTCGAGCCGTCGGAGCCGTCGCGCAGCAGGCCGCCGATGTTGATGTTGGCGAAGTCGGTGTAGGTGCCGCTCTCGGCCGCGGTGACGCCGACCTTCGGCGGGGCGGGATGATTGTTGAACTTGATGAAGAAGCATTCGAGCAGCTCGCGCGCGGTTTCCTGCGTCAGCGTGCCGTCGGCCAGCCCTTGCTCGTAGAACGGCAGCAGATGCTGATCGAGATGGCCGGGGTTGAACGAATCCCAGCCGTTCAGCTCCGTGATCACCGCCAGATGGCAGAACCAGTAGTACTGCAGCGCCTCGTGGAAATCCCGCGGCGCGTGCGCCGGCACGTGCGAGCAGACTTCCGCGATCTTCTCCAGCTCCGGCCTTGCGGCGCGGATTCGGTTTCCGCGGCCGCCAGTTCGCGGGCCAGCGCCGCGTGGCGCTCGGCGAAGAGGATCACCGCGTCGCAGGCGATGTCGAAGGACTTCAGCGCTTCGCGTTTGTCGTAGCCTCGCGGGTCGTTGAGGAAATCGAGCGCGGCGATGGCCTCGGCGATGTCGCGCTTTGAAGTCGAGCATGCCCTTCGAGTAAATCTTGTCGTCGAGCACGGTGTGGCCCGGCGCGCGTTGCTCCATGAACTCGGTGAACAGCCCGGCGTTGTAGGCATCGTTCCATTCGGCGTGGCAGCTCGCGCGAACATCTGGTCGCGCATCGAACGCCCGCGCCAATACGGGATGATCTTCTCCTCGTAGACGCGCAGTGTTTCCGGCATCCACGTCGTAGTGCGTCTTGGGCCGCGAGTTCAGGATCTTGCAGATCCTCGACGCTGTGGCAGGTCAGTTCGGGGAAGGTCGGCGACTGTTTCGGGCGCGGCCCGCGCTCGCCGACGATGAGTTCGCCGTCGCCGATGTAGATCGTCTTGTGCTGGCAAAGGTGGAGGAAGGACTTCGCGCGCATCACCGGGACGGAATAGCGGCCCGTCGTTGGCCTGGTAGAATTCGGTCAGCAGCACGGCGCGTTCGTGCGAGATGGCGGGCCGGGCGTCGAGGCTTTGCTGGCGAAGTGTGGCGGTGCGACCTGTCATGGCATCAGCTAGCATCGGTATTTGCGGCTTCATTACATATCTTGGCAATTTCTTGCCACGATTCAATCGCCTCAGCCGCCAATTTTCACCGGCAACCTGAACTCGCGGAAGACATCTGCGGCGCGCTCCATGGCCTCTTCCGAAGGAACGTCAACGCCATGCAATCCGTGGACCTGCCCCAGCCGCGCATATTTGTGCAGGCCGGTGCGGTGAAACGGCAGCAAGTTCACGAGCGTGACGCAGCGCAGCGTGGCAACGAACCCGGCAATCTTGCGAAGTTCAACGAGATCATCGTTGAAGCCGGGCACGAACGGCAGGCGAATCCAGATATTCCGATGAACAGCATCCAGCGCGGCGAGGTTCGCAAGAATGGTACGATTCGAGACGCCGGTCAATTCGCGGTGGCGCTGATCGTCAAACACTTTGAGATCGTAGAGCACCAGATCGGCAAGCTTGCGGCTGTCGAGCAGATGGTCCGTGCAACCGAAGCCGGATGTGTCCAGCGTGCCGTGAACGCCGGCCTCCTGCAGTCCGGCCAGAAGAGCTTTGAGAAAATCGGGTTGCATCAGCGGTTCGCCGCCGGAGAAGGTCACGCCACCGCCCGACTCCTCATAAAAAATGCGGTCCTTCAGCGCCTCCTGCACGACCTCGCCGACCGTCATCGTTCGACCGATCATCTGCCGCGCGCCGGTCGGGCAGGCGTCAACGCACTCGCCGCAAAGCGTGCATTCATCGAACCGCGGCGGCAGAACGGCCCGTGCCGGCGAACGATTCGCCGAACTGGCACACGCTTCCGGCATTCGCCGCAGGCGATGCAGCGGCTCTCGACAATGACGATTTCGCGCCGCGCGGAAATGCTTTCCGGATTGTGGCACCAGGCGCAGCAGAGCGGGCAACCTTTCAGGAAGACCGTCGTGCGAATGCCCGGCCCGTCCTGAAGCGAGTATTTCTGGATGTTGAAGATGAGGCCGGATTCCATGTGGAACGGCGAAAAGCACATTTGTCTGCGCCCTGGAATCATGATGGGCGGATTGTGCAGACAATGCAAACTGAAACACTCCGCCGTTGAACTCGGCTAGGAGTTCCAATTTCGGATACGACGAGAAACGCGGCGCTTGGCTGGGCATATTCTGTCAATTTCTTTGCTTTTTTGTCCGGCAGTGAATTTTGAATTGATTGCTCGATTGATTCGAGGCAATAATGACGTGCAAAGGAACACTGTGGTGGGTATGAATACGCAGATTCAGCAAGGTGGTGGACTTCGTGCATCATGTTGGTTCTTCCCGGTTGCCCTGATGCTCTTTTCAATCCTGGCAGTTTCGTTCTCCGCGCGTTCGGCGCCGCTTCAATTGCTTTCCGCCCGCGATCCTTCCATTCCGTTACCCGCCGCTGCAAATGGCGCCTCGGTCTCGCCATGGATCAGCCCGGACGGACGATTCGTGGTGTTCAGCAGTTCCGCCAGTGACCTGGTGACGAATGACAACGGATATTTGGGCCTGGACGTTTTCTTGCGCGACCGCGCGAGCAACACAACCGTTCTCGTTAGTCGAAATCTCAGCGGCACCGGCGGAGGCAACGGGCATTCGTATTCCGGAATGGCTTCCTCCGATGGCCGATACGTCGTGTTCGAGAGCACGGCGAGCGACCTTGTGCCGGGTGACACGAACGATGCGAGCGACATCTTCGTGCGCGACGTGTGGACGGGAACAACGACGTTGGTAAGCGTGTCAACCAATGGCGTTCCGGGAAACGGGGCTTCGACTGACGCAATGATCACTCCCGATGGCCATTATGTGGCGTTCGTTAGTTGGGCGAACGATCTGGTCACAAACTTATTGAACTTCCGATTTAATATCTACGTGCGGGATCTCGTGACTGGCACGGTGACCTTGGTAAATTACGGTGCGATCGGTGATCTCCTTGCCCCTCCCTCGCCGCCAATCATCACGCGCGATGGCCGCTATGTTGCGTTTTCTATCAGCCCATTTTCGCTGGGTGAAGTCTATGTGCGAGATCTTGCCGCCAATCAAAACATTTGGGCCAGCACCAACGCACTTGATGTCATCACAAACGTATTAAACCAGAACGTTTCCTACGCGGTTTCCAGCCAGCCATCAATAAGTGACGACGGAAGATACACTGCGTTTAAAGCAAAAGGCGTGAATTCCTGGAATGGTCCAGCCTTTATAACGGTGGTTCTTCGCTTCGATTCGATTACTGGGACCACCAGTCTCATCAGTACGAATGCCTTTCTTCCGGTGAACACCCAAAACGACGATGTTTACGGCCCCGAAATCTCCCCCGATGGCCGGTTCACCACTTATGCCGCGACGTTCGGGAATACAAACACCATTGTCGTTCAGCAATGGGACGCGAACACCGGAAGCAATATCCTTGTCAGCGTTGACGTGAACGGAAACGTGCCGACAAACAGCGTTTCGCATTCAGCCAAAGCGAATCTGGACGGCCGGTTCGTCACCTTCATGAGCAACGCCACGAATCTGGCAACGAACGTCGTTTCGAGTGGTTTTCATGTTTATCTCCGCGACGTTCAGAGCAGCGTTACGAAACTTCTGGACGCGAACACAAACAGCGTCGGTGCCACGGATGATTGGGGAACGGTTCCGTGCCTGAGCAGCAACGGTCAGTTCGTGGCCTTCTGCAGTTTGGACGGAAGCCTTGTGGGTGGCGATAACAACAACACGTTCGACGTTTTCGTCCGCGACACCGTGGCCGGAACCACGGAATGGATTTCACCGCGGAATCTGTCGGCAGTTGCCCAAACGGAAAATGCTTCGAGCTTCGGCGGTCCGTTCTCCATCAGTGCAGACGGACGCCGCGTGGCGTTCGCGAGCTTTGCAAGCGACCTCGTGACAAACGATTTCAACAACGAAATGGACTTATTCGTTCGCGATCTACAAACCGGGAGCGACATTCTCGTGAGCGTGGGAAGTGACGGCAATGCAGCTTTGGGCGGCAATTCGATCACGCCCGCCATCAGCGCCGATGGCCGGTATGTGGTGTTTGCGAGCCTCGCGACGAATCTGGTCGCGAACGATACTAACGGAGCTGCGGACATTTTCCTGCGCGACCTGCAAACGGGGACTACAACTTTGGTGAACGTCAATACCAATGGAACGAGCCTCGGAACAGGTGATGCTTCCGCGCCGGTTATCAGCGCTGACGTCCGTTACGTAGCGTTCCTGTGTTACACGAACATCACTGCGACGAGTCCGACTGTGTTCTGGCGCGACCTTTTGGCCGGAACGACAGTGAAACTCACGGCGACCTCGGGTTTTCTTTCTCCGTCCATCAGCGCTGACGGCCAACGCGTGGCATTCTTGAACAACCAAACCTATCTGTATGTCTGGGACGCGTCACTCACGGCCAACATTTACAGCAACCTGACAGCAATGAGTTCTGCCGCGATTTCTCCGGATGGAACACGTGTGGCGTATTTGGTGTCTCAAACATTTCCCAGCCAGTTGTTCGTCCGCAACCTTGCAGCACCAACGAATCAGTTCATCGCGTCCGCCGCTTCGCCGATTAGAAGCTCGGCTCAATGGAGCGGCGATGGACGATACTTCACGTTTGTCACCACCTCAAACCTCATTGCAGCCGACAGAAACTTCACAAACGATGTTTACCTCTACAATCTGGCAACCGCCACGCTAACTTTGATTAGTGCCAACCTTGCTACGACGCGCAGTGCGAACGGCCCGTCCGATTGGCCGGTGATGAGCGGCGAGGGACGTTTCGTGGTCTTCCGCAGTTGGGCGACTGACATCGTACCTGGTGTCACGAACGTGCCGGCGTTGTATGCCTTTGACCGCCTCAATGGTACGACGAGCTTGCTTACGGCAGCAACGCCCGGTTCAGGTTGGACTTCCTGGGTGCTGCAACCAGCGGTCAGCAGCAACGGCATGACGACCACATTTGTCAGTTGGGATTCGGGTCTCGCTACTAGCGACTTGAATCGCGTTTCTGACGTTTTCTCCCAGACGCTCCCGCACCGCCGACCGCTACGGATAGCGATGGCGACGGCATTCCGGACTGGTGGATGATTCAGAACTTTGGCCATCCGATTGGTCAGGCCGGGGACAAATCGCTCGCGCAAGACGATGCCGACGGCGATGGAATGACGAACTTGCAGGAGTATCTAGCCGGAACGGTGCCGACAGATCCGAATTCCGTTTTCCGGATCACGATTTTGGTCGCAGGCGCGTCCAACGCGAACGTGCGGCTGACCTGGCCTGCGGTGCCTGGCAAGAGCTATCAGGTCCAGTCCAGAAAATGATCTGAATGATCCAACATGGTTGGATAGCCCGGGCTCAGTCTCGGTAATCGGGAACCAGGCCAGCTTCACCGCAACGGCTGATGTGATGCGTCGTTTTTATCGAGTTGTATTGATCCAGTGAAGATCGAATCGAAGCAAAAGACCATGAAATGCAGAAATCCAATTGCGTTTGGAACTCCGGCGAACGATGACCGCAGAGGGTTCACGCTCGTTGAATTGTTGGTCATCATCGGCATGATTGCCGTGCTGGCGACGATTCAGGTTTCCGCGCTCGCCAGCGCCAAAGGCCGCACGAGGGTGGCGATGTGCGCCAGCAACGCGCGGCAACTCGCGCTCGCGCTGCATCTCTACGCCAACGAAAACGGCAATAAGCTGCCGCCCGGTGGCCTAGGAGGGGCTTGGGCGTGGGACATTCCAACCCCCTGGTTGTACCAAATGTTGTTGAGCGTGGGAAAACAGAAGAGGACGTTTTACTGTCCTGGCACGGCACCACGGTTCACGGATTATGAGAATTTTGCGGATCCTTTGGCGTTTTCAACTCCAACGCGGACTCTTTGGACCTTTGGCATGCCGGCGGGTGGGGATGACGCCGCGCCGGGTTTCCACATTTTTGGGTATTTGCTGAGCCTTGCCAACAACCAGCTTCTTATATCGAATCGAAACACGTCGATTCTGGCAGAGCCTGTAAAGACAGGTGGGCCGCCGCTTCCGGCGCCGCCCAATGCTGAACGAGTGTTGGTGGCTGATACGACGATTTCGGCCCAAGCCCCATCTCCCGGAACCTACACGACTGCTCAAAAATTATCGTACAATTACACGGATATCGCGGGAGGTTTCTATAAATCTCACACAAGCCCTCATTTGAATGGAGCCGTGCCCGCAGGCGCGAACGTCGCGTTCAAGGACGGCCACGTCGCATGGCGCAAGTTTGAGGACATGGACCAGAGGGCCACAGGACCGGGCTTCTGGTGGTGATGGCGGTTGCGGTTCAGCCCACCACGATATTCACCAGCTTCTTCGGCACGACGATGACTTTCTTGATCGTCTTGCCTTCGAGGAACGGCTTCACCTTCTCGGCGCATTTCGCGGCGGCTTCGAGCTCGGCGTTGTCGGCGTCGGCGGGCACTTTGATGACGTCGCGCAGCTTGCCGTTCACCTGCACGGGGATTTCGAGCGTGTCCTCGACGAGCAACGCCGGGTCGAACTGCGGCCAGGGAGCGTAGGTCAAGGACGGTTGAGCGTTGAGCGTTGAGTGTTGAGTGCAGCTTGGCCCAGAGTTCTTCCGCCAGGTGCGGCGCGAACGGGGCGAGCAACTGGAGAAACGTCCGCAGCACGGAAACCGGCTTCGTTTCCCAGGTCATCGCTTCGTTGACGAAGACCATCATCGCCGAGATGGCGGTGTTGAAGCGCAGGCCGTCGAGGTCTTCGGTGACTTTCTTGATGCAGGCGTGCAGCGCTTTGAGCTGGCCGGCGTCGGCTGGACGTCTTTGATCGCCGGACTGAGTTTGATGATGTCCAGCAACTCTCCGCGCCTCTGCGCCTCTGCGGCTGTGGTTTCTGCCTGCTCGAATTCCGTTTCGCTCTGCTCGTCCACGAACAACCGCCAGACGCGGCCGAGGAAACGATAGACGCCTTCCACGCCTTTGGTGTTCCACGGCTTTGACCTCCAGCGGGCCCATGAACATCTCGTAAAGCCGGAACGCATCGGCGCCAAACTCCTTCGACCATGTCGTCCGGGTTGACGACGTTGCCGCGCGACTTGGACATCTTCTGGCCGTCTTCGCCGAGGATCAGTCCCTGGTTGACGAGCTTGAAGAACGGCTCGGGCGTGGAGACGTGGCCGAGGTCGAAAGCACCTTGTGCCAGAAGCGGGCGTAGAGCAGGTGCAGCACGGCGTGCTCGGTGCCGCCGACGTAGAGATCAACGCCGGGCGTTCCGTAGCTGCCGACGTGACGGAGGTCGGACGCGTCTGAAGCTGGTCTGACCTCGACCTCGTCTGACCTCGACTCGCGCTTGGAGACTTCGAGGACAGCTAATCGTGTACTTGCCTGCGCCATGTCCAGCGGCGTAGCAGAGGAGTTGTCGATTGAAGCTGCCATTGGGTCTTTGTCGGAAAGGTGCAAACAGTTGCCCATCCAATACCGCTCCGCCTCTTGCCGCCGAAGCTCTGGCGTTCTTCGCATCGAGATAGCGCAGGTAATACCAGCAACTGCCGGCCCATTGCGGCATGGTGTTGGTCTCGCGCGTCGAGCCGTCGGGCAGGTTCACCCAATCCTTCGCGCGCGCGAGCGGCGGCTGGCCGTCGGGCGTGGGCTTGTAATCGTCGAGCGGCGGCGGCAGCACGCGGCAGCGCGCATTCCGGCAACGCTTCGTGATAAAGATTCCCGTCCGCGTCCGTTCTTCCAGACGATCGGGAACGGCTCGCCCCAGTAGCGCTGCCGGCTGAAGAGCCAGTCGCGGAGCTTGTAGTTGATGGTCTTCTTGCCGAGGCCTTTGGCTTCCAGCCAGGCGGTGATTTTCTTTTTGGCTTCGGCGGTGGGCAGGCCGTTGATGGAAATTTCCGAGCTGGCTCGAATTCACCGACAGCTTGAAAGCCGTCATCGTCAACAGAACGATCCGTCATTGCCGATGTCACCATTGCTTCCGTCGGATGCGTGCCGGTTTCGAACCTGAACGACTTGCACGATGGGCAGATTGAATTTCGTGGCAAATTCGAAGTCGCGCGTGTCGTGCGCCGGCACGGCCATGATCGCGCCGGTGCCGTAGCTGGCGAGCACGTAGTCGGCGATCCAGATGGGAATCTTCTCGCCGTTGACCGGATTGATGGCGTAGGCGCCGGTGAAGACGCCGGTCTTTTCCTTCGCCAGTTCGGTGCGTTCGAGGTCGGACTTCTTGGCGACTTGCGAAGCTTGTGTAGTTCTTCGACCGCCTTCGCGTTGCTCCGGTCGTCGGTGATCTTGTGTCCACCAGCTTGTGTTCCGGCGCCAGCACCATGTAAGTCGCGCCGAACAAGCGTATCGGGCCGCGTGGTGAAGACGCGGATGCTCTGATCGAATCCGGCAATCCGCGATCCGCTCGATCGGCAATCGTCGAAATCCACTTCCGCGCCTTCGCTGCGCCCAATCCAGTTCCGCTGCATTTCCTTGAGCGAATCGCTCCAGTCAATCGTGTCGAGGTCGTGCGAGCAGGCGCTCGGCGTAGGCGGTGATGCGGAGCATCCATTGGCGCATCGGCTTGCGGACGACCGGGAAGCCGCCGACTTCGCTCTTGCCGTCCACGACTTCTTCGTTGGCCAGCACGGTGCCGAGTTGCTCGCACCACCAGACCGGCGCTTCGCTGACATAGGCCAGGCGTTTGGAGTCGCGATAGCACGCGGCGCTTGCGTTCTGGTCGGCGAGGCTGCTGACGTGCCTTCTGCATCCGGCAGCGAGACGCTTGCCACTGATCGTCTGCAATTCCGGCGGATAGTTCGAGCGTCTCAATCGGCTCGGCCTTGTTCGTCTCGCGGATTGAACCACGAGTTGTAGAGCTTCAGAAAAATCCACTGCGTCCACTTGAAATACTCCGGGTCGGTGGTGTCGAGTTCGCGCGTCCAGTCGTAGCTGAAGCCGAGGCGATTTGATCTGGCGCTTGAAGGTGGCGATGTTCTGCCTCGGTGGTCTTGCGCGGATGCTGGCCGGTCTTGATGGCGTATTGCTCGGCGGGCAGGCCGAAGGCGTCCCAGCCCATCGGATGCAGGACGTTGAAACCCTGCGCGCGGCGGTAGCGGGCGAGGATGTCCGTGGCGGTGTAGCCTTCCGGATGCCCGACGTGCAAGCCCGCGCCGGACGGGTAGGGGAACATGTCGAGGATGTAGAACTTCGGCGGCAGTTGCGTTGCGGCCACGTTGCCGGAAATCTTGTGGCGCTCGGCAAACGGATGGCTGCGGGAATGTCCTCGCCCGGATTCCACGCGCGGAAGGTTTGCTGCGCGTCCCAGTTTTGCTGCCACTTGGGCTCGATCAGATGAAACGGATATTGTCTGCGTCCAGATGCCATAGGCGCGAAATATTGCGGAAAACACGGCGGTGAGACAACGTTTGAATCATAAAGAACGGTAATTCTGCCGGTGAAACTGCGTTGCAGTATCGCTTTGACATCCCGTCGGGGCAGGCGTAAATAGGATCACTGTCCGGACGAGGCATTTTAAGCGACTCGTTCATGAGCACGATTGCTCGTAAAGCAAACAAACTCTCCGAAATGAAACGCCGCCGCGGCTTCACGCTGATTGAGCTGCTCGTGGTGATTGCCATTATTGGAATCCTGTCGAGCATCTTGCTGCCGGTGCTGGCGAAATCCAAAGCCCGCGCACAAGGAGTGATTTGCCTGAGCAACACCCGTCAGCTCACGCTGGCGTGGATGGTTTATGCGGACGACCACAACGGCCGGCTTGCGTATAACATCGGTTCGAGCCAGACCGCCTCCGAAGTCAGCCTGAATTCACCGATGCAGATGAATCTGAATTGGGCTGATAACGTGCTGAGTTGGGAGCTTGATCCTGACAACACGAACTCCGCAAAGCTGGTAAAGTCCGGCCTCGGGCCTTACACGAGCGAGGCTGCAGCGGTTTATCGGTGCCCTTCGGATAACGTATTAAGCACGCTTCAGCGAAACGCCGGCTGGCCGGGCCGCGTTCGCAGTTATTCCATGAATGCCATGATTGGCGACGCCGGAGTTTTTTCCCAGGCCGGCAACAACGTCAACAATCCCGACTACGTTCAGTTCTTCAAATTGTCAGCGATTCCGCAGCCGGCGAATATCTTTGTCTTCCTGGACGAGCATCCGGACAGCATTGATGACGGTTATTTCGTGAACCGGGTTTACGAACATCAATGGCATGACCTGCCCGCGTCTTACCACGACGGCTCGGGCAATTTTTCATTCGGTGACGGCCATTCGGAAATGCACCACTGGCGTTACGCGAGCACAAAGCCGGTGACCAGACCCGGTGCGGCGGGATTGCCGATTCAGATTCCCAAGGAAGAACTGGGAGATTTTTACTGGGTCACGTCGCACATGAGCGTCGAGCAAAGCCCTCCTGACGACAAGCATTGACCCTTCCGTGGCTTTCTGAGCCAGTCTGACAAGGACCCATGTAACTGAGTTCTCCGAATTAGAGGAATTTCCGCAACAGCGTTTCGTCTCCATCCACCGCGAGAACGTAAGTCTTGTCACCACTGCTCCAGCTTGCAGCCGTGGCAACGTTCACCTTTGCAACGGAGGGTGAACTTGAAGCTGGCGCATTCGGCAGAGCATCCCGGCTGATAACGAACAACCACACGTCGCTTACCTTTCCCGGAGGAAGCGGCCTGCCTGATTTGAAACAGATCATCGCGACGGATTTGTTTTGCCAATGCGTGAGAACGCATCCGACCGGTTGTGCATTTTGCTGCAACGCTTCGGGCAACACGTAACTCGCATTCGCGTTGCTGCGAGCGAAGAAGGTCCGGATCTCGGCCAGGTTATTGGTTTCTAAATCCATCCCGTAGTTGCGCAGCGCCGTGCTGACCATCCGGTGGCAATAAGCGGCAAAGCTCACTTCTTCATGGGCAGGCATCCACAAGAAGACCAACCCCATCAGCGTAGTGACCACCGCTGCCGCGGCAGCGAGCACGACGGACCGCCTTCGCATCATCGGTGTTGTATGGACTTTGCGTTCGGCGAGAATCTGCTCTCTAAGTCCTTCAGGAACGGGCGTCGCTTTGAATTTCGAACGGAGTGCCAGGTATACTTCGCAATGATTATCGAACCACTGGCGCAATTCGGAATCCTGTTCGCAAAGCTCGCGTGCTTCGGAGAAATACGCGTCCTCAGAGTCGTCCGTTCCGGGCCGAAACAGCGAAAGAATTTCCTTTGCCTGTTGTTGATTCATTTCTTTGTCTGCTTTGCGGGTGGGCCAGCCATTAGAATTGTTTGGAGCTGCGCGATGCCGCGGGCCATGCGTGACTTCACAGTGCCCATTGGAACGTCCAGGATTTCGGCAATTTCCTTGTAGGAGCAGTCCTCCAGGTAAAAGAGCGCGACCGGCGCCTGATAGACCTCGTCCACCTGGGCCAGCGCCTCGACAACCTGAGCGGAATCCAGTTGATTGACGATGGTTGGAGACAATGTTGGCAGTTCCAGCGACACTTCACTCAGTTCCTGGTGCGGAAAGCGCGTCTGTTTGCGGCGTCCTTCCAAAAAGGCGCGATGCAGTGTCGTAAAAAGCCATGTTTTCACCTTAGACTGATCCCGCAACTGGTGGCCTTTTGTCGCCCACACATAAAAAGTTTGCTGCGTCAGGTCACAGGCATCGGCTTCTGTCCGCGCCAGGCTGAAAGCGAACTGGTAGAGCGGCTCGTAGAAACGGGCCACTACGCTTTCAAAGTCTAAACCTGAAGCCATACAGCGTCATCATCAGTAAGAGTGACTAAGCCGCAAAATGTTCCGGCCGCGTGAAGATTTCATTCTCCGCCACTCTTTCCAGATCGCGACATGAGACGCGAGAACAATTTTGGAACAAGTTCGTCCTCCAGGACTCATAGGTAAAACGCAGCCCATGATGAGGCAACGAAGATCACTTCTGCCCAGGACACCGCAAGCTGTTCCGCGGAAGACTGGAATTGAGCCCGGAAGCAGCCGGACGTGCCGTATTCGGCCAGTGGCCACCGGTCCACGACCGGCGCGGTTCACTCGTTTACGACGGATCCCAATTACGTGGTCAAAAGTGTGTTCATGGATACAACCGCTCATCGGAAAACCCAGCGATTAGAAATGAAATCTGTCTTGCCCCGTTCCATTCTCTTCGTGCTTGGCGCAAATCTCTTGCTTTTAGCGTTGCCTGTCCGCTCCGCGACCACCAATGTGAGTTATGGATTTTACTTTTTCGACCCACCTGTCGTCACCGTGAATGTGGGAGATACAGTCAATTGGGACAGCTCTTCGCCCTTTCACACGCTGGCCGGAACCGACGGGGGTACCGAACCGGACGACGTGATCTGCGGCGGCGCCTCTTTGCCGTGCTCGCATACGTTCACCACTCCGGGAACTGTACACTTACGAGTGCACCTCTCATTATTATTATGGCATGACCGGTGCCGTGATTGTGGCCAGCGTTACTCTTCCACCACCGCCGCCACCCACTCCCGCAGTATTGACCAACGGCGGCTTCAACGGCAGCGGCCATTTTAAATTCACCATCACCACTCCAGCGAACCAGACGAACATCGTTCAGGCCGCGACGAATCTTTTCTCGGCAAATTGGATTTCCCTCGACACTAATGGAACCGGCGGCAGTTTCGTTTTCACCGACACCAACGCGCCGGGCTTTCCGATTCGTTTCTATCGCGTGATCTCGCCGCCCTAGAAATCCATGTCTCCGCCGCGAATAACGCGCTGGGGGCTGGTGCTGATCTGGTGTGGATGCGTGTTTGGCCTCGCCGTCCAATCCTGCTCCACCCTGTCGCGCACTACAATGGCGCCTTTGGAAATTCCCGGCGCGCATTACGTCGGAAACAAAACCTGCGCCGACTGCCACGCCGAACTGGTCCGGAAATTCCCGGCAAGCCCGCACGCGCGCGTGCATTTCGAGGGAGCCGCGCTCGCCGGCGAAACCGGCTGCGAATCCTGTCACGGACCCGGCAGCCGCCATGCCGAAACCGGCAACGCGCAATTCATCATCAATCCGCGGAAGAACCCGGCTTCGTGCTTTCAATGTCACTTACAGGTCCACGCGGAGTTCAGCCTGCCGCAGCACCATCCCGTCATCGAAGGCAAAATGAACTGTGTTCAGTGCCACGACCCGCACGGCGGCGACATCTTCAAACCTGCGCGGGGCCTTGCAATGGCGCGATTGAACGAAAGCTGCGCGCAGTGTCATCGTGACCAGACGCGGCCATTCGCCTTCGAACACGAAGCCATGCGCGAAGGTTGCACCGCCTGCCACAATCCGCACGGGTCGATCAATCGCAAGATGCTCACCCAGGCTGATCCGAACCTTTGCCTGCGCTGCCATGCGCAGGCGCAGGGTGGCGCGAACGGCGAAATTCTAATCGGCAGCGTTTCGCATACAGCATATCTCCGAATTGGAACCTGCTGGACGGCTGGTTGCCACTCCGCGATTCACGGTTCAAACGTGGATCCGCGAATGCGCTACTGAATGAAGAACCAGAAAGTCCATGGCGCCAATCACAGGCTCAAACACAGCTCGTGTTTGAAATCCGTGATCTGGGGTTTGCCTGGAATTTGGGTTTCACTGGGAATTTTATGCGCTGTTTCCGCAGCCGAAGTGGATTTGACCAAACTCCCTCCGCCAGCGGGAATCAAAGTGGATTTCAATCGTGACGTGCGGCCGATTTTCGAACAGTCCTGCTTGCGCTGCCATGGAGGGGAAAAGCCAAAGAGCCATTTTCGTCTGACGGATCGCGAGTCAGCGCTCAAAGGCGGCGACGAAAACTCGGACGACATTATTCCCGGCGACGGCGCGCACAGTCATTTGATTCAATACGTCGCACAGCTTGTGGAGGACATGGAGATGCCGCCGCCCGGCAAAGGCGAGCCGCTCACGCCGCAGCAAGTTGGCGTGTTGCGCGCGTGGATTGATCAAGGCGCAAATTGGAGTGCTACGAATGGCATCGTGCCATTCACGTTTTCAATGACACCATCCTTTCGCTGGATTGGTGTGAGCGGCGATAAATCCAAGTTTCGCGAGGTTGAGGGAATTCGCGAGGGTGCAGGTGGCGGGATTGAAGATTTCTCACTTCAGGAACAACTGGCGCCGGACCGGAGATTTTCCGTGGAAGGGCATTTCCTTCTTCCGGACCAGGATTTCAAGTTGAAGCTCGCGCTGACAAGATCTGACATTGGTTTCGTCCGCGGCGGTTTCGAGCAATGGCGCAAGTATTATGACGATACCGGAGGTTTTGATCGCGCGGTCGTTCCGCATGCGTTCAGCCTGGATCGCGATCTCCATGTGGATAACGGTCGAGCGTGGGTGGATTTTGGTTTGACGCTGCCGCGCTGGCCCCTAATCGTCCTCGGATACGAATATATGTTCAGAAAAGGTGATGAAGCGACTCTCGATTGGGGCAGCACCGCGGGCGGCAAGAATATTTATCCTGCGACCAGGGTTCTCGATGAGCAAACGCACGTCGTGAAACTCGACGTAAGCTACGACGCGGCGGACTGGCGCATCGAAGACAACGCGCGTGTTGAATTTTACAGCCAGGGTAATCGCGGACTCGAAAGCTTCACATTCGGGGCGGGCCCGGCGCCGGACACGTTTGTTCGGAGTTCCGATGGCTATCACCACGTTGAAGGCATGAACACGCTATCCGCCGGGAAGCAGTTCCGCGATTGGTGGTTGCTTTCGGGCGGCTATTTTTACTCGCGGCTCGAAGCCGATGGGACATTTAACCAGACGACCACCGACGCTTCCGGTGCGCCGAGTTCAGGCAATTTTTGGAACAGCCGCGTCACGCTTTCGCGCGAGTCGCACGTCTTCAGCGTCGCGAGCTTGTTTACTCCGCTGGAATGCCTGAGCCTTTCGCTCGGCAGTCAAAACGAGTGGACGCGCGAGGACGGCTTCGGCCACACCGGCCTGGACAGCGGTGACCCGAATGTGCCCGGGCCGTTTTCTTTGTATTCGTTTCCTGTCACCGCCGATCTCGATGAAGTCAAAGCCATGCAAAGCGCCAATCTGCGTTTCACAAAAATTCCGTTCACGGTCGTGTTCGCGGACGCTCGGGTTCAGGAGGACAACATTGGGCAAGTGAACAGTGGCCAATTGTTGACAACGGGCAGCGCCACGGTTCCGACGCCGTTTGTGCGGGAGACGGAGTTCAACAACGACCGCTTCGACGTGAAGGCGGGCTTCAACGTGTCACCGTTGCGCTGGTTCGAACTTACCGCTCAATTTCGGCACCTGGCGAGCGACAGCGATTATCACCACCTCGTGGACAGCACGGTCAACGGTTATCCAGCCTTCATCCGCGGTCGAAACATTGAGACGGACCAGATCGACACGAAACTCGCGCTGCGCCTCGCGGCGTGGATAAAACTGACGCTGACGTATCAAGTCGTCGCAACGGATTACTCGACGCGCACCGATCCGGTTGCGTCACCTTCGATTCTCGCCGGCAACTACGACGCGCACCTTTATGGATTCAACGTGACGCTTACACCGCTGCGCAGGTTTTATTTCTTCGGCATGTTCACGTACGGGAATTCCCGAACTGTCACAGCCGACCATGGCAATCCGTCGGTGGTCCCGTACGAAGGCAATGTTTGCAGCGCTTTGGCCAACGCCACATACACGCTGAATGACACAACACATTTGAGCCTGGCGTATTCGTTTTCGTCGGCCAATTACGGCCAAAACAATTTTGCGGACGGCGTGCCGCTGGGTTTGGATTACACCCGCCACGGGGTGAGCGCCGGCGTCACGAAACAACTCAGCCAGCGCGTTTCCGCGAGCCTGCGCTACGCATTCTTCAAATATTCAGAACCAAGTTCCGGACAAATCAACAACTACACCGCTCACGGAATCTTTGCGACCGCGACAGTTAAATGGCCATGAACAACAATTGCAGAACTCAGCTTGTCCGCAGGACAGACTTCCAAACCGTCTCCATCTTAAAATCCATTCGAGACAGGTGGCATCCCTTTGCCACGCTTGCAGTCGGTCGCGCGGCTTCGTTATTGGGCGCGATTCTTATCGCGTTCGCGTCGGTCCACATTCGCGCAGAAACGGTCATTCTGAATCCCATCGCTGACACCGACATCGAACAGTTCAGCCCTTCAGTGAACTTTGGCGCAAGCGCCACAGCGGTTTCAGGAGCGCTCGGCACGGCGGCCAGTCATGAGATAAGGCGCATGCTGCTGCGGTTTAATTTTACGGGCAAAATCCCAGCAGGCGCTGTGGTCAGTTCGGTGACGTTGCGCGTGCAAGTGACACGTGTTCCACAACAGCCGGCGAACTCCACTTTCGGTTTGCGTCCGCTTCTCCAAAGTTGGATCGAAACTGCCGTGACCTGGAATTCGCGTTTTTCAGGCACTCCCTGGCAAACGCCAGGCGCGAGCGGCGCGGCAGATTCAGCGGCGGCGCCAAGTTCGACAGTTTTTGTTGCTGGTTTCGGCAGCTACGTTTTTCCATCCACGCCGGCGCTCGTTGCCGACGTTCAAGGCTGGTTGAACAATTCCTCCGCAAATTTCGGCTGGCTTCTCGTGAGTACGGACGAGAATTCGCTTCGCACCGCCCGGCATTTCGGAACGCGCGAAAGCAGCAGCGCACCGGTGCTGACGGTCACGTACACCGTTCCACCGCTCGCGATTTCTCAACAACCGCAAAGCCGGACCGTGCTTGAAGGAACCTCGGTGCAGTTCGCCGTCGTTGCGTCTGGCGCGCCGCCGATCAGGTATCAATGGCAATTTTACAACACCGACATTCCTGGCGCAACGAACACCACGTTCAATCTGGCTTCGGCTCAGCTCACAAATGCTGGCAGTTATACCGTAATCGTAAGCAATTCGACGGAATCAGTGACCAGCGTTCCCGCGATACTGACTGTAAACCCAATCGTGCTGCCCGTGCCGACTGTGACTTTTCTGGAACCGACGAACGGCGCGCGAGGTACTATCCAATGCCACGGTGAATGTCGCGGTGGATGCGAGCGTGAGCAACAGCGTTATCAGCAAAGTGGATTTTCTGCTCGGCACCAACCTGGTCGGAACGGTGACGAATGCGCCATTCAGCGTCGTCCTGAGCAACCTTGACGCAGCCAGCTATCAATTGTCTGCGCGTGCCACGGCTGAAACCGGCACGTCGAATACCGCCATTGTTTCGTTCACTGTGTTCGACGCATTGACGGTCCAAATCAGCAAACCCGCGGCCGGCGAGAAGTTCCCACTCGGGTCGAACATTGTCTTGCAAGCAGCGATTCCGCCAACAGCCGGAGCGGTGAGCAACGTGAATTTCTTTGCGGGCAACATATCTATTGGGGAAGCACCTGCGCCTTCATTCACTTTGAATTGGACACCGTCGCAACCCGGTGATTTTATCCTGACGGCCACGGCGTCGGACGAATTCAGTGAAACGGCAACCTCTGCGCCGGTGAACGTTCGCGTGTTCATTCCCGAATCACAGCCGCCGACGGTGCGAATCACCAGTTCGCCGAAAAACTTCGCGCGCCTCACTGACCCGGTCGTGTCACTGGCTGGCACGGCGAGCGACGACGTGGGCGTTGACCGCGTTGAAGTGAGCAACAATAGCGGAACATTTCAAACCGCCGTGGGCACAAATTTGTGGAGTGCGGACATCACGTTGGCCGCAGGATTGAACACAGTGCAGGTTCGGAGCGTTGATCTCGCCGGCAACGTCTCACCGATAGTCACGCGGTTCTTCACGTTCGTTGTGGATTGGCCGCTCGTGGTGCAAACGGAAGGGCAGGGGACCGTGAAACCGGATTTGAACGGACAACTTCTGGAGATCGGCAAGGCTTACGCCATCCGCTCGAAACCTTCGCCCGGGAATATCTTTGTGAGATGGATCGCGACGCAGGTGAATTCAAACAATGTGACCACAAACGCGGTTCAATCCAGTTCGGTGACGAGTTTTATCATGCAATCGAACCTGATGCTCACGGCGGAATTCACCCCGAATCCATTTCTGCAGGTGCATGGCAGTTACACCGGGTTGATGCTGAACAGCAACGCGCCCGCGCCGGAGAGCAGCGGAGTGCCTTCGCTTCAGGTCGCAGACAGCGGCGCGTTCAGTGGACGAATCGTCATCCAGGGGAAACGATTTTCGGTTAGCGGCCAGTTTGATTCCGCAGGAAACGCCCGGTTCGCCATCATCCGGCCGGGGCTGAATCCAATCGCGGTTTCGTTGAACCTCGATTTGACGAACGGCACGGACACAATCGCGGGCTCGGCGACGGATGGGAACTGGACGGCGCTACTGCTGGCGAATCGAAATGTTTTCAACGCGAAAAGCAATCCCGCGCCCGAGGCGGGCGTGGTGCAGTTTGTGTTCGTGCGCGCCGACGGATCGAATCAACAGGAGGCAAGCGGCACCGCAAAGATTAGCGCGAACGGAAACGTGGCGTTCAGCGGCGCGTTGAATGACGGCCGGACGTTCAGCTTCAGCTCCACACTGGGGAAAGATGAGAGCGCGCCATTCTATGTGTCCTCAACCACGGGAAACGAAATGCTCGCGGGTTGGATTCAGTTCTCGCCGGCGTTGAGCGGTCGAATTTACTGGGTGCTCGCCGCGACGAATGGGTTTTCGATTGCACTCGATGTGAACCAGCAATAAGAACCGCGCGCGCCTCACGGCCGTTATCTTAAATTGCCACCTGCTGCGGCAAAATACGTCGAAAGATTTTTTGGAATAGAGGTTGTGAGAACCTCCGGAGAAGAGTACAAGCGAATTATCTGGGGAACCGCGGTATGGTTGAGAACCGCACGTTCCACAGACCACAGGAGCAATGAGACCAGGCGAACACTGGTTGGAAGACAGAAGCCGCGTGCGCCCTAAGCATGAGCGGCGCATCGGGTTCACCTTGATCGAACTCCTGGTGGTCGTGGCAATCATAGGAATTCTCGCTGCACTGATATTTCCTGCGCTGGCTCGTGCCAAAGCCTCTGCAAAACGTGCCTACTGCCAGAATAACCTGCGCCAACAGGGAATCGGGCTCAATCTGTATGCGGATGATTCCGGACGCTTCCCACCCTGCTTTCGTACCATCAAAAGCTCGGAGATCTGTCTTTGGAACGCCGCACTCCTGGGTTACGTGGGCAAAAACACATTGACCTTCGATTGCCCGGCTTTTCCGGATTATTTTCGGTGGACGACGTCAGCCTCGCCCAATGGTTTTCTTTTTCCGACGAACATTGAAGGCAATCGTCCGTTCTCCTACGCCATCAATGCCCGCGGCAGTTCGGTGTATGGTGCTGGACTGTGGGATCCAGATCTGGGTGTGCTCGTTGCGATTGGTCGCCGCTCCTCCGAAATCCGAGCTCCAGTTAATATGATCGCGCTCGGCGATGAGACCAGCCTAACAACGAACACCCCCGCAGCACCGTTCAAGGTGGGAGGATGGGGAGAGTTCGTCCATCCCTACATCCCGGAGTCAGGTGGTTGCTGGTGGACAGTGGGATCGGTTCACAGCAAGGGAGGAAATATGGTTTTCCTAGACAATCACGTCGAATGGGCTGTTGGCACGAAATGGGTGGAATCTACTGATGAAGCTGCACGGCGTTGGAATTTCGACAATCAGTCTCACGAACAATTTTGAGTAAAAAGCCGGAGCCGAGATGCCCATCGACACAAGAGTATATCTCCTCGTAGGCGCTGCTTTTGCAGTCGCGGTGGCGTTATCGTTTCTGGTGGCGATGTTCCGGCGCGAAGCCGTGAAGCAGGATTTGTCAGCCCGCTTCTGCGAGCCAATACACATCCGTTGGGTTCCCATCGCTTTATGGCACCCCCGGTTCTGGGCGACAGTATTCCGTGTTGCTTATCGTGATATCGATGGCCGTGTTCACAATTCATGTTGCGAGGTTTCACAAGCTCTTTCCGATTCACCGTTAGGTCCTCGTCGCGTTTATTGGATTAAAGACGAACTCAGCGGTCCAAGGGACTCTAGGTAGTTGGGTAGGGTTGGGTCTGTTGTGCATTGAAAGTTTTGCTTTGAGGAACGACACGGCCAACTTGTCTGTGGTACTCAGCGTCTGTTCTCAATTCTTCGGGAACCAATTTTGATTTCATCCCTCTTACGACGGTAGCGCGCCTTTGATTTGCCAGGCGCAATGAAACCACTCGAACCCAATTCGACCGGGTCGGACGAGTTCCGGTTGCCCGGCAGAACAGTCGCTGATTCTTATGCACACGTCGCACTTGTCGTGGATTCGCCGAACCGGGCTTGCCGCCGCGGTTCTATTCACCGTTCCGATTGCGCGGGCCGTCCTCGCGCCAAATTCCTACGCGCAACATAATCTCGTGTCGGACATTCCGGGGCTGGCGGACCAGACCGATCCGCTGCTGCTCAATCCATGGGGGCTTGCCTCGAGCGCATCAAGCCCTTGGTGGGTGGGTGACAACCACAGCGGTTTCTCCACGCTTTACAATGGAAGCGGCGTGATTCAATCGATGATCGTCCAAGTGCCGCCGCCGGGCACCAACGCTCCACCAGCCGCGCCCACGGGCGTCATTTTCAACGGCACCACGAATTTCGAGGTCTCGCCCGGCAACCCGGCGCGATTCATCTTCGTCACTGAGGACGGGACCATTTCCGCCTGGAACGCAGTGCTCGGGACCAACGCGGTCGTGAAAGTGGACAACTCCGCTTCAGGCGCGATCTACAAAGGGCTCACGATGGCCAGCACGAACGGCAACAACCGGCTTTACGCGGCGGATTTTCACAATGGGAAAGTGGACGTGTTCGACGCCTCGTTTAGTCCGGTTGCTCTGCCGGCGGGCGCATTCACAGACACAAATCTTCCTGCGGGCTATGCGCCATTCGGCATTCGGAGTTTTGGCGGCCAGATTTTCGTGACCTACGCACTCCAGGACGCCGCGGGCGAGGATGACGTTCCCGGCGGCGGTCATGGATATATTGACGCTTACGATCCGGACGGACACTTCATCAAACGTTTCGCATCACAAGGCACGCTCAATTCGCCTTGGGGCATGGCGATGGCGCCGGCGAACTTCGGCGCGTTCAGTGGAGCGTTGCTGGTCGGGAATTTCGGCAACGGCAGAATCAACGGATTCGATCCGGCGACTGGAACGTTGTTGGGGCAATTGCAGGATTCGAAAAGCAACATCATTTCGATTTCCGGACTTTGGGATATCCAGTTCGGCAATGGCGCAAACGCGGGCAGCACCAACACACTTTACTTCACCGCCGGAATCTCCGCCGGAGAAGGCGTGGAAAGCCACGGGCTTTTCGGAAACCTCTCCGTCGTGGATCCAATTCAACTGAGTTCGATTTCCGTGGACGACCTGACCGTGCGATTTTCGTGGTCGGGCGGCGCCGGGCCTTACCTGTTGCAAAAGAAATCCAGCCTGACCAATTCATCGTGGTTCAACGTGCTGACGACCCCGCAGCAGAGTGTGATTTTGCCGCGCGATGATGACGCGGGATTTTACCGGCTAATGGATCAGGCGACGAACCAGGTGGTGCCGTTTACAGTTTTAATGAACGGGCCATCGGAAGTCCCGAGCAACAGCAGTCCCGCAGTTGCCGTTGGATTGATCTCGCTCGAGGGCACGAACCTGAGCTGGCACATCCGCTTCTCGGGATTGACGACCAACGCGACGGCGGCGCACATTCACGCTCCCGGCGGACCGACAAATGCCGTCGGAGTGATGCTTCCATTGACTGTTCCCTCTGCAACCGCCGGCATCATCTCTGGAACGGCAGGTCTAACGACCGCTCAGTTGACGAATATTCTGACGGGCAAGGCATACGTGAATATTCACGACGTGCCAAATCCGAACGGCGAAATTCGGGGCCAGATCATGCCGTTGCATGTTCGTCTGGATATGAATGGCGCATCTGAAGTGCCTCCGATCAATACCGCCGGCCAGGCTTCCGGCACGCTGACATTTATCGGCAGCGATCTGATTTACAGCATCAACTTCACGCGCCTGACTTCTTCAGCGACGCTGGCGCACATTCATGGTCCGGCCGATACAACACATTCAACGGGAGTGCTGGTACCGCTGGCCAGTCCCACGAATACTTCGGGCACGCTTTCGGGTTCGGTCGTGCTGACACCCGCGCAACTGGACTTGCTGCTCTCCGGTAACACGTACGTCAACATTCACACACTGACGAACGGCGCTGGAGAAATTCGCGGGCAGATTATGCCGCAGCAGTATGTCGTCATCATGGATGCCGCGCACGAAATACCGCCGACAGTTTCGGACGGGTTTGCCCACGGCTTGCTCACGGTGAACGGCAGCCAGCTTGCATACACGATTCCGTACGCGGGACTGACTTCGGACGCACAACGGCGGCGCACATCCATGGCCCTGCGGATGAGTCTCACACAGCGAATCCTCTGTTCCCGCTGAATGGATTGTCCGGAACGAACGGGACGCTTTCCGGCACGCAGAGCCTGACGGCGGATCAATTGGTCTATATCGCTACGGGCCTGGCCTACGGCAACATTCATACAGCGAACAATGGCAACGGAGAAATCCGCGGCCAGGTTCGTCCGCGCAACTGATTTCCCATCCGCCTGGTTGGGAGGCGGACTTTGGCGACTAATCGAACGTGTGTTGAGCCGAAGTCCGCCAATATTTGCGTCCTCAGCAACAAAGTGGTGACTCTAACGTTGGGCCAGCTACAATTGGCCGCGTTCAATGAAAAGGCCGCACGGTCCGCTCACGATTGTTCTCGCCACGCGCAACGCTCACAAGTCAGTGGAAATCCAGTCCATTCTCGGACGCAAATTCTCTTGTTTAGCGCTCAAAGATCTTCCGAACGCACCAGGCGTCGTCGAGGACGCAGGCACTTTTACGGGAAACGCGACGAAGAAAGCGCTCGAGTTGGCGCGCTGGCTGGCGGAGACTCGAAATTCAGAACTCGAAACCCGGAAGAGTCTTGTTCTGGCGGACGACTCCGGACTGGAAGTGGACGCGCTGGACGGCGCGCCCGGTGTTCATTCCGCGCGCTTTGCCACGATCGATAACAAAGCGCCGGGCAATTCCGATGATGCGGCGAACAACACAAAGTTGCTGTGGCTGCTCAAGGATGTTCCTCGCGAAAAGCGCATCGCGCGGTTTAGGTGTGTTCTTGCGTTGACCCCGGTGCTTTGGCCCGGAAAGAAAGGTTCATCTCCAGTCTGCTATGCTGATGAGATGGAACTGCAGACCGAATTGTTTGAGGGCATATGCGAAGGTCGAATCGAATTCGCACCGCGTGGGACAAACGGCTTTGGATACGACCCGTTGTTTGTTCCATTGGGACACGAACAAACGTTCGCTGAGCTCGGGGACGCGGTGAAGAATCAGTTGAGTCACCGGTCGATGGCCCTGGCGAAATTAAGAGAACGGCTGACGCAAATGGAGAAATAGTTGGAGGCAGGCTGGAACCTTCGCTATTTTGGCAGCGGCAACCTGGTTGTGAGCGCGCCGCTGCTGGCGACCATGCGGTACTTGCGCTGGTTTGCGGCAAGTTCATGCCAAAACTGGCCGCCCGCGCATTCGAGAATCAAACCGCCCGCCGCGATGTCCCACAAGTTCACCCCGCGCTCGATGTACGCGTCAAATCGACCGCTTGCAACATATGCGAGGCCCAGCGCCGCGGCACCCATCATGCGGATCTTTCGCACGCGCCGAGCCAGCCAGATGAAGTAGGGCAGGGCGCGCTCCAAATTCGTCCGGTTCTTCGCGAAACCGATCGAGACAATCGCCTCCTTAAGGTCGCGCCGTTTGCTCGCGTGAATCATCTTCCCGTTCATCCTCGCGCGTTGGTCGTGAATGGCGGTCCACAATTCGTTGCAGAAAGGATCGAAGACGACGCCGATGATTGTCTGGTAACCGTCTTCATAATCCGCCTCGGACGGGCGTTCTGCGCGTTGCTGCAAGGCAATCGAGACGCAGGCGTGGGGAATCCCGTAGGTAAAATTGACTGTCCCATCAATGGGATCAACCACCCAGCGGCAGTCTGATTGCGTATTGCCCGTTTCGCCTTCTTCGCCGAGCAACGCGATTTCAGGGAAGGTCTGGCGCAGTGTTCTTTCAATGAGCTGTTGGCAGCGCACGTCGAGTTCCAGCTTGATATCATGCGAACTCACCGCGTTAACCTTTTTGGCCAAGTTTAGGTTTTCGCGAATTTGCCGGCCTGCCAGCCGCGCAGCCCGCGCGGCGCAATTCAACGCCCGTCTCCGCTCCGTTTGTTTCATCGGAAGTCAGTTTCGGCAAGCATCAGAAAAAAGCGAGCACTTCCAGAGGCGGTGTCCGCGTGAAGAAAGGACAGCGATCAAAGAATGCGCTGATGCGCAGCTTCGGTCACGGGGTTTTCATTTGCGCCGTTTTCCGCAAATGAAATCTTTGGAACGATTGGCCAGCGCGATTGCAGCTTCACCAACCAGAAGAAGATGCGCCTGCGCCAATCGAGTTTCCAGCCGCCGTCCAATTCTCCGGCAAGCAGCGCAACAATGGCATCGGGCAGTTTGAACTTGGGTCGTGGTTCCATGAAAATCTCCATGAATGGTGTGGTATAGAAGGATTCAACCATTTCCCAATACACGTGCATCGCCCGGAACAGTCGTTTCTCATATGCCTTCAAGCGGCGTTCCCCGTCATCGCTCGCAGCGAGTGAATCAATGATGACGTGGGCCGCAAGCCGGCCGGAATACATTGCAAGGTAAACGCCGGCTGAAAAAATCGGATCCATAAATCCCGCAGCGTCGCCCACCCGCAACAGGCGCGGTCCGACGAGTTCGCGGTTGTGGTAGGAGAAATCGCTGGTGGTTTGAATCGCGCTTACAAGCGTTGTTTTGCTCATCCGACGGCGCATTTCCGCGCTCGATTGCCATGCCCGCTCAAAAAGTTCTGGAGGTGACAGCCTCGCACGTGTCGGTTCCTCCTGATCCATCACGCAACCAATGCTCGTCTTTGTCCGGGAGACTGGAATTAACCAGAACCACTTGTCTTCGAGCCGCACGATGCAGGTGTCGCCGCGTGCCGTGCCCTCATCTAGGGCAACGCCCTCAAAATGTCCGAATATGGCGAGTTTTTTCAGGTTTTGATGGATGAGCCGGAGGCTTTGCTGATTGCCCGTGAAGTTTCCACGACCTGATGCATCAACCAGGAATAATCCCGAAAAGCGTTTTGTTGCGCCGGATTCATCGCGGGCTTCGAGAGTTACGCAATCGCGTTCGTTGAAGAATCTCGTCACCGTCCAACCCTCGCGGACTTCGGCTCCGGAACTTCGCGCATGTTTCAGCAGTAGATCGTCGAATTTGGAGCGCTCGACCTGGAACGCCATGGTTTCCCGCGTGAAACAGCCGTTGCGGAAAACCAACTTCAGGCATTTGCTGGCGTTACCGAGATGAAATTGCGCGCCGTATTTTTTTGGAAAACCTGCCGCCTCCAACGCGGGCAGGACGCCCATTTCTTCGAACAAGTGATGATTATAGGGTAAAAGGGATTCGCCAATGTGGAATCGCGGAAAATGTTCCTTCTCCAAAACGAGCACGCGCTTGCCGGCGCGCGCAAGATATGTGGCAGCCGCGCTTCCACCCGGTCCGCCACCAATTATGAGCGCGTCGTAGAGTTCCTGGGACATACCGCTATCAAAGCGCAACTTTGCCGTCGAGGCAAGCGCATGCCCCAAAGAAAAAGAAAAGAGGTTAACCTCTCAACCGTGTTCAGCTCGGATGCGAAGCGAAGGTACAGCTACTTCGCCGCCGAAGACTCCGTGCGGAACAAATCGTCTGAATGCGAATTCGCGCTGTCCTCGAAAACCTTGTTCGGCCCAGCCGAGCGGATAAGCACGCCGTTTTTCGAGAAGTAAAATTGGAGAGGCGTTCCCCAGGGGTCGAGAATTTCACCCTTCGCATTCAGATCGCTTTTGCGAACGGCGAGAATGACGACTTTCTTCTCGGTTTGACCGGAGATCGCTTTGGTCAGTTCGATGTTGTCACCTGGAGGGTAAATCCCGGTGAATTCCTTATATTGTTGCAGACCCGTTATGAGACTGTCGGCATCCTTATTGAATTGGACCGCTTTAGCGTCCACAGGCGCCTGCGAACACGAAGGTGTCAGGAGCAAAACGCCCGCTGCGAGCATCTGACATCCGACGAGCATGATGATGTTTTTCATATTGATTGAACGTTGGCTGTTAATGTTGCGCTCTCAGGGATTGGGTGAGTTGGTGGCGCCGCGGTGCTGGCGCGAATGATCAATTCGGCCGGAAGCCGTTTGGATTCCGCACGCTGTCCACGGAGCAGTTGAAGCATGGCATCCATAGCGGCGGCGCCCAGCCGGTATTTGGGCTGACGAACAGTTGTCATGGGAACGCGGAAGAATTCGCTCGTGAGCGTGTTTCCGAATCCAACCACGGAAAGTTCCCGCGGAATGTGCACGCCCTGGTTCAGGAACATATCGGCGCACCCGATGGCAACAAGATCGTTCACGGCCTGGATTGCGGTTGCTTTGCATGACTCATTGATCATCTGCAAAGCTGCTTTTGCGCCATCTTCCACAGTGCTGCCGGCCTGAAAAACCAGGTGATCGTCCACGTCCATACCGTGTTCCCGCAGGGCGCGGCGGTAACCTTCAAATCGTTCCTGTGACCACGGCGCGGCCAGTGGCCCAGCGAGGAATGCGATGCGCTTATGTCCGAGTTTAATCAGATGTTCAGTCGCTGCCTGGCTGGCGACGGCATCGTCCACATGGATGCTGACGAACTGGCTGCAGAATTTCGCAGCTGGGCCGAGCAGAACCGTCGGAATACGCCGTGCCAAAAGCTCCTGGTAAATCCTTGCCTCGGGATCAATCCGATAAACCGGTGTCACGAAGATCCCTTCGGCGCGCCGCGACAGCAGACGCCGCAAGCAGGCCTCCTCGCGCTCGACGTTGTTCAGCGTGTGCATCAGCAACACGTCATAACCCAGGTCATGCGCGCGCTCCTCAATTGCCAGGACCATGCGGGCAAACATCGGGTCGGTCATGGCAGGGATGACAAGGCCAAACAGCTTCGTAGTTCGCGTCCGCAAACCCTGCGCCGTGGAATCAGGCACGTAGCCCATCTGTTGCGCCAGCAGCTTGATCCGGGTCTTGGTCGCCGCGGAAACGTCCGGCTCGTCGCGCAATGCCTTTGAAACCGTCATCACGGAAACCTGCGCTCGCTCGGCGATGTCTTTAAGGCGAACCATGAAAATCAGAGGTTGGCGCCGCGCCAGTGGAGTTTCACGCGCAGCATTTCAAAAAAGGAACTCCCTTCGAGGCGCATCAGCCGCACGGTCTGGCGGCTTCGCCTAATCGTGATCTCGTCGCCCGATGACAATTCCGCGACGACCTGGCCGTCGGCACTCAGAATAGTCGCGGGCTTGGGGTTGACCACTTTCACGGCAATGTTCGACGTGAGCGGCAGAATCAGAGAGCGGTTGGAGAGCGTATGCGGGCAAATCGGCGTCAGTTGAAATACATCGGCTGTCGGAGAAACCACCGCGCCACCTGCGGCAAGGGAATAAGCCGTCGAGCCCGTGGGCGAACTGACGATCAATCCGTCGCAGCGATAGCGCGTCACCGGATCACCATCGACACTGACGTGAAGCTCGATGAGACGCGAAGCAATGCCGCGGCTGATGACAAAATCGTTCAGTGCAGTTTGATGGATATAATCGCCATTACGTCGGGCGCGTGCTTCAATGAGCACGCGGGACTCGAACTTGAACTCTCCTTTCCAGACTTGTTCAGCGCTCGCGGCAAGATCCGCCGAAGGAACAGCGGTGAGAAAGCCGAGACCGCCGATGTTGATGCCGAGCATCGGCGTTTGTGAACCGGCGATTTCCCGGGCGACGCGCAGCATCGTGCCATCGCCGCCAAAAACCAGCAGCAAGTCCACCTGGCGGGCGAGGGCGGCTGCGTCGGCACATATGACCGCATCCATTTCGGCAAGCCGCGCTGTCACAGAATCGCTGAGGATCTCGGCGGCCGGCGCAGCGAATCAGCCGCGCCGCCTTGCTTACAGCCTCGGCGCAGGAAACCTTCTCGGAGTTGCCGATAAGCCCGACGCGTTTGATTTTGTCAGCCAGCTTTTTCAATCAGCACCAAAAATTCTTTGTTTCCCGCCGGGCCGAGCAACGGAGATTCGATGACGCCACGCCAGGAAACGCCCGGCATTGTCCGGCAACAAATTCCTCGAGCTCCGGAACAACGCGCTCGTGAATCGCCGGAGTCACGTAATCACGCCGCGCCTTTGTCGGCTTCGGCTTTGCCGGCCTCGAACTGCGGTTTGATCAACGCGACGATTTTACCTGAAGGCCGCAGCAATGCAACGGCAGGCGGGAAGAATTTTCCGCAGGGAGATGAAGGAGCAATCGATCACGACCAGATCCGCACCGGCTGAAAGGCATTCGGAAATTTCGCGGGCGTGAGATTCGCGGGCGTTGGTTTTTTCCATGACGACAACTCGTGGGTCGTGCCGCAATTTCCAGGCCAGTTGGCCCTGGCCCACATCGACGGCGTAAACTTTGGCGGCGCCGCGTTGCAGCAGGCAATCGGTGAAGCCGCCCGGTCGAAGCGCCAAGGTCAATGGCCGTTTGCCGGCGACGTCGAGCTGGAAGTGATCGAGCGCGTGTTCCAGTTTGAAGCCGCCGCGGCTGACAAATTTTTCGGGCGCGAGCAGGGTGAGCTGGTCCTCCGGCCTGACCGAGTCGCTGGGTTTGCGGGCGGGATGGTCGTTGATCCTGACCTGGCCGGCCATGATCGGCACGTTTGGCCTTCTCCCGGCTCTCGCAAAGCCCGCGTTCGACCAGCGCCTGATCCAAACGGCTCATGGGGAAATCTAGCAAATGCTCCACAAAATCTGCGCAGCTTCAGATGCCTGTAGATACGACGCTGGTCAGCAGGATCAGCTAGTCTTCCCGGCTGCTGGAATGCACGCGAGTCTGGGTTTCGCGGAAGCTGTGAAGGAAGAGAGTGTTGTCGGCGACGGCCTTTTCGATGAGTTGTTTGAGCAGGAACAGTTCGGAAGTGTTGATGACCGCATGGACGCTCTGCTGAAAAGCCTGCAGGGGTGTGAAGGTCTGAAACGAGTCGCCGAACAGAATCACCGTGGCGTGGCGGCGCTGGCTCATCGGCATGGCCTGCAGCGCCTTCAAGGTCAGATTTTCAGCTGAGGTTGTTGGCGGCGAACAGTTCCTCGACGATGACAACCTGATAGTGGACCTGGCTGAAGCGGACCAGAAAATCGCCATGCGTGGCCGCGGTGTGGACTTTGTAGCCGAGCTCGGTCAGGGCGGTCCTGGCGGCTTCGAGCCATTCGGGGGTGGAGAACGCCAGCAGAGCGGGCTTGTCGGTTGCGCTGATGAAATCAAATCTTGTCGGCCATAAATTATTTGAGTTTGAGCGTGGCGGGGACGCGGCGTCGCGGCTCGGTTTGGCGTTCCTGGATGGCTTTCATGCGCAGCGAGCCCATGTGACGTGGTCGATTCGCCGCGGGCTTTCTTGATGTTGTCGATGCCGCGCGTGACCGGCCCGCGTTTGGTGCAATAGAGCAGGGCGGTTTCCTCGGTGATCTTGCCCGTTCTCGTAGGCTTCCAGGGCGGAGAAGTCGAAGGTGCGCCAGCCGAAGGGCTGGCTGGCTTCGATGATTTCGTAAAAGCTTTTGCCTTCGCTTTCGCCGAGGCGAATGGTTTCCTGGGTGCGGAGGTTGGAACCCATGATTTCGAGAAGGCGTAACGGCCGCCCTCGACTTTGGGGACCAGTCGCTGGCTGACGACCCAGCGCAGGGTGTCCGCCAGGCGCGCGCGAATCTGCTCCTGTTCCTCGGTCTCGAACATGCCGAGGATACGGTTGATCGTCTGGCCGGCGTCGATCGTGTGCAGCGTGCTGAGCACCAGGTGGCCGGTTTCCGCGGCGCTCAGAGCGATCTTGACCGTTTCGCGGTCGCGCATTTCGCCGACGAGAATGACTTTGGGCGCCTGGCGCAGTGCCGCGCGCAGGCCGTTGGAGAAGCTGTCGAAATCGGTGCCCAGTTCGCGCTGGTTGAAGGTCGCCATGTCGATGCGGATGAACGAACTCGACCGGGTCTTCCAGCGTGATGATATGGACCGGCTTGGTGTGGTTGATTTCGTTGAGCACCGCCGCCAGTGTCGTGGATTTGCCGGAGCCCGTGGCGCCGGTGACCAGCACCAGGCCGGTTTTTTCCCGCGGGATCTGTCGGATGATTTCCGGGAAATTGCAGCCATTCGAGCGTGGGAATCTCGGTGTTCAGTTTGCGGCAGACGATCGAGTAGTTGCCGCGCTGCGAGAAGATGTTGATACGGAAACGCGCCTTGTCGGTGAGCGTGTAGGCGGTGTCGCAGGAGCCGCGGCGCAGCAGGTCTTCAATGTGCCACTGATTATCGCCGATCAGATTGAGCGCGATCATTTCGGTTTGGAACGGGGTGAGCTTTTCGATCGGCGGCTCGCAGACTCACCGGCTTCAGTTCGCCGAACGATTCCACCTGCAGGGGCTTGTCCACCGTGAAGAGCAGGTCGGACACCTCCGGCTGGGAGTCCAGCATGGTGGTTCAGAATGTAATCAAGTTCGGGGCGGCGCATAAATCAAGTTCTCGTCATCTTCCGGCGGGTGCGGCAGGAAGGACCGGAATTTCTTTTTATCGATGCGATTTGTCGTAGGCTTCTTCCGGGCGAAATGCGTTTCATGCGCAGGTGCTCCATGATGGCGTCGTCCAGCGGCTGGTTGCCGAGTTTCTTGCCGACTTGGATCATGCCGGGGATTTGGTGCGTCTTGCCTTCGCGCACCAGGTTGGCGATGGCCGTCGTGAAAACCAGGATTTCCAGCGCGGCGACCCGGCCTTTCTTGTCGATCCGCTTGAAGAGGTTTTGCGCGACGACGCCTTTGAGCGCTTCGGAAAGCGTCGCGCGGATCTTGTTCTGCTGCTCGGCGGGGAAGACGTCGATGATGCGGTCCACGGTCTTGGCGGCGCTGGGCGTGTGCAGGGTGCCGAAGACCAGGTGGCCGGTGCTGGCGGCGACCAGCGCCAGTTCGATGGTTTCCAGGTCGCGCAATTCGCCGACGAGAATGATGTCCGGGTCTTCGCGCAACGCGCCGCGCAGGGCGGAGGCAAACGATTTGGTATGGACGCCGACTTCGCGATGGTTGACGAGGCAGTTCTTGCTTTCGTGCACGAATTCGATCGGGTCCTCGACCGTGATGATGTGATCGCGGCGGTTCTTGTTGCAGTAATCAACCATGGCGGCCAGCGTCGTGGATTTGCCGGAGCCGGTCGGGCCGGTGACGACGACCAGGCCGCGATGCAGCATGCAGAATTTCTTCAGAACGGCGGGCAGCGGCGCGTCGAATTTTTCAAAATCCTCGAACGAAAGAACTTTGCTCGGAATCTGGCGGAACACGGCGCCGATGCCGTTCTTCTGGTTGAAAAAGTTGGCGCGGAAGCGGGAGATGTTGGGGATTTCGTAGCCGAAATCGACGTCGCCGGTTTCTTCGAAGACTTTGATCTTGTACTCGGGCGCGATTTCGTAGAGCATCTTCTTGAGTTCGTCGTTTTCCAGCGGCGGATGGTCCACGCGCTGAAGTTCGCCATTGATGCGGAGCATGGGATTGTTGCCCGAGGAAAGGTGAAGGTCGGAGGCCTTTTGCTCGAACATCAAATTGAAGAAAGCGTCGATCTTTGCCATAAATTTCGTACGATCTGCGCGACTATTAGCTAAATCCGCACCACACTGCAACATATTGAGCCCGCTCGTTGAAAAAATCAGCCGCGAGATACAGAAATACGGGGCGATCTCCTTCGCCCGCTTCATGGAACTGGCCCTGTATTGTCCCGTTTATGGATATTATGAAAAGGAAGAAGACAAGATTGGCAGGCAGGGAGATTTTTTTACGAGTGTCAGCGTCGGCAGCCTGTTCGGCGAATTGCTGGCGTTCCGCTTTTCAGAATGGCTGGTGACGGACGGAAACGAGACAGCTGCCAGTCCAGATTGTCGAGGCCGGCGCCCACAACGGCCATCTCGCGTGCGACATTTTGAGCTGGCTGCAAACGAATCGCCCCCCGCTGTTTCAACGATTGGAATATTTCATCGTCGAACCCTCCGCGCGGCAACAACAGCGGCAAAAGGAAATGCTGAAAACATTTCCAAACGTCCGCTGGCTGTCCAGCTTCAACGCTTCAACGCTTCAACGCTTCAACGGAATTATTTTCAGCAACGAACTGCTGGATGCCATGCCCGTTCGTCGTTTTGCATGGGATGCGAAGGCAAACGAATGGTTCGAGTGGGGCGTTGCGTTGGACAAAGGAAAATTCATCTGGACGCGCTTGCGGAAGAATGTGGCGGCGGCCCGGCAGAGCGCCGCAAATATCGCGTCCGAATGCTGGCCATCTTCCATCCTCAAGCCTCCATCTTCGCTTCTCGGAATGTTGCCCGACGGCTTCACAATCGAAACCTCTCCCGCTGCCGAAAATTGGTGGCGCGAAGCGGCGAACGCGCTCGGCCGCGGCAAACTGCTCGCGATTGATTACGGCCTCACCGCCGACGAATTGTTTGTTCCGGAGCGAACGGGCGGAACGTTGCGCGCGTATTTCCGTCACCACGCGACGGACGATCTTCTGGCGAACCCGGGCGAACAGGACTTGACCGCGCACGTCAACTTCACCGCGATTCAAACAGCCGGAGAAGCGGCCGGTTTGAAGACCGAAAGATTTGAAAGCCAGTCAAAGTTTCTCACGCAAACACTGGAGAAAATTGCAAACGGCGGAATGGAATCCTGGGACTGGACTCCGCAGCGCGCCCGGCAGTTTCAAACGCTCACGCACCCGGAGCACCTTGGCCGCGCCTTTCGCGTGCTGGTGCAATCGCGAAAGGAATGTTGACGCAATAGGATGAATAGAATTTGCAGCAATTCTTCTGGGGTAAGTTTCACAAGACGTGATGACAGCTAACTTTTAGATTAACTGCGAATCTTGCAGTCTAGCACGGTTCATGATTTTGGACTTTGCGCTTGGCAAAGGAATTTGTCGAAGAGAAATCGCGTGAAAAATGGGTCCACGTTTCGTGGCGCGAAAGGCGGCGAATCAATTGAGATAAGCCGGTTCAATCTTCCAATCCGGCGCCGATTCCCGCCTCATAATTCAAAATCGAAAGGCAATAAATCGCCGCAGTCTCCACTCGCAAGACCAGTTTGCCGAGCGTCATCGGTTTTGCGCCAGCAGATGTAATGGCTGTCACTTCGTCCGGTGTGAAATCACCTTCCGGTCCAATCCAGACGCAGGCTGACTTCGGCTTGCGCCCGTGCTGAGACTCGAATTGCCGAAAATAATTTCGCGGATGTTGCGCGCCGGGCTGCAATGATGCGATGAGAGGCAGATCGAATGTTTCGCCGCGTGCAAGAAATTCCTTTGGTGAGATCAGTCGTTCCATTTTCGGCAACCAGGCCGCGCCGCACTGCTTGATTGCCTCGATTGCGACGTGCTGCCATTTCTCCGCCTTTTTCTCTGCATCAACGGCGTCGAGCCGGATTGTGACGCGCTCGGAAAGCAGCGGCACGATGCGCGACACGCCAAGCTCCGTCGCCTTCTGGACGATGTCTTCGAAATGTTTTCCTTTGGGAACCGCCTGCAGAAGCGTAATTGCGCAAGCCAACGGCGGGATTGTTTTCTTTTCCGTGACGGACAGCCGCAACTCGTCGCGACCGCGCTCCTCAACGCGGCAGGTGTATTCGCCACCCGCGCCATCGAGAACGATCACCTGCTCGCCGCGCTGGATTCGGAGGACGTGCAACGCGTGATGCGCTTCGTGCCCGTGGAGAACAAGCGTCGCGCCGGCGCACTGGTTGGGCGTCAAATAAAAGCGGTGCATGTCGTCCTCCCCGTCCTCATCGTCGCCCTCAGGGTGAAGTGAACCGAGGACGAGAACGAGGACGAGGATGATTGCTAGTGGAACAGATTTTTCGCTTTTTCAAAAAAACTCTGGCTCAGCGGGCTTTCCTTGCCGTTGCATAGCTCCGCGAATTCATGGAGCTTGGCCTTCTGCGCCGACGTGAGGTGCGAGGGCACCTCCACGTTGATTCGAACGTGCAGGTCGCCGAAGCCATAGCCCTGAACATTTTTCACTCCTTTGCCTTTCAGCCGGAACATTGTGCCCGGCTGCGTGCCCGGCGGAACCCGAATGCTTTCCTTGCCGTTCAATGTTGGGACCTGCACTTCGGCTCCCAGCGCCGCTTGCACAAAACTGATTGGCACCTCGCAGAGCAAATCATCGCCGTCGCGCTGGAAAATCTCGTGCGGCTTCACGTGCAGCACCACGTACAAGTCGCCGGATGGCCCGCCGCGAAGTCCAGCCTCGCCATTTCCCGTTGACCGGAGTCGAGAGCCGGTGTCAACGCCCGCAGGAATACGCAGTTTGATTTTAGACGTGCGTTCGCGCCGGCCAGTGCCGCGGCAAGCCCGGCAGGGCTTTTCGATGATTCGCCCGGCGCCCTGGCAATGCGGGCAGGTTTGCGCGATGCTGAAAATTCCCCGCGAACTGATGATCTGGCCGCGTCCGCCGCAAGTTGGACACGTCTTCGTGCGCGAGCCGGTTTCCGCGCCGGAACCGCTGCAGACGTCGCACCGCTCCGGCTTTGTGACGCTGATTTCTTTTTCGCAACCCACGGCGGCTTCTTCGAATGAAATTTCCATATCATAACGCAGATCGTCGCCACGCTGCGGCTGCGTTGGATCGGAGCGTCCACCTCCGAAAAGGTCATCAAAGATGTTTCCGCCGCCGAAAACCTCGCGAAAGATCTCGAACGGATCGTGAAATCCACCCGCACGGCCAAATCCTGCACGACGGTCAAAAGCCGCGTGGCCGTACTGATCGTAGGCGGCGCGCTTTTGCTCGTCCATCAGGACTTCGTACGCCTCGCCGAGCTCTTTGAATTTCTCCTCGGCGGTCTTGTCTCCTGGATTTTTGTCAGGATGGAACTTTATCGGCGAGTTTGCGATAGGCCTTTTTGATTTCCTCAATCTCGGCGCCACGCTGGACACCGAGCACTTCGTAGTAATCTCGTTTGGACATGGAGAATTAAACCGAAAACGCAAAATGAAAATGCACCAATAGCGAGCGAGGCTTCAATTCAATTTTGCTTTATCACTTTGCGTTCTCCGCCGGCCTGGCAGCCGGTTTGCGCGCCACTACGACCGCTGCGGGGCGCAGAAGACGGTCGCGTAGCTTGTATCCCTTTCGAAGCTGCTGGACGACCTGGCCCTCCGGGACCTCGGCCGCCTCCTGCTGCGATACGGCCTCGTGCCAGTTCGGATCGAATTGCTTCCCGCTGGCATCGACTTCCTCCAAGCCGGACTCCGCCAAAGCGCTCTTGAGTTGCTGATGGATCATCGCAATGCCGGATTGCAGCGATTGCACGCCGTCATTCGTTGTGGATTGGGCGGTTTTGGCTGCGTTGATGGCCATGTCAAAGTTGTCCAGCACGGGAACAAGCTTCTCGATCAAAGCTTCATTTGCATAACGAATTGCATCCTGTTTCTCTCGGGTCGCGCGCTTTTTGAAATTCTCGAAATCCGCTGTTGTGCGCAAAAGCCGGTCCCAATGCTCGTCGGCTTTGGCCGCGCGCGCTTTCAGTTCCTCGAGCTGTTCCGGCGCGAGCGTGGCCGGCTCCAGCGGGACCAATGGTTCATCGGTTTCATTTTCCATTTTTTCCATTTCTGGCTCTGTGTCTTTCATGGGAACAAGTCATTCACGTTTCCCTTGGATTGAATCAAAATTAGACGATTAATCGCCTGCGAGCAACCCGGATGTGCCTCCACCAGCTTGTGAGAAGAGTCTATTTGGCGATGGCCGCCTTGTATTCGGGCCGGGAACGCAAGGAATTGAATTGGGGATCTTTGTCTGCCACAGCACGAAGATCTTTTATATCTCCGCCATTGGTATTTTGGGCGAGCCGTTTATCGCTCAGGTCAATGGCGCGCCGGAGGTCTTGAAGCGCGTCCGTCTTGCCAAGCGCGGCTTTGGCTGCAGCGAGATCGTACGCATGTTTCGGGCTGGTTCGGTGCGACCTGGACCAGCTTCTCCAGGGCAGACTCAACTTTTGAGAGCTGGTTCAACTGGGAATAAGCCTGGGCAGCATAGAGCCACGTCTGCAATTGAGTGGGCCCCAATTGCTCCATGCGCGCGACAGCGGCATCCACCTTTTGCGGTTTGTTCAACCGGGCGTAGGCGCCGGCCATGAAACCACACGTGGTCAGATCGGTGGGATTGAGCTGGGCAAGCTTGTCCAGAGCGGCTTCGGCTTTTGACGGGTTGTTGAACTGCAGACAAAATCGCGTGACATTCATCAGCAGGTCCTCGGGAGCTTTAGGATTCGCCAAAATACGTTCCACAACCTGGAATGCGCGATCATTCTGACCGAGTTGCACGTATTTTTGAATGAGATCGAATGTCTTCTGGAAATCGTTCGAGTTAGCGCGCAAGTCGGACTCCAATTGCACAACCTGGCTTTGAACTTCGACGGCCGCGTTTGGCTGCTTCACGTATCCCTGCAACTGTTGCACCAGAACGATGATGGAGCCGTTCTCCGGATCGAATTTCCGGCATGTCTCCGCGATCAATAGAGCATCACTAAATCGAAGCTGGCTCATCAACAGGTTCACGTAGCGGTACATCACTTCAGGGCTGTAAGGACAAAACGCAAAAGCCTGGCGGTACGCGAACTCAGCTTCCTTCAGCATGCGCTCCCGTTCGGCGTCGTTCTTCGGCAAGTATTCAGGTGGCGTCGGGACACCGGGCAGCAACCCAAGTCGCCATGAGTAAATGCCGCCGATTGCGCTCCGCAGTTTCGAGAACGCCTTCTGACCCTGGTCGTCACGCACAAATTTCCGGTCGCCGGTAAAACCGGCGTAATTGTGCCGGAGATAAACTTTCTCCGAGAAGTCCACGATTTCCTTGATAGAGGTGTCGTAGGTAATCCAATTGCCGATAAGCCGATCAGAATACTTGGACCAGAAATCGTGATCTCGCTGGCATACTTCATCCGTAATCTCAGGCAGCGGCTGCCGGTTGATCTTCATGATGATTCTGTACGGCGTGAGATACGGGAACATCCAATCGAGCGGAAAGCTTTCCTCGACAAAGAAGTCGTTGGTCGGGTTGTGATCGAAAATGACCTTGGTCAGCAGGCCGTTGATGGACATGACTGCAGTTTGGCCCGCTACCTGGACCCGCCCGTCGGGCAAGAAGTGAACATCTTCCCCAGGCTTAATCTGCCGCGGCTCGTTCGGAAACTGTTCGTCGTGCTGTTTGCGGCGCGCTGCGTCTGCGGTGTATTCGGCGAACGCCACCTCGAGATCCTTTGGAGAAGACGTGTAGATTTCCTTTGGTGGATAGACTCCTTCGCGACGGCGACGCGCTTCGACATTGGCACCCCATTTGGTCAATGGCACGTCCAGCAAATTATAGGCAAGTCGTGCCAGATAGTTCGTCGAAAAATTCGAGTCCGGCGATTTCTCATCCTTTGTCCGGAGCAACTCCTGGAAGAAAGGCGAGATCCTTCTGGGCGCTCCGGAAATACTGTGAGCGGATGTACTCAAGATAGGTTCCGTCCGCCAACGCATTTTGGGTGATGATGTAAACGTCCCGCCGATCGAATCGCTGATCGAAAACGGGTTTGCAGCGATCGGGAATGAAACTGTCGCAGAAAATCATGTAGGTCGGGCAGAATCGGCCGGGGTCGGTGCCGCCGAACAGGATCGTGTCCCGTGTCATTTCCGGATAGACGAGGTTCCCGTTTGGCCCTTTAGCGGCCTGTTCACGCAGCTTGGGATCATAGCTGAGCTTTCCATCAGGAGCAGTAAACGGTGGCGTGAACATGTCATGGCCAAACCAATAGCCGAACCAGTGGTTGCGCTGTTCATTGTCGGACCAATTGCAGAAAATCGAATGCGCAGGCATTACCGCAAACACGGCCAGCGCAATGATCATGTGAGGTTTGGCTCTGAACAGAATGAGATTCGCGAGAAACACCAATACCATCCCAAGGAGCAGAATGTTGGCGTAGATAGGCAGGGCGTACTGGTTTTTGTGAAACGCGTTGCCCAGCGCGAGAAAAAATGTTTGCAGCCAGTTCATGCCCGGATGATCGCCATAGAACGCCAGAGTCTGACTGGCTAATTCGACCAGTGCCAAACAAACGGCAACACCGCCCGCAGCAAATCCCCAGATTCGGAATCGTTCATAGTTCGCCAGCATCGCCGCAGCGGCTAACGCGATCCCGTAACCGATAAACATCGCGATGATGGCGTGAGACGCTGTGAAGAACACGCGGTTCAGCTCCATGCTCTGGCGATCGTGTCCCGGGTTCAACATGATCGCCAGCAGGATGGCCATAAAGAGGTAAACCGCGAGAAGCCCAATCAACCACGCCCGTTCACGTTTCTGAAAACGAAGAAAGAAAAGAAACGGCACGAAAGCAACCATGGTATAGACCCAGTTGAACTCGTTCCCAACCCCTTGAATCACGATGATGACCAGGTCAATGAACCGGGCGGGGTCCTGGAGCACATTCGTAGGATGCGCGCTCTCGTACTGTCCTCGGGTCAGTGCGTGGAAAAAGCCCTCAACCGTCCTCGGGTAGCCCCATTCCATTGGGGGAATCGTCATTCCAGCAAGGGGCATATAAAAGTAAAACGCAGCGCCGAGCACCCACATGAGGCCGATCAGATAAACCACCTTGATCTCGGTGCGACGGCCTGTCAGGCAGAGAAACACGGCCAGAATTACAACTCCCGGACCGACCACGGTCCAAAATCTTTCGAGGCTGGTCTTCACGAACGCGAACTGCCCGGCACTGATGGGAATGAAGAAAAGGATGAACAGAACGCTCAGAGCAAACAGCACCATGTGAATCGGCTTCTGCTGTTCGCCTGCCGGTTTGTTGCGGAGCCAGGCCAGCCAATAGCAAAGGGCCATTGCCGCGACTCCTCCCAAATGAAGCGGAAGGAAAATCTTCGAGTGCATGTCCAGCGGCGGCAGGAGTTCCGTGACAAATCCCAATAGCACGATCACATACCCGGTGCTCGCTACAAAGAGCAGATCGCGCGCAAACCCAATCCACGATTCAACAGTTCGTCGCGTGATAAATGTCAAACAGAGCAGACCTATCACCGAACTGATGCCCACAAAGTTAAAAATGAGCCACAGCGCTGGTTCATTGAGCGTCGTCATTCCTTTCTTGGTTGCGATAAACAGCAACAAATAAACGAGACTGTTGCCCAGGAGAATCTCGCGCCCAACGCGGAAGTCGGCGGCGATGACTGCCACCTCCAGCCCCATTGCGGCGAGCAGCAGGGTCTGATGGTTCGTGAAGCAGATTCCGAAAATGAAGAATGAAAGATACAGATACCGGAGTTGGCGTGGAGCATAGACCCAGCGCATCAGCGCGCACAGAGTTCCCATCAGCGAAAGAACGCTGAACGAATAGACCTCAACGATGACCGACTGGCTCCACATGAATCCGTTGAATCCCAGAAGCATTCCCGCAACAAAACCCGAAACCACGCAAATCGCGCTTTCCCAGCGGCGATCGATGTCCTTCAGCGCGGCGACGCTTTCCATGAACATGCTGCTGCCCCGCGATACCATGAACGCGAGCAGACCGCACGCGAGCGCGCCGCCCAACGCTTCGCCTAGGGCCACCCGCCAGGCCACGTTGCCAATCGGCAATAACGACCAGAGATAGGTATAAATCGTCCACACCGGATAGCCAGGCGGATGCGGGATGCCCGCGTAAAAGGAACCGGTCGCCAGTTCACCTGAATCTTCCAGGGTCAACTCCGGGGCGAGCGTGAGATAGTATCCGAGAAAGACGAGCAGGGTTGTGACCAGCAGCGTAATCCAGTCAATGCGCCGGAACAGTGGCGGGAGCGGTGGGGCTGCGGTGGGAGCACTCGTTTTTTGAGGCGGTGCGCCCGCAACAGCCTGAGCCTTGTCAGTCGGCGCTTTTCGTTTTTCCATGCTTGGTCCTGATCAGTTCGGCTTACCCGGCAAAAATGAGCCAATACTAGAAGTGGAACTGCTGCGGTTTGTCCATTCAAAAGTAACTGCCTGGAGCCGGTTGCGATCCTGTTGAGAAGTATCCGCCGGCACATAAGCCAACTGGTTGCTCGCGATCATCACATCCATCGGCTGTATACGTGCCGTCGCTCGGAACAGATCATCGCTCTGCCTCACCGCCGAAATCGCGAGCAGCACACAGGCGGTTGCAGGCGCCAGCCAGCGCAAGAATATTCCCACCTCCAACGATTTCTTCTGCGATGCGAACCAGATCCGCCGTTTAAGTCCGGCCGATGGGCGGCGCGGTTGCCAGGAACGCAATTGGTTCTCCTGAAAATTCGTCTCGTTCATAATCTACTCCTTCCAGTTGGAATTTGATCTTCTGCAAACCGTAGCGATACCGTCCGGCAACTGTATTCGGGGAGACCTCCAGTAACTCGCCGATTTCATCAAACGTATATGAATGCCAGATTTTCAGCACAATGGCTTCGCGCTGTTCCACTGGCAATTCAGCCAGGCAGCGCATCGCCTTACGTTCCTCCTGTGTTTCCGATGACGATCTTTCGAACCAACGCGTGGATTCCAGTTCGCGGGTCAACCGGCGCCACAGCGAGCGGCGATAATTTAGCGCGCGATTTCGGAAACTGCGCACGCAATAGTGATCGGGTCGCGACGGAGCCTGCGATTTCTCCATCATCGCGACGAACGTCTCCTGAACTACGTCTTCGGCTTCCGGGTGGCTGAGACCGAGCGCGCGGCCGTAGAGAATCAACTCCGCGGCCTTTGCCTCGTAAAGTGCCTCAACCCAGTCCGATGGTCCGTTGTCGCCGTTCACGTTTCAATGGATAGACACCGCCCACGCTGAATTTGTATAAAATTCAGAGAATGTCGAAACGATAAATCGTTAAGCCGTTGAATTGCAGAATCGGCGCGGCATCCTGACAACTCAAATGCTCGACCGATTGTTCAACTCCAGCCGAACAATTTGCCCAAATGAAACGTCGCAAACGCCAGCGTCCACGCCAGCACGCCCATGTACGTCCACTGGAACAACGGCCATTTCCAGGAATTGGTTTCACGTCGCACGATGGCGACCGTGCTGACGCATTGCAGCGCGAAGACATAGAAAACCATCAGCGTTATTGCCACAAGCGGCGTGTACACGGGCGAGCCATCAGGGTGCCTTTGTTCTCGAAGTTTCAATTCCAACTTCGCTTTGCCAGCCTCCGATTTTTCGTAATGCCCCACGTTGTAAACGGTGGACATCGTGCTGACAAAAACTTCACGCGCGGCAAATGACGAGATGATGCCGATGCCCATCTTCCAATCGAATCCGAGCGGAGCTATGGCGGGTTCAATCATCCGGCCCATGCGCCCGGCGAAACTATGACTCAAGCTCGTGCCGACCTCTTGCTGATCAAGTTCCTGAAGCCTGGCGTTAAGGCTGAATTCAGCGGGTGAATTTGTTTCGGCACCAGGTTGTCCGGCAATCACCCCCAAGCGAGCGCGCCATGTGGGGTCCGCCCAGGAGTCTTGGGCTGCAGAAGGGAGAAATTGTGTTACGGCATTTTGTCGTTCTAGAGCGAAATGGTTCTCTGCTTCTCCATTCTTCGGATACGTCGCCAGGAACCACAGCAGGATGTTGATTCCCAGAATCACCGTGCCGGCGCGGCGCAGAAAGATCTTCGAGCGGTCCCACATGTGCCGCAGCGACGACGCGCAACAGCGGCACGTTTGTAAGGCGGCAATTCCATGATGAGCATCGGCGTTTCGCCTTTGAGCAGCGTCTTCTTGAACAGCCACGCCATCAGCAGCGCCACGACGATGCCGAGCAGATACATCGCCAGCATCGTCAGCCCTGCAAGTTTCGAGAAAGCCGAGCACTTTGCGTCTTGCGGAATGCACGCGCGCGATCAGCAGCGTATAAACCGGCAGCCGCGCCGAGCAACTCATCAGCGGCGCGACCAGGATCGTCACCAGCCGGTCCTTCGGGCTTTCGATGGTGCGCGTGGCCATGATGCCGGGAATCGCGCACGCGAACGAACTGAGCATCGGAATGAAACTCTTGCCGTGCAGCCCGACCTTGCTCATCAGCCGGTCCATCAGGAACGCCGCGCGCGCCATGTAACCGGTGTCTTCGAGCAAGCCGATGAACAGGAACAGCAGCAGAATCTGCGGCAGAAACACGATCACCGCGCCCACGCCCGCGATCACGCCGTCCACCAGCAGGCTGTTCAAGTCGCCCGGGCGGAATCAGTCTGTCCGACTGCGCCGCCGAGCCAGTCCACGCCTGCTTGCAAGCGCATCCATCGGGATAATGCGCGAAGGTGAAAATGCTCTGGAACATCAGCGCCATGATCGCGACGAAGATCAGCGTGCCCCAGACCTTGTGCGTCAGGACGCGGTCCAGCTTGTCGCTGAACGTTTCGCCAGGCGGCGCCAGTTCGGTCGTGACGGCCTGCTGGATTTCCGCGACGCGCGCGTAGCGCCATTCGATGGCGCGCCGCGCCAGTCCATGCCTGCGCGTCGAGCCGCTTGCGCGCGGCGGCGACGGCATCCTGAATTTTCTGCGGGTAATGCGCAGTCGCTGGACGCCAGCGCCTTTCGTTGCTCAGGATCAGCAACGCCTCGGCCGTCGCTTGCAACCGGCGTTCTTTGAAAGTTTCGGCGAGCAAGTCCGCCAGACCGGTCGCTTCGATCCGGAACAGGCCCGGCAACTGGCAGAACAGGCGCGGCTTGGATTTCGGCGGCGTGCGGCAGCGTGGCCGATGATTCGCTCGCGCAACTCGGAAACTCCCTGCCCGGTGCTGGCGACAATCGGCACACCGGCACGCCGAGGATTTCGCGCAAGCTTTGGCGCGTCAATCTGATGCCCGTTCGCTTCGGCCACATCCACCATGTTCAGCGCGATGATCGTTGGATGCCCGAGCTCGATGACTTGCGTGGCGTAGTAGAGATTGCGCTGAAGGTTCGAGGCGTCCACGACCACGACGATCAAATCCGGCGCCGGCAGTTCCGGCAGCCGATTGAGCAGCACGTCGCGCGAGATCTGTTCGTCGAGCGAATTCGGACTGAGGCTGTAGGTGCCGGGCAGATCGAGCACGCGGATGTCGGTACGGCTCGCGGGACGCCCGCTCCACCGAGCAATTTGCCTTCCTTGCGTTCGACCGTGACGCCGGCGTAGTTGCCGACCTTGGCGCGCAGCCCGGTGAGCGCGTTGAACAACGTTGTCTTGCCGCAATTCGGATTGCCGGTCAGAACAACGTACGAGGCGACCTTTGCTGCCACAGGTTTCTGCTCGCTCAGTGCAGCTTTCATTTGAAATCCCTGCCTCCAATGAGCGCTTGGACCGTGAGGAGATATTTTTGAAACGTTTTCGTGAATTCGGGCTTGCGATTGGGCGCGCCCGGAGCTTTGGGATAGCTGTTGGCGCCGGCGATGTGGTTTGAGCGATCGCTATACTGAATCTCGAGCGACCAATCCGTGCCATCCTTGACGTTGGGATTTGAGTAGTTAGTCCGCCATTGCCAGACCTTGAGCTCTTCGAGGGATTTTCGAAATGCGGACCACTGTTCCACGCTGGGAATGATGCGTACAACCTCGCGCTGCTCGGTGATGGCCGCGTAGTCCAGTCCGCCGTTGTTCAATTCAACCAAATAAGTAGGGCCGAGGAAACCGCCGATTAAGGCGCGAAAACGCGTTGGCACGTCTGCTTCGGTAGGGCCGGTTACATCGGGGGCGACATCTCGACATCCGAGCAGTGAGAGCATCGGGACAAGCGAGAAAAACTTCGCAAGCATCGTACGCCTACCCAATCTTCACCAAAATCTGCTCCGCCTCGCTCTTGCGCAGCGTGAGATTGTAGCCGCGGATTTTGATTTCGACTGGATCACCCAGCGGCGCGAAACGGACGAGTTCAACTTTTGTTCCAACGAGCAATCCCATTTCCATTAATCGCGCGCGTGCCGGCAGGCGACACCTTGATTTCGGCGACGGTGGCGCTTGTCCCCACGGCAACGGAGGTGAGCGGCTGCGGAGCGGACATGGATCAGGCCGCTTTGCGGGCGGGCAGAGGCTCGACGAGGATGGTTTCAGCGAGTCGTTTGCTGATGCCCAGACGGGCGTTGCAAACCTGGCAGATGATGTTCGAGTGACGGCTGAGCAATTTGATCCGTTGCTGTTCGCAGAACCCCATTTCCCTAAGACGCACGCGCAATTCGGGCGAAGTGGCGAGTTCCTTGATGCAGACGACGGTTCCAGCCTTGACTCGGCTGAGTGGACAAACCGATGGGCCGGCGCATTGACCCTCCAAAATCACGTATTCGGTTTGTTTGTTCACCGAGCGCCAAAATAGGCTAAGTGAGATGCTCTTGCAAGAACCGGTTTTGCGGGTGAGACGAAGAGAAAACCAGAAAAATCCCGGCTGACTGTTCTTTGAGAGAAAGCCGCCGCCGAACTGATGGTTGCAGTTCCGCGAACCTATTTCACCGCGGTGAGCCGGGAACTGAGCCGGGATTTTTTGCGGCTCGCCATTGATTTGTGGACGACACCGGTTTTTGCGGCCTTGTCGAAGGCTGAACTTACCGACCGCAATGCTTGTGCAGCCTCGTCCTTTTTGCCCGCGCTGACGAGCGCCAGATAATTCTTTTCCAGCGAGTGCAGACGGGACTTGATGCTGCGATTATGGAGTCTCTTACGCGCGCTGTTGCGCATGCGGCGTTCGGCGGAGGTGGTGTTCGGCATAAATCGATTTCGTTTTGATTCGAGCGCGAAACGGTAGCGTAAGGATGCTTCTTGTCAACGCGACATTTCTCCGCCCGACGAATTGCGTCAACGATCATTCCGTGCTTGTTTGCGCGAGCGGCTCTGACGAAACTTGGGCGATCTCATATTATCTCTTGAATGGTGACTACCGAAAAAACAGGCCACAAAGCGGGCCGATGGCTGACGTGGATCGTGATTGGACGGAACCCGCGCAACACGCTTGTGCGAATCGTCATCCTCGTCGTGGTCTGCTTCGTGGTGTTCCATTATGTGTTGCTGCCCATCCGGGTCGAAGGTCCGAGCATGCTGCCAACCTATCAAAGCCGCGGCGTCAACTTCGTCAATCGACTGGCGTATATGCGCTCTGGACCCAGGCGCGGCGACGTTGTCGGGGTGCAACTCGCCGGGCCTCACGTGATGTTCATGAAACGCATTGTCGGTTTGCCGGGTGAATCAGTGGCGTTTCATCAAGGCCACGTTGTGATCAACGGAGTCCCACTGGAAGAACCTTACCTGAAGCTTCCGTCAGACTGGGAGGCTCCGCCGAGAACGCTGAGGCCAGATCAATACTACTTCGTCGGAGACAATCGTTCGATGCCGAAGGAACTGCATGAGGAAGGCCCAGGTGAAAGCTGGCGCATTGTTGGGAAAGTTCTGTTATGCAAAAATCTTTTCGTGTCCTGGTTGCGCTAGCAATCGTGGTTGCGGCAATTTGGGCGTGGAAAACATTCTTCCCCAGTCCGGAAAGGGTGATTCGGTCGCGGCTTGTCAAGCTCGCAAAGCTGAATTCGTTTGAGCCGGGCGAAGGCAATATCGCAAAGGCGTTCGCCGTGCAGAAGTTGGACGACTATTTCACCCCGGACGTGACCGTTACGATTGACGTGCGCGGCTACGACGTTTTTTCGTTCAATGGCCGGCAGGATCTGGTTTCGTCCGTCAGCCGGATGCGGTTTTATTTGCAGGGCATGAAAGTTGAGTTGCCTGACATTGCGGTCACGCTCGGGCCCGACAAGCAGACCGCCAGCGCCGACGTCACGGGCAAGTTGACGATTTCGGGCGAACACGATTTCATCGTGCAGGAATTGAAATTTACGCTCAAGAAGGTCGACGGCAAATGGCTCATTGACCACGTCGAAACGGTGAAAACCCTCGGACGGAGCACAACAGCAGCGCTGGCTCTGGCGTTGGCGCAATGAACGCGGAAGCTGTCGAACATCTGCGCGGCGCGGACAAAGTCCTGGCGCGGCTCATCGCGCGGGTTGGACCGTGCACGCTTAGAGCCCGGAGCAGGAGGCAGCCATTCGAAGCGCTCGTTCAGGCCGTAACTCACCAGCAACTGAACGGAACCGCAGCAGGCACGATTCTCCGGCGAATGATTGCGCTGTTTCCCGGAAAGCGGTTTCCGACGCCACAAGATTTACTGGATACTTCAGAGGAACGCTTGCGCAGTGCGGGACTTTCCCGCGCAAAGGTTGCCGCCATCAAGGACATTGCCGCGAAAACATTGGCCGGTATTGTGCCGAGTTCGCGCGCGATTGAACGGATGAGCGACCCTGAAATTATAGAGCGGCTCACGTCCGTGCGCGGCGTCGGCCCGTGGACGGTCGAGATGCTGCTGATGTTCACGCTTGGCCGATTGGATGTGTTGCCTGTGACCGATTACGGCGTGCGCAAAGGCTTTGCGCTCACCTATGGCTGGAAGGAACTGCCGACTCCAAAGGAACTGCTCGATTTCGGCGAGCGCTGGCGGCCGCATCGCTCGACCGCCGCCTGGTATCTGTGGCGCTCGCTCGAATTGCGCTCGGAGAATTCCGCCAACGGACAGTTCACCTGGGGCGAACGTCCAAAGTAATCGCTTCAAGGCCGGGCTTCAGCAGCACTGAAACCGGGCATTGCTCTTTCGCTTGTTCGGCTGCGCGTTTCAGCGTGTCCGCGTCAATGCCTTCTCCGCCTGCTTCGGTTTCAAGATGGATTTTGGAGATTTTCCAGCCGCCCGCCCGTTGCGCAAGCGTGAGCGTCGCTTTCGTGTGAATGTCGCGCGGCGTCTTCTTCATGTCGCCAAGAATTTTCGCGAGCATCATGCTGAAACAGGATGCGTGCGCCGCCGCAATCAGTTCTTCGGGATTCGTGCCTTTGCCATTTTCGAAACGTGATGGAACCGAGTACGCCACGTCGCTCAACACGCCGCTGCCCGTTGAAGTCTTGCCCGAGCCGCTCCGCAAATCTCCGCTCCAATGTGCCGACGCCTGCCGTTGAATGTCTGCCATAAATGTCCTTTCCTTTTTGGTTCGCCTCGGAACCTAACGGCATTGCCGGGAAGTCAAATGAGTCGTGCACTGGGGCGCCTCACGCCCGGATGGAAATCGTCTTCCGTCCACTCGCGCGTTCCTTTCTGGAAACGAACGGACTTCGTTCAAGATAAAATCGGAGTGGCAGCGTGGCGGCTTTGGTAATCCCAATTCGCGTCGCGGTCACAAGTGGGCCGCGTTCATGCCGGAAGCGGTTTACCGCAGGATTTTCCGCGATAAACAGCGGCGAGTGCGGGTCGCACAAATCCGCGCCATTCAATTCTCGCGTGATGTTCATCGCTTCGCACAATTTGCCGGGGCCGTTTGTTAATTGATGCAGATTCTTTGTCGCGCGGTGAAATCGCATCAATTTCTCTCCAAGCGATATCTCAATGGCACGAATCAGCACCGCCTCAGCAATACCTGCAGGCTGGCAGACTGCGTTGACACAAAAGTGGAAGCCGTAAATAAGATACACATAAACATGCCCAGGCGGGCCGAACATGACGCGATTCCGGGCGGTGGGACCCGGCGTGCCATGACACGCCGGGTCTCCGACGAGATACGCCTCTGTTTCGACAATCGGTCCACCGCACGGTCCCTCTGGCGTGTTGCGAATCAGCCAATGCCCGAGCAGTTCGGGCGCGACAACTTGCGCGGACGGTCGATAGAATAATCTCGGCAGTGGCGAAAAGTTCTTCATCCGGTTTCACGAAAGTCTATTGGCTGCGACTCCAAAGTCGAATTTGATGTGACGTGGCTATGCAAGACCAGTGGAGTTCGGGTGGAATAGCAACTCGCAGAGTCGGGTGTTCGGAAATACATTAAGCGATGAAGCCGTTGCGCATTTGGACGATTGGCCATTCAACTCGAACCATCGCCGAGTCTATTGAATTGCTGAAGTCGCAGGACATTCAAGCGCTGGTGGACGTGCGGCGCTTCCCCGGCTCACGACGCCTTCCGCATTTCAATCTGCAGCCGCTTTCGGAATCGCTGGCCCGGGCTGGAATTCAATATGCGCATCTCCCTGAGCTTGGCGGACGCCGCCGCGCCAGAGCGAATTCACCGAACACTGCGTGGCGCAACGCTGGTTTTCGCGGCTACGCGGATTACATGATGACAGAGGAATTCCGCAGCGGCATCGCACGGTTGGGCGCGCTGGCGAACGAGAGACGCACCGCCATCATGTGTGCGGAGGTGCTGTGGTGGCAATGCCATCGCAGTTTAATTTCTGATTATCTCAAAGCTGCAGGCCATGAAGTCATCCACATTCTTGCGCTCGGCAAAACTGAACTGCATCCGTTCACTTCCGCGGCGCGGATTGTGGACGGGAAGCTTTCCTACGCTGCGCCGAAGAGCGAGCCGCAGTTTCTCTTTTGATCGACTTGGCGAGCTTTTCTTCGAGTGTGAGCCGCTTTCTCAGCAATTGCAGCACGGCCCTCTCGTCCTGCGACAGACCGCGTTTGGATCGAACCAATTTCCTTCCTGGCTGCTGATGCAAGAAGTCCGCGAGTGAACCTTCCAGATAACAATCCAGCACGTGCGGATGCACGTAGCATTTCCGGCAAACGGCAGGAGTGTTGCCCAATTTCGCAGCCACTGATTCGATGGCGGCTGTGATGTTTTTCTTTGTTTGCGCCTTCGTCTGCGCCCCAGTGAGTTCATGTAAGGCCATCGCCGCCATCATGGTTCCAGCCCACGTCCGAAAATCCTTCGCGGTAAAATCTTCGCCGCTGATTTCCCGCAAGTATTCGTTCACATCCTGCGAATGCACGTCCTGCATTTTCCCGTCTTCATCCACATATTGAAACAGCTCCTGTCCCGGCAGGTCCTGGCACTTGCGAACAATTTTCGCGAGTTGTGGATCGCGAACGTCGATCTTGTGCGATTTGCCCGCCTTGCCGCGAAAATGAAATCTCAATGTCGAACCGTTCACATCCACATGATGATCGCGCATCGTAGTCAGGCCAAACGACTCATTCGTCCTCGCGTACTCGTCATTGCCGACCCGAATCAAGCTGACTTCCAACAGACGAACAACAGTGGCGAGCAACTTGTTTCGTGGCAAACCCCGCAACGCCAGGTCGTGCTCAATGCGACATCGAATCTGAGGGAGCGCCTTGGCGAAGGTGATGATGCGCGCGTATTTCGTCTCGTCGCGCACTTCACGCCAGCGCGGGTGATATCGGAACTGCTTACGCCTGCGATCGTCGCGCCCTGTGGCCTGCAAGTGTCCATTTGGGTCAGGGCAAATCCACACATCAGTCCACGCAGGTGGAATGGCCAGAGCTTTGACCCTTTTCAATGTTTCCGCATCCGTAACCAGTTTTTGATTCGGCGCGCGATAGCGAAATCGATTACCAAAACGTTCCCGAGTTACGCCGGGCATAGCGTCGGTGACATAACGCAAGCCCACAGCCTGGGCGGACTGAATCGGGTCTTTCAACTCCTCGACCTTTTCCGGTTCGATCAACATGGTTACGAGCTGAATGCCGTTAACGCGGCCTTTCCGGAGCGGCAGCATGTATTGATACCAATTCAGCGACAGCACTGGCCAGGCTAGTGACGGTTTGATCGGCGACCATGGGTGCTTCGTGTTTCCGGAGTTGTTGCGCTTCGGTTCGAGTCAAGACCACTGCGACAATCCGCACGTGAGGGAATTGCGCGCGCAGACGCTTGCAGAGGTAACGCGCGGGCAGTTGCCCCAGGGGCGGGATGGCGGTGACGCAGACAGTATTGACGGAGCTTCGCGCGGCTTCTTCGATGCGTTCCGAGGCCAGTGCGGCAGCAGACACGGATTTGGCGCCCATGCCGCGACGATTCAAAAGCTGCGCCAGCATCACTCCGGCAATTTCATCCGCTTCATCCCGCGCCGGCATTGTGAGGATACAAGCCTCCGTCGGAGGCTGCTCGGGACGCGGAACAGGTTGTTGGCGGTGGGAGAGACCGTTCTTGATTCCATTATTGCCCGCGATCAGTTCGTCCGCGCGCTCGCCAATGTCCTCCACGAGAAGGCGCGCGTTCTCAAAGACAAATTGTTGCTGATTTTCATCAAGCTTGCCGCGATGCCGGTCCTCCTCCGCGAGACTCAGCGCGGGTATGATGACTTCGTCATAGAGTCGTTCGAGAGATTTGCCTTTTAGAAATTCCTCCGCAATTTCCAAGGCTTCATCCACGTCCGTCGCGAGCAGCCGCTGGTAGAGGCGTTTCTCTGGACTTAGCACGGCGTGGTCGCTCAACAGGACATCCAGGAATTCAAGTGACGGCACATACCTTCCCATAACTATCAGGCAAACCGTGAGGGGCGTGGAAAGCAGCAGGCCGATTGGCCCCCAAAGCCAGGTCCAGAAGACGGCGGCGACGAGGATACCCATCGGCGAGATGCCGGCTGACCTGCCGTAAAGCAGCGGTTCCGCAAAATTGTAGTTCAGAAGATCGATTCCGAAATAGAGCCCGAAGATTCCGATGGGTTTGAACCAGCCTGGGCTTATAGCAAAGGCGATGGCAGCGGGCATCGACGCGGCCACCCAAATGCCAAGATAAGGAACGTATCGCAATACCGCCGCGAGCACTGCCCACAGAATCGGATTCGGTACCCGCATGAAATAAAGGCCAATTCCGGCGAGCACGCCGAAAATTGTGTTCAACGCCAGTTGCGCAAGCAGATATCGGCTGACACGGTATCCCGCTTCATCGAATGCCTTGGTAGTGAGGTTGAGTTGCCGCGCGCCAAAGAGCCGGATGAGACGATCTCGCAAGTCTTCGTGTTGAAAGAGCATGAAGATCACGAACACGACGACGACTGCGGCTGTGATGAGGACGTTGATGGCTGAGCCGAGCACGTTGCGGATAACGTCCAGTGGGGAAAACGGGCTTTTGCGGATTTCGACGGGAACAGGTTTTTCTTCTCCTGGCGCGTTCGATGGAGGATTCAGTTCCTCGGTGAAATCATGGACCGCGCGGCTTATGCGATTGATGACTCCGCTGCTGGACGCATGAATCGAATGCAGTTTGTGGGTAATGTTCTCGCGGTACTGAGGCAGTTGATGGCCGAGATCGGTGAGCTGGAGCGAGACCAGACCGCCTACGATTGCAATTATCGTGAACGCCAGGCTTACTACGATCAATACGCTCGGAATACGGCCCAGATGCCAGCGGCGCAATCGAACCACCAAAGGCGCAAGCAGGAATGAGAACAACAATGCCAGCGAAAACGGGATGAAGACTTCACGGGCGAAGTAAAGCAACGCCATGACAATCAAGACCGCGATGAAGGTTGTGTATTTCGGTGCGGGGTTGGCGTGTTCTCGAACAGCCGGGGCGTCTTGAGTTCGTTCTTGTTTCATTGGACGGCGCTGTATTGCCTGTGCGCCATCAGTTTCTTAGGTTAACCTGCGAACCGATCGAAAACATGTAGTCGTTTACCCTATGTCTGAGCAAACAACCTTGGAACGATGACGAGCGAATTGCAGAAACTGAAGCACTCGCTGGGACTCGAAGCTTATCGCCGTCACATTTTTTTGTGCGCGGATCAGACCGACCCGAGGTGCGCGTCGAAGGAATGTGGCTTGGAGGCCTGGGAGTTTTTGAAACGCAGGTTAAAAGAACTGAATCTCGCCGGGCCGGAGCGATTGATTTATCGCACCAAGGCGAACTGTCTTCGCGTGTGTATTTGCGGACCGATAGCTGTCGTATATCCCGAAGCAGTTTGGTATCACTCCTGCACGCCGATCGTGTTGGAAAGAATCATCCAGGAACACCTTATCGGCGGAAGAGTAGTGGAGGATTTTGCCTTCGCGGTAAACGTCAGCCTCAACTAATGCGTGCCAATGCGATTCCTCTCGGGGGAGGTTTCAAAACGCTCGACATTTCAGCCGTAATTCCGACAATCAGGTTGGGGTATGGCTAGACTTGTTGTCAGAACAACTGGATTTGAAAATCAGGTTCTCGAACTGAGGCTTGGCGCAAATCGCGTTGGCAGAAGTCCGGATTCTGATTTCCCGATCAGCCATCCGACTGTTTCAGGATTGCACTGTGAATTCTTGCTGATCAACGGCGGCGTGACGATTCGCGATCTTGACTCCACAAACGGCACGTTTGTCGATGGGAAAAGAATTCAAGAGGCAGTCCTGACCACAGGGCAGACCGTGCGGTTGGGTGATGTGGAACTGTTTGTTGAGACCGCAGAGGTCACTGTCGCAATTCCGAAGTTTACCAATCCTGACATTGTTGCTCCGCCGGTTGTCTTGGGAGATGGCTCAATGATCTGCCCTCGTCATCCAGGTTCACCGGTCACGCACCGATGTATGCAATGCAGGGAAGTGATGTGCGACGCATGTGTTCACCGGCTTCGACGCAAAGGAAGCAACACAGTCCTGCTGCTCTGTCCAGTGTGCAGCAGCGCACTGGAGCAAATCGCGGCGCCGACAAAGAAGAAGAAGAGGTCGCTGTTTGCCCGTGTCGGTGAAACCGTCAAGATGAAGTTCACGCGGAAGCTTCGTCTCGATAACGATCAGTCGTGAAAAGCGAATAGACGGCCTCCTGATCAATGGTTACACGCTATTCGGCTTAGTCGTGCGCCACACGGTTGGACAGTTCGTTCTTATCATCGCGACGACGAGGAAAATGCTTCGCGAGTAACTCGCCGGCGCGTTTAACGCCGTGCAGGACGCCTTCGGTGAATTCCGAGTTCCGAAAATGTCCGCTCATCGCCTCAGCGACTTCCTTCCAAAACGGGTCGCCACATTTCGCATGAACGGCGGCATCGCCGATAATCGCAAATTTGTGCGTGTGCGGTGCGACGAAGATGAGCACGCCGTTTCGTTCCCGCGTTTTTTCCATTCCAAGCTGGATGAAATGCTCCCGCGCAGCCGCGACGGGATCCTCGATGTCCTTGCGGCTGACGAAAACGCGTATTTCTCCAGATGTCTTCAGTTCCGCCTCGCGAATTGCTTCAGCGATTTTGTCGTGATGGAGACGGTTTAAGAACTCCTTCGCGCGCATAATCACCAGCTTCCTCCCGCGCCACCGCCGCCAAAACTCCCGCCCCCGCCGGAGAAACCACCACCTCCACCGCCGGACCAACCTCCTCCAGACCAACCGCTGCCACCAATCGTCCAACCGCCTCCGCCCCACGAGGAATATCCGCCTCGCAAGCCTGAACGTCGCCCGCGCATGAGGGAGAGGAGGATGAAGAGCACGATTAAGCCAAAGATCAGAATCGGGAGGAATCCAACAACCGAATTAACCGCTCGGTCTCCGACCGTGCGTCCGGTGCCTCTATACTCACCCCGTGTGGCAGCGAGAATCGCCGCCACGCCCGCATTAAGGCCGGCATCGAAGTTTCCATTCCGGAATTGCGGCGTGATCTCGTCGCTCACAATCCGTTTTGCCAGCGCGTCCGGCAAAACGCCTTCGAGTCCATAGCCGACCTGCAAATAGACCTTCCGGTCCTGCACAAAGACGAATAGCACCGCGCCATTGTTCTTTTCCTGTTGGCCCGCCTTCCACGCTCGCGCCACGCGCACCGTGTAATCCTCGATTGAGGAGTCTGACTGCATCTTCGGGAAAACCGTGACGAGGATCTGGTCGGAAGTCTGGCGCTCGAAGTCCTCCAACGTTTTGTTCAGGCGCGCGGCAGTGCTTGGGGAAACCACGTGCGCGTAATCGTTGAAGTATTGCTTTGGCGCGGGCGGGATGACTTCGGCCGCGAATGAAGTTACGGCGAACAACCAAAACAGGATGATTGGAAACCGCATCACAAGCTATGGCCTTGCCGCCGGAGCTTGCGTTGATGAGTTGAAATCAAACTGCACTTTCGGCGGCGTTTCCGCGCCCGGCGTGGCGGCAAAGTAAGGCTTCTCGTTGAAGTGAAATAACCGGGCATAGAGAACCGCTGGGAAAGACTTGATTGCTGTGTTGTATTCGCGCACAGCCTCGTTGAAATCCCGCCGCGCGACCGCGATGCGGTTTTCGGTGCCTTCCAACTGCGCCTGAAGATCGCGGAAGTTGGCCGTCGCCTTTAGTTCGGGATAACGCTCCGCGACAACCAGCAAACGAGACAGCGCGGAGGAGAGCTGGCTTTGAGCACGATCAAATTCCGCGAGCTTCGCGGGATCGTTCGGCGCGGAGTTGGGATCGATTTTGACTTGCCCGACCGAGGCGCGGGCTTCGGTGACTTGAGTGAGCGTGGATTTCTCAAAGTTCGCCGCGCCGGATACAGTCGCGACAAGGTTCGGAATGAGGTCTGCCCGGCGCTGATAAACATTTTGCACCTGCGCCCATTGGCTGTCGGCAGCCTGCGAGCGTTTGACGAGATAATTGTAGCTGCCCCCCGCCATCACGATGAAGATGAGCACGACGACGCCAATGGCCGCGAGGATTGCACATCCGATGCCGAGTTTTTTCATAGTGCGCTCACAATAGACCCGCGCTGGAATTGAACAACTACAATTCCGCAACCGGTTTGTAGATCGGATGCGGTTCAGAATTCGGCAACCAATCCGGCCGGGTTCACCTGCTATTCCGGCCCTTTGATCGGGCCTGAAATCTGGAAAAAGATTTCCAAAAAAACCTATTGCGTGCCTTACGCAGCCTGCCTATATTCCCCGCTCCGTTTCCCCTGAACAGGGAGCGGACAGCATAACCTGCGGAACCGATAACTGACCACCCGTCTGGGAGCAGGATTGATGGCTCCGCTCTCCAAGTAGCTGACTTGGGAACTGTTATTGATTTTATGCCAGTAAAGACATTTAGACCGCTGACGCCGTCCACGCGCTACATCACGTATCGCGGACTTCAGCGACATCACGAAGACCAAGCCGGAGAAGAGCCTGGTCGAGATGCGCAAGAAGACCGGCGGGCGCAATCGCTACGGCCGCGTCACGGCTCGCGGCATCGGCGGCGGTCACAAGCAGAAGATCCGCCTGGTCGATTTCAAGCGCAACAAGCACGGCGTCGAAGCCACGGTCGCGGCGATCGAATACGATCCGCGGCCGCACCGCCCGGCTGGCGTTGCTGGAATACAAGGACGGCGAGAAGGCTTACATCATCGCTCCGGTCGGCCTGCAGGTCGGCGCGAAGCTGATGAGCGGTCCGACGGCTCCGCCGGAGATTGGGCAATTGCCTGCCGCTGCGAGGCGGTTCCGGTCGGCCTGCCGATTCACAATATCGAGATCATTCCCGGTCGCGGCGGCGCAGATGGTGCGCACGGCCGGCGGCGCGGCGACGTTGATGTCGCGCGACGAAGGCTACGCGCAGATTCGGCTGCCCTCGGGCGAAATCCGCAGGGTCAACGAGAATTGCTACGCGACCATCGGCCAGGTCGGCAACACCGAGCACGAAAACGTGGTCCTCGGCAAAGCGGGCCGCTCGCGGCATCGGGGCATTCGCCCGATCAACCGCGGTGTTTCGCGCAACCCGGTGGACCATCCGAACGGCGGCGGCGCCGGCAAGTCCAAGTCCGGCGGCGGCTGGCAGCAGCTGACTTCGCCGTGGGGCTTGCTGGCCAAGGGCTATCGCACCCGCAACAAGAAGAAATACTCGAACCGGTTCATCCTGGTCCGCCGCGACGGCCGGCCGATGAAGAACAAGTAATTTTACTTATGGGACGCTCGATTAAAAAAGGTCCGTTCGTTGATGGGCACCTGCTGGAGAAGATCCAGAAGGCGAAGGAGCACCAAATCAGAAGACGCCGATCAAGACCTGGTCGCGCCGCTCGATGATCACGCCGGATTTCGTCGGCCTGACGTTCACCGTGCACAACGGCAAGGTCTTCAACCCGGTGTTCGTGACGGAAAACATGGTGGGCCACCGGCTCGGCGAATTTTCGCTGACGCGCACGTTCAAGAAGCACGGCGCCCACACGGCCAAAGCGGAAGCGAAGTAACTTATGGAAGTTCACGCGATCACCAAAAACGTGCCGCATGTCCGCGCAGAAGATGCGCGAAGTGGTGCGCCAGATTCAGGGCTTGCCCGCGCTGCAGGCGCAGGCGGTGCTGGCGGTCGTGCCGCGCAAGGGCGCGCGGTTCGTGGCCAAGACGCTGAAGTCGGCCATCGCCAACGCGGAGAACTAACACACAAGAACGATACAAGGCCGGAAGACGCTGCGTCGTCAAGGAAGCGGTGGCCGGGACGGCGTCCACCCTGCGGCGGTTCACGCCCAAGGCGCGCGGTTCGGCCGGGCCGATCCTCAAGCGCAGTTGCCACATCAAAATTGTTTTGTCAGACGAATAATTGGTATGGGACAAAAAACCAATCCAATCGGTCTGCGCGTCGCCGTCAACAAGGACTGGCGCTCGAAGTGGTATGCCGGCAAGAAGGAATTCGGCAAGCTGCTCACCGAGGACCGCAAGATTCGCGACCTGCTGAAGAAGAAGCTCGAGTCGGCCTCCGTGCCGCAGATTCTGATCGAGCGCGCCGCCAACCGCTGCCGCATCACCATCCTCACCGCCCGTCCCGGCGTCGTCATCGGCCGCAAAGGCGCGGAGATCGACAAGCTCAAGGAAGAGTTGAGCAAGATGACCGGCAAGGAGATTTACGTGGACATCATGGAGATCAAGACAGCCGGAAATCGACGCGCAGCTCGTCGCGGAGAACGTCGCGCTGCAGCTGGAACGCCGCGTTTCGTTCCGCCGCGCGATGAAGAAGGCGCTGCAGACCGCGAAGGATTTCGGCGCGGAAGGGATCAAGATTCGCTGCGCCGGCCGTCTGGGCGGCGCGGAACTGGCGCGCGTCGAGACAGTATCACTGGGGCCGCGTGCCGCTGCACACGCTGCGCGCGAACATTGATTACGGTTTTGCCGAGGCCAACACGGTTTACGGCAAGCTCGGGATCAAGTGCTGGATTTGCAAAGGCGAGAACAAGCCGCAGAAAGCCGCAGCAGCCCAGGCAACGCGGCTGAACCAGTGCCGCGAACTAATTTTAGATCGAAGGATTTTGTTATGCCATTGATGCCCGCAAGAGTGAAGTACCGCAAGATGCACCGCGGCAACCGCGCCGGCCTGGCCTACGCGCGGCAACACGGTGGCGTTTGGCGAGTACGGATTGATGGCGCTGGAGCGCTGCTGGCTGGACACCAAGCAGATCGAGGCCGCGCGCGTGGCCATCGCCCGCAACATGAAGCGCCACGGCAAGATGTGGATCCGCATCTTCCCGCAGAAGTCCTTCACCAAGAAGCCGCTGGAAACGCGCATGGGCAAGGGCAAGGGCCCGCTGGAATCCTGGGTGGCGGTGATCCGGCCGGCCAACGTGCTGTTCGAAGTGGACGGCGTGACCGAAGCCGTGGCGCGCGAGTCGATGCGCCTGGCGGCGACCAAGCTGCCGATCAAGACCAAATTCATTTCGCGGCACCGGATCGGCTGACGCTGAGTCGTATGAAGAAGACTCAATGAAAATCGGAATTCAAAGAAATGACGCTGGTCGAGCTGGCGGCCGAAGGCCGCGAACTGCGCCAGGAGATTTTCAACCTGCGCCTGCAGCAGGCCAGCGCCCAGCTGGAGAAGCCGGCGCGGCTGCGCACGTTGCGCCGCGACATCGCCCGCATCGAAACGCGCATCTCGCAACTGCGCAACAAAGCGGCATAGACTTAATTTGTATGGCTGAACTGACCACGACACCTGCAACGTCACGCAACGGCCGCCGCGCGCGGCAACCGCAAAGAACGCGTCGGCGAAGTCATCTCCAACAAGATGGCCAAGACCATCGTGGTGCGGGTCGAGCGCCGCTTTCCGCATCCGCAAGTTCAAGAAGGTCGTCACCGGCTACAAGAAGTTTTACGCCCACGACGAAAAGAGCGAGGCCAAAGTCGGGCGACCGCGTGCGCATCGAGGAGACCCGGCCGCTCTCCAAGACGAAGCGCTGGCGGCTGGTCGAGGTGGTGGAGCGCGGCAGCGGCGTGGTAACGCCGGTGGCCGCCTAGCTCAACGGATCACTGATTTATGTTGCAGATTCGTTCCATCTAGATGTGGCCGACAACACCGGCGCCAAGCGCGCCGCGGCCATCGGCGTGCTCGGCCGCAACCAGCGCTACGCGCGCGTCGGCGACATCATCAAGGCCCACATCAAGGAAGCCGCGCCCGATGGCACGGTGAAGAAGGGCGAAGTGGTGGATGCCGTGGTGGTGCGCACGCGGCAGGCGATCCGCCGCAACGACGGCTCGTATCTGCGCTTTGACAGCAACGCCATTGTGATCATCGACAAGGAACTCAACCCGCGCGGCACGCGCATCTTCGGCCCGGTCGCGCGCGAGTTGCGCGACAAGAAGTTCATGAAGATCATCTCGCTGGCGCCGGAAGTCATTTGAAGAGTTATGCAGAAATTTCATGTGAAGAAGGGCGACGAAGTGGTGGTCATCGCCGGCGCGGACAAAGGGCAAGCGCGGCAAGATCATCGCGGTCGCTCGGCAAGAAACAGCGGGTCGATTGTCGAAGGCGTGAAGATGATCAAGACGCACATGCGCAAGAGCCAGCAGCACCCCAGGGCGCGATCGTCGAGCGCGAAGGCATCGATCCACATTTCGAACGTGATGAAGGCGGAGAAGTTCGATGCGCGGGCCGCCAAACGCGGCGCCGCGGCGCCGGCGAACGCATGACGATTTCGAAGTCACGGCAAAATCCGTGACGAACGAAATGAAAGCCAGACTTTACGAAAAATACGTCAACGAAGTGGTGCCGGCGCTGAAGGAAAAGCGCAAGTACACCAACGTCCACCAGGTTCCGCGGATGGAGAAGATCGTGGTGAACATGGGCGTGAGCGCCTCGCTGGAAAAGAGCGCGGTGGACGACGCGGCCAAGGACCTGGCGCTGATCACCGGCCGCAAGGCGGTCGATCAGCAAGTCGCGCCACAGCATCGCGAATTTCAAGCTGCGCGAGGGCCAGCCGATCGGCTGCCGCGTGACGCTGCGCCGCGATGCGATGTATGAGTTCTTCGACCGGCTGGTCGCGACGGCGCTGCCGCGCATCCGCGACTTCCGCGGCCTGTCGCCGCGGTCATTCGACGGGCGCGGCAATTATTCGCTCGGCGTCGCCGATCAGACGATTTTCCCGGAGATCGAACTGGACAAGATCAAGCGACAGCAGGGCATGGACATCACGATCGTGACCAGCGCGCCGCACCAACGACGAGGCGCTGGAGTTGTTGAAGCTGATGGGCATGCCGTTCGCCGAGGCAAAGCCGAAACACCGAAACGCATGAACAAACCACATTGATTTATGGCTAAGAAAGCATGGATTGAACGCAACAAGAGGAAGGCCGAGACGGTGAAGAAATACGCCGCCTCCGCGCCGAGTTGAAGGCCAAGCGCGATTACGCCGGCCTGGCCAAGCTGCCGCGCGACGCCAGCCCGACGCGGGTGGTCAACCGCTGCTCGATGAGCGGCCGCCGCCACGGCTACCTGCGCAAGTTCGGCTGCTCGCGCCTGACGTTCCGCGAAGCCGCGCTGAACGGGTTGATCCCGGGCGTGACCAAGGCCAGTTGGTAACATTACATACTAATTACGATATGACGATCCGATTTCCGACATGCTGACCCGGATTCGCAACGCCAACCGGGCGTTGCTGCCGGCCGTCGAAGTGCCGCACTCCAAGATGAAGGAGAGCATCGCCGGCATCCTGAAGCGGGAAGGCTACATCGCCGACTTCGCCGTCGAAGGCAAGCTGCCCGAAGACGATCAAGCTCAAGCTGAAGTATCAGGGCAAGAAGGGCGTCATCGAAGGCCTGCGCCGCGTCAGCACGCCCGGGTCTGCGCCGTTACGTCGGCGCGACGGAAATTCCGCGCGTGCGCGGCGGCCTGGGCGTGGCCGTCGTCTCCACGTCGGAGGGCGTGATGACCGGCACGCAGGCGCGCAAGAAGAACCTCGGCGGCGAATTGCTTTGTTACGTCTGGTAAGACTTGAACGATTTAACTATTGTAATCTATGTCACGAATTGGAAAACAACCGATCGCCATTCCGCCCAAAGTGAAGGTGGAGGTCAAAGGCCAGAAGGTTTCGGTCGAAGGCCCGAAAGGCAAACTCAACTGGGAACTGCCGCGCCGCACCAGCCTCAAGGTGGAGAACGGCAACGTCGTGGTCAGCCGCGAGGGCGAGGACGCCCAGGCCAAGGCGCTGCACGGCCTGAGCCGCGCGCTGGTCAACAACATGGTCCGCGGCGTCAGCGAAGGCTTCGTGAAGAAGCTCGAAATCCAGGGCGTCGGCTTCAAGGCCGCCGTGCAGGGCAAGAACGTCAACCTGAGCCTCGGCTATTCGCATCCGATCAATTATCCGATTCCCGACCAGATCAAGGTGACGGTGGAGGAGAACACCAAGCTGACCATCGAAGGGCCGGACCGGCAGGTCGTCGGCCAGGTGGCGGCCGAAATGCGCAGCTTCTACCCGCCGGAACCTTACAAGGGCAAGGGCGTGCGTTACGCCGACGAACACGTCGACCGCAAGGAAGGCAAGACCGTCCAGTAACAATTGATTTACGGTCACGGCCAAATCCGTGACCCATGAACATGAGAACTGAACAGAAACAACGACTCGCGCAACTGCGCCGCTGGCGCATCCGCAAGAAAGTCAGCGGCACCGAGGAGCGTCCGCGCATGAGCGTGTGCTTCACCAACAAGAACATCCACGTCCAGTTCATCGACGACGCGGCGGGCGTGACGCTGGCGGCGGCTTCGACGACGAGCAAGGCGACGCCGGACCGCGACAAACTCGCGGCCAATGTCAGCCAGCGCCAAGACGCATCGGCACGCTCGGCGGCACAGGCCGCTCTGGACAAGGGCATCAAGCAGGTGGTTTTCGACCGCGGCGGCGCGCGTTATCATGGCAAGGTCAAAGCGCTGGCCGACGCGGCGCGCGAAGCGGGTCTGAAGTTTTAACGTCAACCAATGGAAAAGAATATTGTGGCTGAACGAACCAATAGCCAGAAAGCGGAACGAGCAGCCGCAAGCGCGCCGAGGCAGCAGCGTCGCGCGGCGGCGTGGCCGCGGCCGGGCGCGGTCGCCGCGTGCGGCGCAGCCGGCCGGAGCCCGAGGCTTCGACGGACAGGGCGGCGAGGAGTTGACCGAGAAGGTGGTGTTCATCAACCGCTCCGCCAAAGTCGTCAAAGGCGGACGCCGCTTCAATTTCAGCGCGCTGGTGGTCGTGGGCGACAAGCACGGCCGCGTCGGCGTTGGTCTGGGCAAGGCCGGCGAAGTGGCGGATGCCATCCGCAAGGGCGGCGAGATGGCCCGCTCGCAGATGGTCGGCGTGTCGCTGAAGGACGCGACCATTCCGCACGAAGTCTTCTCGCACTACTGCGGCGCGAAGGTGCTGCTGCGGCCGGCCTCGCCCGGCACCGGCATCATCGCGGGCAAGACCGTGCGCGCCGTGCTCGAATCCGCCGGCGTGAAGGATATCCTGACCAAGTCGCTCGGTTCCAAGAACGCCGCCAACGTGGTCAAGGCCACGCTGCACGGCGCTGTTGAGCCTGCGGCTGCGCGAAGACATTTACCAGAGCCGCGGCTTGGAGATCAAGAAGGTGGAAGCGCCGAAGGCTGCCGGAAGCCGCCGCCAGCCATTGCGCCGCCGCCGCGGCTGCACCCGACCGCCTAGATTTTTTATGCGATTACACGATCTTAAACCTCGTCCCGGCGCCAAGCACCGCCGCAAACGGCTGGGCCAGGGCGAATCCAGCGGTCACGGCAAGACCAGCGGTCGCGGCGGCAAGGGCCAGACCGCCCGTTCCGGCAGTTCCATCCGCATCGGCTTCGAAGGCGGCCAGATGCCGCTGATCCGGCGCATTCCCAAGCGCGGTTTCAACAACGCCCGCCACGCCACCCGCTACATGCCGGTGAATCTCGAAGCGCTGAACGCGTTCGACGACGGCGCGCGGGTGGACGAGGCGGCATTGCGCGAGCGCGGGCCTGGCCAACGGCCGCGGCGACGGCATCAAGATTCTGGGCGACGGCGAACTGACCAAGAAACTGACGGTCAGCGCCCACGCCTTCAGCGCGTCGGCCAAGGCCAAGATCGAAGCCAAGGGCGGCACCTGCGAAGTCGTCGCAGCCGACGCAAAGCGGCGCCGGCTGCCAAGGCCTAATCAGCTTTCGAACCTGACGCCATGCTCGCCGCCATCGTCAACACCTTCAGCAACTGCTTCAAGATTCCGGAACTGAAGTCCCGGATTCTGTTCACGCTCGATGGTGCTGGCGATCTGCCGGCTGGTGGCGGTCATGCGCGTTCCCGGGCTTGGACGGCGCGGCGCTGGCGGACTTTTTCGAAGCGCAACGCCGCGACAGGCGGCGGTCGCTGCTGGGCATGTACAGCCTGTTCACCGGCGGCGCGCTGGAGCATTGCGCGGTCGGCGCGCTGGGCATCATGCCTTACATCAGCGCGACGATCATCATCCAGTTGCTGACCGCGGTCGTTCCGCAGCTTGAGCAAGCTGGCGCGCGAAGAAGGCGGGCGGACCAAGATCATTCAATATGGCCGTTACCTGACCGTGCTGCTCTGCCTGGGCCAGGGCATCGTCATGGCCATCGGCTGGGAGAACCCGGAGAAGCTGTTTCCAGGGTATCGGGCGAGCTGGTGCTTTACCGACGACAGCATCTGGTGGTATCGCATTCAGACCGTGCTGATGCTGACGACCGGCACGATGCTGCTGATGTGGCTGGGCGAGCAGATCACCGAGCGCGGCATCGGCAACGGCGTTTCGCTGGTCATCACGATCGGCATCCTGGCGCGGCTGCCGCAGGCGGTCAGTGGCGCTGCAGGACATGTTCTTCCCGCGGAGGCGGGCGAGGCCAAATTCAACTTCGGCCACGCCATCGCGCTGGTTCTGCTGCTGGCCGGCGTGATCGCCGGCGTCATCGCCGTCACTCAGGCGCAGCGGAAAATCCCGGTGCAATACGCCCAGCGGGCGGTGGGCCGCAAGGTCTATTCCGGCGGCACCTCCTTCATGCCGTTGCGGGTGAACTACGCGGGCGTCATGCCGATCATTTTTGCCCAGGCCATCCTGATGTTCCCGCAGAAGATCTTCCTGAATTGCTCGGGCAGAGCTTTCAACGTCAAGTTTTTCAGCGAGATCGCGCCGCACCTTGACCGAAGGTGCGTTGCTTTATATCGCTGTCTATACGGCTGATGATTCTGTTCTTCTCCTATTTCTGGGTGGCGACCCAGTTCAATGAATTGCAGATCGCGGATGACCTGAAGAAGAACGGCGGCTACATTCCCGGGCGTGCGTCCGGGCCAGGCGACGAGCGATTATCTGCACAACGCCATGAGCCGGATCACGCTGGCGGGCGCGGTCTTCCTGACGGTCATCGCCGTGATTCCGATCCTGCTGGTCAGGCAGATGGACGATCCCGTATCCGTGGCGCAGTTTTTCGGCGGCACGAGCATGCTGATTACTGGTCGGCGTGATGCTGGATACGATGCGCCAGATGGAATCGCACTTGTTGATGCGCCATTACGACGGGTTCCTGAAGAAGGGCCGGTTCAAGGGCCGGTTCTAGACCGTCGGATCCGTCACTGAATCCGAGAGCGGCTGCAGATTCGGATCAAATTGAAGCAGATGATCATTCTAAAGAGCGAGCGGGATCTGGAAGCGATGCGGCCGGCGTGCGCGGTGGCCGGCACGGTGCTGGACGAGGTCGCGGCGTTCATCCAGCCGGGCGTGACGACGAGGGAGGTGGACGAGTTTGCGGCGGCGCGGATCAAGCATTACGGCGCGAAGAGCGCGTTTCTGGGCTATCGCAAGTATCCGTGCCAGATCTGCATCTCGGTGAACGACCAGGTCGTGCATGGGTTGGCCGGCGACCGCGCAGTTGCAGTTTGGCGACATCGTCAGCCTGGACGTCGGCGTGGTTTACAACGGGTTTATCGGCGACACTGCCCGGACGGTGGCCGTGGGCGGTTGCGGCGTGCTGGCGCAGAAGTTGATGGATGTGACGGAGCAGGCGCTTTACGAGGGCATCGCCCAGGCGGTGCCGGGCAACGGGTGGCGGATATTTCGCGGGCGATCCAGACCTATGTCGAAAGCAACGGCTTCAGCGTGGTGCGGGAGTTTGTCGGCCACGGCGTGGGCCGGTCGATGCACGAAGAGCCGCAGGTGCCGAACTTCGTGGACGGCAAGAGCATCGCCGAAGCTGCGGCCGGGCATGACGATGGCCATCGAGCCGATGGTCAATGCGGGTCAGCCCGGCGTAAAAATCTTGAATGATGGCTGGACAGTGGTCACGCAAGATGGTTCACTATCCGCTCATTTTGAGCATACGGTGTTGATCACCGAGGCTGAGCCGGAGATTTTGACATGGCCCGAGAAGATGCCATCGAAGTTGAAGGTGTCGTAGTCGAAGTTCTGCCGAACGAGACGTATCGGGTGGAATTGGCCAACGGCCACGGTTGCTGGCGTATGTGGCGGGCAAGGCGCAGGTTGAGCTTTGCCGCTTGACGCCGGGAGACAAAGTGAGGTTGGAAATGTCGCCCTACGATTTGTCGGAAGGGCGGATCATTGTGGAAAGAGAACAGATTTGAATATGAAAGTTCGCGCATCAGTAAAGAAACTTTGCGAGAATTGCAAGATCATCCGGCGCAAAGGCGTCATCCGTGTGATCTGCACCAACACGCGCCACAAGCAGCGGCAAGGCTAATCCATTCCATTACCAATTAACACTTAACAATTATGGCACGTATCATCGGTGTGGAAGTTCCGCCGAACAAGCGCATCGACATCGCGCTGCGCTACATCTACGGCATCGGCCCGACCAACGCGAAGAGATCCTGGCCAAGGCCAACATCGATCCGAGCATCCGCGCCAAGGATCTGACCGAGCAGCAGCTCTCCCAGATCGTCCACGCGATCCAGGACGGCAAGTATGTCATCGAAGGCGATCTGCGCCGCGAGATCGGCATGAACCTCAAGCGCCTGCAGGGCATCAAGTGCTATCGCGGCGTCCGCCACCTGCGCGGCTTGCCGGTGCGCGGCCAGCGCACCCAGACCAACGCCCGCACCCGCAAAGGCCCGCGCAAGACGGTCGGCGTGCAGCGCAATCCGAACGCCAAGACCGGCATCCACTAATCGATTTCATAATTTAAGATTCACGTTATGGCTGACGAAACAAAAAGAAACCGGCTCCGAAGAAGGAGAGGCAAAGCCCGAAGCGGCTGCCGAAGCCGAAGCAAGCCGCGCCAAAGCCGCTGGCGAAGCCCGCCAAGGCCCGAAGAAAGCTGCGCTCCGGCCGAAGGCGCCGCTGCCGCTCCGCGCCGCTGAAGCGCCGAAGCCCGCTGAAGCTGCCGCGCCGGTGGCCGCGCGCCGCGCCCACTGCCGCCGAGTTGCTCGGCGAGGATCACGGCCGGCAAGAAGATCATCAAGGCCAAGGGCGCCAAGAACATCACCGTCGGCATCGCCAACATTCTGGCCACGTTCAACAACACGCTGGTCACGCATCACCGACATGCAGGGCAATCTGCATCGGCTGGTCGAGCGCCGGCCGCGTCGGTTTCAAAGGCTCGCGCAAGAGCACCGCTTACGCCGCGCAGCAGGTGGCGCAGGACGCCGCCCGCCAGGCGATGTCGCACGGCATGCGCGAAGTCGAAATGCGGGTCAAAGGTCCCGGCTCCGGCCGCGAATCCGCCATCCGCGCCTTGCAGGCGATCGGCCTGGAAATCACCACGATCAAGGACGTCACGCCCGTTCCGCACAACGGCTGCCGCCCGCGCAAGAAGCGCCGCGTCTAACCCATCAACTCTCAACTGATCAACTATCTACTTTAAATTATGGCTCGTTACACTGGTCCTCGCGTTCGCATCAGCCGCCGGTTCGGCGTTCCGATCTTCGGCCCGTCGAAATATCTGGAGCGCCGCAATTACGGCCCCGGCGTGCACGGCCCGAAGTCGCGCCGCAAGCACACCGATTACGGCCTCGGCCTGATCGAGAAGCAGAAGCTGCGCTATTATTACGGCTTGATGGAGCGCCAGTTCCGCGGCGTTTACGAGAACGCGCTCTGAAGCGCCGCGGCGTCACCGGCGAGCAGATGCTGCAGATTCTGGAGACCGCCTGGACAACGTGGTTTATCACCTCGGCTTCGCCAACACCCGCGCCGCGGCCCGCCAGATGGTTGCCACGGCCACGTCAAGGTGAACGGCCGCAAGGTCAACATCCCTTCCTTCGGCCTCAAGGTGAACGACGTCGATCGAGGTCAAGAACTCGAACGTGTCGCGCCAGTTGGCCACCAAGAACCTGGAAATCGCCACCAGCCGCGCCGTGCCGGATTGGCTGTCGTTGAACAAGGAAGCCCTCAAGGGCGTCGTCATGCGCATTCCGACGCGCGACGAGATCCAGCCCATCGCCAACGAGCAGGCCGTCGTCGAATTTTATTCCCGCTAAACAATAACCCGCTCTGACGGAACGTCGCGGTCGCTGCACCAAAAACAATTATACGGGCTCCGCCGGCTGCGGGAATAAACGCCGGACGGGTCAGATTAAAATTGTTGAAAGGAAAATATGCCAGTACGTCTAGGACGTTTCGAAATGCCCAAGCGGTTGACCAAGGAAGAGGCAACCGCCACCGAAACCTACGCCAAGTTCATCGCCGAGCCGTTTGAAACCGGTTACGGCCACACCATCGGCAACTCGCTGCGCCGCGTGCTGCTCTCCTCGCTGGAAGGCGCCGCCATCACCTCCATCAAGATCGACGGCGCGATGCACGAGTTCGCCACCGATCGAAGGCGTCGTGGAGGACGTCACCGACATCGTCCTGAACCTGAAGAAGGTCCTGTTCAAGGCCCACACCCGCGACCCGCAGACGCTGCTGCTCTCCGTCAACAAGGAGGGCGAAGTCACCGCCGCCGACATCCAGCTCAACCAGAACGTCGAGCTGGTCAATCCCGACGCAGCACATCTGCACGCTCGACAAGAAGAAGAAGTTCGAGATGGAGCTGGAGGTCAAGGTCGGCCGCGGCTTTCTGCCCGGCGACGAAAACAAGAAGCCCAATCAGGCCATCGGCGTCATCGCCATCGACTCGCTGTTCTCGCCGGTCACCCGCGTCCGCTACGCCGTCGAGAGCGCCCGCGTCGGCCAGCGCACCGATTACGACCGCCTGATCCTGGAAATCTGGACCGACGGCCGCATCTCGCCCGACGACGCCCTGACCCAGGCCTCCGCGATTCTGCAGCATCACCTCGACGTGTTCGTCGGCTACGACAAGAACGCCGTCGAGTTCGAGGAAGTCGTGGACAAGCAGGACGAGGAGAAGACCAAGCTCAAGAAGCTGCTCAACATGAGCGTCAACGAAATCGAGCTGAGCGTCCGCGCCGCCAACTGCCTGAACAACGCCAACATCACCACCGTCGGCCAGCTCGCCATGAAGACCGAAGCAGGAGATGCTCAAGTATCGCAACTTCGGCAAGAAATCGCTCAACGAAATCAAAGAGAAACTGCAGGCCTCGGGCTTGACGCTCGGCATGACCTTCGAGCCGGACCTGCTCGAGGCGCCGAAGGAAGACATGACGCTTGCCGGTCACACGTTAGCAGGAGTTTTATGCGACACCTTAAGCGAACCGCCAAGTTGGGCCGCACCGGCGAACATCGGAACGCGATGCTGGCCAACCTGGTTTGCAGCCTGATCAAGCACAAGCGCGTCACCACCACCCTGGCCAAGGCCAAGGCCGCCCGTTCCGTGGCGGAGAAGATGGTCACGCTCGGCAAGAGCGGCACCATTCACGACCGCCGCCTGGCCGCTGCGCGCCTGCACCAGGAGGACGCGGTGAAAATCCTGTTCAACGAAATCGCTCCCGCGCAAAAGGAGCGCCACGGCGGCTACACCCGCATCGTGAAGCTGAACCAGCGCCAGGGCGACGCCGCGCAGACGCGCCATCCTCGAATGGGTGGACATGCCGGTTGTGACGGAAGAGCCGAAGACCGAAGAGCCTGCCACGGAAACCAGACCCACCGAAGAGCCGAAGGAGGAAAAGGCGGAGAAAGAAAGCCGCGGCAAAAAGAAGAAGGAAGAGGCTGCGGAAGTCAAAACCTGATTTACGGCTGAAATTAAACCAGGAAGCCCGTTCGTGAGAACGGGCTTTTTTTATCTTGGAGTCAGATGATTTAACGCTCGCCCTCACTCCAAGAGAAGTTAGGGGTTATGCCATATACTGAATTACGCCGTTGGGCTGGATGTATCTAGCGTAGGTGAATTGCAGCAAACCCAAATTGTCTTCACCAAACCCCGTTGCAAATCCAACAAGCCTTATCGGTCGATTCTCCCAAATCACAAAGCAAGGACACCCGCTTATTCCGCCAAAGTCACGAGCACGCAATCTGAATTTTGATACATCGGCGAAGAACTTGGAGACTCCTACCTGTGTCGCTGTGACCGCTATCGGCTGACGGACAAAACCAACTGAACTTTGATTGTCCTCTCTGCCTTTGCCCGGAAAACCAATCATGTAAAGGTTCTCGCCGTTGTTCAATTTGGGAGGACGGTTTGCATGAACATTGAAAAATTGAAGTCCTTGGGGAGTGAACGCATCCAAAATAGTCCCCATGTCGAAGGTGGCTAGGTCGCAACGTCTGCATTCATCGACAAACAACGAATCCGGATCAGGAATCATTATCGGGTTAAATATGTCTATGCAGAGCCCGAACATGAGCTCTGGCTTTTCGGCGCGTAACTTTTTGAATTCATTCCAGACATGATGGCAGGTGATGAGCAACTTCATTTTTCCGGTGTCGATAAGCCCAAAACTACCGTTCGCAAAAATATTCCCCTTTGGAGTTGTCATGGACGACGTGAAGAATATTGGCCCACAGTGTTGGCGCACTGCTGGGTCAACTAAGAAAGCAAGGTGGTCCAACATCTCCTGTCCCCTCATAGTGATTTCCAGTGATATAAACCGCCGGAAGGGGATTGGATTATAGTTCACCCGTAACAAATTCTCGACAATTGCTTTGCGATCCTCAATTTTTTGTTGTGAACCGCTGCGCCTGGGCCAAAGGGGATCTCTACATCGCCTATCACGACCGCGAATGGGGTGTGCCGTCACATGATGACCGCCACCTTTTTGAAATGCTGATTTTGGAGGGCGCGCAGGCAGGACTGAGTTGGAGCACTATCCTGAATAAGCGCGAAAATTATCGCCGCGCGTTCGACCGATTCGATCCGCGCAAAGTCGCCAAGTACGATGCGCGGAAAATGCGGTCGCTTCTGGCCAATGCGGGGATCGTTCGCAACCGCCTCAAAATCGCCGCAGCGGTGCAAAACGCGAAAGCGTTCCTCGGCATTCAAAGGGAATACGGCAGCTTCGAAAACTATATCTGGCAATTCGTCGGCGGACGACCGATTCAGAACCGGTGGACATCTCTTAAGGAAGTTCCCGCCCGTACGCCCGAGTCGGACGCGATGAGCAAAGATTTGATCAAATACGGATTCAAATTCGTTGGATCAACGATCTGCTATGCCTTCATGCAAGCCGTGGGCATGGTGAACGATCACACGATAGATTGCTTTCGCTATTCCGAAATCCATTCCAGCCGCTGAACCGTGGGAGCTCAGTGCACCATGCCGCATGTGCACTTTTCCACGGAGGCGGTTTGCGATGATTTGATTTCGGCAGGGTCGTAGTTCAGGTAAGGACCCAGCCAGCGCTCGACTTCCTGCAACGGCATGCCTTTGCGCACATGGTAATCGAGAACTTGATCGCGGCCGAGTTTGCCGACGGCGAAATACTTGGATTCGGGATGCGCGAAATAAAGTCCGCTCACGCTGCTGCCGGGCCACATGGCGAAGCTTTCGGTCAGTTGATGCCGGTGTTCTTTTCCGCGTCGAGCAGTTTCCAGAGAATTTGCTTTCTCCGTGTGGTCCGGGCAGGCGGGATAGCCGGCCGCCGGCCGGATGCCGCGATATTTTTCCTCGATGAGGTCTTCGGTGCGTGAGATTCTCGGCTTTGCCGTAGCCCCATTCTTCGCGGACGCGTTTGTGCAGGAACTCGGCGAACGCTTCGGCCAGCCGGTCGGCCAGCGCCTCGGCCATGATGGCGTTGTAGTCGTCGTGATCTGCTTTGAATTTCTCGACAAGTTCCTTCAGGCCGTGGCCGCTGGTGACGGCGAAGGCGCCGAGGTGGTCGGAAACGTGGAACGTCGAAGCGTGACGATGTCGTCTTTCGGCGCGATGAAGTCCGCCAGGCACCAGTTGGGTGTGCCGTCGGCTTTCTCGATTTGCTGGCGCAGGAAATGGAAGGTCGTCAAAACCTTGGTGCGCGATTCGTCGGTGTAGAGTTCGACGTCGTCGCCGACGCGATTGGCCGGGAAGAAGCCATAGACGCCGCGCGGTTCGAGCAATTTTTCGGCTGACGATCTTCTTCAAGCAGCTTCTGCGCGTCGGCAAACAGTTTGCGCGCTTCTTCGCCGTGTTTTTCGTGGTTCAGGATCGCCGGATAACGGCCGCGCAATTCCCAGGTGTGGAAGAACGGCGACCAGTCGATGAAGGGGACGAGGTCGGCAAGAGGAGTGACGGGTGTCGAGTGTCGACGTGTCGAGTGTCCGACGTGGGAAGATGAATGTCGCGCACGCCGGTGAATTCCGGCTTGCGGCAGATCGTCGAAATTCGAGCTGCGGGGCGTTGGCGCGGGCTTCTTCGAGCTGACCAGCTTTTGCTTGCTGGCCGGCGTGATGGCTGCGGACGCGATCGTATTCCTCGCGGATCTGCTCGGCAAACCGGCTTTTGCTCGGCGCTGATCAGACTGCTGACCACCGGCACGGCGCGCAGGCGTCGAGCACGTGGACCACCGGTTCGCGTGTAGCTCGGCGCGATCTTCACCGCGGTGTGCGCTTTGCTGGTGGTGGCGCCGCCGATGAGCAGCGGAAGCTTGAACCCTTCGCGCTCCATCTCGCGCGCGACGTGGACCATCTCGTCGAGCGACGGCGTGATCAGTCCGCTCAGGCCGATGATGTCGGCGTTCTGCTCGCGCGCGGTCTGCGAGAATTTTTTCGCACGGCACCATCACGCCGAGGTCGATCACCTCGTAATTGTTGCAGCCGAGCACGACGCCGACGATGTTCTTGCCGATGTCGTGCACGTCGCCTTTGACGGTGGCGATCAGCGACTTTGCCTTGCGGCTTACGGCGTGCCGCCGGCGGCGACGGCCGCTTTCTTCTCCGCTTCCATGAACGGCAGCAGATAGGCGACGGCTTTCTTCATCACGCGCGCGGATTTCACCACCTGCGGCAAAAACATTTTGCCGGAGCCGAACAAATCGCCGACGACATTCATGCCGGCCATGAGCGGGCCTTCGATGACGGGAAGCGGTTTGCCGTATTTCTGGCGCGCTTCCTCGGTGTCCGGCTCGATGAAATCGACGATGCCTTTGACCAGCGCATGGCTGAGGCGTTCCTCGACGGTGCCTTTGCGCCATTCGTCTTCGACGGCCTCGACCTTGTCTTTCTTTTTGACGGACTCGGCGAACTTGACCAGGCGTTCGGTGGCGTCGGGCCGGCGGTTCAGCAGCACGTCTTCGACGAGTTCGAGCAGGTCCTTGGGAATTTCCTCATAGACCTGCAAGCATGCCGGCGTTGACGATGCCCATGTCCAGACCGGCCTTGATCGCGTGATACAGAAACGCGCTGTGCATCGCCTCGCGCACGGGTTGTTGCCGCGGAACTGAAAATGAAATGTTGCTGATGCCGCCGCTGACTTTGGCGTGCGGCAGGTTTTCCTTGATCCAATGCGTCGCGCGGATGAAATCGACGGCGTAATTGTGTGCTCCTCCATGCCGGTGCCGACGGTGAGGACGTTCGGATCGAAAATGATGTCCTGCGGCGGGAAGCCGACTCGTCTGCGTCGAGCAAGTCGTAAGCGCGTTTGCAGACTTCGATCGTGCGCTCGAAGGTGTCCGCCTGGCCGCGCTCGTCGAAGGCCATCACCACCACCGCCGCGCCGTAGCGGCGGACGAGTTTCGCCTGGTCGCATGAACTTCTCCTCGCCTTCCTTGAGCGAGATGGAATTGACGATGCCTTTGCCCTGAAGGCATTTCAGGCCGGCCTCGATGACCGCCCATTTCGAGGAGTCGACCATGACCGGCACTTTGCAGATGTCCGGCTCGCTGGCGATGAGATTGAGAAAGCGCGTCATCGCGGCGACGCCGTCGATCATGCCTTCGTCCATGTAGACGTCGATGATCTGCGCGCCGTTCTCGACCTGCTGGCGCGCGACCGCGAGAGCGCCTTCGTAATCGCCGGCCTTGATGAGTTGCGCGAATTTCGGCGAGCCGGCGACGTTCGTGCGCTCGCCGATGTTAACGAAATTGATGGAGGCATTTGGAGCCGGCGCCTCAGCGGTGGAATTAAGAGTTGTCGATAAAGAAATATTGGAGACAGGCAAGATGCCTGTCTTACTTTGGTTGCCACGAATGGTAAGCGCATCGAGGCCGCTCAGGCGCATGAACGGCTCGGCAACGGCACTTTGCCGGGGGCAGACCGCGCACCGCTTCGGCGATCGCTTTGATGTGCGCCGGGGTGGTGCCGCAGCAGCCGCCGACGATGTTCAGCCAGCCGTTTTCCGCCCAATCGCTGGAGTTGCGGCGCGAGTGACTCCGGCGTTTCCGGAAAGCCGGTCGGCAACAGCGGATTCGGCAGGCCGGCGTTCGGATAGGCACTGGAGTAAATCGGCGCGACGTTCGAAAGTTCTTCGATGAGCGGCCGCATTTCCTTCGGGCCGAGCGCGCAGTTCATGCCGACGCTCAGCAGCGGCACGTTGCGAGATGGAATTCCAGAACGCTTCGACGGTCTGGCCGGTGACGCCGCGATTGCTGCCGGCCTGGATGAACGTGACCGAAGCGAGGATGGGGACGACCTTCGAGTGCGTGACGGGTCGAGGGTCGAGGTCAGAGCGGCGGAATAGGGCAGCGGTTTTAGATCCCGTTCCTCGAAAATTTTCTGGATGGCGAAGAACGCGGCCTTCGCGTTCAGGGTGTCGAAAATGGTTTCGACCAGGAGGACGTCCGCGCCGCCGTCGAGCAGGCCACGGATCTGTTCGCTGTAGGCGCGACCAGTTCGTCGAAGGTGGTGCCGCGGGCGGCGGGGTTGTTGACGTCGGTGCAGATGGACGAGGTCTTGGTGGTCGGCCCAATGGCGCCGGCGACGAAACAAACGCGACCGGGCTGCGCCGCCATGAATTTGTCCGCGGCACGGCGGGCGCATTCGGCGCCGGCCTTCGACAATTCGAAAGCGAGCGATTCCAGGCCGTAGTCGGCAAGCGAGATGGCCTGTGAGTTGAACGTGTTCGTCTCGATGATGTCTGCGCCCGCTTCAAGGTATTGGCGGTGGATGTCCTCGATGACCTCCGGTTGCGTGACGTTGAGCAGGTCGTTCAGGCCTTTAAGGTCCTTGCCTTCCAGTCCTTAAAACGCTCGCCGCGGAAATCCGCCTCGGTCAGCTCACGTTGCTGGATCATCGTGCCCATCGCGCCATCGAGGACGACGATGCGCTCACGCAACGCGCGAAGGAGCGACTCCACGCGGGAATTGACTGTCGGCAACTGAGTCACGGGCGCAATTTAGCCGAAGGAACGGGCGAAGCCAAGCTAAAAATCAACGTATCTGGATATGATGATATGAACTGAGCGTCATCCTGCAACAGTTTCGTCGCGGTGGTACGGTCCGGCATGGAGTCCACCGGCACGTTTGCCGCCAGACCATAGATTTGAATGAACTCGGTGAGACCATTTGGTGGGATGCCGTTTCGCTTCATCCAGGGCGAGCGCGTTGCGGAATCGTCCGAGGTCGAGATAGGTCCGGTAGGTTTTCGGAACAGAAACGTAATCCGACAAGTGTTTCTGCGCTTCCCACAATCGCTGGGATTGATCTCCGTTGACGGCTTCATCGTCTGTGTTAATGCCGCCGATCGCTTCGCCTTGTTCATCCTGGAGCGAGGTGAACGTGCCCCATTCGTGAACGGTCCATTGCGATTGCGCTCGGGATTCTGAAGTGATGAGCAAGGTGAGCACGACTGTGCCAATTACGTGGCGGGCGGCTTTTATGGGTTTCGCTTGAATCACAGCCACGGTTTGTCCCGAGTCAAATCGACTGCCTCGCATCATTCGGCAGGAACTGCCAGAATGAACCGATCCAACGCGCTTCTTCCAAAAATTGGCTTGTTTGCAACATCTTTTGGCAAAACGTCGCTCGCGGGCCACTCGTCCGTTGACACCCCCCCCGCCTTTGTTAGAGTCCCAACGTTTTCTGCGGAGTTCTTCCGACGGAATTGAGACTCGACCACGAACTTTTAAAGACTGGATTGATTTATGGCCAAAGCATCGAAATCAGTGAAATACGTTTACCTGTTTGGAAACAAGAAGGCCGACGGCGACGGCTCCATGAAGCCGCTGCTCGGCGGCAAAGGCGCGAACCTCGCCGAGATGAGCCGCATCGGGTTGCCCGTGCCGCCCGGCTTCACCATCACCACCGAGGTCTGCACTTATTATTACGCACAACAAGAAGACCTACCCCAAAGTTCTCGATCCGCAGGTCAAGGCCGGCGTCGCCTTCATCGAAAAGATCATGGGCACGAAATTCGGCGACAAGACCGCCATGCCGCTGCTGGTCTCCGTCCGCTCCGGCGCGCGCGATTCGATGCCGGGCATGATGGACACGATTCTGAATCTCGGCCTCAACGACGAGACCGTGCTGGCGCTGGTCGACCGCCACGAAGAACGAGCGCTTCGCCTGGGATTGTTACCGCCGGTTCATCCAGATGTATGGCGACGTCGTCATGGGCGTGCAGAAGAGGCCCGGCGAAGATCACGAGCCGTTTGAAGTGGTCATTCACGCGCTCAAGCACGAACGCTATCACGCGGACATCGAAGACACGAAACTCACCGTCGATGACCTGAAGGAACTCGTCGTCCGCTTCAAGGCGCTGATCAAGGAGCGCACCGGCAAGGAATTTCCGCAGGACCCGTGGAAGCAGCTCTGGGGCGCTACCGGCGCTGTGTTCGGTTCCTGGATGAACGACCGCGCGATCGTTTATCGCCGCAAATACAACATTCCCTCCGAATGGGGAACCGCCGTCAACGTGCAGGCGATGGTCTATGGCAACACCGGTGACAAGTCCGGTTCCGGCGTCGCCTTCACGCGCGATCCGGCCACCGGCGAGAAGGTGTTCTACGGCGAATTTCTCATCAACGCCCAGGGCGAAGACGTCGTCGCCGGCGTGCGCACGCCCGAACCCGTCGCGCAGCTCGAAGAACCAGATGCCCGACGCCTTCGCGGAACTGGAGAACATCCGCAAGACTCTGGAGAAGCACTTCAAGGACGTGCAGGATTTCGAGTTCACGATTCAGGACGGCAAGGTCTTCATGCTCCAGACCCGCAACGGCAAGCGCACCGGCCATGGCCGCGGTGCAGTTCTGCCATGGAGATGGAGAAGGAGAAGCTCATCGACTGGAAGACGGCCATCCGCCGCGTTCCGGCCGATCAGCTCGACCAGGTGCTCGCGCCGATCTTCGATCGCGCAGGCAGTCAAGGCGGCCAAAGTGCATCGCGCGAGGTCTGCCCGCCGGTCCGGGCGCTGCCTCCGGCAAGATGTATCTCAACGCCGAGCGCGCGGTCGCTGCCGCCGCAAAAGGCGAAAAGGTTTTGCTCGTCCGCAACGAAACCTCGCCCGAAGACTTGCGCGGCATGATCGCCGCCGAAGGCATCCTGACCGCGAAAGGCGGCGTCAGTTCGCACGCGGCGCTGGTCGCCCGCCAGATGGGCAAGGTCTGCGTTTGCGGCGCGCGCGCGCTGCAGATTGATTACGCCACCAAGACCGTCGCCGTGAACGGCACGACTTCAACGAAGGCGACTTCCTCTCCATCAACGGCACGCCGGCGAAGTCTATCCCGGCCAACTCACGACCGCCGCGTCGGAAATCGTTCAGGTGCTCGTCGAGAAATCCCTCGACGGCGAAGGAGAGCGAGACCTACAAGATGTTCAAGCAACTGATGGACTGGTGCTCCAAGGTCACCACGCTTGCAGGTCCGCACCAACGCCGACACGCCGGAGCAGACCGCCAACGCCGTCGCGTTCGGCGCCACGGGCATCGGCCTTTGCCGCACCGAGCACATGTTCTTCGAAGGCAACCGCATCGACGCCATGCGCGAAATGATTCTCGCGGACAATGTCGAGGACCGGAAGAAGGCGCTGGCCAAGTTGCTGCCTTACCAGAAGGGCGACTTCGCCGGCATCTTCAAGCGAACTGAAAGGTCTACCCGGCCACGATCCGTTTCCTCGACCCGCCGCTGCACGAATTCCTGCCGCACGAGGACGCCGCGCAGAACGACCTGGCGACAAAAATGGGCGTGCCCGTCGAGAAGATCAAACAGCGCGTGAAGGAGCTGCACGAGTTCAATCCGATGCTCGGCTTCCGCGGCTGCCGCCTGGGCATCGTCTATCCGGAAATCTCCGAGATGCAGGCCCGCGCGGTGTTCGAAGCCGCGGCCGAAGTGCAGAAGTCCGGCATCAAGGTGAAGCCGGAAATCATGATCCCGCTCGTCGGGTTCAAGAAGGAACTCGATCTCCAGGTCGAAGTCGTCCATCGCGTCGCCAAGGAAGTCATGGCCGAGAAGAAGGTGAAGCTCAACTACCTCGTCGGCACCATGATCGAAGTGCCGCGCGGCGCGCTCACGGCGGACGAAATCGCGCAGACCGCGGAGTTCTTCAGCTTCGGCACCAACGACCTGACGCAAACCTGCCTGGGCATGAGCCGCGACGATTCCGGCTCGTTCCTGCCGCCCTATCAGGAGCTGGAAATCATGAAGAAGAATCCGTTCGCCTCGATCGACCAGACCGGCGTCGGCCAGCTGATGAAGATCGCGGTCGAGAAAGGGCAGCAGCACGCGCCCGGACATCAAGCTCGGCATCTGCGGCGAACACGGCGGCGACCCGGATCAGTGAAGTTCTGCCATCGCATCGGCCTGACCTACGTGAGTTGCTCGCCGTTCCGCGTGCCCGTCGCGCGACTCGCTGCCGCGCAGGCCGCGCTTGAAGAGGAAGCCGCGAAGAAGGCGAAGAAGAAGTAATATGAAGCGGCGGCTGTGACCGCCGCTCGATTTCGTCGCTCACAGAGCGACGCTACAAAGCCGCTCCGCAAAAACCGGGGCGGCTTTGCTTTTAATATGCCTCACGGCCCTCGGCTCTTGCGTTTGCTCTTGTGATCCTGCCAGAGAATGTTCAACACGAGGCAAAGGCCGCCGGCTGCCGCTGTAAGGAAACACAGAATCGCCAGCCCGGGATAGCCAAAAAGCTGAAATGAAGTGTCAACGCGCATCAGCAGAGCGGCGCCTACAATCAGGGCTGAGAGAATCAGGCCCATCGTGATGCGGTTGGCCACCTTTTGGAAGCTCTCGATGAGGAATTGCGTTTCGGCCGGTTTGACCTTCACGTTCAACTCGGCATTGCCAATCGCATCGAGAATCTTGGTTAACCGGGCAGGAAGCGCGCCGAAGAACTGCTTCACTTCGAGCAGCGAAGAAAAGAGTTTGCCTTCGGTGAGCACTGATTTCATCCGGCGATTCAGGATTTGGCCGGCGTTGCGGCGGATGGATTCGTTCGGATCGAAATCCGGCGCGAGGATTTGGCCAATTTGATCCAATTGCAGCAGCGTCTTGCCCAACAGCGTGAGTTCGATTGGAACATATAGGCCGGTATCGGCTGCGCTGCGGCCCACGTCCAGCAACGCGCGGCCAATGTCCATCTGGCCAATCGTGCTGTTGTGTTGCTCGGCCACGAGCTCGCCGATTTTGTGACGGAATTGCGTTTCGTCGAAATTATCGCTCGTATCACTGATGCGAATGGCGATGTCAGCCGCTTCGTCGCTTTCGCCTTCGGTGACCGCGAGCAACAGCTTCAACAGATTTTCCTGCATGGCGGGCGTCGTGTGGCCAACCATCCCGAGGTCCAGCAGGGCAATGCAATGATCTTCCGTTAACAGAACGTTCCCCGGGTGCGGATCGGCGTGGAATGTGCCGTCGATGAGAATCTGTTTTAGATAGGCATGGAAAAGTTCCTCGGCCAACGCGGGTCCGTTGAGGTCAAGATGCACGAGCGGACTTAGCTCGGTAATCTTCGTGCCTTCGATGTATTCCATCGTCAGAATCCGGTGCGTCGTGTAATCCGCGACCGGAAGCGGCACGCGGATGCGCCGAAACTCCTTCATGCGTTCCGCGAGCGCGGTCATATTCGCGGCTTCGCGACGATAATCAAGTTCGTGGGCGATGGTGGTTTCAAATTCCTGCAGAATCTTCAACAACTGATAACGCTGGCCGAAATTCGTGTGGCGCTGGAGCGCGCGCGCAATTTCCTCAAGCGCGGCGAAGTCATCTTCAATCTGCTTGTGGATGTTCAACCGCTGGACTTTGACGACGACCGGCCTCCCATCGTGCAACGCTGCGCGGTGCACCTGGCCCAGCGAAGCCGCTGCGAGCGGTTCCGGATCAAAAAAGGAAAACGCCTTCGAGATTTTTGTGCCCAGCTCCTTCTCGACGATGAACTCCACGTCGCTGAAGGGAAAAGGCTTCACCTCATCCTGCAATCGCGACAGCGCCTTAAGGAAGCGCTCCGGCAGCAGATCAGCGCGGCTGGAAAGAAGCTGGCCGAGTTTCACGAAGGTGGGACCAAGGCGCTCCAGATCATTCGGCAACTCTTCGGCGTGGCGGCGCCCGTCGCCACCGAGGCTGCTCGCGTCACCATCGAAACCAAATTTCGAGACGATGCCGGGTTAGCCGTACTTCGCGAAAAGCAGCGCGAGGTCTTTGTACCGTTTAAGATGATGCGACGAAAACTTCATGAGCGCGTTTTTGATTCAGTTCATCACACCGTCGTCCAGGATTCATCATGTCACAAGTAGGGTAGTTCCTCATGTAATGGCGGCGTGGTGCGGACGGCGCGCTGCGCCGTCCGTTTCGATCATCCCGACGCAATAACGCTGTCTCACAGAAAGAATCCATGCGGCGTTGCCAGCAAGCTTCTCCTTTACGGCGATGCGCCCGGAGTTATGATGCTTGTGAGGGAATTATGTATCAGCACACGCAATTCGGCGGGCTCATATCGAGCGCCTTCGCAGCCGCGTTGGTGCTTGAACTGATCATCGGTTTCGTGCTGCCGCCCGTGCTTCTCTTGATTCCACTTCTCCTCTTTGTCTGGCTGCTGTTTTTCAATCTCACGGTCAGGGTAAATGGTGAATTCGTGCGGCTGAGATTCGGCGTCGGCTTGATTCGAAAACAATTTCGCCTGGACGACATCCAATCCGTCCAGCCGGTGCGAAACGCATGGTGGCAAGGCTGGGGAATCCATCTGACGGCGGGAGGCTGGTTGTTCAACGTGTCCGGGAAGGAAGCCGTGCAATTGGAAATGAAGGATGGCAGACGTTATCGCATCGGCACGGACGAACCAGAGAAGCTGGCCGAAGCCATTCGTGTGAGGCTTGCAGCGTAGCGCAGGCGTCGCGCTGCGACGTCTGGACAGCTCTATCTCAATCAACTCTTAAAACCGCTTGCCACCCAAGGCCGACGTAGGCCGAAAACATACATGGTGGGAATGGTCGCGCTGCGCGGAGAGGGAGAATCATATTGCCGGTCCAGTTGCACCCGAGACGCAATCGCCCGAAAGCGGGAAGTGTCTGAATTTGGCTTCGCGGTGGGGCGAGGTCCTCGCGACCGAGGACAGCCGGCTGCGGCTCGTCAGTAGCCTCGCCCCACCATGGAGACACCACAGGGTGGGAATGGCCGCGCTGCGACCATTCATTCACCGGCTCGTCGCAGCGCGACGAGCCCCACCACTTCTTCGGACGCCGCAGCGCGGCGTCACTACTTAAAGTCTCTGCCTTAAAGATTGCCTTCACGCGCGCGCGCCGAATAATGCTTCGCGTGTCCGCCGCGCCAGCCGCCGAAACCGCCGCCGTCAGGCCGCCCTTGAAATGGGCCGGCGGCAAACGCTGGCTCGTGCCGCATCTCCGGCCGCTCTGGGAACCGTTCTCCGACCGCCGGCTTGTCGAGCCGTTCTGCGGCGGGCTCGCCGTCGCGCTCGGCCTCATGCCGCAACGCGCGCTGCTCAACGACCGCAACCCGCACCTCATTCACTTCTATTCCTGGCTCAAGCGCGGGCTGAAAATTTCCATCCCGATGGAGAACGACGAGAAACTCTTTTACGCGCACCGCGCAGCGGTTCAATCAACTGCTCCGCGACGGCAAAGACGAAAGCGGCGAAGCCGCGGCACTGTTCTATTATTTGAACCGGACGGGCTACAACGGCCTGTGCCGGTTCAATCGCAGCGGCGAATTCAACGTGCCGTTCGGTCGACTACAAGCGGATCAACTACACGCGCGATTTCTCTGCCTACAAGCAAGCGTTCGCGAACTGGGATTTCATGCACGGCGATTTTGAATCCGTGCCGCTGCGCGCGGACGACTTTGTGTATGCCGATCCGCCGTACGACGTGGAGTTCACGCAATACTCGAAGGAAGTGTTCGGCTGGGACGAACAGGTGCGCACGGCGGAATGGCTGGCTAAGCATAAAGGTCCGGTGATTCTGTCAAATCAGGCGACGGACAATATAGTTGCAGCTTTACGAACGGCTCGGATACGACCTATTCTTTCTCGACGCGCCCCGGCGTATCAGTTGCACGGGAGACCGAACCCCAGCAAGAGAAGTTCTAGCGTTGAAACGCGAAGAACGAAGCTCCAAGCAGGTTCTTGTGTCGGAGGCATTGAAGATGAGCATTAAAGAATGGCTGCTTCAGAACAACTATGAGGATGTTTTGGGAAAAATAAACGCCGTTGAAAATGGCTGGGAGAAAAGGGGGACAAAGACACGGCGAAATTGGGGTGATGTTTTGGCAGGACATAAGGATGGAGGCTCCAAAATCATTGAGGGTGTAAAATTTCCTGTTTTGTGCGCCGCAAGAAAGAGAAAGGGCTGGCCCATTACCGAGACGTGCCTCTGCCGAAATCCGAACGAGAAGATGCCCTCAGTCGCGCCGCAGATCAGATGGGAAAAATGTAAAACTCATTCTCACGACACGGAGGACGACAATGGCTGACTACGGAGAGCAAGAGAAAGCATTTGGATTCCTGTTGGAAAAGTTCAACAGCCAAGAGCTTTTCTCGTTGGAGCAATTTGCCAATGCAGCAGGCTGGGACGTCGGAAGCTCTACATTCAAAACCTATTTCTCCAAGCAGTTTGAAGGACTTTTGATCAAGAGCGGTAATTTATATGGAGTAAGTCAGCTTTTTCTAAAATACAATGAGTGGCGAAAATTCCGCGACAGTGTCGTAACTCAGAAACGAATCCTTAGGCGCGACTACACTGCTTCGAGCTATGAAAATGTCATCATGTTTGAGTTCTTCATGCCGCTTACGAATGAAGCTTCCTTGCGGATGGCGCTTGACGCTCTCTTCTTCAAAGACTCGATAAAATTCAGATTGAAAGCGGTTCTCCAAAGTAACCTCGTCGCAGTTTTCCCGAGAAAGGAGGCTGAGAAAGAAGATGACTACTTTCAGAGAATATTCGACTGGGTTTCAGAGAAGTTTGTGGGTTATTCCATTGGGCACGTTGCCGGACGATTCAGGACGTGCGATCTCAAAACCAGAAAAGAGGTCTATGAAGCTGCGGCGGCATCGAACTCGCAACTGTACTTAGTGGATGAAACGACAGCCATTGTTCGGTTTATCATTCCGTGCGGTGGTGACGTGAAGAACCATTTTCTTTCCGAGAACAAACCAGCGCAACTGCCACTAGATAAGGTTTCCAAACTCGAAGCTGAGGCAACGATGATCAGGTGGTTTTTCAATACACTTTTCGTGTCCAGCATTCTTGAGCTTGTAAACGGCGAAGATCAAATTTGGCTTTTGGAGAGCGGAATGCATAATCAGCTTCACGTCTGGAAGGTTAAGGAATAGGCAATGATGTCTTTGTGACGGCTCGCGTTTAACTGTTGATCGGCAATGCCCACGTGCGCACATAACAAAAGCATCCCTGAGGATATTCTGAGGAGTCTTCCTGAATCGCAGGGTGGCTCTGGACGCCACCGATGTGTCATATGCGCGTATGCTGAAGGGATTGCGGCAGCTGACCGCGCGGACAATGTCACTTTGCTCGGCGTAACGGAAACGTGTAAGCACGGAAGAACCGCCTTATCGAGCGCTCTTGCAGGGCTGCAAGATTCACAAGCTGGACGTGGCCGCCACAGATGTGCTACATGCGCGTTTCACTTTGGCTTCGAGGTGGCGATCGTCGATGCAGAGCAGCGAGTGCAGGCAGATGTTCGAACAGAAGAGGCCACTCGCGGTATCGAAGGAGCTAAAGGCGATATTGAGGGCAAAGAAGAATGGCGTTTGAGTCGGGGGTACGAAAGGAGTCCTCGAAATCGCAGGCTTGCTATTCACGCGCACGGTACGACCTGTGTTGTATGCGGATTTAATTTCAATAATTTCTACGGTGCCGAATACGCGCGCTCTTATATTGAAATCCATCACCTTAATCCACTTGGTAAGGCGGGCGAACGGATTATCGATCCCGCGGCTGATTTAAGACCTCTTTGTGCGAATTGCCATAGTATGGTACATCGTCATCCAGCAAAGGTGCTGTCAATTGAAGAGCTACGCGCACTAGTTGAAAAAGCACGTCTTCATCGCGGGCCATAATGACAGAAGTGGAAGTTCAAAACGTGCAGGGGCTCGCGTCCCGTTGCTGAACATCTCCCTCACCAAACAAACGGGACCAGTCGGTAACGCGTGCGCAGACAGTATTCGGAATAGCCGGGCAATTCGCGACGGAGAGTTTCTTCCTCGTTGAGCAGCCGCAAAATAATCAGAGGAACAATCAGCGCAAACGCCGGCAGTGTCATGAACGAGCCAAGCGCGAAAGGGGCCGCAAACCAGATGCCGGCGATGGCGGAATACATCGGGTGTCGCACGAAGCGGTATGGGCCATCGGAGACCACGGTTTGACCGGCCTCGACCTGGATGATGCTTGATGCGAAACGGTTGACGTTCATGACCCAAAACATCAGCAGCTCGGAGATCACGATGATTAAAAGCGCCAGCAGTGTCAGCCACAGCGGCACTCCGCCGAGGAATTCATGCGACCAGCCGAACCGGTAATCCAATCCGGCCATGTAAATTGAGAAAAGGAAGATCGCGCTCGCGAGCCTTGAAAAAAGTCTTTGTGCCGGGATTTTTTCCTTTCTAAGCAGCCTGCGTTCGAGCAATTGCGGGTCGCGTTTGTGGAAAACAATCACCGCCAGCGCAGGGGCAAGTTCGAGGCAGGCTAGAAAAGCCCAGCCCTGCCAGAACTTCAACGAGCCTGCGGACAGAAAGAGCACCATCGCCGTTATGAATACCGCGACCGTGCCGCGACGAATCAGCCGGGGCAGGAGAGGTGTTTGCGTGGGAGTGGCCGTTGGCTCCGTCACTTGGGCACGAGAGTGTCATGCGGAGGGGTTCTTGGCGAACCCATTTCTCCCTCTCTTCCACGAAGTGGAGGAGAGGGCCGGGGAGAGGAGGCCTGTTCGAAAATTCCCCTCTCCCTAGCCCTCTCCCCGCTTTGGCGGGGAGAGGGAACGAATTTGATCAGTCACCGCAAGGACCGAGCGCGTCTTGGCGAATCAGAGGTAGGGACATCGCGCTGCGATGTCCGCTGACGGAACAGTTCAGTCACACAATCGAGAGCGCACGCGCAACTCATTCGGTGTTGTGGGGCATGAAACTTCGCGGAACGTGATTCGGATCAATAAGACGCTCACTTCTCCCTCTCTTCCATGGAAGTGGAGGAGAGGGCCGGGCAGAGGAGGCCTGTTCGAAAATTCCCCTCTCCCTAGCCCTCTCCCCGCTTTGGCGGGGAGAGGGAATGAATCAAGGGCGGAATAAAGCGGTGATTCTGAACTTTGCGTCGAACCGATACGCATCCGGTGCGCCGATGCAGTGCATTCCAGATTTCCAGCAGCACGCCGTCGCGATTGTTATTCCATTGATGATTCCAGAACCGCAGTTCCTCGATCCCTCGCACAGCCAGGAATTCTGTGCGTTCTTCGTCACAACGAACTTCTTCCGGCATTCCGTGCTGAAAACCATCAAGTTCGACTGACAATTTTGCGGAGGGGCAATAGAAGTCGAGAAAGTATTTGCCGACGATGTGTTGCCGCCGGAATTTGAAACCTGCAAAACGACCAGCACGCAAAGCACGCCACAAGACCCTTTCTTCATCCGTCTGTTCGCGCCGTAGGCGGCGAGCATTACCGGTGGAGTCCATTAAGCACTCCACCGCTCACATCGCGGCTTTGAAAACGCCGAAAGCTGCGCCCTGCGGGTCCATCAGCACGGCGATTCTTCCGACGTTCGGCACATCGAATGGCGGCGCGCAGACTTTTCCGCCGAGTTTGGCTGCCTGCTCCGCGGTCGCGTCCACGTTTTCGACGGTGATGTAAGCAAGCCAGTGCGAGGGCATGCCGGGTTGTGGCGCTTTCATCAAGCCGCCGACGGCGTCATCGCCTTTCTTGAGAATGGTGTAATTCTGGTCGAAGCCTTCCATCTTCCAACCGAACAGGTTCGAGTAATACTTCTTGGCGGCTTCAACCTCCGTGGTGATGAGTTCGTTCCAACTGAAGTGGCCGGGTTTGTTCATGGGTGAATCGTTGTTGTCGCTCATAGTTTCCTTTTTGGTGTTTGAACGGCGCGCGGTGTTCCGCGCATTGATCTGTGATTTTCCAGGAGCCTTGCAGATTGTTTGGCTGGTGCAATCATTTTGTAGGACCGCAAGAACGCCGATCAGTAGTTTTCTGGATGAGCCACACAGAAATTTTGAATGACTTTTTCGCATGGCGGTCTTATAATTAAAATCGCTTGAAGCAACCGATGCCAACCCCAATGCACGGTGGGCTCTGTCAAGGAAAGCCCGTTGGCATCCTTCACGCTAGGTTAACTCTCGAGAAAGGAATTCGAGCTATGACCAGGACACTGGAAGTAATCAATGAAGCAGTGAGGAACCCCAGGCATCCCTTCCGAAAAACCGATAATCAGCCCAAAAAGGCTCTCAAACACCGTTACGAACGCAGGAAAATTAAAAGCTATCTCCATCTTCAAGACTGGCTGACTGAAGAAACAGCCTGAGCCATTTTTTCAACAATCTGAGAAGAAAACGCCACGGGCTACAGTTAAATTCTGTCTCTTTCTCAACGCGTATCGCAAACAAATCTCGGTAAGAAACTCGAAAGGTCCAATTTACTGGCTCGGCGGCGCGCGTACGCTTTCCGGCTGGCATTATCCCAACTGTTAAATTATCACTGGCGCCATGAGTTCGTCCGCGTGGGCGTTGGCCTCTATTGTGCGTTGGTGTTGCTGGCTTCGCTGGCCGGTGGCTGGTTGCCGCTGCTGATTCACCTGACCCATACCCGCCTGCAAATGGCGATCAGCTTTGTTGCGGGCCTGATGCTTGGCATCGCGCTGCTGCATTTCCTGCCTGATTCGGAGAAACAGCTTCATTCGCTAAATCGCACGGTCGCATGGGCTCTGGGCGGTTTTCTGGCGATGTTTTTCCTGCAACGGTTCTTTCATTTTCATCATCATGATCTGCCCGAAGGCGATCCCGAAAATTGCTGCCATGACGACGCATCTTCATCCCATCACCACGACCACGATCATGAACATCACGCTCACACTCTTGCGGAAAAATCCGCCAAACAGCTTTCATGGATAGGCACCGCGCTGGGACTAAGCCTGCATTCATTGCTGGATGGCCTGGCGCTTGCCGCCGCGGTCAAAGCGCAATCACATGGACACGTCGGACTGGCTGGTTTGGGCACGGCGCTCGCCGTCATTCTCCACAAACCTTTCGATGCTATGGCGGTTTCGACCTTGATGACCGCGGGCGGCAGCTCGCGATTTTCCCGGCAGTTGTTAAACGGATTGTTTGCCCTGGCAACACCGCTTGGAGTTGCTTTGTTTACCTGGGCGCGGGCGCATGTGGCGAAGTCGGATGTCGTGTTTCTCGGTTGCGCGCTTGGATTTTGCGCGGGGACGTTTCTTTGCATCGCCTGCAGCGATCTGCTGCCCGAACTGCAATTTCACTCGCACGACCGGTTAAAATTATCGATCGCGCTCATGGCTGGAATAGGCCTGGCTGTGCTGATTGGGAAATTTGAAGGCTCGGAAACCGCTGAATCTTTGCGACAAATAAAAAGACCCGCAACTGGCGTTGCGGGCCAAATTCTGGTCCAGCCTGCTTCTACTTCATCAGCAGCATCTGCCGCGCGCGCTTGATGGCGCGGTTGAGCCGGCGCTGGTAATGGGCGGGCAGGCCGGTGTATTTGCGCGGCAGGATGCGGCCCTGGTCGGTCACGAACTGCCGGAGCAGGTTGACGTTCTTGAAATCGAGCGCGTCAACGGTGAAATCAATCTTGGGCTTCGGCCGCGGCGTGCGCATTTCGATCAGTCGAAGTACGGCCGCGACCGCCGCGCCTGTCCGGTTTGTCGGTGCGAGTTTTGCGAGGCATAGGCTTACTTGATTTCGCGATGCAGCGTGTGGCGGCGCAGGGCCGGATTGTACTTCTTGAGTCTCCAGCTTTTCCGTCTTCAGCTTCTTGTTGCGCGTGGTGGTGTAGCGCGAAGGGGACTTGCCTTCCTTGCGCGCCTCGGTGCATTCGATGGTGATGATTTCGCGGGGCATAAATTATTCCTTCTCCTTGGGCTTCTCCTCCGGCTCTTCCTCTTCGGCTTCGACTTCGGCCACGCCGACGGCATCCACGGTGCCGAGCGCGCCGAGGCGGCGCTGGCGCAACGCGCCTTCGCGTTCCAGTTGGGCCTGGGCCTGCACCGTGAACCGGGTCCAGGGAATCGCTTCCAGCCGCGCCTTGGGAATCGGTTTGCCGGTCAATTCGCAGATCGCCGTAGGTGTTCTTCTCAATCCGCTTGAGCGCCTCTTCGATTTCGTAAATCGCGTCCTGGTCGGAGGACAGCAGGCTCAGCGCAAAATCGCGGTCGAAATTGTCCGTGCCGGAATCCGCCATGTGCAGGCTGTAGCCGGCCATTTCCTGGGCGGATTCCTTGGCCAGGCCGTTCATCTGGCGGAGCAGTTGTTCGCGCAAATCGAGCAGGCGGTTGTAAAACTTCTCCCACTCGGCCTTGATCTTCACTTCGCCGTTCTTCTTCGGCTTCTCCGGACGACCGGTCGGCCGAGAATGGCGGCGGCGGTGGCCGACGCCGTGCGGCTTGTTCCGCGCCGGCGCTTTTACGATCTTTCTTCTTCGTTGTCACAACTTCAACCAGATTCTGTTCAATTTCTGCCTATCTTCATGTCTCAGACGGAATACACCGCATCCCGCTGAGAGTGCGGCGAATGTAGCAAAGGAACTCAAATATTCCACAACAATTTTCAAAAAATTGCCGTTGGCAGCCGAAGAACCTCCGCTGCCGGCCGAGTCGCGCTTCAACCCTTCTCGATGCAGGCGTAGGCGTTGTGGTTGTGGATGCTCTCGTGGTTCTCCGCCTCCACCTTGTACCAGGTCACATCGCGGATGCGCGTTGAGCTTCAGCGCCACGTTGCGCACCAGGTCCTCCACAAACACCGGGTTTTCATAGGCCCGTCTCCGTCACCGCCTTTTCGTCCTGGCGCTTGAGCAGAGCGTACAGCTCCGAACTGGCCGAGCTTTCGATGATCGCAATCAGGTCCTCGATCCAGACCGCCTTGCGCGACCGGATCTGCACCGTGCACTTCGCCGCGCTGATTGTGCGCGCCGTAGGTCGCTGATGGCTTTCGAGCACGGACAAAGCGTCGTCACGTTCGCCTTGACCGTCAGCACGAAATCAATTTCCTTGCCGCACGCCGTCGCGTCGAACCGCGCCGTGTAATCCATCACGCTTTCCATGCCGGACACCGGCGCTTTCTTCGCCATGAAATACGGAAACTCCATCTCCAGGTGCGACGTGGCCGCGTTCAACTTCTCCTGCATCGCGTACAGAATGTCCGTGATGTTCTCGACGTGGATGATGTTGCCGTGCGCATTGAGCACCTCGATGAACCGGCTCATGTGCGTGCCTTTGAATTCCTTGGGCAAATCCACGAACATGCCGATGGTCGCGACGGTGTTCTGCACGCGTGCGCCTTGTCGCGCACCTGGATCGGGAAGCGCAGGCCGCGCACGCCGACCTTGTCGATGCGCAATTCGCGATGATCGCGCTCGCTCTGCTTGTCGTGCATCACGCCATACGATTTCTTCGAAAGCGCGCCATGTGAAGCGGCACCGTTCGATTGAAGGCTTTTTTGCATGGTCACAAAATAGCAGCGCACGCCTTCTTTGCAAAAATTATCTTCCCACATTGGGGTTTCGTCCAACGGGCGAAGTTCTGTTTGACTTGGCATCGGCAGACCACTACCTCTGCGCGATGTGCTATGGTTTCACACACATTCGCCTCGTGGTAGTGATACTAGCTGCCTTCTCGTCGTGGACGAGCGACGCTGCGACCTTCCGCGTCGCCACCTACAACGTGGAAAACTATCTCGATCAACCCACCGAATCGCGCACCCACCCAAAATCTGCCGAGGCAAAAGCCAAAATCCGCGAAAGCATTCGCGCGCTGAAACCCGACGTGATCGCACTTGAGGAAATGGGCACCACCAACGCGCTGCTCGAATTGCGTGTCTCGCTCAAGGCCGAGGGACTCGATTTTCCTTACTGGGAACACGTCACCGGCTTCGACACCAACATCCACGTTGCCGTCCTCAGCCGGTTTCCCATCATCGCGCGCCGTCCGCACACGAACGACAATTTTCTCCTGAGCGGACGCCGCTTTCGCGTCAGCCGCGGCTTTGCGGAAGTGGATATTCAGCGTGAACTCGAGCTATTCTCTTCACGCTCATCGCCGCGCATTTGAAATCCAAACGCCCCGTGCCTGAAGCCGACGAGGCGGAACATGCGTCTCGAAGAAGCGAAAATCCTGCGCGAAAACATTGATGCTGATCTTGCGGCGCGATCCCGACGCCAACCTCATCGTGCTCGGCGATTTCAACGACACCAAGGATTCCGCTTCAACAAAAGAAATCATTGGCCGCGGCCGATTCAAGCTCATCGACACTCGTCCCGCCGAGCGCAACGGCGACAACGCGCCCAGCCCGAATCCGCGTTACGAGCCGCGCAACATCACGTGGACGCATTACTACGGCGTGGAGGACACCTACAGCCGGATTGATTACATCCTGCTCAGCCCCGGCATGGCGCGCGAATGGGTGACGAACGAAACCTACGTGCTCACGATTCCGAATTGGGGCATCGGCTCAGATCACCGTCCGCTTGTGGCGACGTTTGAAGCGGGAGACAAGTAAGAGAACAACTGGGCGTTAGAGAACGATCTGGTTCAGCACAAAATGGAGCGACGAATGCGGCAACCCATGGTTGGTCCATTTCAGGGGCTTCCCAGCTGTTCTCGGTGGGGCAAGTGATCTCGATTCCAGCGTGCCAATGCCGGATCACTCGCATCGTCAAACAGGAATGTAAGCGTCGGCGACTCAACGTGGCCGTCGCAGAACAACACGTTGGCTCGACCTGAATGGCGTGCAAATGTGTTCCCAAGGCGGGCCAGCTCCTGCGACGGAGCTCGCATGAAATCGGCACTACCGCTAAAACTCTCACCTATCGCCATCATGTCCGTCGGCGCTACCACTTCCGATTCTCGGATCGGCATGGTCGGACTGCCCGGTTCCCAGTGGCCATGCAAGCCGGGTGAGTTGGTCAGATTTCCTGTTCTTAATACTCCAAATTGATTGTATCCATACGACATCGATCCGTTTGAAACGTGTGCCGCCGGGCAAAGCCATACTCCTTTCTTCAGGAAATTTGTCGCTGGCAAAGAAATGCCAAAACCCTGACGCTCCAACCTGGGCGCCCAGAGCGGCCCCAACGGGTAGGCATGGTTATCCGCAAGAAATGCCTGCAGCGCGAGCCCGACTTGGTGGAGATTGGAGACGCAGCGGATTTGCTGCGCCTTGCTCTTGCCCCGAGACAGCGTCGGTAGCAACAGGGCAGCCAACAGCCCGATGATGGCCATGACCACCAGTAATTCAGTTAAGGTCAACGCTCGCTGGCCTTTTCGCGTTCTACTCATTGCAGTCGTCAGCTTTGATCGTTTGGTGCTTTTCTTCCATGGTTTTCTCGCTAACACCACCCTCCATCAATTTGGGTTCGGAGGCATCGCCAGCTTGCTGTGTGTCAAAATTCAATCAGACGGGACATTCGCCGTCGAGCAAATCTCTAAGCTGAATCGGTTCACTTTGGTATGTGCTCATGGCGGAGCTTGAAATCTTTCTTGCGCGTTGTTCTACAAAGAGGTCGCGCCGACGGGCCGCCTCTTCCATTTCGCAACGCCGGCCCCAACGATTTGCTTAACCTCACTTTTCAAACGCCAGTTCGCCATCGTGCGCGGTGACTTTCACGCGGTCACCCGGATTGAATTCGCCCAGCAACAACTTCGTCGCAAGTGGATCGAGCAGCCGGTTTTGAATCGCACGTTTGAGCGGACGCGCACCGAATTGCGGATCGTAGCCCTCCTTTGCGAGCAATTTCCGCGCGGATCGATCCACGTCGAGGTTCAGTTGTTGTGAAGCGAGTCGCTTGGCCACGCGCTCAAGCTGAATATCGACGATATGGCCGATTTGCTGTTCATCGAGGCTGTGGAAGATGATGATGTCGTCCACGCGATTCAGAAATTCTGGCCGGAAGTGGGCCTTCAGTTCCGTTCGCACCAACCGCTCCATTTCTGCGTGGTCCTTGACGCTCAGTTTTCCCGCGCCGTAATACTCCTGAATGACGGGCGAGCCGATGTTGCTCGTCATGATCACAATCGCGTTCTTGAAATCCACCGTCCGGCCCTGGCCATCCGTGAGCCGGCCATCGTCGAGCACCTGCAGCAAAATGTTGAATACTTCATGATTCGCCTTTTCGATTTCATCGAAGAGCACGACCGAGTATGGCCGGCGGCGGACGGCTTCGCTGAGCTGACCGCCTTCCTCGTAGCCGACGTAGCCGGGCGGCGCGCCGATGAGCCGGGCAACGGTGTGCTTCTCCATGTATTCGCTCATGTCGATGCGAATCATTGCGTTCTCGTCATCGAACAAAAATTCCGCGAGCGCGCGAGCCGTCTCGGTCTTGCCGACGCCCGTCGGGCCAAGAAAAATAAACGAGCCAATCGGGCGATTCGGTTCCTGCAATCCACTTCGTGATCGCCGCACCGCGTTGGCCACGGCTTCAATGGCTTCCTTTTGGCCGATGACGCGCTTCTGCAATCGTTCTTCCATCTTCACGAGCTTCTGTCGTTCGCTTTCAAGCATGCGCGTGACCGGAACGCCCGTCCAGGACGAGACGACCTTCGCGATGTCTTCATCGGTAACTTCCTCCGAGAGCAGGCGGTTGTCAGTGGGTTTCTCGCGCAAAGCCGTTTCAGTGGCCGCGAGCTTGTTCTGCAGCTCGGGCAGTTTGCCGTATTGAATCTGCGCTGCGGCATTCAGGTCACCTTTGCGCTGCGCCTGCTCCAGCTCGATTTTCGCCTGCTCAATCTGGCTGTTGATGATGCTGGCGGCGTTGATGGCCGCTTTCTCATTCTGCCATTGCGCTTTCAGCTTCGACGATTGTTCCTTCAGGTTCGCGAGGTCGCGCTCGATCTTCTTCAAACGCTCGCGCGAAGCTTCATCCTTTTCTCTCTTCAGAGCGTTCTGTTCGATTTCCAGTTGCATGATTTGCCGTTCCAACTGGTCAATCTCTGTCGGCATGGAATCCAGCTCCATGCGCAAGCGCGATGCCGCTTCGTCCACAAGGTCAATCGCTTTGTCCGGAAGGAACCGATCCGTGATATAGCGATGCGAAAGCGTGGCGGCAGCAACAAGCGCAGAATCCTGAATACGCACGCCGTGGTGAACTTCGTAACGCTCTTTCAACCCCCGCAAAATGGCGATGGTGGCTTCCACGCTCGGCTCGGTAATCATCACGGGCTGGAAACGCCGCTCCAACGCAGGGTCTTTCTCGATGTGCTTGCGATACTCATCCAGCGTGGTCGCGCCGATGGCCCGCAACTCGCCCCGCGCGAGCTGCGGCTTCATGATGTTGGCCGCATCCGTCGCGCCTTCTGCGGCCCCCGCGCCGACGAGCGAGTGGAGTTCATCAATGAAAAGCAAAATCCGCCCTTCGCTCGCGACAATTTCCTTGAGAAACGCTTTCAGGCGGTCCTCAAATTCGCCGCGGTATTTCGCGCCTGCAATCATCGCGCCCAGGTCCATGGCGACGATACGCTTGTTCTTGAGCGACTCGGGCACATCGCCGCTCACGATGCGACGGGCCAATCCCTCGGCGATGGCGGTCTTGCCCACGCCCGGTTCTCCGATGAGAACGGGATTATTCTTCGTGCGGCGCATGAGTACCTGCATCACGCGGCGGATTTCCTCGTCGCGGCCGATGACGGGATCGATCTTGCCCTGGCGTGCGAGCGCGGTGAGATCGCGCCCGTATTTTTCAAGCGCCTGAAATTTATCTTCAGGATTGGGGTCTGTGACGCGTTGGTTGCCCCTCACATCAGCGAGTGCGCGCAGCACAAGATCGCGTTTGAGACCATGCATCTGCAAAATCTTCTTGAGCGACGTGTCAGCTTCATCAATCAGCCCAAGCAGCAGATGTTCGGTGCTGATGTAATCGTCCTTGAGTTTCTCTGCCTCCGCTTGAGCCGAATCCAATGCCTTCTTCAACACGGGGCTCATGAACACTTCGCCTGTGCCCTGGACCGTGTGACGCCGCGCCAGTTCACGTTCTAGGTCCGGCTTCAGTTGCTCGGTCGGCACGCCGATTTTTTCCAGTAAGTCGGGAATGAGGCTGTCCGTCTGGCCAATCAATGCGATCATCAAGTGCTCGCCGTCGATCTGTTGGTGCGAAAAACCCTGCGCGATGCGCTGCGCCTCCTGCAACGCTTCCTGCGATTTAATCGTCAGCTTTTCCAGTTGCATACAGAACCAATACGTGCTGCCCGTCAGCTTCGCAAGTGACCACTGGCCCTAATGCAAATACGCAGGCCAGCGCGACCGCAAACCTACTTTGGTTCCGCGTTTCGCTTCACGTTGTTTCTTGAACTCGCCTTTCAAAATGCAATTCAGGTCTCTGCGTCGGCGATGATTCGGGACGAATCTTTTCCGGCGGTTGGACATACTAATGGACGCTGCATCAAAAATATTTCCGAGAGGTTCCTCTTGGACGGCATTTGTCCAACCCCTTCTGTCAGGATTTCGCGCAAGAAAGGACCAATATGATGATCGAACAGATGGAACTGAGTTTGAATGGAGCGCGGAAATGCCCATCGGCCAACCGGCGTCAACGGCGCTTGAGCCGCGCGAATTGGTGGTTTCAGCGGATGCGCGACGTGGTGGACAAAGCGATCGACTGGCATCCCGCGTCACCGCCCCGACCGGAACAAATCTGGTTTCCGGAATAGAAGCGTTGACGCGCAACGCACGCTTCGCGGATTTCACAGCAAGGATGCGTTGCCCGCATCCTCCCACACCCGCTGAAGCCCGCGCGTGCGCCGGTTGTTGGCCCCACTGCAATCCGGCAACCGGCGTACGCCATTTGCATCATCAGCACACTGCGTGTTCAGCGCGTCGTTTCACAGATTCCCACTATGCGGGGTGCACGATGAAATCCACCTTCAGTGCTTTGATAGCATTGAGCATGAATTGAATTGCGACGGCTGCGAGAAGGAGCCCCATGATCCGCGTCGTGATCTTCATCGCGATGGGATTAATCCATTTTGCGCCGCGTGCCGACACACGGAAGACGATGTAGCTGGCGAAGGAAACACCCAGAATGCAGACATAAAGCGCAATGGTTTTTGCGACGTTGCCGTCGGCCTGGTTTTGAAGCAGGATGGCGGTGGAAATTGCGCCGGGTCCGGCGAGCATCGGAACGGCGAGCGGTGTGATTGCGATGTCCGTTTTCTCAGCGCCCGCCGCGGTTTCCTCAATCGTTTCCTGCACACGCGAGCGTTGAGCGCGCAACATGTCGAGCGCGACCAGCAGCAGCACGATGCTCGCGGCAATCTGGAATGCCGGCATCGTGATGCCCAGGACTTTGAAAATCCACGTTCCTGCTGCTGCAAAGATCAGCAGCACCGCCGCCATGACGATACATGCCAGCCGTGCCATGCGAATCCGTTCCTGCGGCGAATCCTGTGGTGTCATGGCAAGGAATGCCGGAACTGCCGCGATTGGATCCACGATCACGAACAGCGAACTGGCGGCGAGAAAAAGGTATTCGTAAAAGTTCATGCGGCGCAGGGCGCGAAGATGGCTTCGCTCATGCCGTGAATGATTTTCTTGTCCGCCGGGCAGATGGTCGCCAGCACGCCGCCCAGTTGCGCGCGCGCCGCGTCGCCGTCGCCAGCGACGAAATAGTATGGGCAGAGCCGCACGCGCCCTTTCATCGGCACGAGTTCGTTGCGCTCGAAGTCGAACCACTGCGCCTCAACCAGGCCCGGCTTGTGGTAACGCTGCAGCACGTATGGCGAACGTTCGAATTCTGCAATCGCGTCAGTCCACCGCCGCGGCCCAATCCGCGTGCGAGAGATCGCTGCCGAGATAAACGCCGCGCGCGCCCCAGGCATCGGCGGAAAAGCCGGACACTTTCAGGATCAACTCGCGCTCCTTTTGCGAGAGCGTTTTGAGCTGGCGCCAGTCGGTCAGGTTGAGTTCCGGGATGGCGCCATGCGGCGGCAGCGGAGCTGGATCGACGAGCCATGTGTAGGGCACGAGGCGCAGCACCGTTCGAAAAAGCTTTCGCCCAGTTCCTGCCGCCAGAAGCCGTGCAGGTTGCGGTTCCACAGCAGCGCGAAGAGCATCTTCTCTTCGAATATCGGCTTGGGCGGCGGCGTGAGGCGAATTTGCTTCTCCACCGCGAGTTCGAAAATCGTCTTAGCGTTCGGCACGTTGGCGCAGGTCGAACAACTCAAAGAAGCGATAAACGGCGTCGCCGTCGGCGAAGTCCGTGAACTTCGGAACTATGAACCTTGAACCTGTGAAGCCATCGAGATTGGTTCGCCAGCCAGACCATTTCCGGCCGATACGTGGCTGATTCTTCGGACACGACGATGTGGACCCGCTGTCGCGTCGCCAAAGATGCTGGCGAACCCGCGCAACATCCCGTCCGCGCCGCCGAGCGACCTGGCGCGCCCATTTGCGACGTAAGTCTGGTTCAGCCACGCCGTCAGGCCGATGCCGCCCGGCACGGAATCCAGTTCCGTCACGCTGAGCCATCTGTCAGTCAGCAGCAGATCCGGGCGGATGACGCGCGGCACCTCATTCTTGAACGCAGGCGAGCGTTGCAATTCGATCAGTTCAGCGCGGCTTGCCTGATCGAGCCAGCGCGCGACCCATTCCGGCTGTTTGCCTTCGACGCTCTTCCGGTAAAGCAAATTGACGGCGCGATAGAACTGCAGCAGCACGCGGCCGAGCGATTCGATTTCTTTCGCGAGTGCGGGTCGAGAGGAAAGGGGCAGGCGAGATGCGCCAATCGTGATCTGCGAAAAGGCCCTCCGCCGGCAAGCGGTCGCGAACGAAGCGCGCGGTTTGCGCTGCGGCAACGTCGGCGGAGATGGTTGAAGTGGCGTCCACGAGAATCCTTGGAATGTTTTCAAATCAAGCGGCGATTGAGAGTCCTCGGATAATTCGGCGTAGTAATCGTTTCGCCGTTCGCGAATGCGTTGCATGGCAGACCATAAGGTATTTGCCTTGCCGCGTCAAAATGGCGAATGGCTCGCCTCGTTGATGCGACAGGTGCTGTGTGAAGCGTGTGACTGATGTTCGTCTCCCGGGCTCAGGTCCGCACCTGCCCGCTGCCGATGCCGATCCACTTGTAGCTGGTCAGTTCCTCCAGGCCCATCGGGCCGCGCGCGCCGATCTTGTCGGTGCTGATGCCGATCTCCGCGCCCATGCCGAACTCGCCGCCGTCGGTGAAGCGCGTCGAGGCGTTCCAATAAACCGCGGCGGAATCCACTTCGCTCAGGAACTGCTTCGCGCGCGCCTCGTTCCGCGTGACGATGCTGTCCGAATGCGCCGAGCCGTAATGGTTGATGTGGTCGATCGCCTGCCTGCACGCCATCCACCACGCGGACGTTCAGGATGTAATCGTTGTATTCGGTGAACCAATCCTGCTCGGCGGCCCGTTTGATGGCGGATTGCGGATTGCGCAGTCGAACATTTCAGAATGGCTTCAGCGATTCGGCGTCCGCGCGCAATTCGACCTTCTTCTCGCCGAGTCGCTGACCGATGACCGGCAGGAACTGCGCCGCGACCTTTCGGTCCACCAGCAGCGTCTCCATGGCATTGCACACCGCCGGGCGCTGCACTTTGGCGTTCATCGCGATCTCCTCCGCCATTTTCAAGTCCGCATCGGCATCCACAAACACATGGCAGACGCCTTTGTAATGTTTGATCACCGGCACTTTCGAGCACTCGGCCACGGCGCGGATCAAGCCCTCGCCGCCGCGCGGCATGCACAAATCCACATATTGCGTCAGCGAAAGCAGTTCCTTGATGGCCTCGCGGTCGGTCGTCGGCACGACTTGGATGGCGTGTTCGGGAAATGTCGCGAGCGCCCGTTTGCCCGCTTCGACCATCATCTGCGCGATGAGTCTGGTTCGAGTTCAGCGCCTCCTTGCCGCCGCGCAGAATCGTCGCGTTGCCGGACTTGAAGCACAGGCTCGCCGCATCCGCCGTCACGTTCGGGCGCGATTCGTAAATGATGACCACGACGCCGATGGGCGTGGAGATCTTCTGCAGCTTCAAGCCGTTGGGCCGCGACGCGCTCATCCAGAATTCTGCCCGACCGGATCGGGCAACGCGGCCACTTCGCGCAAGCCTTTGGCCATTGCGGCGATGCGTTTGTCATCGAGCTTGAGCCGGTCGAGCATCGCGGAGGACAGGCCCATCTTCGCGCCGGCTTCCATGTCGAGCGCGTTGGCGGCTTTGATGGCGGCGGCGTTTTTTTCGAGCGCGTCGGCCATCGCGAGCAGGCAGGCGTTCTTCTCCGCCGTCGTCAGCTTGCGCCAGCTCGCGCGACGCCGCCTTGGCCTGCTTGGCCAGCTGCGTCATTTGTTCCGTCAACGTCACGCCGCCAAAATAGGCCAGAACGGGAAAGTTGAAAGTCGAAAGCAAAGCCGAACAATTCACCCGAAGGCCGGGTGGAACGGGCAACCTGCCCGTTCTGTCGGGCTACGAGCCCGACAGAACCTCCGTGCGCGAGCCGCAAAAGAGGTGAACGATTGGACGCGCCGGCTGCGGCGGCAAGTTGCCGCCTCCAGCGGCCAGGTTGGCCGCTCCACCAATCTCAACTGCATCGTCCGATCAAAGAATTGAATATTCCCGCATTCAGAAGTGTCACGTGAGCGCCTGCGAGCTGGCCAGAAACACCGACCCGCCGTTGGTCGCCGTGCCGCCCGAACTGACACACGTTTTGCCAGCACGGGCCGGAACCGTTCGTCACCGCGATTTCCCGATGGAAATACTCCACCTTGCGGTCGGCCGTGCCGGTGTTCACCGTCACTGCGTTCGTCGCAAAGGCCAGGCCCAGAATGTCCTCGTAGGGCGCATTCGTGATCCTTGGTGTACTGCGAGACAACCAAGTGACATGGATGTTCATCTGGCTTGACGCGGCTTTGGGCGCGGCATTACGGTTCCGGCAATTCGTGTTACGCAAAAGAGGGCTGGATTTTGGCAATCGGCGCGTGGCGAAAGGCAGTATGCTTCGGCGAGATTTTTGACGAGTCGCATTTGGCGGTCGAGAAGCAAGGCAGATGAAATGATTGTCGTTTTTATCGCGGGACTGGTGGCGGGAATAATTCATGTGTGGTCCGGACCGGACCATCTCGCCGCAATTGCTCCTTTGGCTGCGCAGCGTCCGCGCCAGAGGATGGATTCCGGGAATGCGCTGGGGATTTGGGCATTCGGCAGGCGTCGCTATAGTCGGCCTGCTTTCGTTGTGGCTGCGAGAATTGCTTCCTGTAGATTTGCTCTCCACATGGGGTGAACGTCTCGTTGGCGTGATGTTGTTCGGCATCGGTCTTTGGGGATTGCGTAAGGCGTTCGGCAATAGTGTGCACACTCATGCGCATGAGCACGACGGCGAGCGCCATGTCCATGTCCACGTTCACGGCCACAAGGTTTCGCACGAAGCTGCCGCATCGCATCGCCACACTCACGCCGCTTTTGGAATCGGCATTCTCCATGGACTCGCGGGCAGTTCGCACTTCCTCGGAGTGCTGCCGGTCCTGGCGTTTCCGACAACGACACAGGCGCTCACGTACCTCATTGCGTTTGGCGCGGGCACAGTGGTTTCCATGGCGGTGTTCTCGTCAATGATCGGCCTCCTGGCGACGCGGTGCTCGATCGGCAGCGGCAGAGCTTATCAACGATTGATGGCAACCTGTTCGTTGGCGGCGATTGGCGTTGGCACGTTCTGGTTGATTACCAGCTTTCACTAAATCGGGAACGCCGTTTCAAGAAATCCACCAGAGCCTGCGAACATTTCAGCGCTCAATCCAAACCAACGTTCCGCTCGGCAGCATATCGAAAAGGGGAATCAGATCCGCATCCGCAATGTGAATACAGCCGCACGAAGCGGGTTTGCCGATGCTCGTCTGGTCCGTCGTGCCATGGATGTAAATGTAACGCGCATGTGAATCCACATTGCCGCCGCGGTTCAAGCCAGGCTCAAGCCCTTCCAGCCAGAGAATGCGCGTGGTAATCTTGGCATCCGCAAATTCCGGCTGCGACGTGTGGCCGACGACGTGACGCGACTTGAAGACGGTTCCCGCTGGTTCGCCTTCGCCGATTTTCTCTGCAATGCGATGCAATCCCAGTGGCGTGCAGTTTGACCCTTCCGTCTGACCGATGCCGAACCGTGAGGTGGAGCAGGGGAATTGTTTCAGGAACCTGTAATCTTCACTGCGGAGACGCCGGGACGCAGAGGAATTTTCGACAAGAGCGATTGTTTGCCCGGCGATTTTGACCAATAGAAGGAACTGAGTTGGAATCACGGCGTGCTTTTTACAGGCACTGAAAAATTCTTCCAATACAGTTTGAGAAATCATTCTTCTCTACGCCTCCGCGTCTCCGCGGTCGAATCTAACGCGGTTACTTCAGCTTTCTTCACCAGCACCTTGGAATTGCGTCCGCTTTGGTCGTACTTCTCGCGCCGAACCGGCGGCAAGTCGTCCGGCGTGCCTTCCGCGAACCCGCCCTTGGATTGAAAATAGGTGAACGCCTGCGTCGAGAGCGTGATGAGTTCGTTCAAGTCCCATCTCGCGCGCTTTGGTTTCGGCAAATTGAATCAGCTTGCGGCCGATGCCCTGGTTTTCGTGCGACGGACTGACGTAAAGGCACGCCAGTTCGCCTTTGGTTTGCTCGGGATAAACATGCAGCGCGACGCAGGCGACCGGGTTCTTGTCAATCTCGAAAATGTAATAATCGTTGAGGCTCTTCTCGATGCTCGCCCGCGTGCGCTTCACGAGTTCGTCGGATTCAACAGCCTTCTTGGTCAGCATCTGAATCGCGCGCACGTCCTTCTTTTTCGCGCGGACGAATCTGCTGGTATTCGTTCGCGTAAATCAACGTGCCGATGCCTTCGTTCGAGAAAACTTCTGCAAGCAATCCTTCGTCCACGCGGCCATTGATGATGTGAACGCGTTGCACGCCTGCGGCGCACGCGGCGATGGCGTGTTGCGCCTTCGAAAGAATCTCCGGTGCAAACCCAGTGCTATTCTGCTGAAACAATTTCTCCAGATCAGCCACGAGCATTTGCCGGATGAGCTGATCGTTGTGACGCAACCCATCCTGCGCGGTGATGAAGATCAGCTTCGTCGCCTTCAACGCTTCGGCAATTGCCACGGCAACGCTATCCGAATTCACGCGATACGTTTTGCCGTCGCCGTCGAAGCCGAGCGGCGGCGCGACGGGAATGATGCCCTGGTTGAGCAGCGTTTGCAGAAGCTCGCTGTCCACGCGCTCGACCTTGCCCGTGAAGAGATGGTCCATGCCCTGAATGATGCCCATCGGATGCGCGATGATGGCATTGGTGCAAGCGGCGCGCAGGTCGTTCGCGGAAAGGCCTTCAAGAATTTCGTGCGTCAGCCGGTTTGCGGCCGTGAGCGCAAGTTGCAACGTCTCCGCGTCCGTGATACCCGCGCCATCGAGGTTCGACGGCTTCACCTTCAACTCTTCGCCCAGCGATTTAATTTGCGCCGACGCGCCGTGGACGAGCACGACGCGGATGTTCAACGAGCGCAGCACCGCCACGTCCAGCAGGATGTTGCCGAAATTTTCGTCGGTGACGATGGCGCCATCCACGCCGATGACGAAGGTTTTCTCCCGGAATTGCGGGATGTATTGGAGGATGCCGCGCAGGTCGGTCAGTTTCACGTTATGTCTTCAGCTTTCGTGATGTGATAAGTAAAGGGTTTCGCGCTGGATTCAAAACAATTTTTGAGCGTGTTAAAGCAACGCGATATTCCTCTTCTGCGCTACCGCGCGTGAGCAGCGGCGATGACGGCCCGCATCTGCCCAACGGGATTTCTTCCGAAATAGCGTCCATAGGTTGTTCACCCCAATCGCCGCAACGGACTGCCGCGATAAGGTGAGGCTCGACTCAATAATTCAGTTACAACACCAAACGAAAGAAAAGTTATGGCCAAACCAATTCCAGATGGATTCCACACGATCACTCCGCACCTCACGGTTTCGGAGGCAGCCAGGGCGATTGAATTCTACAAGAAAGCTCTCGGCGCCCGGGAAATCGAACGGCACATGACGCCCGACGGCAGGAACGTCATGCATGCGCAATTAAAAATCGGCAACTCGATGCTGATGCTCGGCAGCGAGTTTCCGCCGACTTGTCTTTCACCCAAAAGTCGCGGCGGCACTACCGTCCCGCTCTACCTTTACGTCGAGAATGCCGATGCGGCGTTTGATCGGGCAGTGAAGGCCGGCTGCTCGGTGAAGATGCCGATGACCGATCAGTTCTGGGGCGACCGCTGCGGGCAGGTGGAAGATCCCTTCGGCCATCAATGGTCCATCGCGACGCACAAACAGGACCTCACGCAAGATCAAATTGCCGCAGGCGCCAAGGCCTTCTTTGCAGACATGCAGAAGAAGCAACCGGAAATGGCACACGCCTGAGTCAAGGCAGTTTTGCCGATGGGTGCCATTTTGGGTGGAGACGTCGCGTTGCGGTGTCTCCACCGCGATTTTGAATTGCCCTTGAATTTTACCCAGCGTTCAGTTCGTTGAAGGCATTCCCGCTAAAATGTGAGTCAAGGCGTCCAAGCACCGCTTGTTCTCCTTGGACGTGCCGATCGAGATGCGGATCCACTCGGGCAGTTGGTAGCCGCCCATCGGACGCACGATGACGCCCAGCTTCTGCATCGCATCAAACACGCGCTGGCCTTCACCGACGTGCACGAGAATGAAATTCGCCGACGAGGGAATGAATTCGAGTCGCAGCTTGCGAAAGGCACGCGAGTAAAATTTGAGACCGCGCGCGTTGTTGCGTCGAGTGTTTCGCAACGTGATCGTCGTCGTCCAGCGCAGCGAGCGCGCCTGCCTGCGCGACAGCGTTGATGTTGAATGGCTGGCGGATTTTCTCCAACGCGGCAATCAACTCCGGATGGCCGATGCCGTAGCCGAGGCGCAGTCCGGCGAGGCCGTGGATTTTTGAAAATGTCCGCATGAGCAGCAGATTCGGCCTCGCGCCACTGCGAATCTCCGGCAGCAAATCGAGCGGTTCATCCAGGAACTCGATATAAGCCTCGTCAAGCGCGAGCAAAACGTTTGGTGGCACGGCACTGACGAAGCGGGCGAGTTTGTCGCGGCTCACGACGGTGCCAGTTGGGTTGTTTGGATTCGCAACAAAGACAATTCGCGTGTCGGGCGTAATCGCGGCAAGCATCGCGTCGAGATCATGGCCGTAATTCTTTGCCGGGACCGTGACGAGCTTCGCGCCGAAGAGTGCCGTGACAATCGGGTAAACGGCGAAGCAGTATTGCGAGACGACAACTTCCGCGCCGGGCGACAGCAGCGCGTGGCCGATAAACTCGATGATTTCGTTCGAGCCGTTTCCGAGAATCAGGTTGGCCGGCGTGATGCCGAGTTTGGTGGCAAGCTTCTGCTTCAGGTAAAACGCATTTCCATCCGGGTACAGATTCACGCACGTCAGCGCCTTGCGCATCGCAGCGAGCGCGAGGCGTGATGGGCCGAGCGGGTTTTCGTTCGATGCGAGTTTGATGATGTCGTCGGCGGGCAGGCCAAGTTCGCGCGCGACATCCTCGATGGGCCGGCCTGGTTGGTACACCGGCAACGAATCGAGGGCCGGATCAAAAGGCAGCGGGAGAGACATGATCAATGGATTGAAGAAGTTTTTGGACGTTCACGTTACTGGCGACGATGTCGCGGATGAGTGAAATCTTTTCGGCGTCGCTCGGGCGCGTCTTCACGGTGAGGTCGTGGACCTTCGAGGCGACTTCATAGCTGTCCTGCGCGGCGAGCAACACGGGAATTGGCATTGAGCGAATTACCTTCAGCACGCTTGGGCCTGGACGCAAGTCCCCGGTGAGAACGATGCCGGCCATTCTTTCATTATTCTGTGCGTCGAGGCTTGCAGACGCGGCAAGCACGATGTCCTCGCGGTCGCCGGGAGTGATGAGCAGCACGCCGCGGCTGAAAGAACTTCATCGCGTTCTGCGCGCTCATCGCGCCCACAACCACGTCGTCCACAATGGCCGAAAGTTTGTCGGGTCCGCTCAGAACTTCGGCATTTAACTCGTCGCGAATCAATTCGACCGTCGGACTGGAAAGAATGCGCTGATGCGGAATGACGCCGAGCAGTTCCAGTCCTTTCCGCTTCAGTCCGCGTCGCGCGAACTCCGTGATGGAATCGAGCTTCTTGGCCGAGCACCTTGTTCAGGATGACGCCGATGACTCTCGACGCCTTCCTTTTCGAACAACGCCTGGTTCAACGAGACTTCGTCGATGGGCTTGCCGATGCCGCCTTGCGTGACGATGATGACTTTCGCTCCGAGAATTTTCGCGACCTGCGCGTTCGACAGATCGAACACGGAGCCGACGCCGGCGTGCCCGGAGCCTTCACACAGCACGAAATCCTTTTCCCACGCCACGCGGTCGAACGCCTGCTTGATTTTTTTGACAAGCGCCTCGTTGTTGGACGACTCGAGATATTTCCGCGTGAAGTCCGGTTCGACCGCAATCGGGCTCATGTCCACGAGCGGGCAGTTGAGCCGATACACCGCGTCCATGAGCACCGTGTCCTCGTCAATCTTCTGCTCCTCGATTTCCACAAAGCGCTGGCCGACGGGTTTGATGTAACCGACGCGAGGGAAATAGCGCTGCAGCGCGGCAAGGAGTCCGAGCGAGGTGGTGGTCTTGCCGTCGTTCTGCCGGGTGGCGGCGATGAAAACGCGTGGAGTGGACGTGTTCATTCGCCGGGCAATTTCTGGCCGGCGCCGGGGTAGAGCTTCGTGTATTCGATCGACTGCACGCCGACGATGGCGGCGACGCCCAGAATGTCGTGCGCATTCGATCCGCGCGACACGTCAGCCGCCGGGCGGTCCAGGCCGAGGAGAATCTGGCCGTAAGCGTTCGCGCGCGCGATGTGCTGGACGAGTTTGCTGGCGATGTTGCCGGAATTGAGGTCGGGAAAAATCAACACGTTTGCGCGGCCCGCCACCTTGGCTTTCTGGCAATTTGCGCGCCGCGATTTCCGGAACGAGCGCGGCGTCCACCTGCAATTCGCCGTCGAAATCCGCATCGAGCCGTTTCTCTTCGGCCTTCTTTTGGGCCAGCGCCGTGGCCGCCTGGACGCGGCCAATGGACGGATGCGTGGCGCTGCCTTTGGTCGAAAACGAGAGCAGGGCAACCCGCGGGCGGATGTTCAGCAATTGCCGCGCGAGTTGCGCTGTGGAAACAGCAATGTCCGCGAGTTGATCGACGTTCGGTTCGGGAATCACTCCGCAATCCGCCATGAACATAACGCCGTTCTCGCCGAAGCGCGTGTCCTCAACTTCCATGATCATGGCAGCTCGAAGCGGTGGTGGCCTGCGGCGCGACTTTCACGATTTGAAACAGCGGACGCAGCACGCTGCCGGTCGTGTGGCTCGTGCCGGAAACAAGGCCGTCGGCCTGATGCATCGCGACCATCATGGCGCCGAAATAATTCGGCTGCAACATCGCCTCGCGCGCTTCCGGCGCTTTCAATGCCCTTGTAGCGGCGCAATTGTAGCGAAGCGGCGCGCGAAATTGTCGAGGTCTTCGCTTTCAGCGGGGTTGATGATGCGAATGCCTTCGAGACGAATGTTCAATTCCTCGGCAAGCTGTTTTGATTCGCGTGCGGTCGCCGAGCAGAATCGGCGCGCCGAGCCGCAGCGAATGAAACTGGCGCGCGGCCTGAAGCACGCGCGGTTCGGCGCCTTCCGGAAACACAATCCGCTTCGGATGGCGCTGCAGTTTCTCAATGATGTTCCCAATGAAACGCATGGGCGTAAGTTAGCGGGGTCGAGTCAAAGTGCAAACAGTTCCGGCAATCCGCCCCGGCTGGAGCCATGCACTGGATCATCTGCCCAAACCGTACTACGGAGTTTCTTCCTTGAGTATCTCCAACCGCGATTTGTTGCCGTTGAACAAATTGACCGTCACGCCTTTCTTGAGATCCGCTTTGCTGACCGCTTCGGAGAATTGTTCAATTGTGCCGACGGTTTGCTGCCCGATTTCCGTAATCACGTCGCCTGGTTTTATTCCTTTGCGCTGCGCTGGACTGTCGTGATCCACAGCAGCCACGAGCAGACCTTTTCCTGATTCCACGCCAAACAAAGTCGCCAGTTCGCGGGTCAGCGGAACGACTGTGATACCGAGTTCGGTTGAATTGGTTGATGCCGGGGCGGGCAGTGGTCTCGCGCGGAGCGTCGGCGGGTACACAATGACGATTTGAGATTCGACATATTCGGCAGGAGAGATTTTCAGCTTGATGGATTTGCCGGCTCGAACCACATCGAGCGTGACGGGCTGATTGATTTTTTTGCCGCGGACCTCGTTGCGCAATTGCTGCGGCGTGCCGACCGCATGGTTGTCCACGGCTGTGATGATGTCACCTGTCTGCAATTCGGATTTAGCGGCTGGCCCATCTGGCAGAATGGATTTGATCACGACGCCGTCGCTTACGCCATTCGTGAGGGAATGGTAATTCGGTTCGTCGCGCCATGCGCGGATGGAAATTCCGAGCCAGGGCCGAGGGAATTTGCCGGTCGCGACAAGCTCGTCGGAGACTTCGCGCGCGAGGCTGCCGGGAATGGCGAAGCCGATCCCAGTGCGCAACCCGCGAATGACAGCGTTGATGCCGATGACCTCGCCATCAATGTTCAGCAGCGGGCCGCCGCTGTTACCCGGATTGAGGTTGGCATCAGTCTGGATGAAATCTTGATCCATCGAGCCCCCATTTTCGAAAACGGGAATTACGTTGGAGCGGCTCTTGGCGCTCACGTGTCCAAACGTGACGCTATAGTCGTACATGAATGGCGCGCCGATTGCGATGGCGAATTCGCCGACACGCGTTTTGGTGGAGTCGGCAAACCTGGCGACTGGAAGGTCTTCCGCTCCGATTTTAATCACGGCAAGGTCTGACTGCGAATCGACGCCGCGGAGCGTGGCTTTGAACGTGCGTCCATCATGCAAACGCACCTGAATGTCGCGCGCATCTTCAACGACATGCCGGTTGGTGAGAATGTAGCCGTTCGTGCGGATGATGATGCCCGAACCTTGGCCTTGAACCGGGAACTCGTTTTCAAATTGGCGATGGAAAAAACGCCAGAGATCGTCGTGAGTCGAGTTGGTGGAATCTTCGGTTTCGGGTTGAGCGTCCAGGGAAGCCGGTTCGGCCTTTTGAGTGACGGTGATGACGACGACGGATGGAGAAACTTTTTCGGCGACATCAGCGAACGCCTGATTTAGGCGACGCGCCAGATCGAGGTCAGAATCGGCGGCGTGGCTGCGCGCAGCGGCAAACGCGACGCCACTTAACAGGAACGAAACAAGGAGGGATGATCGGGTCATACGTCGGCATTATCAGTCGGTTCAAATTGAATCTTCGAGCATAAACTGCCGCGCGAGCCGAAGCCAACAAAACGTGCGCACAGTCCGATGGAGATTGGGCGCTCTTTGCGGGCGCATTGACTTGAATTGAACCGGCGGATAATCTTGTATGTCCATTGATTCGAAAGACTGAGAACCAAATGTTTGAAACGATTGAAAAGCTCCTGATTCTTCAAGACCGCGACCGCAAGATAAGCCGGCTCAGAACCGAGTTGGATCACATCGAGCCGGAGCGCAAGATGCTGAAGGCAAAGGCGGCGTCGGCACAGACCGGGCTGGAGAGCGCGAAACAAAGAATCAAAATGCTGGAATCGCGCCGCAAAGAACTGGAGCTGGAGGTTGAGGCCAAGAAGCAGCTGATCGAGCGCTACTCAAATCAGCAACTCCAGACGCGCAAGAACGAGGAGTATCGAGCGTTGGCGCACGAAATTGAAACGTGCAAAGAAGCCATTTTCAAAATTGAAGACCAGGAAATCGAATTGATGGAGCAATCTGAGGTTGCGCAAAAGGAGGTCGTGCAAGCGACCCGCGCAGCGGCGGACGCAACGAAGCTGGTGGATGACCAGGTTGTGCAATTGGGAACGCGGGAACAGAATTTGAAGAAAGAATTGGCGGAGTTGGAAGCAAGCCGGGAAGAACTGGCGTCGGCGGTGGAGGAGGGAGTACGGGCGCGGTATCAGCGGCTTTCCAAGAGCAAGGGCGAGAACGTCGTGGTCGGTGTCCAACATGGAGTTTGCGGCGGTTGCCACATGCGGTTGCCCGCGCAAATCCTGGTGACATGCCAGGGGCAGCAGGAAATTGTGACGTGCATCAACTGCGGACGGATTCTCTACTACACGCGGGATATGGATCTCGCGGCAGTGGATTGACGTTCTACGAACCACTTGTTTCGCGACTTCAATGTTACCGCCATGACCAAGGAATATTGCTCAAGTTCTCATGGCTTTCTCCGAGCACTTTCCCCAAGCTTGTTTTAGCTGCTTTTTGATGTATGCTGTTCGCGGTTTTGGCAGGGTGGAGAATCGCTTCCATTCGTTTACGGATGGGGGAGGAAAGTCCGAACACCACAGGGCGCGATGCCGCGTAACTTGGGCCGCAGGCTTTGGCTTACGGTTTCTTTGATACACGCGGGTGGTAATGCCGCGAGGCGTTCCAACGGAAAGTGCCACAGAAAACAAACCGCCGAAATTGTAGCGGCGCTCTGTGAGCGCCGGCAACAGCGGTCATAGACCGCCGCTACAGTTGGCAAAGGTGAAAAGGTGGAGTAAGAGCCCACCGCTCCAAGCGCAAGCGCGGAGGCACGGAAAACCCCATCGGGTGCAAGGCCAAATAGAGAACCCCGGAGCGGCCCGCTCCACGTTTCGCGAAAGTGAAACGGGTTCCGGGTACTGGCTGCTGAGACAAATGATTCTCTCCGCTCGCAAGGGCGAAGACAGAATTCGGCTTACAGCCCTGCCAAAACCATCTTCAACGCTTTCGTGGAACCGGCCGGCCTGATGGATTGGGACGCGGAGCCAATCCACCACGAAATTCATTTGTACTGGCAAATCCGGTGAAAATGGTTTGTCCAACAACCGAAGGCAGACTGGCAATGCCGGTACGGTCGATTGCTCTAATCGATATCACTTCGGGAATTTCCCACGTCGCACCATAGAAGATATGCCAGGTGTGATCTGCCGGGAGAATTTGCGTCGTCCACCGATTGTTTAGGCGCAATTGCATTGCCCACAGGCGCACCGGCTCGGGACCGGTGTTGCGCCAGCGCAATCGCAGTGCAAGGGGAGCCTGCTGTGTGGTAGTGGCAATGATGGGCGCACCCGGGAGACTCCTTGCCAGCCAGGTAGATGCGGGAACGAGAGCAGGCAATTGGTGTTCCAGCGGTTCGGTGAGTGCGGGATCGTCGAAAAGACTGGTCGCGCGGAAGAAGATAAAACCCGAATCATTCGGAAACTGTCGAATGATTCGAATCTGGTTTGGAATCTCTGAGAGGCTCCAATCAGTTGCCCGATAAGCCGCAAGACCCGGCCACAAATGCCGGCCCTTAAAATTTTGACTTCGCCACCAGTTCAGCAGAACAGGAAAACTCTGTTCCCTGGGTTCGATCGGCCAATACAATTGTGGAGAAAAATAGTCTAGCCAGCCATTGGCAAGCCATTTTCTGGAATCAGCGTAAATTTCGGCGTACGTATCCGCCCCTTTGATTTGTTGCGGAAAACCAGGGCGCCAGATACCGGGAGGACTGATGCCAAATTTCACCCACGGCTTGGTGGCTTTGATGGAGCGGTAGACCCGTTCGATAAACATGTCCACGTTGGCGCGGCGCCAATCATCCCGGTTCATGTGGCTGCGCACGCCGTATTTCTTCCAAGTTGCGTCGTCGGGAAAATCTGAATTCGTCGTTCCGGAGTCCTTGGCTGACGGGTAGAAGTAATCGTCAAACTGAACGCCGTCTATGTCGTACCGGTTTACCACGTCCATGATGATGTTGAGGCAGTAGCTTTGGACCTGCGGTTCGCCTGGATCGAGCCAGAGGTACTTGCCGGATTGTCTGACCAGCTCCGGATGCGACTTGCTTACGTGGTTTGTGGCAATTGATCCATTGTGGGACGAATGCAATGCGCGGTATGGATTGAACCAAGCGTGCAGTTCCAGTCCGCGCTTATGCGCTTCCTCGACCGCGAAGGCAAGCGGGTCATAAAATGGTTCGGGCGCTTTGCCCATCGTACCCGTGAGGTATCCGACCACGGCTCAGTCTTTGATACATAGAATGCGTCTCCCTGGGGACGAACTTGCAGAATTACCGCGTTCAGGTTCAACCTCGCCGCGCGATCCAAAAGAGTCACCAGTTCCGTTTTCTGCTGAGCTGTGCTTAATCCGGATTGCGACGGCCAATCTGCGTTCTTAATCGTCGCCACCCACACGCCGCGAAATTCCCTGAGAAGGTCAGGTGGAATTACCGCCGACGCCGAATAGGAAAACTGTGCGAGTCCGTCTTGCACCAAAGATGCAAGCGCTGCTACCAAGAAAAGAAGTAATTTCCACCTCATGCTCTTCCTATCAGACGGCGAGACTAAACTATGAATTCGCGTTTGGCGCGTCTAAAAGATTTTTCAAAAAAGAAGTTGCGAAAAGCAAGTTGACGGCGGTAAATATGGAGTCGGTAGAATAGTTCCGGATGCCAGTTTGGGTTAGATTAGCAGCACAAAGCAAATCTCGGTTCCTCACCAATTAGTTGTGCTGTAGAAATGAGTGTGCCCATTGTATTGTGGTTTTCACTTTACTAATTGGGCTGGTTTGATTCTCTAAATAAACATGTATCTCAAGAACTTAACCGTTTTAGGGTTTAAGTCCTTTGCGGACAAGACCTCGCTGAATTTTCAGCCCGGCGTCACGGCCATCGTCGGCCCCAACGGTTGTGGCAAGTCCAACGTCTCAGACGCCATCCGTTGGGTGCTCGGCGAGCAATCCGCCAAGGCCCTGCGCGGCGGCGAAATGGCCGACGTGATTTTCAACGGCACGGACGGCCGCAAGCCGCTGGGCATGGCGGAGGTTTCGCTCACCCTCGGCGGCGTGGATGAGGAGCACCTTCGCGCTGCGGGCGTCGAGGTGGCCTACAACGAAGTCACGGTCACGCGTCGGGTGTTCCGCGACGGCGGCAGCGAGTATTTCATCAACAAGACGCCGTGCCGGCTGAAGGACATCCAGCAGCTCTTCATGGGCACGGGCGTGGGGCGCACCAGTTACAGCATCATGGCGCAGGGCAACATCACGCAGATTCTCTCCAGCAAGCCGGAAGATCGCCGGATGGTTTTCGAGGAAGCCGCCGGCATCACGAAATTCAAGGCGCAGAAGAAGAGAATCGCTCCGCAAACTCGAATACACCGAGCAAAATCTTTTGCGCGTCGCCGATCTCATCCGCGAAGTGAAACGGCAGATCGGTTCGCTGCAACGCCAGGCTGGCAAGGCGCGCCGCTACAAACAAATTTCGGCAGAACTTGCAGCATCTCGACACGCAACTCGCGCGGCATCAGTTCGACGTGCTGCAGGCGAGATTCGCGAGCGAGCAAGCGGCGGCCGACAACTTGCGCAACGAGATCGAAACCGGTTCCGCCGACGTGCTGCGCTGCGAGGACGAAATTGCCCAACTGCGCGAGCGGCTTTCCGAGCTGGAACATGAGATCGCCGCCACGCAGCAGCGCGGGCTGGAGTTGAAGGGCGAGATGCGACCGGCACGAGAGCCGGATTCAGTTCAACGAGGAACGCCTGCGCGAACTCGCAGCGCAAAATACCAAAGGCTACTGGCCGACATCACCGCAAGCCGAGGAACGCCGCCGCGTCGCGACGGACGAACTCTGCTGCGATCTCAGACCGTCTCGCTCGATGCGAGACAGCAATCTGACAGCAGCATCGGCGAGTCGCTGAAATCCAAGCAGGAAGCGTTGCGCAAAGTCGAGGAAGAATTACGCGCCGATCAGGAAGCGTTGCGGCAGGCGCAGAGCCGAGGCCTTCGCCGCCGCGCAGGATTTGACCCGCGTGCGCAACGAGATCAACGCGCTCGATTTGCAGAAGCAGGGCAACGTCGTCCGCCTCGAAAAGCTTTCCGCCGAGAAGATTCAGCTGGAAGAGGAGCGCGCGCGGCTGGAAGCGCGGCTGCACGAATTCGCCGCGAACGTCGAGGCGGAGAAGCTGAGTGTCGCAGACCAAGCGCGGCACGGTCGAGGAGCGGCAGGAGCGGCTGCGGGAAATTCAGAGCGAATTGCGACACAGCCTCACGGAGCAGGACAGGTTTCTGCAGCCGCAGGCCGAGAAACGCTCGCGGCTGAACGTGCTCGAACAACTTGAAGGCTCGCACGAAGGTTTCAGCGCCGGCGCGCTCGCGGCGTTGCGCACGTCGCGACGCGTCATCGGTTCGCTGGCGGACAGGATCCGCGTGCCGGACAATTACGTCGTCGCGATCGAAAACGCGCTCGGCCATCACCTGCAACTCGTGCTCACCGAGCAGCCGGAAGCCGCGCAGCAAATTCTCGCCGACCTAACGGCGAGCAAGGCGGGTCGCGCCAGCGTCGCCGCCCTCGCGGTCGAACACGCCGGATGACAGCAACTCGCGTTCGCCGGCGACATGGCGCCCGGCGCGGAGGCGCAGGCGGCGAAAGCAAAACTGGACGAAAGGTGAAGTCGTTCCCGCGCTGAACGTCGTCCGTGCCGAGCCGTCGGTTGAAAAACTCGTTGAAGATCGTCTGCTGGGCCGCACGTTCATCGCGCCGACCTTTGAACGCCGCCACGGCGCAGTTGCAGAACGGCCACGCGGGTTGCGATTTCGTCACACTTGAGCGGCGACCTGCTCAGCCGCCACGGCATTTACACCGGCGGCTATTTGAACGGCAACGGCAACAGCAAAGCGCCGTCTTCGATTCTCGGCCGCAAGAACCAGATCGCCGAACTGCAAGCGTCGCGCTGGCGGAGCTTGCAGGAACAAGTCGCCGAAGCCAGCCGCCGCAAGGGCGCGTTGCAGAGCGAGCAGACGGAATTGCAGGCGAGCTTGCAGCAAGCGCAGAACGGAATTGCGCCAGCAGGAAGTCGCCATCGCCACGCGCGAAGGCGAGTTCAACGCGCTGGAAAATTCGCGGCGGCTGCTGCACCAGAAGATCGACACGGTGCGTTTACGAAATCCAGAGCCTCGCCGCGCAGGAGCAGGAAGGACTGCAGAAGCGCGCAGCTGTTGGCGGCGCGCGCAGCTGAGTTGGAAAACCGCGAACGCGCGCAGCAGGAGCAGGTCGCCAGCCGCACGTCTCTGGACGTCTCGACAGCAGCGTGATCTGGAGAATCTGCCGGCAAGCAGCGCGACGCCGACCAACACTGCGCGTCTGACCGAAAGCAAGGTCGCTCGCGCGGAAGAACAGCTGTGCGTCGTTCCGCCAGCAAGGCAGGCGCTGGACAGCGCATCCGCGAACTCGCGCAGGTGATCGAGCAGCGCCGGGCGAAGATTTCATTCGTTCGTCAGCCGCAAGGCACAGGCGGAATCGGAGATCCAGGAATCGCGCGCGCAAATCGAACGCTCTGCAGCACGACCGCGAGCAGGTGAACGCGCAGGCGGCCGAATTGCTGGCGCGGAAGCAGACACAGGAAGCGGACGTGGCAGCGCGCGACGAGGACTTGCGCGAACAACGGCGGCGACTTGACGCGAGCTGCAGGAGCAGCGCGGCACGATTGAGGTGGAACTGGCGCAGAAGAACATGACCGTGCAGAACCTGCGCGAGCGCATCCAGCAGAAGTATCACGTCAACCTCGACGACGTGCGCAGCGAGTGCATCACCATCACCTACGCCGACGAAGGCCCGGCGAAGGTTCACGTGATGACGCCGGAAGAAATGGCCGCGGCTGGCGCGGCCACGGATTGGGACGCCGTCGCGCAGCAGGTCGAGGCATTGCAGAAGCGTCTCGACGAAATGGGGCCGGTGAACCTCGTGGCCATCGAGGAATACGAGGAAACCGAGCAGCGCTATCAGTTCCTGACCAAGCAGCACGACGATCTGGTTCAGGCCAAGGCGCAATTGCTCGAAGTCATCAACCGCATCAACGTCCAGACGCGGGAGATGTTCACGCAGACATTCAAGCAGATTCGCGACAACTTCCGGACGATGTTCACCGAGGTGTTCGGCGGCGGCAAAGCGGACCTGGTGCTGGTGGACGAAAACGACGTGCTGGAAAGCGGCATTGACATCGTGGCGCGCCCGCCGGGCAAACAATTGCAGACCATTTCGCTGCTCTCCGGCGGCGAACAGACGATGACCGCCGTGGCGCTGCTGTTCTCGATTTACCAGGTCAAGCCCAGCCCGTTCTGCGTGCTGGACGAGTTGGACGCGCCGCTGGACGAATCGAACATCAACCGCTTCGTCCGCGTCCTGCAACGGTTCCTGGAGCACTCGCAGTTCATCATCATCACGCACAACAAGCGCACCATCGGCATGGCCGACGTGCTTTACGGCGTGACGATGGAGGAGCACGGCGTGAGCAAGATCGTGAGCGTGAAATTCCATAAGACTCAGGATCAGGAGCCGCTGGATGCGCGTCGCGGCACGTCCCTGATTGTTCCATCAGCAGTTTCACAACGAGACGAGGTGTCGCAGTCTCGCGATGAAACGGCGGAAGTTGTGATGGCTAAATAGGCCCCGACACGATTGCGCCGTAAGCGTCCGACTGGGTCACATCGCCTGCAGACACCGCGTTGGGGAGAAAATTTGCGAGAATGTGGGCATGTTCATCAGGTTCTCAGCGCCATCCTCAACTCGAACGGACAATGCAGACTCCTGGGCAAAATAACTCCGAAGCGAAGGGGAAGCTCCGCGACCGGTGGCTAGAAAGCTTTTTGACTCACCTGAGCACCGACCGGGGCGCGTCGCCCAACACGCAGCGCAATTATCGCCAGGCGCTGGCTGAGTTCTCCCATTGGCATGCCAACGAACGCCAGTCTTCTCCCGATTGGGTTCAGTTGCAGCGCGATGATTTCCGCGCCTATTTGCGCTTTCTTGGCAGACATAATCTCGGCCGAGCGTCGATTCAGCTTCGATTTTCCGCGCTGCGGACGTTTTACAGGTACCTTATTCGAAATGGCCATGTCGCAGCATCGCCCATCAAGAATTTGGCATTGCCGAAGGTTGGCAAACGGTTGCCGAAATTCCTCACGCGAGAGCAGATACTTTCCTTGCTGAACGCACCGCTGAAGCCACTTTCGGACAGAAAGGAAAAGCATCGCGGCCGGCCTGTGAGCGCGAGCATCTGTTTTCGGGACGTGGCAATCATTGAAACAATTTACTCCTGCGGATTGCGCGCAAGCGAACTGAGCGGACTGCTCGCAAACGACATTGATTGGGGTGAGCGCCTGGTGCGTGTTCGCGGCAAGGGACGCAAGGAGCGACTTGTCCCGATTGGTGAGCCCGCGCTGAAGGCGATCCAAAATTATTGGAGCACGCTGCCGCAGCCACCTTCCGGGCAATCGCCGGTTTTTCTCGCGCACACCCGTAAGCCAGCGCCAGTGAGCACACGCGACCTGGCGCGGCGGTTGAAGAAGTATCTTGTGATTGCCAGCCTCGATCCCGCGCTCACGCCGCACAAGCTCCGGCACAGTTACGCGACCCACTTGCTCGATGCAGGCGCGGACTTGCGCAGCGTCCAGGAACTGCTCGGGCACGCGCATCTTGTCACCACGCAAGTTTACACGCATTTGACAACGGAGCGCTTGAAAAGAGCCTACGACGCCGCGCACCCGAGGGCATAGTGCGACTGGGGTGAAGGCCCGGTTGTGCGGAGGCCGGGATCGCCTTTTACTTCTCGAAAAGCAAAATCGCCTATGAACGCCACGTTCACAGTGCCCATTGATGATCGCACGCTCACGCGCAAGATGATTCTTCTCGTCGAGGACAATCCTGATGACGAGGAATTGACACTGCGGGCGCTGCGCAAAAACAATATCATGAACGAAGTTCTCGTGGCGCGCGACGGTGAAGAGGCTTTGACGTGTCTGTTCGGCAACGAGCCGTTCGCCGATCATGACGTGGACCTGCTGCCCGCTGTCGTGCTGCTGGATTTGAAGCTTCCCAAGGTTAGTGGCATTGAGATTCTGCGTCGAATTCGATCCACTCCGAGGACCCGCCGCCTGCCCGTGGTGGTTCTCACAAGTTCCAAGGAAGAACGAGACTTGAACGAAGCGTATGATCTGGGGGTGAACAGCTACATCTGCAAGCCGGTGGACTTCGATAGCTTCTCACAGGCAATCGGCCATCTCGGAATGTATTGGGTCCTTTTCAACGAAATGCCCCCTATCGGAAGGACGGCTGCTGAGTTGGTGAAGTGAGCGTTGGCCTGTCGAGAGCTGAAGTCCTGGAGTAATAGCGCGTCGCTGGGCGTGCGGAGAGGTTCAACCGCGATAACTCGGTTGCCTGCTCACTCGTCCGGTCACCACCAGAGTTTCTTAGCGATCAAGATTAGGCGTGCAAACGGGCACTGTATTTGGTTCAATGAAGCCGTGCGGACGGAGGTACGAAATTCTGAGCCCCAGACGCACGGGAGCGTTTTCGCTACCACACACTGGAGCGTGGTGCTGGCGGCGGGGCAGGGCACTGACACGCAAGCGTCGGTCGCGCTGGAACAATTGTGCCGCACTTACTGGTATCCGCTCTATGCTTACGTCCGGCGCGAGGGACATGGCCCCGAAGACGCTCAGGATCTGACGCAAGCTTTCTTCGCTCGTTTGCTGGCGCGAAAATCCTTCGCCCAGGTCGACCCCGAGAAGGGGAAGTTCCGCTCGTTCCTCCTGGCTTCGCTGCGGCATTTTCTTTGCGACCAGCGGGACCGGGCCAAGGCCGTCAAGCGCGGTGGCGGGGCCGAGGTTCTTTCTCTTGATGCTCAGGAAGCGGAAGAGCGCTATCGCCTGGAACCCGTGGATGATCTGAAGGCCGGAAAAAATCTACGAGCGCCGTTGGGCGCATGACGTTGCTGGAACAAGCGCTCACCCGGCTGCGTGAAGAAAATGTCTCCGCGGGCAAGCCGGAACAGTTCGAGCGATTGCGGGCTTTCGTGGCGGGCGAGAACGAGGTCACTTGTGGTGAACTGGCCGTAGAAATGGTCTGAGGAGAGCGCGGTGAAATCGCGCAGTCCATCGGCTGCGCCAGCGTTACCGCGAACTGGTGAGAGGAGAGATCGCCCACACGGTGGCCGACCCGGCGGAGGTGGATGAGGAGATTCGGTATTCATCTCAGTGATGAGCGGATAGTGGCATGCACCTTTTCCCCCGATTTGCCTCTGTAAATAGTGAGCGGCTGACAAGCCGCCTTCGGCTATGCCGAACGAACGAACTTGTCCCTAGTGCGGGCGCCCTTTGCCCGAGGACGCACTGCGAGGCGTGTGCCCGTGTGTTCGCTTCGCAGCGCCGCTGAAGCCGGACGAGGATTGCGAAAACCTCTGTGCGGTGCCTGGAGTCAGCAGGCAGCCTCCTCCGAAGAACAGCGGAGCGACGCAAATGGCCTCGCGAAACCGTCCCCTTAACCAGGCTCCCGATTCGGCGACTACGAATTGCTGGAAGAGATCGGCCGCGGCGGCATGGGCGTCGTCTATCGGGCGCGGCAAAGCAGCCTGGACCGCATCGTCGCGATCAAGATGATGCTCTTCGGTCCCGGCTCCAGTCCGGAATTGGTCAAACGGTTTCGAGCGGAAGCCGGTCTCCGCCGCGGCAGTCTGCAGCACCCGAACATCGTCGCCATCCACGAAGTCGGCATCCACGAGGGCCGGCATTTCTTCGTCGATGGACTACGTCGAAGGGCCAAAGCCTGGCACAGCTGGTCGAGAAACGAACTGTTCACGTCCAAGCGCGCTGCCGGCTATCTCAAGACCATCGCCGAGGCGGTCCATTACGCGCACGAGCGCGGCATTCTGCATCGCGACCTGAAGCCCTCGAACGTGCTGATTGACGCGCAACGACCAGCCGCGCATCACCGACTTCGGCCTGGCCCGGCGGCTCGACGGCGACTTCGCGAACTGACGGTGACCGGCCAGGTGCTCGGCTCGCCGAACTACATGCCGCCGGAGCAAGCGCCGGCCCGGCATGGCCAGTGTCACGGCGCACCGACGTGTATGCGCTGGGCGCCACGCTATATCACTTGCTGACCGGGCCGCCCGCCGTTCCAGGCTGAATCGCTCACCGACACCTCGACCTGGTGCTGCACACCGAACCGGTCGCGCCGCGTCTGTTGAATCCGAGCGTGCCGCGCGATCTGGAGACGATATGCCTGAAGTGTCTGGAGAAAGAACCCGCGCGCCGGTATCCCACCGCGCAGGCTTTGGCCGAAGAGTTGAACCGATTTCTGCGGGGCGAGCCGATAGTCGCCCGGCCCCTCGGCATGACGGGCAGAGTTTGGCGCTGGAGCCGGCGCAAGCCGCAAGCGGCGAGCCTGGCCGCCGTGGCGATACTGACGTTTCTGTTGGGCTTTGCCGGCGTCCTTTGGCAGTTGCAGCTAAAAGAATCGCAACGCCAACGCGCCGAAACGGGAGAACAATTCGCCCTTCAGATTGCTTGCGCCGCCGACATGAACCAGGCGCAACTGTCACTGGAGGAAGGAGATTACGGCCGCGCCGTGAGTTTGTTGGAAAAGTATCTTCCGAGGAGGCAGAAACGCAGTCCGAATGCAACTGACCTGCGCCAATGGGAATGGCGTTACCTGTGGCAGCTTTGCCAGAGCGACGATTGGTTCACGCTCTGTCGCTATACCAACACTTGGATCGGCGGGCTGGCCGTTTCTCCGGACGGAAACGTGCTGGCGGTCCAGAAGGGCGACGGCGTCGCGCTCTGGGATTTGCCCGGCAAACGGCCATTGAAGGAATTGCCGGCTTCCGGGCGGAGGGGTGCGATGGCGTTCTCGCCCGTCGGCAGTCTGCTGGCGGCGGCGAATTGCGATGACACTGGGCATGCCGAAGTGACTCTGTGGGATGCAAACACGGGAGTGGCCAAACCTCCGCTTCCGCACCCGGTATTCGTAAGATCCCTTTCGTTTTCTGGCGACGGAAAACTGCTGGCGACCATGGACAGCAAGCTAACCATCCGAGTGTGGGAAGTGGAATCGCAAAGTGAGATCACCAATTTCGTCACGTCATCTAACACCGTGGGCCGACTCGTTCGCCTCTCTCCGGATGGATCTCGCCTGGCATTTGGCGACCTGAACGGAGGAGTCCGCGTCTTGAACTCGCGGACGGGGACAACTTGTCTGGAGATTCCGGCGCCGGACCCGAAGGACGGCCAAGTCACCGCAATCGCGTTTTCGCCTGACGGCCATATCCTCGCTTGGGCAGTAGGTCTGAGGATGGTCATCCGCCTCTGCGATTCCGAGACGGGTCAATTGCGGGGCGAGCTTGTCGGCCACAAGGATTGGGTTCTGTCGCTTGCGTTCACTCCGAATAGCGAGCTGCTGGCCTCCGCGAGTGGCGACCAGACGGTTCGCGTTTGGAATATCGCCGACAATACCGTGCGTTGCCGTCTTCAGGGCCATTTGAACGAGGCCTGGGCCGTGGCTTTCATGAAGGATGGCAAGACACTGATTAGCGGCGGCAAAGATGGCTGCGTGCGCTTTTGGGATGTCAGCGCGCCACACGGTGCTCGGTGGCCCGTCCCAATACCGGCGCGCTGCCTGGCCTTCACCACCAACAGCCAGCAGTTCGTTGCCCTCGGCCAGCCTGATGGTTCCGTCAGTGTTTGGGATGGCTTGTCGTTGCAGCCGATCGAACCCCTGCCCGCGCTGGGCAGTAATAACTCGAGCGTGGCGCTGTCGCCTGACGGACGATGGCTCGCGATCGGCGACGTCGCTGGCAACGTCAAAACCTGGGATTGGCCGGCCCGGCGCGCCGTCACCAACCTGGTGTACCCATCCAGAGTTATCACCATCCTGGGTTTCTCTCCGGGTGGGAGATATCTTTGGGCGGGTGTCCAGCGTGGGGAAATATTGACCCGTACGGGCGGGGCGGCACGAGCCTTGAAAGTCTGGCAGACTCATTCGTGGGAAGAGATCCAGCTTAACGGCATCGAAACGGTGGGGGTGAGGTGGGCGGATTTCTCCCCTGATGATCGCCTGCTCGCGCTGTCTTATGAGGACGGCACCGTAAAACTCTGGAGTCTTTCCGATGGCAAGCTTGTCGCTGCGTTGAGCGGCCATTCTCCGCGAGTCGAGCGCGTGTTGTTTTCACCGAATGGATGGATCCTCGCCTCAGCCGGGTACGACGATTTCGTCAAACTCTGGGATGTCCACAAACGGCGCGAGTTGATGACCTTGCGCAGCCATTTCAATCATCTGAGTGCGCTCGCTTTTTCGCCCGACGGCCAACGCTTGGCCGTGGCTGGCTACGGCCCAAACGTGGCCATCAAGCTCTGGGAGCCGGCAATTCAGAGGGAATTGATCACTCTGGAATTCAACAAGCGAGCAGTCAGCCCTTCCTACATCATCGCCTTCTCTCCTGACGGCAACACACTGGCGTCCGCGGTCCCTTTCGGCCCGGTGCTACTATGGCGCGCGCCGTCGTTTGCGGAAATCGAGGCGAGGGAGAGGAAAGAGAGCCCCCGATGAATGCTCACAGAAGACCATGAAGGAAACGAAGAAGCCGGACCCGCCTCCTAACGCCGCAAGGCATTTCTGAATCCGCTTCGTTCTCTTCGTTTCTGTGAATTCAACCGTGGATCGGCCGGCGGGCCAGAATTCTTGTCCCCTTTCCCAAGTTTTTCCGGTGTACGGGAGTGATGACTGGCGTGGTGTCAGTCTCACGACGGGGCGCGCGTCCCGGCGGCTTTAAGTCCGCCGGGCATGTGCGCCTGGGAACTCGCGACCGAGGCAGGAGTAATCGCCCGGCAGACCGCGAGGCGTTCCTTTCGGGAATCCCCGACCGCCGAATCCCACACCACGGAAATGAGAGAAAGGAATCCTCGTATGATCAGAATGAAGAAGCTGATGACTGGCCTGTTGAAAGACAGGAAAACGCGTTGGAGTATGTTGGCGGTCGTCCTGGTGGCAGCTGGATTCTCGCTGGCCTCGAAGCAACCCCAGTATCAACTCGGGGGCTCGTATGTGGGCGGCAGTCCGGGGTTCACTTGGAGTTTTGTCGTCATCCCGCTGGACCCGGCCGGACGAACGGCGAGCGACCACGTGGTCGTGACAAGCTGGGGGGAGGACTTCCAGGCCCTGCTCGGCTATTTCGGGGCCGATACGATCAGCGACGCCATCGGGGAGAGTCAAATGATCAGCCGCGATACCGCCAAGTACACGCACATTGGCTACCTCCAAGCGGCAGGTAATCCGCTCACAGTCACGGCCATCGCGGTGCTTTCGGGCACGGCGACGTTCACGGGGCCGGATACCGGGCTGATCACTTACACGCTGAGCATTTATCCTCCTACGGCGGACGGCTTCCCCGACCTGGAGCAAGACCCTCTATTCACCACTCCTACGGCAACCAACTTAACCAGGCGCGTGCCTATTCTGTAGGACGAGCTATGAGGCAAAACCGCGAGCACTGACCGAACCGACGCATGGCGCGCGATTCAGCAGTCGGGAATTCCCCAGCGCACTCGCGCGCCAAGAGATTATCCGTCCAACCGATTGGTATTCTCTCCCGGAGCAACAGTTGGCATCTTTTCGTCTAACTGAACATGAAACTTCTCTTCTTTGTGTCAGGCTCTCTGCTCGTGGTGAGCGGGTGCGACAGGAATTCCCCGCAATCTCCCGCGCTTACCCCGCGTGCGACCCTGGAGGAGAAATTTCAAGCAAGAACCAACCTCAATGCGGTCGTGGAAGGCAACACCGCGTTCGCGGTGGACATGTATCACCAACTCAGGACCAAGCCGGGCAATCTCTTTCTCTCGCCTTACAGCCTTTCCAGCGCCCTGGCCATGACCTACGCCGGGGCGCGCGGAGAGACGGAGCGGCAAATGGCCAGGACGCTCCATTTCACGCTGCCACAGAATCGGGTGCACGGGCAGCTCGCCGAACTCCAAGCGTCCCTGAATGCCGCGCCACGCTCCAATGCCATTGAGTTGCTGGTCGCCAGCTCGCTCTGGCCTGCGAAAGGGCTGATCCTCAAATCAGACTATTTGGATCGGGTACGGAAGAATTATCAAGGGAGCCTCAAGCCACTCGACTTCGGCCAAACCGAGGCTGCGCGGCAAACAATTAACCGATGGGTGGAAGAACAGACTCGGGACAAGATCAAGGAACTTTTCAAGCCCGGCCTCCTCGATCCGGGAACGGTCCTGGTCCTGGCGAATGCCATCTATTTCAAGGGTGCCTGGGCGACGCCCTTCAACGTGGAATTCAGCCAGACGCTGCCATTTCACCTGAGCTCCGGGGAGAAGATCAATGCGACAATGATGCACGACCGCAGCAAGGAATGCGGTTATCACGCCGGACCGGAGTTGCAACTGCTGGAATTGCCGTACGAAGGCGACCGCCTTTCCATGATCATCCTCCTGCCGACAAAAGTGAATGGTTTGACTGCGCTGGAACAACGGCTCACCGCACCGGAACTCCAGGCATGGGTCGGCAGTTTGCAGAAAACCGAAGCAGAAGTGTGGCTGCCCAGGTTCAAGGCCGCCGCGGAATTTCGATTGGACGAGCAGTTGAAGGTCTTGGGGATGATGGATGCGTTCAGCGGCGCAGCCGATTTTTCAGGCATGTTTGAAAGTCGCGGGGCCACCATCTCAGCGGTGGTGCACAAGGCGATTGTGGAAGTGAACGAAGCGGGCACAGAGGCCGCCGCGGCCACGGGTGTCGTCATACGGGTTTCTGCGCGGCCCATCTTCCGCGCCGATCATCCTTTCCTTTTTCTAATCCGCGATCGAAGCACCAGCACCATCCTGTTTCTTGGCCGAATCGTGAATCCGCAACAATCCAACCCTCCTTAAATACCGCGAACCGCCTGCACTCGGACGGCGACTCACTATTTGCCATTTCCGCCCGCCCATCTCGGCGGGTGCTCGAGTTGAAAAAGCATCTCACCGGCTTTTGGCACGAGCAGGATGCCTTCGTCTTCGCGATTCGCGAACTCCTCGGGCCGGATGGTTTTCGGATCGCGGTAGCCCAGGTTGATTTTCCGGCAGAGCTCTTCCGGAATGCCTGTGGCGAGCGTGACGCGCACGCGGCAATTCTCAACACCATTATCGAATGTCCCGATGCCACGGACATGCGTTGAGTGCGCGAGCACGCCCCACGGGTATTGCTTGAACCGGTCCCACTGCTTGAGGAAGTAATCGCGGCAATGATAGCCGATTTCCGCGATGAGTTTGCCGTGCGTCAAAGAAATCTCCTTTACGTGCGGCGCGTAGATGATCAATTCGCCGCCATCCGCGACCACCGGTTCCAGTTTGTACATGCACTTGCCGGCGACCCAGATTTCGTCGTACATCGGCGGCGCGCACGAAAGCACGGTCTTGAACGGCTTTGGCTTGTGTGTAACGTGGACCTTGCGTGAAAGTTCGCTCGCTTTATCCCAAGCCTCTTCGGGTGTTCCAGCAAACAGACCGACGAGTGATTTGTCTGGCGCAACGACCATCGCAAAGCAAAGCTTGTCCAGCTTCACCATCGCGCCAGCGCGGTCCACGACCTTGCGCACGGGCGTCCATTTGTTGCCGATGATCATTGGGTTGGTGCAGACCGCGCCGAGCCAGTGGAAGAAATTCAGAATCTGCGGTCCGCCGATGCCCGGGAACAGATATTTGTTGCCGCCGGAAAAGCCGACGACCTCGTGCGGGAATACCGGACCAACGATGATGATTTGGTCGTAGTTGAAGACCAGCTTGTTGATTTCAACGGACACATCCATCGAGAACAGGCCGTCCGTCAGCTCGCTGATGTCGCTCGCGGGAATGACGCCAATTTCTTTCAGCGCGGCTGGATTGTTCCATTCATGATTGAAAAACCGGACGTCGCGAAACTGGCCGTGCCGTTCCGCTTCGGAGATTTCCAGCCGTTCGCAAATCGCCGGTTCACTCATCGGCGGATGCGTGCCCAGCGCGATGAGCACGTCGAACGCTTTCGTCGCAGACGCGATTTGCCGGTGCAGGGTCTTGAACATCGTCCCGACCGGCGCGGTGCGGGTGCCGTCCGGCACCACGAGCAGCACCCTCTTGCCTCGATACTTTTCTAAAGGGCATGCTTGCGCGATGATTTCAGAAACCTGCTGTGGCGACACAGTGTTCATTGGATGAACAGTAATCTATCTGTGAAAATCCTTAAATGTTAAAACCGTTGAGCTGTAGAAGCACACGGGAAAGCACGACTTAACGATGCAATTGTCTAAAGATTCAACACCGCGATAAATCAAATCGTCTGGCTCAGGAATCCACCATCCACGCGGATGTCTGTGCCGGTCACGAAGCTGCTCGCTTTGTGGCTTGCAAGAAAAACCGCCGCGCCAACCAATTCGCGCGCCTCGCCAAATCGGCCAATCGGCGTGTGCGCCAGAATGGATTTCGTGCGGTCGGTGGGCGAGCCATCCTTATTGAACAGCAACGTGCGATTCTGTTCCGCCGGAAAGAATCCGGGCGTGATGGTGTTCACGCGCACGCCTTTCGACGCCCACTCACGCGCGAGAAAGAGACTTAGATTCAACACTGCCGCTTTGGCGGCGGAATACGTGACGACGCGTGAGAGGGGAATGTGGGCGGATACGCTGGCGATATTGATAATGCTGCCTTTGCCGCGCGCGGCCATGGCTGGCCCGAATTCCTGGCACGGCAAAATCGCACCGCCGACGAGATTTAAATCGAAGTTCGCGGCCCAGTCCTCCTGCGAGATTTGTTCGAACGTGCGCTCAGCGGAAACCGTCACTTTTGGATCGTTTCCGCCAGCGGCGTTGACGAGAATCGTCGGCGGACCAAATTTCTTTTCAATCGCCTGATGCGCCGAGTGCAGGCTGTTCTTTTTGATCGCATCCGCCGAAAAGAATTCCGCCTTTCCTCCTTTTTTCCGGATGGCCTCGACCCGCGCGTGCCCCCGCTCCTCGTTCCGTCCCAGCACCGCAACGCTCGCTCCGGCCTCGGCGAGCCCTTCAGCAATCGCGCCGCCCAACGCGCCTGTCGCGCCGATAACCACAGCCACTTCACCGCTTAAATCAAACAAGTTCATATCGACCGCATTGTGGGCGAAAACAAAGTTCGGCAGAAGAAATTTCTAGTGCGCAGCGGCGATTCAGAGAAATGTCCATCTCTATGCAGGGGGAATTCGATTCTCGCCAGCGCCGACCCATTCGATTAGGTTCACAGACGATGTTACAGTCTTTTCCTAAACCGGAAGTCATCATCACCCACGAAAGTGACCTTGACGGTCTGGTTGCAGGCGTGCTGTTGCGGCGATTGGCGCGAAAACTTTTCAATGCCGACGTGCGGCTTGAGGCGTGGCACTACAATTTCTGGAAGCAACGCGAACTCCGTGAGAAAGTGGCGTGGGTTGCGGACTTCACGTTCGAGCCGCGGCTGGACCGGCCCAACTGGGTCGTGCTGGATCATCACGCGACCGAGACGGCACCCAAGAATGCCACTTTGATTCACGATATCGGCAAGTCTGCCGGCCTGTTGTGCTACGAATTGTGCAAAGACATCGGCCTTGGCTCGCCTGAACTGGATCGACTTGTCCATTTGAACAATGTGGCGGATTTGTTTCTCGAGGAAGATCCGGACTTCGTGCTCGCGGGCGATTACGCAAACTTGGTGAAGATTTACCAATTTTGGAATCTTCACACGTTGATCGGCGGAGAAATCGAAAAGCTGTTGGATCATCCGCTGCTTGAAGTGATGGCAGTGAAACGACGCATTGAGAACCCGCTGGGTTACGAGTGGAGCAAGACGAACGTCACGGAAATTTGCGCCAATGTTGGATACGTGGAGACGGTCGTTGGCAACAACAACCTCATCGTGCATCAACTGCTGGAACAGCAGGCGACCCGTTTTCCGGTTTTGGTGACGCTGTTCCGGCGATCAAACAACCTGGTTATCGCCAGTTTTCGGAGCCGAAACGGTGAGGCGCTGAAGACTGCGGAACGGTTTCAGGGCGGGGGTCATGCAAACGCCTCGGCCGCGATCCTGCCGAAATCAGTGAGAAATATTCAGGACGCAATCCAGTATCTTCGCCACGTTCTCAATCCCAAGGCCGAAACCCCGTTGAATAGCCTGGAAAACCTGTTCGACTCGATCGATCTTGCGCGGAAGTAGCTGCCACAGGCTGCCGACCGCGCTCCTCGTCGGCAAAACTGCGATCCGAGCCAGCGATTATCGGTTGTTGGGCAGCTGCAAATAGAGTTTGCCATTCCGATTCACGAGCCAGTCGGGATGAGTTTTTCCCACTCCCGCCTGCACGCTGCCATCCGCAAGGCCGACAGTGCCGTGAACTGGACAACGGAAAACCACGCGGTTCTGTTCGCCGGCCTGATCTTTCAGTGATGGAGCGAGATATTCGTAGGAGCAATTCGCGGAGGCATTGAAGGACGACCAATCCGTAGCCGGATGATGCGCCGTGTCCTGTGGACAAACCAATATCCTCGGCGAGCTCAACTCTTTCGACATTGAGGTGAAATCCGGCGGGTAAGCGTCATTATGATCTCCCGCCCAGATTTTTGCCGCGATGCACATCTGTTTCATGTTGTTTACACACGAAATCTCCTGCGCCCGTTGTTTAGCCTTGGCCAATGCAGGCAGCGCCATGGCAGCGCCAATCGCAACCGGCGCGACAATGGTGGACGCCACAAGTGTCTTCACGGGATCCTGATTGCCGTTGCCGACCGTGAACCATCCTTCGTCCGTGTTTGCGCTCACGCTGTAAGCCATGCCCGCCTTTTGCGACGTCAGCAATGACTGGAGCGTTTGAATCTGTGAGGCCCTCGCGCCGCCACCCATCCGAAACGCATTTTGCTGAATATCCAGAATGCACTTGCCGAGTCGCTGACTGACGAATGCAAATGAATTTCCCGTGTCCGGAATATCTTTGGAAATCTGCTTGAACTCATCTGTAGATTTCAACCCCGCCTTGCCGCTCTTTACCGCCAGAGCATCCTGAACCACCGCATCGCCGGTCGCAATAAACAGATAGCCATCGCTTGTCGCGATGGTCGGACGAAGCGGAATAGGGATAAAAGGAACAGGTAGCGGCACGACGCGCATTTTCAGGCCGGCTTTATCTGTGCGCTCGGCTTGAGGGGCGTTCTTCGAGAGCAACTCGTCCACTCGATTGAAGAAGGTTTCGTCCTTCACCTTGGCCACGATCATGATCCCGGGCGTGGGAATTTCCAGTTGCTGGCCGCCTGGCCCGGGCAGCTTGATCTTATTGGCTTCATCAAGTGTGACCACGATTCCAAATTCCCCGCCGAGAGAGTTAAGGGCTTGTTCCCATTTCAAGCCGGTCGTTTTCTCGAATTGCGCCGGAAGCATGCTTAAGAATTTATCGGCTTCCGGAATGCCCGCTTTCCCAACCTGGTCCTTAATCACTGACCATGCCAACGGAACATCCAAATCTGAGAATGCCGCGAACGCGGTGTTGGCCGGAAGCATGTTCAGGCCTTCGAGCGAATGCGGCTTCTGGCCGCCGAGCTTCCACAAAAACCCGTCGCCACGTCCGGGATAGTGATGCAGGAAATTCTTGGTGTGATACAGCCCCGGCTCGACAACAATAGAACTCATTCCAAAGCCGCTCACGTCCTCGACCCCGCTCTCTTTGATGAGTCGCGTCACTATATCGAATGCTTTGCCCACTTTGTCTCGGTCGGCCTCATTATCAGGCAACGACGCAACGAACTGCCGCCAATTGGATACCTTGCCTGAAAGGCCCTCAAGCCATTGCTCGGTTCCGAGGTATAGATAGAAATTTCCGCCCGAATCCAGACGTGACGTGACTTCCTTAAAGCTGTTCTTCTCTGCGGAAGCGTTTTGGGAACCTGCGGGCAGTCCGCCGCCTGTTTCTCTTTTGCAGCCGCTCCCCGCGATGATGCACGCCGAGATCAGGGCGCTCAGGGTGATGGTGGTCAGAAGGATTCTTCTTTTCATAGTGAGCTGGTTTTTCCGTTCCAAGTTCCCCTAATAGCACTGCGTTTTCGGCAAAAGTAAAGTGAATTCTAATAGTGGTATGCACGGCAGTTCTGAAGAGCGTCCCCGTCAGCACGTCGTGGCGGGTTCAATTCAGAATTGTTTGGATTGCTCGCTTCGCAACGGCTTCCTAACATCGGCCAACTTATGGCCGAAGAACAGTCATCTTCCGCAGCCAACCGACGACCCGACGGACGGCGGCCAAATCAACTGCGTCCGCTGCGCTTCCAGAACGGCATCGCTCCTTACGCCACCGGTTCCACGCTCGTTGAATGGGGCAACACTCGTGTCATCTGCGGCGTCACGGTTGAGGAAATCGTACCACGCTGGATGAAGGAACAGAACGTCACGGGCGGCTGGATCACCGCCGAATACGCCATGCTTCCGTATTCCACATTACAGCGCAAACCGCGCGACAGTGTGAAAGGAAGGATCGACGGGCGCTCGCAGGAAATCCAACGATTGATTGGCCGCGCCATGCGTGCAGCCATCAACCTGGAAAAGCTCGGGCCGCGCACCATCTGGGTGGATTGCGATGTGTTGCAAGCGGACGGCGGCACGCGGACCGCCGCAATCACCGGCGCATACGTCGCGCTGTCGCTGGCCGTACGCCGCATGCTTGCCGAAGGGAAACTGACCGCCAGCCCGATTCTCCACGCCGTCGCTGCCGTGAGTGTCGGCATCCTGGATGGCGAACCGTTGTTGGATTTGTGCTACACGGAAGATGTCGCGGCGGCAGTGGATTTTAGTCTCGTGATGAATGCCGCCGGTGAATTCATCGAAGTGCAGGGCACGGGCGAGGAGGCGACGTTCAACCAGGCACAATTGGATCAGCTCCTGACCCTCGGCAAAGCAGGTATTCGAGAGTTGCTAGCGGCGCAGCAGGCGGCAATTGCCTGAAGGCCGGCGCTCATCGAACCTCTGCTTTCCAGCTTCATGAACAAGAAATCGCTCTGGAAACTTTCCATCGAGACGACGCCTGATTCAGAGGAGGCAATCACCGAAATGCTTCGGAACCGTTTTGGCGAGCCAGTCTATTCTTACACGGATGCGGAGAAGCGCGTGACGACCGTCATGCAGTTATTCGCGAAACCGCCGGAGCGATTTGGCGGGAAGCGAATTCAACTGCGCGAAACTTTGACGCGCATCAGAGCATGCGGACTGAACGTTGGCTCCGGCACAATCTCACTGCGGAAGATCCTGAATCAGGACTGGGCGAATTCCTGGAAGCGCCATTTCAAACCGATTCAGATCGGCTCTGCGCTGTTGATCAAGCCGCCTTGGAGCCTCCGGCGCGCAAGAACAGGCCAGAGTGTGGTCGTGCTGAACCCCGGCTTGAGCTTCGGCACGGGCCAACATCCAACGACGGCATTTTGCCTTCGTCAGATCGTCGCCAGTTGTAATTCAAAGCGTGAGCAGTCATTTCTAGACATCGGAACAGGGTCGGGGATTCTGGCGATTGCTGCAGCGAAATTGGGTTACACACCAATCGAAGCATTGGACCTTGATCCCGATGCGATACGCATTACGCGCGCGAACGCCCGCAGAAACCGGGTTTTGGATAGAATAGAATTTCGACGCGCCGATCTCGCGAAACTTCCCGCAGTTGCCGGATCGAAATATGATCTCATTTGCGCAAATCTGATTTCTACGCTGCTGATTGAGGAACAGCGGCGGATTCTTTCCCGACTCGCGCCCGGCGGGATGTTGGTTCTGGCGGGAATTCTGAGATCAGAATTTCCGGTCGTACAGGAGAGTTATGAGGAGAAAGGTTTGAAACTGATTGCTCAGCAAACGGAAAACGAATGGCAATCGGGAGCTTTTGTTCAAAACGGACCGAAATTCGGGAAGCTTGCTAAACGTCATTTCACTTGAGTTCCGTCGCAAGTTGTTGGCCCAGTTCTGCGGCTTGCTTGATTGGCCGTTTCGCTTCGGCACGGCACATTGGACCGGAGGCAAATGACACCGCGCGCATGCGGATGTTTTCGCCGATGACTTCGGCATATGCGGCCACGGGACTTTGGCAGCCGCCCCCCATGCCGGCGAGAAACGCGCGCTCGGCAGTGACGCATTGGAGCGTGTTGAAATGGTTAAGCCGTTCGCAAATCGTGCTGATGCGCTCATCGTCTTCGCGCACCTCAATTCCAATGGCGCCTTGGCCAACGCATGGAAGCATCACGTTGGTTTCAAGAATTGTGGCGAGAATCCCTTCGGGCACGGCATCGCCGTCGAGTTTGCCTTCCGGTGTGACGGTGAAGTTCAAACGAGTGATGCCGGCGAGCGCGAGGACGGTGGCATCCAGTTCCGGATGATCCATGAGCTTCTGCATGCGGGTCACCACGTTGCCGCGGATGTCCACCACCTTGAGTCCGGGGAGATGCTCCAGTAGTTGCGCTTTGCGGCGCGTGCTGCTGGTGGCGACGACTGCGCCTGCGGGCAGGTCCTTCAGGGCGAGTTTATGTTTGAAGCCGCGGCGCTCAGAATGACCGGGAGACCAATCTTCCTGGATTGAGGTGGAGGCTTGGCGCTTCGCGTTTTCCAAAAAAATGGCGTCGCGATAAAGGAGCACGTCGCGGACGTCAGCACGTTTGCCGACCGCGCCGAGTTTTAATCCAGCCGGGAGCTCGGTCGGCAAATCCTTCAAGCTGTGGACAGCGAGATCGGCGCGATGTTTCAACAGCGCGACTTCGAGTTCCTTCGTGAACAGACCTTTCGGCAATGTTTTGCTTTCCTGCGCTAGCGAAGCGGTTTGAAGTTTGTCGCCGGTCGTCTTGATAATCTTGAGTTCGAATTGCAGTTTCGGAAATGCCGCGCGGCATTGAGCCAAAACCATATTGGCCTGAGCGAGCGCCAGGGCGCTGCCGCGGGTCGCGATGATGATCGGTTTCTCTGGCATCTTTTGATTACGATTTCGGGAAATCTGGAGCTGGCGTCAGCGAAGCATTTGCGGAATCGGCGGGAGATTTTGCGCCCAACAACGCCGCTACCTTATGCGCAATTATCGCTTCGCACCGTGCAATCTCCTCCTTCCGTTGTTTCAGATAGTCGTCAGCAATGGCCTGCAGGTCATCAATATTGTAAAGGTAAACATTCGGCAGGAGGTTCACTTCGGGATCGATGTCGCGAGGAACGGCGATATCAATGAGCAGCAGCGGGCGATTTCTGCGAAGCTTCATCAGCGGTTCGAGTTTCGTGCGGTCTAGAACGTAGTGCGGTGCGGCGGTGCTGCTGATGACAATATCGATTCTATCAAACTCATTTCCCCACTGCTCGAATTGAACCGCCCGTCCGCCGAGTTCCCTTGCGAGATTCGCCGCGCGATCATAGGAACGGTTTGCCACTACGATGCTTCTCGCCCCGCGGGAAAGCAAAGCGCGTGCGGCCTTTTCGCTGGTATCACCCGCGCCGAGGACCATGACGTGCCGGTCATCGAGCGAGGAGAAGATTTTTTCGGCGAGTTCAACGGCGACAGAACCAACCGATACGCTGCCGCGCTGGATGCTCGTTTCGGTGCGGATGTGCTTGGCCACATTGAACGCCCGCTGAAAAGCCTTGTTCAGCTTCCCGCCGGTGTGTCCATGATTCAGGGCAAGTTCGTAGGCTTTCTTGAGCTGGCCGAGAATTTCGGTTTCACCGAGCACCATCGAATCGAGCCCGCACGCCACGCGAAACAGATGCTGGACGCTGTCAGGTTCGCCAAACGTGAAAATCTCGTCCGTGAGCGGATCGCGATAATCGTGGCAGGTGACGAGGAATCGTTTGAATTCTGCAAATGCCGACGCGGGTTCCAAAGCTGTCGCGGCATAGATTTCAACACGATTGCAGGTGGAGAGAATGACTGCCTCGCTCGCCAATCCCTGCTCCCTGAGCAGTTGAAGCGTGGTGGGAATTCGTGCATCGGCAAAAGCAAATCGCTCCCGCGTCTGCACGGGCGACGAACGGTGACTCAGGCCAATGACAACTATGGGCATCGTCAGGAAACTCTCAAATGCGAATTTGCAGCGGCATTCTATTTACGGATTATGAAGCGGCGATAGCAGAGTGGCGCCCCAGAAGGTTAATACCAGAAACGCAAACGCGCCAATCACGCCCACGGCAAAACGCCGTCCGGATTGCGCAAAGCGCCAGCGGGAGATTAGCAAGCCAAGGTAAAGCATCCACAAGAGCGCGGACCAGAGAACTTTCGGGTCTTCGTAAAAATGTGTTCCGGCAGGGCGGGGCAGGTGCGCGCCAATTTCCAGACCAATGGTCAGCAAGATAAATCCAACAATCACGAGGCGGTTTGTGATGAGTTCGAGACGTTGGATGGGCGGAAGCAAAGAAAGCACGGCGCGAAGCTTGTTGAACTTCAAATTGTGTTCCTGCGTGAGGAACATGATGCTCGCCACAGCGGCGAGACCGAATGCGCCATAGGCCAGCAGCGCCAGTGTGGCGTGCAAGCTTGCGGCCGCGCCCGTGAATTCCGGATTTGGCCCGTGCGCTTTGTCGAGGCTCGGCATCAGCGCGAACACGCCGATTGCGAAAAGGAATGGCGAAGCAAACGCGCCCAGAAATCTCAGACGCGACCAGAGACCAATGACGAGATAAGCGAACACAATCGTCCACGTGATGAAGATGGTCGCCTCATAAAGATTATTGACCGGGCAACGGTCGAGCCGGAAACCACGAAGAAACATCGCGGCGGTGTGCAGTCCGAAACCGAGTAGCAGCAACAGGTAGTTCACACGGTTGTCCTGGCGAAAACCTTTGCGCCAGAGAAAAACCGAGTAAATCATGCTCAATCCGTAAACGACCACGGCCAGGAGAAAGAAATGTCGATCAGTCAGCCAATCCACGATGAAAGGTTAGTTGGTAGGAGGTCTCAGGCAAGTCGCAAGTGGCTGCCACTACTCAGCGGCATCCAGCTATTGCCTCGTTGTATTCACACCTAGAGTGCCGCGGATGCTCTGCACGACTTGATCAGGACAGTTATGAGTTGAATCAGCGATCCCTGCCGCCGTTCCCGAGGCGAACGCAGCAGCCGCAGATGTGCCCGTAACCATGTAAGCCTGACCTTGGAATGGAACGAAGCTCGTGCCGGGAGCAATAACATCAACAAAGCTTCCGCGATTCGCGTAGTCTGCAATCTGGCCATTTTGGTTCCCGGCAGTCACGGCGACGACTTCCGGGTAGGCCGCCGGAAAAACCGGAGTCGTCACCGGCGCGTTACCTGCGGCGGCGAAGAACACGACGCCTTGACGGCTGGCGTCCTGGATCAACTTGTGAAGAAATGGACTGTCCGCCTCGCTGCCAAGGCTGAGGTTGATGACGTTCGCTCCTGCATTTACCGCTCTGTAAATTCCTTCGGCTACGTTGAAGGTCGTCGTTGCAGGGTTATTGCCATAAACATCGACGGGGAGAATTTGAACTGACGTCTTACCTCCGCTAGTTGCCTGGATGCTGCGAAGAATGGTTTCGGCCATGGCTGAACCGTGGGTCATCTCACCCGCTGATGAGTTTTCGGAAGTGGCGGGTCCGGAACCGGTCTGAGCAGCGAATGATGAGACGGCGGAAATTGCGGGCAGAACGAATGCATTTAATCCATTGCCGAGCGGTTGAACCGGAGTGTCGATGACGCCGACGATAATGTGACAAGGGCCGCTGTTGGTCTGTGGCTTCAAATCGAATTCGGGCGATGCGTCGCCCAGTGCCAAATCATTCGGCGGCGGTAGATCCAGCGAAAAGTTCGTATCTACCGTCGCCACATCAGAATTACCAAGGAGCGCGTCGCGCGCGGCGTTTGCCGAGGCGTCATCCGCGAATTCCAGGAGATAAGTATTCAGCACATCCATCCGGCCAACGATTTTAGCGCCGAGGAGCCGCGCGATGTCCTCGATTTTCACGCCGGGTTTCAACGTGACCAGCACCTGGTTCGCGATGGGCTTGGCGCGGTTTGACGATTCGATGGTCGGCTTGATCAATTCCGTGGCACTGTTCTGCGACGTGCGAAACACGTAGAGCCGCGGACTGGCGTTGGTTTGAGGAACAAGCGCAAAGTTCAAATCGCCAAGCAGCCGATGCAGCGCTTCCCCCGGCGGCAGATTCTTAAACTTGGCCGAGACGTCTCGCGAGGTGCCCGGTTCAAGATAAACCCGCCAGCCGCTGAAGGCTGCAACCTGCGCAAGCAGTCTGGGAAGCTCCATCGACTGAATGTCCGCATCTACGCGATTGGTCTTCCAGACAAGCGTGTTGGCCGCCTGCAAAGACACCGCCGTTGCGAGCCACAGCACGATCAGCCCGCGTTGGATAAACCTTCGCACGCTGGCAATATACCGGAAGCACCTTGAAAGGAAAGCTCGGCCGTCACGGGCGTTGGAGGCGGAAGAACTGATTTGCGCCAGTCAGCGGAAGCGAAACGGTATTCAAGGCACTGTTTGTATGCACCGAAACCGCCGCATTGACCGGTGTCCATGAAATCGGAGGGTTCAAATCTGGCGTGGATTGCAGTTCGAAGCCGGCGGGCAATACAGGCCAGGAAAGCATGACGCTGTTGTTGGTCAATGTAATGTTCAGAGTGAGATTGAAGAACTCAAATGCCAACGCGTACGTTTCGCCAGGTGAAATCTGCGTGAGGCTCCCGCGTTGCACCACTTGGAGATCATAGCGTCCCGGTGCGACCCGCGGCAGAAACACGTGCTCGACATTGTCCACGATGCTTGTGCTGGCGATAATCTGGTTGCCAACCGTGTCATAGAGAAACAGGTTCAGATCATTCACACCAGTTCGGTTGGGCTGACGATTCCATACCAGTGTTGCGGTTAGAGTGAATGCATTGGTTCCGGGCAAAATAAAATAGTAATGATTGATTTTGTCTTGTACCGGCAGAGTGGAGATGGAATTGAAATCCCAGCCGGTCAATGATGGTTCATTGTTTGTGTTCTGGCCGGGCGGATGTGAACTGCCGGCGGAAATGGTGCTCGATTCAATGAAGGCACGCTTTCCAGCTTTCAATTGCTGCCAGGAATTGAAGACATTCAGAACGCCTGCTCCGTACCGCGCGTCCAGCGGGGTAGTCATCCCATTGGTCCAATCAGCCGGTTTGACCGCTCCATTCATCAGCAAAGCCTTCACCGTGCGCGCGTCGGTACCGGCGGAAACATTGGTGCCGCCATCGCCGCGATTCGCAGCTTGCAGGAGAACCGCCGCCGCACCCGCGACATAGGGAGACGAATAGCTCGTCGCGAGGCCGGGCGCTACGATGTCCGGCTTGCTGCGGCCATCCGAAGTGGGGCCAAAGCTCGAACTCCCGTCCGATACACCCACTCCGATGACGTTGTACGCGGTGGCCGGCGGGAACACTGATCCGCCGTTGCCAGCGCCAGAAGCGAAGATGGTGTTATGATTGGCTACGTAATTGTCGTAATCCTGTTCGACTTGCGTCTTTTCCGATGGCGTAAGTTCAGGAAAAACGAAACTTTGGTTGACGATGAGCGCGTTGATTGCAGGCGGAGGTGGAATCGTCCGGTTAATGATGTTGGTGTAAAAGTATTCCGCGTTGTAATTGTCTACATGGCTGACCTGCGGCGCGACGCCGCCGAATAGACCGTAGAAATTCACTCCAACCCCGTCAGCATGTACTGACTCTGCTCCGACGCTGTTCGGAAATTCCGTAGCCGTCCCGCTTTCGGAAATGTAAGTGAACAGATTTGTGGGCTGGCCAACTGCGGCGGGATTTACCTCGAAAATCGGAGGGAGATTCGTATCAGCGGCAGCTTCGGGTTGGGCAACCCGAACGCCGGAGCCCGCCAAGGTCGGATCAATTTGCCGCAGCAGAGTCACGCCGATGATGTCCAGGTTTTCCGCGCGCAGCGTGAGTGTCATTGCGACGAGAAGTGACGTGAATAAAAGTTTCATGCGAATGTCGTGCGCTAATTCGATTCAGCACATCAGCCGGGTTGCAGGTTCGTCCGCATTGTGGCGCATAGTTCCAGAAAGTAAACTGACGTCCGTCAGGAAGATTGGATTCCCAACGCGCGATTTCGTCCAAGTGGAATTCGGCCCAAATGGAAAATCAGAAAACCATGCAGAAACTGGCGAATCTCCGTCGTTTGGGCGCCGCTTAACCTGATTCGCGAGGTGGCGTGCCAGCCCGCTTCAGTTAACGCCTTGATTATTTCCTTTGCGCCAGCCGTGAGCCGCGTGTTGGCCATATTCGGGTGCAGCCCGAGTTGTGCGAGCAGCTTCAGTTCGAACGCAAGAATGGTTTGCGGCTGCGGTGAAGATGATGGAAGCGCGTCGAGCAGAGCGCGCATTAACTCGAAGATGGTCGGCAACGGAGTTTCTCTTTCGGTGGTTTGTTCAACAAGCGAGGCGCAATACGAAGCCTGCTGCACGAATCCAAGTTCGCGACGCAGTTCGGCATGTGTCGCGGAAAGGCTGATCTCGCGCAGCGTGTGAAGCTCCGAACGCCTGTCGCGTACGAACATGAAGTCGGCAAGATAAAATAAATCGAGCTTTCCACGAAACGGAGACTTGGGCCGGCGGGCGCCTTTGGCGATGGTCGAAATGCGGCCGAATTCAGGCGTGAGCCATTGGACGATGAGGCTGGTTTCGGTGAATGGCCGCGTGCGAAGAATCAAGCCATGGGCGCGCTCAATCATCCATCAACGCGGGTTTGGTCGTGAGGTCGCGCGAGATTGACCCGAGACTGATGATGTACTTCAGGCCATCGGCCACGGACATTTCCAACCGCGTGACTTTGTCCGTGGGCACCAGCATCATGAAACCAGAGGTGGGGTTCGGCGTTGTCGGGACGAAAACACACACGAGATCTTTCTTCGTTTTCGCCTCCGCCTCGGAATGTCCTTCACTTGTTATGAACCCCAGCGAATAAACGTCGGGGCGCGGGAACTCGATCAGCACAACGGTCTTGAACGCGTTCTTGTTACCAGACGTGAGCGCCTCGTTCACTTGTTTTGTCGCACCATAAATCTTATTGAGGAGCGGAACCCGAAGCAGCGCCGTGTCCACCCATTCAATCATTCGCTTTCCAAAATAATTCCGCGCGAGAACGCCTACCGAGCAAATCAGGCAGACCGCCAACGCGAGCGCGACAAGGCTCCAGTACCAATACATCGGTCCCTCACCGTGATTGTGATGTGTCAATTCGCGCGGAAGAAAGAAAAGGAGCGTGTCTGTGATGTTGGCGACCGTGCCAAAGATCCAGATTAGCGCGCCGATGGAAATCACGGCGGGCAGAACAATCGCCAGGCCGGTAAGAAAATTGGAACGCCAACGAGCAAGCAGGCTCTTGTGCATGGGCGGAGAATTTACGACGAGGAATGTCGTCGCGCCAGTTTGGAAATCGGAAAGCGTCGCGTGAGTTCGCGCAACAGACGATTTTCTTCGCGCTTCATCTTGTGGCGATCCACAGGGCGATGATCATCGAAGCCCCGCAAGTGGAGGACGCCATGAACGAGATAGCGCGCGGTTTCGCTTTGCCAGCTGGTGCGAAACTTTCGCGCTTGCAAGATGGTTTCGTCGTAGCAGATGAAAATCTCGCCGTGCAAAACAGTCTTGAGTTCGCTGTAGTCGAACGTGATTACGTCCGTTGAACCTTTGTGGCAAAGAAATGTTTGGTTAATGCGAGACATTTCATCAGCACGTACAAGATGAACGCCAAGATCAAAATTCTTCAAAGCCAGCAAATTGTGCAGCAATGCTGCTCCTATCTGTCTTAGCAACCTGGTTTCGACTGGAACGGCGCGGTCGCGTCTGATGGAGATCGAGCGGCTCAAGCCTTCGCCTAATCATTGCGCTGTTTGCCGGCGCTGCGGTGTTCCTCGTAGGCGGCGATGATGCGTTGCACCAGCGGATGCCGCACCACATCGCGCTTGCTGAACTCGATGACGGCGATGCCTTCGATATGCCTCAAGGCGCGATGCGCTTCGAGCAGGCCGGAAGTTGCTTGTGCGAGGCAAGATCAATCTGGGTTTCGTCGCCGGTGATGACGGCCTTCGAGTTGATGCCGAGCCGCGTCAGGAACATGAACATCTGCTCGGTGGTCGAGTTCTGCGCTTCGTCGAGAATGATGAACGCGTGATTGAGCGTGCGCCCGCGCATGTAGGCCAGCGGCGCAATTTCGATGATGCCGCGCTCCATGTTGCTTCTGGACTTCTTCGGCGGGCAGCATGTCGTGCAACGCATCGTGCAAGCGGGCGCAGATACGGCATGATCTTTTCGTAAAGATCGCCCGGCAGAAAGCCAAGCGCTTCGCCGGCCTCCACGGCGGGGCGGGTGAGAATAATGCGCGAAACCTTGCCTTCGCGCAGCGCCGCCAGCGCCATCGCCACGGCCAGATAGGTTTTGCCCGTGCCGGCCGGGCCGATGCCGAAGGTCACGTCGTGCTTGCGGATCGCATCGAGGTATTTCTTCTGGCCGACCGTTTTGGCGGTGACGCCGGCTTTCTTGTCGGACGTCATGATGCGGTCGCTCATGATGTCCTTGAGCGTGGAGACGCCTTCGTTTTTGACGATGTTGAGCGCGTGCGAGAACTCGCGGTTGCGCACGGGCGTGCCGGCCTTGAGCGAATTTTCGAAGCAGCAGGAACAGGTGCTTGCGCGCGTTCGATGGCGTCGGCTTCGCCTTCGAGTTTGATCCAGCCTTCGCGCGAGGTGGCCTTGACGCCGAGTTGGTGTTCGAGCGCCTGCAGATTGCGCGGGTCGTTGTTGTAAAGCTGCTGCGCCGACGCGGGCGTTTTCAAAATGAAGAGTTTCGGTGGGCATCGAGTGAAATGCGAACGTCCTCAAAATGCGGAATCGAGGAATGTCATTGAGCGAGTGCAGTGCGCAATCTGGTGGCAAGTTCGCTCAAGGCCTGCGGCACGACCGTCGTGCTCGCGAGGACAGGCATGAAATTGGTGTCGCCGTTCCAGCGCGGCACGATGTGGATGTGCAGATGGTCGACGATGCCGGCGCCGGCGCATTTGCCGAGGTTGATGCCGATGTTGAAGCCGTCGGGCTTCATGACGTCTGCGTGAGCGCGTTCTGGCAGCGCCGGGTGAGCTTCATCAGGTCGGTCAATTCTTCGTCGGTCAGGCCATTCAGATCCGGCGATCTGTTTGTAGGGAACGATCATAAGATGGCCGCCGGTGTAGGGATACCTGTTGAGCAGCGCAAAGCAGGTGCGGTCGCGCGCGATGACGTAGTTGGCCTCGTCATCGATTGGACTGGGCGATCCGCGTGAACAGGCTTTCGTCGGACGCGGGTTTGGGCGCCAGGATATATTCGATGCGCCACGGCGCGTGCAGCGGTTCCATGGGCACAGGCTAGTAAGGCAGGCGCGGAAAGTCAAAAGCGGCGGTGGCTTTTGCACCGGAAAGCCGGAGGTGCGAGGCACCCGGAACTCTGCTTCCGCAGGACGCTCAATGCGGCGGATGTTCCAGCCGGCCCCGCCAGAACGTACACCAGTGCCTTGACGGCCAGCTCGATGAACAGAAATGGCTTGGCGATGAAATCGTTGCCGCCGCTCATGGTGGAGTTGGCGCGGCTCTCGAAATTGTTCAGGCTGGTGACGAACACCACCGGTGTTTTCTTGTAGGCGGGCAGCGTGCGCAATCTTGCTGCACAGCTCAAAGCCGTTCATGTCTCGGCATGTCCACGTCGAGGAAAATCAGGTCGAATCGGTTTTCCGGGAGCAGGTTGAAAGCGCTTGAAGCGGGTCCTCACGCACTGACGATTTGAGCTTGGCCTTTTCCAGCGCGTAGATGACGGCGCGGCGGGAATGGCTTCGTCGTCCACGACCAGAACCTTGGCAGGCGAAATAATCCTCGTCTGGTGAACAGGCTGCGCTTCGAAAAGCATACCGAGGAAATCAATGGCCGACGCCACTGTGCGCAGCGTGGAGGCGTTGATGTTCTCTGGCTTGTCGTGCAGTTCCTTGAGCAACGCTTCGAGCGCGTCGGCCATCTGCGCGATGTGGATCATCCCGGCCAGCGCCGCGTTGCCGGTCAGCGCATGAATCGGCGGTAAAGATCTCAAGTGCGTGCCTTGAGGCGTTTCTTGTCTCCGAGGTCGCTTTCGACATAGCCTGGAGCGCGGCGCGCAGAGCGATGCTAGAATCGCTGGGCAAATCCTGGTGAGGAACGTATTGCGCAGTTCGGCCTGGAATTCCGCGTCGGATCCGCGGCTGAGGCTTCTCGGTCGATGCTTATCGGGCTGCTTCCTGCCGCTTTCGCTTTCTGCCAGGCAGAACTGGTGGCTTCGGGTGACTTCGGGAGCGTGCCATTCAGGATCCCAGCGGAACTGCGCACGACGTCGATGACTTGTCGTGGAGTGCAAGTTGGCCTTCGACAGGCACTTGGTCGCGCCGGCTTTCCAGGCTTCCTGAATCATGTTGGTCAGGTAAGTGTTCGAGAACACAATGACCGGTAATTTGCTGAAATCGGTTCGGCGCGGATCGTTCTGCATCAACTCGATCCCGGACATTGACGGCAGCATCGAGATCCAGAAGAACGGCATCGGGATCGAAAACTCTGCACCATGTCGAGTCCGGTCTCGCCGTCGCGGGCCATTTCGACCTGAAAACCTTCGACGGCGAGTTTGTTCCGGTAGATGTTGGCGACGACCTGATCGTCTTCGATGATCAGAACCTTTTTCATGTCAGGCTTCGGGCCGCAAGAGCGGAGTATGAGTTCGCCAAGTATTGCATCAGAGAAATTGGCGGATGCGATGAAATTCCTCCTCCACGTGGTCGGAAGAGGTCGATGGCGTTGATGAGCTTCCCTTCGTCGCCCTGGCGTTCCAGTTCGCGCAGCAACGGGACGATACGGATCATGCCGCAGGTGGCGCTGGCGCCGGCGCAACTGTGGGCCAGCCGCCGCACTTCCACGGCGGAATTGGCGCGGACGGCGGCGGCGAGTTGTTCGATCTGCTCGCTGGTTTGCTTCAGATAAAAGCGTAACAAGTTCCCGCAAGATCGTCCGGGTTGCCGTCCGTGAAATCCAGCAAGCGGTCCATGTCCACGGCCGCTGCTTCTTTTGGCGGCTGTAGGCGGCTTCCGAGGCGGACCGGTGGCCGTGGCGGTCTGTGAAGCCAACTGCCGCCGGCGGTTCCGGCGCATCGCCGCTGCCGGTACCCCAGCGTTCCACGAATCGCCGCAACATCTTCCGGCCGCACCGGCTTGGCAAGTAATCATCCATGCCGGCTGGCAATGCACTTCTCGCGATCGCCGGCCATGGCATTGGCGGTCATGGCCACGATGATGATGCGGCGATTTGTAATTCGGGAATTCGGGCCCGGTTCCGCTGGCGCTCGCGAATCAGGCGCGTGGCTTCCAGTCCGTCCATTTCCGGCATCTGCACGTCCATGAAGATCAGATCGTACAGATTGGCGGTCAAGCGCCGCGAGCGCTTCGACGCCATTGGCCGCGAGAGTCCGGCTTGTAACCCATCTGTTGAAGCAGCCGGAGCGCGACTTTCTGGTTGATGACGTTGTCGTCGCACAACAAGCATTCGCAAAGGCAGCCGTTCGGCCAGGCGAGGGGTCAAGCTTGGACTGGCCGGTGCTTTTCGGGCGGCGGGTTTGGCGCCGGAGATGACGCGGAGAAGGACTTCGTGAAGTTGTGCGGGCTTGATCGGCTTGGTCAGGCAGCTCGCGAAGGCCGCGCTTGGCGAAGCCGGGCGATCGGTCTGCACGCCCATCGAGGTCAGAAGAACGAGCGGCATAGCGGCCGTGCCGGCAGCTTGCGGATTTCGGTGGCGAGCATCAGCCCGTCCATGCCGGGCATTTGCATGTCGAGAATAGCCAGATCGAAATTTTCACCGGCGCGCAGCCATTCGAGCGCTCTGTGGCCGCTCTGAGCGCCGCGCGGCACCATGCCCCATTTGCCGGTTTGCAGGCGTGAGGATGCGGCAGTTGGTCGGGTTGTCGTCGACGATCAGCAGGCGCAGATCGGCCAATTGCGGCTTGCGGTCCTTCGAACGAGCGTTGATGCGACTCCGGCGCGGCCTGCACCGGCAGCGTGAAATGAAACGTGGAACCTTTTTGCGGGACGCTTTCCACCCACATCTTGCCGCCCATCAATTCGACCAGGCGTTTGCTGATGGCCAGGCCAAGGCCGGTGCCGCCGTACTGCCGTGTGGTCGAAGCATCCGCCTGGCTGAAAGATTTGAACAGCCGCGCCAGACGGTCGACCGGAATTCCAATGCCGGTGTCGCGCACTGAGAAATGAAGATGCCACTTATCATTTTCAGGAGTCGGCGCGGAAAGGAGTTTCACCTGGACCACCACTTCGCCCGATCGAAGTGAACTTGATGCCGTTGCTGATAAGATTGACCAGCACCTGGCGCAGACGGGTGACATCGCCGACACAACCCCCGTGGAATGCCATCGTCCATCTGGTAGGCCAGATCCAGCTTCTTCTCCGCCGCTTTCGCCGCCAGCAGGTCCAGCGCGTCCTCGATGCACGCCGCGCAGGTCAAACGGCTGGTGTTCCAGTTCGAGCTTGCCGGACTTCGATTTTGGAGAAAGTCGAGGATGTCGTTGATGATAGTCAGCAGGGCTTCGCTGCTGGAATAAATGGTCTCGACATAGCCGCGCTGTTCGGTGAGTCAAGCGCGGTTTCCAGCAGAAGCCCGGACATGGCGATGACGCCGTTCATCGGTGTGCGGATTTCATGGCTCATGTTGGCCAGAAATTCCGCCTTGGCGCGCGCCGCCGCTTCGGCGGCGACGCGCGCGGCCAGCAGTTCGCGGTTGGTCTGCGTCAACTCGTCCTGCAGATGCTTTCGTCCGCAGAGCGCAGCAGACGCGCGCCCGAAGTTCGGAACCAGCGAAAGGTTTGGTTACGTAATCGACCGCGCCCAGCTCGAACCCGCGCAGTTTGTCATCGTGCTGTTCCAGGCGGTCAGGACGATCACCGGAATGGCTTGCGTTCGGGAGACTTCCTTGAGCTTGCGCAGCAAATCGAATCCGTTCACTGCCCGGCAGCCCAAGGTCGAGCAGGATCAGATCAAAGCGTTTCCCGCTCCAAAAGAGAGATCAGCTGTCGCTAGGCATTGACCGCGATTTCCAGAGTGATCTGGCATCATTCTGCAACAATGCCGAGAGCAGCTCCGGCATTTTCAGATCATCTTCGATCAACAGCAACGCGTGACGCAGGCAGATTCATAGTCGATGTAGCAATCTGTGTTTGCGTCAGTGCACTGACAGTGAATCCGCTTTGATCAAGCACATTCAACACCAAAGACGTTCAGACGCCAATCCCTTTTTTGAATGTTCCGGCGTGATGACGATCGAGGCTTCTGCCGATGACGGCCAGATTGTCTGAAATTCCTTGGCCTGAAACAAGACATTTTTCAAAAATTCAAGACAAAGTCGGAATCGAGCTGCGGAAGGCCGGAGTCGCAGTTCCGACGCCGGGTTCTCAAATGACTCCTCGAAATCTTCGTCGGTGAGTCAGCACGCCAAACCGGGTCAAGCCGTGCGCTTGAAAGAAACGTTTGCGCACGATACGGAATCGCGCATAAATTTGCGCATGGTTCAAACTGTGCTCAACCCAGAGACAGTTGACGACATTTCCGCTATTCGTGACATGTACTTGAAAGCTACCGCCTCATGCTGCTGGCGCGGATTCTGGACGAAAAATTTGCGAGCCTCTATCGCGACGGGAAAGATCCACGGAGGCGTTTTCCTGGGTCGTGGCCAGGAGGCCTTGAGTGTCTCGCATCGGGTTGGACCTGCGCAAAGGCGACGTGTTCGCGCCGCTGATCCGCGATGGGGCGGGGCGACTGGCCTTTGGCGAACCGATCCTGGATGCCGTGCGCACTTATCTCGGGCTCGCCGCTCGGGCCGATGCGCGCGCGCGACGGCAACGTCCACCGCGGCCGGCCCGAAGAAGGATTGCTGCCGATGATCAGCCATCTCGGCGCGATGATTTCAGTCGTGAATGGCACTGTTGTTCGCCGATCGCTTCAAAGGCATCACCGGAACGGTCGGCGCCGCGTGCATCGGCGATGGCGCGACTTCCACCGGCGCCTTTCACGAGGCGCTGAATCAGGCCGCGGTCGAAAAACTGCCGCTGGTTGCTGGTCGTGGCCAACAATCATTACGCCTATTCCACCCCCAACGCACGCCAGTTCGCCTGCCGCTCGCTGCTTGGACCGCGCCGGCGGCTATGGCGTCGAAGGCCATTCGGTGGATGGCACCGATCTCGAAGCGTGCCTCGAAAGTGGTCGGCGGAGGCGGTCGAACGAGCGCGCGCCGGTCGCGGCCCGCAAATGGTCGTGGCCGAACTGCTGCGCCTTTGCGGTCATGGCGAGCACGACGACGCCAGCTACGTGGATCACGAAGTTGAAAGTCCTCGCCGGTCGGGCGCGATTGCCTGAAGGTTCGCTGAAGAAGAAATTGCGGCGCCTGCAGCTGGGCAGATGCGGCAGACGAATCGGCGTGCATGGCGCGACTGAAGCGGTGCAAGAGGTGGAAGAAGCCGTTGCCACGGTGCAGCGCGAACCCGGCCCGGACCCGTTCAAAGAAAACTGGTGTGCGCTTGCCTCCAAACACTTGAGTGAAGGTCAATGAATAGAAAATCGACGCAAGCGCGGAACGACTGAATGCAAAAGGGACATGATTCGAACCCGGTGTCGTAGCCGAATTCGTTCATGCATCACTCCAGCCATTAGCCTTCAGCTTTTCTTCACCGTGAGCATCACCTACCTCGAAGCCATTCGCGAAGCGCAGGCGCGAGCGCTGGCCGACGATCCGCGGGTGTTCATTTACGGCCAGGACGTGGGCGCGTTCGGCGGCGCGTTCAAGGCCACCAAGAATCTGGCCAAGGAATTTCCCGGGCGCGTGATCGATGCGCCGATCAGCGAGGATGCGATGGTCGGCCTCGGCGGTGGGCGCGGCGATCGAAGGCATGCGGCCGATCATCGAAATGCAGTTCGCGGATTTTTCCACGGCCGGCTTCAACCAGATCGTCAATCAGGCGGCGACGCTCTTCTGGCGGACGAATGTGCCGTGTCCGATCACGATCCGGCTGCCCTGCGGCGGCACTTCCGGCAGCGGCCCGTTTCACAGCCAGAACATGGAGGCCATCTACGCGCATTATCCCGGCCTGATCGTGATGACGCCCGCCACGGTGGAGGATGCCTACAGCATGCTGCTCGAAGCGGTGGCGATTGATGATCCGGTGATCTTCTGCGAGCACAAACTGCTCTACTACCATCTCAAGGCCGAGAAGCTGCCGACCGAGGCGATGCCGACGGGCAAGGCTCGCATCGCGCGCGAAGGGCGGGACATGACCATCGTGACTTACAGCGCGATGGTGCACGAGGCGCTGGCCGCGGCGGAGGAACTGGCGACGGAAGGCTTCCAAATCGAGGTCGTGGATCTCCGCTCGGTCAAGCCGCTCGACACCGACACGGTCATGGCGTCCGTCGCGCGCACGGGCGGCTGCTTTGCGTCGGCGAATCGTGGCCCTGGGGCGGCGTGACAGCGGAAGTCATCGCGCGCGTTGCCAGCGAAGGATTCGGGCTGCTCGACGCGCCGCCGCAGCGGCTCAACGCCAAGGACACGCCGGTGCCGTATCACCCGAATCTCTGGGCCGCGCATCGCCCGACCGCGCGCAGCATCGCCGCCGCGGCGCGAAATTTGTTGAGGCAATGAATAATCCCTGAACGCCATGGAGTACAAAAGCCGAACGAACGGTTGGATGACGTTCCGGGAGCATTGGAGCTTTGCGCTTGTGGCGTTACTGGCCATGTGTCTTACGATGGCATTGGATTTTTTCTTCAATCTGCATGGCAAGCCGTGGATTTACGTTTTCTGCGTGAGCGTGGTTCTTTTGCTTTGCGGCGCCGCGTTAATTCTTCGCGCGAAGATCCCGGCTTATCGCAGTGGCCGATTTTTCACGTTCGGGGTTAATTCCGTGCCGGAGAGACTGGCCGGGAGTTATCGCCGGGGCTGGCGAATCTTTCTGTTTGGTGTTGTGTTATCGTTGTGTTTGTTGTTGTCGAGATAATGACGCGGATCCCAAATTAATTTCAACGAAATGCAAATTCCGATCATCATGCCCCAGCTCGGCGAATCCATCGCCGAGGCAGCCATCGTGAGTTTTCTGGTCAAACCCGGCGAAACCGTCGAGGCGGACCAGGACATTATCGAAGTTGAAACCAACAAGGCCACGATGAACGTGCACTCACCTGTCGCGGGAAAGTGGAAAAGTTTTTGGTTCGCTCAATGAGAGTTATCCGGTCGGAGCGGTCCTGGGCTATCTCGGAGGCAGCGCAGAAGACGCCGCGCGGATGGGGCTTGACACGCCGGCGCCCGAGCCAAGCTCTCGGGCGATACCGAACACGTGAATGCGGATTCTGAGAACGGACGTCAAGGGACAACGGAAGCCCGCGTCATGTGAAACCCACGGTGCGTGGGCTGCCGGTTCCGGCGAATGCGTCGGGGGCGAGCTACATGTCGCCCCGGATGAAAGCGCGCATGAACGAACTTGGGTTGCATGCGGCGGACTTGGCGGGGGTGGCCGGCAGCGGCGCTGCGGGCCGCGTGACGATTCAGGATTTCGAAAAATTCATTCGCGAATCTCGAGAAACACAAACTCAGCCAGGCATCGTCAATGCGGGTCAGCGTCGCCGACGCGATGAGACGAAGTTGGACCCGGCCGCTGGCGCATGTCGGTATGCCGGTCTGTCTCGATGCGTTATTTGAGTTCCGAAAAGTGACACGACCAAAACCCGGGCCTGCGCTTTGCGCGCTTCGGGCGCTGGCGGTGGCGCTATCGGAGAACAGCGCTCCCGCGGGACGATTGGTGGGCAACAAGATCGTTCACCCTTCGTCCATCGATATTGGGTTCGCGGTTGAGGCAGAGGACGGCGTTCTCGTTCCGGTGATTCGCGAAGTGGACAAGCGTTCGCTGAAGGATTTAATCGAGCCTTACGATGAACTCGTCAACCTGGCTCGAGAGCGTCGGCTGCCTCCGGATGCGACTGGCGGTTCGATTGCCACGGTCACGAATTTCGGAACATTCGGGCTGGAATGGGCGACGCCAATTCCATTGCCTGAGCAGACACTGGTGCTTGGGATGGGAGCCGCGCGTCGTGAGCCTAGTTGGGACACGGGCCAAGGCCAGTTCGTTCCTGTCATGGAAGCCAATTTCACTTTGAGTTTCGATCACCGGGTGCTGGATGGAGGCGCCGCCGGGCGGTTGCTGTCGCGCGTGGCCCAACTACTGGCTAATCCAGACAAACTCTAAGGCCTGCATTCAACCTTAGGGTCAAGACCCCATTGAGAGTTTTTGAAGCAAAGAACAGATTCGTGTGGTTCCTTGTAATGGTGGTTAGTTAGGTTCAGGCGGCTCTGAGTGGGGCCGCCTTTTTGTTCCGGTTGAAGGCTCTTCTCCCTGCGGGGTGTATTCCCTATTCAACTCTCCCTAGAATAAAGCAAGAGTGATTTGCCAACAGATTCTCAAACCGCCAACCAAGGAGGGGCGGTTTTTTAATTGCTCGATAGTCGGTCAGCGGGAACTTGAGCTGAGGCTACTTCAGCTTTAAAAAATTTTTCAGAATCTGCCGGCCGTTTTCGGTCAAGATGCTCTCAGGATGGAACTGCACCCCCCAAATGGGAAATTCCTTGTGCCTGATTCCCATGACTTCTCCTTCGTCAGTTTCGGCCGTGACTTCCAGGCAGTCCGGCAGGCTGTCACGCTGAATGACAAGCGAGTGATAGCGTGTCGCGGCAAAAGGATTCGGCATTCCTTCAAACAGATCCTTTCCGTTATGCTTAATCAGGGAGGTCTTACCGTGCATCATCCGATAATTCACGACCACGTTCGCTCCGAACGTATGCCCAATGCACTGATGACCCAGACAGACGCCAAACACCGGAACGTGCGGACCGAAGCTGCGAATGATCTCGTTGGAGAGACCGGATTCCCGAGGCGAGCAAGGGCCGGGAGACACCAAAATCCGCTCGGGATTCAACGCACGGATTTGCTCAATTGAAATCTGGTCGTTGCGATGAACCTGCATCTCCACCTTCAACTCGCCCAGATATTGCACGAGGTTGTACGTGAACGAATCGTAATTGTCTATGACCAGGATCATCGCGGCAGAACATAACACGCCCGGACATTTTGGAAACCAGAAAGGCGTAGTTGAAATCCACGCCGGTCTGGTGAAGAATCATGCCGCAAATGGAACAGGAAGAAATCGCGCAGCGGCAATACGGAGAATATGGCCAGCCAGTTGAACCAACCTTCGGCCAGAAGCTGAAGAAGTTTCTTGGCCCGATAGGCGTTGTGCTCGTCGTGATCGCCAAGTTCTTCGCGCAAGCTGAAGTTTCTCCTCCTGCCGGTGTTGAAGTTCTTCCCGGTGATTTTCAAGACTGGCGGTTCGATGATCATCGCAATCTGGGCCTATGCTCTCTTTTGGGGAGTCTGGTTTGCGGTCGGATTTGTGTTCTTGGTTCTTGTTCACGAATGCGGTCACTTGCTCGCGGCGAAAAGACTCGGGCTGAAAGTCGGCGCCCCGGTATTCATTCCCTTCATGGGCGCATTCATCGCGCTCAAGGAAGCGCCGCGCAACGCGTGGGTTGAATCGCAGGTTGGCATCGGCGGTCCGATGCTCGGCACGCTCGGCGCGGGAATTTGCTATCTCATTTTTCTCATGGGCGGCAGCCCGATCTTTTGCGCGCTGGCTTACACGGGATTCTTCCTGAACCTGTTCAATCTCGCGCCGGTTGGGTTTCTGGACGGCGGCCGGATTGCAGCCGCGCTTTCGCCATGGTTGTGGCCGATTGGATTTGCAATCCTGGTTTTCCTGCTCGTCGCGCAGGGCACGTTCAACCCGGTGGTCATCTTTCTTCTGATTGTTTCCGTGCCGCGATTGCTTTTTCTGTTTCGAAAAAAGTCCGAGGAAGAACTGCGCTACTTCGAAGTCACGCCTGCGCAACGTTGGACGATGGCGGCAATGTATCTTGGACTCGTTGTGTTGCTCATTCTCGGCATGCACGTGAGCCACATTCCGCACCAATTGCTGGCGGGCGATGGCAACTAAGCGTTTCAATTTCCAGAAACGGTCGTCAGTCGGCGCGAACCGAATTTGAAAGTGATGCGAACTGAAGCCTCGCTGCAGCACAAGCTAAGCGCGTTTCCTTCGCTTCGGTTTAAACAACTCCAACTGCGGTTCTTTGAAGAAATCGTAGTTCTTCAAAATGCGAATCATCTGAAGCAGATCGGACTTCTGGTAGTTGCGGTTGACTTCGATGTGAGCGACCAGGTCCGCGAGCATCGTCCGAAAAGGAATCACCGCGTCCACGCCTTTCGAGCGCAGCAGCGCAATGCTCTTGTCGCGCGCCTCCTCATTGTGCGGCAGCGCGGGAACAACCAGGAGTCTTCATCGGCGCGCTGTCCTCGCCAAAGGCCCGCGTCGCCTGCTGGAAAACCTTTGTCTTCACAAAGCGGAAAATCTCCGGCGTGCTGCGTCAGACGCGCGGAACTGAACGTCTCCGTATGCCAGCCTTTGACGACCACGATGGCCCGCTCGATGAACGCAAGGTCAGGCGAAGCGAGCACAAAGGGCAGGGCTTCCGCGCGCGTTTCTCGGCGTGCGGGTTGAGCACGAAGAAATCAATGTCGTCGTCCTCGCGTTTCGTGGGCTGACGATGTATTTGCGATGTTGCCGGACGAGGAACTCGTGCAGCTCGAAGTATTCGCGGACGATGGTTTCGCTGACTGGACACTCATGGAGAATTCATGATTTCGAGCGCTTGATCGCGCTCGCTCAATAAGCGCCGTCGGCACGCTGCCGGCCCGAACTCCACCTGTGCCGATTCTGCGAGCCAGCACGAACTTGATATCTCCGCCGCTGACTTTCTTGTCCAGGCGCATTGCTTCGAGAAGGCGTTTGCGCTGGGTACGGTTCAACTTTGCCGTTCGTGGGCAGGCCGCGCTCGCCGGAACAGATCTCTGAATGCGTTCGACTTCGCGCGCCGGGAAGCCCGAGAGTCTCGCGACAGAAATTTCCGCCGCGGCAATCTGCCCGACGGAAATCGCTTCGCCATGGAGATATTTTCCGTAATGCGAAATCGCTTCCAGCGCATGGCCAATGGTGTGGCCGAAATTCAAAATCGCCCGCAGTCCGCCCTCCGTTTCATCCTTGCCGACGACTTCCGCCTTGATTTCGCAGCAGCGTGCGACGATTTCCGCCAGCGTCTTGAAGTCGCGCTGAGCAGCTTGGGCAAATCGCGTTCGATTCGCGTCGAACAGCGCGGCATCGCAAATGATTCCGTACTTGATCACCTCGGCAAGACCCGCGCGATATTCACGCTCCGGCAGTGAGCCGAGCATGTCGAGATCGCACGAGCACCAGGCGCGGCTGATGGAAGGCGCCGACGAGATTTTTGCCCGCTTTCAGATTCACGCCGACTTTTCCGCCCACGGAGCTGTCCACCTGCGCCAGCAATGTGGTCGGCACCTGCACGAATGGCGATGCCGCGCAGATAAGTCGCGGCGACGAAGCCGGCCAGATCGCCAACCACTCCGCCGCCGAGCGCGACGATGAACGATTTCCGTTCCAGCCGATGCGCGGCGAGTTGGTCGTAACAGCTTTGAACCGTTTTGAGGCTCTTGGCGGTTTCGCCCGCTGGAACGGTGATGGACACGGGCCCAAACCCCGCCTTCACCATCGATCTTTCGGCGGCTTTGCCGTAATGGCGCGCAACGTTTTGATCCGAAATGATTGCACATCGACCGACGAGCTTGATGCGCGCGCATTCATTGCCGAGGAAGGGCAGAAGGCCCGCGGCAATCTTTATGTCATAGCTGCGGTCGCGCAAGGGAACGTGAACGGTGCGCACACGTCCAGAATAGAGGCTCGCGTCCCCATGTCAAAGCCTTGCCGGAAGACAGGCCGAAACGAAAATTGGCCGGAGACAGAAAAGCACTTGCGCGAATGAAAAGCTGGGGCATTATTTAGCGCGCTTCTGGAACGCGGGGTGGAGCAGCCCGGTAGCTCGTCAGGCTCATAACCTGAAGGTCGCGAGTTCAAATCTCGCCCCCGCAACCAATTCGCAGTGTTCCCCTGGGTGTTTCCGCAGTGATCAGAATGCGATGATCCGGTTCGCTGTTGGCTGCCTGTTACTTCCTCACGCTGCAAAAAATGTCTGGAGGGAATTCTGTCGAAAATCTGCATTTGATAAGACCTTGGGCTTGAGTGCGGATTTCAAGTTGGAAGCGAAGATGGCGTCGACCAATTAAGATTGACGCCAACAGACCACTAATTAAATTGCCGCTCATGCGTAACTCAAGTGTGGGTGGTTCCCGGATTCTTCAAGGGGTGTTCTCGAAAGCAGGATTTTCTGTTATCTCGCAATGGTTTTCAAGATTGGTCATTCTCGGTTTGCTCGCTTCATTCGCGGCATTTGCAGCCGAAGAGCCGGACACACAATATCTGCGGGTCTATAACCTCAGCGACCAGGGCGATTCCTTTCTCGCGAAAGGCCAGACGAACCAGGCCAAGGCAAAATATCAGCAAGCGTTGAACGCGCTGATTGAGCTGAAGCAGGATCGCCCCAACTGGAACACACAGGTCGTAACGTTTCGGTTGAACGATCTTCGAGAGAAACTCGCGTCATTTGAGAAACGCGCACCCGCGCCTGCTCCACAGACGCAGCCGTCCAAGTCCGAAGCGAAACCTCAAACGAGTTCGTCATCCGGATTCAAATTGCTCGATGCCGGAGCGGAACCGCGCAAGCCGCTGCGCCTGCATGTCAAAGCCGGCGACAAGCAGAACACAAGTTTAACTGTGAAGCTTTCGGCGGACATGCAGGCCAACAATGTGCAGACGCAAGCGCTGAAGTTGCCCTCGATCATCATGGACATGGAAACCGTGGTCACAAACGTCGCCAGCAACGGAGACATCACTTATGCTGTGAGGATGACGGCAATCCGGACGGCCGATGATGCCGGAAGCGTGCCGGGATTGGGCGACGCGTTGAAAAGCGGCTTTTCCGCAGCCAACGGGGTTACCACCCTCATAACCTTGACCGATCGTGGAGCGAACAAGGGCGCGTCATTCCAGTTGCCCTCTGGCAGCGATCCAAAGATGAAACAGGCAATGGATCAGGCGACGGAGCAGATAAAGTCGCTCTCCGGTCTGTCCGTCCCGTTTCCCGAGGAGCCGGTCGGCAAGGGCGCGCGTTGGCAGTTCGCCATTCCGATCAAGGCGGAGGGAATTAACGTGACGCCGACCGCCACGTTCGAACTCGTTTCGCTTGAGGGCGACCGCTACACGATGAAGGTCACTTTAGCAGCGCAATTGACCAATCAAAGAATTCCCCTTTCCGCGCCGCCAGGAGCGAGGATAGACATCGCCAAACTGAACGCCAGCAGCACGGGAACGATTTCGTCGGACCTTACTCGCCTGATGCCGGCGTCCGCGAATTTCGATGCCCATATCGATCTGCAGGCTGCAATGACTATGGGAAATCAGAAGCAGCCCATGAACCTGAGAGCAACGCTCGGAGCAGGTCTTGAATCGAAGTAAGGTTTTCGAATTCAGCGGCGGGAAGAATATCGGGCGGAGGTTTTGAATTCGAAACTGCTCAAAAGCTCCATTCAATGTTCCCGCCTGTGCCCGGCGATCGAAGGCGCACCTGCATCTTGTCGAAATCGCGCCATTCGACGTGCTCGTCCAAAAAGAGAATGTTCCCACCGAGCGGCTTTCCACCGCTAATGTGGCTGCTGTGATCCCGGTAATCGCCCTGGATTTTCGTGAAATCATTGTCGAGTGCCGCCGTGGCATCGCAGCTCAACTCGGCTTGAGATCCACCCGTCTTTACCAGTTTCTCGCGCCAGAGTGTGCGCGGAACAGTTCTCACTCCTTTGAACAACGTGGGGTAGCTCACAATTCGCATCGGACCGTTTTGAAAGTTCCAATGAAGATCGTCGTTCATCTCCGGATTGGCCGGGCAGTAAAACGCGGCGCGCGTCATGCCGAACGCCTCGAGATCGTGAGTCAGGTTTGTGGAAATGTCCCACGGCCAGATCGCGCCGAAGTAGCGTCGATTCGCCACCGAACAGTCCGGCAGCATGTCATGGTTGGCCTTGGCGTAAAGTTCCAGCGCCTGTCCGAACTGGCGCAAGTTGGCTTGGCAACGCGTGAGCAGCGAATGCTGCCTGAATCGCTGGCCGCCCATCACCGCGAGAAAGCCAAGCACCGCGACCACACAAACAATCGCGGTGACATCGAGCGGCCTGATGGCGCCATCCGTCGTTCGAGTTTTCGCCAGGGAACATTTCATCGTTTTCTCTTTCGTTAACAACCTGGTTGAGTGCAGCGCTCAGAACCGCGCAAAGGGCGGTTCATTCAGCGTTTCAACATCTGCAAGGCGTATAGCCCGCCCACCGTTTTGCTTGGATATGCCTGAAAGACGACGGTGACGTTCGTCTTGCCCTGCGTCAACTTCTGTGGAATGCGGTACTCCACATCAAAGAAATTACCGGGAACGTTGTAGTCAAGCGTCTGTTTTGCGATCACCGCATCATCAATGAGAATATCAAAACGACGGCCGCCGGTGTCGCTCCCCCAATAAGTGCAGTAGAGGTTCATCGGCTGACCGGGATCGACTTTCATTACGTAGCTGATGCAGCCGCCGTTTACCGCGTCGCGCACGTTCCTGTCCATGAATTTCATGTTGGGGCCGCCGCGAGTAAGACTCCCTTTCATTTGATGCTGGGACTCTGAGGCGGGATCGCCAATCTTCACCTCGTCCACGCGCCGAGCGGACAGCGCGGACGTGTAAGCGGCTTGTTCCTTTACGGGGATCTGATGGCCATGGAGCGGTTGCAGCACAAAAAAACCGAGCGCAACGACCGTTCCTGCCGCAACAAGGAAGCAGTAGTTGATGATCAATGCCGCCGTAGCCATGCCTTTGCCGCCTAATGCCGGATTGTGTTTGATGCGCGAGCGCGCGAGATGGCCGAGAACGATTCCAGGAATGCTGCCGACGCCGATTCCCAGCGAGCACACGAGAGAAATAAATGCGAGAGGCGAAGTTTTTCCAGGAACGGGTTCGGCAACAGCCGGTGCTGCCGCGGGCTCGGCATGTTGCGCAATCGGCGCGCGTGGTGCAGGCGCGGGCACCGTGAACGTCTGATGACAGGCGGGACACTCAATCTGCCGGCCTTTGTAACTGGAATCTCCGGAAATCCGCTGGCTGCAATGCGGACAGGCAAATCTGAAGTCGCTCATAACGCGTTTCCTTTCGCTGCGGCCTGGACTGGTTCGCCCACCTTCCTCACAACGAGCATCTCGACGGGCGCGTTGGTTTCGACCAGTCCGAGCCCGAATGTATCCTCAAGATATTTTCTCAAACTACCAAGCCGCTCGTCCGTTCCAGTGCCACCTCTCATGCGGGGGCCGTTGATGATGTCCATCGGAAACTGAAGTTGAAACATCCCAGTAAGACTTGTCTGATCAACGATGGGCTTGTTCACAATGTTTTCGAGGAATGAAGCCATATTCTGAATGGTGCCGAAGTTGATCGTATTTGGCTGGGACTGCATCTGCACACCCGGCGTACGCGGTTTCAGAACATCCGCGCGGCTCACAACAAGGAGCATGGCGTTCGTCTGAAAAGTCTGCCGTTCGCCGGCGAGGCCCCATTGTCTTTTGACTTCCTGTTGAAGTGCTTCAAAGGCACCGGTCGGAACGTTCGCAATGAAGTCGAACTGGCCGGATGGAGCAGCGTTGCGGAAGAGTATCCGCGATTTGCTGTTCCAGTTGTAAGCAGTCTGAATAACGTAGTCGGCGGACATTCGGATGCCGATTGCCTTGTCCTGCTGCCGGAGTCCCCATCCCGGTATTTGTTCGCCCGGTGTCCAGCCGCCTTCAGGCGCTTCAAACTTTGTCGGCAGGAGGGCGACGACATTGCTCGTAGTCTGGAAAACGTTCTGTTCAAAGTAAGGCAGCCGCCATTCTCCGGCAGCATGCGGGGGATTTCGTGACTGTTGCGCGAATCCCATGGTCGCTGCTGTCGTTGTCATCGCAGTGCGAGGCGCCGGCTTCAGCGATGCCAGCCTGTCCTTGAACCACGGGACACCGAATTTGAATTGCACAATGTCCGCAGCCACATGGACGATAATTCCAGGGATCGCCTAACTCTGGCTCGCCGGTTCTTGGAGCCCTCCAACTCCACCCATCGGCAATACGAAGCCCTGCGGGCCTTCTTCGTCGACGGTGTCCCTTCGGCCGAGGCGGCCGCTCGGTTCGGGTACACGCCGGGGAGCTTTCGCGTCCTCGTCCATCAGTTCCGCAACCAACCCGAGCGCGACTTCTTCGTCCCGACCGCGCGGCAGGGCAGACCACCCGGCAAGCGGAGACGACTGCGGGAACAGGTCGTCGCCCTGCGGAAGCAGAACCTCTCCGTCCACGACATCAGCCGCGCCCTCGCCCGCGACGGCGAGTCGCTCAGCCCGGCGGCGGTCGCCGCGATCCTGAAGGAAGAGGGCTTCGCCAAGCTGCCGCGACGCGCCGACGACGAGCGGCCCGACCAGCCCCGTCCCGTCGTGGCCGAAGTGGCCGACGTCCGCCAGCTCGACCTGACACCGCGCCACTTCCGCACCAAGTTCGGCGGCCTGTTCCTGTTCCTGCCGTGGCTGGTCTCGGCCGACCTGGACACGCTCCTCGCGCGGGGCGGTTTCCCCGGCTCGAAGATGGTCCCGGCCGCGTGCTGCCTTGCGGTCGCTGCTGGCGCTGAAGCTCTTCGGCAACGCCCGCCACAGCCACGTCATGAGTTCCGTGCTCGACGAGGGACTGGCCCTGTTCGCCGGGTTGAACGTCGTCCCCAAGCGGTCGTTCTTGACCGAATACAGTTGCCGCATCGAGCCGGCCTGCTACCCGAAGCTGATGCGCGACTGGTTCGACGCGGTCAGCCGCCTGGGCCTGAAATGGGGGGCGTCGTTCGACCTCGACTTCCACACGATCCCCTTCCACGGCGAGGACGCGCTGGTCGAGAAGCACTACGTCTCCAAGCGGAGCCGGCGGCAGAAGGGGATGCTGGCGTTCCTGGCCCAGGACGCCGACACGCGCGTCTTCTGCTACGCCAACGGGGAGCTGCGCAAGGACCAGCAGAACGACGAGGTCCTCCGCTTCGTCGACTTCTGGAAGCAGCGGACCGGCCGCCTGCCCGAGGAACTGATCTTCGACTCCAAGCTGACGACCTACGCCAACCTCGACAAGCTGAACCGGATGGGGATCCAGTTCATCACGCTGCGGCGACGGTCCCAGAAGCTCCTCGACGAGATCGCCCGGACCCCGACATCGGCCTGGCGACGGATCGAACTGGAGAGCGTCTCCCGCGCGTACAGGACCCCGCGCGTCCTGGACCGGCGGATCACGCTGACCGATTACGACGGCCCGCTCCGCCAGTTGACCGTCGCCGACCTGGGCCACGAGGAACCGACCCTGCTGCTGACGAACCAGTTGAGCCGGTCGGCCTCGCACCTGATCGGTCGCTACGCCCAGCGGATGCTGATCGAGAACAACATCGAGGACGGCATCGACTTCTTCCACATGGACGCCCTGTCCTCGGCGGTGGCGATGAAGGTCAACTGCGACCTGCAACTGACGCTGATGGCCAGCAGCCTGTACCGCCTCCTGGCGGTGCGCATCGGCAACGGTTACGAGTCCGCCAAGTCGCGCCACCTGTTCCGCGACTTCATCGACGCCTCGGCGGGGGTCGACGATCGACGAAGGACGAGGTCGTGGTGCGGTTCCAGAAGCGTGCCCACAACCCGTTGCTGGTCGCCGCCGGGTTCGACAAGACGGACGTCAAGGTTCCCTGGCTGGGGGGCAAGCGGTTGCGGCTCGTCTTCGGGTAATCGCATCCCGGCACCGCGGCCGAGCGTGGTGTAAAGTCAGAAACTAACATTCAATAAATGTCGTATCTTTAATTGTATTGGCTATTTTGTTAGCCGGTTTCCCCTCCATGGGAATCCAGGCTAGCGTTCTACTGTCTCGGGTCATGAGATGAGGCACAAGAGGCTGTAAAGATTCGGTAAACACGTCACCGCTTCTCGTTTTTCCGCGAGAAGGTGGTTAAAGTCGGCCACCATGGATGGCGGCTCTGGCTCCGTATCTTGTTTCATCCCCTTGCGGGTCACGGTCTCGGAACTGAATCGACTCGGGGCCGCGCCGTCGCGTTCCGAGTCGTCGTCCGGCCCCGTCTGCTCCGCTCCTTCCATTCCTCAAGGCCCCTGTCCGGTTTGCCCACGCCTGGAGCAGGAGTTCGAGCCCTGGCGACAGGCCGCCTACTGGCAGGCCATGCATCGCCGCGCCCTGGATCGCGAGGCCCAACTCCAGGCCGAAGTCGAGAGGCTTCACGCCCTGCTTCGCCTCCGTGAGCAGCAACTCTTCGGCCGAAAGACCGAGACCGCCGCCGCGACCGAACCGGCGGTCCCGCTCGCCACTCCTGCCGACCCACCACCGCGTCGGTCCCGAGGCCAGCAGCCGGGCCGGCCGGGCCCAAAGCGGCGTGACTATTCCCATCTCCCGGCCGTTCCCGAAGACCACGAACTCCCCCCCGATCAGTGCCGTTGTTCGCGCTGCGGCCAGCCCTTCGCGGACTTCCCGGGCACCGAGGATTCGATCATCCTGGAGGTCGACGTCCGAGCGCATCGCCGGATCATCCGCCGTCGCCGCTATCGGCCGACCTGCTCGTGTGCCGCCCATGCCGGCATCGTCACTGCCCCGCCGCCACCCCGGCTGATCCCCAAGAGCATCCTGGGGGTCTCGATCTGGGTGTCCCTGCTCTTGGACAAGTATTTGTTCTACCGTCCGACCGGTCGACTCTTGGCCGACTGGGCCACGCACGGCCTGGACCTGTCGTTGGGCACGGTCACCGACGGCCTGAGGCACCTGGTCCCGCTCTTCGAGCCGGTGTACGAGGCGCTGGTGCGTCGGAGCCAGATGCAGCCGTTGTGGCACGCCGACGAGACCCGTTGGCTGGTGTTCGCCGTCATCGAGGGGAAGGTCGGGTATCGGTGGTATCTGTGGGTCTTCCACTCCGCCGAGGTGGTGGTCTTCGTGCTGGCGGCGGGCCGGTCGCACGACGTTCCGGAAGAGCACTTCGGGCCGGTGGAGGGTCGTGGCATCCTGGTGGTCGATCGCTACAAGGCGTACCAGGCGATCGACAAGGTCAAGAGCGGGCTGATCGTCTTGGCGTTCTGCTGGGCGCACGTCCGACGGGACTTCCTGGGCGTGGCGCGGAGTTGGCCGGACCAAGAAGGTTGGGCGTGGGACTGGGTGTCACAGATTGGCACGTTATACCATCTCAATGACGAGCGGCTGAAGGTGCGTGAAGACGCGGCGGCCTTTGCGGCGGCCGACGGTGCGTTGCGTGCGGCCGTCACGAGCTTCGGAGAACGTGGCCAGGCGGAGTTGCGGGAGGGGGCGATTCATCCGGCGCGGCGGAAGGTGTTGGAGAGCCTCGGGGATCACTGGACGGGCTTGACCGTGTTCGTCGAGCACCCCGAGGTGCCGATGGACAACAATACGGCCGAGCGCTCGGAACGTGGCCCCGTGGTGGGTCGGAAGAACTACTATGGCAGCGGATCGGTGTGGAGCGGCCAACTGGCGGCGATGTTGTTCTCGCTGTTCCAAACGCTGTGCCTTTGGGGTCTGAACCCCCGGCTGTGGCTGGCGGAGTACCTGACCGCGTGCGCGGAAGCCGGAGGCGAGGCGTCGGAGAACGTGGACCGATTCCTGCCGTGGAACCTCAGCCCGGAACAGCGGCGCGCGTTGGGCTGCGAAGATCGGGCCCCGGCGACGGACACGTCGTAGTCCGATAGTGGAATCGTATCCCGAGGAAACCAAGTCCACGAGCCTGGGGCCAACCCGTGCGTGGGTCTGGGGTCCCATGCGCGCCCGATGAGACGAGGCGGGTTTACCGAATCTTTACTCATGACGGAACCTTAACCTTTTGATATCAGTCTCTTGCAACAGATCTCCTCGATCGGGGAATCGGGCCCTCGGAATGAGCCGCGTTTCCAGGGGGTGCGAGGATTCGCTGTGTTCCCCAAGGATCTGCCGGCTTCGGCTTCTTCGGGCTCGATCGCCGAGGCCGGGAGACGCCAGGACCGGGCCGGAAGAATCGCAAGTCATCCCTCGTCGTGGCCTGAATCAGCGAGGCATTGGGACCGCCCAGCATGGCTCAACTCCTTAAACTAGGCTGGCTGGGTAAATAAGTTCAAGCCGATCGAGAGGCCTTGGGAGTAGGGTGTGACTGGAGCTGGAGCAACTTGGGAGTCGCGCTGCTCCAGTGCTCAGGTGCAACGTTGCTCTGGTCGCTGGTTAGACCAAGCTCTTCGCGGACCGCCTCGAGGGCTTGCTCAGCGGATTGCCCGTCCTCTTTTCGCCATGAGAGTTGGCAGTAGGCGAGCATCTCCACTTCCCACCACTGAGCGGGCATGCCACCCGCCTCCGCTACCTCATGAAACTCGTTGGCCAGCCTGCCCCAGGCCTCCCTCCAGGGGATCGGCCATTCCGCAAGTTCTTGCGGCCGCGATTTCCAAGTCGGAGTCCAGAGCAACTTCAAGAGCAAGGCTTGTGGCGCTTGATGTATTCTCGATCCTGGTCCGTCAAGACACCGTCGCGGCTTTGTACGACTAAGTAGTCGTCTTTGGCCGTTATTGTGATCTTGCGCTCCGCAGGGACTCCAGGAGCTTTCGAGGGTCCATGTCAGAAGATCTCCGCGAAGCTGCCGGTGCCAGATGTAAGACCGAACATACCGTCCGCACCGTCCGCACCGCCCATGGGTTGACTAGAGAGGACCGGAGTAACGAGTCACCATGGGCGGCACTCGCCGCCGTGCTAGCCCTGCCTTTGGCAGACTGGCTGGTCACGGACTCTTCTGGCTTACCTGTCGGAGGAGGCCCTTCAGCTAATGCGTGCTGTACGGGCTGTTCCTTCGATTGATCGTCCCCCAAGGAACCAGTGCAATTGATCCGGATTAGCCGCTTGTTACGCCCTAGGCCGGTGCGGTCGCCAAAGTCAAGATCGATGCCGTCTGATCGCAGGGCCGGAGCAAGCCGACGGAGGACGCCTGACAATTTCCGTGCCGAGGTCGGCCAGTCTCTCAGCTCCCTTCGTTTGTCTCCTGCAAGTTCTGTCAGCTCTCCGAGGAGTTCTTGCACGGACCCCGTCCACTCGCTGCGAGTCTCCATGAACTTTCGGAGATAAACCGCCACAGGGTCGTCGTCAACGATCTGCTGGGTAGCGTCCTTTCGGTTTCTCGCGTAAGCTCTCATGAACTCGCCAGGTGGCTTGCCCATCGCCTGACACACCGCCTCGCCCCAGGTGGCAAAGTCCGCCATTCTCGGCTTTCGCGGGATTTTGATGTGCGGCAGGAGCTTGAGGGCTGCCACGTACAGATCCAGTAGTGACGCAAAGACTTCGGGAAGCGCCTTCGTGATCTCTGTGGCGACCTCAGACTCTTCACGCCTTCTCTCCTCGGGTATCACAGGAAGGTAAAAGAAGACTGATCTGTCGGCCAAGTCAGGTCGTTCGACAAACTCCGTGATGCCATTGAGAACGATAGGCCGCTGAACATCGAAGAGCACCTCCTCGTCGTCAGCAAATAGTTGCCGGGTGGAGAAGCCTCCCCCAGTTGCGATGCGACAGAGAGCATCGGACAGCCAAGATGGCACCTGGGAGACGTTGTCAATCACGAGCAGCCATGCGTTGCTGGCGGAGATGATCAGACTTCGCTCGTCCTTGAAGTGCCCTTTGAGAGGCACTGCGTTCGGATCGACTAACTGCCTAACAATCCGGGCGGTTGTAGACTTGGCACACCCTTGCTCGCCAGAAAGGATCATGATGGGGTAGGGCCCAGTTGGTCGCAGATAAAACGTGATGGTAGCTACGAACAAGAGCCAATCGTCATCCGAACCAAGGTTCACGAGTGGACGGAGCTGGCCCAGTGATCCTCCGAGCTTGGGCTCTGGAAGGGGCTTCTGGCATTCAGCCTTCGGAAAGCCACAGGTGGATCATCGATGATGCGCCAGCTACATTGGTCAATCTGGATGACTTGCCCCGCGTCATTCACGAGGTCGATATAGCAGCTTCCGTCATGCTCTGCGACACGAACAAACAGCGGTCTAACTCGGACCATCAAACCTTGCCATTGCTTCAAGGGCTGATAGCTGACTGAAGAGCCTCCTTCGATGGGGGCCTCTCGTGTTCCAAGTAGAACTCACGAGTCAACCAATGCTCGAATGCCTTTGATCCAATGCGGTGATGCTCCGTCCGCCCCTTGGCCTTTACCGTGGCGTAGAACTTCCCATCCTGCGTCTGAAAGAGCTGGGCCGCGCTAGCGTGATGGAGGACAAGCTCGACTGGGCTCTTCTTTTGTCCATGTCGGCATCTTGCCTGAAGGGCGCTTCGCTCGTCATCTGCCTGGTCGATCTCTTCTTCGTCATCCTCGTCATTTCCGCCGTATGGCCTAGGCATCTCGCGCTGCTCCGTTCTTAAAGGAACCAGTTCATCGACAAGGCTTTCAAGGAACACCAAACGGTCTGAATCGTTCCAATCCGTGGGCATTCCCTCATTAAGGAACTCCACTGCGTCAGCACCCTTCGGGGCGCTACCCTCGCCATGCCATTGTTCTGATACTCTCAGAATCTTGATCGTGGGGTGCGGTCTCCTCTGCGTTAGCAGTTGTTGCACTTTCTGGATGTAGTTCTCGCCGGATTCATCATTGTCCGGCATAAGGATGACTTCCTTGCCGGACAGCGGCGCCCAATCCGTCTTTCCAGGCGAATGTGAGCCGAAAGCCGACGTGGTGGCGACCAGCCCTAGCTTACGGATTCTGTCCGCTGCCTTCTCACCTTCGCAGACACACACCCTCTCGGCCTTGATGACCTCAGGCAATCGGTAAAGCGGCAATTGTCCAGGCGGCTTACCGAGCACCCAGCCTGTGTCGATTCGGTGCACAGGGCGAAAGTCTTTGGATCGCTTGCCCGCATCTGTGTAGTCAAATCGAAAGACGCGGAGCTCCTCCTCGCCCTCTCTCGACTCGTACACGTAACACGCGGTCGGCTCGCCGCGTTCACGAACCTGCCGCTCGATGGCGGCCTCTGGGCTGGAGTAGACCGTCTTTTCCTTGTTTTTGACTCTGTCCGCTTTCGGCTGATGTGAGGGCCTTTGGAACAAGTCTTTTTGGCTCAATCCCAGGGCCTTGACGACTTCGGCACTGTCGCACCCGGCAAAACACTTGACCAGCACGCGGCCATCGTCACCTCGGGTGATGCTCAGGCTGGGATTGGAATCCTCGTGGGCCGGGCAGCGCGCCTTCCATGTGCCCGGGGCGGTCTCTCTGGGGTCACCGCCGTGTTGACGTAACACATCAATAAAATTAGAAACGCAGTCATGGGGTAGAGGAGTATGCATAGGAGCAGTTCCTTGGTTAATTGGCAACGAACGACGGGCCATGCGCCTCCCGAAACGTAGCCAACATTTTTTTGAGCTCCGGGTGCGGGTTGATCGGATTCCGATGCCGAGCGGTTGAAAATTCGCAACGGGTCAACGGTCCCGGAATCGGTGGGCCATCTGGTAAGATGCGGATGCTAGGCACGGTTTTCTCCGATCCTCGACAATTGGCAACGAACGACGGGCCATGCGCCCCCCGAAACGTAGCCAACATTTTTTTGAGCTCCGGGTGCGGGTTGATCGGATTCCGATGCCGAGCGGTTGAAAATTCGCAACGGGTCAACGGTCCCGGAATCGGTGGGCCATCTGGTAAGATGCGGGGGTAGAAGAAGGGCAGCAGTTTGCGGGCTGTACCGGCTGAACTGCGCAAGGCATTATGGCGCAGGAGCATTCGACAAGGGCGGTTGCACATTCTCGTTTGGATACGTAGAGATCGCCCCCGACTGACAGAGACTTCGGAGTCCTGAAGGTTGAGGGGAAGCCGTTGCCTCGATTTGATATTTTGAGGAAAAAAATTCAGCTGAAGTGAGGCAGAGGTGGTATGACGGTGCGGTTTGAGACAATGCACGTGGCAACCGCAATAGCTGAAGCAGGCACCCACCGTGCTCTCTGTCGAGCATCAAGTGAACTTTTCCCCTTCACGGCGGTGCGGACGGTGCGGACGGTAGTACACCCTCGTCGTCGAGTACGACTATAGCCGCCCAGGGTGCGGACGGTAGCGCACTGCCCGAAGCATGAGTCTTGTGCCCATATTCAGAAGGCTCAAGTTAGCCGAGCCGACTGGATCTCGTGACTTCGGACGTCGGGCAGACGGGTTTCAGTCACGTGCGCAGGTGACTGAAACCACAGGATCGGACCAGGGGAAATCTGGCGTGAGAAGAGAAGCTGGGGGATTTGCTTTGACGAACCTTGCCGCAACTGGCTCTACCCGATGGGAGAGCAACAATCCCGAGTATCTGCTCGTGGTGGCGATGGGAAGCCGAGTGCGGCTATCCTCCCTCGCAGGCGGAATATCACGCCCATTGCTTGCCTATCAAGCTGTCCGCGAGCTGTAAACGACCGCCGATGCTTTGTCAGATCAACGGCAATGCATTGGCAATCGTTTATTTGAAAACGGCGGGGGGAGGTGGGAGAAAGTCCGGTACCTTCGGCTGAGCTGGAAGCGAAGCCTCCGCCCCTGCTGGGAGGCAGGGGGGAAGGCGGCGTAGCCGGGCGAGCCCGAGCGAGCGAAGCCGAAGCCGACTGGATCTGTGGAGGTTGCCGAGCTTCATGGCCGAGGCAACCGGATCTCTGGAAGTCGGCGAGCCGGTTGGCCGAGCCGACTGGATCTCTCCCTAGCGATCGCCTGGCGGCCAGGCGTCAGCACTCGGTCGGGCTGGAGAGTCGGGCGTGGGAATGGATAGCTTGTTGGGCAACTTACCAGGCCTGGTTAGCATCGATCCGCACCAAATCAGTGAGAACAGATGCTCTAGATCTGACCCTTCTCAGAGCCTTTCACAACGCCCGACCCTGCCCGACACTATCACGGCTCCGCACGCAGTGCGCAGAGCCGCACCTGCGCATTGGTCCGAGGTCAACCGAGGACCCACAATCTATACCCTCCAGCCGCAGGACCTTCGCGTCCGAGGCATCTATTGCGAAGTTGACGAAACCTGAAAGCGCTGCCTGCTCACCTGCTGGGCGTGCTCCTCCGTGTGCTCGTCAGTCCTCCGTCTGGCGGCTGGAGCATCGAATGTTGCCAGCTTGGCGAGATCGATCTTCCGGTCTGGCTTCCGGTTGCCGTCCTCCGATTGCTGTTGTCCGGTCTGACCTCCGTGCTGAACCTTCCCCTCACCTCCGACGACCGCGCCAGGTGCCACTTCCGTGGCGCCGATTTCGCCCGCGTGTGTGTCCCAAGCCTAACCGGGGTTTATCCCAGAGCATCCAATGTTGCCACGCGGGTGTGCGTGTGCGTGCGTACGCCGCGTAAATGTCTTAACTATCCAGTTAACGGGGTTAGTTAACTAGGCTAGGTAACTGGATAGTTAACTGGGTAAGTTAACTGGATTAGTTAACTGGGCTAATTATAACTGTCTTAACTAGAATAGTTAACTGGGTTAGTTACTGGCTAGTTAACTGGGTTAGTTAAAGCCTTGTTCTAAGGACCTCTTTAAGAAGATTTTATTATCTCGTAAAGACTCTTCAGAGTCTTACAGACTCTCTAAGAGCTTTATTCGATCAGAATTTGAGCGGATTTTTTCATTTCTGACCGCTCCAAATTACCCAGGAACTGGGGATCGGGGAAGAGTCCGGGCGTGGAAAAGAAATAGGGCGAGGGTGGCTATGAAAGCCGGCGCGGACCAGCCCGAGGCGGTCGGAACTCCGCACCGAAGGCCAGAAGCAGCTCATAGCGATCCATTCTGGATCGTTGATCCGATTACCCCACAGGGCTCAAAAAATTCAGGACGGGAGGGTAATACTCTATCGCTGGCTCGCGCCAAAGGGGGCTACCCGGGGGTCACCTATAACGTAAATCACCTGTTTCATGCATCCGAGCTTGTCACTATCGAACGTTGTTCTAATTTGCTGGATCTGGCGTAACAGTGCCATGAATGGTCATGTCGCACCGCACCGATACCGAACGCCAGTCTATTTCCGATCCATGAGCCGATTTTCCTGGCACTCTGGCCATGCCAGTGCTCTGCTAGGCGTCCTGGTCCCGATGATACCGCACGTAGGGACCTGGAACCGCCCGGGCCACCCGTGGGCGTTCGAGCCAAATACGTCTGCGCATGCACATGTTAGATATAGTGTGATCAGAGTACTCTGATATGTTTTTGCATCGTGATTTGACGAATTGAGAGTGCGTTGTAGTGTTC
>CAVXEG010000006.1:0-28236 GCA_963760675.1 uncultured Verrucomicrobiae bacterium
AGCAGTGCTCGCGGCTGAACCGCACATTTACAATCACAACCTCGAAACAGTTCGACGCCTGACGCCCGCAGTTCGCCATCGTGCCTCTTACGATTGCTCTTTGAGCGTGCTGCGAAAAGCAAAGGCGAAACGAGGGCAAAGTGTTTTTGCGAAATCAGGACTAATGCTCGGACTCGGCGAGCATGATGAGGATTTCCTGACAGCGATGCACGATTTGCGTGCGGCAGGTTGCGATATTCTGACGCTCGGTCAGTATCTACAGCCCACGTTGAAGCACCTGCCCTGGTGGAGTTCGTTCCGCCGAAGTAATTGAGTGGTTTGGAAAACAAGCGCGCGAAATGGGTTTCGTTCACGTGGCGAGTGGTCCCATGGTGCGGAGCTCCTATCATGCGGATGAATTACCTTACCGCGGCCCGATGAGTCCGGGGTTCTTTCGGGCCATGTAAATGATCATTCCGATGACGAACACCGCGAAAATCACTGCCAGCAGCGTAGCGATATATTTTAGCATCCGCGCGTGTTGGAAGGCGCGGGCCGTCCGCTGCTTCTCCGCTTCCATGAACATTGCGAGCTCCTTGTCCAAGGATTCAATGGCTTCTTCGTTTTTCAATTGCAGGGTCAGCCACTCGCCTTTTGCTTCGCGCCATGGCTCCGGTAGTTTTTTGAGCGCTTCGGTGTTTGCACGCTGAAAGCCATTGCGGCTCCAGAACGGTGCGTTTTCCTGCGTCCAGAGGCGGAGCACGCCGTGGTTGCTTGAGAGCGTTTTATCCGTTCCCAAATCATCGGACGGACGGAATCCGCAACGGAAAAATCCGTGAAGGCTTCGCTGTGAACCAAGCCTTGTCCCTGCGTCATCCGGAAACCCAGCCCACCGACGATTTTGCCCTCGAGTGTTTCAGCCACCTGAAATTCAGTCAGCCGCTTTTCGAGATCCTCGACTGGAAAGCGCATGGATTCCCACAGCGGACGCAGAGCGGAAAGATCGTCGAGCGTCGCGCGCCGAACAAGAAACTGCGGAGGACTCATTCGGGCGCATCATAGATTCGACGCCCTGGATTTCAAACGTGAAATCGGACGCGAAAAGAAGTGTTGCAGGCATCAACCAGAAGTATGCGAAAGCTGCCGGCCGGAACGAGAAACAGGCGGACTATCTGTGCTACGGCAATTCCAGGATGTAGAACCGCTGCGGCGCGGCTTCATCGATTCCATTTGTGAAACGAAAATTCCCGCTGCTGTCGAACGCATTCGTTGCAACTGGCGTCCAGTCTGGCAACGTCAATGCAGCGTTCGTGGAGGCGAGAACGTAATAGGTGGCATTGGCATTCCCGTTTGTCGCGGCAAGGACGATGTTCGTTCCGGAAACCGATGCGCTGGTAAAGCTGGGGACGGAATTGGTCATCACGATTCTCTTAATCATTGAATTGACTCCGGATCGAACGGCGGCATAAAGCGGATCGGAGTTCGACGGATCCACCCCAAAGCAGGAGATTCCCGCACCGACATCCCGGAACAGAAGAGAGTTTTGTTTCAGCACGCCGCCGCCCTGCCGCAGAGACCAGACCTCACCGCTGCCGTAGTCGCCGTAGAGATACGCTCCGTTGAGCAATGGCAAACGGCTGCCGTGGTAAACAATTCCCCCAATGATGCAGTTGCGGCTGTTCGTGTGCCCATACTCGATCAATGGATGCGTGTAGGAAAATCCTGCGGGCAACAAATTAGTCCACTGCTTGTCACCCTCGAAATAATTCCACCCGCAGTTTGCGCCGTTCGTCACGATATCCACCCATTCCAGCGTGCCTTGCCCGACGTGACCCAGGTACAAGTCACCCGTCGCCGGATCGAACGACCAGCGCCACGGATTGCGCATGCCCACCGCCCAGAATTCCGTGCGCACATTGTTTGAGTTCAGCGTCACGCCATTGAAGTTCGTCGCGCCGACCCATGGATTATCGAACGGGGACGGAGTAATTCGTCAGCGACGGCAGCGCGGAGGGATGCGGATTTGGCGGAAGATTTCCAGGCCGGTTGTCCACGTCGATACGCATGATGGCAGAGAAGAAATCATGATCGATGCGCTGCGAATTATGATGGTCGTCGTAGCCGCCACCTTCGTCGCCCAGCGACACGTACAGGTAGCCATCGGGGCCGAAATGGATGTCGCCCGCGTTGTGGTTGTTTGCCTCGTCCCATTGCGTGATGAAACGAACCTCCGAATTGGGATCGCCCTGATTAGGATTGCCTGACGAAACTTGAAAGCGCGATAAAACATCATGCCGTCCGGTGCCGGCGGAACTCGTTAAATTTCCGGTATAGAACAGGTAGAAGAAACCATTCGTCGCATAACCCGGATGAAAGACCATTCCGAGCAATCCTTCCTCCCCGCTTATATCCGCCGATTCGCTTGCATTGCTCACGCGGACGCGCGCGGAGACGTCCATGAATATCGTCCGCGTTGGCGCGAGCAAGTTTGTGATCACGACAATCCTTCCATGCTTTTCCAGAACGAACAGCCGATTAGTCTCGCCTGGCGGCGACACGATGCACGTCGGATTCGTGAATGTGATTGATGGAAACGCGTTCGTCGAAATGTAACCCACGGTGGAAGCATGACTCGAAAGGATGCCGCCCGCAACGAATGCAAGGCCCAGCGCGCAAATTGAACCAAAGGGCTTCATGGCTGAAACCATGCGTTTCCCGGAATGTTCTGTCAAATAGGGCGGGTACGTACTTTTTCTGCCGTGCCTGCCGCGCAGCATTGACCAATTCACTCGCGCGCCGGGTAACCTCCGGCCAGTTCTCCTCCTCCAGCAATTTGGCTGAGACCAGCGACGAACCCACGCCAACCGCAACGCAACCTGCGTTGAAGAAATCCGCGAAGTTCCGCGCATCAACTCCACCGGTCGGCACGATCCGCAAGTGAGGCAACGGGGCACGCAATGCCTTGATGTAGCTTGGCCCGAGCGTGTCCGCCGGGAAAATCTTGATGAAGTCCGAGCCAAATTCGTGGGCGTGCTGCGCCTCGGTCGGAGTGTAGGCGCCCTCATCACCGGGCGGTCCGCGGCGGATGCGACCTGAACGAGTTCCGCGCGGCAAATCGGACTGACGACGAATTCCGCGCCCGCTTCACGCCGCACGGCAAGTGTCGGCGTCCAAAACGGTCCCAACACCGATAAGAGCCCGCGCGCCAATCTTCTGGCGGGCCTCGCGAATCGCAGCGATCGCCCCCGGCGTCGTCATCGTGATTTCGGCGGCGTTGACGCCGCCCGCGATGAGCGCCTCGCAGAGCGGCAGGAACTTATCCGCGCTCTGAGCACGGACGATGGCGATGACTCCGGGGTTCGTCAGCAGCGAAATGATTTCGGCTTTGGTCCGCTTCACTGCGAAATAGTATAATGACTTTCTACTCGAGGCGATTTGAAAAAGCTGGAGAGAGGCTACATTCCGCCCGACAAACCATGATAACCATTCGCAAAGCTGGAGAGCGCGGCCACGCCGAACACGGTGGCTGGACACGTATCACACATTTCAGCTTCGCGGATTATTACGACCCGCAATGGATGGGCTTCCGCAGCTGCGCGTCATCAACGACGATACTCGTGATGCCGGGCGGCGGCGGCTTCGGAACGCATCCGCATCGCGACATGGAAATCATCACCTACATCCTGAGCGGCGCGCTGCAGCACGAGGATTCGATGGGCAACGGGCGCGTGATCCGCGCCGGCGACGTGCAATACATGGCCGCCGGCACGGGCGTGCAGCACAGCGAATTCAATCCTTCGAGGGAAGAAGCCGGTGCATTTGCTGCAAATCTGGATTCTGCCGGATCGCAAAGGCGTGAAGCCGCGTTACGCGGAAAAATCATTCGCCTCCGCTCGCACCGGGCACCTGCATTTCATCGCATCCGGCACCGGACGTGACGGCTCGATCAACATCAATCAGGACGCGGACGTGTTCGTGGCAAAACTGGAGCGCGGGCAAAACATCGAGCACAACTTGAAGAATGGGCGGCACGCATGGATTCAAGTCGCTGAAGGAAACGTCGAGTTGAACGGACAATCTCTGGCTGCCGGGGACGGCGCGGCGATCAGTGAGGAATCGAAGATTCAACTGAGCGCAAACGGTCCGGCCCAGGCGCTGGTTTTCGATCTGAACTGAATAGCATCGATGCGAACCACCTTGCGTGTTCTCGCGGCGCTCTTGTTCATCGCCGCGCTTGGCCTTTGGCTCGCGAAGGGCGCGAATCGCGGTTGGACCAAAAACCAGGTGCCCGTGAAGATCGTGGACGAGGTCACGGGAATCGAAGGCGTGCGATGGGAAAAGCGCTTTGTGCCTGGGGTGGAATTTCTCGGAGCCGGTGGCGTTCCGCGGGAATTCTCGCGGGATTTTCCTTTCTGTTTCACAAGAAAAGAACTGGCGGCGGGAACCCGGTTTGAATATAAGTTCCAAATCCATGAAAACCACATTGACCACCTTGGTTGCATTAACTGCATTCGTCGGCCACACCCTGGCCGCGCCGCAAACGTTCGACTTCAAAGACCCAAAAAGCATCAACAACGTTTCGTTTCACCTCGACGCGCCGCTGGAATCGGTGAACGGCAATGCCAATGGCGTTTCTGGTACGATTACATTTGATCCAGAGAACCCGCGGCGACGAAGGGGAAGATCATCGTGAGCAGTGCGTCGCTCGTTGTGCCGAACTCGATGCAGACTGAGCATATGCGCGGGCCGACCTGGCTGGACGTGGCGAAGATCCGGAAATCACTTTTGAATCCAAGGAACTGAAGAACGTGAAGACAACCAGCAACGATACGACGGCAGATGTCGTGGGCACGTTCACGCTTAAGGGTGTCTCGAAGGAGGTGACGATTCCGGTGAAGTTCACATATAGGACAAGCTTCCCCGCGATGCCGGGCAAGAATGGGGACCTGCTGGTGGTTCGTGGCAGCTTCAGCATCAAGCGCAGCGACTTCAACATCCAACCGCATCAGATGGAGGACAAGGTGGGAGATGAAATCGTTTTGACGCTGAACATGGCCGGCGGGTCAGCGAAGTGAGGAGCTGTAGCGGCGCTCTGTGAGCTGCGAGATTCTTCCTTGTGTTAGGCAGTCACAATCGAGCGCCGCGTGCGCGTTTATGCACAAACCCACGCATCAGAAAAACCGAAGCTCCAATCAGCACGAGAAACCACGCGCCAAGCGGCTCCGGCACGGCGACGACACCTTCGCGAAACCAGAGGTCATGGAAGTATCGGATGAGCCGTTCATAAACGCTGTTCCATCTGCATAATTGTATCCGGCGCGCATTCAAACCCCAGTCCGTTTCCGCTTTCGAACTACAGGTTGGAAATAATAGGTTGTGCCGGGAGTAACTGAAACAGGGGCGATGAAGAAGGAAGTGCCGCAAAAGCCAACGGCGCTTAAAGAGACTGGCGAGCTAGAGGTTCCCAAAACTGCACCTGTGATCGAATCGCTGTGAAGATGCAATATGAAACGAAGCGGTTCCACCCCGCCATCAAGAGCAATTCTTATGAACCCGACTAAATGAGTGTTGGTGTAAACGATTGTCCCAATGGCTGCTGGCCAACCCACATTCCGCCTTCCAGAACATGACTCTCGTCGGACGACTGTTGGTCGTAAAAAAACGTGCCCTGCGCGAACGAGCAAACGGTTAAGAAGCAGAGCGCGAATACAGCGCAAGCTAGGGGAGCAACAGGACCGCTCGAATTCTCCGTCTGTGAGTTTCAAGATTTCCAGTTCGAAAATTCGTTTCTGACATACAAAAACCCTCCGCCACAAACCGCGAGCAACCACACAATGGACGGCTCCGGCACGGCAACAACACCTTCGCGGAACCAGAGGTCACGGAAGGTGTCGGGCTCCGTTCACAAACGCTGTTCCACCTCCGTAATTGTAACTGAGAGCAGCATTCAAACCCCACCCGTTTCCGCCTTCGATGACAGGTTGAAAATAATAGGTGGTTCCGGTAGTAACTGAAACAGGCGTGTTAAAAAGGAAATCTACAATACCTGAACCTGTCGATGAAACCGACGCTGTCGTTCCCAAAATAGACCCGGTTATTGAATCAGACCTAAGATTGATATAAAAGGAGCCGCTTCCAAACCCGCCTTGAAGAGCGAGCCTGATGAATCCCACAGTGTCTAGCGTGGGCGTAAAAGATTGACCTAGCGGTTGCTGCCCAAACCCATAACCGCCTTCCATAACATGCGCTTCGTCGGACGACTGCTGGTCGTAAACAAATGTGCCCTGCGCGAACGTTTCCGATCGTGAAAGAAGAATTGGAATGACAATTAGGAACTTCATTTTCATAAAACTCCCATGCCCTATGCCCTCACACGCAGTCCACCAAATCGGGGCAAGACCAGGTTGAGAGTCAGGTTCCTTTCCATAAATGGTTGAGGTAATGGCAGCAACTGTGCCAATGGCTGAAGGATGTCGGTTTTTTAGGTTCTGATACTTTCTGTCGCCTTTCCCCGAATCTGAATGCGTGTTTTTCACGCAGAGCGCGTGAAAAACACGCGGGCAGAGTTCTAGGGTTGCAACCTGTTCCCAAACATCGTCGGCTGTTGGGCGAGTCGATCCGCAGTCGCCGCAGACAAGCGGGCCTAAGCCAGGAGAAGCTGGCAGAAAAATCGGAACTGCACCCGGGCTATTTGAGCGTTGTTGAACGAGGTGCAAAAACGATTTCCGTCGATGCACTAATCAGGGTTGCCAAAGCGTTGAACGTGCGGCTGCATGAGCTTGTTCGCGACCTTTAGATGCAAGTCGCCGCTCCTTTTGCGGAATTCTTCTTTATCTACTCAATTGTCTTGTCAGACAAACGACGACAGAACATTCAGACCGGAGCCGATGTTTTGCCTTTTTGAATTGGGGAAACCTGTCACCGAAGCGCGCGCCGCGTGTGGCGCCTGTTTCCAGTGATCGTCAACCAGCAAAACGAGCAAAACTATAAATCCGATTTTGCCACCTCATTCGGCCGACCCATGGATGATCTTCCATGGCGGGCTTTATTACTACTGCGAGAGCCGGAACAAGCGGCACATTTACATCCGCCGCTCGCGCACGATTGCCGGAATCGGGAATGACCCAGGAGTGTGCGTCTGGACCGCGCCGGCGAGCGGAACAAATTCCGACAACGTCTGGGCGCCGGAACTGCACCTGATTGATGGCCGCTGGTTCATCTATTTCGCCGCCGATGATGGCGACAACGACAATCACCGGATGTGGGTGCTCGAGGGCGAGGGCAGCAATCCGCTTGGCAATTACGAATGCCGTGGCCAGCTCGAAACGGGCGGCTGGGCGATTGACGGACGGTGCTCACGCTCGGCGACGCGCGCAAATATTTTCTCTGGTCCGGCTGGCCCGGGAAACGCAACGGCCAGCAGAACCTTTACATCGCGCCGATGCGCGATCCGCACACGATTTCTGGTCCGCGTGTTCTGCTCGCCGCTCCCGACCAATCGTGGGAGCGCGTGGCAATGCCGATTTGCGAAGGCCCGCAGGTGCTCCGCCGCAACGGCGACATTTTCATCGTTTATTCCGCCAGCGGCAGTTGGACGCCGGATTATTGCCTCGGCATGCTGCATAACCGGACTACCGATATTCTAAATCCCGCCAGGTGGACGAAGCATGGGCCGGTGTTCAAGAAAACGAAACAGGTCTGGGGCGTTGGGCATTGTTCATTTGTCAAATCGCTCTGCCAGACTGAGGACTGGATCATTTATCACTCGAAGTCGCGGCTGAAACATGGCTGGGAAGACCGCGACGTTCACGCGAAACGCTTTACCTGGAGCAGCGACGGATTTCCCGATTTCGGCGAACCGCTGCCGCGCTCGAATTCCGTGCAGCCGCCGGGAAGAACTCGTTCAAAACCAATGCCGCTCGCCACTTAAGCGGGCCACTCCCCTTCAATCGCAGATGTTTGACCAAATGTTCCGAAAGCTGTTCTCAAATCGAATTTCCAAAGCGGCAGGGTCGGCACGCTGCGCCGATGGGACTCCGCAGCGCGGCACCACCGCCAAAACAGGTGTATTCATTGCGAGCCTCGCGTTGCTGATTGTATCTCCTGCACGACTCGGCGTCGCCGCGGTTTCAACTGACAATACAAACGTCAAGGTGTCCATCCGCCGCGATCATGGCGTCTCGCATTTTTTCGTCGAGAACTCGGAATTGAGCGAGGTGACGATGACATTCGTCTTCACTACGAAGAACCTCAAAAGCACCGTGGCATTTCCGTACACGCGGACATTCAAGCCGGGTGAAACCGAAGCGTTCGCGCTTTCGCAGGACAGCACGAATCAGGAATGGGAGTATTCATACACGAATTACTACAAGCTCGGCAGCCGCGATGCCGTGCCGGACGATTATGTTTACTCTTTGCCGTACACGCCGGGCAGCACATACAAAGTGACGCAGGGCTACAACGGCCGATTCAGCCACAAAGGATCGAATCAATACGCGATTGACTGGAAAATGCCGGAAGGGACGCCCGTGCGCGCCGCGCGCGGGGGGTTGGTCGTGAAGATCAAAGACGATTCAGATAAGGGTGGCGACAGTGTGAAATACGATTCCTATAACAATTACGTCATCATCCGCCATGAGGACGGGACACTCGGACATTACTGCCATCTTCAAAAGAGTGCAGTGAAAGTACATCCGGGCCAGCTTGTGAAAGCCGGCGACCTGATCGCGCTTTCAGGAAACACGGGCTTTTCGACAGGCGCGCACCTCCATTTCTCCGTTTTCAAGACGAAGGACGGCCGTGATCGCGTCAGCATTCCGGTGAAATTTAAAGACGCGGACGGGGAAACGATCACCCTTGCTGAGGGCCGTCGATATCGCGCACCGGAAATTCAAAGTGCGCGGAACTCCTTGTCGCGCTCCTCGGCCACCGCGCTGCAATAAACGAAAAACGCCGCTGCAATGCATCACAGCGGGCGCGTGATTTCGCAGATTCCAACTTCAACTATCGGACGCCTGTGCCGGTGTTGTATGAATTTGTTCGTCCGGTGTCTGTGCCCGAGTTCATTCCTCCAGGGCTTGTCGCGGCTCCCTGATTGTTCTCATTATTGTTGTAAGAATTGGTACTTTGCCCCACATTATTATTGTAATTGCTCGAGCTGCCGGAACTGGTTCCGTACTGATCGCTGCTGCCACCTTGCCCCGTGTTGTCCTGATTGCAACCAGCCAGCGCAATCGCGGTTAGTGCGGTGCCTGCCAGTAAGACGATTTTTTCATAGCTTCTCCTTTGTTGTTTCTCACCACATCCTGGTGATGGCAAACGCTAAACCCCGCAGCGCTCTTCTCAACGCGGAGATACCCGCCTTTCCAGTGGTGTGAGGCCCCATTTTGATGCTAACGCAGGCGGATGCCGGCAAGTTGGGATGCGTGGATTACCGGGTGCATGGTCAGCACGGTCGTGCCGTTCTCGCCTTCCAGGAACGCAGCGTCGAAGTCACGCCCGCCTTCTGTCTCTTCCACTTTGACGTGCAACGGATCGACGATGCGGTGTTCGATCACATGCTTGTCTCTCACCCTGATGAGAATCTCGTCACTGCACGCGTCCAGTTTGCCGAAGCTCACGCGCTCGAATTGCGCATTGTGCGCAATTTCGGTTTTCATTCCCTGAAGGTCGATCAATTCAATGGTCGCGATGGCGCCTTCCAGCTCGTTAAGCCGTTCACAGAAGGCGGACCAATCGCGGCTGCGGACCTCTCTCAGTGTCGCGGATGAAGATGCATTCATGGCTGAACGGGTGGACGGCTGATGACGTCACTTGGCTGGTTCATCAATTGATCGCGCGTATCGCGATTCAGGTCTTGCATCTGATTCACGACGTTTTGGCTCACGCCATGACTCGTCAGGAATTGCTGCTGCTCCGAAGTAAGTTCAAAGACTTGTCCGGTGGCTTGCAGTCGTGCGAGCATGGTTTGATCGGAAAGGCCGGCATTTTCCATCGCGACGACTTCATCCAACGTGACGAACCCATCGTTGTTAAGGTCCGCGCTGGACGCATTTCGGGCCTGTTGCGGCGTGGCGGGCTGGCTTTGCGCGGCCTGGGTGGCCTGTTCAGCGCCACTCGTGTCCTTGCCGGTGATTTTGTCCTTGTTCGCGCCAATGATGTAACCGCCGCCTGCGCCTAATGCGCCGCCAAGCAGGGCGCCGAGCACCTGATGCTTGCTGCCGCCGATGGCTGCGCCTGCCGCTGCGCCGCCCACACCGCCAATCACCGCGCCTTGAGTCTGTGGTTTGCCGGGAAGATTGGAGCAGCCGCTCGTCACCAGGATGAGCAGTCCAGTCGTGGCCATGACTGAACTTTGGAAAAATCGGGAGCTAAACATAACGATCCTTTCGCTGATGTGGGGCGCGGTTCAGACGGATGTTCAAACTACTTCTGAAGAACCGCGCGTTTCGCTGAAGACAAGTTCGGCTCCGTTCAGACTTGTTCAAATGGGGTGAAGTCAGCAGCTATGCGCAACAATCCGCTTGTCAGCTTTGGGGAAGGCCTAAAACTATATCATGACGAGGAGAGCGATGCATTGGGCGAAGACAGCTTTGTCGGAATGAATTCTATTGTGGTGAACCGATGAAGAATTTCGCAACCAGGCTAACGATTTAGCGGTTTGGCTATTCTTCTTGTGCTCGTGCTATCGGCTGGAAGCTATGGTCTTTACAGAGCTCAGATTCCGGTACAGGCGCGAGTCATTCCTGCATATAGCAGTTCTCATCTGCGCTCCAGATGTATACCGAAGAAAACAAGGGCTATTTCCCGAACGGGCAATCATCACCGGAGGCTTCTCTGAGCATGCTTTATCGAACTGAGTCAGTTTCGGCCGAGATCTTGCGCGGCAAGACCGTTCCCCGCAGCGTCGTGGAAAAGATTTTGACCCATGGTGGCCTTGCTCGGCCCCGAGACCTGTGGCTGGCTATATGTGGAGGGATTGAATACCAGCGACGACTCACGAATAGCGATCATCTGGGACAAGGTTGGCTTGGGTCATGACGGGCAGAATATTGACTATCACGAAGTTTTGTTGCTGGATGGGGATCGTCAGTTCATCCCAAAGAGCCGTTGGGATACAAATCCTTGCCGAAGAATCTGAACTGCTCGCAATGCTACAATATCGAAAAGAGCGAGGCCGACCCGTTCTGAAGGCGACGTTGACCACTTCCAAAAGCTCGGTAGCGTAAGGCATTGGTATAGACTGACTTGTTCAAACGTGTGTCCGCAATGTACCAGCAATTGGACAAGCAATCCTTTGTTTTTAGCTCATTTGACAAGCCGCCAACAGAGAAAGGATTCACTGCCGGGCAGCGAGGGGCATCGACTTACACTGGCGGCGCTTACTTGGTAATCCGACGAGGTGCCGAAGAACGGAGCATGGGAAATGGTAATCGTTGTCCAGAGACCACTACAGTTGGGAAGTTGTGGTCGTCTTCAAAAATGGCGAAGCTGACCAGCCAGACATATCGTTTGAAGTAAACCGGAAATAAATACAATTAACGTTTCGACTTGCGGCTAGCAATTCACATGGATGGCACCACTCGAAAACCTGCTCCCATTGCAGATAAGCTTTGGCTGGGGCTAGCCATTAGCTTTCTCGCCGGACTCCAGGCGCAGGGCCAATTCAGTGTCACGTGGACGAACCTGCACCCTTCATCATCGTTATATTCCTACGCGAACTGCGCAAGCCAATCGCAGCAGTTCGGTCAGATTTATGTCAGCAACAAATACCATGCGGCGCTGTGGTCGGGAACTGTTGATACGCTCGTTGACTTGCATCCTCCCGGAGCGGACTTCTCCTGGGTAACTGCCGCCAACGATGGGCAACAGGTCGGATATGTCGTCATTGGCGCAAGAGGGCATGCGGGGCTTTGGTCCGGCACGGCGGCATCATTCGCAGCGCTGACTCCGCCTTGGGCAGATTCGTCGGAAGCGTTGGGCGTCGGCAATTCACAACAGGTCGGTTCGTGTAGTCTCACGAACCCTTCAAGCGGCGTTCATGCGGCACTATGGTCGGGTAATTCCAACTCCTGTGTGGATCTGCAGCCTCCATTTTGGAAAATTCGCAGGCATCCGACGACGAGAGGTGGAAACCAGGTTGGCGCCGTGACTGAATATGTCACCGGTAATGAGTTCACGGCGCTCTGGTCTGGCACTCCCGCATGTGTTCGTGGAGTTAGGTCCCGAGTTGTGGGATAGCACGACCGTTGACTGGTCACGAGCCATCGCTGCCGGAGGGACGAATCAGGCGGGATTCTACCAGTTGTACAGATCAATCAGCCGTTAGAGCTGCGCTGTGGTCAGGAACGCCGCAGTCCTTTATCAGCCTGCACCCGATAGGCGCGACTGTTTCAACCGTCCTGGCAACGACCGATACGCTTCAGGCGGGAACGGCGAGGTGAATGGACGATTGTGCCTGGCGATCTGGCGCGGGACGGCTGAATCGTTTGTGAATCTCGGCCCGGTCAATTCGGGGCTCGGGACTGGACTGACCAATCTCACGGTGCGCGGGATCAGCATCGAAGGGAACACGCTCTTTCTGGCCGGCGACGCTGATTCGCAGGCGGTGGCACTCAAAATAAAGTTGCTGCCGCCCATGCTGCATCTGGTCAAGGCGCAACCATCCGGCGGTGCGCAGGTCGTCACACTAACATGGACCAACAACGGTGTGCCCTGTCCGTTGGAAAGCAGCGACGCTCCGAATTCCGGCTGGCACTCGGCTGGCGGGCTGCGCATGACGAATGAGAATATCTATTCTGCTGTGGTCACGAAATACTGCGTCAGCCCAGTTTTTCCGGCTCAGAGGAAATTGAGCACGAATTCGGCGCAATGAATAATCCGCTGTTACACTTCCGAATTTGGGGCGGCTTTATCGCGTTCGGCATCTGTGCCGTGTTCGGGTTGCGTTTGGCATGCCGCGGCATCCGAGGCGACGTGTGTGATAAATCGGGAACGCCGATTGCAGGCCGAGGCTGGTTTATCGCGGGCGGCATTCTGTGTTTGTTGCCCCTCGTTGGGTATTCCGTTTTCGTGTGGAAGCAGGGTTATTTCAATCAATAATCCGCTGCGGCTAGAATCGATTGAAATCGGACTCGGTTTTGTTCGCAGCGCGAGCCGCGACAGTCGGTCAGCAGCGAACTGTTCTGTGAACAATCCGCTTGTCGGCTTCCCAGGAAGATCCTAAATGGCTTTATGCTATGCGAGTGCGGCAGTCTGCTTTTGACAACTGGGACGTGAGTTGTCGATTGGACATGATTAAGCCCTCGCCAATTCATAGCTTTTTCGCACGCGGTTTCAAAATTTCGATTGGGCATCGGGCCTCTTGGTTTGGCCATCCAGGTTGGCGTGTCGTGCGGCGGCGTTTCTTTCTGGACGATAATTGCTGTCATCGTCGCGCTGCCACTGGGCGCGATTCTCGGCGCTCTCTTCTTGGGGCCTTTAGTCTTCGCGGTCGGCAGCAAGATCATGGTTCACCTTTTCACGAGGGGACGTGGTTTATCTCCTCGTTGGGCGCTATCGTGGCCGGATCTGGTGCATTTACGAAATGTGGCCTTCGCGCAACCAAGTGCGGGTTGAGATCGACGAAGAGGCGGCGCGCACCGTGACCGATGTATTCTCATATACCGAAGTCTGTCGCCACAGAAGCGCCTGATGAAATTCTGCATAGACGATGAGCTTGTCTTCAACTTGGATTATGAAAGACCTCGCTGACCACCGCTGGATCATAGCAAAAGGAATTCTGTTTCTATTCGTCGGACTTGTGAGTTTTTGTTTTCTGGTCTTCGAGCATCCCGAACTTCGATTTGTTGCGCTGCTAGTCATCGCAATCTGGTGCTTCTGCCGGTTTTACTATTTCGCTTTTTACGTGCTCGAACGCTACGTCGATCCCGGTTTTCGCTTTTCCGGTTTGTGGTCACTGTGCCGGTATCTCTTTCTTCGTCGTCACAGAGAAAAATGACCGTTGTCACTTCGCCTTCACCCGTTTGACAGGCGCGGCTGCGGTGCATTCATCCCACACGCGGCGCAGCACGTCGCGGCTGTAGGAAAGGTGATGTTTGTCCGGCGTGAAGACTTCGAGCGTGATGGTTCCATCGTAGCCTGCTGCCTGCAGTCTTTGAACGTAGTAATCCAGTTCAATCGTTCCGGCGCCGAGCGGCAGATGTAAATCCGCGCTGCCGCCTTTGTTGTCATGCAGATGGTTCTTATCTTCGCGGCCCACAGAGTAGTAGAGATAGAACTTTTCTTCATGGCAGCCTATTTCAGGCGCCCAGAAGTGCGTGCCGAGCGCGGGATCGGGCCGCACCATGGCGTTGCTGGGGAATTTCCATTGCAGGAAATCATTTGAAAGGAGCAAAGGGAAAATTTTTCCGAGCGTTTGCCCCGATGCTTCCAGTGCGCCAGTTCCGATGGCGTAGTAAGTGTCTGCGTATTTCCATACGAACGGGTCGGCAAAGTAACTGCCATAAACAGGATTCGCGTGGGTGAGCTTCAAGTTGGTAGTGGCCATTGAGCCAATGTCGCTGTGTTCATGCCGTGGAAAAGTGGGCATTCACCCACTCAATACGCGTGACGGATGTGGCCGGGGTCTGTCCAAAAGAACGGATGGCAGATGGATGGTTGCAGGAAAGAAGTCGCGCACTTATGTCCAGCTACTGTTATGAAGCGGTTGACTCGGGCGGGCTGAAAACCAACGGCACACTCGATGTCATGGACCAGAGCGAAGCCTTGCGGCGGATCAAGGAAATGGGCCTGTTCCCAACCAAGATCACGCAGGCGCCGGCATTAGGAACGAGGCCGACGAGGCTCTCACGGAAGCCACTCTCCAGATTCAAAACGCTCAATCCGGCAATTCCGTTCTTCAGTGGAAGAATCAAACCGTCCGCGCTCGCGGTATTCACGCGACAACTCGCCACATTGGTTGAAGCAGGCATGCCGCTGCTGCGCGGATTGCGCACCCTTCAGGAGCAGGGAGAGAACCGGACGCTTGAACGACTGCTCGGCGAGATTGCTCTCTCCATTGAAACGGGCGGGTCGCTTTCCGATGCGTTGGCAGAGCATCCGAAAATTTTCAACCGGCTTTACGTGAACATGGTCAAAGCGGGCGAATTGGGAGGCGCGCTGGAAATTACGCTGCGGCGGCTCGCGGAGTTCATCGAGAAAGCGCAGAAGATCAAGAACAAGGTCAAGGCGGCGATGTTTTACCCAATGGCGGTGATGGTGGTGGCAGCCGGGATTGTCGGAGTCATGATGGCGTTTGTCATTCCGCGGTTTCAACAAGTCTTCGATGGTTTGCTCAATGGCGCGCCGTTACCCCCGTTTACGGCGTTAGTTCTCCACATCAGCAGCGTCCTGAAAGATCATATTGTCGTCGCAGGAATCATTCTGATTGCAGGAGTCGCGACGGCAAACGCTGTAATTCGGACGGCGTGGGGTCGCTGGACCCTTGACGGTTTCAAGCTAAGGATGCCGATTCTCGGGCCGGTTTTTCGGAAGCTCGCCATTTCGCGGTTTACCCGAACACTCGGAACGTTGTTAAGCAGCGGGGTCCCAATTCTCCAGGCTCTCACAATCGTCAAAGAAACCTCCGGGAATGCGGTGGTCGGTAATGTCATTTCGAAGGTTCACGAGAGCGTCAAGGAAGGTGAAACCATCGCGGTGCCGCTGAAAGCATCGCGAGTTTTTCCGAGCATGGTGGCGGGAATGGTTGATATCGGCGAGCAGACTGGCGCGCTTCCGGACATGCTAATGAAAATCGCCGACGGCTATGACGAAGAAGTCGATAACGCAGTGATCTCGATGACCTCCTTGCTGGAACCCCTCATGATTGTCTTCCTGGCAATCATTGTTGGAAGCATTGTGATCGCGATGTTCCTGCCGCTCTTGCACGTCATGGATCAGGGATTCGGATCCCATGATGGCGGGGAAATTTGAAAGGCTGAACCCGCCGCTGGCTCCGTCGGGCTTCCACTCCGTTGCATTCCTCTGCCGTCGGGTGATGTTGGCCCATGGAGGGAGCAATCATCATTGGCGCTGGCGCAGCAGGACTTGCCGCCGCTGACGTTCTTACCAATCGAAAGTTTCCTGTCACTCTGCTGAAAGCACGCGACCATCGGCAGCTATAGGCATACCTGGACTGATGCTCCCTACACGCGCGGCGCTTACAGCTTCGCTCCGAAAGGAGCGGCTGATGCGCCCGCCTGTTGGTTGAACCGGTGGCTGGAACTTTGTTTTTCGCCGGTGAGGCTACGGACAACGACGGCGAACAGGGGACGGTTCATGCCGCTTTAGCGAGAGGACGACACGCAGCCAACGAAGTGTTGGCCAGCTTAAGGACTCCGCGACTGACGCACGCGGCGTCGTGAGGAGCGAATGCTTCAACGTTCCCGGCCCGTAGGAGGCGGTGGCTTCTGTTGGACGTCTTGAAAGTTCACGGAGCGATCGACTTTGGGAACCAGTGCCCGGATGAAGGCGTTTTTTAGTATTCCACCAACCGTTGTCCAAAGATCTGACGTTCGGCTTGTCGAAATCTCCTGAAATAGGGATCTTCGTCGCAAGTTGATCGTGGGGCTGATTCTTGAAGACCTGCGCCACGCCAGCGACGATGGCTTCCCAGAATTTTTGCAGGATGCTCTTCTTCCGTTCCTTTTGCCAATCGAAAATATCGAGATGCTTAAAAAAAGGTTTCACATAACCTTCGAAACGGCCTTTCGCCGCAGCCACCTCGGTGTAAACCTCGAACTCGCCGCTCTCGACATCGAAGTTCCCATAGGCGCGCATGAAGTTGTTGAGCGCCACGAGATCCATGTTCGTGATGCCGGCGGTTAGCTTGAACGTCGGCTTATCAGCCAGCGGATTCATGCGCAGCGAGATGTCGAGTTTGCCGTGGCCGATTGTTTCGCCTTGCGCCACCAGTCCTGCGGGCAATGAGTCTTTCACGTCGCGCGAATTGGTAAGATTTGTCGCCGTCGCAAAAAGATTCGTGATGTATAGGTCCACCTGCGGCGTGCGGTTGAAATCGCGAAAGCGGATATCGCCGTTGTTTACCTGGAACCGGTTAATGCGGAACGGAAACAGGCTTTCGAGAGTCCGCTTCCAATCCTTGTTCGCGCCCGTCTGGCTTTCCTGCTCTGACGGTGCATTGACGAAATTCACCTGCGGGTGATCGACCGCGACTTTTCCCACAATCGATCCGTGGAAGAGTTCATGCCATTGAATCGACAGATCCATGACGGGAATGGTAATGAACGGCACCGGGACAGGTCCGGTCGCTTTTTCCATTTTCAATCCCTTGATCTGGTACGCGCCACGGAAGAGCTGCATCCGGATTCGGTCAACATGCCCGCGGTAGTCAGAACCTTTGTTAAGCTGTCGGTTGACGTAATATTTGACTCCGTATGGCAACGCCAGCCGCACGCCGACGATGAGAACAATCAGAACGAGGACGGTGATTTGAATGCGCCGAGACAGTTTTTGCCAGCGGGTTCTGACCTTGCTGGCAACATTCTTCATGATCCAATAAACAGGAGCCGCTCCTCTTTGCACCATGGGGTGTTCGGCCTAAAAGAAGAACGTCCGCAGGTGCTCCGCGGACGTTTTGAATGCGATTCTGGATTACTCTTATTCTTGCGGTCCTTCGCCGGGCGGAGGCATACCAGGAGCACCTTGTTCCGGAGGAGGTCCGAACCCACGCCGTCCCGGGGCGAAAGGTCGAGGCTGCAATCTGCCATCTTCAACATCCTGACGAATTGCGGCGCGTTCGCTCTCATCCAGTTGACCATCCATATTCGCATCGTACATCTGAAGGAGTTTTTCGCGGCGCGGCCCGAAACCAGGGCCTCCGGACTGACGCGGCCCCATTGGACCTGGTCCAAATCCGGGACCACGAACTTGATCACCCTGCCCGAAACCCGGACCGCGACCTTCACGTGGACCGGGTCCGAAACCAGGGCCGCGAGCTTGCGGGCCGGGCCCAAATCCCTGGCCGCCACCTTCAAGCGGTCTCGGGTGCGATCGGCCCACGACCTCCACGAAAGCGAGGTCCAGGTCCCATGCCTCCTCCACGAGGCCCAACCCCGAGCAGTCGCGGTTCGAGTTTCCCTTGTTCCACATCCCTGCCGATTGACGTCAGCTCGGAATCGTCGAGCTTGCCGTCCTTGTTGGCGTCGTATTTTTCCAGCAGCGCTTGCCGGCGCACTTCAGGGTTCGGGCGGTTTGGCCGGAGCGATTCCTGTGGCGGACCTTGCTGGCCGGGCCGATCTTCTGGTGCCGGTTGTGCAAGGACCGCCGAGCCGGTGAGTGCCGCCAGCACGTTTATGAGTGCGAGCATTCTGGTTGTTTTCATAACCTTATTATTAACTTCGTTGTTTTCTGAACTTCGCGTCGCTTCGGCGGCGTTCTGTTCTGTTCTCTGGCGCAACGCTACACCCACTGCGGCTAGTTCCCATCGTTTTGGGACGAAATACGGTATTGATGGGACGAATCCGCTCCAGACCGTGACCAACCTGCGACGTTTGGCTATTATTCGTCGCGGAGCGGAAGCAGGTGGGTCTTGGTCTGGGTGAACGCCTTCTCCAATTCCCGAGCCACGGCCGGAGCTTCGTTCAAGCGGCCTGAGCGCCCCATTTCTTCGAGCCGCTGTGAAAGCTCGACAACACGCCGGGCTCCCAGATTCAAGCCCATACTCTTAAGTGCATGAGCGTGAAAAGCGAGTTGCGGCGGATCCTGAATGAACTGATATATCTGCCCAATACGTTGAGGTGCGCCGTCGAGAAACAAATCAATCAGTTCCCGAACAATGCTGACGCCATCGGACGGCGGCATTTCGCGAAGCTCTGCGAGGATGGTCATGTCGAGCAATTGTTCCTTCGGCAGGGTTATCGAGCGGGAGTAAAATGATGTTTCCGTTTTCCGTGCGCGCGGCAGGCCCCATTTCTCAATCGCGCTCTGCAATTCCGCAATGCGGACCGGCTTGGAAATGTAGTCGTCCATGCCTGCTTCGAGGCATTTCTCGCGGTCGCCGATCAACGCATTGCCAGTCATTGCGATGATGCAAGGTCGCTTTTCGCGCGGCCAACGCTCGCAGATCTGACGCGTCGCTTCGATGCCGTCCATCTCGGGCATCTGCACGTCGAGGAAAACAATGTCGTAAGCTTTCTGCTCCAGGGCCAGCAGGACTTCGATGCCGTTTTGCGCCACATCAGCGCGGTAGCCCAGCTTCTGAAACACACTCAAACCGACCTTCTGGTTAATCGGATTGTCGTCCGCCAGCAGAATTCGCAGCGGAATCCGTCGCGCGAAATCCGAACTGAGCGCTGGGGCTGCCGGCGCTTTCTTCTCGGGCTGAAGCTGAATGCTCAATACCCTGCACACCGCATCAAGCAACTGCGCAGGGCGGATTGGTTTGTGGACGAAAACGGAAATTCCACACTCAGAAACGCGGGTATCGTCACCTCGCAAGCGCACGGACGAGAGCAGTAGTAACGGCGTCCACCGTCGTCCCGGGTGCTCCCGGATTTTTTCTGCCAGTGCCAGGCCATCCATTTCCGGTAGTTGCAGGTCGAGAATGATAGCGTCGAAAAGTTCAGTTCCCGCGAGGGCCTTGAGGGCTTCCACGGCGTTGGTTGCGAAACTGACCGCAGCACCCCATTGCTCGGCGCGATGTTTGATGACCCGCCGATTCGTTGCGTTGTCTTCCACTACGAACAAGCGTTTGCCCGCCAATTGCGGCTGCTGTGTTTGCCAGTTTGGCGGCGTCGTCGCGGATGACGCTCGCACGAGAATGGTGAAGTGGAACGTCGCACCCTTTCCGGCGTCGCTTTCGGCCCAGATCTTTCCACCCATCAATTCCGAGAGTCGCTTGCAGATCGCCAGACCCAGACCGGTCCCGCCGTAATGCCGTGTTGTGGATGCGTCGACTTGCTGGAATGACTTGAACAGCCGGTTCTGCTTGTTGAGCGGAATGCCGATGCCAGTATCGCGAACGGAAAAATGCAGCAACCATTGTTCTGGATGGCGCAAAAAATCCGTGTCGGTCTTGTGCCCCTGTTCCAACACGCGCATGCCATGCGCAGAAGGAATTACTTCGATAGTGATCTCCCCTTCCTGGGTGAACTTCACTGCGTTGCTGATAAGGTTCACCAGAATCTGCCGCAGCCGCGTGACATCGCCGACCAGAATTTTCGGAATCGAATCGTCCACGATATACGCGAGGTCCAGATTCTTCTCCGCCGCTTTGGGCGCAAGGAGGTCGAGCGCTTCTTCGATGCATGTGTGAAGTTCGAATGGATGGTTCTCCAGCTCGAGCTTGCCAGATTCGATTTTCGAGAAATCCAGAACATCGTTGACGATGGTGAGCAGCGCGTCGGCGCTGCTGCGCGTGGCCTCAACGTATTCGCGCTGTTCGTCGGTGAGTTCCGTGTCCAGCAGAAGTGCGGTCATGCCGATGACACCGTTCATGGGCGTGCGGATTTCGTGACTCATGTTGGCCAGAAACTCAGATTTCGCCAGCGTGGCTTCTTCGAGTTTTTGGTTGAGGGCGACAAGCGCGCGATTGCTCTCAATCCATTGCTGCTGGCTTTCCCGCAAAGCGCGATAGGCGGCATCGCGTTGCAGTTGATTCAGGCAGGCCCTCGAGTGATAGCGCAGTCGTGCGAGCAGCTCCACGGGATTCGGCAAACTCGTCAGGTAATCGTTTGCACCCAAAGAAAACGCGGGATCTCTCAGGTGGAGATATTCGTTATTCGAGAGCGCTATAATCGGCGTGTCCTTTGTGGCTTGGTGCGCGCGAAGATCTTTGAGCAGCGCGATCCCATCTACACCCGGCATGTGCAGGCCCAGCAAGATGACACTTGGCCGAAGTTGCTCCGCCGTCTCTACCGCTTTTCCATGATCCGAACATTTGTGAAAATCAAAATCGCTCTGGCCGGCAACCGCGGCCCGCACGGCTTCATTCACGGCCGCGTTGTTGTCCACGAGGAGAACAACGGCGCGGTATTCAGGAATGTACAACGACAGTTTCCTTTCGGGCGGAACTAGGTCTTCGATCTTCAGGCATGGCCGCTAGGTTTTCCCCATTAAACTAGACTTTTCCACCGCAGGAAAACAAGAGTGTTCTCGCGCGCCGCGCGGCGGAAATTTCCTATGCGGAGTTCGTGAAAGGTGAGCTTGAATTGTGCTCGCCCTGTGTTTTGAAACTACTGCTCTGCGCCTTCTCCCAATTGCAAATAGAACGCGGAATTTCGGAAAACTCCTGATTGGATTGATTCACTTCACAATGGGCTCATCATCCTTTTCTCCACCAGCAGGTGTTATTCATTTGTTACCCATTTGGATCACTTGCCTCAAATCTGCGATGACAAATGCGGCAAACGACACTGATTCGCATTCGAGGGAGCCGATCGCTCGATTGCATCAGGCATTTTGCGGCGGACGCAGTGGCAGAGCGCCGCCGCTTCAAGTATTTGAGTGAGATGACCGGCGCAAGGTTCATTCAAGTTGCACGCCAGAACCGGGTAATTCACCCCATACAGAATGGTTGAAAATTGAGTTTGCTTCCGGCGGAAAACTCGTTAAGATTGCGGGCATTAGATAACTCCCAATCGATCTGGTGAATCTTCAGGTGAACATTCTTCATTGATGATTTGAAACCCGGCAGTCGGGAACAGTTTAGAAACGGGAGCGGTCGAATATTACAGTCATCATGAATACCAAATTGTTTGTGGGAAATCTTTCCTTCAACGTAACCGAAAACCAGCTCCAGGATTTGTTCGCCGCGCATGGCAATGTCATCGAAGCGGACTTGATCATGGACAAATTCAGCGGACGTCCGCGAGGATTTGCCTTCGTCACCATGGAAACGAAGGAAGCTGCGGAAGCCGCGATCCAGGCGTTGAATGGAAAGACGGTCGACGGCCGGGCATTGACAGTCAACGAAGCGCGTCCCCGTGAAGAGCGTCCTCGGGGTGGTGGTGGTGGATACGGCGGCGGACGTGGCGGTGGCGGCGGCGGCGGACGGCGTGAATACAGCCGCTAAATTGATTTGAACCTGCGTCCAACCGGACGCGGCTGATTCCAGCGTGAATTCCGAGAGGAATTCACGCTTTGTTTTGGGAAAACTGCCGAAGTGAAACGAGCCGGTGCGTCAGGCCGCCATTTTCTTTTGCACGGCAGATGCCATCGTGTTGACGCTGTGCAAAATCTCTTTGGCGGCGGCGGGATCAGGAATTTTCAAACCGAAATTCTTGTCGAGCCCGACAACGAGTTGCAGCGCGTCCACAGAATCCAAGCCGAGCCCGCCCGGCCCGAACAGAGGCAGATCGTCGCCAATTTCGGCGGCAGTCACCTGGAGCATGAGGTTTTCCACCATCATGGCTTTGATTCGTTCCTTCAGAGAATTTACGTCTTCCATGCTTTGCGGGTTCAACTATGCGATTTGAGGTTCCAGCGTGGGATGGAACCGCTCACAGCACAAGTCAAAATGGAACTGCGGCGAATGCACGAGAAGAATTTATCATTGCTGCGTGTTTGTGTCTGCCCGCCCAAATTGTGCCGCGATTGCCTGCTGATTGCGCCCGACAACACTTGCAATCGCCGCAGGGAACTGGCCATGAGCGATGCTGTCCACGGCAGCAACGCATTGCCACGCCGAAGCAGCCATGAGTCCTTCACCGAGAATCTTCCTCGGCGAAAGGCGTGACCCGGGCCAATCGCGCCAAGCGGCTTCTTCATCACGATCCGCGTGCTGGACTCCGACCAACCCATCACACAGCAGATGCGTTGTTTCAGCATGGTTGAGTTCAGCGCGGGCGAGTTTGGCCGCTTGGGCGCGCGATACATTCCCACAAAAGAGATGCGGGTCGGTGATCGATTGAAGCTGGATTGCCGGATTCATCATTGACTCACGTTTGAGGTAGAGCGCCCCTGCACCATCTCCCACGATAACGCCTTTTTCGAACAGATGCATTGCATCCGCTATTAACCAATCCAGTTCCTCCGCGCCGACGACAACGCAGCCGTCTACACGTCCGCTTAGGAGCCAGTCCGCCGCCAGTGCGATTCCTTGAAGAAAAGTGCCGGGGTCGCCGACAATCGTGTAGCTGATGGAGTTCGTTCCGAGCAACGCGGCCAAGTGGCTGGCAGGCGAGTTGTAAACGGTTTCGGGAAACACCAGCGGACTCGCAGTCGCGGGTTCTTTGAGGACTTCGTCGTAAAAGCGTCGCGAGTAATTGACACAACCGGACATCGCGCAAAAAATAATGCCCAGGCGAAATCTTCCATCCGCACACCGTTTGGCGTCGTCACCGAGGGCTTCCAGCGCCGCGCTTACTGCGTAGTGCGCGATCGGGCTCGTGCGGCGCAACCGGGCGTGAGCCATGAACGGGGGACGTGGTGATGGTGTGGGAACCTGCCTCGCCTTAAGAGGGCGCTCCCATCCGGGACGATTCACCGCTCTGACAGGAATTGGTTCTCCGCGGCGAATAGCATCGCGGAATTGTGAGACGTTCCAGCCGGCGGGAGACACCGTTCCCCAACCGCACACAAAGACTTCGCTCACGACCACCTCCGCAAAATCAGCGATGCGTTTGCGCCGCCAAAACCAAACGAGTTCGTGAGAGCATAATTCAAATTGGCGTCCGTGGGTTTCTGCACGATGGGGAAGCCGCAAATTGGTTCTGGAGAGCGAATCGTAGAAGTTGGTGGAAGCCACTGCCCCCGCAGCGCCATCAAGCAGATCACCACTTCCACCGCTCCCGCTCCTCCAAGCAAATGGCCGATGCTGGATTTCGTGGAGCTGACTGGAAGTGATCGGGCGTGTGCATTCGCCCAACGATTGATCGCAGCGGCTTCCGCGCTATCGTTTAACGGGGTGCCAGTGCCGTGGGCGTTGACATAATCAATTTGATCTGGCGAGAGCCTAGCGCTTTGACAGGCGGCAGTCATTGAATTGAAAGCTGCGCTGCCGTCTGGACTTGGTTGGGTGAGATGATGCGCATCCGTAGCCGCTCCGTAGCCGACGATTTCGCCCAGAATTACAGCATTTCGCTTCCGCGCGGAATCAAGCGTCTCAAGTGCGATTACTGCCGCGCCCTCGCCGAGCGCAAGACCATCACGTTGCGCGTCGAACGGGCGGCACTGCGTTGGCGATAATGCCTGGAGCGAATCGAAGCCGGCGAACACAAGCTGGCTCAACGCGTCGTATCCGCCAGTGAGCACGCGCGACGCATGACCGCGTCGCAGCAAGTCCCACGCATGGCCGACGGCGTTCGCGCCGGAAGCGCAGGCGTTGGCGATGATTGTGATGGGCCCGCTGAGGCCGAACGCGTCCGCGAGGTCGAGCGCTTCGCGTTGGGCTTGATAATGTAAAACGCGCGATGGTTGCCGGCGTTGTGACCGCGGGTGCTGAATCGCCTGACGATAGTAAGCTTCACCAAGGCTCATGCCGCCACTAGTTGTGCCGAGAACGATCGGAATGCCGTCAATTGGATCAGGCGATTCCCAGCCGGATTGTTTCCATGCCTCATGCGCTGCAAGCAAAAGCAGTTTCGCGGCGCGGTCCATTCGTTGAATTTGCCGCGTGCTCAGGTTGGTTTGTGGAAGCGCTGCCGGGAGATCCACTTCGCCCGCGACTTTCACGCGCTGACGCGAAACATCGAAGAGCGTGACTGGCCGGATTGCGACGGCGCCGTTGCGAAAGCCCGCCGCATTTCTTTTCCATCCAGAACCAAGTGCGGTGACAATTCCCCCGCCGGTGATGACGATGCGCGGTGAGTCAGTTGAATGCGAGAATGGAAATAGCACGGCGCGATAGCAAAATGTCTGGCACAATCTAAATGTGAACAACGGTTCACGTCAACGGTTCGACTTTGTTTTCCGCAACATGCCTACGCGAGATCGCGGCTCGAGCGAGCCGCGAAACGGGGTCATCACCCCATTCCAATGCCTGTCCAGAGTCGTGATCGTGCGTGTGACATGGCTCAGAAGGATGAACCAGCAGAGAACACGGCTGAGGCAGTGCGTGCGGCAGTTGAACGGTTGACGCGTGAAGCAGAGCGCTTGAAGAAGCTTTCTGAGCTACAGGCGCTCAAGGAGAATCCCCGTGAGATCTCAGTCGATTCTCAGGATCTGCTGTCAATTGTGGCCGCGGAACAGGAGCTTAAGAAGGAACAGCAACCTTCGTTGAAGCCACCCACCGAGCCGCTTAAGGATTGAGGGCATTCTTAGCATCGAGGTTCGGAATCGCGAGTCCGTATCTTGTTTTTCCGAATTGTCACTGATCCAACCCAAAAGTATATTGGCCGGCATGAAGTTCTCATTTGTTCTGGGTCGAACGGCGTTTTGCGTTTTGGCGACGTTTATTCTTCAAGGTACTTTTGGTGCGGAGCGGACCGCCTTTAGTTTGCTGAAGGAAGCCAATCGTTATGTCGGCGAGCAGTCAAAGGACAAGGTTGTTGAAGTCCGTTCCGAAAAATCGATTGGCAGTCTGACGCCGAACATCTGGTACGTGGTATTGTACGAACCGGATGCCACTTTCAAAGCCGTGGAAGTGAAATTTGGGGCAGGTGAGAAAATGAGCGTGAAGCGGCCCTTTCGCGCGATCGAGTACTTGAACGCAGATAAGTTACTCGACCAGAAAAAGCTAAAAATCGATTCGGACAAAGCGATCCAAACAGCGACTACCCAGCCATTGCTGGAAAAATTAAAACTTGATGCAACGCAGCTTTGGCTGGAACGTGGCGACACCGAAACGCAATGGCGTGTCCGCCTCTGGGCCCTAAAGCTAAGGGACCCGAAGGAAGACGCGGATATTGGCGAGGTCATTGTTTCCGCAGAAACGGGCAAAGTCCTTAAAACAGATTTGCATATTAATCGCGTGGACTGAGCGTATTCTGTGAGCGCCTCGTCAACAGAGGATTCCCGTTACGACGTGATCATCATTGGCGGCGCGCTGGCAGGCGCTGCCACAGCGATCCTTTTGCTGCGGGAACGACCGCAACTCCGGGTTGTCATCGTCGAAAAATCCGCTGCGTTTGGCCGCCGCGTGGGTGAAGCAACTGTCGAAGTGAGTGGATATTTTCTCTGTCGCGTTCTCGGACTCACGCAATATCTGAATGAGGCGCATCTCGTGAAGCAGGGGATGCGCTTTTGGTTCTGCAACTCGCATACTCGGACACTTGCCGATTGCAGCGAGATAGGCGGCAAGTATCTCTCCCGCGTCGCATCCTTCCAGGTGGATCGTGCGTCGCTTGACGAGGAAGTTCTTCGGCGGGCTGTGGAATTGGGGGCGAAGGTTATGCGGCCGGCCAGCGTCGAGAACATCAAGTTGAATTCTGCTGGAGATCAAGTACTCACGATTTCGGATCGGGAACGGCGGATCTCCGCAAGCGCGCGGTGGGTGGTGGATGCGTCAGGAGTCGCGGCTTTGCTCGCCCGACAGGAAGGTTGGTGGCGTCCAAATGAAGCGCATCCCACGACCGCAACATGGGCGCGATGGACCGGAGTAAAGGATTGGGATGGCCGCGAGATCGCAAAAAAATTTCCGGAATGGTCCGAAGCCTGCCACGGAATGCGCTCGACAGCGACGAATCATTTCGTTGGCCAGGGTTGGTGGGCGTGGTGCATTCCGCTGAAAGGCGGAGACGTGAGCATCGGGGTGGTATTCGACCAGCGGCTGGTGCAGTGGCCGGAACAAGGTTCGACAGGGCAACGCTTGAAGGATTTCCTGATGCGACATCCGGTCGCCCGCGAAATCATGGCGGACGCCCAATGGCGCGAGGGCGACGTGCACTGGCGCAAGAACCTTCCATATTTCAGCACCACGTTCTCCGGCGATGGTTTCGTCTTGGTTGGTGATGCCGCTGGTTTTCTCGATCCATTCTACAGTCCGGGGATGGATTGGATTTCATTCACGACTTCGGCTGCAGCGCGGCTTATCCTCGCGCAACAGGCCGGCGAGGAAATGGCTCGACTCGTGGCAGAGCACAATCGCGTTTTCGCGCGGAGTTACCAGCGCTGGTTCGAGGCGATCTATCGCGACAAATATGAATACATCGGCGACTACGAATTGATGCGCCTGGCGTTTCAGATCGATGTCGGCCTTTATTACCTGGGAATCGCTTCACAACCTTTCAAACGCGGCGCTCAGGCGCTGGTTGAGCCACCGTTCTCGACCGCTCCATCAGTTCCATTCTTCCATTTCATCCGGTTTTACAATCGCCGCTTTGCTCGCATAGCCCGCGCGCGGCGGCGACTCGGTGTTTGGGGCCGACGAAATCATTGCGAGCGCAGCCTTATTCCGGGTTTCGCATTCACGATGAATTCTGCTGTGCCGATAGTGAAAGCTCTGGTTGGCTGGATGTGGTTGGAGGTCAAAGAAGGCTGGCGAAGCTGGTTTGTCCGCGAAGCGCCAGTGCAGCCGCCGATGGCAGTGGTTCCAGTGGGACATCCCAGCCGATGATTATTGGCTGGCACCAGAGTTCACCACGCCGGTGTGCCTCAAGTTCGCGCGGAACATTGGCCACGGACCCTGAAGGGGGCCTGCTGAAGCTTGAAGAGCCATGAACTTGTCGCGCGCAAATGAGTAGACGACGTGATTCGGCGCGACGGCGGGCGAGCAGGTGCCCGGATCGTGCAGCGAGAAATACCACGCGGGCTGGCCGTCAGGGTTTAGCGCATAGAGTCTGGCGTCCCGTGAAGTGAAATAGGTGGTTTCATCCGCGGCAATGGTGGGCGTGGAGAAAATCAAGCCGGCGGTCCCATAAACCCATTTCAATTTGCCCTCGTTCGTGAAAGCGCGACATTCATGGTTTACGCCAAGAACAATCGTTCCGCGATCGCCGAGAACGGGAGAAGACGTGGCAATGCCGCCCGTTCGGATACTCCAACGTTCGCTGCCGTACGGCGCGAGCGCGTACAGTTTTCCATCGACGGAGGTGAAATAAATATTTCCTTCGGCGTCAATTGCCGGCGAGGAAATGATTGGCCCACCCGTCGCGAACTCCCACTTCTTGTTTCCGTCCGGCCCGAGCGCATAGAATTTCTTGTCATGAGAGCCGAAGTAAATTGTCCCGTCCGCGCCAATGGCTGGAGACGAGTCGATTATGGCGCCGGACGTGAATTCCCATTTCTTCTTTCCGTCAGGATTGAACGCGTAGAACTTGCCGTCCCACGATCCGAAATAAACCGTCCCATCGTTGCCAACACCAGGTGAAGAATCCACCC
>CAVXEG010000007.1:0-583049 GCA_963760675.1 uncultured Verrucomicrobiae bacterium
TTTGGCTGCTAGTTGTTCCGCAGCTTCGGTGCTCTCGCGTTTCCATGGCACGTCGATCTATTGACGGTCTCACCATGGCCGTTTCTCTGCGCGGGATTGGCGCTCATCGGGCTCATCGCCCTGTTCTTCTTATGCAAGGGTCCGGTCGGGACAGTTCGAATGTCAGTCGGCTGCGCAATCTGGATTGCGGTCGGCATCACCCCTGTGTTCCAGGACTTGTTCGTCAGCCCGGACCTCCAATCGGCGCGGTACTTGTATCTCTCATCTGTTGGCTGGTCCGGCCTCGTCGTCATCGTTGCCGCAGACACTCGATGGAATCGACCGTCGCTCCGAGTTGTCAGCTTGGGCGCTCTTCTTTCGTGGATCATGATTGCGGTGTACGCCACCCATCAACATCTGGTGCCCTGGGTGCAGGCGGCAGGCCTGCGGGATCTCGTCGAGAAACAGGTCGCGGAGAATACACAAATGCGCCAATGTGAGTCCCTGCGCCTGGCGAACCTGCCGGACAACGTCCGAGGAGCGTATGTTTTTCGGGTAGGAGCTCGGGAAGACTTCCGGGAAAGATCGGGTCTTGACGTAATTGCGACGAACGATCCCGGTGCTTGTTCCTTCAGATGGGACGATCAGGCGCTACGATTCTTCCCGTTCCAGCCTGAGAAGTGAAACCGGCCTAGTTGAATGCCAGCGCCGGCGGTCTTGCCGGGCCGACGCAACGCACTTCCGGAGACGGATCAACGATCGTCTCCATTGGCATCGTCGAGCCGGGCGACCGCGCGAGATCGAAGAAATAGATTTTGGTGGGTCCGTCGTAGAACAGGGCAGGCTTCAAATCAATCTGATCCGCGGTGCCGTTCTGAAGCCCGAATCGGTTCTTGAAATCCGCCAGCTCCTCCACCTCAAGCAATGCGTACGGATGAGCGCCGTGCGATGTGAGCCACGCCGAGGCCCGCTCGAGCCACGCTGCGTCAAGATTGGAATAGTTGATCGTCATGCGACCCCCGTAGTACCCGCAGCGAGCCGCTGTGCAGGCCGCTGAAGATCGACTGCACTGGGATCGGTGCGTGCCGCGACGATCGCCGCAACGACGGGTAACTTCGTCTCCCATCGTTGCTGATCGAAGGCAGGCTCGCGCATCGTGAACTGCACCCCGCGCAGCTCCGAGCACGTATCACAGCCAACCCCACCACAGAGGCTTATGAGCCGCCCGTGGCCATGCGCGCCGCTCGTCTTTCGTGCCGCGCTGGTGGCTCGCAGCACGACCACCGCCATGCCCGCCGTCATGAATCCCCAAGTGGGCAACAGGAACCGCAAGTCCCACCAGGCGCCGAACGTGAGGTATGCGCAGTACTCCAGCCAGACGGCGACGACGAACACTCCGAGCACGAGCGAGGTCGCGCGCCGCGCGCGGGGCGGCCAGAGCCACCTCGCCGGCACCAGCAGCGCGGCAATCCCGAGAAATGCCAGCGGCGTTTGAGTTTGAGAAACCCACCGCGTGTAGTTCTTCAGGTTCGCAGGAATGTTGCCGGCAGAAAAAATGTCCGCGGCCGTTCCGTAACCGGACGTCAACGGCGATCCGTACCACCGCTGATTGAGCGCCGCCATGATCAGGATCCCGGGCACGAGGGCGGCCACGAAGCCCACGCCATGCCAGAGATAGCGCCGCCTATTTGAGCGAGCTCGGCGGGCTCCGAGGATGAACCAGAGCGCGGCCACGCTCGCCAGGGGAACGAGATTTGGACGGATCAGCACAGCCGCTGCGGCTGCGAGCCCGCCGGCCACGGCTGAGGTCGTGGTTCCCGCAGTCACGCACCAGAAGGTGACGGCCCAGGCCGCTGCGGCAGGGATATCGGACATCGGCGCCATCAGCATGAACAGAAACGGCGGGCTGGTGGCCAGCAGCCATGCCGCGATCAGGCCGGTGGACTGTCTTCCCAGCCTCCGGCCGATTCCGAATGTGGCGAGAACGAATAGGCCGCCGCACAGCGGAACGATCCAGAAGATCGCGCGCTGCCCGCCGATGAGCTTCCCCAGAGCCATCAGCAGCGGCAGCCCAGGCGAATAGCTCGGGATGAGCGTTCCCCGAGTTGTTCCGGGGTGGTAACCAAGAGGCGCAAACGACTGGTCTGCCGCGGGCCAGGGCGCAAGATCGACCCACGGTTGTGGGATGTCGAGCCTTCCGCTCAGCCACAACTCCGCCTGACTCACATAGCCGTACGAATCTGAACCGCCTGCGGCTTTCGACCCCAGGCTGGCCCCGACGAAGACGATCGCCACCGCCAGGATCAACGCCGGCACGTGGTCGTCGAAGCGGGCGAGCAGCCGCCCGGGAAGATCGACGACTTGGGACATCGCGGCATCGCTCTCGCCGTCGCCGACCGCCGCCACGAAGATGAGAACAGCCGCGAAGGCCAGGAACATGGGCCGCACCGGATCATTGGTTCTGATTCGCAGCCCGAACAGAGAGCTGTCGAACCCCCCGTGAAAGAAGAGGACGCCGGTCCAGATGGCCGTGACCACAGCGGTCCCTAGCGCGATTCGCGCGACCAGACGGCGGCGGTCAGGGGACATAGTCATTCAGTAGGGATCATTGCAGATTGCAGATTTTTGATTGCAGATTGGTACCAATCTGCAATCTGCAATCTGCAATCTTCAATCTACAGTTCGCCGTCTAGAGAGCTTTCGTTCGGCGACGGAGACCTGGGCGGCGCGTTTCTCTTCATCTGCCTGCGCGCGCTCCAGCTCGACGGTCAATTTGCGCACCTTGAATTTCGCCTGTTCGGCCGCCTTTCGCGCCCGCTGCAGATCACGTTCGGCTGTGACGATTTCCTTTTCACGCGCCGCCGCTTTCGCAGCCGCCGCTGCTTCGGCGCGCTTCCGCGCGGCGTCCTCTGCTTTCGCGGCCGCCTCCGCTTTTGTGACCGCACCCGCCTTCGCACCTACGGTGCTTCGGCGTGGCGGGCCCGTCGCACCTGTGATTCCCGTGAGCAGACTGAACCCAGCCGCCTCCGGAGCGCGCGTCAGCCGCCCGGGCACCTCCTCGGTCGGCAGGGCCGCCAGCGCTTTTCGGACGGTCTCGCGCGCCTGGTCGGAAATATGCCCCTGAGACTGCTCCAGCAAGGCAATCGTCTTGCCCACGGCCTTGTCGAGCGCTGCGCGATGCACCTGCTCGGCCTTGCGAATGTCGGCCTTCGGCCCGTTGAGCTTGCTCGACCCGCTTATTAACGACCGGTGAGCAGTCCGCAATTTCTCGGAGGCGTCGACGAGCGCGTTGTAGGTGGGGCGATCGTGCCAGTACAGCTGGTTCACCGCCCAGATCGGCAGCGGTGGCTTGGTGAGGAACTTGACCTGCTTCTTCGCTTCGCCGGACAGCTCCTTCGCCAGCGAATTTCGCTTCTGCGTGAACTCGTCGAGCGGAAGCTGGAACAGCGCGTCGATCTTCGGATCGATTTTCACAACTCGACGACTTCGCGCGTCACGGTGGCGGTTTCAATCACGACGACGGGCGGCGCGGCGGCGGCGCGTTGCCGTTGGACGCGCTTGTACCACCATGACGTGAGCAGCGGCGTGCCGATGGCGGTGACGATCACCGAGGCGGCCACCTGGATGGTGGCGGCAGGCGCGATCAGCGCGTAGGACGGATCGGCCAGTGCCACCGCCTGCGGCACCGCCGCTGAATTACCCGCCGTGCTGGAGGCCGCGGCGCCGGCTATACCGGTCCCGCCAAGCAGCCGATCGACAGCGATGCAGACGAACCCGGTGACCACGATGACCGTGACGCCGAGCAGAATCCCGGAAACCCCTGCGGTGGCCACCGATCCCAGGTTGATCCGCTGGCCCAGCGTGAACGCCATGAACGGCACGATGATCGGCTCGTGCTTGCCAAAAAAGGCGCGCATGTCTTCATCGAGGTTGCCCAGGATGGCACCCGCGATGATCGGTGCTACCACCGACACCATGTCCATATAAGGAATCTTCGCCAGCCCGGCGCCCACAAAGATCGCCATCGTCAGGAACGGTCCCGGTTTCGATGCTCTGCACCACATACGTGCCGGCGTCTTCCTTGTCGCCCATCACGCTGGTGAGTGCCAGGAACATTCCGCCGTTGGTGTCGCTCATGGCCACCATGATCGCCAGAGTGCTCAGGCCCAGAACGTAGCCACCGAAGAATTTCGCCACGATCAGGGCAAACAGCGTGGCCACGCCCACCTTCGCGCTCATGATCCCGAGACCGCGCAGCAGCATTTTCGGCGCCGCGCGGAATGTCATCTTCGTCCCCACCGTGAAGAGATACATCCCCAGCACGGTCTGGTAGCCGGCTGCCGCTGAGGGCCTCGGTGAACCCGCCGATCTTCAGGAGGTTGGGAAAGAAGGTGTTGATGACCATGCCGATGAACAGCGGCACCACCATCAGTCCGCCGGGCACGCGATTGATCGCTTTGTAAATCTTCATGGATGCGCTCCTCGGGAGGCTGTTAAGATACCACCCTCAGCAAAAACCCGGAGCGGACATGATCACACTGACAGTGAATGGGCGGCAACGCACGTTCGACGGCGACACTCAAATGCCGTTGTTGTGGTACCTGCGAGATGAGCTTGGCCTCACCGGGACGAAATTCGGCTGCGGCGCCGGACTCTGCGGTGCCTGCACGGTGCATCGAGACGGCCAGGCCGTCCGTGCCTGCCAGACGCCGATGAGCACGCTGGCCGGCAAACAGATTGTGACCATTGAAGGCCTCAGCGCGGATGGCAGCCATCCTCTGCAGAAGGCCTGGATGATGGTGAACGTTCCGCAGTGCGGATATTGCCAGTCGGGACAGATCATGCAGGCGGCCGCGTTGCTGAAATCCAATCCGCGCCCGGCCGATGCCGCGATCGACGCCGCAATGGCGGGCAACCTGTGCCGCTGTGGCACCTATCAGCGCATCCGCGCGGCGATCAAGGCTGCGGCGGAAGGAGGCCGGGCATGAGCGGCCACGCAGGAGAGCAGAGGGCCAAGAGCCAGAGGAGGGCCAAGAGCCGAGAGCAAGAGGAGAAACCCTGCTCGAGAACGTGTCCAGGCGCCACTTCCTGGGGGGTATGTTTTCGGCGGGCGCCTTCGTCCTGGCCGCGCGTATCGCGCCCACGGAACTGTTCGCGCAGGCGGTGGCCGGATTCAAGTCGCACGCCGAGACGGCGGCCCTTCATCCGTCCGTCTATCTGGGCATCGAGCCGGATGGCACCGTCTTCATCGTCACGCATCGATCCGAGATGGGCACAGGCATCAGGACATCGTTGCCGCTGGTGGCGGCCGATGAACTGGACGCTGACTGGAAGCGCGTCAAGGTGGAGCAGGCCATCGGGGACGTCAAATACGGCGACCAGAACACCGACGGATCGCGGTCGATCCGTGATTTCTACGATCCGTTCAGGCACGCGGGCGCATCGGCGCGCGCCATGCTCATCACCGCCGCGGCGGCGCAGTGGAGCGTGCCCGCCTCGGAGTGCTCCACCGATCTTCACGAGGTGGTGCACCGCGCCACCAACCGCCGGTTGGGGTACGGCGCGCTGGTGCCGGCGGCCTCGAAGCTGCCCGTGCCGAAAGCCGGTGAGGTGCAATTCAAGGCGAAGAGCGCCTGGCGGTACGTGGGCAAGGACCAGCCCATCTACGACTTGACGGACATCGTCACGGGCAAGGCCGAGTTCGGGATGGACCTGAAGCAGCCGGGCATGGTGTACGCGTCGATCGAGCGCCCGCCTGTGTATGGCGGGAAAGTGAGGTCCGTGGATGACAGAGCGGCGCTCGCCGTGAACGGCGTGAGCCAGACGGTGGCGATCGATCCGTTCAGACCGCCGCATGGCTTCCAGCCGCTCGGCGGCGTGGCCGTCATTGCGAACAGCACGTGGGCAGCGCAGCAGGGCCGCAAGAAGCTGACCGTGAACTGGGATCTGGGCCCGCATGCCAGCATACGATTCGGCGCAGTACAAGCAGGAGCTGATCAACGCGGTGCATCAGCCGGGCAAAGCCGTCCGCAGCCTCGGAGACGTCGACAAGGAATTTGCCAAAGGCGGAAAGATGCTCGAGGCGACGTACTACACGCCGTTGCTCGCGCATGCTGCCATGGAGCCGCCGGTGGCCATCGCGGAGTATCGCGACGGCAAGGTGACGTGCTGGACGTCGGTCCAGAACCCTCAGGCGGCGCAGGAGTGCATCGCCGCGGCCGTCGGCATCGAAAGAAGACGTGACGTGCCACACCGCGCTGCTGGGCGGCGGATTCGGCCGGAAGTCGAAGCCGGACTTCGCGGCGGAAGCCGCCGTGCTGTCGAAGAAGCTCGGCAAGCCGGTGAAAGTGGTGTGGACCCGCGAAGAAGATGTGAAGTTCGATTTCTATCACAGCACCGCGGCGGTTTACGTCAAGGCGGCGGTTGACGGAAAAGGGAAGCCCACCGCGTGGCTCACGCGATCGGCGTTTCCGCCCATCGCGTCCACGTTCGAGGACGGCGCGAAATACGGGCTGGACCTCGAGCACGCCATGGGCCTCAGCGATCTTCCTTACGACTGGAGAACATCCGCGCCGAAAACGCGCCGGCCAGCGCGCACCTCCGGATCGGCTGGTTCCGCGCCGTGTGCAACAACTATCACCTGTTTGCCACAGGCAGCTTTGTGGACGAGCTGGCGCACGCCGCCGGCCGCGACACGCTCGAGTACATGCTCGATCTGATCGGCTCTGGGAAGATCATCAACCTGAGCGCGCAGATGCCGTCGACCGTACTTCAATTACGGCGCGTCGATGGAGAAGTATCCGGTGGATACGCGCCGGCTCCGTAAAGTGCTGGAAGTGGCCGGCGAGACATCCAACTGGGGCAAGCGGAAGCCTGGCGGCGGATGGGGCATCGGCATCTCCGCGCACCGCAGCTTCAACTCATACGTGGCGTCGGTGGTGGAAGTTCAGGTGGACAACGCCGGTAAAGTCACCATTCCCAGGATCGATCAGGTGGTGGACGCCGGCCTGGTGATCAATCCGGAACGCGCACGGTCGCAGTTCGAGGGCGCCGCGGTGATGGGCGCCGGGTTGGCGATGTTCGGTGAGATCACGGCCGCCGGCGGCCGGGTCCAGCAGAGCAACTTCAACGACTTCCGCGTGGCGCGCATGACCGATGCCCCGCGACAGGTGAACGTGACGATCGTGGACACCGATAATCTGCCCACCGGCATCGGAGAGCCTGGCACGCCGCCGGTGATTCCGGCGCTGGCCAACGCCATCTTCGCCGCCACCGGCAAGCGCGTCCGCGAGCTGCCGCTGATCAGAGCGAAGCTCGTGTAGGCGGGTGCATGCATTTTCGTACCTGGCTCGCGTTCGTGTTTGTCGTGTGTCTTTCCGTTTCCGCCTTCGCCATCGAGCGCGTGTGGCAGAAAGGCACCTGGCGCGACGTTCAGATAAAGCGGCCGAAAGTGGTGTTCGGCGTGTCGCCGAACACCCCCGGCAGCGGCGTGCCGCGGACGTCGCCTCCCGCGGCGCAGGAAACCCGCATCTACGTCATCGAGACAGAGACGACGCGATTCGAGCTGCGTGAAAACAGCACCGTGGATGCTCCGAAGATGGACGTGCTAGTGGGAGAACCCGTGCAGTTCGCGGTGGAAAAGAAGAACGTCTGGGTGAAGGATCAGCAGGGTCGCGAGCACAAGCTCAGCCTGGTCAAGGAAAGCAAAAAGTAAGAAGTCAAAAGTAAGAAGTAAAAGGTAAAAAGTCGACCGGAATGTTCTAATTCTGGTCATCCACCTTCAATTTTACCAGCTCTCCGTCCGCGGCGTGCCAAACGGTCGCTCCATTTGTGCTAGCCCATTTGCGGGCAAGCTGCACTGCGTGGGCTAAGGAACCGAAGCTCAATCGATGAGGATGGGGCACAACGCTGACCAGATGGCTACCAGCGTTGGTGGTGATGAGAACGTCCCCGTCGGCTGGACGATCGGTCACTGTCGGGCGCCTGCATGAGTAGTGCCAGGAGACAGTCCATGTCGACAGTCACATAGTCGGCAGTCGAGAGTCGGGGGACAGGCTGGGATGTAGTATGATTTTCAGCTTGTGCGCCCGTAGCTCAGCTGGATAGAGCGACTGGCTTCGAACCAGTAGGCCGCAGGTTCGAGTCCTGCCGGGCGCAAACCTGCTGGAGCGAACTTTAGTACGAAAACGAGAAGTAGAAGGTAAGAAGTTGAAACAAGAAAGTAACCATGTTTGATGCGCGCCCGTAGCTCAGCTGGATAGAGCGACGGCCTCCGGAGCCGTAGGCCACAGGTTCGAATCCTGTCGGGCGCACCAATTTACGGAGTAGAATAGAAAGTGAAAGCTGGAAAGTTTAAAGACCGGAAAGTGTTTAGTTTTTACCTTTGACTTTTTTGTGGGCCGCTAGCTCAATTGGCAGAGCAGCAGACTCTTAATCTGCGGGTTCTCGGTTCGATTCCGAGGCGGCTCACCACACCATCGCCTCTCGCGAAAATATTTTTTTCCGATCCCGTCCACGGAAACGGGAAGTCGTCTACAATTTGTCGTGCTCCCCGCGCCCGCCTATTGCACTCACTCCGAGTGCCGAAATCAAACCGAGCAATCTCGCGACCGCGAGGACCAGTCTCAGCGAGGCGGAGATCGGTGGTAACTTACCGGGTCCTCGTCGTCGACGATCACGAACTGTGGCGCCGCTACTTCTTCTCAGCCCTCCAAGAGACTCCTCAGTGGAAAATTATCGGTGAAGCCTCAGACGGGCTCGAGGCCGTTCAGAAGGCCAAGGAACTGAAACCGGATCTGATTCTCTTGGATGTCGGGCTTCCCGCTCTGGACGGCATCCAGGCCGCTCGACGCATCCTTGCCCAGGACCCGAGTTCAAGAATCCTGTTCGTGAGCGAGCAGCGATCGTGGGAGGTCATCGAAGCCGCGTTGACCACCGGTGCGCGCGGATACGTCGTCAAGGCGGATGCTGGACGCGAATTGCGGCATGCGATCGAGACCGTCGTCAGCGGCAGGCGGTTCGTCAGCGCGAGATTGGGGGGGCGGATCGTCGAGGCCAGCAGCGATGGACATGTCGCGCCGATGGCGCACTTCCACGAGGCTGGGTTCTATGCAGATGATCCGTCGCTGTTGGATGAATACGCTCGCTTTGCCGAAGCCGCTCTAGACGCCGGGAAAGCCGTTATCGCCTGTTTGACCACCTCGCGACGGGACAAGCTTCAGCTGAGACTTCAAGCGCGCGGCGTGGACGTCGAGAGCGCCACCAGGCAGGGGAGATATGTCGCCGTGGATGTGCCAACTGCCCTGTCGAGTTGCATGGTGGATGGTTTGCCCGACGAAGCACGATTCTGGTATGCCGCACACTCTCTCATCCTGGGAGCTGCAAGAGCGTCGAAGACGGAGCATCCTCGTATCGCCGCCTTCGGGGAATGTGCACCTGGCCTCTTGAGAGACGGCAACGAGACCGCTGCAATTCTGCTCGAGCAACTGTGGGACGAACTGAGCAGAACCTACGACTTAGATGTCTTCTGCGGGTATTCATCGGACGTGTCCCGTCCTGGCGAGCACAATCACGTCTTCCGGGAAATCAGCGCAGCACACTCGGCCGTTCACGTCGCGATGACATCGAGGGAGAGGCACACGCGCGTGGATCGTGGTGCCATCCTTCGGTTGCGATTCGATTGACAGCTCGCCGTCGACGAGTTTGATCCGCTCCTCCATGCTGACGAGGCCAAGGCCGGGCCCTCGCTTCGCTGCCTCGACGTCAAAGCCAGCTCCATGATCGCTGACGACGAGGTGAATCCAGTCTTGGGCTCCCCAGAGCTGCACCCCGCACTGCCCGGGACTCGCTATGCTTCACCGAATTATGGAGAGCTTCCTGGAGAACCCGGAGGAGCGTGACGGAGATGGCCGACGGCATGTCGCTCGGGATGTCGTGGCTTTCGAAATTGACCGTGACGTTCTGTTGGCCCGCGAATTCGTCGCAGGACGAGTTTCATGCCCGCCACGAGTCCCAGCAAATCGAGTTTTGACGAATGCAGTCCGTGCGACAGCGATTGAACATCCGCGGCGATCTCCGAGGCCTGACGTTCCAGTTCCCTCGCCTGGCTTGTGACGTCGAGCGGACCGGATGAGAGACTCGCGAGCTGGACGGTCAGCAGCGCGAGACGCTGACCGATATCGTCGTGAAGGTCTCTGGCGATGCGGGTCCGTTCATCTTCCTGCGCGGCAATCAGCCTGCGGCTCAAGCGAGACAGGGCTTCGTCGGCCCGCTTCTGCTCGCTGATATCACGCAGGATAATGGACGCGCCCACTAATCTGCCCGCCGCGTCTCTCAGCGGCGAAACGGTCAAGGACGCGTCTATCTTCCCTCCCGTCTTGCTCATTCGAATCGTCTCGACGTGCACTCGCTCTCCGGCTCTCAATCTCTCGAAGAAGCTCTTTCTCCGCGGTCCTGAGCTCGGGCGGCACGAGCATGGTGATCGACTGCCCGATCGCTTCCGCCGCCGTAAATCCAAAGATGCGCTCCGCCCCCGCGTTCCAACTGTGAATGACACCATCAAGATCCACCGACACGATTGCATCGTCGGACGATTCGACGATGGCGGCAAGACGGAGCCTCGCCTCGGTGGCCGTCTGTTCACGAATGAGCTGCTCGCGGTCGCTTTCGGCGCGTTCCCGTTCCGCGATGACCGCTGCCAATATCAGGCCGGATGCGGCCAGCACAGTAAAGAGCAAGTCCAGCAGCACGGCGTTCGTGAATGGGGTGTCTCCCGAGAAGGGGCCGTAGCCCAACGCTGTCAGGAGCGTCGCGATGGTGGCGATCAGGAACACGGAAAGGGTGGCGCCGGCAATCCCGAAGGCGATGGCGCCCCACATGACGAACGGGATGATCGCAAACGCCAAAGAGCGCAGCCGAACGGTAAAGACCGGAAGATCGCCAAAGATCAGGAAGCACGCGGCCGTGAGAAGCACGACGAGAGCAGCCAGCTCAGCGAGGCGGCGCCGAGACCGGATGCGAAACAGCTGCGGCAGCGTGAAGACGAGAGGTGTGACGAGGAGCACACCGGTACTGTCGCCGAGCCAGTAGATGAGCCAGGCCGAAGGCAATCCTGAATACGGTTGAATTCCGGTGGCGTACAGCGCTGACATTCCTATTGACGCACTGAGGATGGCGCTTCCAAACGCGCCCAGTGCAATCAACCCGAGCACGTCGCGCAGTCGCGAGAACGACGGATCGAAATGAGAGATGCGGTGAAGAAGGAACGTTCCGGTGATCGCTGCCGCCGTCGCGCCTATCGCCTGACCCGCTGCGGCAAGCGGAGGGGCCGAACCCTGGACGGCCACGAGAAACGCGCTCGCGGCAATGCCGGGCCAGACTCGATACCCGTACGCCAGAAAGGCCGCAAGAGCGATCCCGTATGCGGGCCAGACGGGTCCGATGTTGCCGCTCCTGATGTTGGTGGTTGCTTGACCGAGTTTGCCGGCGATCAAATACGCGAGAAATACAACCGTGAGATGCCCGAGCCACTGCCAGCTGACGACCTGCTGAAGCCGGCTGAGGGACCGTGGGATCGACAGAGAGCCCGTCAGGTGGGGCGGTCTTGAGAGTTGTTTGGAAAAATCGCGCGGTTCAGCGTCCATAAGCCTGGGTGATCGACACTCTCGACTGGCGGCGGACCCCGAAGATCCTGACACGAAAGTGCATCGAATGCCACCCGATAGCGGGAGTGAATCCACGAAAGCACAACTATTGTGCAAGGACCAGGCCGAGCCGGCAGGACGAATGCCGATGCACCATGCCGGACTTCACAAAGACACATGAGGTTGCGTACTATGTCGTTGATGTCTCGAAGGGTCGCACGTTTGCTGATACCCGCGGTTGTCGTTGTTGTTGTGGGGACGCTGGGTGCGCCTCCAGCTCAGGCACAGGGACAGGATCCGCTGCTGAACGGCGTTCTGATCGGCGCCGCCGTGGGCGCCGGCGTGGGCGTCGCGTTTACGCACGCCGTGCGGGATTCGGACTTGACTTTCGGGCAATACGCGCGAGGGGCGTTGATTTTCGGCGCCATTGGCGCCGGCGCTGGTATGGGGATTGATGCACTGCTCGATCGCTCGTCCCGGCCAGTGTTGACGCCGCGACGGCTGTTGATCGCGCCCAGCGTCTGGCGCGATGTGGCGGGTGTTGTCGTGAAATGGCGATGGTGAACTAGCGTCCGAACCGCACTCCCACCAGCCCGTTGACGCGGATGTGTGTCTCCCACCCACTCCGGGTCTCGATCCCGAGGGTGACATGGTCTCCCAGTAGCGTCCTCACGCCACCGCCTGCGGTGAACGCCCCCTCCGATGACGTGAAATTCCCGGTTGGAAAATTCTCGCGGGTCTGAAACAGTCCGCCTCCCACAACCACAAAAGGCGTCACGCGGCGAGGCCGTCCGTTTGCAGGAGCGACCAGGTCGCAGGTGAGATTGCCGGTGACCATCAGGTGACTGTGGCGTTGACCCTGCACGAACACGATTTCGGGCCCGACACTGATTCGCGGGGACAGATAGAAGTGCCCCGCGGCGCCGCCAAAGCGCTCGCTCACGATGCCGTCATCAGGGAAGAAAAGCGACCCCGCCGCGAACTCCACCGTGGGAGCCGGCCGCTCCTGTGCCGCTGCCGTGCGAACCGATACCGTCAACAGCGTGGCGACGCCCACGCTCGGTATCAGAAGCCTCCTGAGAATGCCTGCTGTCATATGTGTTCCCCCCTTCATCTCAGGATGCGCAAGCGCGGGCAGAAGCGGCTCACGTGCCATGTTCACGATCCCCCTCGCCAGCGTTATTACAAGCGAGGAACGAAAGGGGACGACATGAAAATCAACTTACTCGGAACATTCGGAGTCATCGGCGTTGTTGCTTCGTTTACGGCGGCGTGCGGCGGAAGCCCGATCAAGCCAACCGCTTCCAATCCAGTGAGCGGCGACGGTGGGTCCGCCCCGTCGGTCACCGTCTCGAATCCCAGGACCGTGGTGGGGCTCGAGGTGTGCGCCAATCAACCACCGGAGGACCCGTACGCTGAAGGACCTGCCGCGCCCGTGGCCATGTGCGATGTATACGCCCCGGACGAGCCGGCCGGTGACGTGGCGACCGATGACGTGGCAGCCGATCAGGCGGCCACCGATGAGGTGGTCGTCAGCGAACCTTCTACAACGGACGAGATCCTGTCCGCCAGGAGTTTCCACCGGTAGGCGACAACGCAGCTGGGGAGGCGAGGGGACGCGCCCTCGCCTCCCGATGCCGTATGATGTCCGCCCGTGGATTACGTCCTGGGCTTGGTCGTCGTTCTTGTCGGCGGGTTCGCAGCTTTTGCCTATCCTGGGATGCAGGTGAAAGCCCTGCGTCGGATGCCCGGGTTTTGGCGACTGCTGGCGGCGGTCCCGCTGTTGCCGATGGGTTACATCATCGTCGTCACGGCGCTTGCCCTTCGCAAGGAATCGAATCTGTGGCCCATCTTGCTGATCTTCACGGCTCCCCTTGGCACCGCGTACTTGGGAATTCTGCGGTGGGTGCACTCACGATTTGGTGCGCAAAGCGGGAGACCGATCAGAAGTCGACCGTAAATGTTCCGTTCGTCACATTCCTGGCTCCCGTCGCGATGCCACTTGCCGGAAACGCTAAGAACGTGAAGCTGCCGGATACCGCGGTGAGCGTCAACGACGTGATGATCACCGTGCCGCTGCCCTGAACAGCGTTTGCCGCCCAGGAGCCGGTTGTGGTGTTGTTCTGTGTGAACAACAAGAGCGCGTTGTTGCCCGCCTGCGGCCCGGCGGCCCCGGGAATGACAAACGTGCCCGGCGCACTTGCAGTCACGGCAAGCGCAAGAGCCCAGGTGGGATCGGTGCCCGCGATCGACAGGATGCCGTTACTGCGGGTTGCCGACACGCCGCTGGTGGCCGCCCAGGGTACGACCGTCCAGCAGCATGGCTATCGAGCCCTTCAACGCGGAAGTCGAATTTCCTGCCGTGCTCGTGCCGGCACTGGTTGCCGTTCCGGAGGGACTTGCCGGGCTCTTGGAACCGCAGGCAGCAACGCTCGCCAGCAACAGCCCCGTCGCAGCGATCCGGATGATCCGCTTGATAAAGCCCCCTGCCGCGATGATATTTCGAACAATTCAGCGATGTCACGCGCCAAAGTTGTGTCGGTGCCGGAGCCGTCCGATCGCTCGCTGCCGGCGAAATCAAGAATTGAATCGCATTTCCTGCCCTACTACGCGCGGGTCCCCGAGGGTTTCAACCGGGTGGACGACGTGCAGTTGGAAAACGGCCGGTTGGTGATCGAGGATCGTGCGGCGAACGGACGGGTGGTGTTTGCGGCATCCCGCGGCCTGCCAGGCAATCCCTAGTTCCCTAGTTCTGTAGTTGTTCGTGATTCCCCTCCGCCGCGTTAGTACAAGCAAGGAACGAAAGGGGTAAGTCATGAATTCAACCAACTCGGAACGCTCAGAATCATCGGCGTCGTAGTTTCGTTTACGGCGGCGTGCGGCGGAAGCCCGACGAAACCAACCGCGTTCAATCCAGCCATCGGTGACGGCGGGTCCGGTTCGTCGGTCACCTTGTCGAGTCCCAGGCTCATCGCGGACGATCAGGTCTGCACCAGCCCATCACCGGCTGACGCGGCTGACGATCAGAGCGGCGAAGCGAACGCCGAAGCGGCGCCCGTAATGACGTGCGAGCCGCCCGCGGCCGAGGAGTCGGAGGGTGAGGTCATCGCGACAGTTCGGTGATGGATGACCTCTGGTCAGCCAAGGGTTTCCACCGCTAAGCACGTGCGAGCAGGGGCGAGATGTGCGCCGGGTGCGCACTGTCGCACCTGCCGCACCTCTCGCACTTGTCGCGGCTGCCGCACCCCTTCCAGCTACCAATTGGTCTGCGAGCCGTCCGGCCGGTAGTAAGTTGTTGGGCCGCCGCCACGCGCCGAAATCGTAGAGACCAGCGTCAACTGCGCCATGTTGAGCGTCACACCAAGGCCGGGGCGGCCGGTTGGGAAGAGCTTGCCGGTCCGCAAGTCGCGTCCCTCGCTGATGTGCGTCGCCATCTGCGTGTTGTTTCCGATCTCCACCAGCACCGGTCCGGAGAATGGGCCGAGCGCATGAACAATCGCGGCCACCGCAATGGGTCCCGTGAAATGCGGGATGATGCCCACCGCGTGCGTCTCGCACATGGCCGCGATCTTCATCATCTCCGTAATGCCACCGACATTGGGGAGCGTGCAGCGCACGTAGTCGATGTCGTGGTTTTCCACCAGGTCGTTGAAGTCCCATCGCTGGCCCCACTGTTCGCCGGCCGTCAATGGAACGGTGGTCAGCTTGCGCAGCTTCGGGATGTCGTTCGCGGAACATTTCTTCGCGCGTCGGATCCTCGACGAAGTACGGCTCGTATTGTTCGAGGATGTTGCAGCCGCGGATGGCGTCCGCAAGATCGTACTCCTGGTGAAAGTCGATCGCCCAGTCGCCGAGGGGCCCGACACCTTCGCGGAGATCCTTGCCCATCTGGTCGAGTCGCTTGACGCTGTCGTGCTGATTGAAGATGACGCCGCCTGGCGTGAGCGTCCGCTCGATGGGAAGGGGCGGCACCACGGGCGCACCGGCCGGGCGCGGCCGGCGCCGCGGGGCCCGGACCAGCTCCTCGGCCGCGCGCCGCCGCCGCCGGCCGTGCCGGGCGCCTGAACCCGAAACGCGCGATAGCCCTGTTCCATCGCGGCGCGGGCGTTCTCGCGCAGCTGCGTGCCGGTACCGCCGCCGCCCAGGTAACACTCGACATAATCACGGTTCATCCCGCCCATCAAATCGTAGATGGGCACGCCGAGCGCCTTGCCCTTGATATCCCACAGCGCGGTATCCAGCGCGCCAAGCGCGTGGATCTTCTCGTGGCCCGGCGAGTAGAACCATGAGCGATACATGTCCTGCCAGCACCGCTCGATGTCGAAGGGGTTCCTGCCGATGAGCTTGCCCGCGCACTGCTCCAGCGTGTCGCGCAGGCCGCCGTCTCCGACGCCGATCAGCCCGGGCTGATCGGTCTCGACGGTCACGACCATGTTGCTCTGGTTGAATGTTTCATTGAAGTTCGCGGGGCGGTAGATGTTGACCTTCGTGATCTTGGCCTTGGGCAGACTCGCCGCCGCCACTCGCAGGTGGGGAGCGACCATGACGCCGGCGGATCCGGCAGCCAGCGTTTTCAAGAATGCGCGCCGGTTGAACTCCTGTTGCAGGCGTGACCGTCCATGCGGGGCATTGGGGGGTTGCGGCATACAGAGGCTCCTCTTCGAGGAAATTGAAATTTGATCGGCTGAGACTACACTAAAGTGGCGCGCTGCGAAATATGCGACGGCTTCTTCTTTCCCTTGTCGCGTTCATCGTGCTCATTCAGCTCGTGCCGATCCGGCGGGACAATCCTCCGGTCGTCGGGAAGCGTGCAGGCGCCGCCGGCGGTGATGTCGATTCTGCGCCGCTCCTGCTACGACTGTCACTCCAACGAAACGATCTGGCCGTGGTACAGCCGCGTGGCGCCGGTTTCCTGGCTTGTGGTGCATGACGCCCACGAAGGCCGGCGGCACCTCAACTTTTCGGAATGGCAGGGCACTCCCAACCAGGCGCAGCAAGAACATGCGAGCGAGATCCCAAAACAAGTGAAGAGCGGCGACATGCCGTTGTGGTACTACCTACCCCTGCACCGGGCAGCCCGCCTGAGCGCGGACGATATCGCACTGCTTGCGAAGTGGGCGGAAAGGAACGAGGTGCGATAGGTGCGAGGGTGCGGCCCCCGACGCACCTATGCGCTGCGCCATCCGGCGGACACCAGCGACCGGCCGATGTCTTCGAGCAGCTCGAGTGTCTCCTCCAGGCTCGCCACGTCGGCTTCCTTGAGGGATCGCGGTGATTCGTCAGGACTCTCGGTGACGCGCCAGAGTTCAGCGCCGTCCGCCGCGACCCGAAGCTGATAGATCCTCGTCTCCAAGCCTCGCTCGTATCGAATCAGTTCTCGGCTAGAATGCTCTTTCATCACAACTGAGATTTAGGGAGTTCCCAACATGAAGCTTACGCTTTCTGCGCTGGCCTCGGTGGCGGCGCTGGCGGCCGGGGTGGCTGCGCGACCAGGCCCGCCGCCAAAGCGCTCGAGATTTACGTGGTGGACGTCGAGGGCGGGAAAGACGATCTCTGGATCACACCGAGCGGGCAGACGGTGCTCACCGACACCGGCAGCCCCGGCGCCCGGGACATCGATCGCATCATGGAAGTCATTAACGCCGCCGGCGTGAAGCAGATCGACTATCTCCTCACCACCCACTACCACGTCGATCATGTGGGCGGATTGCAGGAGCTGGTCAAGCGGATCCCGTCATGCACTTCCTCGATCACGGGCCGACAGTGGAAGACGGCATCGACGGGCGTCAGCGCGAGCAGGTGGCCGGCTTCCAGGCAGCCTATGCCGAGATCTACGGCAAGGCGAAGCACACCGTCCTGAAGCCGGGCGACAAGATTCCGGTGCCCGGTCTCGACTGGCGCATCGTGGCCTCGGCCGGCCAAGTCACCAAGGTCGCGCTACCCGGCGGCGGCAAGCCGAATCCCGCGTGCGCCGGCGTGACGCGCCGCACAATTCCCCGCGATCCGGAAAATGGCCAATCAGTGGGCAGCATCGTCGGCTTCGGTCCGTTCCGCCTGCTTGATTTCGGCGATCTGACGGCGGACATCGAATACGACCTGATGTGTCCCGACCAACCCGATCGGGATGGTGGACATGTACTTCGCATCCAACCACGGCACCAACAACGCGAACTCACCCGTGCTGGTGCACGGCGTCGCGCCGCGCGTGGCGGTGGTGCAGAACAATCCGGGCAAAGGGGCGTCGGTGGAGATGTTCCAGGCGCTGCGCACCTCGGCGCGCCTCGAAGATGTCTGGCAGCTTCATTGGGGCAATGCCGCGGGCGCCGAGTGGAACAGCGCCGGGGTGTTCATCGCCAACGGTGTTGAGCCGGCGGCGATTGCGGCTGCACTGACCGCGCCACCGCGCGGAGGCGGGCCCGGTGCCCCCGGCGCCGGCGGCCGCGCTGGCGGCGCAGGTGGACCAGGCGGCGCACCCGCGCCCGCGCAAGCGCCGCAGGCTGCGCCCGCGGCGTCGGCGCCACAGACCCCGGCAGCAGCTCCGGAGGGGTTCCGGCTGCCGCTGCGGGTCAGCCTGGGCCGGGCGGTGCCGGTGGCGGCCGCGGAGGCGGGCTTCCCCCGCATTCGCCGGCGTACTCGATCAAGATCTCCGTGCAGCCAAACGGCGCCTTCACCGTGACGAACACGAGGAACAACTTCAGCAAGACGTATCCGGCCAACTGACATAGAATCGGCGCCACGCAAAACAGGAGTGCGAGTCATGAAACCTCCCTTTTGGAGCATGGTGATTGCGGTGGGCCTGCTGGCGGGTGTTTCGTCAACAGCGTCGGCGCAGGCACCGGCATCTCCGGCGCCCGCGGCGGCGACTCCAGGGCAGGCGCCGGCACGCGGCCGTGGAACTCCATCGCCCACGCGCGATCCGCACACGCCGGGCTATCGTCGCCGCCAAGGAATTGCCCGACGGCACGATTCCGCCGGCGGATGCCGAGGGAAACTTCATCATCGGCCCGACGCACACCCCCGCGCCGGAAATGACCGTGAAGGAGGGCGTGCCGCAAGGCACGGTGTCATCTTCACGATGAAGTCCACCGACAGCAAGATCTATCCGGGCATCGCGCGCGAGCCGGGCACGTTCGGCACGCCCGATCCCGGCGAATCCCGCCAAGCTGATCGTGACCACCAGCCATCCCGCGCCCTACACGCGCCGCGTCGCGGTGTACGTGCCGAAGCAATACGTCCCCGGCACCGATCGCGCCCTTCATCGTCGGCGCCGACGGGCCCGATCAGATGCTGTTCACGGCGCTGGATAACCTGATCGCCCAGAAGCGCGTGCCGGTGATGATCGCCATCTCGATCGGCAACGGCAGCGGCGACGCGCAGGGCAGCCAGCGCGGCCTGGAATACGACACCATGTCGGGCCTCTACGCCGAGTTCGTCGAGAAGGAAGTGCTGCCGCTGGTCGAAAAGGAATGCAACGTGAAACTGACCAAGGATCCCGAAGGCCGCGCCACGATGGGCGGCAGCTCCGGCGGATCGGCGGCGCTTGATCATGGCGTGGTATCACCCGGATCTGTACCACCGCGTGCTGACGTATTCCGGCACCTACGTGAATCAGCAGTGGCCCTACAACCCCGAGACCCCGCACGGCGCGTGGGACTTCCACGAAACGCTCATCCCGAACAGCCCGGTCAAGCCGCATGCGCATCTGGATGGAAGTCGGCGACCGCGACAACTCAACCCGAACGTCATGCGCGACGACATGCACGACTGGGTGCTGGCCAACGAACACATGGCCAAGGTGCTGGCCGCCAAGAGGCTACCACTACCAGTTCGTCTTTTGCCGCCAACGCCGGCCACGCCGATGGCGCCGTGAAGCGCCAGACGCTGCCGCTGGCGTTGGAATGGGTGTGGAAGGGCTACAAGCCCTCGTCGAAATAGCAGTTCACTTCCGCAGGAAGGTCACTGATGAAAACGACACGTTTGAGCCTGGCGATCTTGCTCGGTGCGGTGACCGGCGTCGCTCCGGCGATGGCCCAGAACGCCGCCCCTGCTGCTCCTGCCCCGGGAGCGCAGGCGCCCGCACGCGGCGGCCGCGGTGTCGCTCCGGTGCCCACGCGCGATCCGCACAACCCGGCCTATCCCGCCGCCAAGGAACTGCCGGATGGCACCATTCCGACGGCGAACGACGAAGGCAATTTCATCATCGGCCCCACGCACAACCCGGCGCCCGAAATGACGGTGAACGAAAATGTGCCGCACGGCACCGTTTCCATGTTCGAAATGAAGTCGACGGACAGCAAGATCTATCCGGGCATTGCGCGTGCGCCCCGCGGGGCCGGTCCGGCTCCGGCGCCGGCGCCGGCCGCGACGCCGAACCCCGCCACGTCAGGCAGAGCGGTGGTGGCCACCGTGCCGACGCCGTACACGCGAAGGGTCGCCGTGTACGTACCGAAGCAATACGTGCCCGGCACGATTGCGCCGTTCATCGTGGGCGCGGACGGTCCGGATCAGATGTTGTTTACGGCGCTCGACAATCTGATTGCGCAGAAGCGCGTGCCGGTGATGATTGCCGATCTCGATCGGCAACGGCAGCGGTGACGCGCAGGGCAGCCAGCGCGGCCTGGAATACGACACGATGTCCGGGCCTGTACGCGGAGTTCGTCGAAAAGGAAGTGCTGCCGCTGGTGGAAAAGAATACAACGTGAAGCTCACGAAGGATCCCGACGCGCGCGCCACGATGGGCTGCAGTTCCGGCGGATCGGCGGCACTGGCGATGGCGTGGTATCGCCCGGATCTGTATCACCGGGTGCTGACGTACTCGGGCACCTACGTGAATCAGCAATGGCCATACAACCCCGCCACCCCCCACGGCGCATGGGAATTTCCACGAAACCCTCATTCCGAACAGCCCGGTGAAGCCGCATGCGCATCTGGATGGAAGTCGGCGATCGGGACAACCTCAGCACAGCGCGACGACTATGCACGACTGGGTGCTGGCGAACGAGAACATGGCGAGAGAGCTGGCGGCGAAGGGCTATCACTACCAGTTCATCTTCGCCCGCAACGCCGGGCACATGCGATCGCACGGTGAAGCAGCAGACGCTGCCGATGGCGCTCGAATGGGTGTGGAAGGGCTATCAAGCCGTCGTCGAAGTAGAAGAAGGTAGTCGATCTCAAGAAGAGCACGACACATTTTTATCGCAGGAGCGTGATCATGGCGAGTGCACGTTGCATTCTGCGATAGTCTTCGGCCGCGTGACGCGGTGTCACTGTTGCCGCTGGCGCAGGCACCGGCCGTTCCAGCGCCCGCGGCCACTGCCGGGCGCTCAGGCCACGCGCGCCGCGCCGCGCGTCCCGCACGCCCCCACCCGGGATCCGCACACACCGGGTTACGTGAACGCGAAGGAACTGCCGGACGGCACGCGTCCCGGCGGCGGATGACGAAGGGAACTTCATCATCGGGCCGACGCACAACCCGCGCCGGAAACGGTGGTGAAAGAGGGTGTGCCGCACGGGACGGTCACGATCTTCACGATGAAGTCCACCGACAGCAAGATCTATCCCGGCATCGTGCGGGAGCAGGGGACGTTCGGCACGCCCGATCCGACCAATCCCGCAAAGCTCGACGTGACGCACCAGCCATCCGGCGCCGTACACGCGGCGGGTGGCGGTGTATGTACCCCAGCAATACGTGCCCGGCACGATCGCGCCGTTCATCGTCGGCGCGGACGGCCCGGATCAGCTGCTGTTCACGGTGCTGGACAATCTGATCGCGCAGAAGCGCGTGCCGGTCATGATCGGCAATCTCGATCAGCAACGGCAGCGGCGATGCGCAGGGCAGCGAGCGCGGCCTGGAATACGACACGATGTCCGGGCTTTACGCGGAGTTCGTCGAGAAAGAGGTCCTGCCGCTGGTGGAAAAGAACTACAACGTGAAGCTGAGCCAGGGATCCGGACAGCGCGCGCCACGACGGGCAGCAGCTCCGGCGGATCGGCCGCGCTGGCGATGGCGTGGTATCGCACCGACCTGTACCACCGCGTGCTGACCTATTCGGGCACGTTCGTGAACCAGCAGTGCCCCTATAACCCCGAGACGCCCGGCGGAGCGTGGGAATTTCACAAGCACGATGATTCCAAACAGCCCCGTGAAGCCGATTCGGATCTGGATGGAAGTGGGCGATCGGGATCTCTTCAATCCGAACGTCATGCGCGACGACATGCACGACTGGGTGGTGGCGAACGAAAACATGGCCAAGGTGCTGGCCGCCAAGGGGTACCACTACCAGTTTGTGTTTGCCAGGAATGCGGGCCACGTCGATCGGGCTACCCGGATGCAGACGTTGCCGCTGGCGCTGGAATGGGTCTGGAAGGGTTACAAGCCTTCGTCCAAGTAGATTATGGGGTCAGGGGTCTGACCCCATTTATGAATCCTCTAGTTGCACCGTGGCCTGGACCGTTTGGAGGTGTTCCTCCGTGGGATCATCTCCGTCCCGAGAACTTTCCTGAGGCGTTCGATATCGCACTGGCAGAGCAGCGCGCAGAAATCGACGCCATCATCGCGAATCCAGACGTCCCGACGTTTGAGAACACAATTGCGGCGCTGGATCGCAGCGCGCGCGCGCTCGATCGGCTCCTCCGGCTCTTCAGCGTGGCGCGCGAGAGCGTGACCACGCCGCAATTTCAGGCGCTCGAGCGCGAATGGCAGCCGAAGCTGTGCGGCCGCGGCGATGCTATCGATCTCAATCCTCAGCTGTTCAAACGCGTTGAAAGGCGGTATATGCAGTCGCTGCCGGCGCGGCCATCTGGATCCCGATCAGGACCGCCTGGCCACGCGGATCTACGACGAGCTTCGTCCGTCGTGGCGCGAGGCTTGATGCGCGGGCAGAAGGACCGCCTGTCGGCTGATCAACCAGGAGCTGGCGGCGCTGTTCGCGGAGTTTCGCGCGAAGGTGCTCGCCGACGAGAACACCTGGACGGTGTTCGAACAGCCGAGCCGATCTTGCCGGGCTGCCGGCCTCGGTTGTGGCCGCCGCGAGGGCCGCGGCGGAGGAGCGCGGGCTCGAGCGGCAAATGGGCGATCGTCAACACGCGGTCGAGCGTCGATCCGTTCCTGACGTTCTCGTCCCGGCGCGGGTCTGCGCGAAGCCGTCTGGACGCAGGTTCAAGCAGCGCGGCGACAACGGCGACGCGCAACGACACCAACGCCACCATCACGCGCATCGTGAATCTTCGCGCCGAGCGCGCGAAGCTGCTCGGGTACGCCAGCCACGCGCACTGGCGGATGCCGACACGATGGCGAAGGATCCCGCCAGCGCGCAGGCGCTTCATGATGCAGGTGTGGCCGGCGGCGGTGGCCCGGGTGAGGGAAGAGGTGGCCGACATGCAGGCGATCGCCGACGCCGACGGCGCCGGGACGCACCATCGAGCCGTGGGACTACCTGTACTTCGCCGAAAAGGTGCGCAAGGCGAAGTACGACCTCGATCAGAACGAGATCAAGCCATATTTCGAGCTCGGACAACATGGTGGCCGGCGACGTTCTGGACGGCAGAGCGCGGTTCGGCATCACGTTCGTCGAGATCACCGGACGCGTGCCCGTCTTTCATCCTGAGATGCGCGTCTGGGAAGTGACGGACGCCGCCACCGGCGCGCATCGCGGCCTGTTCTATCTGGACAATTTCGCACGGGCGGGAAAGCGATCGGGCGCCTGGGCCGGCAGCTACCGGGCGCAGTCCACCGTCGACGGCTGCAGTCACGCCGATCGACGTCGAACAACAACAACTTCGTGAAGGGCGCGCCGGGCGAGCCGGTCTTGATCTCGCTGGACGATGCCAGGACGCTGTTCCACGAGTTCGGCCACGCGATGCACGGCCTGCTGCAGGACATCAGATACCGCGGCCTGGCCAGAACCCCGCGGGATTTCGTGGAGCTGCCGTCGCAGTTCAACGAGCGCTGGCTGCTGACGCGTGAGGTGCTGGATCGCTTCGCGCGCCATTACCAGACCGGCGAGCCGATGCCGCAGGCGCTGGTCGACAAGCATCGAGAACGCGGAGAAGTTCAACCAGGGGTACGCGACGGTCGAGTATCTGTCCGCGGCGATCGTCGACATGGACCTTCACACGCGTGCCGGACGGCATCTCGAAGACATGGCGGCGTTCGAGCGCGAGGCGATGGCCCGGATTGGCGGGATGCCGAAGGAAATCGCCATGCGGCACCGGCTTCCGCAGTTCGATCACCTCTTCGGCAACGACGGCTACTCGGCCGGCTACTACAGCTATCTCTGGTCCGACGTGATGGCAGCCGACGCGTGGCAGGCGTTTCTCGAAGGCGAAGGGCCCTGGGATCCCGAGGTCACCCAGCGTCTGAAGACGCACATCCTGTCGGACGGCAATACGTGTCGATCGCGCTGAGGCGTATCGCCGGTTCCGCGGCCGGGATCCCGACGTGCGCGCGCTGCTGATCGACCGGGGGTTCGAACGGGCGTCATGACACTGGACACGGACCGGCTGACGCTGCGGTTATGGCGGCCTGAAGACTTCGAGGCATTTGCCGCGATGTCCGCGGAGCCGGAGGTGATGAAGTTCATCGCCGTTGACGGCAAGCCGGCGCCAAGGTTTCTGGCGTGGCAGGGGTTCTGCGCAGTGATCGGACATTGGGGAGCTTCGCGGATTCGGCATGTTTGCAGTTGTCGAGCGCGCCACCGGGGAATTCGTGGGGCGGGTGGGGCCGTGGCATCCCGAGGGGTGGCCTGGATTCGAAGTGGGCTGGACGATGCGCAAGAAGTTCTGGGTCGCGGCTATGCCACCGAAGCCGCGCAACGGTGCATCGAACATGTTTTCACCGATCTGAACCAGCCGCACCTGATCAGCCTCATCGACGTGGGGAACATCGCGTCGATCCGCGTGGCCGAGCGTGTGGGAGAGCGCCTTGAAGGCACGGCGATCCTTCCGCACTCGCAGAAAGAGGTGCTGCAGTATGGACTGTCCCGCGAGACATGGCTGAAAAAGAGGAGCTGACAATGAAACGCTTGCACGGACACTCGCGAGTTCTTCGCGGTGGTGGAAGGGCAGATGCGTTTCACGCTGGAGGGGCAGCCGGCGCCGATCATCGCCACGCCCACCTCGATCATCAACATTCCGAAGAAGACAGCCTACTCCGTGGAAGTGATCGCAGGACTGAGATCGGCGGACACTATGGAGACTTGGCAAGCTGCCGCAGATCCACGCCCTTAGATGTGAACAGCGGGCGCCAGAGATCGCCCACCTTGGCCAGCCGCCCCGGCAGCGTGCGGATCGTGAAATCGCGTGTGTCGAAGCCCTCGTCGATCTCCTTCCACGTCAGCGGCGTGGAGGCGCCGGCAAAGTCGCTTGCGCGGGCGCTGTAGGCGCAGGCGAGCGACTTGCCCTCGATGTTCTGCAGGTAGTCCACATACACTTTCTGCCCGCGCGCGTTCACCGAGCGCGTCACCGTGGCGATCTTCGGGTGCTTGTTCGGCACCACCGTGGCCACGATCTGACAAAAGATTTGGCCGGCTTCGTACGGCGTGCCCGGCGCGAGCGGAACGAAGATGTGGATGCCGCTGGCCCCGGACGTTTTCGGATAGCCCGTGACGTTCAGCTTCGCCAGTTCATCGCGCACCCACCGCGCCACATCGAGCACCCCGTGAATTTCACGCCCGGCATCGGATCCAGATCGATCGCCGCATGATCGGCGAAGTGCGGCGATTCCACGCGCGAAAACCACGGATCCTGGGAAACCACGGCAAGCTGAGTCATGTAGAGAAGCGTAAGGAGATCGCCGCCGATCGGCCGGCTGGGCACCTCCTTGTCATCGGGGAGCGTCGCGACTCTGACGCCGGCTGGCACCTTATCCGGCGCCCGCTGCTGATAGAACGCCTTGCCGTCGACGCCGTTGGGAACCGCTTCATGATGAGCGGTCGATCCTTGATGACAGGCAGGATGTACGGCGCCGCCTGAACGTAATAGCGCAGCAGGTCGCCCTTGGTGATCTTCAGCTTCGGCCAGAACACCTTCCGGAGATTGGTCACTCGAGCCGCTGGCTGCCGGGCAGGTGAAGAACGCCAGATCCGGGCCCTGTTCGAGGAGTCGAGCTGGTCGATGATCGTCGATCGTCCAGCTCGGCCTTCGCGCCGGTCGGCGACAGGCGATCGGTTCGTGGTTCGTGACGATGGACGATCGACGATCGACGATCGACGATGCAGCGTCGGCTCCGCGTCGCGCCGCACGCTGTCCGGTCTACATCGTCTCTCATGCCCAGATAAATCGGATGGCGAAGCAGCCCGTCGTCGGTCCATTCGGTGAATTTGAGTTGTGCCACCAGTGACGGTTTCGTCCAATGCGGAGGCTCGTTCGGGCGGCGGACGTCGTGAACGGCGGCGCCGCAACTTCCAGCGGCTTCAGCAGTCGTAATACGCGATCGAGCTCGCTTGGTTGAAGCCGGTGCCCGTGTGGCCGGCATACATCAGTTCGCCAGCGTCTTCGTAGTAGCCCAGTAGCAGCGCGCCGAAGGGGCCGGCCCGTGGTTCGCGAGTCGGTCCATCCGCCGACGACGAACTCCTGCTCGTGGACGAATCTTGATCTTCCGCCAGTCGTGCGTGCGCTTGCCGGTGTGGTACATCGAATGCGCACTCTCTTCGCGATCAGGCCTTCCCATCCCTGATCGAGCGCGTTTGAAAGAGCGCGCGGGCATCGCCGGGGACGACGTCGCTGATGCGGCAGGATCGGGGAGCCGGGGTTGCGGAACACCGCTCCAGGCGCGCGCTCCGCTCGGTGAGAGGCAGACGGACGCAGATCCTCCGTCGCGGTCTCTCAGGATGTCGAACGCGATAAACGCCACACGTCCGGCAGCGGATGCGCTGTGGGACTCCGTCAGATGGATGCGGTTCTGCAGCCTCTGAAATCCCGCGGGTTCTCCTTTCTCATCCAGCGCCACGATCTCGCCGTCGAGCACGACCGGCGCCTTGCAGCTTTTTTGTGTAGCGTGCCCAGCGCGGCGGCGAGGTCTGGAAATTGCGCGGTCTTCTCGTTGCCGAGCCGCGACCAGATCCTCACGGGCTCCCGTGCCGCCGGAGTGAGCTTCGACAAGCGCCCGGATGCCGTCGTATTTGGGTTCGTAGACGAGCGATCGATCGAGAGCGGCGCTTCCTCGAGCGTCGCCAGCATCGGGCGGATGGGCATTCGCTAAATACTACATTGGAGATTGGGTGATAGGTGATCGGGTGATCGGTTGCGTGATGGCTTAGTAGCTGTAGCGATCGTTGAACCAGGGCTCTGCGGTATTGGAGTAGCCCCGCACCTCCCAGAACCTTTTTTGTCGCGTGCGAGAAATTCGATCTTCCGGATCCATTTCGCGCCTTTCCACGCGTAAAGCTTTGGCGTGATCATCGGCACCGGGCCGCCGTGCTCGCGTGGCAGCGGCTGGCCTTCCCAGGTGTGCACGAGCAGCACGTCGTCTTCGATGGCGCGCGCGAGCGGGACATTGACGGTGTACGGGAATAACTTCCAGGGAGAAAGTCGTAGCCCGGTGCACAGGATGTGTCTGTGCGTTGTCCTTCGGCACAGCCAGTTCCGCAATCGTGCGGAACCTCACGCCGCGCCAGTGATTGTCGAGCCGGCTCCACGTGGTGACGCAGTGGAAGTCGCTGACATCTTCGGCCTGCGGCAAGCGCCATGAACTGCTCCCAGTCGAGCGTCAGAGGATTTTCCACCAGACCGCAGATTTGGAGCGCCACGTGTCGAGCGGGACGTCGGGCTGTTCGCCGAGATCGAGGACCGGCCAGTTCTTCACCAGGTGCTGGCCGACGGGCAACCGCGGGCATGCCGTGACGATTGGCGGGGCCGCTTCCTTCCGGCTTGGCGTCGTGAAACCGGACAGTTCACGGTCTCCGGACGCATTTCCCGCTGGCGCTCGATATACCGCTGCCGCCGTTCGACGATATCGCGTGCGTCCGTCACTGTCTGGAGCCTATCTATCGCTTGACGGCGGAGAGCTGTTCGAGCGCGAGCAGCAGCGCGTGATAGCCCTGCGGCCGTGGCCTTGTGCCTTCAGCGCGACGTAGAACTGCCGCACCAGGGCGAGACCCGGCATCGCGATGCCCATCCGCCTGCATTCGTCGAGCGCGATCCCCAGATCCTTCTCGAAGTGCTCCACGAAGAATCCCGGATCGAAATTGCGATTGCACCATCTTCGGTGCGAGGTTGTCGAGAATCCAGCACTGCGCCGCTCCCTTGCTGATCGAGCTCAGCATCGTATCGCAGATCCAGGCCCGCCTTGTAGCCATAGAGCAGGCTTTCGCAGACGCCGATGATGGTGCCGGCGAGCACGATCTGGTTGCACATCTTCGTGTGCTGCCCGTTGCCCGGGCCGCCCTGATGCACGATGTTCTTGCCCATCGCCTGAAAGAGCGGCATCACCCGCTCGACGGCGTCCTTGTCGCCGCCGACCATGATCGAGAGCGTGGCGTTCCGCGCGCCGACATCGCCGCCCGAGACGGGGGCGTCAATCGCGGCCACGCCTTTCGCCTTTGCCGCGTCGTAAATCTCGCGCGACAGGCTGGGCTCGGTCGTCGTCATGTCGACGGTGATCGCTGCCACGCTTCACTGCGTCGAGGATGCCGTCTCTTCGCAGATAGACCTCGCGCACGTCGCTCGGCAGCCCGACGATGGTGAAGATGACGTCCGACGCATCCGCGACGCCGGCAGGTGTGTCGGCCCATGCCGCGCCCTTGTCGAGCAGGGGCTGCGCTTGCGATGTCGTGCGGCTGTAGATCGTAATGGGGTGGCCCTTGGCCTTCAGGTGCCCGCACATGGAGAGCCCCATCACACCCGTGCCAATCCAGCCGACGCGCATCGTTTCGCTCATATCGCTCCCTAGAGGTCCATCGACCACGGCCACACTTCGCCGCACGCCTGGCAGTGGCACCAGCGCACGACCCGGCTGTGCGGAAGGCCTTTCACGGTCTGGACGTTTCCGCAGTTTGGGCAGTCGATGGATGCGGCAGATCGCTCGCGCGCCGGCCGCCGCGCGGCACGTCCGGCGATCGACGCGCACCGGATCCCGCCGCTCGACATGTTCGTTCACTTCCAAGGTTCTTGGTCCATGGTGCAGGGTGTAGGGTGCGAGGTGGCGCGATGAGCCTCCGTCGCCCGTCCAATATTTGAAGGGCGCCGAGAATTCAGGCGCCCGCTGCGAACCATGGACCATGGACCTTGCACGAGGAACCCTGCCGGGCGAAGGCTGGGGCGAGTGACGGGGATTGAACCCGCGACTACCGGCGCCACAGGCCGGTGCTCTACCACTGAGCTACACTCGCCATAAAACTGAATTTACCACAAGGGTTGTACTGCAGGGACTTCGCTGAAGGGGAAGCTGAGAACTAGGGAACCAGGGAACTGCCGTTCAGAAGTTTCCCAGTTCCTTAGTTCTCTAGTTCTCTAGTTGATCTAGCTGTGCGCGGCCGCCCGTTCCTTCCCGGGGATGGCCATCAGCTCTGGATGCGCGGCCACATGCGCGGCAACAATCGCTTCGGCGCGCGCCATGGTGTCCGCGTCACCGTTGCGATAGATCGTGTTGGCTTCGATCAGGTCTTTTTGCGTCGATGGCGTCGAATCATGACTGTCATAAATCGCCGCAACCGGGCACGCCGGCACGCACGCGCCGCAGTCGATACATTCTTCGGGATGAATGTAGAGCATGTGCATCGCTTCGAATTCCGGCTCGTCTTTGCGCGGGTGAATGCAGTCGACCGGGCACACGTCCACGCAGGCCGTGTCTTTGGTTTCAATACATGGATCCGTAATCACGAAAGGCATCGAGTTCCTCCGGCCAAAGATTCTACTTTCTAAGTCTCACATCAGCAATCGCTTCGTGTTCTACAACGGCCCAGTGTACCGTCCCTGGTGTGTCCCGGTGGAACACGATGCAGTTAAGTCGTTCATTTCTGGCTATTTAACAAATTTGGTCAGTGAAAAAAATGGTAGGTCGGTGTGCCAAAGGTGCACATCGGAGCCTTGGCGTCGAAATCGCCAGATTCCCGTAAACATTTATCCAGCTTTCGGTTAGATGGATCTGTCGGAGGCGGCGAAGAACTTGCTCTCTGCCCGCCCGATGAATCTTTCGAAACTCGGACGACTGGTCCTTGCCTTTCTGCTCGCCACCAATGGCGTGCCTGCGTTGCTCGCGTCGAATTCGACGCCTGTGAACAAGCGGGCTGAGGTAACGGATTGGGCCAACGCCCTCGGGCTTTCAGGAGAATCTTGCGGAGACAGAGATTTCCTCAGTCGATTACTGGGCCACCGGCACCGTCAGCCTTGACGGTGCGCCCTGCGCCCTAACGAGCTATCGCGCCAGCGTCAATTACCGGATCCCCGGCATGCGCCTGGATTTCCGGTGCACCGATGCCAGCGGACAGGCTCATCACAAGGTTCAAGTGGTGGCCGGACAATTCGCGTGGGACGAGACGGAAGCCGGCGGCACTAACGCGGCCATGAGCGCCGTCAACGATCGGCTGGTGCACCTGTGGTCCGATCCGCTGGGCCTCGTGAAAGCCGCAGTGGCGGCCGGCGCAAACACCGAAGTTGGGGTGGATGGCAGCAAGACGGTCGTCGCATTTCCGGTCCCCGGCGTGGCGGGCGCCACTGTCAGGGCGACGCTTGGCGCCGGTCATCGTGCCGAGCGCGTTGAAACGCGGCTGGGAACGACGCTGCTCGAATCCACCTACTCCGATTACGCTGAGCTGAACGGCAGCGACCTGCGCTTCGACACCTACTTTCCGCATCACATCGTCCAGAAGCAGGACGGCATGACGCTGGTGGATCTGACGGTGACCAGAACGAGCACCGCGAGCCACGACATCGTGATGAGCGTGCCCGGTGACGTGCTGCAGGTGACGGACGCCGCGCCGGCGGCGGTCACACAGTCCGTGGCGGGCTCTGCACCGGCCATCTGGAAAGACAAGAAGGCGTTTGCGAAGCTTGACGAGTCGCTGCGCCGGACAGTGGAAGCGTGGATGCGCCGGCCCGCAGTCGGTGATCATCCGCACGAAGACGGGATACCGCGGCGGCCTGCGCGAGTCACTGAAAGCGCACGGCAGCCAGGTGAGTGGTGAGTTCGCGTCCATCGACGCTGTGGGCGCCAGTGTGTCGTGCGACGACCTCCAGACGCTTGCGAGCTTCAATTCGACTCTGTCAGTGTCGTCCAACGCTCGAGTGTTCTCGTCCCAGTCGTCGCAGGGGGACGAGCATGGGCATTACAGCGAAGGCGAATCCGCCGCCGCTCTGCAGGCGCCGATGCTGCAGACCCTGCTCGGCGACAACTTCGAGCAGATTCGCGCCCAGCAGCCGACAGTCACGATGGGCATCGCCATCATCGACTCGGGCATCGAGCCGGGCCCCGATTTCGGCGACCGCATCACGGCGTTTTACGACTTCACGCAGGGCGACATTCGCGCCGTTGCGCCGTCCGATGGATACGGCCATGGCACTCACGTCGCGGGTCTGGCCGCCAGCCAGTACGTCGGAGTGAATCCTCAGGCACGCCTCATCGGCCTGAAGGTGCTGGACGGCCAGGGCCAGGGCAGTTCCGATGCGGTGTTGCGCGCCATCGAGTTCGCGATCGTCGAACAAGGACCTGCTTGACATGCAGGTGTTGAACCTCTCGCTGGGCCACCCGATTTACGAGCGCGCGGCATCGGACCCGATGGTGCAGGCGGTGGAAAGCGCCGTGCGGGCGGGTCTGGTGGTGGTGGTGGCGGCCGGCAACGTCGGCCTGATTCCGCGACACGCTTCAGCCCGGATACTCCGGCATCGTCTCGCCCGCCAATGCGCCATCGGCTTTCTCCGTCGGCGCGGTGCGCACGCATGACACTGCCACGCGCAACGACGATCAGATTGCGCTGTTCAGTTCGCGCGGCCCGACGCGGTACGACGGGTTCGCAAAGCCGGACTTCTCGGCCCCGGGCCAGAACCTGTTATCGGTGGCGGCTTCCGGCAGCACGTTGCGGCTTGAAGAGGAAGCGAAGGGGAACACCGGCAACTACATGCGGTTGAACGGCACAAGCATGGCGGCTGGGGTGGTCAGCGGCTTCGTGACGCTGATGCTGCAGACCAACCCGACGCTGACGCCGAACGCGTTGAAGGCCTTGCTCGAGATATTCCTCGATCGATGTCAACGACCTGGCCTACACCGGCTCGGCCGACTTCCTCACGCAGGGCGCCGGCGAGATTGGTCGGCGGTGCGCTGACGCTGGCCGCGCACATCGATACCAGCGTGCCGGTGGGTGCTCCCTGGCTGACCGCGGGCATCGTGCCGTCAACGACCATCGACGGTGAAGCGGAGGCGTGGGTCCAGACGAGTGCTCTGGGGCAACTACCCGGTGAGCGGTGCGGACCTTCTGGACAACCAGCGGCCCGCCTGGGCCGGAGATATCGTCTGGGGCAATCGCTCGTCGACGACGACGACAACATCGTGTGGGGCAACTCGCTCGACGACGACGACAACATCGTCTGGGGCAACTCGCTCGACGCGAAGACCTTGACAACATCGTCTGGGGCAATTCGCTGGACGATGACGACAACATCGTGTGGGGCAACTCGCTCGACGATGACGACAACATCGTCTGGGGCAACTCGCTCGACGATGACGACAACATCGTCTGGGGCAACATCGTCTGGGGCAACCTCGACGACGACAACATCGTCTGGGGCAATTCGCTCGACGACGACGACAACATCGTGTGGGGCAACTCCACCGCGGGGGATGCCGACAAATCGTCGTGAGCGAGCCTTCGACCGGGCACTGGCTGGTGGAGCCCGGGACGGGCGTGGTGATTCGTTCGACATCGGTTCAGACGCACGCCAAACGACAGCCGTCACGCGGAGGGGCCAACTAATGGCGCTCCAACTTACACCGTCAAACGACGAGACCGACGAGCATGCAGACCTCGGTGGCGACGATCGAAGACCGAAGCGGTGTCAACCGATTGGAAGAAGGGGCTGCCGGTCCTGACGGGCCCCGGGCATCACGCTTCGGGAGCTGCGGATGAGCGACGCGACGGCCCTGCTGGCGCTCCTGACCACCGAAGAGGTGACGCGGTTCATCTCGCCGCCGCCGACCACGGTTGAAGGCTTCGAGCGGTTCATCGCCTGGACCGTTCGCGAGCGCGAAGCCGGCCGGTATCTCTGCTTCGCCGTGGTGCCCGACGGGTATGACACAGCGGTCGGACTCTTCCAGGTGCGGCAGCTGGATCCCACGTTCGGGACCGCGGAATGGGGCTTCGCGATCGGCTCGGCGTTCTGGGGCAGCGGGCTCTTTTCGCAGGGTGCGGACCTGGTTGTGGACTTTGCATTCGAAGTGATTGGCGTTCACCGGCTGGAGGCGCGGGCGGCCGTGGAGAACGGCCGAGGCAATGGGGCGCTGCGGAAAATCGGCGCCGTGCAGGAGGGTATCTTGAGAAAATCATTCCTTCGTGGCGGAAAGCATCTGGATCAGGCACTGTGGTCGATCCTTGATCGGGACTGGTTTCGCGCGAAAGCGGTCTGGGGTTCGCGGCCGGCGCAGGTCAACTAGTCGGCATCGATGGATACCGATCGCAGACTTGTCATCGTGCGTCGCGGCCACTTCGCCACCTTTGAGCTGCTGACGCGCACGTTCGCCGACGACCCGAGCGTCCAGATCATCTGGGACCGACGGATCGGCGAACGTCGCCTCGCGGCCGATGGTACCGGTGACAGCGATCGGCGGTGCGCCGATCGGCGCCGGGTGCCGTCCACGCAGTGGGGACAGCTGAATTACATGTTCGCCGGCAGCGAAGGTGCCCGGAGCGTTCCGACGTAACAGCTGCCAGCTACCAGCTTCCAGACCGCTCCACTTTCTCCTTTGTACTTTCAACTTCTAACTTGCTATCATCGTTCCGTGCGAATTCCACCACTGTTGATCCTGATCGTGTTCTGTGGCGTGCTCGAGGGGACAGCCGCGGCCCAGAGCAGCCTGGTGCTCTCGCTCGGCAAGCTGCGCGCCGGCGATGTCCAAGCGAGCGGCAAGACGTTCGGCATTGCCCTGGGAGGCACCGGGGCGCATAGCATCGGATCGGAATTGGAATATTCGCAGACCAGTCACATGACAGCGGTGTCCGGCAACGAGAGCAAAGTGCTTACTCTGATGGCCAGCGTGATGGTGGCGGCTCACATGGGTCCCGTGCGGCCGTACGGAATCTTTGGCTATGGCTTCATCCGTCAGCGCACCGAGACCAGCACAGGATCGGCTCTGTCCAACCTGTCGAACAATGACGTGGGATACAACGTGGGCGGGGGCGTGACCTACAAGTTCTCGAGGGCGGCAGGCGTGCGAGTGGATTTACGCCACTTCAAGGTCCGCACGTCCGATGGCCTCAGCTTTCAACGAATCATGGCGGGCATCATCCTGGGCGGCTGAGCCGGTGGCTCGGTCTCCCGCAGGTCGATGTTCGAATCCACGCGATGCAGCTGGTCGGCGCAGTTGACGCCCTTGGCGTCCACTATGGCAACAGTCTTGTTCGCGTATGTCTCGTAAAATCCTATCAGGCACCCGCACGGTAGCGCCCGGCTTCCCAATCCTCTGAGGATTCCCGCCATCGTTTCCCTCCGGTCTTATAAGACCTATCGGGTTAACGATAGGTTTAATCCAGAGGACGAGAATTTCAGCCGCCGGTGGAGGGAGAAATCGAAATGAGGGATGAGGGAATTCCTCATCCCTCATCCTTTGTCCTACGCGAGTACCTTGATGACCACGCGGCGGTTCTGTGCGCGGCCGTCCTTGGTGTTGTTCGGCGCGACGGGCTTGTCTTCGCCGTAGCTGATCACGTTGATCTTGTGCAGCGGAATCTGATACGTCTCGTACAGGTACCTCTTCACGTTTTCAGCGCGCTCCAGCCCCAGCTTGTCGTTCAACATCTTCGAGCCGGTATTGTCCGTGTGTCCCTCGATCTCGATATAGTTGCCCGCGGGGGCTGCCTTCAGTCTGTTCGCCAGCTCATCCAGCTTCGCCTTCACATCGTCGGGAAGGTCCGCCTTGCCAAGCTGGAAGTTTCCCTGCTCGTCGTTGAGCACCACCTGGAAAATCAGGCGCTTTGACGCCACATCCACCGCAGTGGCCTTCGCAGCGGCGCTATCCGCGGCCGTGCGTGCCTGCGTGGCCGAGTTCTGCGCGGTCTGCGCCGCGGCGCCGGCCTGATCCGCTTTCTGATCGACCTGCGCGATGCGGCCCGCGTTCTCCTTGGTCTGCTGCTGCGTGGCCTCCAGCGACTGGCTCAGCGTTTCCACCTTGCCGTTCACCTCGTCCACCTCGCCGCGGACGAATTTCTTGGTGGCGCACGCCGAACCGGCGCCCGCCGTGACCGATACCACCATCAGGGTAATTAACAGGTGTCGCATGATTACGTCCTCCCCAGACGTGAAAGAGTGCGGTTACTTATCCGACGCACCCACGGTATACCCACTTCGTGCTCGCACAAATAATCCATTCTTTTTGGTCCGGAGCACAAGTTCGTGCCATCCCGGGGTGCTTCCGGCTCAAAGGCGACGATATATTGATGCTGCAGTTCGTCCAGAATCTGCTGGGGCGCACTGACGGCCGTCGCCGCATCGCGGATGACCACCAGGCTGCCGCCTGTCCACGCTGCCAGATCGGCCAGCGGTCCGCCCAGCTGCGCCTGTTCGCGTGGGTCCTCCTCCGACGTGAAGCTGATGACGACGATGTAGACGGGCACGTCCACGGCGCTGGCGATCGCCGAGACTTGAGCCGGCTTCAACCGGCTGGCCGAATCCACGCCGTCGGTGATCACCACCAGCGCGCGGCGCTTTTGACGGCTCGCAATCCGGTTCGAGGTTTCCGCTATGGCATCCCATAACGATGTGGCCCCGAATGGCCGCGTGGAAGCCCATACCTTATCCGCAGAACCCAATTGCGTGGAGAATCCGCGCAACTCCTGCAATTCCGTGTCGAACGAATAGAGTGCGGCCTCATCGATGCCAGGCTGAAGACCGGCAAGCAGGTTCCGCGAGGTTTCCCGGGCGCGCTCCAGTTTGGTGGCCATGCTGCCGCTCGCGTCCATAAGGACAGCGACGCTCGCCGGGCTGGGCTCGGACCAGACGCCGATAAGGGGTGTGTGATGGCCCGCATCGAACAGCTCGAAATCCTTCGCGGTGAGATCCTTCACCAGCCTGCCCTTCCCGTCCCGAACTATTGCCGCCAGCGCCACCCGCTGGACCGCCGATCGGAAGATCGGTTGCGCCGCCGGCTCCTGGGCAGACACCCCTGCCCCGGTCCAAGCGCTCCACATTCCCACGGCGAACCCGAAGGCCCTGAGACCATTACGCACTCCCAGTCCTCCTGGAGCCGGAAACAAGGGTCGTGCCAGCGAAAAGGCCCGGCAAAATGCTGAAAATCATAGACTCCGTCCTGGTACAGCAACATCCCTGTCACCATGGCCCTAATTCGGGTGTCATGGGATTGTACAGCTGTCGGCACCAGGCTTCCGTTTCAGTAGCTGTCAGCCTGCGATCAGTCGATGTGGACCTTGTCCAGAGGTGGGCTGGGCGGATTTTCGCCGGAACCCACCGGTTCAACACCGCGCGGCTTTTCCGCCCGGAAATCGAAGAAGAACAACGGTACCCGCACGAGCCACCATCAACCCTACCGCGAGCAGGAAGCCGAGCAAGAAGTCGAAGGTGATGTGTTCCATGCCCGGATAGGTGCATCTACCGTGCCGATACTGCCGAGATACGGTTCCGGCCGGCTTCCTTGGCCTGCTCAAGGGCGCGTTCTGCTGTGGCGATGAGCTCAATGTCCTGCCACGGGGCATCCCGTCCAGGCGCTGTCGACGCAACGCCCACGCTCAAGGTCAGCGTCGGTGCCGTGGCCGATGCCGGATTGGGGAACTTCAGAGCCTCTACCGAGGCGCGCAGCGATTCGGCCAGGACCATGGCGCCGTCCTGGCCTACGCTGCCGAGCACGACCGCGAACTTTCCAGAGCCGTAACGAGCCAGGAAATCGCCCGGTCGCCGGAACGACTTCCCGAGCGCATGTGCCACCGCCTTCAGGCAGGCATCGCCCTGCGGTTTTCCCACGCGGTCGTTGTACGCGCGGAAATGATCGACCTCCACCATGATGAGCGACAGAGGCAGGTGTTCTCGCACCGCCCGGCGCCATTCGCGCTCCAGAAACTCCTGAAACGATTGCTGGGTAGGGAGCTGGGTGACTGGGTCCAGGTTTGAGCGCCGCAGCAACTCGTGCTCGACGAGGGTGAGTTGTTCGCCCTGTTCGTCCAGTCTGCTCCTGAGCGCCCTCTCGCGGCCGCGCCTCCGGCGCGCACCAAGGGCATAGCCTGCCGCGAGCAGGAAGACGGCGGTCAGGGAGAGGGTAAAGGCCAGCAAGGTGTGGGCCTATTGTGTCTAGACCCCAAACGTGGTCGGAAAGGCCGGCCTCCATCGCGGGGGTAACGCGAAGGGTCTGATGAATCTTGCAGAAGTTGTAATACATGAAGTGAATGGCGATTGAATACAGATGGTTCTGAACCTTCTTACTGAATCCGTTGGTCAGGCGCGTGAACCGGCGCATGTGCATCCGCATGGTGAGATTCTGGCGCTCGACCATGCTCGTGGAGATATGTCGTCTGTCCGGCTGGCCTTGCATGACCTTGCGAGTGGCGCTCATGAAGCGAGCAGGGCTGTATCGCTGAGAGGCGCTGTGTCGGTCGGTCCAGCGCCGTAGTGCTTTTCCAGCATGGCGTAATCGATGTCGCTGCCAAACGCGTCATCTACCGCGTCCAGATACCATCCAAGGCCATCGGTCGTCATCTGCACTCGGTTAGCAAGGCGGGCGGCTACGTCTTTCATAAACGCCTGTGCCATCAGAGGGGACCGAGCGCCAATCATGTAGGACACGATCAGTTTGGTTTGAGGATCAATCGCGGTCCACGTCCAGCAATCGCCCCAGCCTTGGGCCTTCTGCTCCGGAAGGTTGCGTTGCGGGCTTTCGCGCCGACGAACGACCAGATTTCATCGCATTGGATGCGCTTCGCCGGGACGCTGAGGACGTGGGTATCGTGATACTCCAAACAGGCCGCGCCCAGGTCGCGGAACAGCTTTTCGATGGTCATACGGGCGATACCAGTCATGCGCGCTGTGGCGCGGAGGCTGTTGCCTTCGACCAGCGCCGAAATCACCCGAACGCGATCCGCCGTGCTCAACCTGTTCATATTAGACAATATACTTGCTCGACTAAGTATTGTCAAGGGAGAAGTGTGTGAATACGCCAGAATTACCGCCCGACTGGGACTGGGTAAAGGCCCGACACGAGTGTTCGCCAACCAAGTTCTTTGAACGCTTGCAGTTACAGTCAAAGGCAAACGCCGATCAACGAAACCTCCTGATGCCTGGCTTGGGCAAAGCGGAACACCTTACGACGAGCCCGAATCTCTTTTCGCTATCGAGAGACACGCATATGGGGCGGTCCGCCGTGCGCTTCAATCTCACTCATGAGGGCCAGATCGAAGTCCAAGGGACTGGAGAACTTGTCGGGAACCTCATTTTTTTCTGGCCGGATCGGGCTGGGAGATGACGGTCGTTGCAAGCTGCTAGTTGGGGAAAAGGCGCTCTCGGAATGGCAGGTCTTGCGGATGGCTTTACAGGACCTGTTTTTTCGTTCCTTGGTTTAAGAATGGGGGATTGTTGGCGGCTGTGGAGGGGGTGCCCCATTTTCCAGATGTGGGCGCACTTCTGGCACTGCATGGCGACGACCGTGTGCCCATCGCGGACGTGGGCGTCCATCGGTTCGGTCGCGCTGGAAAAACAGACGGGGCAGGGATAGACGGTCTTGGGTTTAGTCGGACGTGGAATTGGTGCGTCCGAATGGGACGACATGATGGAACCGCTCGGGAGCTTTGTCCACAAAGTGGGCTGAGTCAGTACGAGGCGGTACAGATTTACCGTTTTTTCCATCGCGCTTGCACAGCCTTACGGGCGATGGCAGAGCGTTTAGCGGCCGAGAGGCTGGCAGCGCGGGCTTTACCGCCCTTGGAGGCTCCCAGCTTCGACAGGGCCACGGCGGCTGGGTTGCGGGTATCGGGCGGCGGTGGAGGCTGCAGGCGGGCCTGCCCGGTGGCTTCTTGCACGATTTGATAGGCCAGTTGGTTCGTATCGCGGGGCCGTTTCGTTCTTGCTCGGGTAGGCATGACCGATTGTCGCACAGGCTGGAAGGACTTAGAGCGCCTATGAAAAATAGCCGGATTCAAACTAGGCCACTACCTGATTTTGGCGTAGTTGGCGCAAAAACGGGCTTTATGAGAGAATAAAGGAGTCAGGAAAACCTCCTTTTTTAATCTCCAGCATCCAAGCAGCCCAACTTTGCATTTGTCTGATTCTCCAAAGAGTTCGCATTCCCGATCATCGCGAAGCCATCGCCCGCGCAGGCGGGGGGCTACCTCAAGCCGCCCGATGCGGCCGACGGTGGCCACGCCCCCGGTAACGTTCGAGCCGGCGCCCTACGACGCCACACCCGTGGAGTTCACCTCCTTGGGGCTTGACCGGCGCCTCGAGCAGGCAGTGGTGGATCGCGGGTTCGTCAACACCACGCCTATCCAGAGCGCCGTCTATCCAGGGGTGTTTGACGGCGTGGACCTGGTGGCCTGCGCGCAGACAGGTACGGGCAAGACACTCGCCTTTCTCTTGCCGATCATGCAGAAGCTTCTAACGACGGATGCCACGCCGGCGGGGTCGGCGGCGCCACCCACAACGCGTGTGCTGATTCTGGCGCCCACGCGCGAGCTGGCCGTCCAGATCGAAGATGAGTTTCAGGGCCTCGCTTATCACACGAACCTGTCGAGCGTGGCGGTGTACGGCGGCGTGGACGCGAGCCCCCAGGAGCGCGGCCTCCGCGGAGCCGCCGATATCGTCGTGGCCACCCCGGGGAGGCTGATCGATCACATGGGATCGAAGTCGGCAAACTTTGACGGCCTCGAGGTGCTCGTGCTGGACGAAGCCGACCGCATGCTGGACATGGGCTTCTGGCCGAGTGTACGGCGCATCGTGGCGTCCCTGCCGGCCAACCGCCAGACGTTGCTGTTCTCCGCGACGATGTCGGAGGAGGTGGCGAACTCGGTACGGCAAATCATGCGGAATCCGAAGATCATCCGTGTGGGACGTGTCGAAGGCCTGGCGAGCACGATTCATCACATCAGCCATCTCGTGCCGTCCACGCAGAAGGCCGCGTGGCTCAAGAGCTTTCTCCAACGTACCGACGGCACCAGCTTGGTTTTCGTGCGTACCAAGCGAGGGGCCGACAAGCTGGCGCGTCGGCTTGGCGCCGACGGCATCCGCTGCGCGGCGCTGCATGCGGACCGCACCCAGAGCCAGCGATCGGCGGCTATGGAAGGCTTCAAGTCCGGCCGGTACACCACGCTGATCGCCACCGACATTGCGGCGCGCGGCATCGACGTCGACAACATCGCGCACGTCGTAAATTACGAAGTGCCGTGGAGCGTAGATGCCTATGTCCACCGCGTCGGGCGGACCGGCCGCGCAGAAACGGCCGGGACCGCGCTCACGCTGGTGGCCCCCGAAGAACTGCCGGCGCTGCGTGTCATAGAAAAGTCGTTGCAGGTATCTTTTTCGGACGGCGGCGCTTACGTCGAGCGGAATTAGGAGGAATTGATGCGCAGATATACCGCGGGAGATCGCGTGCTGCAGGCACAATACGGAGCCGGCACCATTGTGGATGTCAACGAGCACCATACGGTGATTGAATTCGATGAGCACGGTACGCGCCGGTTCTCCACGAGGATAGTCGTGCTGGAAACGTCCAATACCCCAGCGCCTGCGCGCAAGACGGGTGCGCGCCGGGCGAAGAAGAAGGTCACCCCCACCCCAACGTCGTAGGGAGGCGAGCAGGAACGTTATGTCTGTCCGGCTATTCGTCGGGAATCTCCCCTATAGCGCCACCGAAGTCGATATTCGGCAGCACTTCGGCTCGGTCGGCGACCCCTTACAGATTGTCATCCCGATGGATCGGGAAACCGGGCGCCCAAGAGGGTTCGCGTTCGTCGATTATGACGACCGCGGCATGGCGGAGCGCGCGGTGCAGCAGCTGCACGGGCAGCCGTTCAAAGGGCGGCCGTTGTCGGTCAGCGAAGCGCGGCCACGGGAGGCGCGCCCGCCGATGGGTGCCGGTGGTCCTCCGCGCCCGATGGGCGGGCCACCTCGGCCAGGCGGGTTTTCTTCACCACGGCCGCCTGACGGCGGCGGTGACTATCGCGCGCCACGTGGTGATTTCGGCAACCGCAACTTCGGCCCGAACAAGCCGCCCAAGGGCCGCGGCGGCGCCAACTTCTCGAAAAAGCGTCAGCAGGAAGGACAGGCGAAAGGCCCCTTGAAGGAGCGGTTGAGCGGCCGCATGTTCAGCGTCGAAGAAGACGCGCGCTTCCGCGATGAAGAAGATCCGATGGGGGAGATTGACCTCGACGCGCTGAAGAAAGAAGAGGACGTCGAGGTGGATAAAGAGACCGACGACGCAGACGAATAAGAACGGGTTTCACCAGCGCGCTTTCCACGGGCGCGTGTCCACGTGCACGAACGGACCATGCGCGGAGGTGGCGGCATAGATGCCTATACCGCCGATGAACCCCGACAGTTCCGGAGTTTTCGCCAGCCTTTCCAGCACGTTTGCCAGCGCCACCGCGTCGTCGCGGTTCACGGTCCTGTCCTTGTTCAGGTCGTCCATCATCCCGTCGTGGTTCTTGTCCAGAAAAATATCCGACGCCCGTCCCCACTGGTGCATGCTGAACTCGGTATCGTCAATCGCCTTGTTGTAGAACGGGGTGCGGTAGCCGCTCATGACGAAGATATCGTCGGCGTTGAAGCCCATCGGCTCCAGATCTTTCCCGACTTCTTCCAGCAGGTAGATCAGCCGCTCGTCCAGGACCAGATATTTCGGGTATCCGCTCTTCTGCTTTGTCAGAAACTGCTTGAGGCGGAAGTGGGGGGAGACTTTGGTGTCTTCGTTGTCTTTCGTGACTTCGATGAAACCCTTCGGAGCGATGTACGCCGCGTTGCCGTTCAGCGGCCTGGCCGGATACGCGCCAATCTGAAAACCGTTGAGCATGCCGTTCTTCACGTCGGAGGCCGGCACCATCACGAACGCGTTGAAGTCCATCACTTTGCCGGCACCGGGGAAGCGGACCTCCAGCGGATACCGGCCCTTCTCCCCAGGCGCCAGCCATGTCCACGTATTCGGCCCTGTGGAGGTCAGCGCGCCTTGCGGTGCGTCCAGGGAGAAGAGACGAACGGTTGGGGTCGCCACCGCCAGCGCGACCTTTTCGTGAGGCATGGCAAAGACCGCGCCCGTCGCGTACGGAAGGGCCAGCGATCTGACGCGGAACAGCCCGGACGAGGGGAGATCCAGAGCACCGGCCCCAAGGACCATAGGCGCGACACCGGTCAAGATCGCCGCAATCGCCAAGAGGAAGAATCGCCTCATCTACCGACTGTAAACTGGAATCGCTCGCGGTGGCCATAAAAAAGGCGAAACCACGAAGGACACGAAGCCAACACGAAGATCCACGAAGACAAGGCACAGATACGTCGCGGCGATGGCGTTGGGCCGCGTTGCGGCCGGCCAACAAAGTCGACGCTCAGTCTGTGTCCTCTGTGGTGAAAATTCAGTGCGTGAGGGAGTACATGACGTAATTGACCCCGAATTTGTACGCGTCGTTCGAGAGGGCGATGGGGGTGAAGCCGGTGTCGGACCATTCCCAGTACTGCGCGATGTCGTTGTTGAAGTTGGCGACGAACATCAGGCGCTTCGAAGGATCGTTGTTCTCGAACATGCCCCAGAACTCGGCGCCACCGGCGCGGTCGTAGCAGGAGATGAACGCGTGCGGGTCCTTGATTTCGAAGAACGAGTGGAACACAGGGTTCGTGTTTTCGAGCGGCATCAGCCGGCCTTCCGGCATCACCTGGCGCATGCTCTCGACGAAGTTATTCCACCCGTCGTTGCCGCGGTTGCTCCGGAAATCGTCGAAGATGATGAACCCGCCTTTGAGCAGGTAGTCCCTCAGCGCTTTGGCTTCCGTAGCGGTTGAGCGTGAGGTAGCCCGGCTTCCGTCATGTAGGTGAGCGGATAGTTGAACAGTTCGGGATCGCTGATCGCGATGACGTTGGTGTGATCCATGTGCGGCTTCACGATGCCGGTGAGGCCGTCCAGGATCTTCATCAGGCTTTGCTCGGCGGAAGGGTAGCCGTGCGCCCAGGCCGGCAGGCCGTGGTAGTAGTAGCCGCCCGGGCCCGTCTCGTAGGCCAGCCGCGCGAACGTGAAGCGGGCATCGTACGGAGCGTTGTGCACGGCAGTGGTGGCCTCGCGGGTCCCGGCGGTGCACTGGGCGTAGACCGCCTCGGCGGCCAGCGCGATACCAGCCATCAGGACGGCGTAAGTCAAGCGTTTGGATGCAGTTCGCACCTGGTCCAGCATACACCGGGGGCTTGGCACCAGCAGCCGACAGTGTTACATTTAAGTCACTCGGTGCCACCACTCGAACTTCAGCTCGAAGTCACGCCGCGGGGTCGCCTGGACGTCATCGACGTGCGGGCGATGGCCGCAGCCACTTACGGCGACGTCTTCGAGAACTACAACCGCTGCCTCTATTGCTCGCTGCACACCACGGCGGGTTATCTTCCGCAAAGCTTCGCGACGCGTCTCGGCACCGGTCCACAGGCGGTTCGTCCCTACATCGACGTCTTCACCACGGTGTTTCCCGCAGGTGCGGGCTACCTGCACGACGAACTGGATCTCCGGACGGAGCTCACGCCCGAACAGCGCCCGGTGGAACCGACCAACGCCGATTCGCACCTGGCGTTTATCGGCAGCGGCCTGCGCTCGTGCGTGTCGTACGTCATGCGGCGTCCCGGGCCGGTGTCCTTCATCGATCTCGACGGCGTGAATGCGGGCACGCCGCGCCGGCGCACTTACCACGCTGGTGGGCTACGACCACGAAGTGGAAGTGGCCAAGAGCCACGCTCCGCGTGCCTGTGTCGGCCAGCCATCCGGTGGACGCGGTCAATCTGAAGGAAGCGCGACTCGGTCTGTACGATCAGCTGGGCGAGCTCATCGCCACGCACGGCGTAGAAAAGGGGCGCGTGCGCCTCGATCTGGCGTCCGGCGAGCAGTTCGCCAGCCTCACGGTGAACGAGTACGAAACGCTGCTGATGCGTTACGACCTGGCCGAAGTGCTGAAGAACCCGCTCCGCTTCGCCGCGCAGAAGGCCAAACACGCGTGGGACGATCCGCGCGCTGTGCCGTCAAAGACCATCGACTACGCCAAGTACGATCTGGTGCGCGCCGTGAATCGCCTGGTGGATGCGCTGGGACTGGCTGAATCGGCGATCGAGCGCGTGCTGGTCGCAGGCGCTGGCCGTCCCGGCGTCCCGGTTCCTCCGCATGAAGCGTTCGGTGGATCTGCTGGTTTCCGGATTCGAAGACCCCCGGCGCCGGTCGCGTCATCGAAGGCACCTATCAGGCGCCCATCATGGTGCAGTGGCGCCGCGCCGACAAAGGCGAGCGCCATCGTCAACGTCACCCTCACCCGATTCGTGTAGTCGATAGGGCAGAGAGCCAAGGGCAGAGAGCATGGTCTGCTCTTTGCACCTCGGCTACTTTGCTCCTTTCAGCGAGCGAACGCTCAGAAACCTGGCGTCAGCGAGAATCCCCACACCACCCCCGGCCGGGCCTGTCGAACGGCCGCGCCAGATCGATTTGCGCAATCGCGAATCCCAACACCGCGGCACGGAAAGTGATGCCGGCGCTGGACACCGGCTTCCGTCCGCCGGCGTTCTGACCACTAAGTAATGACAGGTGATCCGCCCTTGTTCCACGCCACGCCGCCATCGGCAAAGAGCGCCACTTCGACGGGCAGCGGGCCGTACATACGGCTGGTCACGCCGAAGGGCCGAAGCAGCGGGAAGCGGAACTCGATGTTGCCGACGAGCATCCGGCTGCCCACGAGGCGATCGAAGGTCGGGACAGCTGCCCGTCACGGGGCATTCGCCGGCCTAGAACGAATCGATTCCGTAGCCGCGCACGAACTCCGGATAACCGAGGAACAGCGGGATCAGCCGCGGGTCCTCGGCATCGCTGCCGTACCGGCCGTAGTGCATGCCGCGGACCGCGATGCGTGTAGAACCGCGCCGGCATGAAGTAGTGGCGGTAGTCCAGCAGCCCGACGTGAAGTTCAGCGAGCCCATGGTCGGCGTGATCTCGAAGCGCGCCGCGCTGGCCGGCGACCGGGCTGGTGGCGCCGAAGAGCGAGCGTGTCGTTGACGAGTGCCGCGTTCACCGACGGCATGTTCAGTGTGTCGGCAAGCGGGGTCGTCTCCGTGTTGTCCTGGATCACGCGGCCGGTCTGCGCCGGACGTCGCCACCGTCCGCACTTGCTGGTCGAACGACAGTTGGGAGAAACCCTGCTCCGAACTCCACGCGGTTGGTCGGGCTCAACGGGTACGGCCACCATCGCGTTCGCGCCCGCGGTTGATCTGACGCTGGATGATCGTCTGATCGAGGACCGGCGTTCTGACCGTTGACGATGCCGGTCCCCGTGGCATAGCCGCCGGCCACGTAGGGAATCTGCTCGACGGACAGACCCCAGTTCGACGCGACGGACATGTTCGGTACGAAGAACGCGCCCCCGGTGCTCTTGGCGATGTCGGAGAACCCGGAACCGTACGTGTCGGCGCAATCTCGGCGTACAGGTTGTGGTTGCCGAGCATGTCGCTCAAGCCGAACGCCAGGCCGCCGCCCACCGACGGTCCGAAGCGGCTGATGCCGACCGAGAGGTCGGCTGGCTCACCGCGTCCAGCGTAAGCCGTGCGCTATAGGGCTCGACTGGCCGCGGCCGCTGCGGGCAAGCCCGGTCGTTCGGATCCGTTCAGCAGCTTCACCAGATCGGAGCGGCTCGCGCTGCGAGGGCGGCAGCCCTGCCGCCTCGCAGGCGCGCGTTCCCGTCGAGACAGCGGCTTTCCGGCAAGCGGCTGCGGCGGTCGATGAGGTAGATGTGATAGCTGCCGTCCTCGTACGCGCTGAGCGCCAGCGTCTTCGCGTCGATCGCCGACGAAATGGCCGGGCTCAACGCCGTGATGCCGCTGATGCCGCCGTCGATGTCGGTCACCTGCGCCATGGCGCCCGATTGCAGATTCACCGAGTAGACGTTGCTGATGCCGTCGCGGTCGGACAGGAAGTACAGGCCGCCGGCCGTCGGCGTTCCATTGCGGGTTGATGCTCTTGCCCTCGCCGAACGTGTGAGAGCGGCGTCGATGCTGCCCGGACGCGACGTCGCAGATGCGCCAGTTGATAGTCGCCCGGCGTCAGCGATTCTCCAGTTGCGTGGTGAACCGGTCGGTGACAAACGCGATGCGTGTCGCCGTCCGGGCGACCATGCGGGCTGAATGTCTGCGTACAGCGTCGCTCGTGAGCCGTCGTTCGGTCGTTCGTCGTCGAGGTTGTAGATGAACAGGTCGGTGTCGCCGCCGACGATGGCCGAGAATGCGACCGAATGTCCGTCGGGCGACCAGGTGGGGTTCAGGATCTCTCCCAGCCTGCGGGAATGGGATTTCCCGCACCACGTCGCCGTCGGCGACATTCGATGATCGCCAGCACGGCCTTCCCGTTGCGCACGCCGCCCACGACGAACTGGCGGCTGTCGGACTCCACGAGCCCGCCGAATTGATGAACTGCAGGCTCGTGAAATGCGGATCGAGCGACGTGTCCACCAGCTTGCGGATGATGCGGCCCGTCGACGCGTCCGCCAGGAAGAGGCCGATCGACAACATGTCTCGCGAGCTGAAATAGATGATCTTCGTGCCGTCGGGCGAAACGACGGCGACACGTTCATCGCCAGCTCTTCCTTGTCCGAGCGCGGTGAGCGATCCGGCCGAACGTGCTGACGCGGGCGTGTCGCCTTGAGGATCGGATCGTACTGCGTCGTGGATCGCCGTCGTGCCATTCGGCCGAGAGCTCTTTGGCGTTGAAGCCCGTGGCGTTCTTCGAGCGCGAGATCCAGATCGCTCGGAGCGGAGCGCGTCCCGATAGATCTGGGCGATCCGTTCGTCGCCCCACCGGCCGCCGATAAACGCCCAGAGCGCCTGACCCCAGCGATACGGAAAATATTCGGGTTGTCGAGATCGTTGATCGTGCGGCAGCTTTTCCTTGCGCGCGGCATCGCGAAGCCACATGGCCGTATGCGCGTCCACCGGCCCAAGCGAGAGGTACTCCGCCATCCCCTCGATGAACCAGAGCGGCAGGCTCTCGACGCCGGCCCGCCGCCGTTCTGCCGAGGCGCGCTGCGCGGCGATGTCGTACTGGAATGCGTGCACCAGCTCATGGCCGAGGACGTGGTCGGTCTCGGCCAGCGTGCCCGCCATCGGCAGCACCACCCGGCGCTTCATCCCCTCGGTCACCCCGCCCGTGCCTTCGTCGATGCTGCCGCCCGACGACATTGGTCTGCTCGAAATCCGGGTGCGACGCGTAGAGGACCAGCGGCTGGCGGGTGCTGCATCTGATGGTTGAACACCTGCGAGAGACGCGCGTACCAGCGCTCGGCCATGCGACCGATGCGCTGGGCCGCGTCGCGCTCGTCCTGATAGAAATAGATATCGAAATGATCGGTCTTCAGCACTTCGAACTTGAAATCTTTGTACTGAACTTTGTTCCGGCCGAAATACTGCGCCTGCGCAGTCGTGGCCGCCAACAGCAGGAAGATCACGCTGAAGAGGGAAACTAGGGGTCGATTTCGCACGCATAAACTTACTCCTGGGTGTGAGTTGCGTCCTACAGGCAACTAGCGAAAGTCGCGCCAACTCCAACACCGCGGATTTTGTCGAGAGAAAATGCCTCGATCGATGGCAGATGTGTGGCTAAGCTGTCCCTTCCGAAGGACGGCGGGCGATCAATTCAGGCTGAGCAGTCTCCGCGCGGGGACTTTTCCGACGGTCAAGTGCGATATTTTTCGACAGCCACAGTCCGGGCAGCATCGGCAGCCAGAACGTCAGTCCTCTGAACAACAGCGTGGCGGACAATGCCACCGGAATCGCGACGCCGATCATCCGCAGGGTCAGCACTGAGGTCGCTTCGAAGGTGCCCAGGCCGCCCGGCACGATGCCCATGGTGCGAAGGAGGCTGGAAATCATGAAGCTGGCGTAGACGCCCCTGACCGACGCATGTTCGCCCAGGGCAAGGATCAAGACCCACATGGTGGCGGCGTCAAGCAGAAAGATCACGACCTGCCAGACCGACGTTTCGGCCAGCAGCCTGAGGTCGTGCGTCAGCCGCGCGTCCGCGTCCTTTAGAAACTGCATGGCGCTGCGCACCATGGGCACCCGCTCGAGGAGCGCCGCCTGCTTCTCGCCTTTACCGGCGGAAATGGCGATCACCACCACCACGAGGCCAACGGCAAACAGCAGAAACAGCCCGGAGATCACCATGACAATCCAGTTCGAATGGCCGGTGGCCGTGGTGATTGCGAGCGCTGCCAGCAGGCAGACCACATAAGCAATGTGGTACGAGGCCAGATTCAGCACCATGCTCGCCGCCACCACACGGCGGGGTATGCTGTTCCGTTGCAGTGATTTCGCCACAAACACCGTGCTGCTGATACCCGCCGAAGGCAGCGCTTGATCCATGAACAGTTTTACGAGACTCAACTCATAGACCAGCTTCGCGCCGATGTGATGGCGGGTCCCCCTGACGGGCGCCCGGAATACCTCGCCCTGCGCCAGGTACGTCATGAGTTGAAGGAGGGTGGCGGCCAGGATCCATCGCGGCTGTCGCCGTCTGGACCAGCCGGACGAGATCCTTGGTTTCCGAGAAATGAATGCCGACGATGACGACGCCGATGAGGATGGCGGATCCGAAGATCCATGGGAGCCACCGCTTCATAGGATCTTCATCCCCAACGCGGAGAGCGCAAGCTCACACCCAGTTCTGCTGTCGTGTTGCGCAAATCGAGCGTCGGATTGACTTCGACCAGATCCAGGGCGGTCAGCCGGCCGGACTCCGCAATCAGCTCCATCAGGAGGTGCGCTTCGCGATAATTCAGTCCGCCTTTGACCGGAGTCCCGACGCCGGGGGCGATGGCCGGGTCGCACACGTCGAGATCGAACGAAACGTGCACGCCGCCGTTCCGTGGTGACCACGCTCCAGCGCCTTTTCGGCCACAGCGGCCACGCCCAGGCGGTCGATGTCCTTCATCGTAAAAACGTGGACGCCTGAATCTCTGCACCAGATCCTTCTCCCGTTCATCAAGGTTCCGCACACCCATCAGCGCCGTGTGCTGCGGCAGCACGGTCGGGTGAAAACCCGCCAATCCTCGAAAGCTCGGCGGCTCCGGACCCAGCAAAGCAGCAAGGCGGCATTCCATGGACGTTCCCACTCGAGCGTGCTGGCAGGCGTGTTCATGTCGCCGTGTGCATCAATCCACAACAGGCCAATCGGCAGGTTCGGCTGGCCCGAGCGTATGCGGCGCGATGCAGCCACCGAGCCGGCCGCAAGGCTGTGATCCCCGCCGAGGACCAGCGGGATGGCGCCCTGCGTAAAGGGATCCGCAGCGCGATCTGATAGCAGCTGCACGCATACCCTGGCGATTTCGTCGATGAATTTCTTGTGCGGGTCGCCGTGCGGATGGATTTCGCGGTATGGCGGACGGCAAATCGCCCTTGTCCACCACCGTATGCTTGAGCGCCGCGATTTTCTCGCCGATGCCGGCGATGCGGAAGGCCGACGGGCCCATGTCCACGCCACGGCGGTTCCCGCCGAGATCGAGCGGAACGCCGATGATGTGAACCGGGCGGCGGCACGGCCGATACAATAGCAAAAGAAGGCTCAGGGCTCAGGGCTCCAGGCTCATGGAGTTCCTCGATATCAAGGTTCCGCCGCCGGGGCCGCGCGCCCGGGCGATTCTCGAGCGCGACGGCAGACCGTGTCGCCGTCCTATCCACGAAGCGCGCCGTTCGTGATGGCCCGCGGCGAGGGCGCCGTGGTGGAGGACGTGGACGGCAATGTTTATCTGGATTGCTGCGCGGGCATCGCCACCGCGTCCACGGGCCATTCCCACCCCGATGTGGTCCGCGCCATCGTCGAATCAGGCGCAGCGCTTTCTGCACACTTCCACCGATTACTATCACGAGCCGCAGGTGGCGCTCGGCGAGGCCATGGCGGACATCGTGCCGGTCGAAGGCCGCGCGCGCACGTTCTTTTCGAACTCGGGCACCGAGGCGGTCGAGGCCGCCATCAAGCTCGCGCGCTATCACACGAAGCGGCCGAACATCATCGCCTTCCTCGGGTCGTTTCACGGACGAACGCTTGGATCGCTGTCGCTGACGTCCAGCAAGAGCCGTGCAGCGCCGCGGGTTCGGGCCGATGGCCCGCGGCGTGTTTCATGCGCCGTATCGCAAATCCGTATCGATGTGCGCCGGGGCCGAGGACGCGAGAGTGCGCGGCGCGAGTGCCTCGCCTACATCGAACAGCAAATTCTGGTGCACCTGACGTCTCCCGACGAAGTGGCGGCGATCATCGTCGAGCCGATCCAGGGCGAAGGCGGTTACGTGGTGCCGCCGCCCGCGTTCGTCCAAGGGCTCTCGCGCGATCGCCAGCCAGCACGGCATGCTGCTCATTGTGGACGAAGTGCAATCGGGCATGGGACGAACCGGCAAGATGTTCGCGATCGAGCATTTCGGCGTGAAGCCGGACATCGTGGTGATTGCGAAGGCGATCGCGTCGGGACTGCCGATGGGACTCACGGTGGCGCGCGAGGAGGTGATGGACTGGCCGGTGGGCGCACATTCCAACACGTTCGGCGGGAATCCCGTGGCGTGCGCCGCGGCGCTCGCGACCATCAAACTGATTCGCGAAGGCCTGATGGCGAACGCGGCGGAGGTGGGCGGGTTCTGCTGGCAGAGCTGACGGAGCTGGCGGCCGGCGCCACGATCTATCGGCGACGTCCGCGGCAAGGGCCTGATGATCGGAATCGAGCTGGTCCGCGATCGCACGACGAAGGAGCGCGCCGTCGCCGAGCGCGACGCGCTGGTGATGGCGGCGTTCAGGCGCGGCCTGCTGGTTCTTGCCGCCGGGCAGAACAGCGATCAGGCTGTCGCCGCCGCTCGTGTTGACGAAGGCACAGGCGGAAACGGCGGTGCGTCTGCTTGACGAGTCGCTCTGCGAAGTCGTAGGCTCGGCGGCATAATGCTGGCGGGGCAATGTCTGGGATCTTGGCTGGTGGTCATGGCCGCGCTTTTTTGCGCCCCAGGTCCGCGCCCCGCGCGCTCGCGGCGCCCTCTCTGGACTTCGAGTTCTTCAAGGCGCGGGTGCAGCCCATCTTCCTGTACAAGCGCGAGGGCCACGCGCGCTGCTATGTGTGCCACCGAGGCAGCGGGACCGGCAACTCCTATGTTCAGATTCTTGCGCCCGGTGCGGCCACCTGGGACGAAGCGCAGGCGCAGAAGAACTTCGAGTCGGTGAAGCGGTTCGTCCGGCCGGGCGATCCGATGCACAGCCGCCTTTTGACGCACCCTCTGAAGGAAGACGCCGGCGGCGATGCGTTTCACGGCGGCGGGAAGCATTGGACGTCGCAGAACGATCCTGAATGGCAGACGCTGGCTGCCTGGGTCAACGGCGCGACCCTGCACAATTGAGAAAGGCTCCCGGTACCTTTATGCGATACGCATCTCTTGTCGGCGTGCTGCTGGTGCTCACGGTGTCGGCGGGAGGCGCGGGGAAGGTCCGGATCATTCAGACGAACAGCGCGGGAGACTTCGTCAGCGTGATCGATCCGGCCACCAACAAGGTGGTGGGCACCATCAAAGGCATCGAGGTGAACCATGGCGCCGCGGCGTCGCCCGACGGGACGCGCCTCTACATCAGCAACGAGGCCGAGAGCACGCTGGATGTCGTGGACACGAAGACGCTGACCGTCATCAAGCACGTGCCGCTCACCGGCCATCCGAACAACATCGACATCGCGAAAGACGGCAGGAAGGTTTACGTGTCGATTTCGCAGGCGCCGGGGGCCGTGGACGTGATCGACACGGCGAGAGGCGAGCGGACCGGCAGCATCGCGGTGGAAGGCGCCGTCCACAATACCTACGTTACGCCAGACGGGAAGTGGGTGGTCGCCGGATCCATCGCCGGACGAAAGCTCAGCGTCATCGACCCGGCGACGGAAAAAGTGGCATGGACGCTGTCGTTTGAAAACGGCGTGCGGCCCATCACGTTCGAGAAGAGGCCGGACGGATCCACGGGCCGGATGTTCGTGCAGATTTCGGAGTTCCACGGGTTCGCGGTGGTGGATTTCGCCTCGCATAAAGAAGTCGCGCGCGTGACGCTGCCCGATTTGCCGCCGCCTGCGGTGAAGAACACCGAGGGCGTGCAGGGATCGCCGTCGCATGGGATTGGGATTACGCCGGACGGCAAGACGCTCTGGGCCACGAGCAAGTGGTACAACTACGTGGCGGCGTTCTCGATGCCCGATCTGAAGCCGCTCGGCATCACTCCCGTGGGCCACGATCCTGACTGGCTCACCTTCACTCCCAATAGCAAGACGATCTACGTCGCATGCGCCGGCTCGGACCTGGTGGTGGCGATCGACGTGGCCACACGGAAGGAAGTGGCGCGGATCCCCGTGGGGTTCGTGCCGAAGCGGAATATCACCGCCGTCCTGGCGAACTGAGTATCTCTTAATTCTTTAGTTGACAAGCTCGGCCGCCGGATCTACGCTGCTTGTACGCCTGTATGCCCAGACCCAAGTCATCCACGCTGACCGACGGGGAACTCAAGCTCATGCGCGTCCTCTGGGACAGGGGCGAAGCCACAGTGGGCGACGTCGTTTCCGCGCTCAAGGACAAGCCGAAGCCGGCGTACAACTCCGTGCTCACGTTGTTGCGCATTCTGGAGCGCAAGGGCTACGTCACGCATCGGAAGGACGGCCGCGCGTTCATCTTTCTGCCGTCTGTGGACCGCGCCCGTGCGCGCCAGAGCGCGGTGAAGACATTCGTCAACCGGTTCTTCGAGGGCTCCCCGGGTCTGCTGGTGCTGAATCTGCTGGATGATGAAGGCCTGTCGGACGATGCTCTGAAGCAGCTCAGAGAGAAGATCGAGAAGATGTCATGACGGCGTGGCTGCTCATGTGGCTGTGGCAAGGCACGGCGCTCGCTGTGTCGCTGTCGCTCCTGCTGCGCTTCCTGCCCCGCGTGAATGCCGCCACGCGCTACATGCTCTGGTGGAGCGCATTCGCCGGCTTGATACTGCTCGGCTGGCAGGGGCTTCCCACGAGCCACCACCTCGCCGGTGCCGGCCTGACGGCTTCCATGAACGGCATGTCGGGAAAGTCGTGGTCGGCAATACAGGTGACACCGCTGCCGGCGTGGGCTCTGTCGTTCATCATGACGGCCTGGGTGTGCGTTGCGTGTTTCCGACTCCTTCGAATTTTCCCCGGTCTCCACGCGCTGTATCGACTGAAGGACGCGTGCCGGCCGTTTCCGCCTGAGCTGGAGGCGCAGCTGACGTTGTGGCGGGAGCGCAAAGGGCGCCTCGTCCGGCTGGCGGTCTGCGATGGACTGCCAGGCGCCGCGGTGCTGGGCTTCCACGATCCGTGCATTGCGGTTCCTTCATCCCTTTTGGCTGGGCTGCAGCCGGACGAGCTCGACCAGATCATCCTTCACGAGTACGGTCACGTGCAGCGGCGTGATGACTGGATGCGCCTGCTTCAGACGCTGCTTGAAGCGGCGCTGTGGCCGCATCCGGCTTCGTACCTGATTGGGCGAACGCTCAATCTCGAGCGGGAGGTCGCCTGCGATGACTGGGTAATCGCACGGACCGGGTCGCCGAGAAACTACGCCCGATGTTTGTCGCGCGTGGCGGAACGGCCGCGAGTGGCAACGCCGCCCGCCTTTGCGCAGGCGCTGTTCGGCGGTCGCGGCCACCTTCTCAGCCGTGTCGATCGTCTGCTTGACGGCCGGCGGAATACACGCCGAACGCCCTCTCTTCCGGTCGCGATGCTCGGCGGCCTCGCCATTGCGGTCTGCGCCGCTCAACTGCGCTCATTCCCGATGATCAGCGACGTGGTGCCTTTTTCGACCGTTGCGGCCACGCCAGTAGCGTCCATACCGGTAGTGTCCAGCCTTAGCCGGATGGTTGCGTCCCCACTGGTGGTGTCCGGCTTCAGCCGGACCGTTGTGACCCGCCCGGTAGTGTCCGGCTTCAGCCGGACCATTGCGAAGGAGGCGGATACCACTGAGGTGGCCGACGTCAGTAGTGTCGAGCTTCAGCCGGACCCCCCTGAGACTGTGCTCCATCCCTCACGAGTGTTTGCGGGTGTCTATGAGCGTCCGGACGAGTCGCTGCCTGCAAGGCCAAAGAAAGACGGGTACGCCTCGTTTGACGGTGTGGTCAACGCCGGCGTGGGCATCGGCCAGGCCGCGCAGAAGGCGGGCGTGGAGCTGTCGGATGCGTTCACCAGAGCGGGAACCGGGCTCGCACGACGGTTCTAGTCAAAAAAATTTGGGCCTAACTATTAATTAATTAAGAGCATGAACATGAAGAAGGCACTGACTGCTCTCATGGTGGCGAACGTCTCCGCGGCGCTGCTATCCGCGTCCAGCCCCACGCCGGCATCGCGCGATCTGGTGCCACACGAGTTGCCCGGCTCCACATTGCCGGTGGTGCAAACGCACACGTACAAGATGTCCGGCCGCGTTCGTGCCTTGCTGCTCTGGGTGGGGCGCGACGATGTGGGGTCGGGGATCATTCGGTGGCGCGGGGAGCCGGCCAGTGAGGCGGGGCAAGGGTTACGAGCTACTGATCGGATCCGATCCGCTGCGCGCGCCTGGTGGTCTCAACAAGTGGGGTTATCTCGCCGAACAGGCGCAGGACGGAGACTGCGACGTGGTCGGGGTGATTTCGAAATCGGGCGAGGAGCGGCTGCGAGACGTCAAGACTGGCCTCACGCGCATGCCGTCGGGACGGCCGTTCGACACCATTCGCGGGCGTGTTGATTCACGTCATGCCTTCGCCCGAGTTACAACGGTCGAAGCTTCGAGTAGCCGTCACCTATCGCGAGGCCGATACGGTCCTGGCCCTCGCGTTAGGAGACGCCGCCGCCGCCATCAAGCAGATCGACCGCCCCTCCGGCACCCGGCCGGGATTCCTGACCTCGGTGGCCGAAATCATCCGGACCACCGTGGCGCGCGCCTCCCGAGGCCAGCCATCCGGACCGGAAACACTGCGATATGTCTATGGCGATCGGGTGTATGACCTGCGCCTGCTCGAAGCCGTTCCCATCGCCCGGTTTTCGAGCGGCGAGCGTTCGTACGAGCACGTGGTGCGCGCGCGATTCGAGACGGCCCTGGCAGGCGCCAGGGACGGAAGCCGGTTCGAGCTCGTGTACGGGACGGCCGGTCACGCTTGCGGAAATCCCCATCGTCATTTCCTATCAGCCGAAATGGTGGCTTCAAGTGGAGTTGACGCATCGAATCATGAGAATCCACCTCGTCAATCCAAGCGACGTTTCATTCGGAACGGCGGTCATTACGCCGCGATGGCTCTACGTGCTGGCCGCGGCCACACCGTCGCGAGTACGGCGATCCGATCATCACCGACGAGACGCTGGATGCGATCGATCTCGACCGCGTCACGGCCGGCGATGTCGTCGGTATCGGCATTCACACAAGCAACGCGCTGCGAGGATACGAGATCGGGCGCCAGGCGCGGACGCGCGGGGCGCGTACGTGGTCTTTGGCGGCATTCATCCCACGCTCTATCCGGAGGAATCGCGCGAGCTGGGTGCGGCGCACGCCGTTGTGAAAGGGCGACGGCGATCTGGTGTGGTCGGCGGTGCTTGCGGACTGCCGAAGCGGCGAAGCCGCTCGCCACCTACGAAGGCGGGCGCGTATCGGGGGACAGGTTCACTTCCGCACGATGGGATCTGCTGCCGGCGGATCGCTACATGTGGGGCTCGGTGCAGACGCTTCGAGGCTGCCCGAAACACTGCTCGTTCTGTTCCGTGTGGCGGACCGACGGTCAGCAGCCACGGCAGCGCGCCGCGGACGCGGTGGTTCACGAAGTGGTGGAGCTGCGGCGCCGGGGATTCCGATTCATTCTGTTGTCCGACGACAATTTCTATCCCGTGACGCTGGGAGATCTCAGGCTGGCCGAGCGGCAGGGCAACGCGGGCCGCCTTGCGGAGCTGAAGGCGATTCGGGCCGAGCGATTCGAGCTGATGGAGATGCTCGCGAAGCTGCCGAGCGATCTCGTGTTCTATACGCAGATCACGATGGAGGCGGCCGAGGATCCAGAATTCCTGAAAGCGATGAACAGGGCGCGGATCCGGGGCGCTTTGGTGGGCGTGGAATCCGTCACGCCGGAAGGCCTCAAGGCGGTGTTCAAGGACTTCAATTGCGCGGGCGAGAGCCTGGTGACGCGTCTGAAGGAGTTCCGCAAGCACGGCGTGCACATCCTCGGCTCGTTCATCTTCGGGTTGCCCACCGATAAGCCCGAGACGTTCAAGGCTACGGCCGAGCTTGCGCAGAAGTCGGATATTGCCTTTGCGCAGTTCGTCATGCTGACGCCGTTCCCCGGCACGGTGGATTTCGCGAAGTGGGAAGAGAGAATGGCGGATGATCCCACGCGCATAGGTGGTGTGCCCTTGACGCGCTATTGGCTGATTCCCAGCCACCAGCGGCCGAAAGTGTACTCGCCGCACCCGTTGCTGTCTGCCGACGATATCCGCGTCGGCACGCAATCCACCTGGGATCGCTTTTACAGCGTGCCGGCCATCTGGGAGCGCGCGCGGATCGTGAAGTCCCTCAAGGGGCGGCTGTTGTTCCTGCTGATTTCCAAGCTGTACCGGCAGATGTATGCGAACACCGGGATCGCCACCGACAGCGCCAGAGTGACGCGCTCCAGAAACTGGGCCCGCCTGCTGCTGCGGCCGTGCCGCAAGCTTTTCGTCACCACCCCAATGCCCGAGCTCGAAATCCCCACCTAAGCGAAAAGGGGTCGGGTGCCTTTTTCTGGCGAACGACCGCCAAAAAGGCACCCGACCCCTTTTTCTCCGCAGTCTGGAGTCTGCGCCCTTCCTCGGATAGAGTAGCGCTGTTGAAATCCAGGGTCCTGCCGGGCCCGTCACCGCAATTGTTGGGCGATTGCGAATGGCGAGTCGGGTTATTACTATGTAGAGCGCTCGATGCGGCGCGAGTGCTGGAACCGAGGGAAGACCCGAGTTACGGCTCGGTTCAGCCGGGTAAGGTCGGAAGAATCATGCGTGCTGGAAAGTGGGTCGATTAGGGATGCCATCGTTGCAAATTCGATCGGATATTTTCGAGAAACATCAGTCGCTTTTCGGCGACAAAACCGTCAACGGGCGCAAGGTCAACATCCAGGACCTGATCACGGCGCTGACGCTCGACACCAAGGATGAATTTCGCACGCTGCTGAGCGCGCGCCACGCGTTCCAGGAACAGGTGGGCCGGCGCGAGCGTGCGTACGGTTTTCTGGCGCCGGACACCAAGATCACCGACGCCGACGGGCACACGGCCACGGTTCGCGACATCCGCCAGGGAATGCTCGACGGGTTCTTCGGGCGGAAGACGCCGCACGCGTGGCGGCTCAACGCATCCGTGCCGATCCCCGCAGACACGATGAAGCCCGGCCTCGAAGGCACCGGCCCGGCGATCGACCTCGGCATGGCGATGGGCGCGCTGAACACGGGCGCAGCATCCTGGATGTGGGACTGGGAGGACGCCGGCGGCGACTACAAGGACCAGTTGTACCAGGCGTGGGAAAACCTGCGGGACCTGCTGGCGCACAAGTGGACGGGCAAGCCCTACACCCATCCGACGAAGAAGGAGAACGGCAAGCCCCGGCAGTATTCAATCGACCTGCCGCCTGAAAAATGGCCGACGATCTTTCATCGCGTTCCCGGGTCTGCACCTTCGGAACCGTCAGATCTCGCTCGACGGTGAGCAGGTGCCAGGCATGATTCCGGCGCTCGTCATCCACGCCGTCAACAACTACGACTCGCAGAAGAAGAACGGCTCCGGCGTGTACTACTACGTGCCGAAGATCGAGACCTGGCAGGAAGCGGCGCTGGTGTCCAGCCTGCTGAAAAGGGTGGAAGAGGCGCTGGGGCTGCCGCGCGGCTCGCTCAAGATCAAGATGCTGAACGAGCGCGCGGAATACGCGCTGCAGCAGGAAGCGGTGATGTGGGTGCTCCGCGAGAATCTCATCGGACCGAACGTGGGCCGATGGGACTACCTCAACAGCCGCGAAGAGATGTTCCGCCACGATCCGGCGATGGTGATCCCCGATCCCAACACCGTCACGATGACCGAGCCGTCGCTGACGTATTACACGATGCGCAACGCGCTGCTGGCGCTGCTGGCCGGCGGCATGCCCATCGGCGGCATGGCGGCGCAGATGCAGAACCCGGGCGCCCCCGAAAACGACGCAAAGGCGCTGCGCGACATCTGGTTCGACAAGCTGCGCGAGCGGCTGACCGGTCTCTTCAAGATCAACGGGAAGCTGCACGACACCTATCGCCAGAGCTGGGTGGCCACCATCGCGCCTGCCTACGTCGAGGCCGGCCGCGAGCCGCTCGTCACTGAGGTGTCGGCGGCTTGCAGGCGGTCGTCGACAAGCTTCGCGACGACGAGAAGAAGCGGCTCGAGGATCTCGGGCTGCTGAAGGGCGGCAAGATTGCGCCGATGGAGCTGTCCGAGGCGGATCTCAGCGTGGACAAGCTGTTCTCGGAAGAGGCGCGGCACAAGCTGCTGGCGCGCCCGCACGGGCCGACCACCGAGGACGGGCTGCGGTACGCCATGTACATGGCCACCGAGTTCATGTATCAGCAGCTGCTCGGCAACAACGCGGCCGCGATCTACGATCCGCGCACGGGCCTGCGGTTCATGAACGATCTCGCGACCTACGAAATCTTCTGGCATTTCCTGTATCTCACCGTGTTCCATCGCGTCGAGCTCACGGCCGACGGCAAGTACAGCAAGAAGGGCGATCGCGTGACGCCCGAGCTGTTCCTCAAGCTGCTCGATGAGCGGCGCGACACCGTGAAGGCAGCTGTTCGCCAAGCTGGGCACGGACTACGCCAAGACCAACGCCGAACTGGTGCTGACGGTCCTGAAGCGCCAGGTGGTCGAAACCAGGCCTGACGGGAAGGTGGTGCCGCAGTCCGCGCTGGATCAAGTACGGTTCGCGCGTGCTGCTGTCGATCATCGAGGAGCCCGAAGCGGATCGCGTCGGCCATCCTGGACGCGATCTTCGGCGACCGGGAGGATCCGTGGCGGCCCTGGAGGAAGCGCACGATCCCAAGAGCCGCGAAGCTGGCCGAAAAGGTGCTGCGTGCCCACGACTTCGTCTACGACGTGCGCGACGACCCTCGGATTCGGCAGCGTAAATGGGGTCAGACCCTCTTTTTACGTTTTACGTAAATTGCAGGGCGGGCCGCAGCAGAATCTACGTAAAACGTAAAAAGAGGGTCTGACCCCTTTGAAGCGAAAAAGCCGAGGACATCGCGCCGCTCGTTTACAACGAGCTGCGCCGCGTGGCGGCCGCCTACATGCGGCGCGAGCGGCCGGGGCAGACGCTGCAGGCCACCGCGCTCGTCCACGAAGCGTATCTGCGGCTTGCGGACGCCGGCACACCGTGGAACGATCGCCGCCACTTCGTCGGGATCGCCGCGCGGTCGATGCGTCAGATCCTGGTCGAGCGCGCCCGCGCGCGCGGCGCGCAGAAACGCTGGGGCGCATTGAATCGCGTGTCCATCACGGACTCGCTGCAGCTGGCGGCCGATCCGGAATCGATGCTGCCGTCGCTGGACGAAGCCATCGACCGGCTCGAACAGATCGATCCCGAGCAGGCGAAGATCGTGGAGCTTCGGTACTTCGCCGGCATGAGCGTCGAGGAAGCCGCCGAAGCCATGGGGATGTCGCCCGCCACGTTGAAACGCCGCTGGAGTCTGGCGCGCGCCTGGCTCTTCCGAGAGCTAAGCTCAGCCAATCGATGACGTCCGGTCAGCATCGACGCGCGCGCGACCTGTTCGAGGCCGCCCTCGATCGCGAGCCGCGCGACCTTGCGCGCTGGCTCGAGTCGACGCGGCGCCCGATGACCTGCAGGTGCGGGGCGAGGTGCGGTCCCTGCTGGATCATCATTCGCGCGCCGGCGCGTTTCTCGCGCAGCCGTGGTCGAAGCGGCGCCGCATCTGCTGGAAGAGGAGCACGCGCTGGAGCCGGGCACGGTTCTGGGCACCTATACCGTCATTCGCGAGCTCGGTCGAGGCGGCATGGGCCGCGTGTATCTGGCCACCGACGGCCGGCTTGGACGCACTGTTGCGCTGAAGGCGCTCGCGCCCGAGCTCACGCGCGATCCGATTCACCGCGAGCGGCTCCGGCGTGAAGCGCGCGCGGCAGCGCTCCTCACCCATCCCGGCATCTGCACCGTCTATGCGCTCGAGGAATTCGACGGCGAGCTGTATATCGTCACGGAGTTCGTCGAAGGGCACACGCTTCGCGACGAGATGATCGGCAAGCGCCCGTCGCCGGACAGCATCGTCGGCGAGCGCGCGCGAACTGGCCGCGGCGCTGGCCGGCGCGCACGCCAAGGGCATCACCCATCGAGACTTGAAGCCGGAGAACGTCATGCGCCTGCGCGACGGCCGGCTCAAGATTCTCGACTTCGGCCTCGCGCGAATCGACGGCGACGGCGCCGGGCCCGGGACGCTGACCGCCTCCGCTGCCGGGCGCGATCGCGGGCACGCCGGCCTACATGGCGCCTGAGCAGATCGAGGGGCAGACAGGTATCGCCCGCCACCGACGTGTTCGCGTTCGGCGTCGTGATGTACGAGTGGATCAGCGGCGTCCATCCGTTCCAGGCGCGCATCGTCGCTCGCCACGCTGGCGCGGGTGATGGACAGCCATCCGGAACCGCTGACCACGCGCGGAGACGTGCCGCGATTCGTGTCGGAGATCGTCGATCGCTGCCTGAAGAAGTCTCCGTCCGAGCGTTTTCGGTCGGCGGTGGAGCTGTGCGAGGCCTTCGAGCGGCCCGGCAGCGCGGTTCGCTATTCGTCCGGTTCCAGCACCTGGTGGCGCGTGCATCAGGTGACGGCGATGGTCCTTTACGTCGTCGCGACGACGCGCGCGTGGCAGATCAAGGAGTGGCTGCACGGTCCGATGTCGCTCTGGGCGTTCATCCTGATGGGCATCGCCGCTTCGTTGGGCGGGATCGTCCGCGGGCATCTGATCTTCACCGACGTCATGAATCACCCGCACCTGGGTGCCGAGCTTCGCCGGACGCGTCGCGCCGTGGTCTGTGCGGATGTCCTGATGGCGGTCACGCTGGCGGCCGATGCGCTGCTGCTGGCGTCCGTTCAGCCGCTGGCCGCGGTGCTGACGATCTGCGTCGCTGTGGGCATCGCGCTGGCGTCGGTTCTGATGGAGCCGGCGACGACGGCCGCGGTTTTCGGCGAGATAAACGGTTAGAATCGCTCTTCTGCCGCCGAGTCTCGCTTCTATCTCGCCGCCTTCTGCGCCGCGTTTGTCGCCGGCGCCATCAACTCGGTCGCCGGCGGCGGCACGCTTATCTCGTTCCCCGTGCTGATCTGGATCGGCTTGCCCTCTATCACCGCGAATGCGACGAGCACCGTGGGAATCTGGCCGGCCTCGCTCGGCGGCATGTGGGGATACCGGCGAGAACTGCAGGGCCTGACGTCGCGCAGTTACATGTTGGTCGTGCCCAGCGTGCTCGGGGGCATCATCGGCGCCGTGCTGCTGCGTCTGACGCCCAGCACGGTCTTCGATCAGCTGGTGCCGCTGCTGATCCTGTTCGCCACGATTCTGTTCATGCTGCAGGAGCCGGTCCAGCGGATGATCAAGCGCGGAGGCACCGGCCATGCGGACTCGCGCAGCTGGGTGGTGGGCGCGATCATCTTTCAGTTCTTCGTGGCGCTCTACGGCGGATACTTCGGTGCGGGCATCGGAATTCTGATGCTCGCCGCGCTCGGCATCCTGGGCTACACCGACATCCATCAGATGAACGGGTTGAAGAACCTGCTCGCGCTGTTCATCAACGGCGTCGCCGCGCTCTATTTGTTGGCGATGGGGATGGTGCGTGGCCGTGGGCGCTGATCATGGCCGTGGGCGCCATTGCCGGCGGTTACGGCGGGGCGGGCGTGGCCCGTCGCATCGGCCCGAAAGGCGTCCGCCGCATCGTCATCATCGTCGGCTTCAGCATCGCCTTTCTCTTCTGATTCGACGATGACCTTCGTCATCATCAATCCGGTTTCAGGTTCCGCCCGCCGCGGAACGGCCGCCGAGCGGGCCCGGCTGGCTTCTGCGGCTCTCGCCGCCGTGGGACTGAAGGCGGACATCCTGCTGACGAAAGCGGAGGGCATGCGTACGAGCTGGCCCGCGAAGCCGTCGGGCAGAGCGCGGAGCTCGTCATTGCGTGGGGCGGGGACGGCACCATCAACGAGGTTGGTCGGGCCGTGGCGTTCAGCAACACGGCTCTCGGCATTGTTCCCGCCGGCTCTGGCAACGGACTCGCGCGTGAACTGGGCATCCCATTTTCTCCCCGCGCCGCGCTTGCTCACGCCCTGACCAAACCTGTCCGGCAGATCGACTCCGCAGAGATCGACGGGCGCTGTTTTTCAACGTGGCGGGCATCGGTATGGATGCGCATGTGGCCGAGCGGGTCAGCCGGAAGCACCACCCGCACGGTGGACTGTGGCGCTATATCCTCGCCAGCTCGCGAGAACTCCTCAGCTACAAGCCGATCGAATACACAATCCAGACCGAGACGGACGTGGTTCGCCAGACGGCGCTGGTGGTGGCCGTAGCAAACTCGCGTCAATACGGCTACGGCGCAAAGATCGCGCCGAAGGCGCGGTTGGACGACGGACAGCTGGATCTCGTCATCATCGAGGACTCGGGCTGGTGGGAAACCTGGCTCGGCTGCCATTTCTGATGACCGGGGGGTTGCACCGCTGCCCAGGGGTCAGCCGTTCGCAAGGTCAAAGAGGTGACGGTAACCGCCTCGTCCCCGATGGGCTTTCACGTTGACGGCGAGGCGGTGCAGGGTGACATTGACCGCGCGTTGCATCCGGGCGCGTGTGCGGCCTGGGTCGAACTGAAGGTCCGCGGCGTAGCCGCTATACTCTGCGCCATGAACCTGAAACGTTTTCGTGTGAAGCCGGCGCCCGCAGGCCGCTGGATAACGTTCCCACCGATTTTGCCGGAGGATTCGGGGACAAGGCGGAGGGACAGAAGCTTCTGGAACGGCGCCTGCGCGACTTGAGGCGCTGCAGGAGCGCTTGTACGCGCAGCACCAGCATGCGCTGCTCGTGATTCTCCAAGGGATGGACACGTGCCGGGAAGGACAGCGTCATCAAGCACGTGTTCACCGGGTTCAATCCGCAGGGCCTCAGTCCGTCCACAATTTCAAGCAGCCATCGTCTGAGGAGCTGGCGCACGACTTCCTCTGGCGCGGGCGTGCGCGTATTGCCGGAGCGCGGCCACGATCGCGGTGTTCAATCGCTCGTACTACGAGGAGGTGCTCGTGGTTCGCGTGCACCCGGAGCTGCTCGAGCGGCAGGGACTGCCGAAGGAGCGCATCCGGCCGAAGATCTGGCAGGAGCGCTTCGAGGATATCAATGCGTTCGAGCAGCACCTGTGGCGAAGCGGCACGACCGTCGTGAAATTCTTCCTGAACATCTCGCGGCGCGAGCAGGAGAAGCGGCTGCTGGCGCGTATCGACGATCCGTCGAAGAACTGGAAGTTTTCAGCCGGGGGATCTGCCGGAGCGGGCGCGATGGAGAGACTTACATGGCGGCGTACGAAGAGATGCTGTCGGCCACCAGCACAGCACACGCGCCGTGGTATGTCATTCCTGCCGATCATAAGTGGTTTGCGCACGCGGCCATCGCGGAGATTCTCCACGACACGCTGCCCGCCTGGACCTCCAATTTCCGTGCCTGACCGCGGCGCAGCTGGAGAGAGCTGGTGGGCGCCCGCCGCCAGATCGCGCGGACGCGCAAGACCTGACGTGGGCGGCAGCACGCTGAGAACGCTTCTCCTTCTCGCGCTTGGCGGGCTTCTATCTGGCCGGAGCCACCGAGCACGCCAGAAAGGTCAACGACTTCAAGGCGCGCGGCGATCAGAGCGGCTATCTGGGCGACGCCGAGGCGATCTACGCGAACTGGCATGGCGAAGACGCCGGCCCTGCTGATCGGCGAGCGGAACCGGATGCCGCTCTATGCCGGTTTCCTGGCGTTGTTCTATTCCCCGTCGATGTCGGACGACGAGTTCTTCATCGTCGCCAAGCGGGCGAATATCTATTTGTCACTGGGGTTGTTGCCTTGCTGGGGGTGATCCTGTCGCGCTTCCTGCGGCCGTTGCCGGCCACGAATCTGCTCCTGATCGTTGCGTTCGGCTATTTCGTGTTCAAGGCCGGATACGCTCAGTCGGAACTGCTGTTCTATTTCCTGTTCTTTGTCGCGTTCGTCCTGATGCTGCAGTCGCTCAGCGGGTGCAGAAAAACATCGTGGACCTTGTGGACCGCGGCGGGAGCGGGCGCCTTGGCCGCGCTCGCGCATCTGACGAAGGCCGCCATGCTGCCGCATGATGGCGATCTACGTGGTCTCTTGCGTGTTAAAGGGTGTCGCCGGAAAAAGGAGTCCGGCACCTTTTTCGGCGGCGCCACTCGAAAAAGGTGCCGGACTCCTTTTTGCGGCGGTGGTGGCCACAGCCGTGTTCCTGGCGGTGCTATCGCCGTATCTGCTCACCAACAAGCGCGTGTTCGGCCAGTACTTTTACAACGTGAACACGACCTTCTACATCTGGTACGAGGATTGGCCGCACGCCAGCGTCGGCACGATTCGGCATGGGGACGGCGTGGGGTGGCCGGCGATGCCGGCCGACCAGCTGCCGAGCGCTTCGAGATACTGGCGCGAGCACACGGTGGGGCAGATCGCGGCCGCATCGCGGCGCGGCTTCGCGGACATGGCCGAGCGTTCGTACAAGACGTACTGGTATTTCAACTACGTCCTGGTGTATCTCGCGTTCGCGCTGGTCCTGGCGGTCAAGCGCCGCGGCAGGCCGTCGCCGCGCTGGTCCGCACTCATCCCGCCGTAGCCGCCTTCCTGGTGATGTACGCCGTGGTGTATCTCCTCGGCATCGCGTTTTATGCGCCGGTGTCGGGGACCGGCACCACTCGCTTCCTGCTCGCGCACCTGCTGCCGCTGCTTTTCGTGCTGTCGCTGCTGTTCACGCGAGAGCCGTTTTGCCGCACCGAATGGAACGTGGCGGGCTCACGCTCCGGACGCAGCACTTCCATCTGCTCGTCAGCGCCATGCTCGCGTTCGATCTGCTGTTCGTCATCTGGCCGCGACTGATGACCACCTACGGCGGCTTTTAGAGGGAACAGTACGAGTGCCGCCTTTAGGCGGACCTGCCAGTAGGTGGTGTCCGCCTTTAGGCGGACGGTGTGCCGTGGCCTCACGGCTGTTGGCAGACGGACGTCAGGAGGTCGCTGAGTTCATACTCCAGCGATCCAACGAAGGGGTAGTCCTCCACCTTTGTCACTAAGTTCCCCCGTATCGGATTGCTCAGGATGTACCTTGCAACAGTCAGCGTGTTTTCTTCCTTGCGCAGGGTCCGCTCAAAGCCGTAGCGCTGCCAAAGTGCTCCTTGAAAAGCCTTCGAGTAGTAGTAGCCCGAGTACTGCTTGTTGAGTTTGATGAACCGCCGGCATTCTGAAGCTTCAGACTCACCGTGAATGAGCAAATGCAAGTGATCCGGCATGAAGCAGCACGCGATAACCGCGAACTGTTGTTCGCGCGCCGCGCGTGAAATCTGCGCCAGCACCAACTCGACCACTGGAGCGGTTACGAAGAGCCGTTGACGCCACGAAGTGCAAAACGTCAGGGAATACCGATGAAAACCCGTGTAGTCGAAATGGCGGAAGTGGCCGGGTGAACGTGTCTGCACTCGGTCCGTAACTTCTTACTTTCTAGTTTTTACTCTTCAGTTTCAACAATTCAGCCTTGGCTCGCTCCAGGGTGAACGCGAGCGACTCCTTCGGCACCTGCGAGATGAACGGCTTGATGATCCAGCTCAGTGCGAACGGCACATCGCGCGACAGCGTCAGCGATTCGCACTGGATATAGGTGCCGCCGTCGCGCTCGAGGAAGCGCCAGTAGGTGTTCAGGCGGTACATGAACCCGTTTTCCTGTCCCGGCGCCTTCTCGCCTTGCTGCGGCGTGCCCGCGTCGGCGATTTCGGTGACCTTGGTGCTGCGGATCCGGCTGTAGGCGCGATCCGGCGAGCGGCCTGAAGAATTCGGCCTGGTTCTCGGTGTCCAGCGTCACGCCGATCACCTTCTTCACGTAGAACCTCAGCGCCACGCGGAATCGCTCGTCCTTGCGCTCCAGCAGCTTGGACTTCGCGATGTTGGGCGCGAACACACGCGCATGACGGTCGTAGTCCTCCATCAGCGCCACCGCGCTGTCTCACCGAGACGCCGGGCACAAATACGACGCCAGCCAGTGATGGATCAGCGCGTCGGGCGCCTCGATGGACTTCCCGCCGTCCCGCGTCTCCATCCGCTCGATAATCAGCCCTCCATCGCGGAGCCCGCGCTGCATCTCCGGCGCGCCGGTTGCCCGAGAGGGTGTCAATCCAGAGGAAAGTTCCGGCCGCTCGCAATTTCGCCGTCCAGCCGCTGCTCGGTGAGCTTCACGTACCGGTCGAACGCCGCGGCTGGCCTCGGGCCGAAGTCCGGAGGCGTGCAGCGCCGCCGACAGCAGAACGGCAAGGAGCAGAGGAGAGCGCGGAGGAGGGAGGAAGATCGCATCAGTTATAGATGCGTATCTTAGCGGTGGAACGGCTCAGTTGGTGACGCGAAAGAGCAGGAGGGCCTTGGCCTCCTCGGCGCCGGCCGTGGCTTTCAGCTCCACGCGGTAGTCGTCCGGCGCCAGCGACGAGAGCGGCAGGTCGAACTGAGCAATCTCCGCCGGCAGGTCGGACGAGACGGGCGTCAAAACGCGCATTGGCGTGCCCAGCCGGTTCAGCAGCGTGGCGGTGACCGTTGGCGACGGCATCGGTGGCGGTATAGACCGGCACGCGGAGCAGAAGCCGCTCGGCGCGGCTGAACTCCCGTGGAGGGCGCCGGACTGGCGGCCGGGTGTCTGCGCTGGCGTCCGTGAACTCGCGCGCGCTGCGGGTGCGCATCACCTGCAGGCTGGCGAACGTCAGCCGCGCCACGCGCAGATTGGGCACCTGGATGCTGCGGTAGTCGGAGTCCAGCGTCTTGCCGTCGAGGCCCGCGGATGGTCATTTCCAGTTGGACGATACCCGGCGAGGCGGCGAACGTGGCGCGGGACGTCAGCGGCGCGTCGAACATCACCTTGCCGTCGTCGGTCGTGGCTTTCAGTTCCACCGAACCGACCCGCTGGTTGCGTGGCGGCGCCAGGCCAGGCTCCCACGTACGGTCACGTTGGTGAGGCCGTCTGGCCCGCGCGCGGTGCCGACCCAGGGGCGAATCAGCGCACTGGAGTGCGGCGGCCTCATCGCCATCAGGTTGGTGCGAGGCGGCGGCCACGCCGGCGGCCAGTCTCAACAGGTCGGGACTTGCCGACCAGTAGCCCGATCGGACGCGGATCTGCGCGTCAGCGCGCTTGACGCGCAGCTGCACCGGATGGAACTTGCCGTCGCCGCTGCTGGCCGCTCTGTACGTCACCACGTAGTATTCGTCCTGGTCTGCCGCCGCCCGCTTGAGCGCCGGCATCAGGTCAGGCTGATTGAGCGCCGCCTGGCCGCCCGTCTGATCGGCCAGCAGTCTGCAGGGTGGCTGCGTCGCGCTTCGGCGGTGTCTCGCAGTGGCGGCCGACTCGCCGGATCGACCGGATAGATCGCCACTTCATAGCGATTGGCGGCATACACGATGGCGCGCACGCTGCCCATCAGCCGATCGCTGCCGCGCGGCAGCGACGGAGGAGAATCCTTCGCTGACCAGCACGACTGATCTTGCGGCCCTCGCGGAGCCGCCAATCCGGATCGCCAGCGACTGCAGCGCCGATGACACGATCTGCGCGCGCTGGCGTCCGCCGGGCCCGATGCGCGGCTCATGAAGTTCCGCTCGAAAGCGGTGGTGGGCGTGTAGTCGCCCTTGCGCCCGCTGAAAGCTTCGATTTGCGCCTGCAGCTTCGCGCGATCTTCGACCGACGCGTGAGCAGTCTGGATGGCATTGAGCGGATCCAGCGGCTTCATGATCGCCACGAGATCCTGGGCCGCAGCTCCATGTCGACGAACTGTTGCCAGCGCCGCGCGGGCCCGCTCCGTGTGGTCGCCGGCCTGCACGTGGTACTCGTCCAGGAAGATGGCGACCAGCCGCGCCGTCCGCGCTGGACTGCAGCGAGACCGCGTCCACCGGCCGGGGCTGGCCGGCATCGCTGATTTCGAAATCGGATGAGCTTGAGATCGCGGATGGGACGATGCCTTGCGATCGGTGATGATGGCGTCCAGGCGGATCGGCGGCGGCTCGACGGCCGGGCGGCCGCAGCGATGGCCGGCAGCAATACAGCGTCGCGACCGCCGCAGCCGCTGGGGAATCTCATCGGCCGATGATGCGTGATCGTCCCGCCGTTGCCTGTCTGCTGCACCCGATCGAACTCCACCAGCGCTCTCCTGTAGGCGAGAATCGCCTGACAGCTCGTTGTTCTGCGCGGTGGCCAGGTCGCGCTGGGCCTGGACGATCTGGAAGTTCGTGGACATGCCGACGGCGAACTTGTTGTTCTCCGCGTCCAGCTGCTGCTGCGCCAGGTCCCGCGCCGCCTGCGCCGCCTGCACGCGCTCGGTGGCGTTCTGCATGGCCACCGCCGGCGTTGCTGACGTCACTGGCCACCGCCAGATCGATCTGCCGAAGCTGCGCATCGATCTGATTCTGCTGCATCTTCGCGCGCGCCATCGCCGCGCGCGACGGCGCTCATGCCGAGCGGGTAGCTGAAGTTCAGCGACAGCGTCCAGGTCGGCTAGCTGCTGTGGAACAGCGTGCTCAGCGCGTCACGCATAGCCACCGGGAACACGTTCCCGTGACCACCCGGTTGATGCCGTTGCCGGTGGTCAGGAACTGCGTGCCGCCGCGGCCGACAAGCCTGTAGCGTGCCACCGATGTCCGCCTGCGGCAGCGTCTGGTTCGTTCAGGAACTTCAGCGTAGACGTCGTTGCTTGCCAGGTTCTTTCTTCGCCTGCGAGCACGTCGGTCCGCGTGGCTAGCGCGCGCTGGATGGCCGCGTTGATGTCGATGCGCGTGGGTGAGAAGTCCGGCCGGTCGGCCGGGTCGATCGTGGACGTCCAGAGCGGATCGTTCGTGCCGCTGACGATCGAGACGCTTCAGCGCGATTTCGGCGGTGCGCGCCGTGCCCTGCGCCGTGACAGAGCACTGCGCGCCGCCGCCGCCTGTGTCTGCGACTGGACCACGTCAATGGGCGCCAGCGTCCCGATTTCGACCTTCGACTGGTTGTTCCTGACCAGTTCTTCCGCCAGGCTGAGCGACTGCTGCGCCACATCCACCGACTGCACCGCAAACACGTAATCCCAATAGGCGTTGCTGGACGTTCGCCTGCGTGTTGGTGATGGTTGCGTGAAGCTGAATGTCCGAGATGTCCTGGTTGAGCTTGGTCACGAGCAGCTGGTCTGGCGGTTGGAATCGATCGAGAAATTGCGCAGCAGCGGCTGCGTATAGCTGCGCCGACCAGTTCGGAGTTGTACTGCGGGATTGAACAGTGGCGTCAGGGAAGTGGTGGTCTCGCGTGTTGTTACAGCGTTGACGAGGAGAGCTGCCGCCATGCCATTGGACCTGCTGAGAGCCCGCCGTTGAAGTTCTCGGTGCCCGCGTCTGATGGTGGCGAGCCGCGAGCGCCGTCCGCCGTGCTATTGCCTGGACTGCGTGGCCTGGTCTGGCGTCGACACCGTCGAAGTCACCGTCGGGATTGTACACGGCGCGCAGGCTGGCCAGCTGGATGTCGTAGGTCTGCTGGTTGACCCGCTGCACGCGATGTCCAGATTATGTTCCAGCGCCATCTTCAGCGCTTCGTCCACCGTCAGGGCCACCCGGGGGCCGGCCGATGTCGGCGGAATCAGCGGCGCTCGGCGTTTGCTGGGCGTCTGCAGGGCCGATTGAAGCGCGTTGGTCGTTGATCACCAGGGAGCGCGGGAACCGCACACCGGCGGTTTGAGCCGCAGCCGGCGAACGACGAAGACGCACAGGAGACCGAGAACGGGAACAATGGCGCGATTAATCACTGAAAGAGCCTCCAGCAGGTTATCCGGACGTTACTAATAGCCTACGACACGCGGTCTAAAGGATTTACGGGAAAAAGCGCCTTGAGGTTCCTTGGAGCCTCGACTCGGACCAATCTGGCTCAGGTCTTGTATCGGCGCAATGGAATGCCCAGGCGCACACTCCCGATGACCGCGACTCTGCGTTCGCCGTTCTCGCCACTGGCGCGCTTGCTCCGGCCGGGAACAGAGTCGCCTTCGATCACCCAGCCCGGTTCCCCAACCGAATTCTACGAATCAACTACACCGCCATAGGCGCCAGTGATGCGCAGGCCATTGGGTCCAGCGTGGAATGCATCGTTCCATTCGTCGACTGCCCGAACGGCATGGGCTACGTGCAAGTGGCCAGGCGGCAGCTGAAAGCCAATGGCTTCAACGTGAGCCTGACCAACCTCGGCATCGGCACGGCCACGCTGGGACGCGACTTCCAGGACCTCGGGAACCAGAACGGCCACCTGGTGGTCGCGAACTTCATTGAAAACGAAGCGCCTGTGGTCAATTCGAACAGCACGCTGATCACTATTTTCGCGGGCGGCAACGATGTGAACGTGGTGACGAGCGCCCTGGGACGGGGCGCCGGCGCGAGCGATCAGACCGGCTACATCAACGCGCAGATCAAAGCCTTCGGCGCCGACTACGCCACGCTACTGAGTCTGCTTCGCGGCCGAGCCCCGGCCGCGCGCATCGTCGTTTTGAATCTGCCGAACATGGGGGCGATGCCGTTCCTGGCAGGCGCATCGGCGTTGCAGCGCCAGGTCGCTCAACGCCTGTCTGTAGGGATGACCACTACCGTGATCGATCCCTCTGACGTCACAAGGGGTGATCGTGATCGATATGATGTGCGACGCGCGATCCTATCAACCCGCCACGTATTCGAGCGACGGCTTCCATCCCAGCGATGCCGGCTACGCGTGGATGGCGGCGGAGGTGGTCTCCGCCGCCACCACGAATTACAGGTCACCCCAGAGCAGCTGCGCTCAAATGAACCTGATCCCGCAGTAACCGGAACTACTGCACGGGCTGAGTCCGGAGCCCTGTCGCCGTCGAGGTCGCCGACATGTACGCCGGCGAGATCGACGCATTGCCCTCCCCGTGGATGTAGGCCTCCTCGCCGTGCTGGGTGAGGTCCAGCCCCTCGGTCTCCTCGTGGCTCTCCGCGCGAAGCGGCATCGACCAGGCCGATGAGCTTGAGCAGCACAAAGCTCATCACGCCGCTATAAATCAGCGCCGCAGCCACGGCGGTGGCCTGAATCCCAAGCTGCGCGGGGTTCCCGAACAGCGCGCCGTCCGCGACGCCGTTGAAGCGCTTTCTGCGCGAAGACCCCCGTGAGCAGCGCACCCACGGTGCCGCCGACGCCGTGCGCCGCCACCACGTCCAGCGAGTCGTCCAGCGACGTCTTCGTCCGGATGATCAGCGCGAAGTAGCTGGGGATGGCGGCCAGGCCGCCGAGCGCGATGGCGCTCATCGGGCTGATGAAGCCCGCCGCCGGCGTGATGGCCACCAGGCCGACGACGATGGCGGTGGCGCCCGCCAACGGCCGTCGGCTTCTTGCCGCGCACCACGTCGAGCAGCGTCCAGACCATCAGCGTTGCGGCCGGCGCCAGCATCGTGGTGGTGAACGCCAGCGCCGCGATGCCGTTGGCCGCCAGCGCGCTGCCGGCGTTGAACCCGAACCAGCCGAACCACAGACAGGCCGGCACCCAGCAGCGTGAAGGGCACGTTGTGCGGCAGCAGACCCGGTGCCTGGGTAGTCCTGCCGTTTGCCCACCACGAGGGCGGCGACCAGCGCGGCAATTGCCGCGTTCACGTGCACGACCGTGCCGCCGGCGAAGTCCAGCGCGCCCATCTTGGAGAGCCATCCGCCGCCCCACACCCAGTGCGCGATGGGGCTGTAGACGACGAGCGACCATAGCGTGATGAACGTCACGTAGGCGGAGAAGCGCATCCGCTCGACGATGGCGCCGGAGATCAGCGCGGCCGTGATGATGGCGAACGTCCCTTGATAGGACATGAACAGCATGTGCGGGATGGTCACTGGGGCTGCGGCTCGAGCCCGACGCCGCGCAGGAAGAGGCGCGAAGTGTCGCCCACCCAGGCATTGCCGGTCGCGAAGGCCAGCGAGTAGCCGATGACGGCCCATAACACGCCGACGAAGCCCAGCGAGATGAAGCTCATCATCATCGTGTTCAGCGCGTTCTTTGAGCGGACGAGCCCACCGTAGAAGAACGCCAGCGCGGGGGTCATGAGCAGTACAAGAGCGGTCGCACCAGCATCCACGCGGTATCGGCCTGATTGATGGGCATACGCCTCCTTTTCAGGGGGATCGCCCGCGAGGCGCGCGACCTGGATTATTCGTGAATCGAGGGAAAACGAAACGGGGAGGCCGCCTGCTCAGGCCAGGCGAGGGGAGCGTGCTAAATGCAGAGGTGCGTTGCGACCCCAGTGTGGCGGCAGCGAGCTCCGAGCGGGCGTGACGGTAAGACCGTGCCGTCACCGGGAGTCGGCATCGTCCGCTGCTGGTGCGGACCTGCGCGGCACTGGTGCCGGTCGGCGCGATCCGGTGTTGCGGCGTTGCTGGTCGTGCTGCCGGCGCGTGGAGATGAACTGAACGAGGGTGAGGCTGCCGTCCACACCGCCGCCCTTGCACCTGGTCGCGCTTGGGCAGGTTTCGGTGCCTTGCGTACGTGTGGCGTGAACGCCGGCCGCTGGGCGAGTGGGGCGTCCGTTCGGGGTGGCGGCGAGTGCCGGCGCCGGCGCGAGCAGGCAAACTACGCCAGCCGAGCGACAGCAGATAAGGCACACTTTTTCATTCGGAGCTGACCATCGCAATCACAATGCCAAGCGAGTTCGCTCAAATGTGCGAATTTGCTAAGTAAAATGCGAGTTGTGGCTTTGCTCGAGGCTACGATCGTGTAGGTTTATCGCTCGCATAAACAAATTTGAGCGTCTTTTCTGCTCGCACATGGGACGGGTCTCGCGGTGATGACTATTCCGCAAGACCGGCTCCGTTCCAGCCAACAGACAACGCTGTCTGAATTTACGCGATTACAGACGAACTTGTAGGATTCAAGACTGCCGACTACTGACTACCGAATACTGACGGTCAGTTCTTGAACGTGTCGCACGCGGCGGGATCGCCGCTCTCCATCCCGCGGCGGAACCAGGACACGCGCTGGGCCGACGAGCCGTGCGTGAACTTGTCCGGCATCACGCGGCCCGTGGACTGGCTTCTGCAGCCGGTCATCCCCGATCGCCGCCGCCGCCGTGAGCGCTTCCTCCGCATCACCTGGATCGAGCTCCACCCGGCCGTTGGCGGCGCGTCCCGGCTGGGCCGCATCGTGCCCCCAGACCCCGGCATAACAATCCGCCTGCAGTTCGACTCGCACCGACCGCTCATTGGCGTTGCCGTTGAAGGGCTCCCGATCGATGATGCCGGTGATGTTCTGGACGTGATGGCCCACTTCGTGCGCAATCACGTAGGCCTGTGCAAAATCGCCAGGGGCGTGGAACCGGCGCTGAAGCTCGTCGAAGAAACCGAGGTCCAGATAGACCCGCGAATCGCCGGGACAGTAAAACGGTCCGGTGGCGGATTCTGAGAGGCCACAGGCGGACTGGACCTCGTCGCGGAACACGACCACCTTGGTGGGTTGATACCGGGCGCCCAGGCGCTGCTGCCAGGAATTCTGGATATCGGCCATCACGGCGTCGACAAATTTCAACATCTGCTGCTTCTTCGCGGCGAGGAAGAGACCGGCCTGGTCTCGGCCGTGGCGGTGCGCGCTGCTGCCGCCGCCCATACCGACAAGCGAGAAGAGATTGACGCCGGTCAGCCAGGAGCCGACCAGCAGGACAAGGACGCCGCCGATCCCCATCGGGAATACCGAATCCCGCCGCCGACCGTCCGCGCGAAGTCTTCGACGTTGCTTCGGTCGCCTGTTGTCCAGCGCATGCACCGCTCTCCAAAAAAGGGTCGTGCAACGTTTAAGCCAGTGCCACCCAGCCGGCGGCGTGTGGTCGAATCCGGCCGCTCCATGTCATCGTGAAATGCTGTCGCGGCCTGGCTCCCAGCTGTGGCGCTCGACGGTGACTCGCGGCCGCTCCATCGCAGCACATTGAACGTGTTGAGTTCGCCCGCGACCACGGGTGGACATAGTGCCTGCCTGGACGACAAGGGCGGAGTGCCCTGCGATGCGGTAGCGCTCGGCCGTATGCCCCACATGGCTCACGTGGATATGGCCCGCCAGGAACAGATCGGCGCCCACCGCGCCCAGGTGCCCCATCGCCATCACCGCCCGCCCCACGAGATGGTCCGTGGAGACACCCTCAGGCAAGTCGAACGGGTGATGGGTCACGATGATCTTGATCAGATTCGGGGCAATCCGCCGCAGCCGCTCGACGGCCCGTGCCACCTGCGGCTCGCATCAGCCGGCCGCCGCCCTTTGTGACAAACGCCCGCGCCGTGTTCAACCCCATGACCGCAATCTCGTCGTCCATGAAGGCCGGCTCCAGATCGTTGGAAATGTGCCGCCGATAGAGCGCCAACGGAGCCAGAAATCGCGCGGCGACGTTGTAGAGCGGCACGTCGTGGTTGCCGGGCACCATGCAACTGCCGGAACGGGAGCGCGTCAAGAAACGCGCGCGCTTCGGCGAATTGCCGGCGCCGGGCGCGTTGCGTGAAATCGCCCGACACGGCAATCAAGTCCGGCTGCCGTGTCTTTGCACCGCCCGTGTCAGCGGCGCCAGAATCCGCGGATCCACGCGGCCGAAATGCAGATCCGACAGATGAACGATCGTGCGCATACGTCAAGCCGCAGGGACGATCACCTTGAGCGCGCCCGGCGCCGCGCGGTAGTGCAGCGGCGTGGGCAGCATCGTGACTTCGCCGTCGGTGGCCACCTTCACTGATGCGGCTCCTGCGGCGTCTCAATCCACATTTCTGCCGCCGGATGATGTCGCGAAGGCATGGTTCTTCCTGGCGCGGCCAAGCAATGCCCAGCAGAAGTAGCTTCGGCAGACTCGCGCGTGTGCAGCCGCGGGGCGAGGTACGCATACAGCCGCCCGGCATCGAGACGCGCGCGTGCTCCAAGATGAAGCCCCTCAATGGTGTACTCGTTGTTGCCGACGAAGAGAAACGGCGTGCGCGTGACTGGTGCGGCGGCCGTCCACGTCCACCCGCGCGAAGACGTCGCTTTCCGCGCTGCAGGACGTCCGCGGTGGCGAGGGCCAGCGCCGCCCATTTACTGCGTCCCTGCCGCCTGAGCGATTCGCGCACCTCGACGATGTCCGGATAGACGCCAATCGAGGAGTTGTTGATGAACACGCGATCGTTAACGTAGCCGACATCGACGGCGGCGACGTGCCGCGCGACGATGGTTTTCACCGCCTGGCGGGGTCCAGCGGGAATGTGCAGGTCCTTGGCAAAATGATTCAGGGTCCCGAACGGCAGGACGCCCGAGAGCGATGTTCCTGCCCGCTACACGCGGCGGCGACGCTGCTGACGGTGCCGTCGCCGCCGGCCGCCACCACGGTGTCGCCGGCCTGCGTCACGGCCGTCGCGGATAATGGCGTCGGCATGCGCGCGGGCTTCGAGCGCGACGGTCTTGATTTCCACGCCCTCGGCGCCGAAAGAGCTCGCAAGCCGCTGCACGTCGGCTTTGCGGCGCCGCCGCTTGTGGGATTCAGAATGACGGTGAGCAAATCGCCGCAACCTTGCCGGACGTGCGCGCGCCTTCAGTGAGCATGCCGGGAAACGCGCTGAGCAGGGGCAGCGTCAGGGCAACCGCCGCCGGCCGCATGGCCCAATGCGCGATGGCGGCGGCGACACGAATGCGCCAGGCAAACGAGCCATTGCCATTCGGCTCGCGTAGACGCGTCTGGACCTCGCGGAGATCCGCGGTTGTGGCGCAGCGCCGTCGCCAGCGACATGCCGGACTGCATCGCCATGCTGATGCCTTCAGCCACCACCGGATGCGCTTCGCCGGCGGCATTCCCCACCAAGAACACTCCGTCGCGGTGCGTCGTCCGGATCCCTGGACGAATGGGTCCGGCAGATCGCCACCCCGATTCCACACGCGCACCCTGGAGCGCCTCCGCGCCGCGGGACAGGTCGCAACGATGTGGGCAAGCACCGCTTCGCCCGCGCTGAGGCTTGGAGCGGTTGCGGCGGGATTGCTCCAGCGTGTCGCGGCGAACGCAGCACGAAAGGCTGACGCGGCCCATGATCGCTGTGCACCATCCCGCCGTATCCGCCGGGAAAGGCGAGCAGCGGCATCAGGCCGGCCGGCAGCGCGCTGTCGCGTAAATGCGCTTTGAACCCGAACAGATCGGACGCGACGAGGCGTTCCGCGCGGATCCATCGAACCTTCTGCGACGGACCAGCTGTCCCGGATCCCACGAACCGTGCGCGGCCACCAGGACCCGCGCACTGAGCTCAATTTCGCGCAGCGTGCGGCCGCATACCACGCGAACGCCGGCCATGTCTTCGGCGTGTCCAGAAGAAAGGTCCCGGAACCTTTCTTCCGGATGCGGCTCACGCGTCCACGGCTGAAAGATCGTGGCGCCTTCGTGCAGCGGCGCGCTCGAGCAGCAGGGTGTCGAGGTGTTCCCGGCCCGAGCGCGCGTCCCCAGCCGTGCTCTTCCTCGCGCAGGCGCGGCATCTCCGCGACGATCTGGCGGTCGCGGGCGAACAGCCGCGACGCGCTGGACCTCCGGCCCGGCGAGATCGAGAAACTCATCCGCCACGCCCAGGTGGCGGAGCAGCGGCAGGTTCGCGGCCGACAGAAACTCGCCGCAGACCTTGCGGCGCGGGAACATCGTTCGCTCCACGACGGCCACCGACCAGCCCGCGCGCGCCAGCAGGAGCGCGGTGGTCGCCCCGCCGGCCCTCCGCCGATCACCAATGCGTCGAATACCTCAGCCATCTACGCTGCCTCATTTTTGCGGGCGAGGAAGCGATGTGTGAATCGCCGGCCTTCTGTTCGTCCAGGTCCCATCCATGCTCGTCCGGCCAGAGTGGCCGAAAGTTCGCGGTCGCGGAAGCCTGCGCGAACGCTGATGCGCGCGTCATGCAGTGTGACGCTGTTGCAGCCAATCAGTCCCATCAGCGATGCGGCGGCAAGCGCCCGCCGCGATCGGTGCGGCTCGCACGCCACAAACAACCGTGTCTGCGTCGCCGCCTCGCGCAACAGCGTGGAGAGGCGTTGTCCGTCGAAATGATGGAGAAACAGGTTGGCGATGGTGATGTCCGCAGCATCGTGCACGGACCGCGGCCGCCCAGCCACTCGAAGACGTCGGCCTTGATCTGTGTCTACGCGCCATCCCAATCGCCGCCAGCGCGTCTCGCGTGGCCGGCGTCATCAGGTCCTGTTGATCCACCAGAGTGGACGCGCGCGGGCCCCATCACCGGTGCCACCCGCTTCGCCAGCTCCAGCAGGAACGTCCCGTCCCCGCCGCCCAGCTCGACGATGGTGAAAAGGGGTCGGGTGCTATTTCTTGCGGTCCGGCAGAAACAGGCACCCGACCCATTTCAGTGACGATGGACGATCGACGAGCGCCCTGCCATGATGTCCGCGTTGCCCATGAGCCTGTTGACGCGCCTGAGATCGCCCCGCGAATGCATGGCGCGAGGATCGTCGGGCGGCAGCTCGTCCAGAAGTTCGGGGACCACGGTCCGGCTGAAGCCGGACACTACGTACACTGACCTCGAGCAGCGCGCCATGGCAGCTGAAGCCCGCTCCAAAGGACGACATCCACCAAAATCCGTCCGGCGCCTCGTCCTTCAGCGCCGCCTCGAGCACGAAATAGACGCACGAGCTGCTGACATTGCCGAAGTCCCGCAGGATGCCGGCGCTCCATCGCGTGTCGTCTTCCGACAGTGCCACCCGCTGCCGAATGGCGGCCAGGATTTCGCGCCCGCCCGCATGGAGGATCCACGTCCCGATCTCTTCGCGCGCCACGCCCGGCGCGCTCCAGCACCTCGTTGAGGATGCGCTCGGCGTGGACACCCGCCAGCGCCGGCACCTCGGGCGACAGGATGTTGCGGAGCATCCCTCCGCGCTTCTCGAATCGAAGCACTTCGCGATCTTCCGGCGCGAGCCGCGTCCCGGCGGCCTTCCATTCGATCCGGCGCTGCGGTGAGTCGGGCTCGGCGCTCAGGATCGCGGCGCCCGCGCCGTCTCCGAACAGGCACGCGCTGACGAGCACGCCCGGGTCGTCGTCCAGGTACATCGCCGCGCTGCAGATCTCCACGCAGATCGACAGCACTTTCCGCGCGCGGCCGGCCGCGATCAGCGCTTCGCCGGTCCGCATGTTCGGCAGAGCGGCGCCGCATCCCTGGCCCACCAGATCGAGCGCGAGCACGTCGTGCCTCAGGCCCAGCCGCTCGCTGACGTAGCTGCTCAGGCCGGGACAGAGATAACCGGTGCACGTGCTGATCACGATGGCGTCCACGTCGTGCGGAGAGATGTCAGCGCGTGCCATCGCCCGTTCCGCCGCGCGCGCGGCCACCGCCGGTGCGTGCTTCGCGAAGCGCGCGTCCAGCACATCGGGCCTCATTTCGAACGCGTCAAGGAGATTGTCGAGGGCCAGATAGCGGCTGCAGATGCCGTTGTCGCCCAGCAGCACCTTTCTGAGGATGGCCTGCGAGCGCGGGCTCAAGCCGTTGGAAGAAGTCCGGATGCCGCCAGCGCGTCCCAGCCCTGGCGCTGGCTGTAGCGATTCGGCGGTGTCGCGGTCCCAAGCCCCGTAAGAAACATTCTCAATGTTAACCTTGGACCGATGGCGAACCAATCCAAATGGCAGCGGCTGCCGACCGAAGGCATCAATCCGGCCACGCGCGACATCGACACGATGCCGCTGGCGGACGTCGATCGCGCTGATGATCGCGGACAACCGGTGCGTGCTCGACGCCGTGGAGCGTGAGAAGGATCAGATCGCGCGCGTGGCGGAGACGTTCGCGGAGGCCGTGCGCAACGGCGGCCGGCTGATTTTCGTGGGCGCCGGCACCAGCGGCCGGCTTGGGCGTGCTGGAGGCCGCGGAGATGCCGCCCACCTTCGGCCTCTCGAATCGCGTTGGTCCACGCCATCATGGCCGGAGGAATGAATGCGGTGCATCGCGCGAAGGAAGGGGTGGAGGACGACGAGAAGGAAGGCGGCCGGGCGCTGGGAAGATTGAAGCCTTCAAGAAAAGATGTCGTCATCGGCGTGTCGGCGAGCGGCGTGACGCCGTTCGTGCGCGGCGCGCTCGCGCGCGCGGCACGCGCGGGTTCGCGCTGCGTGGGCATGACCTGCGATCCGAAGACTGAGATGCGCGCGTTTGCGGATCCGGTCATCGCCCTTGCGACGGGACCGGAAGTGATTGCCGGATCCACCCGGCTGAAGGCCGGCACCGCGACGAAGATGGTGCTGAACATGCTGACGACTGCGGCGATGATTCGGATCGGGAAGACCTACGGCAACCTGATGGTGGACGTGCAGAGCAATTCCGCCAAGCTGCGCGATCGGGGCCGTCGCATCATCGGCACCGCCACGGGGCTGGGCTACGACGAGGCCGACGCACTGCTGCGCCGCGCGAAGGGGAACGTGAAGGCCGCGATCGTCATGCAGAAAACCGGCCTGACGCACGCTAAAGCACTTCAACGGTTGCGGGCCGCCCGGGACTCAGTCCGCGCAGCGGTCGGGGAAGCTTAGCCGCCGCCGCCCTGATCCACGATCACGTGGACTTCGGGGTGCAGCTGCAGAAAGGACACCGGGCTGCCGGTGGAAATCCGTCCGGTGAACAGCGACTGCACCGCCTGGCCTTGGTCCGTCCCATCGCAACGAGCACAATCGCGCTGGCTTCGAGAATAGTGGCCATGCCCATCGACAGAGCCTCGCGCGGCACCTCGCGCAGCCGGCCGCCGAACAACGCGTTGTTTGCCGGCCGCGTGCCCCGCGTGAGCGCCGCGCGATGCGTGCGCGCCCGCAGCGCCCGCGCGGGCTCGTTGAAGCCGATGTGACCGTTTGCGCCCACGCCCAGCAGCTGCAGATCGATTCCGCCGCAGGGCGTCGATCAGCCGCTCGTAGCGCAGGCATTCCTCGTCGAGGTCTTCGCCGCCTGCCCGTTCAGAAAATGCACGTGCGTCGGGAGGAATGTTCACGCGCCGAAACAGATGTTTTCCATGAAGGCGCAATAGCTGCGGCGATCCTTCGACGTCAAGCCGATGAATTCGTCCAGGTTGAACGTGTGGGCCCGCGAAAAATCGGCGCGCCCGGCGTGCGTGCAGCCGGACGAGTTCTTCGTAGATCCCGAGCGACGTGCGGCCGGTCGGCAGCCCAAGCACCGACTCCGGTTTCGCCGGCCAGCTGTTCGGCCACGATGGCGGCGGCCGCCGCCGCGGCGGCGGCCGCGGTGGGGCAGATGCTCAGCTTCACGTGACGTTCGGGCGGTAGCGGGGACCCGCGCGCCTCCATGCAGTTCTGCGAGCGCCAGCTGAACGGCGCCCATCGCCGGCTCCGCCTCCAGCCGCATCGTGCTGCTCTGCGGCGCCAGCGACGGCAGCAGCAGCTGCAGCTGATCGCATAGCCACGGCACGGCGTGGAACATTCCGCCGGCCAGGACGAAGCTGAACGGCTCATCCTGCAGATTGAGGCGCGCCATGACGGCCGTGGCGGCGGTGATGAGCTCGTCGGCGGCCTGATTCAGGATGAGCGGCGGCCACCAGGTCCCCTTCCTCGCGCGCCTCCTGCACGTGTTTCGCCAGCGACGCGATCGCGCGCGGTCCCATTTCGCCTCGTGATAAACCTTGTGAATGAGATCGGCGGCGCGCTCCACGTGAAAATGGCGCAGCAGTTTTTCGGCGTGAGCGCGGTGGGCCGGCCGCGTCCATCCGCATGCCGCACCACGGCGCGCAGCGCCAGCCGGCCGATCCAGTAGCCGCTGCCTTCATCGCCCAGCGCATGGCCCCAGCCGCCCGCCCGTGCCGCCTCGCCTGCCGGTGGTTCTGCCGTAGGCAATTGATCCCGTGCCTGACACGATGACGATGCCGGGGGCGTCTGCCGATGCCCGCCTGCAGCGCAATCAGCGCGTCGTTGACGACGAGAATCCGCGCCTTGTAGCCGATGCGCTTCATGATGCCGCGGACCACCGCCTCGTCGGCCGCGCGATCGACGCCCGCAATGCCCAGGCAGATGGCGGACGGCCTGACATCCCGATCGGCGATGGCTGCTTCCATCACCGTGTGGAGCACCTTTTCGAGCGCCAGCTCTCCGGCTCCTTGCAGGTTGGCGCCTTCTTCGTGCGCGGTGGCCACCAGGCGGCCTGCGTCATCCGCCAGCAGGCAGATGGTCTTCGAGCCGCCGACGTCGATGCCAAGAACATGCATTCTCGATATATTACGTTGGTAAACACGGCGGGCTGAAACGCCTGTGTTTCGTTATGAAAAGCGCAATTTGCTCGCGAGGTATCTGGTCTGAGGGTGAGAAGAAGCGCAAGTAGCCCGGGCTGGCGCGAAGGGCTTGATGCGGCGACTGATCTCGCCTGTCGTGAGAATCCCGTTACAGACTCCTCAGGAATGCGACAAGATCGCTTTTGTCCTGCGCGCTCAGACCAATGTTGAACCGCTTGTTGTAAAACTCGACCGCATCCGCCAGCGTAGCTGCCAGACCATTGTGGAAATACGGCGCCCGGGCGGCCAGGCCGCGCAGGACCGGTCCCTTGAACGTCGACATGTCCTTCCACTTGCCGGTGATCAGCGCGCGTCCGGGATCGGTCGTCTTCACGATCTGGCGAGTCGTCTTGTTCTCGAACGTGTAGAGAGGCATGTCCGGTGTCCGGTTCACCTCGTCGGTCAGGCCGAGATCGAGTGGCAGCGGCACCGAGTGATCTCCGACGTTCGGCGCGTCGTGGCACATGGTACACGTTGCGGGCAGCTCCGGTACGCCCAGCGCGTCGTTCACGCCTCTCACATCCCGCACGGTGAACTGCCGCGTGTTGAAGATCTCCTGACCGCGGTACACGGCGGCTCGCGCGGCGGTGTAAGGGTCACGATCGGCGCTGGGGACGTCACGCCATGCGTCGAACAGCGTGAACGCACGTGAATTGAACCCGGGACTCAGCACATCGTTGATGCCGATCTGGAAAGGCTGCTGAGCCAGCGCCACCGGCCCTCCGTTCCCGCGCTGCCCGTTCAACAGACCGCCGGTATTGTCCACCGCCTGCGCCGTGTAAAGCGACGTCTCAAAATCGACGATCGCAGCCCGCTGACTGTCCGTCAGCTGATTAGCGGCCGCCGCATGCCCCAGCGTAGCGCCGTTGGCCTGGTCGCTGAGATCGAAGTGAACGGACTGACCGGCGAACGTTTCGCGCCCGTCCCACATCACTGCCGACAGGAAGTTGAGGTTTGTCGAAGGAAGCGGACGCCGGAACAGCGATAGCTCGGCCGCCGATGCGTAGCCATACGGGTCGTCCACATCGATGAGATCGAACTCAGCATTCGCCGGCACCCCGATGCCGACCCGGATGAGACCTTTGGACAGGAGCATGCTATATGCGCTCCGCCGAGCGTCCGTTGTGGACACGTCGGCAGTGGGCGAATTGGATCCATCGTTGGTCCGGAAGATCGGATCCTGGCCGTCGGTGTTCTCGAACCGGGCCTGAATGTGCGATGGGACCACGGTCCACCCATCAGCCGGGTCGTGGCACGAGCCGCACGACCTCCCGTTGGTGCCAAGCGACTGGAAGAAGGGGTTGCTGAGATCGATCGCCCCTCTCGGGTTGAACGTGCGATTGATCCCCGTGGGGTTGACGAATCCGAACATGTTGGGTCCGTTTCCACCGGCCGCCAGGGACACCAACGCCGCAAGCAACGCCAAACTGCTGATACCTGCCTGGATGAATCGCCCTCGAGCCATGGGAATCTCCTCTTACTGTTAGAGATCGGAAACGGGCGCCAAAACACGACACTGGAGCGGGTCCAGCCGCGCGCCGGTCGCCTTTTGGCCCGGATGCGCTTGATCCCACCGCTCCCAGAGCTCCTTCCGGCGCGCATCGAATGCGGCGGCCTGGTCTTCGCGCCCGACGCGGCGGAGCGCGCCGGCAAGAGCGGACCACGTTCGGGAGACCGCGGACGCATCGCGAAGGTCGTTGGACAGCTCGGGCTTCCACGCCATGACCCTCGCCAGCAATTCCTGGTACAAAGTCACAGCCTTGTCGGGCTTCCCCGTCTCGGCTTCATGGTCGGCGAGGCCGCGCAGCACGACGAACACCTCATCGAACGGCTCGGCGACATCGGCCGGATACTGTTTCGTGTCGTGCAAAATGCTGAAAGCCGTGTCGAGCCGGCTTCGCGCGTCGCCTTCGTGATGAAGCCACCTCGCCGGATACGATGAGCCGGCCAGCAGCCAGATGTGATCACGCTGCGCTCTCGGATTGGTCCCGACCTGCCGGAGCTTCGCGAGGCACTGGTCGTAAACCGTCAGTGCCAGGTTCGGATCCTGGTGGCGGAGGATATCGCCGATCTCCGCGCCGATGATCGCCATCAAATGCCGACTGCGGTAATCGTTGGGATCGGCATCGGCAAGGCTTTCGGCCATCGCCTTCGCTCGTTCAAACGCGCCGAGAGCCTCCGCAGATCGTTGCAGACTCACCCCATCGTCTGACCCCAGGATGAGACCCTCTCGATAGAGCGCGATTATGAAATTCATCCTTCCACTCGTCTCACCGCGGGCTGCGATTGCCTCGAGGAGTGTTCTCGACTCACGCACCGCTGCCAGCGCTCGCTCAAGATCGCCCAGGCGGCGCAGCGACACGGACAGCACACCGAACGCCGAAGCCCGGCGCATCTGTGCCTGTTCGACGTCCCGTGAGATATCCACCCCCCTTTGGCAGAAGCGAATGGCCTCAGCAAACCGATTGCTGTTCTGATGACTGGTGCCGAGATTGGCGTAAATGTGCGTTGCCGTGTCGATCTGTTCCGGCTTCGCGTTGCCGAGACGCAAGAATGCATCGAGCTGGCTGGCGGCACGGCCTGCATGCGCCAACGCTTCACCGCGGCGATCCGCATAATCGAGCACCGCCATCCAGTCGTTGGCAATTTCGGCCGACGCCAGCAGCGCGCCGCGGTTGTGTGGATCGCCTTTCAGGACGGAGTTCACAAATCCATCGGCCTTCCGCAAACTCTCTTCCGCCTCTGCGAGGCGTCCCAGGTTGCCCACGGCCGACGGCACACCCTGCACCCGCGCAATCTTGAGATACGCATCGCCAATCTCGAGTGCGAGTTCGGCGTTCCCGCGTGCCTCCAACCCCAGCCCCTCGAGATAGCGGAGCGATTCGGACACGATCCGGTTTCTCGCTTCGGTTGAGCCCGCCAGATTCCGAATCTCGCCGTCAAGGGCGATAAACCGGCCTGCAAGCTGCCGCACCTGCTGAAACCGTCGTTCGGCCGTGAGGCGTTCCCGGTTGGCGATATACGCGCCCACCGCAAGGCCGACACCAGTGAGGGCGGCAGCGGACAGCGGCAGGCTATTGCGGCGAATGAATTTTCTCGCGCGATACCAGGAATCGCCGGAGCGCGCTTCGACGGGCCGCGACTCGAGGACGGCCGTGATGTCGTCGGCAAACGCTTCCACCGACGCGTACCGAGCTTCGGGTTCGTCCCGCAGCGCCTTGCGTACTACATAATCGAGGTCCGCCGGTACCTCGGCGTTGAGCCCGCTTGGCGCCGGCAACTCCGGTGCAGCCGCGCCGGCGCGCGCCTCCTGCGGTGGACGCCCGGTGACTAACTGATACAGGACCGCGGCTAGAGAATACACATCCGTGGCGGTGGACTGCGGATCGCCGCGAACCTGTTCCGGGCTTGCGTATCTCGGCGTGAGCACGCGCTCGATTGTCTGAGTCCGGTCTCCTGTTTCGTCCAGCAGCTTCGCAATACCGAAGTCCAGCAGCTTCGGCTGACCCGACGCATCCACCAGGATATTCGACGGTTTCAAATCGCGGTGGATGATCAGCCGTTGATGCGCGTGCGAGACGCCTTCGCACACGAGGATGAAAAGCTGGAGCCGCTCTCGGACGGGCAATTGCGCGGCGTAGATGTCGATCGGGTTTCCATCGACATATTCCATGACCAGATATGGTTGCCCGCTCCTGGTCCGGCCCGCGTCAATCGCGTGGACGATGGCTGGGTGATTGAGGGCTGCGAGCAGCTGGCGCTCCTGAATGAACCGCGCGCCCCACCCGCGCGGCGAACGGTGTGTGCCGAGAAATTTGATGGCGACCTTCTGTTGAATTTCACCGTCGTGACGCTCCGCCAGCCAGACCGTTCCCATGCCGCCCTGCCCGAGAGGCCTGTCGAGCGTGTAGGCGCCGAGCGCCACGCCGGCGGCAGGCGAATCACCGGGAGCAGCGGGCTGCCCCTCGAGGAACTGCTCACTTTCGAGAATGCGGTGTTCCTGCAACAGCGTTTCCACATGGCCGGCCACGACCGGATCGCGCGCTCGAAGGGCGTCCAGCCACGGCCCGCGCTCCTCGTCGGACATGTCCAACGCGTCTTCTAGATAGGGGCTGACCGCCTGCCACCAGCTGGCGCTCGGAGGAATCATCAGGTCACGCGGGCAGATCCGTGCGAATCATGCGATGGAGGTAAATACGGGCTCTCTCCCACTTGCGCTGCACGGTGCGCTCGGAGACGCGCTGCATGCGCGAGATGTCACCGAATGAGAAGCCGCAGAAAAATTTCAAGTCGACAAGCTCCGCAAGCGCCGGATCCACGCGCGCGAGCCCGTCGAGCGCGTCGCTGATCTCGCTGAGCTCCCCAGGGTCGGCGAGATGCTCCGTCACAGCCGTGCCGAGTGAAGTAATCTCGAACTGTCCGCCACGCTTCTGCGCGCAGCGATTCCGTGCGTAGTCGATGATGAGCCCGCGCATGACACGAGCGGCGTATCCCATGAAACGCGCGGCATCTGGGAACGCAGGCGAGTTTCGGCCAGCGATGTCGAGATACGCCTCATGGAGCAGCGTCGTCGCACCCAGCGTGATTGGGCCGCCATGCCGGGCCAGCTCGCGCCGGGATAAGCGATGCAGGTCGGCGTAGAGCGTCGCGAACAGGAGTTCGGCGGCACGGTCGTCGCCGCGGTCAGCCGCTTCGATGAGCGCGGCAATCGGCGGAGGAACGTCTTCAGGGACCCCGGCCATCGTCGAAGGGGTAGGGTGCCGCGATTTGCCGTGACAGTCAAGCAAATGCAGCTGCGATTAAGATACGTTGCAATGATCGTGCTTTCGGGCGCCGATGTCGTGTTGCCGGACGGGCTTCGGAGCCCTGCCTCGGTCGTGCTGGACGGGGACCGGATTGTCGAGGTGGGATCCGGCACGCGTCCGGACGGCGCCGGGCTGCAGCATTTCGACCTCAGCGGCCACGTTATCGTGCCCGGATTCGTCGACGTGCACGTCCACGGCGTTGAGGGCACGGATACGCTGGACAGCCGCGACGCCGTCGCCCGGATCGCGGCCGGCCTGCCGAAGTACGGTGTCACCGCATTCTGCCCCACGACGGTGGCTTGCGCCGCCACGCTCCTGCACGAGGTGCTGGGCGGTATTCACGAGGCGCGCGAGCGACGTGCGCCTCGGAGTGCGCGTGTGCTGGGTGCGCACCTGGAAAGCAATTTCATCAGCAAGGACTACCGTGGAGCGCAGCCTGAGACATTCCTAAAGCTGCCGTCCGCCACCGACAGCCGCGAAATTCTCGATGAAATCGATCGCGCCGGCGCCTCTGTGGCCATCGTCACGCTGGCGCCGGAGCTGGACGGGGCGCTCGATCTCATCAAACACCTGGTGGGCCGAGGGATGCGGGTATCGCTCGGACATTCGGGCGCCACGTTCGAGCGCGCGGAAGCCGCCATCGACGCGGGCGCTCGCCACGCGACACATCTCTACAACCGGATGCGCCCGCTGAGCCATCGCGACCCTGGGCTGGTGGGCGCCATTCTCACCAGGAAAGAAGTGGCAGCGGAGATCATCTGCGACGGCGTCCACGTGCACAGCCCGATGATCCAGCTGGCGATCGCCGCCAAGGGCACCGACCGTATCATGGCAATCACCGACGGCACGGCGGCCGCCGGCCTGCCCGACGGCAGCTTCGCGTCGCTGGGCCGCCGGCGGATCTGCGTGCGCGACGGCGCTGCGTATCTGGATGAAGGCACCCTGGCGGGCAGCGTGGCCACCATGGATCTGGTGTTCTGGTTTCTGGTGAAGCAGGTGGGCCTGTCGTTGAGCGATGCCACACGCTTGTGCTCCACCACGCCGGCCAGCGAGCTCGGCATCAGAGACTGCGGCGTCATTGCGCCTGGTGCTCTCGCGGATCTGGTGGTCTTGGACCGCCATCTCACCGTCACGCAAACCTACATCGCCGGCCAGCTCGCCTTCACCGCTCTCTGATTCTTGGAGTAACATTCAGCCTCGCTCCCGGGGAGGCCGAATGCTCACAAAAGGCGCGCTGTCGGGAATTGCGTCGGCGGTAATGGCGCTGCTTGCCGCATTGGCGGCGCAACAGGCGCCGCTGCCCGCGAGCCTCCAGAATTACAAGCTGGTCTCCGCGGATCGTCTGAAGAAGCCTGAGGACGGAGACTGGCTGATGCCCAGGCGTACGTACGACGGCTGGGGCTACAGCCCGCTGTCCCAGATCACGCCAGCCAACGTTCAAGACCTGCAACCCGTCTGGGTGTTCAGCACAGGAGTCGCCAACGGCCATGAGGCGCCTCCGATCGTGAACAACGGCGTCATGTTCGTCTCAACCCCCGGCAATCAGGTGATCGCGCTCGACGTGAAGACGGGCCAACTGCTCTGGCGCTACAGGCGCGGATTGCCCTCCACCGCCATCGTGATGCATCCCACCAGCCGCGGCGTGGCATTGTTCGGCGACAGGGTGTTCTTCGCCGCGGGCGAATCGGTGCTCGTGGCGCTGAATGCCCGGACTGGCGAAGAGGTGTGGACGAAGCAGATCGCGACCAATGCGGACGGGTACTACATGTCGCTGGCGCCCCTCGTCGCCGACGGTAAAGTGATGGTGGGCGCATCCGGTGGTGAACTGGGGATCCGAGGGTTCATCGCGGCGTTCGACGTGCAGAATGGCAACGAGCTGTGGCGGACGTACACGATACCCGCACCCGGAGAAACCGGGAGCGAGACCTGGCCGCAGGGCGGCGATCAATGGAAGACCGGCGGCGGCTCGGTGTGGGTGACGGCGAACTACGACGCGGAAACGAATCTGGCTTTCTGGGGCACGGGGAACGGAGGGCCGTGGATTGGCGATCAGCGGACGGGCGATAATCTGTACACTTCCTCAACTCTCGCGGTCGATGTCGCAACCGGCAAGATCAAGGGATACCACCAGTATCATCCGAACGAGTCGTGGGACTGGGACGAGGTCTCGCCGCCAATCCTCGTGGACTTTCAGCGCAACGGAAGGACCGTCAAGGGGCTGATCGACGCGGCGCGTGACGGGTATCTCTGGTTCCTCGAACGCACGGCGGGCCAGATCAAGTTCGTGGAAGGCACTCCGTTTGTGCGGCAGAACGTTTTCACAAGTCTGGATCCGAAGACCGGGAGGCCCGAGGTCGATCCCTCCCGCAAGCCGGGCACCGGCCGCCTGGCGGATTTCTGTCCGTCCTATTGGGGCGGCAAGAACTGGCCGCCCATCTCGTTCAACCCGATGACGCGGATGATTTATATTCCAGCGAACGAGAACGTCTGCTCGACGATGATTGGGCGCAAAGTGGACTATGCGGCAGGGCGCACCTACACAGGCGCGACGAGCACGCTCTATCTCTATCCAGGCTGGGACCACATCGGCGAGGTTCAGGCGTGGAACGTGGACACGGGTAAGCGGGTCTGGACCCATACGTTTCCGAAATCCGCGAATTGGGGACCTACCATGACTACCGGCGGCGGCCTGGTGTTCAGCGGCGGGACCACAGATAGAAGAATTCGGGCGTTCGATGCGAAGAATGGGAAAGTCCTCTGGGAATTCCCGACCAACTCCGGAATCATCGCGTCCCCCTCCACATTCATGGTGGATGGGACACAGTACCTGGCGGTAGTCTCAGGATTCGGCATCGATTCCCGAGCCATGCAGGCGCTGTTCAATCGAGCATCGCCGGGCGAATTCCCAGAGGTACCCGAAGGCGGAGCAATCTGGGTCTTCGCGTTGGATAAGAAATAGCCGACAGACCACGCAAGGCTCAAGGCGCAGGGCTCAGGACTCAAGTCTCAAAATCCGTCGCCGAAAATGTACTGGACTGTCACGCGGCTGCGCGCTCGCACGACCAGTTTCTGAGCACGAGATCATCGTCTGTTCATGAATGAGATGTGTGCACGATGGACGATGGACGATGGAGACGAATTATTCCGTCCACTCCCCCTGCCTCATCAGCGGCTCGGATGATCCGTTCGGCAGGACGCCGTCCACGTCGAGCTCACCGGAGCCGATCATGAAATCCACGTGGACGCTGCTTCTGTTGCCGCCTGCCTTCTCGAAGTCTTCCTGTGTCATCGACTCAGAGCCTTCCATCGTGAACTTGTAGGCGTTGCCCAGCGCCACGTGACTGGCGGCGTTCTCGTCGAACAGCGTATTGAAGAAGAGGAGGCCGGACTGCGAGATGGGTGAGCTGTGCGGCACCAGCGCCACCTCGCCGAGGCGGCGGGCGCCCGCGTCGGCCTCGAGCAATCGCTTCAGCACGGCTTCTCCCTTGTCCGCCTTCATCTCGACCACTTCGCCCTGAGAGAAACGGAGGCTGAAACCGTCGATCAACGTTCCGCCGTAGCTCAGGGGCTTCGATGAGCGCACCCAGCCGTCGGCGCGATCTTTGTGGGCGATGCTGAAAACTTCCTCAGTCGGAAGATTGGCCGTGAATGGAATGCCGGAACGGCTGGCCGTCCGGCCGCTCACCCAGATGTGGCCTTCGGGAAGGCCAAGGGTGAAATTGGTCCCGGGCCCCTTGTATTTCAGCGCGCTGTACCTGCGGGTATTCAGAAAAATCGCGCGCCGCTCGAGGTTCGAGAGATGCTCTTCCCAGGCCGCTACAGGGTCCGGCCGGTCAAGCCGGCAGAGACGGCCGATCTCGTCCCACAGCCGCGCCGTCGCCGCTTCCTCGGACATCTTCGGAAACACGCGCGCGGCCCAGCCGGGGCTGGCGGCTGCCACCACAGCCCAGTTCGTCTGGTTCCGCGAGATCTGCTCGCGGAATGGACGCACCTCGCGCGCGGTGGCTTCCTGCACGCGTGCTCACGAGATCGGGCGGTTGATTCTTGAGCAGGTCCGGATCGTTCGCGTAAACCGACAACACGGCGTTCCCGCCTTCCACGTGCCCCTGGAGCGCCTGCGGGAGCCATGCCGGAGTACTCGGCCGAACGAGTTGCGTGGCGCGTGCTCAAATCTGATGAGCTGCATGGCTTCATCGCCGAAAATCGCCTCGACGAAGGCGGCGCCCGCGCCGTAGGCGCACTCCGCGATCTTCCTGATGACCGGCGCAGCCTCGAGGGCCGCGCCGCCATTGGCGAGTGGCCCGATGATCATCAGTCGTTGTCCCGGCTGTACGTTCAACGCCACCTTCACCGCCAGCTCCGCGTAAAGCTCCATCCGCCGTTCGAAATCCATTAGGGGATTCTATTAGGTCCATGGTGCATGGTCCATGGTGCAGGGTTCGCAGGGGTGCAGGGTTCGCAGGTGCGAGGTTCGCTGTGCAGGTTCGTCCAGAGTCTCGTTGCCAACGGGGCATCCGGGGAACATACTGACGTAGGCGGATCCTCTCACCAGTGAGATAAAGATGCAGATCGGGATCAGCGAGCGAGGCAACACCACCATCGTGGCTCCCGAAGGGCCCCGTCTGGACGCGGTGGTGGCGGCGCCATTCCGGGCGGCGTTGCTCGATCTCATCGAGGGCGGCCGGGGCAATCTTGTAGTCAACCTCAACGGGGTCGATTTTATCGACACCGCCGGGCTGGGGACGCTGCTGTCCGCGCTGAAACGGCTCAGGCAGTCCGGCCAGCAGGGCGATATCCGCCTGGCTCACGTGAAACCTCCGGTGGAGACCGTCCTGGAGATTGTCAGGTTGCATCGTGTGTTTGCCCGGTACACCTCCTCGAAGAAGCCGTCCAGAGTTACGGCGCTTGATCGGGCCCGCCGGAAGGCGTATCCTGAAATTACCTACCCGCTAATCGTTCGAGCACAAATCCGATTGACCAACGTTGATTTCCTGAAAGGCCGAATGTTCAGCCTTTCCCGGAGGCGTCAATGAAGAGATACAACAGCACCGCGACCCGGCTAGCCCTTTCCTTCATCCTGGCCTGCTCGCTGGCGGCACCGGCGGCTGCCGACAACCCCAAGACGCCAGCGGTTTCTTCGGCTGTTGCGCGGCCGTCGGCCATCCATATCGATAATTTCGGTCGCGTCAGCGACGGCTACCTTCGCGGTGCCCAGCCGAAGGGACGGGATTTCGCGGACCTCGCGGGCCTGGGGGTGAAGCTGGTCATCGATCTGGCGCAGGAAGGCGATGTGAACGAGCGCGCCAACGTGGAGCGCGAAGGGATGCGGTTCGTGCGGATCCCGATGACCACCGATGTGGAGCCGAGCCAGGATGTGGTGAAACAGTTCCTGAAGCTCGTGACGGATCCAGCGAATCAGCCGGTATATGTCCACTGCATGGGCGGGCGGCACCGTACTGGCGTCATGACGGCGGCGTATCGGATGACGGAGGAGGGCTGGACTGCGGAGAAGGCCTTCGCGGAGATGAAGCAGTACAAGTTCGGTGCGGATTTCCTGCACCCCGCGTTGAAGAGCTTCGTTTTCAGCTTCTACGCTAACCTGGACACGTCTCGCGATCCGAAGGCGGTGTTAGCCGCCTCAACCCCGGCCGTTCGATAAAGCGATGCGTTTTCGCTTTTTCACGCGTTGGCCGCATGAGGCCAACAAAGTCGACGCCCAGCCCGCAGAGATCCTGTTACGCGAGCCCGCAGAGAAGAAGAATTGCAGATTGGGGATTGCAGATTGCAGATTCTGGCGACTCGTGCCTTGTGAGATTCCCGACCTTCGTGCCTTCGTGGTTACGAAGCCCGGATAACCCAGCAGCCGGAAGCTGCTGTCGATCCGCGCCGCCAGCACCAGTCCCAGCGTAATCCGGTTCGCCACCTTCTGAAGGCCGTCCATCACGGCGCCCTCGTCGATCATCTCCACTTTCAGCTTCAGCTGTCTACTGGCCAGCCGATTCCAGGACTCGGTTGATCCGGCGGGGCAGCTGCTCGGCGAACTCTTTTCACCCCCAGTGCCTGGCACCGAATCTTGCATAAATGCCGAGCGTGCGCATGGAATCGCCGCGAACGCGGACACATTGACGGGGATTGAGACACATATGGCTGCTGTCGACGCACACAGAGCTGGCGCAAACCATAACGGGAGGTATCGATTCCGGGCGACGGCCGGTCCTGGCTTCTCCTGGCGTGCAATCAGAGAAGATACGCATGGTGGCAAATTGTCATCTTCGTGATCGGCGCGATCTCTCTCGTGACCGTGTTGAGCGCGCTCTTCTTCGCGGTGGGGGACAGGCCAACCACCATCACGACCGACGGCCCGGTGCCTGCGGTGGAATCGCTCGAATTCGCCACGGCGCTGTCCGCGCTGGTCAACGCGCCGATCGATCGCGGCGGCACAGTGACCATCCTGAACAACGGTGACGAATTTCTGCCTGCCCTGCTGGCGGCCATTCGAAGCGCGAAGAAATCCATCAATTTCAGCGTGTACATCTGGAGCGACGGGCAGATGGCGGATCAGGTGCTGCCGGCGCTCCTGGCTGCGCAGCGCCGCGGCGTGGAGGTGCGCATCCTCCTGGACGGCTTCGGCGCCAAGGACATCGCCGACAAAGCCTTCGACCCATTGAAAGAGGCGGGCGCAAAGGTTTCGAAATTCCGCACGCCGAAGCTGGGGCAGCTCACGCGCTTTCACCGCCGCAATCACCGGCGCGCCATCGTCATGGACGGTGAGGTGGGGTTCACGGGCGGCATAGCGGTGGCCGACCATTGGCTGGGCCACGCGCAGGATGCCGACCACTGGCGCGACACGATGTTCAAAGTCACGGGGCCGTTGGCGAAAGACCTTCAGGCGGGGTTTGCCGACACGTGGGTGAGCTCGTCAGGCGAGGTGCTGGTGGGCGCGGATCTCTACCCGGCGTCGGCCACGTCGGCTCCGGGCGTGGAACGCTTCATCCATCTGGCGAACTCGCCGGCCGACGATCACGAGGCGATGGAATATTTCTACCTGCTTCCGGTTCTTGCCGCGCGCGAGAGCGTGTGGCTGGTGACGCCGTACTTCATTCCGGATGCGCATCTGAGCCACGCCCTCCAGGACAAGGCGAAGGCGGGACTGGACGTCCGGCTGCTCGTGCCCGGTCCCAAAAACGACAACAAGCTCGAGAGGGCGAGCTCGCACCGGCGATACGACGATCTCCTCAGCGCGGGGATCAAGATCTACGAGTATCAGCCCACGTTCGTCCACGAGAAGGCGGTCGTCATCGATGCCGCGTGGTCCATCATCGGATCGCCGAACCTGAATTTCCGTTCGCGCCAGCTCGATCAGGAGAATGCCATCGGGATCCTGGACCGCCCGCTGGCTTCGCAGCTGCGGCAGGAGTTCCTGGCGGACGTCAAGCGAGCGAAGCCGATCGACCTGAGGGAATTCCGCCGGAGAAACCCGTTCGAGCGGATGTTTGAATGGTTCGCGGGGGTGCTGGATCAGCAGTCGTAACGGTGCAAGGTCCAGGTGCAAGGTTCCGGGTGCGAGGTGGCGCGATGAACTTCTGACGCGCATCATTCGTTTTCGAACCCCGAACCCCGAATCTTCGAACCATGGACCCTGCACCATGGACCCTGAACCTTTCGGTGAAGTCATACGGTGAGTTCTGTGAGCAGCGGGAAGTGATCCGAGGCGTCGCGCGCTGCCGGGACGTCTCGCATGACGTCGCAGCTCACCACGCCTTCCTTGAACGCCTCCGGAACGAAGGCATAATCCAGCCGCACGTGGGGATCCCACACCGGAAACGTGGCGCCCTCGCCGGACGGGTGCAGCACTCGGTAACCGTCTGCGTAGCCGGCCTCCAGCATCATCCGGATCGTGACCCAGCGGATCGTCTTTCCCGTGACGAAGGCGAAAGCGCGGATATGCGGCGGCAGCCGCCGCATGTCCAGCCGCTCACCGGGGGCGAGCGTGTTGAAATCTCCGGTGACCAGGTGCAGGCCTTGCTGATGATGCTCGACGCTCTTCAGCAGCGCGCGCACTTCGTACGCGCGGCGATGCTCGGTGAGGTTCGAATGCACGGCGCTCAGGTGGACTCCGAAGATCCTGAAGCCGCTTTCTGCCAGCACGAGCTCCAGATACGCGCGTTTGGCCCAGCGCACTCGCCGCCACACATGGCTGGCGACAGCGAATCGGCTCATGAAGCCCACCGAGTGTCCGATCGAGCGCCGCCCAGTGGGACATGCCGCACGCCGATGCCAGCTCTTCCACGACGGCGGCGCTATAGGCCTCCTGCAGGATCACGACATCGGGCGAGCAGGCGGTGATCACCGCCGTCAGCGGCTTCTGGCGGCCTTCTCCACCCCGTAGGATGTTGTAGCTCAGGATCCTCAGGCTCACGGTTCCTTCAGGCTGCCATACAGCGTCAGGTACGGCTGCTCCATGATGTCGCCGCGGAAGAATTGCACCCAGTCGCAGGTGCCCTGAATGTTCACCGGGCGGTGGACCATCTCCATCAGCCGCGCTCGAAGCGGCACCAGATCCGGCGCAATATCGGGATCCGTCTCGCTGAGCGGCTTGGAGTGGAAGGCGGGAATCCAGAAGGCGGTGAAGTAGCGCAGCACTTCGGCCCCTACCAGTGTCAGGTCCAGGTCACTGGTGCCGGGGCCGTCGGCGTCGAATGGGCGCGCCGTCGGAGTGACGCTTGCCGGTGACGGAGCTGCCGCGCAGGACGGCGGCGTGCGCTTCGGGCACCGCATCACGCGTCAGTTGGCGGAACTGGTCGAACAGCTTGCGGTCGTTGTTGAAAGCAAGCCGAAGCACGCACCGGAATTTGGCTTCGTCAGCCGGCTGGGACATGCCTCATTGCGGTGCAACGGTCGCGCCAGCTGCGCCTGCCTCGCGCAGTTTCCGCGCGATACGGTCCTGAATCCAGTGCGGATCCCACCATTCAGTGGCGTTGACGAACTGCCCGTCCACCATCATGCTGAAATGAAGGTGATCGCCCCCGGCCAGACCCGTCTCGCCGGTGAGTCCCAGCGTCTGGCCTTTCTTCACGTCTTGTCCTTCCTGAACCTGGAACGAAGAAAGGTGGCCGTAGAGCGACTGAACACCCATCCCGTGATCGAGGATGACGCAGTTGCCGTAGATTCCGAGGTCTTTGGCGTAGAGCACCTTGCCGTCATTGGCCGCAAGGATGGGCGCGTTGGCCACCTTCGCCAGGTCGAACCCAAGATGCACCTGCCGATCGACTTCCTTGCCGGCGTAGATATACGTGCGGTAATCGGCGAACGCCGCTTCCACTTGCGACCCGCCCAGCGGTTGGAACGCGCCCTTCCACAAGCACCGTGGCGAGGTCTTGCCGGTCAGCGCGGTAATCGTGTCCGAGTTCATCCGCCGCAGGTCGTTGTTGATCTTCAGGAACGAAGGCAGCAGGTCTGCCGGGTTCGCGTTCAGCTGTGGCGATCCCAGCAGAATCGCCGGAACCACCCGCCCCAGAAACGTGTCGTCCAGCGGAATTCGGCTGTGCTTGAATGCCTTCGGAAACACCTGGTGGTCGAACTGCGCGCGGGCTTCGTTGCCGGCAGCGTCGCGCGCGTACAGCTCCATCGGCGCGTTGATCGGCTGGTCGTAGCGGAGCGCAAAAAAGGCCACTTTCAGGCTGGGATCGGCGGGCGCGCCGGCGCCGGCCGCCGGAAAGCCCCGGATACGTCAACTCGCCCACTTTGACTCCCGATTCAGAGTCGGATGGTGTGACGCGATACACGATGAACTCCGAACCGCCCAGGTTGACATAGTGTTTGGTGGATACCACGTTCAGACGGGGCGGGTCGAAGCGCAGCTGCACGTCGTGCGTCACACGCGAGGTCGCATGCCGCCAGCCACGCAGCACCGGGCGGGTGGCGGTTACGACAAGCGTGGCCGCGCCGGCCTGCAGCTGAGGGATGCCTTTTTTGCCCACGATCTGGGTGACATGCACGCGATCGGTCCCTTCGACCTTCGGGGCGGCAGAGCCCGGGCCGTATGAGTAGACGGGAATCGTCTGTCCTTTCTGCTCGATTTGAATCGACAGCGAGTCCAGCTGTCCGCGCGGCGTCTGTACGACGACGTCCAGGGGCGCCGCCTGACCGACGATCGCCGGGTGGGTCATCGTGATGGCTGGACCGGCCGCCCTGCCGGCGAAATAGTAGGCAGTCCCGGCAGCCAGAGCCGCCAGAAGAACGAGAACGAAAAACGCCACGCAGAATCCGCATGGCTCATCTTACGATGGCCCCACCATGACCGCCAGCAGGCAACGCGCGGCCGTCGTCCTTCCGTCTAATGCGGTAAGGGTGAGCAGGCCGCCGGATGATGATGCCGAGCTGGTCCGACGCTGCCGGGCCGGAGATTGCGACGCGTTCGAAGAGATGTATCGTCAGCATTCACCACGGATTTACAGCCTGGCATGCCGGATGACGGGATCTCCTCAGGAAGGTGAAGACCTTCTGCAGGACATTTTTCTGCACGTGCACAAGAAGCTTGACAGTTTTCGGGGCGATGCCACTCTCGGCACATGGCTGTACCGTCTGGCCATGAACCGGTGTCTCGATTTTGTGCGCAGCCGACAGTCCCGGATGAAGACGGTCACGGACGGATTTGAGGACGACGGGGCCAGAGAGCCCGTGGCGCCGCGCGACACGCCGGTGGCGCGGCTCGATCTGGAGCGTGCGGTGCAACGGCTGCCCGACGGCTATCGCACTGCGTTCGTGCTGCACGACGTTGAGGGTCTCGACCACAAGGAGATTGCTGGCATGCTGGGTATCAGCGAAGGGACGTCGCGGTCTCAGGTTTTCAAGGCGCGGCTGAAGCTCCGCGCGTTGCTGAGCTAAGGACATGCACCCACCGACAGGACCAGCTGAACGATTACCTGGACGGCGTGTTGGCGGGGCTGACCGAATAGCAGCGTTGCACGGCATCTCGAAGAGTGCGCAGATTGCGCCCTGTTTGTCGCGCAGCTTCAGCACATTGTGACTTCAGGCTCAATCTCTGCCTTCCATCGAGCCGCCGCCGGAGGCGTGGCTTCGGATCAGGACAAGGCGTCGCCGCTACTGACGACGACTCCGCAAAGGCAAGGGCATCGAATCCGCGGATGGGCGCCGGCCTGGGCCTTGGCCACTGCTGCTGCCATCGTCATGGCGTTTCTGGCGGGCCGGGTGATCGAGCGGCGGCATCAGCGCGCTGCTGTCGTGCAGATCGCGAGACGGCGCCGCGCAGCGTACCGATGGGCGCCTCGGGCGATTCGCCAGCGACTGTGCGAGAACGTGTGCTGCTGGTCGCCGTGGGCGATCATCTGGAACGTTCGCAGATGGTCCTGGTGGAGCTGGTTAACGCGCATGCTCACGGTGAGCTCGACATTTCCTCAGAGCGCCAGTGGGCTGACGAGCTGCTCGCATCAAATCGCCTTTACCGCCAGACTGCCGTTCAGCTGGGGCAGACCAATGTGGCCGACGTCCTGGACGACCTGGAGCGCGTGCTGGTGGAGGTGGCCCGCGGGCCGTCGGAGATCTCCATGGCGCAGTTGACGGAGATTCAACAGCGGATCGAAGCGCAGGGGATTCTATTCAAGGTGAAGATCATCGGTTCGGAAGCCAGAGAACGCGGCAACTTGAAACCCCGGCTGCTCCGAAGCAGCCGGTTTCTTAGGACACCATGCACACACGATTTCTCTTCAAGTTCCTGTGCGGCGCTCGCTTGTCGCGGCCGTGGGCCGCGTGTCGGCGCAGTCGGTTCCGGGGCGCCGCCATCCATTGAGCTTCGACGCCCTGCAGGCACAGATGGACGCGATGAACTCGCTCATGGCGGATGCCGGCAGGAAACTGGGCGAGGCGATAGCTGCTGACGTGGACGAGAAACTGGCGGCAACGCTCGAGGGCAAGTTCGAGGCGGAAATTCCAGAGGCCCGCGGCCCATCCCGCGGCCAATCATCGTTCGAGGAGACAACAACGAGGACCGCCTTTATCAGGCCGGCATCCGCGCGCTGGACAGCGGGCGGTGGGACGAAGCGGTCGCAGCAGTTTCAGCGCGTGATGCACGCTCGGCGGCTCACGCGCCGACGGAGCCGCGTATTGGATCGCATGGGTCCAGAACAAGCAGGGGAACGCGGCGGCCGCTTTGGAGGCGCTTGGGAAACTGCGCCAGACTTTTCCTAACAGCAAATGGATCGCGCGAGGCGCGCGCGCTCGAAGTGGAAATCCGGCAGGCGGCCGGCCAGCCCGTTCGGCCCGAAAGCGTGCCCGATGATGAGCTGAAGTTGATGGCGCTGAACAGCCTCGTGCGCGCCGACGAGCAGCGCGCCATTCCGATGATCGACAAGATCCTGCGCGGCACCGGTTCGCCGCGGCTGAAAGAGCGAGCGCTGTTTGTGCTTGCACAAAATGGATCGCCACAGGCGCGCAAGATCGTGGCGGACATCGCCAGGGGAGCGGGCAATCCGGACCTGCAGGCGAAGGCCGTGACATATCTGGGTGCGTTCGGCGGCGCAGATACCCGGCAGACGCTGCTGGAAATCTACAAATCGTCCTCCAGCCTCGACGTCAAGCGCAGCATCCTTCGCGCGTTTATGGCAGGTGGCGATCGTGCGCGGTTGCTGGATGTTGCCAAGACAGAGCAGTCCGCGGATCTGCGCGCCGAAGCTGTGCAGCAGCTGGGCGCGATGGGTGCGCAGGAGGAGCTCTCGCAGCTTTACCAGTCGGAAACGCTCTCCAGAGGTGCGCAGGCGGATCATCCAGGCGATGTTCGCCGGGCATAACGAGGCGAAATTGATCCAGCTTCTGAAGGCTGAAACCGAAGCGGGGTTGAAGCGATCGATCGTGCAGAACCTCGGCATGATGGCGTCGCCGGCCAGCGCGGATGCGCTTGTCGCCGTGTATGCCGCCGACAAGGACGAGAGTGTCCGCCGCGCGGTGATCGATGCCCTGTCTCAGCAGAGAAATTCGAAGGCGCTGGTGGACATCGCGAAGAAGGAAACCGACCCGGTCATGAAGAAGCGGATCGTCGAGCGACTGGCGACCATGAAATCCTCCGACGCCACTGACTATTTCCTGGAATTGTTGAGCAAGCCGTGATGCCGAGCGCCCCGTCTTTGCGCCGCGCCCAGCCTGAACGGCTATACTCAAGCCGGGTAAGTCACATTCCGTGCGCGCTATCCACTGGACCCTGCCCGTCTGCGTGATTTCTGGGACGCTCTGCGGGCGTCGCTCCCGCTGCGCGCCCAGGACTCCCCAAGCGTCCCCTCAGAGCCGGCATTCGCGGATAAGGAAGGCAAGGAGCTCCGTGCCTTCCGTCTGGCCGGTACCCCTCCAAAAGTGGACGGGCGGCTTGACGATGAGGCGTGGGGGCTGGCCGACAGCATCGACGGGTTCACGCAGATCGATCCTGACAACATGTCGGCCGCCACCGAGCGCACCACTGTTCAGGTGGCCTACGACGATCGGTACATTATACGTCGCGGTGCATTGTTTCTTCAGGAATCCGGCCGACGTGGCCGCCGGGCTCGGGTCGCCGCGACAATATTCCCCGCAGCGATCGCCTGAGCGTCAATTTCGATCCTCGCCACGACCATCAGACTGGCTACACGTTTCAGGTGAACCCGTCGGGCGTGCAGGGTGACTTCACGTTTTTTGACGACAACCGATACAGTTTTGATTACGACGGCGTATGGGATGCCGCCGCCCAGGTGGTTGGCGGACGGCTGGAGCACTGAGCTCCGGATTCCGTTCTCTCAACTCCGCTTCAACGTGCGGCCGGGCGAAGCCGCAGTATGGGGCTTCAACGTCGAGCGGCAGGACGCCAAGACCGGAGAGGTCTCCCGCTGGGTGGCCACACCCCGTGGCGTGCAGGGGATCGTCTCGCGCTTCGGCCACCTCGTGTTCAACGATCGGCTGACGCCGCCGCGCCGCCTCGAACTGCTGCCTTTCATGCTGTCCAGCGCGTCGCACGACTCCGCGGAAACGACTGATCAGAACGAGCCTGGCTTTCAACGGCGGTCTGGACATGCGCATCGGGTTGGGAACGTCCACCACGGTGTCCGCGACGCTGAACCCGGATTTCGGCCAGGTGGAAGCCGATCCCGCCGTGCTGAACCTCTCGGTCTTCGAGACGTTCTTTCCGGAAAAGCGGCCCTTCTTCCTGGAGGACAGCCGGATGTTCGTGCTGCCGTACGGCCAGGTGCCGGATTTCTACTCGAGGCGCATCGGCCAGGCGCCCGGGCGCATCGAGCTGAACGACAACGAAACGCGTGGTGCACCAGCCGGACCAAACCACGATACTTGGCGCTGTCAAGCTGACCGGGGAAGAAATCGAGCTGGACCTACGGAGGACTGAGCGCGCTTACCGCTCGCGAGTTTGCCGTGGTGGACACGACGGTCGACTGCGGCCGACGGCACGGAGACCACGGTGCGCAACGATCATCGCCTGATCGAACCCTCCACAATGTATGCCGTGGGACGCGTTCAACGCGACATCATGCGCTCTTCGTCCAACGTGGGATTCGTGGCCACTGGCGTGGTGCGTGGCGATAAACAGCTGGACGCGTTTACCGGAGGGCCCGACTACAACCTGCGCTGGAACAGGAACCGGTTCAACCTCAGCGGGCACGTTATCGGCACCCACGCCCCCATCGACGGCCAGATGCGGGACGGGTACGGCCAGTTGCAGAACCTCAATTTCAACAGCAAGCATGCCAATGCCTTTGCTCACTTCGACCATTTCGACAAGGACTTCCGCAACAGCGACATCGGATTCCTGGCCAGCCGGAACAACAAGAACGAATTCAATGGGGGAGGCACCTATCTGCGGCCGGATCCCGGCAAGTACTTCCGGCAGGTGAATATCTGCCGGCTATTACAACCGGCCTGGAACACCGACGGCCTGGTGTTCGATCATTCTGTCGGGTCCGAGGTGTTCTTGCGGTTCAAGAACTACTGGTGGATGGACACCGGGGCGAGTCGAAATGCCAGGCGATTCGACGATCTGGACACGCGCGGCGGACCGCCCATCGTGAAACCGTCCAACCGTTTGGCTGTACTTCAACATCAGCACGGACACGCGGAAGGGATGGAACGTCTTCCTTCATCTCGATGCCAGCGAGCGATGAAGCCGGCGGATGGCAGCGCACGAGTCGATCCAACGCTGCGGCTGCAGCCGTCCGACCGTCTGCAGGCTTCAATCAGCACCGGATACACATTCGCCCAGGATGTGGCCCAATGGATCAAGAACGAGGACCTGGACGGCGACGGAGTGAGAAGAAAACATCTACGGCCGCCTGCGGAGGAACGTGGTGAACGTGACCGGCCGCGCCACCTACGCGTTCAGCCGCGGACATGACGCTGGAGGCGTACCTGCAGCCGTTCGTTGCGGTGGGGGATTACACCGACATCCGCAAGCTTGCGCGCCCCTATGTCATTCGAGTTCGAGCCGGTCACGATCTCGGACGATCCGGACTTCAACCACAAGTCGCTGCGCGGCACCATCGTGATGCGGTGGGAATACTTGCGCGGCAGCACGTTGTTTCTGGTGTGGAACATGTCCACGTCGGACAAGAGCCGCCCGGGCGAGTTTTCGCCATGGCGCGACCTGGCCACCGGCTTTACTGCGCCGGGCACCAACGTGTTCGTGGTGAAGCTCACGTACTGGTTCACGCCTTAAACGGTCGCTCGTCTCAACACAGAGGACGCAGACTACGCGCCGACGTTGTTGGCCGCTCCGCGGCCAACGCCGGGCGAAAGAAGAAGCGGAAATACAAGATCCCTGCGACCCGTGGATCTTGCATTTCCGCTTTTCTTTCGCCCGCAGCGCCTTCGGCGCAACGCCGGCGCCCAGCCCGCAGAGATCGCCTGACGCGAGCCCGCAGAGAGGAACAATTGCGGATTGCAGATTGTAGATTGTAGATTGCCGAGAGTCGTGCCTTGGCTTTGTCGATCTTGGTGTCTTAGTGGTTTCGTGGATCTTCGCGTTCTTCGTGGATCTTCGTGGTCTTCTTCGTGCCCGTCGTGGTTTGTATTTTATCGGGCGAAGATTTTCAGGTCGATCGCGTTGCCCATCGCCTGATATCCCGCGCGGTTGGGATGAAGCAGATCTCCCGGGCCGCCGATGCTGCTGTTCGGCTGAAACTCCGGCTTGAGGCTGCCCGTGGCCGGGTCCAGCGTGGCCGCGTCGAAGTCGGCGACGGCATCGAACAGGCCGCCCGTGCGGATGAATTCGTTCACCACTTTCCGCCGCTGGTCCCCTTCGGATGTCGCCCGACGGCCCGTTGTACTTGAAGGCCGACGTGATGGTGGCCCCCACGATGTTGATGGCGCCCTTGGCGTGAATCCTGGCCACCAGGTCTCGCATGCCGGCGATGATGGCGTCGGTGGGTCGAGTTGGCACTCAGGTCGTTGATGCCCTTCCAGCGAACACCACGCCCGAGAGGCCCGAAATGCTCAAGTACATCGCGATCGAGGCGCTGCAGCGCCGAGGGGCCCGCCGGCGAATGGCTGCGCGGGCGTGTAGCTGCTCCGGGCTGATGATGCGGTTGCCGCCGATGCCCGCATTCACCACCGACACACGGTTGCCGTACGCGGCGTGCATGCGGCGTGCGAACACGTCCGGCCAGCGGTCGTCGCCGTTGATGGTGGATGCGGTGCCGTCGGTGATGGAGTCGCCGAACGCCACAATCACGCGTGTGCCCGCGGGCGCCATCACATCGACCGCGTCCAGGAAGTACCAGGAAGTGGTCGAGTGAACGGAAACGCCTCGTCGCCCTCCTCGCGCGCCGTGCGCGCCGGACTCCGGGCGCGTGAGGTACGAGGTCTGCAGCGACTTCGCGTGCCATGTCATCGGGCCCGCTCTCGCCGGCCACGTGAAAGCTGACCGCGAGCTTTCGTCCAGTCAGGCCGTGGACCCGCGCGGTGACGTGTCAGGGCCACCGCGATCGCTGAACGTCGATGCACCGGGCGGAATCGGTGCACGCCGGCTTGCCCGTTGAACATGACGCGCCGGTTCGTGCCGCGGCACGATGGTGCCGGCGCCGTCGCCTGAAGGCCGAGATAGACGCCGTCGAACGTCACCGGCTTGGTACCGAAAGCGTTCGAGAGCCGGATGCGCCAGCGCGTGCCCCACAAATCGGGGCGGACGATCAGGCGGAAGGTCTGGTCGCTGGCGCCATTGGCCGGCGTCGGGAAACGCGAACTTCAACTCGGGCTGCGCCGACGGCATTTCCCGGATGGATACGGACCGTGCGCCGATGCGATCCACGTGGCCGTCCAGGTCTGGGCGCTCGAAGGGCGTGGCGCCTGCGCGGCCACGCCCGCCAGACAGGCGCCGAACAGCGCCATCGTGGTCAGGGCAGCGAAACGGTTCGATTGATCCACAGAATGTTGTCCCAGCTCAGCGCTTTGTCGGTGCCGTCGAACAGCTTGGCGTAGCTGCCGCCGGAGCCCTTGAACGTGAATTCCTTCACGCGGTCGGGCGGGTTCGTGGTGGTGTTCCGCAGGATGTCGAGCACCTGTTCCTGCCGCCGAGATCTGGAAGAACGACGGGTTCTTCGCCGAGAAGACGCGTCGTGTCGTTGGGATTCCCCTTGTTGGCGACGCCGCGCTCGTACTTGATGTGCATCTCGAGCTTTTCGCCGCGTGACCGCCGCAAACGTCCAGTCCTGCGTGTCCAGAATCGGGCCGCCGCCGGTGGCGCCGGCTGGTGGTGGTGCGCTGCATCGCGTGCGTTGTGGCGTTGAGATAATTTCCGAAGGGTCCGGGCGCGTCCGCGGGATCTTCCGTGAGCCCGCCGATGATCGAGCTGCACGTTGGTCCCGCCCGGTTCCTTCACCGGCGCGGCGAGATACACGAGGCGATTGGAGCCTTTGCCCACCGGCTTGCCATCCGGCCCGTTGATCGTGATGCGATCGACGAAGATTGCGCGCAGGTTGCAGTCCTTGGCCGGGCCCTGCGCCGCGACGTTCGGCGTCCACCCAGGTGGCAGGTACGCGGCCAGCGCAGCCTCCGGCACGTGCAGGTCCAACTGGAACCGTGTTTCGCTGCTGTATTCCACCATGGTGCTCGCCGCGGGCGCCGGTGCCGGCGCCGTTTGCGCGCGCAGCAGCGCCACGCCGCCGACCAACGCGGCAAGCCCCGCGTAACACCACTCGATTTGCTGACATAGGCACTCCTTCGCTGGCTATAATACGCCCCACGTCTACCCTGTGCCTGAAGAGAGCGGGATGAGAGTCTCGATTCTGATCCCCACCCTGAACCGGCTCGCGCTCCTGAAAGAAACCCTCGAGTCCGCCCGCCACCAGACGTATCCGGATCTCGAAATCCTGGTGTCCGATAACGGCTCCGTCGATCGCACTCGGGATCACGTGGCCCAGGTGTCCGCCGTCGACGCGCGTGTGCGCCTGCTGCCCGCCAGGCCCAGCCCCGACATGTTCTCGAATTTCAACTATCTGGTGGAGCAGAGCGGCGGCGACGCCTTCTGCATCGTTTCGGACGACGATCGCCTGCTTCCGGAGTACGTGGACCACCTCGTCCGTCCCTTGATGGCCGATCCCGGCGTGGTGGCGTCGTTCTGCGATCACTGGATCATTTCCAGTAGCGGCGAGCGGCGGGGGGAAGACACCGACGAGAACTCGCGCGCCTATGGGCGGACCGCGCTTGCCACTGGACGCGTGGCCGATCCCATCCGGGTGGCGCTGTCCCAGACCATCAGCGTGGTGTTTGCGTTGTTCCGCGCATCGGTGTTCAAGCGCGAGCCGTTCGATGTGTCCTGCGGAGGAGCGGCGGACATCGATTACGCCATTCGCGCGGCGCGCGCCGGCGGTCTGTATTACGTCGGCGAGCGGCTGGCAGAGTACCGAGCGCATGCCGGCACGGTTACCTCCACCAGATCGGCGTTCATGATGGACGGCGCAATCCACGCCTACGCCAAGCATCGTTTCGAACAGCCGTCCCACGAGGCGCTGCGGCTCTCGCGGTTGCGTCAGGCCTATGCCGTGAAGGCGCTGTTCAGCTGTTCGAAGGATCGCGCGCAGTGGAGGGAGAGCATCCGAGGCTATCGAAGCAGTGGCGGCAGTCTGGCGGAGCCGAAGATCCTGCTCTCGTTCGCGTGGGCGATGCTGCCGAAGGCGATGAGCGAAGCGCTGCGTGCCGCCGTGAAGGCAACGCAAAAAAATGGGTAAGGGTGAACCACTGAAATTCTCACCACAGAGGACACAGAGTAAAGACGGAGGATTGGCTTTTCAAAACAAATTCCTCTGCCTTTACTCTGAGTCCTCTGTGGTAAGGATTTTGTAGTTGTACTCTTGCGTCTTCTAAAGCGGTTAGCGCGCGGCGGCGTACAACGCGAGGCACGCCCAGCCCGCCAGGAAGGCGAGCCCGCCGATGGGGGTGATGGCGCCCAGGATGGTGGTGTTGGTTACCGCCAGCGCGTAGAGGCTTCCCGAAAACAGCAGGATGCCGGCAAAGAACGACCAGCCGGCGACCACCAGCAGCCGCGCGCTGCCCAGATGTCCAATGGCGGATGCCACCACGAGCAGCGCGAACACGTGATACATCTGGTACCGCACGCCCGTTTCAAACACGGCGAGCATCTCAGGCGTCAGACGGCCGCGCAGCCCGTGGGCCCCGAACGCGCCCAGCGCCACGCCGATAAATCCCAGGACGGCCGCAAGCAGCAGGAACGTGCGATCCATGCTGTCATCATAGTGCAGGTCCATGACCAACAGTTCATGGTCCATCGTGCATGGTTCAGGGTGCTTGGTGGGCGCATGTAATTACGAGCGCCATTAAATATTTAGACGCGCGTCAGATTCTCGAGGGCGCCACCTTGATCACTGAACCATGGACCATGCACGATGGACCTTACACCTACTTCAGAGGCAGCATCGCCGTCCCCAGCGAGACCGGACGCGCCTTGTTGGCAATCCAGACGTTGCGATAGATTGCCGCCGGCCAGGAGCCGCTTTCCGATCCGCTGTTGTTGGTGCCGAGATACGCGAAATGCGACGGCGGCGCGTACGTGTAGATCGTGCTCTTGCCGTAGTCGTATATCTGACTGCCGCCGACCCCCGTAATGCTCGACCCGCCGTCATACACGTCCACGTGGAAGAAGTTCGCCCACGTGGCCTTCCAGAGATATGTGTTGCTGGGGTTCAGGTGGCGCACGCTGGCGATGCGTGTGCCCAGGTCCGGCTCCAGCTTGTGATCCTCATCATCCTCGCCGAACAGCGCCTTGAACGAAATGGCATTGTCCGGGTTCCCGTTGAGCCCGCGATACTGAACGTTGAGCAGCCAGTCGCTGAAGTTGATGTCCGTGGTGCGGTCGCACATGGAGAGAATCTTCAGTTTGCCGGTGTCGGGATTTTCAGAAACCGGGTGGTCGGACAGGCCCTCGATATCCACAGAGAACTCGCCGTTCGTGATGGTCTGCTTGAGGCCGTACCGCACGTAGGAATCGGAGTCGTCTATGCGCAGGCCCCGGCCGGGGAAGAACGTGGTCCGCTTGAATCGCAGCTCCGCGACGGTGGCGCCGTTCACGAGCGGGTCGTAGAGTTCGCCCGGCTGCGACCATCCGACGATCTGCGTGCGGAACGTGCCGGTGCTCGACCAGTCTGAGGTGGTGGAGCCCTGCACCCACCGCGCGCGCCAGTAGAAACGCGTGGCCGGCTGGAGATCCTGGTCGATGGCCACCGACGTGGTGGTGGCGCCCTCCGCCACGTTCGTCTTGGTGACGTTCACGGTGTAGTACGCGCTCCTGGACCCCGAGGGCGCATTGAAGTCGCTTCTATCCGCAATCTGGAACTCATAGGTCCGGACCGCCGCCGCGGGCGTCACGCTCTTCACCGCCAGCGTCGGGCGAAGGGTGCTCAACTGATCGTCGCCGGCCGGCGAATCCAGCGTCGCGACCGTCGTTGAGGCCGGCACCGACGGAGTGACCGGCGTCGTCGACGACGACGGGGTGGTCGGAGTGGCCGGGGTCGACTTGCTCCCGCAGCCCGACGTGAGGACGGCCGCGAGACAGAGGAACAGCGTGGAACGAAGTATCACGGAACTCTCCTTGAGAAAAGGCGTGAGCCGGAGCGGGAAGACCGGTCAATCCTACCACGGCTCTGGACGATTTCTACGAGATAAAATGGTCAGATTTTATTTTTCCGGTGAAAAATAGGCCGGGCTCGCGTACAATCCGGGCGTCATGATGCCCGCCAGAAGCAGCAGGGGACGTCCGCGAAAGTTCGGCCGGCCGTCCCGGTCCGTCACGTTGACGCTGCCGGAAGACGTGATCCAGCGTCTGGGAACGCTGAACGCGGATCTGGGACGCGCGGTGGTCGGTCTGGTGGAGCGCGTCCGCCGCAGGACCGTGCCGCGACTCCCGGCGGAAGTGGCCACGCACGGAAGCCACTCGGTGATCCTGGTCACGCCGGTGGCCGCGCTGCGCAAGCTTCGCGGCGTGCAGCTGGTGCCGGTGTCCGACGGCCGCGCGCTCATCGCCCTGGATCACCCCCACGGCATTCCCCAGCTCGAGCTCGACCTGCGAGACGTGCTGGACAAGCGTTCGGTGAAGGGACGCGAGCGCGTGGTGCTGGAGGCGGTGGCCGCCATCCTCAAGGACGCCCGCTTTTCCGAAGGGCTGACCGTGCACGAACGGTCGAATCATCGTCTTCGAAGCCCGGCGCCGCCGGAACCATCCCGAGTCCTGACCCCCGCGAATCTCCCGTAGCGCGCCGGCCTCTTCGGGCTTAACATACGCCGATTATATCCAAGGAGGTTGAATGCGCACCGGTCTCCTGCTGTCGGCCGTCATGACATTCGGCGTCGTGATTTCTCCGGTGTTCGCCCAGGGAGGTGCGGCGCCCGCGGGACCGCAAATCAATCCGCCGCCTCCCAACGGCCCTCAGCTGTACGCGGACAATTGCTCGCAGTGCCACGGCGATGACGGCGACAACGTCTCCAACGTCGACCTCATGCACGGCCGCTTCCGCCGCGGCACCACCGACGACGATCTGGTGAACATCGTGCTGCGCGGCATCCCCGGCACCGATATGCCGCCGCATTGCCTTTTCCGAGGCGCAGGCCGCGTCGATCGTCCAGTACCTGCGCGCTGGCCGCCGGATCGCAGCGCGTCCACGGCCGGCAACGCAGCCAACGGAAAGGCGATTTTCATCGGCAAGGGCACCTGCACCACCTGCCATCGCATCGACGGCGTGGGCGTGCGCGTGGCGCCGGACCTGAGCGAGATTGGCCGCCTGCGGCACTCCGATGAAATCCAGCGCTCGATTCTCGATCCGGACGCGTCCATCATCCCGAGCAACCGCTTCGTCAAGCTGGTCACCAGGGACGGCGCGACGATGACCGGCCGCCTGCTGAATCACGACACCTTTACCGTGCAGATCATCGACCTCGGCGAGAAGCTGGTGTCGCTGCCGATGTCCAACGTCCGCGAATTGACGTTTCTCGACAAGTCGCCGATGCCGTCCTATCGCGGCAAACTCACCCCGCAGGAGCTGACGGACCTCGTCAGCTACCTCGTTTCCAGGAAAGGCGGAGCGCAATGACGGCACGCATGATTCGTCGCGCGTTGGTCGCTGGTGCTGGTGGTGGCCTCGCTGCACACGCTTCGCGCGCAGGTCACCTTCGATCGGATCCTGCACGCGAAGCAGGAGCCGCAGAACTGGCTGACGTATTCCGGCGGCGTGTACAGCCAGCGACACAGCGAGCTCACGCAGATCACGCCGGAGAACGTCAAGAACCTCGAGCTGCGTGGATCTACCAGCTGCAGTCGCGCGAGCTCGAGCACGCGGTTTGAAGCGACGCCGCTCGTCGTCGACGGCGTCATGTACATCGGTGCAGCCGCCGAACGACGTCATCGCGCTCGATGCGGTCACCGGCCGAATGTTCTGGACGTACTCGTACAACCCGTCGCCGCAGGCGCGCCCGTGCTGCGGCCGCGTGAATCGCGGCGTCGCGATCCTCGGCGACCGCTGTTCATGGGCACCATCGACGGCCATCTGGTCGCGATCGACGCGAAGACCGGAAAGCTGCTGTGGGACGTCGCCGTGGGCAGGCCCGAGCCGGGCTACGCGTTCGCGCACGGCGCCGCTGATCGTCAAGGACAAGGTGATCATCGGGCCGGCCGGCGGCGAGTACGGCATTCGCGGCTTCATGGCCGCGTTCGACGCCGAGACCGGCAAGGAAGCCTGGCGCTTCAACACCATTCCCGGGCCGGGCGAGCCGGGCTTCGAAACCTGGACGGGCGACGCGTGGAAGACCGGCGGCGCCTCGGTCTGGGTGACCGGCTCCTACGATCCCGAATCTGAACCTCACGTACTGGGGCATCGGCAATCCTGGTCCCGACTGGAACGGCGACAACCGCGAGGGCGACAATCTCTACAGCAACAGCGTGTCGCGCTCGACGCCGACACCGGAAAGCTGAAGTGGCATTTCCAGTTCTCGCCGCACGACGAGTTCGATTACGACTCGGTGCAGATTCCCGTGCTGGCCGACGCACGTGGCAGGGGCAGCCGCGCAAGCTGATGTATTGCGCCAACCGCAACGGGTAGTTCTACGTGCTCGATCGCGTCACCGGGCAGTTTCTGTTCGGTAAGCCGTTCGTCGAGGTGAACTGGGCGAAGGGGCTCGATGCGAAAGGCCAGCCGATCCGCATCGCCGGCAAGGCGCCGAGCGCGCCGCCCGGCATGTTGATCTTTCCCGGCAATCAGGGCGGCACCAACTGGTACTTCGCCGTCGTTACAGCCCGCGCACGGGCCTGTTCTACATTCCCACGTGGGCGAACTACCGCACGTTCTACGTGCGGGACAAAGTGGAGTACGTCGAAGGGCGGCGGTTCGCCGGTGGCGGGCCGCGCGCCGGAAGTGCCGGGCATCCGCGCAAACGGCACGAGCTATCTCGAACGGAGAACGAGGGCTACGGCGCGGTGCGCGCCATCGATCCCGCTACCGGCGACATGAAGTGGGAATTCAAGATGAGCGGTGACGTCACCGCTCGCCGGCATTCTGACGACCGCGTCCAACGTGCTGTTCAGCGGCGGTGGCGAGGGATATTTCTTCGCGCTCGATGCGCGCAACGGCACGCTGTTGTGGAAGGTGCCGGTGGGCGCGTCGGTCCGGTCCGGCCCGATGACCTACCGGCGGGCGGTAAGCAACACGTGACGGTGGCCGCCGGCAGTGCATTGTTTAGCTTCACACTCAGGCAGTAAATCGCGGACTGAATCTTGCTAACCAGTCGGAGGTGCCACGTCCGACTGGTTGGCTGATCGTCGTTGTCCTCACGCTGGCGCCCTGCGGCCGCGTGGCGGCGCAGACACCGCAGACGCCTGCGGTGGAGAAGCCGGCGGCGAACCCTCCTCCTCCGCTTTTTCCCAAACATCGCCGCGGTCTCTACGTCAACAGCGAGAAGGTGGAGGTCATCGATGCCACGCCCCAATCGCCCCCGCTGGAGACCGACGATCCAAGCGTGCCCGATGCCGGGGAGTACAGATCAATCTCCTGACCGATGCGGACCTTGGGGTGGACGCGCGCAGCATCAACGTGCTGACCGTGGATGCGAACTACGGCGTGATGCTGAAAGGATGGGGCCACGAGCTGCCCACCCAGCTGAAATTCGAATTTCCCGTCGTTGCAGCCAGTGAAACAGGAACCCCGTATGAGATCGGCCTGGGCAACTACGCGTTCGGCATGAAGTTCAATTTCTACAACGACGAGTCCAGGGGGCTGCGTGTCTCGGTGTATCCGCAGATCGAATTTTCCGCCGGCAGCAGCGTGGAGAAGGATCTGGCCGAGCCAGGCCAGACGCTGGTCCTGCCAATTCTGGTGTCGCACGAATCACGATACGCCACCCTCGTCGGAAACGCGGGGTTCAGCAAAGCGATCAACGACGAGGCACGTGGGACCACGGTGGATTTTGGCGCCGGGATCGGCCGCGCGTTGTTCAGAAAGCTAGCGGTGATGGCGGACCTTGCGCGCGTCGGGCAGCGCCGATTTCAGTCAGGATCGACTGTTGTCCGCAAGTCTCGGGATCATCTACGGTGTCAGAAAATCGATCTGGTACACCCGCGTGGGACACAGCTTCTTCTCCGATGACGGCCGGCACCTGTTTTTGGGTTTCGGGATGAAAGTGCTGATCGATCCTAGGGCCACGCCCTGGGCTTTGTGAACGATCATCTTCGCGACGTCGCACCCGGGCGGCAGCGCGCGCGACGGCGGGCGATCCCCGGCGTAGCAATTTGGAATGATGTACATCGTCTTGGGGGTTGCCGGCGGTATCGGCGCAACGCTCACGGCTGACGGTGGCGACAGCTTCTCGAGGTCTCCTCGATACCGCGTGGTCTGATTGGCCGGGATGCGCACGTCGAACGTCAGCGTGGCGTAGCCGGTCGCTCGAAGCTCCACGCGGTGTCTGCCCTCGTCCAGATCGAGAGCGCGACCCGATAATCCAAAGTCGTCAGCCAGTCCGACGAAGAGGCCGTCCACGAAGACCTGCGCCGACCCTGGAGACGATTCCAATCGAAGGCCGCCGCGCGCAATTGCTGGAATGGCAGCCGCACTCGGCGGCGCTTCCGCGGAATACTCGTGCGGGTCGTAACTGACGGGGCCGTAGCCGAACGGGCCGTACACGTAAACAGGAACCGGATAGAACACCGGAGGTCTCACGATCGGATGCGTGACGATCGGGGGCGTGGGTCGCTGATAGAGATCTCGTGGCGGCGTGGCTGCCGTCGAGACCGGCGGAGGGATGGGGTGCGGGACGCTCAATGCCGCCGGGCCGCGCAGTGGGAACTGTTGTGCTGCCGACGCCCGCGGAACAGTACCCAGGAGGGCAAGCACCAACGCCGCAATGGAACCGCCTCTGGCCGCTGTCATAGCGTTGATTCTATTGTAACGAAAAGGGTCAGGCCTTCGCTTTGCTCACCACGAAAAGGACCAGGCCCACCACCAGAATCGCCATGAAGATGCCGACGCCCATTCCAGCTTTGAAGATCCCGACGATGGCGCCGCATGCGGGCATGGTTAGCACCGCCGCCACCACCATCAGAAGAAGGCCCAGTCTCTGAAAAATCATAATCGCTCCTCGGCCTCCAGGTATGCAACCGGATTGCCATCCCTTGCCTGTTTCTAGAACGAGGCCTGAAGGCGGATAGAGAAGGAGCGGGGCGCGGCAAGCGCGGTTCCCGAAAAGACGCCGGCAAAGTTGATGACCCGCAACCGGTTGGTCAGGTTGGATACGTCGGCCTGGATACGCAGGCGACGGGCGTTCGATCCCAGCGAATACGCGACCGACGTATCGACAGACAAGAAGGGCCGCACGCGGCCCGCGCTCGAAATCCACCTGTCGACGACGCGCGCGCCGAACTGCTCGATGGCGTCTTCCCGGAGCCATCGAATTCCACCGGCAGGCCGCTGCCGTATGCGGCGCCGAGCGCCACCGACAGCCTGCCACGGTGATACATCAGCGCGGGCCGCTCGCCGTATTGCGTTGATCCTGCGTCACGACAAAGCGGTCGGTTGAGCCCAACGCGCTACCTCCTCACCCAGCAGCAGGCCGCCGTGCACGGGGAGAAAGCCGAACGCCGGTCATGTTGGCGTAGCTCAGAAATCCTGGAAAATCGCTTCCACATAGGCAGGCTTAGCTTCACTTCACTGCCGCGGATATCCGCCTGGCGGAACGCGATGGGGAACGTCACCCCTGTATTCAACAGCACGTCATCGTCGGCGAAGTCTTCAATCTGGCGGCGATAGACGCTGACATCCAGGCGCATTTTGCCGAACAAGCCTTTGGTGACGCCCCCTTCGTAGAAGTTTCCGCGCGACGGCGGCACCGGGCAGCCGGGCCACCTGCGTGCTGAGCGAGTCGACGGTAGGGTGAACTGGCCAGCAGCAGATTCTCGAAAGATGGCGTCTGAAACGCGCGATCGTAAGAGGCACGCGCCACCAGATCGCGCGCCGGGCAGCGACCAAGCGATCGCCAGCCGCGGACTCACGCGCGCGGTCGTGGACAAGAAACGCGTAGCGATCCCAGCGCAAACCGGCGCTGGCCGTCCATGCGCCCAGCGAGATGCGGTCCTGCACGAACAGCGATTGCTCGCGGTCGTCCGCCTCGGCCGCTGAACGCAAACGTCTCAGGCGTGCCTGGCTCGAACTGCTCCGGCGTCCGTGATCGCGTAGGCGAACTGCTCGCGGACCATGCCGAAATCCGCGTCGCCGCCGAGCCTTCCATTCATGCCGCCCGTGATGCCCGCTCCAGCGTGGCCTTGATGTAGGTTTCGCGCAGTCCGCGGTCCTGCTGCGCGCGGATCGGGGTCGACCCTCGTTCGAAGAGAGCCGCGCGTTCAATCGCGCGCCATCCCGCGCACGTCGAACACCATCGTGGACGACACGATGCGCTGATAGGAGAATTGCCCGAGCGTCTCGCGGCCGCTTCGATCCTGCCGCTGGCCGGCTTCTTCCTGCACCCGCTCGTTGGGCACCAGAAAAGCGGATTGGCCGTGGCGGACGATCACGCCCAGCGCGATCGCGCGCGCCAAGCGAGCGGTCAAGCCGGCCCGAGAAGCCCTCGGTGGTGCCATGATTCGAGAAATTCTCTTCGACGGGCGGATCCAGATAGCGATCGGTGCCGGACCAGGCACCGGTAGCCGCGATCGTGGTGTCCTGCCACGCGTATTGTCCGGTGGCATCCACCGCGCGCGTACCAAAACTTCCGCCGGCCGCGCTCACCGTTCCCCGAAATCCACGGGTGGCATCCTCCGCCGTGACAACTTCGATGATGCCGCCGAGCTTCCGGCCGTACTCCGCCGGGTAGCCGCCGGTGAGAATGCCCATCGAGTGCACTGAATCCGCCTCGATTGCCGGTGCGAATGAGGGCGAGCGGTTGTCCGTCAGGGGGAGGCCGTCGACGACGTACTGCGTCTGATATTCGGAACCCCGCGGATGGAGGACGCCGTTGGCCTCCTGGAGCCACCCCGGCTGCGTGCTGATAAGGTTCGGGACCGAGCGTCCGGGCAGCGCCAGCACGCGGGACTCGATGCGTTTCGCGGCCGATGCGATTCACGCTGGCCGTCTGCCGCGAGTCCACCAGCGTGTCGTCAGCCGTGACGCTCACCTGGCTTTGCAGCGAGGCCAGCCCCAGCGTGACCGTGTACGGCATGGGCGTGGCCGAACTGAATGTCAACGAGGCCGGAGAAAGACGGCGAATCCGTCGCGCGTCACCTGCACTCTGATAGGTGCCGAAGGGCAGCTGCGCTGACGACCACCCGTCCCTGGTCATCGGTCTGCAGCGTACGGCGGACCTGATTCGCCTGGCTGAGGAGCTGAACCGAGCTTTGCACGGGGAGACCCGTGGCGTCGCTCACCGCCACCTGCAGCTCTCCGGTGTTGCTCGGAGTGAACTGCGCCAGCATCCACAGCGACAAGAAACAGCATTTCAGCATAGGGCCGATTACATCCCGCGCGCCACCTGTTCGAGCACCTGCTTCAGTTTATCCGCCGTGGGGGACAAAGAGCGACCGGCGCGGATCACGATGCCGATGCGGCGGCGCATGGTCTCGTTACGGATCGGCAGCACCTGGAGCCCGCTGCCACTGGCCACCGATTCCGGAAGAATCCCGACGCCCAGCCCGGCCGCCGTCATGCCGCTCACCGATGACGCGTAGGTGACTTCGTAGGCGACGATCGGCACCAGGCCCTTCGCGATCGAATCCCTGATCCATCAGCATCCGCGCGCTGCTGTCTTTGCCCATGACCACGAGCGGATGCCTGGCCAGCTCCTGCACCGTCGTGCTGCGCTTCTTCGCCAGCCGGTGCCCCGGCGGCACCACGGCGCACAGCCGGTCCATCGTCAGCACGTGGCTTTCCAGATCGCGATCGCCGGTGGTGAGGCTGCTGATGCCGAAATCCGCCTGACCGGTCTTGACGAGTTCCGCCACTTTCGCCGCCACGCCGTCATGCACCCGCACCGTGATCCCGGGATAGGACTCCGAGAGTGTCTTGATGGCGCGCGGCAGCAGGGCGGCGCTCATCGACGGGAGCGCGGCCACGGTGACCAGGCCGCGGCGATGCTCGAGCAGTTCGTCCGTGCTTGCGGCGATCGCGTCTACGTCGATCAGGATCCGCTCGAGCGGCACCATGAGATCGCGTCCCGCCTGCGTCAGATCGACATGGCGCTTGTTGCGGTCGAAGAGTCTTGACCCCCACAGCCGTTTCCAACTGCTGAATCTGCACGGTGAGCGTGGGCTGTGACATGTGCAGCTCCGCGGCGGCGCGGGTGAAGCTGCGCGCCCGCGCCAGCGCCAGAAACGCGCGGATATGCCGGAGGTCATTGATCATGCCGATATATTACAAATATTGATTACTGAAATCATAACAATTCAATTGTCTAATTCAGCCTCCCGCTTTACTTTGGTGCGTGCCCAACAGTGCATCGTTCGAGTCATCGTCGTTCCCTTCCCGGCCTGTGCCGATGGTATCCGCCGCGGAGGACGCGCCCTTGAACATCGTGCTGTTTGGCCCCCCAGGCGCCGGTAAGGGAACCCAGGCGGATCGCTTTTCCTGCCCGCTATGGCATCCCGAAGATTTCCACCGGCGAGATTCTGCGCAAGGCCATCCACGACGGGACCGAGCTCGGCGCCGCCGTGGCGGACACGCTGCGGCGGGGCGCCCTCGTGGACGACGCGCTCATGATCAGGGTGGTGGGGCGCGGCTCGAACAGCCGGACACCAGCGGGCGGCTTTCTGCTCGACGGCTTTCCGCGCACCGTGCCGCAGGCGAAGGCGCTCGACGCATGATGGAGGATCGCGGCGGCGTCATCGTCATTGCGCTTCACGTCATGGCCGACGTGCTGGTGGACCGCCTGTCGGCGCGCGGAAGGGCGGACGACAGGCAGAGCGTCATTCGCGAGCGGCTGCGGATCTACTCGCGCGAGACCGAGCCGGTGATCGACCACTATACTCAGCGCGGCCTCATCACGGTGCTGGACGGCCATCACTCGCCTGATGTGGTGTTCCACTCCATCGAAGCCGCCGTCGCCCGTGCCAGCCACGCCTGACGGATCTCCCCGTTCACAATTGATTTGATAAGATGGCGCACGCATGCCTTCGTTCAGCAGTTTGCCTCTTCGGTCGGCGTCGAAAGCGCGTTCAGCGTGCTGGCGGTGGCCAAGCGGCTGATTGCGGCCGGTAAAGACGTCATCGAGCTCGAGATCGGCGACAGCCCGTTCTCCACGCCGCCGAAAGCGATTGAGGCCGGGGTGGAGGCGATCCGCGACGGCCACAGCCGCTACGGCCCGTCGCTCGGGATCATGGAGTTCCGCGAGGCGGCGGCCGAATATGTGCAATCGCGAGTACGGGTTGACGGTGACCGGCGAGAACGTCATTGCCGGCCCGGGCGCGAAGAATTTCGAGCAGCTGTTCTGCGAGGCGTTCCTGAACCCCGGCGACGGCGTGCTGGTCTTCAGCCCGCACTTTCCCACCTATCCGCCGAACATCTTCCGCCGCAACGCGCGCATGGTGTTGTCCAACCTCCAGGCGTCGCACGATTTCCGGCCGAACCTGGACGACGTGCGGCGGTTCCTGGCCGAGCGATCCCAGCCCGCGCGCCATTTTCCTCAACAGCCCGCACAATCCCACCGGCGGCGTGGCGCTGCGCGAGGACCTGGAAGGCCTGGCGGATCTCGTCCGCGGACGGGACGTCGCGGTCTTCAGCGACGAGCCCTACGACCGCATGGTCTGGCGCGGCCGCCACCACTCGCTGCTCGAATTTCCCGGGCATGCTGGAGCAGGCGGTCGCCGGCTACACCTTCAGCAAGTCGTTCAGCATGAGCGGCTGGCGGCTGGGATTCGCCGTCAGCAGCCCCGCGATCATCGAGGTGCTCGGCAAGCTCACCAACAGCGCGCTGTCGTGCGTGCCGCCGTTCACGCAGATGGCGGGCGTCGCGGCCATGCGCGAGGAGCGCGGGTACCGCGACGCGAAGATGAAGGAATTCCGCCAGAAGGTGGAGCTGCTGGTGGCCGGGCTGAACAAGATCGACGGCGTGTCCTGCCTGATGCCCGGCGGAACGTTCTACGTGTTTCCGTCGGTGGCCGCCGTCTGCAACCGCCTCGGCATCACGTCCCACGGCCTGGCGATGTTCCTGCTGGAGGGCGCGGACGAAGCGAAAGGCGTGGCGTGTCTGGGGGGCGAGTCCTTCGGCGACGCCGGCCGAGGATTCCTGCGGCTCAGCTGCGCGCAGCCCGACGAGCGCATCGCGGAGGCATTCGCGTTCATGGCCGACGCGTTCACGCGCACGCAGCGCGTGGCCGCGTACCTGGAGACCCACCCCGAGTACCGGCTTCCACGGCCTTACTAAGCACGTTTCACCACTGATTTTCAACGCAGAGGCGCAGAGGCGCAGAGAATTTTCTTCTTCTTAAAGAAGAAAGCTCTGCGTCCCTGCGTCTTTGCGTTGAAAGATGGTGATTGGCGTTCCACGTGATTACGCGATGATTTGCGGGATCAGCGTGCCGTAGACGTCCGTGAGCCGCATGTCTCGGCCGTTGGCCGATACGTGAGCTTCGTGTGGTCGAGTCCGAGCAGGTGCAGCATGGTGGCGTGGAGGTCGTGGTATGACACCGGCTGCTCTGCGGCCTTGTAGCCGAAGTCGTCGCTCGCGCCGATTACCTGGCCGCCCTTGATTCCGGCGCCCGCCATCCAGATGGCCATGGTGCCCGGGTTGTGATCGCGGCCGACGCCGCGCTGCGAGATCGGCATCCGGCCGAACTCCGCATGCCAGATCACGAGTGTGCTGTCGAGCAGCCCGCGCGCTTTCAAATCCGTGAGCAGGCCGGCAATCGGCAGATCCGACTCTGCGGCGTGCTGCGTGTGATTGCCCAGCACGTTGTCGTGCGCATCCCACGTGTCCGTGTTCTGGTTGCCCAACCCGCCCTGATACAACTGCACGAAACGGACGCCGTGCTCGACGAGTCTTCGCGCCATCAGGCACTGGCGACCGAACGGCTCGGTGATCTTGTTGTCCAGGCCGTAGAGCGTCTTCGTGGCGTCGCTTTCGCTGCTGGTGTCCACCGCTCCGGGGGCGCAACCCTGCATCCGGTAGGCGAGCTCGTAGGACGAGATGCGCGCGGCCAGCTCCGAGTTGCCCGGATGGCTGGCTGCATGTCCAGCTCGTTCAGCTCGCGCCAGCGCATCGAGCCGCGCGCGTTGCTCTTCCGGCGGCATGCCCGCAGGCGGTTTCAAGATCGACGATCGGATCGCCGCTGGAGCGGAACTGCGTGCCTTGGTATGCCGCCGGCATGTAGCCGGCGCCCCAGTCGTTCGGCCCGCCCAGCGGGCCGCCGCGGTGATCAGTGAGCACGACGAACGCCGGCAGGCTGGAAGCCTCCGATCCCAGGCCGTAGGTTACCCACGAGCCGATGCTCGGGAACCCAATGTTGATCTGGCCCGACTGCATTTCGTAGGTGGCCTGGACGTGGTCGTTCGATCGGCCATATACCGATCTGAATGACGGCCAGCTCGTCCACGTGCTGGCTGATATGCGGAAAGATCTCGGCGACTTCGATGCCGCTCTGGCCGTGCTTCTTGAAGGTGAAGGGACTCGGCATGAGCGGTCCGGGAAACCCTTGCCGAACGATCACATCTCCGGCCACCTTGCCGTCGATGGGCTCTCCGGCGTACTTCGACAGCGCCGGTTTCGGATCCCACGTGTCCACCTGGCTCGGCCCGCCGCACATGAAGAGGGAGATCACGGCTTTCGCCCGAGGCGCGAAGTGCGGATGCTTCGGTGCGTATGGATTAACGCCCACCGCTGGGGCGCTGCACGCATCAGCAAGGGAGGAGGGCTCGCCCGCAGCCAGCAGCCCCTGGCGTTCCATGAGATACGCCAGCGCCAGGCCGCTGATGCCTCCGCCGGATCGAAACAGGAAATCGCGACGGTTCCAGAAGTGCTGTGAGCATTTGTGCGACATCGCGGTTACCTCATATAGAGGAACTCATTCAGATTCACGATGACATGCGTCAGGTCCACCAGCGAGTACCGCTTGACCAGGTCGAGGCCGATGGCCACCTCGGTTTCGGTCGGCCGGCCGCGCCAGCGCAATCTGATACGCAAGATTCACTTGCGAATACGGGTCGTGCGCCTCCTGGCTGACGCGATCGGCCAGCCGCTGGGCCTGCGAGAGGACGAAGGGGTTGTTCAACAGCGTCAGCGCCTGCGTGGGGACGGTGGAGACGTTGCGGGCGCCGGCCGTCACGTTCATGTCGGGATGATCGAACGTGTCGAACATCGGATAGGGGAGCGAGCGGCGCTGATAGACGTAAATGCTGCGTCGCCACACGTTCGGGCCTTCCGGCATGTTCTTCCAGATGCCGCGGAACTGCGAGTCGAGGAGCTCTTTCGGCATGAACGGAAAGACCGCCGGCCCGCCGATGGCCGGATTCAGATTGCCGCCCACCGCCAGCAGGCTGTCGCGGACAATTTCCGCGTCGAGGCGCTGCAGCCGGAACCGCCAGAGGTACTTGTTGTCAGGATCGCTCTGGGTGTCCGCGGGGATTTTCGTAGGCGGACGCCATCTGGTAGGCCTGCGAAGTCATGATCAGCTTGTTCAGCTGCTTGATGCTCCACCCGCGATTCATGAACTCCACGGCCAGCCAGTCCAGCAGCTCCTGGTGCGTGGGTTGTTCCCCCATCTTGCCAAAATTTTCCAGCGTGGCGACGATGCCCCGGCCGAAATGCTTCTGCCAGATGCGATTGACGATCACCCGTGCCGTCAGCGGGTTCTGCGGCGACGCAATCCACTCCGCCAGCGCGCGGCGGCGTCCCGACGTGTGGCCGTCCGCCGGAGGAATTTCGGTCGGCGGATTGCCGTAGGTGGCCACCTGAATGAATCCCGGTTTCATCTGCGAACCGTGGCTCTCCACGTCGCCCCGGATCAGGAAATACGATGGCGGCGGCTCGTAGCGCCCGGGACCGGTATGGAGGAAACTGCCGTTGGCCGGCATGATCCGGCACTTCGGACAGCTGATGGTGTCGTCGCCTTCACCGATCGGCGTGAAGCGCCAGTCGCCGTCCGTCACAATTTCCGCCATCGGGAGGGCTGCGGGCCGCTGTTTCTCGAGCGCGACGATCTGATCGGTCAGCGCCTTCCGTCGCGCCAGCTCCTGCGGCGTCATCAGCGCCTGGATGTCCGCTGCGCGAACCGTCGTGGCGTGAAGCACCTGCGTGGCCAGCAACTGCTCGCCGGAGGTCCGTTCGCTTTCGGGCTTTGCCACCGCGCGCTGGATGTTCTCTGGAAACTGCTTCTTGATCTGTTCGAGCTCGAGGCGCGTGCGATAGGGTTCATCCAGCCTGGCGATCTCGTCCTTCAACGCCTGCTGCTTTGCGGCGATCTCCTCGTTCTTCTTCGTGTACGCCTCGGCTTCGGCGCGGGGCGCCAGCGGAATCTCGGTTTCCACGTATCCGAACAGCGACGCCTCCAGCGCGTAGTAATCCTTCTGCGCGATGGGATCGAACTTGTGGTTATGGCAGCGCGCGCAGTTCACTGTGAGGCCCATCGTGCCCTTGCCGATCGTCCCGATGATCTCGTCCAGATAGTCGAACCGCCGCTCCGGGTTGTCCTTCTCGCGGAACTTCACCCGCGGGCCCGCGCGCAGGAACCCCGTGGCAATCAGCGTGTCGTCGGTTCTCCAGTCGAGCTCGTCGCCCGCGATCTGCTCCTTGAGAAAGACGTTGTACGGCTTGTCGTGATTGAAGGAGCGCACGACGTAGTCGCGATAGCGCCAGGCGTTGGGGCGATCGGTGTCGTACTCATAGCCGCCGGAATCCGCGTAGCGCGCCACGTCCAGCCAGTGGCGTCCGTATCGCTCGCCGTAATGCGGGGACGCCAGCAGCTTGTCGATCAGGCGTTCCCATGCAGACGGTGTCTGATCGGCCATGAACTCGCTGACTTCGGCGGACGTGGGCGGAAGGCCGAGGAGATCCAGATACGCGCGGCGCACCAGGGTGAGGCGGTCCGCTCGCGGCGCGGCTGTGAGCCCGTGCTGCTGCCTGGCCTGTTCGAGAAAACGATCGACCGGATTCTCGTACGACGGGACAGACGCGCTCTGGTGCGCTGCCACCAGCGGCACGGTCACCTGCACAGGCAGCTTGAACGCCCAGTAGTTCCGCTCCGCCGGCGTGATCACACGCTCCTCGAGCGCGGCCAGGGAGTTCGTTTTCGCTGCCGGGAGGACAGCGGCCGAGACGTCCCAAGTGGCACCCTGATCGATCCAGGCCTTCAACGCCGCCACCTGCTCCGCGGTGAGGGGCGGCGCCTGCATTGGCATCGGAGGCGATTCGAGGCCTGCAACGCGGCGGTACAGCTGGCTCTGCTCAGCGTTGCCAGGGACGATGGCCGGGCCATGCGCCCCGCCTTTGAGCGCGCTTTCACGCGTGCGGAGATCCAGCTTCGATAGCTGCACCGTATCGCCATGGCACGATACGCAGTTGTCCTGCAGTAGGGGCTGGATGTCCTTGCTGAAAATGACGGGAGGGCCGGAGGGGGTGGGCGCCTGAGCGCTGGTCAGCGTCCCAATGGCCGCGGTCAGGAGTGCCCCCATAAATATAGGCGCTCGCATGCTCACACCTTAGCTGATTTTGGGGCCGGTTCGCCAATAATTCTGACGTATCGTTAGCGGATGCTTCGCCGCGGGCTGGACCGCACTTTCACCGCCTGGCTGCTCTTCATTCTCATTGTCATCACTGCCAGTACCTGGCTCTCCTACCGCTCGCTGAGCAACATCGTCTGGAACGACAAGCGCGTGGCCCTCAGCCAGGTGGTGATGGACGAGCTGGACGCCACGCTCTCTACTCTGAAAGATGCGGAGACCGGCCAGCGCGGGTTTCTCATCACCGGCGACGAGGCCTACCTTGCGCCATACGACGGGTCAGTGTCCTCCATCACGTGGCACCTGCAACATCTGCGGACGCTCACCACCGACGATCCGGATCAGCGCCGGTTGCTCCCGCTGCTGGATCGCGCCGTCTCCACCAAGCTCGCGGAAATTCGCGAGACCATCGATCTGCGGCGCGGGGTGAGCTTCGCCGCCGCCCAGGCGGTGGTGCTCACCAGCGAGGGTAAGCGAACGATGGAGGAGATCCGGCGGATCGTCGGTCTCATGAAGGATCACGAGAACGACCTGTTGGCCGTCCGGATGGCGGAGTCGGCGGCGAGCAGCCGCCGGGCAAGCCTGACCATCTTCGGGGACGGCATCATGGGGGCGATTCTGATTCTGATGTTCTGGGCGCACGTCAGGCGGACCATGCGGGAGCGCGCAGCGTTGCTGAAGCAGGAGGAGGCTGCGCGACAGAGCGCGGAACGGGCGTACGAGGGGGAACGCCAGGCTCGCGATCGCGCGGAGCAGGCGAGCCGCCTGAAGGACGAGTTTCTTGCGACGGTGTCGCACGAACTCCGGACGCCGCTGAATGCCATCCTGGGATGGGCGCGCATGCTCCGCGCGGGCACAGTCGAGCCGGGATCGGTCAATCGGGGGCTCCAATCGATCGAGCGCAACGCGGTCGCCCAGGCCCAGCTCATTGAAGACCTGTTGGACATTTCCCGCATCGTCGCTGGACGGCTTCGGCTGGAGGTGGTGCCGCTCGATCTTGTCGACGTGATCCGCACTGCAGTCGACGTGGTCAAGCCGGCGGCCGATGCCAAGCGCATCCGGCTGGACACCTTCTATGACCGGGAGGCCGGCGGTGTGACCGGCGATCCGCAGCGCCTTCAGCAGGTCATCTGGAACCTGCTCTCAAATTCCATCAAGTTCACCCCGGTGGGTGGCCGCGTTGAAGTGCGGCTGGAAAAGCGGGATTCCAGGGCGGCGCTCGTCGTGCGCGACAGCGGCGAGGGAATTGACCCTGTGTTCCTCCCTCACGTGTTCGAGCTGTTCCGCCAGGCCGACGGCGGCCCCTCGCGAAAGCAGGGCGGTCTGGGGCTGGGGCTGGCGATTGCTCGGAGGATTGTCGAAATGCACGGTGGCACCATCCGCGCGGAGAGCCAAGGCAATGGGACGGGTTCGACGTTCACCGTGGAGTTACCGTTGGTGGGCGTCCGCATGGCGGAGGCCGGCAGCCACATAGCGCAGGTTGCGCACGCCGCGACGCACGGCCTGGCGGCCTCCCTGGAACACGCGCCCAGGCTTGATGGCCTCAAGATTCTGGCCGTGGACGATCAGCGTGACACGCTGGACGTCATCGAGACGATCCTCACGCGATGCGGCGCGGAGGTGCAGACCTGCGGGGACGCCAGGAGCGCCGTCGAAGTTCTGCGCGTCTGGCGTCCCGATCTGCTGGTGGCCGATATCGGCCTTCCGGAAGAAGACGGCTACGCGCTGATTCAGCGCGTTCGTAATCTTCCGCCTGGTCAAGGCGGCAACACCGCCGCCGTGGCCCTGACCGCGTATGCGCGCGTCGAGGATCGGCTGCGAACGCTCTCCGCCGGCTTTCAGATGCACGTACCGAAGCCAGTCGAGCCGCTCGAACTGGTGACGATTCTGGCCAGCCTGGCCGGCCGCGCCGCCGACGCGCCTACGGCTTCAGAACCTTGACGACGTAGTAGGTGATTTGCGGCGAAACCGTTTTGAACCAGTGGGGCATGCCGGCCGGTATTACGATGATGTCTCCCGGAACGAGCTGATGCGTCTCGCCGCCTGAAATGTCCGCGCCCTGCCACTGACCGGGGCGGGTCACCCTGCCGCCGTTCATGGTTCCTCCGACGACAAATGTGGCTGCGCCGCTGATCATGTAAAGGACGTCGGTTTCCTTGTCGTGCACTTCAACCTGTCCCGGCACTTCACGATGACTCCCCTGGACGCTCAGATCCGGCGCGCTGATCATCGTGCCGCCTTTCGCGAACGTTTCGGCCACCTTCGCATGGTCGACGAATACGGCGCCTGTCAACGGCTTGGGAGGGGCCGGGGCCTGGCCACGCGCGGGTTGCGCGCCCTGGGCGTTCAGAAGAACCGTGGCAAACAAAGCGACAGCTAGCGCAAGGACAGATCTCATGGGAACCTCCGCCGCGGATTATACGGCGACGGCCGGTGTTTTCTGGTAGATTTGCTGCTCAAAGCAGGAGTTCAGAGCATGACCGCATCACGAGGTCTCTCCCGGAGACAGTTTCTGTGGGGTCTAGGAGCCGCACCGTTTGTGCCGGCGTTCCTGTCGTCGTTTCACGAGCTGGCCGCTGCCGAGCGGCGGCGCGTGAAGATCCGCGACGTGCAGGTGATGATCATGCAGGGCGCGAGCCGCAATTACACGCTCGTCAAGATCACTTCCGATGCTGGCGCCTACGGCATCGCCGAAGCATACGGAACGCCCGGCGTTGGCGTGAAGGAGCAAGTGCTTTCGCTCAAACCGTGGTTGGTTGGCAAGGATCCACTCGAGATCGACAAACTCTACACCCAGATGGGCGAGGGGACGCGCGACTTGAGCGGCACGCGGACGGACGGCTCGGCCCACAACCTGATGCGGGCCGTGAGCGGCATCGAGATGGCATTGTGGGATCTGGCGGGCAAGATACTCGAGGTGCCCACGTCCACGCTGCTGGGCGGGAAGTTCCGCGACAAGGTCCGCGTTTACGATCACGCCGCGCCGCGCAACATGCTGGACAAGGCGTCCGTGGCCGAATGGGCGGCCAAGGTGAAGGCCCATCCGAGCGGCTTTACGTGTCACAAGTTCGGATTCCAGAACACTGATCCCACGACAGACAAGGCGCGGGATCTGTCCAATCGCGTGCTGACCACCAAGGAGCTGATCGGCGCGCAGAAGGGGTTCGAGAACTGCCGCGAGTCCATCGGCTGGGATCACGACCTCATGGTGCACTGTCATTGGGAATACGACCTGCGGACGGCGATTCAGATCGCGGATGCCGTGGAGTCGTCACGGCCAGTGTGGCTGGAAGATCCGCTGCCGGTAGACTACTCGGATTCGTGGAAACGCCTCTGCGCGGCGTCGAAGGTGCCGATCTGCATGGGGGAGAACCTGGCGCGGCGCGAAGGATTCAAGGACTTCATTCTTCAACCAGGGCTGCGATATCCTGCATCCGGACCTGCGAAATTCCGGCGGCTTCTTAGAGACCAAGCGCATCGCGGACATGGCGCACGTGTTCGGCCTGCCGATGGCGAACCACAACACCGGCAGCCAGGTGTACACCTACGCTGCGGTGCAGTGGGCGGCATCCATTCGCGATTACATCTCGCTTGAAACGATCACCGGCGAGGGCGGCTGGATGGACCAGGTGCTGCTGCTCGACGGACCCTATATCAAGGATGGATTTGTTCAGGTGGCCGATAAGCCGGGGCTCGGGATTGAGCTGAACCCCGACATCGTCCGCGCGCATTTGGCACCCGGCGAGACATGGTGGGGGTAGGGAGGTTGTCGGACGGCATCAGCCCAAAGCACGGCTGCATCGTTCAAGATCGATCTTGTATAGAGATCAAACCAGGTGGCAGAGGGATGAGGCGAAAACGTCCACATCCCTCTACCTTCACACCCCTCTACCTTCCGCCGCGTCCTATGCCGCGCCCCGCCGTCCGACCATGAACCGGTAGATCATCAGCACGACGACGGCGCCGATGATCGACATCAAGATTCCGGCGCTCTGGTTTGACCGTACATCCCCAGGGATCGCCCGATAAATCCGCCCACCAATGCGCCGACGATGCCCAGCAGCATTGTGACGATGATGCCGCCGGGATCCTTGCCGGGCATCAGAAGCTTGGCAATCGTGCCGACGATGACGCCGAAGACAATCCAACCGAGGATGCCAAACATCGGTACACCTCCAGGGCGGCATTGCACAACGTGTTCCAACACAGGATTTGACAGACCGCCTCGGCCTGTCTATCCTAGCGGCTCACGTTTTCAGGCGTTCCCATGATGGCCATCACCACCTACGTTAAATCGTCGCGCATGCCGCTCTGCGGCATTACCGCGCCTGCCGCCCTGCGGCATTTTGGCGAGGTGTACGGGTAATCTAGCCCTGGGACCGGAACCCAGTCTTCCATCGAAGGGCCATCACCCACCAGCGGTGATGGCCCTTTTGCTTTTTGGACGGGAGTACGAAGATGACACGGGACCTGGCGATTGAAACGGCGCAGCTCGGACGGATTTACACAACGCGCAAGCCCCGCAAGGGCCAGCAGAAGACGCGCGTGGCGCTGGGTGACGTGTGCCTCAGCGTCCCTCGCGGCGAGCTCTTCGGTCTGCTGGGGCCGAATGGCGCCGGCAAGACGACGCTGATCAAGATTCTCACCACGCTGCTTGCGCCGTCATCGGGCACGGCGTGCGTGGCGGGCTACGACGTCAGCCGCTACCCGGAGCGTGTGCGGCCGTGCATCAACATGGTGTCCGGCGGCGAATCGTCCGGCTACGGACTGCTGACGGTCCGCGAGAACCTCTGGATGTTCGCCCAGTTCTACGGGATTACGTCCGCGGAGGCGAACCGGCGCATCGCGCACTTGATGGAAGTGGTGAAGATGACCGACCGCCTCCACACCAAGTCGTCACAGCTCTCGACGGGGCTGAGGCAGAAGATGAACATCGCGCGCGGGTTCCTCACCGATCCGAAGGTGCTGTTCCTGGACGAGCCCACGCTTGGTCTGGACGTGGAAGCGTCGCGCGATGCGCGCGCGTTACATCCGCCGGTGGGTGAACGAGCGATGCGACGCGCACGGTGCTGCTGACTACCCATTACATGGTGGAGGCGGAGGAGTTGTGCGATCGCGTGGCCATCATCAACGCGCGGGCGGGTGCTCGCGTGCGACACGCCGGCGGCGCTGAAGCGCCGCCTGCAGCGCGACGCGATCTTCCATCTGGAAGCCGCGCCGCTGGGCGATGGCGGACGTGGCCGCGCTTTGCGGCGCTCGGCCGGCGATGGTCAGCGGCGGTGCATCGCGCGACGGGACGGCGCGATCAGCGCTGGAGACTGATGGCTGCAAGAGGAGCGTGTGCTGGGCGCGTGCATCGGGCTGATGGAAGCGCGCGGATCGGTCTGATGAACCTGACGAAGCGCGAGCCGACGCTCGAGGATGTATTCGTGGAGCTGGTCGGGCGGAGCATGGAGGAGGTGGAACATGGCCATGACGTCGGTTGGCGCGTTCGCGCGCACGGTCGTGTTGCGCGGGCCTATCCGCGGCATCGATCGTCAAGTGCGCGAGAAGTGGTGGATCGTTCTTCGACATCGTTCCTGCCCCTCGTAGGGGTGTCGGCATACGTGTTCGTGTATCGGGCGATTCACGCGCCTGAGGAGTTGGTCGGCTTCGTGATTCTGGGCGGCGCGATGAGCGCGTACTGGATGAACGTGCTGTGGGCGATGGGCGAACCAGCTCTACTGGGAGAAAGAGACCGGCAACCTCGGCGCTGTACATCATGGCGCCGAACTCGATGATGGCGATTCTGCTGGGGATGGCGCTCGGCGGCATGTTTGCCACGCACGCTGCGCGCGGCGCGCCATCCTGGCGATCGGCAGCCTGCTGTTCGGCGTGCAGATACACGGTGATCGAACGCGGCGATCTGCTTGTCGCGTATTCGCGCTTTGCGCTGGTCGCGCTGTACGGCATGGGGATGATGTTTGCGTCGATATTTCTTCTGTTCGGGCGCGAGGGATGGCACCTCGTGAACCTGGCGCAGGAACCGGTGTACCTGCTGTCCGGAACGTATTTTCCTGTCAGCGGACTTCAACGTCTGGGTGGCGGCGGGCGGCTCGATCATTCCGCTGACGCTGGCGCTGGACGCCATCCGGCAGCTCGTCGTTCTCTGTCGGCTCGGCGATAGGGATTTCTCGACGTCCGGCACGGAAGGCGGCGTTCTGGCGGTCCTGAGCGTCGTGTTTCTGATTGCCGCGCGCGTGCCTGCTGGCCCAACGTGGAGCGACTGGCCGTTGCGAAGGGGGCTGACGGAGAGCCGCGGTCATGAAACTGGCGAAACGATGTGAACAGCGGCAACGTGGCTGGGTGGCAGATTGAAGTCGAACTGGACCGATCCGTTTCTGTTCGCGATCTACTCAGTCGTCAAGCCGCTGACGTCAGCCGGCATTCTGGTGGTGATGTTCGCCATCGTCACCCGCGGCGATTTTCGGCCGGCGCGTTTTGCGTACATGTACCTCGGCAACGCGTTCTACATGTATGTGGCGCGGTGATGACGGGAATGTCGCAGGCCATCATCGACGATCGCGAGCGATATCGCACGCTCAAATCCGTGTGGGTGGCACCGGTGGACATTCCGATGTACCTCATGGGGCGCGGCGTCGCGCGCTTCCTCACGGGATCTTGTCGTGTCCTGGTGACGCTGGTCGTTCGGCGTCCTCTTCCTTCATGTGGCAGCTGAATCCGCTGCACGGTGCGATGGCCGCTGTTCCTGACGGCGCTTGTGGTAGGCATCGTGATGCTGGCGCATGATGGGGCTCCTGCTGGCGGGCGTGGTCCTGATCCTGACACATCAGTCGTGGTTCGTCGGTGATGGCGTGGCGGGAGCGTTGTATCTGTTCAGCGGCGCCATTTTTCCGCTCGAGGTGCTGCCCCGGTAGCTGCGGCCGATCGGCTTGATCATGCCGGTGACGTACTGGCTGGAGCTGATCCGGCGCAGCCTGGTTGGCGAAGTGGCGGCGGAGTTCCCGACGTTCGGCGGCGTGGGGGACCTGCAGCTGTTGGGCATTCTGGTCGCGCTGACCTTCGCGATGGGGGTGACGGCGCTGGTGGTCTTCGCCCTGTGCGACTGGAACGCGCGCGAGCGCGGTTTAATCGATAGGACCACGAACTACTAAATAAAGGCTCAGGGCTCAGGGCTCAAGGCCAAGATCGCCGAACCCGCAAGCCGGAACCCGGAACCCAGAACCCTGAACCACCTCGAACCATGCACCCTGGACCATGCACCATGGACCTTTTCCAATTCCCGGTGTCTAACCTTTCAGACGCACGCGGGCCCCGCAGTTACTAACCGGAAGCGCAGCTGAAGCTGCGCCCTACACGAAAACACCAGAGGTCAATATGCCCAGATCCATGTTCCAGGACGTGGTGTGCCCGCACGCAGACTCGACGCGCAAGTGGTACACGCTGCCGTTGTCGTTCGTCATTCACACGTCGATCTTGATCGTGCTCGTCGTCATTCCACTGATGGCCGGGGACGTGTTGCCGTCGCCGCGTGTGATCACCGCGTTCGTCAACCCGGCGCAGCCGCCGGCTCCGCAACCGGCGCCGATGGTCGCGAAGCATGTCTCGGGTACAGCCGGTGGCGGCGGATTCCTCACGGCGCCGATCGAAGCGCCTCAAGGGATCGCCCGGATACACGGGATCGTGACCGGAACCCGCGCAGCCGATCGGCGTGCCCGGCATGATCGAAGGTTTCGGCAACCTGTGTCCCTCGAGCCGCCGCCGAACCTCCTCCGCCGGCACGTGGTGAAACCGGTCGGGCCGGCGGCGTGATCATCGCACCCACCAGAATCAAGGACGTCCCGCCGGTGTATCCGACCATCGCGCAGTCGGTTCGCGTGCAAGGGGACGTCATCATCGAAGCCACGATCGGTCCGGACGGCAAGGTGGAGAACGCCCGCGTGCTCCGGTCGGTGCCGCTGCTGGACCAGGCCGCGGTCGCCGCCGTCCTCGCCTGGAAGTACACTCCCACGCTGCTGAACGGCCAGCCGGTCCCAATCATCATGACGGTGACCGTGCGGTTTCGATTGCAGTAGGCTCTCTCTGGATTGCAGATTGCAGATTGCAGATGTTTTGTCGGACTGCAATCCAATCTACAATCTGCAATCTAGAATCTGCAATCCTGGAGGCGCGCAGCAAATGGATGTCATCGACTACAAGATCTTCGGCGACGACATGCAGTACGTCGAAGTCGAGCTCGACCCGACGAGGCGGCGGTCGCCGAGGCCGGCGGCATGATGTACATGGACGACGGCATCGAGATGGAGACGATCTTCGGCGACGGCTCGCAGCAGCAGGGCGGCGTTCCTGGGCGCGCTGATGGGCGCCGGCAAGCGCCTGCTGACCGGCGAGTCGCTGTTCATGACCGTGTTTCAGAACCGGAGCGGCCAGAAGAAGAAGGTCGCGTTCGGCGCGCCGTATCCCGGCAAGATCATCGCCGATGCACCTGGCCGAGATCGGCGGCGAGCTCATCGCGCAGAAGGACTCGTTCCTCGCCGCGGCGAAGGGCGTCAGCATCGGCATCGCGTTTCAGAGGAAGCTCGGCGTCGGGTCTGTTCGGCGGCGAAGGCTTCATCATGCAGCGGCTGCAGGGCGACGGCTGGGCGTTCGTGCACGCCGGCGGCACGCTGCAGGAGCGCACGCTCGGCGCCGGGCGAGCTGATCCGCGTCGACACCGGCTGCATCGTCGCGCTGCAGCCGTCGGTGAACTACGACATCCAGTACGTCGGCGAGATCAAGTCGGCGCTGTTCGGCGGCGAAGGGCTGTTCTTCGCGACGCTGCGCGGCCCGGGCAGCATCTGGCTGCAGTCGCTGCCGCTCAGCCGGCTGGCGAACCGGATCGTCGCGCGCCGTGCCGGGCGTCGGCGCGCGGCGGCAAGGAAGAAGGATCGATCCTCGGCGGCCTCGGCGGCCTGCTGGACGGCGACAATAACTAGGTGCGCGCGGCTCGCACCTCTAATGGTCGTGATCGTGCAAAGTGTCCACTTGGCTCCGTTGCTTCTCGCGCTCCAGGCTGAGGTTCTTCTTGCGCGCGGACGAGATGTTCGCTTCCCGGGTGCCTTCGGAGCTGACGGCGAATGCCGAGATGGCGCGCTCCACGCCGTCATGCCCGCAGGAGGGGCAAGTGATGGCTCTGTGGTCCGCGGACCAGAACTTCGAATCTCTGACGGCATTTCAAGCAGTCATATTCATAGAGCGGCATGCGTTAATAGTACAGTAGCCAGGAGGAGAGATTCGAATGCTGCGAGGCTTCAAGGAATTCGTACTGCGTGGAAACGTTGTGGACCTGGCGGTGGGCGTGGTCATCGGCGCGGCGTTTGGTGGAGTGGTTTCGGCGCTTGTCAAAGATGTGATCACGCCGCTCATCGCTGCCATTGTCGGCACGCCGGACTTCTCCGCGATTGGCCTCACGGTCAATGGAAGTCGCCTCCTCGTAGGGGACTTCCTGAATGCGCTGATCTCGTTCGTGTTAGTGGCGGCGGCGGTCTATTTTTTTATCGTTGTGCCCCTCAACGCGATGGTTGCCAGGAGGAAGCGTGGTGAGGCGCCTCCCGATCCCACGACGAAGAAGTGCCCCGAATGCCTGAGCGAAGTGCCCATCGCTGCACGCCGCTGCGCGTTCTGCACGTCGGCTCTCGTATGAGGGGATGTTCCATTCTCGTGCTCGACATGTTCCGGAAAGGCACGCGGCGCGGGGACTGCTGATTCTTCCGCAGTCCCGATTCTGAAGTAACACCAAAGACACCAACGAGTTACGCGCAAGGGAGGTTCTGGCGTAAGGATTGCTCCTACCGTGGGGCTTGCCACTCCGCAGACTCTTTCTTTACGGTATCGCCCTGGCCTGGCTCGGCAGTGCCGGAACCGGCCTTTGGGTGCTGATGGCCTACGAAAACAGGCCTGGCGTGAGCGCTGCTGCGCCGCAGCGCTGGCCCGTCGACAGTGCCCTGCGCGTGCCACCGATCGCGCAACTCTGGTCATGCTCGCGCACCCGCAGTGCTCGTGCTCGCGCGCGAGCCTTGGCGAGTTGGAAGAATTGCTCGCGCGCACCCACGTTCAGCCGAAGACCTACGTCGTGTTCTTGAAACCAGCGTCCTTTGGCGACGGATGGGAACAGACGCGATCTCTGGCGGACCGCGAAGCGGCTGCGCGACGTGACGGTCGTTCGAGACGACGACGGCACGTGAAGCGCGGCGCGTTCGGGGCCGCGACGTCGGGACAGACACTGCTGTACGACCGCAACGGGCGCCTGCAATTCAGCGGCGGGATCACCGGCTCTCGCGCGCATCAGGGCGATAACGCTGGACGGCAGTCGCTGCTCGCGCTGCTGAACGGCGGGCGACACGCACGCACGGGTGACCAACGTGTTCGGCTGCCCGCTGTTTGCGTCGGGCAGCTGAGCTGCTCAGGCAGAGTCGAAATCGATGCCGCCAGCCGTGCCGACCAGAAACCGCGTCGACCGAGCTCTTCGAACAGTACCAGTTCGATCTCCATCAGCGGACGGACCGGCTGTTTGCCGGCCTGCTCGCTTTCCAATGGATCGCCGGCATCCTGTTCGCGCTGTGGATCTCACCGCTCGCGTGGTCGGGCACCGTCAGCCGAACGCACGTTCACGTCTGGGCGGCGATCGTTCTCGGCGGCATCATCAGTCTGTTTCCGGCGGCGCTCGGCATCCTCGAGACCTGGCCAGCCGTCGACCCGCTTCACGATTGGCGTCGCCCAGATGCTGATGGGCGCCCTGCTGATCCACCTCACGGGCGGACGCATCGAAACGCACTTCCACGTGTTCGGCTCGTTGGCGTTCCTGGCGTTCTATCGTGACTGGCGCGTCATGATTCCCGCCACCATCGTCGTGGCGCTGGATCACATGCTGCGCGGCCTGTTCTGGCCGCAGTCGGTGTATGGCGTGTTCGTCGCGAGCCAGTGGCGCTGGCTCGAGCACGCGGCCTGGGTGGTGTTCGAAGACGTGTTCCTGCTGATGTCGTGCGTCCGCGGCCTGGCCGAGATGCGGCAGACGGCCGAGCGCACCGCAGCGCTCGAACAGGAGGTCCGCACGCGCCAGCAGGCGGAGAATGACGAGCGGGCGCTGGCATCGCTGACGTCCGCCATCGGTCTGGCGCTGACGCGCGGGACCGAGCTGAGCACGATGCTGCAGCAGTGCACCGAGGCGCTGGTGAAGCACCTCGACGGCGGCCTCGCGCGCATCTGGACGCTGAACGACGCCGAGCGGATGCTGGAACTTCAGGCCAGCGCCGGCACACACACCCAGCTGGACGGCCCGCAGGCGAGGGTGCCGATCGGCGTGCTGTCGGTGGGCATGATCGCCCTCGAGCGGACACCGCAGTTGTCGCCCGCTGAACAGATCGACCCGCATGTGGACGACGCGCTCTGGGCGCGCCGGGAGGGGATGGTCGCCTTCGCCGGATATCCCCTGCTCGTCGACTCGAAGCTGGTGGGCGTCATGACGATCTTCTCGCGCCGCGAATTCTCGTCGTCGGTGCAGGACGCGATGGCGGCGGTCGCCGATGGTGTCGCCGTCGGCATCGAGCGCAAACGCGCCGAGGCGGAGCTGAAACGGCGCGCCAAGGACCTCGAGGAAGCCCACGAGATTCAGCGAACGCACGCACAGCAGCTGAGCGCGCTCGTCGATCAGCTCCGGGTGACCCAGCGTCATGCGGAGGCGGCGACCCGCGCCAAGAGCGATTTCCTCGCCAGCATGAGCCACGAGCTGCGGACGCCGCTGAATGCGATCATCCTCTACAGCGAGCTGCTGCAGGAAGAAGCGGCGGACCACGGACAACAGGGATCGATCACCGATCTGCAGAAGATTCAGTCCGCCGGCAAGCACCTGCTGGAGCTGATCAACGACATCCTCGATCTCTCGAAGATCGAAGCCGGCAAGATGTCGCTGTCGATCGAGACGCTTCGACATCCGGACCATGCTCGACGAGCTGCTCGATACCGCGGCGCCGCTGGTCCAGAAGAACAACAACCGGCTGAATGTCCACTGCGACGACGAGCTGGGCACGATGGACGCCGACCTGACGAAGACGCGGCAGATCCTGCTGAACCTGCTGAGCAACGCCGGCAAGTTCACGCGGGACGGCGCGATCGCGCTCGACGTCCGCCACACCATCGTCGCCGGACGGCCGTGCGTCGAGTTCGCCGTCACGGACACCGGCGTCGGCATGACGCAGGCCCAGACGGAGAAGATCTTCGAGCCGTTCACGCAGGCCGACGTGACGACGACCCGCAAGTACGGCGGCACCGGCCTGGGGCTCGCGCTCGTCTCGCGCTTCTGTCAGTTGATGGGTGGGTCGGTGGCGGTCCAGAGCGCGCCGGGAGAGGGCGCCCGCTTCGTGGTCCGCCTGCCGATTGCCGGCCACGACAGCGCGGTCGACGCCGGCGCACCGCGAGCGTCGCGTGACCGATGGACGCACGAAGGCCGGCGACCATCATGGTCGTCGAAGATAACGAAGCCAGCCGCGACGCGCTCTCGCGACGTCTCGAACGCAGAGGCTATCGCAGTCGTGCTGGCGGTCGACGGCCGCGAGGCCGTCGCAATGGCCGCTCGGCGTCGCCGGATCTGATTCTGATGGACCTCGGGCTGCCCGGCATCGACGGCTGGGAAGCGACGCGGCAGCTGAAAGGCGACGCGCTCGACCGCGCACATTCCCATCATCGTTCTCAGCGCGCACGCGATGACGAGCGACCGCGACATGGCGCTGGCGGCCGGCGGCGACGACTTCGACACCAAGCCGGTGCGGTTCCAGCAACTGCTCGAAAAAATCGAGCGCCTGCTCGCCGAAGGCAGCGGCATCGATGAGCCAGCTGGGACTCGCTCCTCGTCGTCGACGACAACGAGCCCAACCGCGACGCGCTCTCGCGCCGGCTCGCGCTGAAGGGCTACGACGTGACGATCGCCGCCGAGCGGCGACGAGGCGCTGGCGCTTGCCGGCGACGCCGCGCTTCGACCTGGTGCTGCTGGACGTCGAGATGCCGGGGATGAGCGGGCTCGAGGTGCTCGCCGCGCTTCGCGCAGACGCGCTCGCAGACCGAGCTGCCCGATCATCATGGTCACCGCCCGCACGCGAAGGCGCCGACATCGTCGAGGCGTTCCGGCTGGGCGCCAACGACTACGTCACCAAACCGATCGATTTTCCCGTCGCGCTCGCGCGCATCGGCACGCACCTGTCGCACAAGTGGGCCGTCGAGGAGCTGCGCGAGAGCGAGGAGCGCTATGCCCTCGCGGCGCGCGGCGCCAACGACGGGCTGTGGGACTGGAATCTGGTGACGCAACGAGGTCTACTGGTCGCCGCGCTGGAAGGCGATGCTCGGGTACGACGAGGCGGCGATCGGCGCCAGCCCCGACGAGTGGTTCACGCGCGTGCACGAGGACGACGTCGCACGGGTGACGGAAGCGCTGACGGCGCATCTCGCAGAGCGGAGCGGCCACTTCGAGAGCCGAGCACCGGATGCTGCATCGCGACGGCACGTTCCGCTGGGTGCTCTGCCGCGGCGCGGCCGTCGAGGAACGAGCGCGGGCGCGCGTCGACGCGCCTGGCGGGATCGTTGACCGACATCACCGACGCCAAGGTGGCCGACGCGCTGACCGGACTGCCGAACCGCCTGCTGTTCATCGACCTGCTCGATCGCGCGATCAAGCGGACGGCAGCGGCGCCCGGAGTACGCCTTTGCGCTGCTGATGCTCGGGCCTCGACCGCTTCAAGGCCGTCAACGACAGCCTGGGTCCGCTGACTGCGGATCGCCTGCTGGTGGCCGTGGCCGGCCGGCTGCAGTCGACGCTGCGCCCACCGACGCCGTGACGCCGCGACGCCGCCGGGTTCACGCTGGCGCGGCTCGGGGGCGACGAGTTCACCGTCCTGATCGACGACATCGCCGACGCCAGCGACGCGATCCGCGTGGCGGAGCGGCTGCAGATCGGCGCTCGAGAAGCCGTTCGACGTGGACGGGCAGCAGGTGTTCATCTCCGCCACCGTCGGCATCGCCGTCAGCACGACCGGCTACGAGCGCCCGGAGGACATCCTGCGCGACGCCGCGATGGCGCTGCACCGCGCCAAGGCCGACGGCGGCGGCGCCGTGCGAGCTCTTCGATCCGGCGATGCGGGACGCCGCCGTGGCCCGGCTCAGCATCGAAACCGACCTGCGCCACGCCATCGAGCACAGCGGGTTCTACGTGCACTACCAGCCGATCATCTCGGTCGAGACCGGCGAGATCGCCGGGTTCGAGGCGCTGGTGCGCTGGCGGCATCCCGACGCGCGGCCTGCGTGGGCCCGGCCGAGTTCATTCCGCATCGCCGAAGACACCGGCATGATCGTGCAGATCGGGACGGCTGAGCGCTGGTGGAATCGTGCCGGCAGATGGCCGCACTGGCAGCGGCAGATTCGGCGTCGCGGCGCCCGCGCGTCATCTGCGTCAACGTGTCGAGCCGCCAGTTCGCGCACGTCGATCTGGCGCGCGAGATCGAGGCGGTGCTGCGAGCAGACGGGGCTGGCGGCGTCGCAGCCTGAAGCTCGAGATCACCGAGAGCGCGTTCATCGGCGACGTCCGGGCGGCGCAGGCCACGCTGAAGCGCCTGCAGCGGCATCGGCGTCGGGTGGAGCCTCGACGATTTCGGCACCGGCTACTCGTCGCTGAGCTACCTCCACCAGCTGCACGTGGACACGCTGAAGATCGATCGTTCCTTCGTGGGGCGCATGGACGGCAACGAAGCAAGGCCTGGAGATGGTGCGGGCCATCATCGCGCTGGCGCGCAACCTGTCGATGGACGTCGTGGCGGAGGGCGTGGAGACGCGAAGGGCAGTTCAGCCGGCTGCGCATGTTGGGATGCGAGTCCGCTCAGGGGTTTCATTTCTCGCGGCCGATCGACCCGGCCAGCGCCGCCAGGCTGATCGCGGCTCAGCCGTGGTACTCGCCGCGCGTCACTCCAAATCGAAATTCAACCGTAGTGTTTCAGCCGCAGCGATCACTGATAACACCGTAACGGCCGCCATGCCGACGACGTAGAGCGCCACGGCGCTGCGTCCGTAGTTTCGCCATCAGCGCGGTGGCGATCAGCGGAGCGAGGCCGCCGGCGACCACTGACGGCGAGCTGGGATCCCAGCGACGCGCCGCTGTAGCGCACGCGCGTGCCGAACAGCTCGGACAGGAACGCCGCCTGCGGCGCGTACATCGGCGCGTGCGAGAGCAGGAACACGCGCCAGCATCGCGAGCACCACCATCGACGTCCGGCCGGTTCCGATCAGCCAGAAGAATGGAAACGCAAGCACCGCCGTCATGCGTGGCGCCGAACAGGTAGACGGGGCGCCTGCCGATGCGGTCCGACAGGGCGCCGTAGAAGCGGAATCGCCACCGCGTCGCAAGCCGCCGCCAGCAGGATCGCGTTGAGCACCACGTTCGCGATCGACCGAGGCGTACTGCGTGGCGTAGGTGAGCGAGAACACGCTGTAGATGTAGAAGGAGCCGTTTTCGGCGACGCGCGCGCCCATCGCCAGCAGCACCTGCTTCGGATAGCGCCGCAACACCTCGAGAATCGGCAGCCGCGACTTCGCGCCGGCCTGCCTTCAATCTGGCGAACGCCGGCGTTTCCAGAATGCTGCAGCCGGATGAACAGCCCGACGCCGACCAGCACGATGCTCAGCAGAAACGGCACGCGCCAGCCCCAGCGCAAGAAACTGATCCTGCGGCAGCAGGCGACGACCAGCGAGAACACCGCCGTTGGCCAGCAGCAGCCCGGCCGGCACGCCGATCTGCGGCCAGCTGCCGTAGAAGCCCGCGGCGGCCCGCGGGCGCATGCTCCACGGCCATCAGCACGGCGCCGCCCCATTCGCCGCCCACGCCGAAGCCCTGGACGAATCCGCAGCGCCACCAGCGCCACGGCGGCCCAGAGCCCGATCTGGTCGTAGGTGGGCAGCAGGCCGATCAGGAACGTCGCGGCGCCCATGAGCACCAGCGTGAGCACCAGCATCGACTTCCGGCCGATCCGATCGCCGAAATGGCCGATGACGACGCCGCCGAGCGGGCGCGCGACGAAGCCCACCGCGTACGTGCCGAAGGCCGCCAGGGTGCCGGTCGAGCGGCGCGAACGTCGGGAAGAAGACCTTGTTGAAGACCAGCGCCGCCGCCGTGCCGTAGAGGAAGAAGTCGTACCACTCGATGGTGGTGCCGGCAAAGCTGGCAAGGGCGACGCATCCGAATGGAAACAGCGCTTCGGTCGTGTCACGCGGGATTGTAGTTATGTCCTGCCATCGGTGACACCCATGCGGCTGTTCAAGATTCGGCAGCGATTCGATGCGCAGGAGCTCGCCGACCCGCATGGCAGTGCTTCGAGACCAGCTGACGCAGGCTCGGGCGGGCTGATTCGACCGGGTGCGCGCGTGGCGATTGCCGTCGGCAGCCGCGGTATCGACAACCTCGCCGCCATCGTCAGGGAGGTCGCCGTGTGATGTTCGTCACCGAGGGGCGCGTCCGTTCATCGTGCCCGCGATGGGGAGCCACGGCGGCGCCACCGCCGAAGGCCAGCGAGAAATTCTCCGGCTCTACGGCGTGTCTGAGGAGAGCACGGGCGTGCCCGTGCGCGCCTCGATGGACGTGGTCGCCCTTCCGCATGGCGCCCTGCCTCATCCGATCTTCATGGATCGCCACGCGTACGAGTCCGATGGCATCATTCTCATCAATCGGATCAAGCCGCACACCGACTATCACGGGCGGTACGAAAGCGGCCTCATGAAGATGGCGCTCATCGGCCTGGGCAAACTGGAGGGGGCGCTGGCCATCCATCAGTTCGGCGTCGACGGACTGCGCGAATGATCGGCCCGGGTGCCGCGCAGGTGCTGGCCACCGGGAAAGATTCTGGCCGGCGTCGCGCTGGTGGAGAACGCGCTCCACAAGACGATGATCGTCAAGGTGTTGCGGGCGGACGAGATTGCCGGGCAGGAGCCGGCGCTGCTGGAGGCCGCCACCCGGACATGCCCCGTCTGCCCGAGGACGACATCGACGTGCTCATCATCGACCGGATGGGGAAGGACATCAGCGGCGTCGGCATCGATCCGAACATCACCGGCCGAATTGGCGTTCGCGGACAGACCGGACCGGCGTCTCCGCGCGATCAAGGCGATTGTGGTCTCTGACCTCACCGACCAGTCGCACGGAAATGCGATCGGCGTGGGACTGGCGGACGTCATCACCCAGCGGCTGTACGACAAGATTGATCGACGCGAGACCTATCGCAAAACCATAACGAGCAGTTTCATGGAGCGGGAAAGATCCCGATCGTGGCAGAGAACGACCGGGCCGCGTTCGAGATTGCGCTCAGAAGCTGCGGACACGTTACGGAAGGGCAGGAGCGGATCGTCCGGATGCTCGACACGTTGAGCCTGCAGCAGATGTACGTTCGAAGGCTATTGCTGCGGAGCTGCAGGGCTCGCCCGGCATCGACGTGGACGACGAAGAGAGCAGCCTTTTCGACCAGTTCGGTACGTTATCGACGTTTTAAAGGACAATAGAGCATGGTTCCAACCACCCGTGCTCCCACCGCAACCGGCTTTGGCGGCCTCGGCCTGGCCGATCTGCTCATCAGGCCGTCGCCGCTCTCGGATACGAAGAGCCCACGCCCATCCAGCGCGAGGCGATTCCGGTGCTTCTCGCGGGCGGTGATCTGCTGGCGCAGGCGGCCACCGGTACGGGCAAGACCGCCGCCTTCGCGTTGCCTGCTCATTCAGCGCTTGATGGAATCGCGGCCGACGTCCTGCGGGCGCGAAGAAAGGCGGCTCGGGCATCCGCACGCGGGGGCTCGTCCTCGTGCCGACGCGCGAGCTCGCCATGCAGGTGGCCGAGGCGATGCACAAGTACGCCCGCGGCATCGGCATCTGCGTGGTGCCGGTCTACGGCGGCGCGCCGATGTCGCAGCAGATCCGCGCGCTCGAGCGCGGCGTCGACATCGTCGTCGCGACGCCCGGGCCGCGCGCTCGATCACATCCGCCGCGGCACGCTCGAACCTGGCACGATCAGCGTCTCGTGCTGGACGAAGCCGACGAGATGCTCGACATGGGATTCGCGGAGGACATCGACGCGATCCTCGACGGCCACGCCGGCGACGCGGCAGACGGCGCTGTTTTCCGCGACCATGCCGCCGCGGCATCGCGTCGATCGCCGAGCGACACCTGCGCGATCCCGCGCGCGATGCACGATCGCGCGAGAGAAGACCGCTGCCGGCAAGCTGCCGCGCGTGCGCCAGGTGGCGTACGTCGTGCCGCGCGCGCAACAAGCCGCGGCGCTGCAGCGCGTGCTGGACATGGAGAGCCCCACCTCCGCGCATCGTGTTCTGCCGGACGCGCCTCGAGGTGGACGCGCTGGTCGAGACGCTGAACGTCGCACGGCTATCGCGCGGAAGCGCTGCACGGCGGCATGGAGCAGCGGCAGCGCGATCGCGGTGATGAGGCGTTCCGCGCGGCGCAAAGCCGATCTGCTCATCGCCACCGACGTGGCGGCGCGCGGCCTGGACATCGAGCAGCTGTCGCACGTGTTCAACTACGACGTGCCGGCCGCGCCCGGACGCTTACGTGCACCGCATCGGCCGCACCGGCCGCGCCGGGCGCGAAGGCATCGCCATCACGCTGGCCGATCCGCGCGAACACCGTCTGCTGCGCAGCATCGAGCGCGTCACGAAGCAGAAGATCGAAGTCGCGGCGGTGCCCACGCGTGGCCGATCTGCGGGCGAAGCGGCTGGAGCAAACCAAAGCGTCGCTGCGGGAGCAGCTGGCGGCCGGCGGGCTGGATGACGTGCGGGTGGTGGTGGAGTCGCTGGCCCAGGAGTTTGACGTGCTGGATGTGGCGGCCGCCGCGGTGAAGCTGGCGCACGCCGCGTTGACGGGCGACGCCGAAGAGGCCGAGCTGCCGCCCCCGCCGCCCCCACGCGAAGAGCGATTTCGCGCGGCCGGCCGCGATCCCAATGCCAGGCTGGTGGCGCGCTCCCGCCCGGCTCCTTTCGACGGCGCCAGAGGCGGCCGTGGCCCTCGTCCAGAACGAGCGGGCCGCGCCGGTGACGGCGGTGAGGCCCTCGCGCGTCTCTATTTCGCCGCCGGACGCTCCTCGGGCATCCGACCGGGCGATCTGGTTGGTGCTATCACAAACGAGGCCGGGCTCTCGTCCAAGGACGTGGGGGCCATCCAGATCACCGATCGGTTTTCGCTGGTGGATGTGCCCGAGGCCCTCGCAGACGACGTCGTGAGCGCGATGCGCAAGACGACGCTCCGCGGGCACAAGGTGCAGGTGCGGCGCGATCGGGAGGGACCTAAATAGAATATTCTGCGCCCTCTTGACTGTGGTGAGACACTACCGCCTGTAGAGTTCGCTCGATGACCTTCCCAAACAGAGCCATCCGGGGAGCTTGGTTTCTTTCATAGGAGGCAGATGATGCGCAGGGACTCTCAACAGTAATGGCGGCGATTCTCTCAGTGGTGGCAGTCGTGGCGCAGCAAGCGGCGGCGCCGAAGCCCGCGGCACCCAAGCCGGCAGCGGCGGCGGCAGGCGGAGCGGGGGATGAGGCGAAAATCCGCCTGGCGATGACCGGCGCGCCCGCCGACGTCTCGAAGAACGCCGCCATCATGGACGTCGATGCCAAAGGCCAGATGAAGCAACTGCGCGCCGGGACGAACGGGTGGACGTGCATGCCTTCTGCCGGTGGCGCTGCAGGTGTCGCCGGCGCGGACCCGATGTGCCTGGACAAGGCGTGGATGGGTTGGGTGGATGCGTGGGTGCACAAGACCGACCCGAAAACTACGACGATGGGCGTCGCCTACATGCTTCGCGGCGACAAGGGCGCGAGCAATACCTGACCCGTTCGCCACGGGTCCGACCGCGACGAACCAGTGGGTGGTCAGCCCGCCGCACATCATGGTCCTTCTTCCTGACTCCAAGCTGCTGACGCGAATGCCCACAGATCCGCATGGCGGCGGAGCGTGGTGATGTGGAAGGGCAACCGAGGTACGCGCACCTGATGGTGCCCATCGATCCCGTTCCCGCGGCGAAGTAGTCACTGTTTTTCACCACAGAGGACTCAGAGGAAACGCGGAGGATCTTTCTTTCAAAAAGAAAATCCTCCGTTCTTCCTCAGAAGTCCTCTGTGGTGAAACGTTACGGCTGTATTGAACTCCAGGATCGCGCCCGGGTTCGCGTACGTCGCCACTAAGGCGCCGGAGAGATCGGTCACCTTGCCAAGGCCTTCGGGGTCCGTCGCGAATAGAACGTGCGCGGGTCGCGGCCGATGGCTGAGTCGCGGTAGCGATTCTGGGTCCTGAACAGCTCCTCATTGGCGCCGACCACGGACCGTCCGTCATCGCTGAGCTTCATCCGGTAGACCCGGCCCCTGGTCATTCCAGGCAATAGCAGGGAGTTGGCCCATCCCGGGATGCCGTTCGTCCGGGCTGAGTACATCTCGAGGCTGCTTGGGGCGATGGTCGAGCTGGCGCCGCTCTGAGGGTTGTAGTTCTCGTCTGGTGTGAAGAACGTCCGGAGCGGCGGTTGAAAAATGCCCGGCCACTCACTCTCTCTCTGGCGCGGCACCTGCGGTGGCGCGACGAACTCATCAAACTTCAGCGACGCGCATGGCACCCCCACGGCCTGGGACCAGTTGGTATAAACATAACTCCGGTCATCGCGGTAACCGGCAACGTGCGGCCATCCGTAATTCGCGCCCGCCCTAAGGAGATTCACTTCGTCATCTGTCCCGGGGCCATGTTCCGATTCGTAGAGCAGTCCGTTGGGTCCGAACGCCAACCCTTGAGGATTTCGGTGACCGTACGAATACACATGGCTCCTGACGCCGTTGATCGTAGGGTTGTCTGCCGGGATGGAGCCGTCGAGGTTCAAACGGAGGATCTTTCCCTGATAGGCGGACCAGTCGCCGGCCGCTATTTGAGACGCCGTAGGCAGCTCCTGCGCGCGGTTTGGGTTGCAGTAGTTGGCGAGCCAGTTGCTGCCGTTATCGCCACGCGACAAATACAGTTTCTGGTCGGGTCCGAAGACAAGCCGACCGCCGCCATGGTCGTCATGCGCCGGCAGGTTGGTGATCACATCAACAGGTTGGCCCAGCGTTCCCGCTGCGACGTTGTAGGTGTATCTCCGGACCTTGAGCCTTCGCGCCAGCGCCTCGCCGGGGTCGGCGTCGTACGTGTAGGCCACGTAAACGTAGTCGCGGCCTCGTCCTTTGAGGAGATCGGGATGCAGCGCCATGCCCAGCAGCCCTTCGTGCCAGCTACTGCCCGGATAGACTTCGTCGATCAGAACGGCGGGCGATACCGCGCCGTCGGCCGGATTGACTCTGATGACGCGCCGCCCCGTGCGCTCCGTCACCCACAAGCGATCGTCGGGTCCCCATGTGATCTCCCATGGCCCTTTCAATCCGCTCGTCACAACCCGAAAGAGAATCGCTCCTGGGTTGAGCTCCCTGTCGAGAACGTCGAGATCAGCAATAGTGCGACCGCCGCCGAGATGAAAAATTGTCTGGGCATAGCCGCATTATGCAACCGACGGGACTACGCCGTCACGTTTCTCGTGACTGGGCGACGCCCGTAAGCCACCAAGGCCGACAGGACGCCCACCCCCAGCGGGAAGAGCGCGGGGGCCACCATGCCGCCGGCCAAAGTGATGACGGTTGCCCCAATCATGATGATGACCAGGCCCGCCGCCGCTAGCGGCGTGAGCACGGGTCGCGTTCCAAGCAGTCCCGGAAGAATCAGCCCGGCGGCGCCGAGCACTTCGGCGATGCCGATGAAGCGCAGGAAAAGGCCCGGCAGCGGAACGGGTCCCACCAGCTTGTCGAGCGGCAGCACCAGCTTCATCCCCCCGGCGAACACGAACAGAACCGCCAGCAACGCCTGAATAATCCACAGCAGAACCAGGGTTTTTCTCGTCATGGTGTCTCCCTCTATTGACACGTCGAACGCAGGGGACCCGAAATCGACGGCCCGGGTAAACTGGCGCCATGCAAAGAATTCAAGTGGCGTCCGGAGCCGTGGTTCTTGGAGTCCTTTGGCTTTCGGGAGCGCCCGCGGCTGCGCAGACGCTCGAATCACCTGTCTTGAGGCTGGAGGTCGCCGCGCAGCCTTACGGGTTCCGTGTGATCGAAAAATCCACCGGAGACGTGCTGTTGGCTCACACCCGCACCGTCCTGGCCAGCGGCAATGCGGTGCAGGCGCTGACGTCAGGACGATGGGCACCAGCCTGACCGCCGGGTTGCGTGGCTATGCCGGCGCGACTGCGCAGGTGACGTTCACGTTCGTGACACCGGAGGTCCTCCGGGTGGCCGTGGATGCGGGACAGGCGCCGGGCAATATCACACAGGAGTTCGACGATCAGGGCGAGCATTACTACGGCGTCTGGGAGTATCCGTTTGGCGGCGCCATCGACAACCGCGGCGCCGATTACGATTTCTCGGCCTGCAGCGGCATCCGGACGTGAACTACTCCTGCGCGCGCGCGCCCTTCTACTGACGTCGCGGAGGTACGCGGTGTACGTCGAGACCACCGAGCAGGGGCACTACAGCTTTGCACGCGGCGGCAAGACCGCTTCAATTTCAACGGCAATGGCCTGACCTACGACGTGATTTACGGGCCTTCATACCAGGCGATGTTGCAGCGATATACCGACATCGCGGGCGGATCGTTCATGCCTCCCACCTGGGCGTTCGATTCCATCTGGTGGCGGGACGATCACCATCGGATTTCGCGATGTAAGAACTCGCAGGAAAAGGTCATAGACGATGCGGACCGGTGCGGGCGCTGCGCATTCCGGCGTCGGCCATCTGGCTGGATCGGCCCGTTCGGCACCGGTGCCAGGGCTGGGGAAATTTCGATTTCGACGCGTCGTTTCCATCGCCGGAGAAGATGGTGGCGGACCTGAAGCAGCGCGGCATGAATCTCATCGTGTGGATCGCGAACCGCAGCTCAAATCGGCGTCTATGACGAGGGCCAGGCGAAGGGATATCTGTTCAAGGGGCAATGGCCGGCGGCCGACATCATGCGCCCCGAGGTCTACGATTGGCTGAAGAAGAGATTCGATTATTTCGTGCACCTGGGCGTCAAGGGCTACAAGATCGACCGCGGCGAAGAAGGCGAGATGCCGCGCTCGGTGGAGAACCAGCACGTGATCTTGCTGAACAAGCTGGCGGCCGAAGGCATGGCGGCGGTGAACGGCAGCGATTTCTTCAATTTCAGCCGCAACGCCAACGACACCAGCCGCAAGTACACGGCGGTGTGGAACGGCGACACGCAGCCTACTTTGCGCGGGCTTGCGGTGTCTGTTAAGGGACTGCTGCGCTCCGGTGCGATCAACTTTCCGATGTGGGGATCGGACACCGGCGGCTACCTTGGGCCGCCGGATAAGGAGTTGATGGCCCGATGGCTGGAGTTCAGCGCCTACTCCCCGATGATGGAGGTGCTTGCTGGGTCCCAGGCGCACGATCTGGTACGACTTCGACGAGGAGCTGGTCCAGACGGCGCGACTGACGGCGGCAGCGCATCACGATCTGATTCCAACGTTGCGTTCGCTGATGTACGAGGCCACGCAGACCGGGATGCCGATCGCGCGCCCGCTGGTCTTTGCGTATCCCTCCGATGCGAACGTGGCCGACATGTGGGATGAGTTCCTGATCGGCGACTGCCTACTGGTAGCGCCGGTGGTGACGGCAGGAGTGACGATGCCGCAGCGTCTATCTGCCGGCGGGGCAGTGGCTCGATTACAACGGCCGCGCTGTTGTCCAGAAGGGCGGTGCCACCGTGTCCGCTGCCGCGCCGCTCAGCACCATTCCCGCTCTTCGTGCGCGAGGGCGCCATCATCGCGCGCGGCGACATCGTCAAGTCGAACAATAACTGGGACGCCAACTGGTCGCCCAACTGCGCATCGAAGCGTTCCCCTCCGCTACGGCGGCGAGCCGATTCGATTACTACAACGGGAATGCGCTGGTGGAGATCAGTGCGGTACCCGCAGCCAGAGGCATCGACGTCACCATTGGAGACCTGGGCGCGCCAGGCACGGTTGAGGTCTACTGGCAGAATCCCACGCGGGTGTTGCGCGACGGCAGGCCGCTGCGCGTGCGGAGCGATTACGCGTACGATGCCACGACTCACAGGTTGACGGTGAGCTTTACCGGAGCCACGAAGATACAGATCGAAGGCGGAAGCAGCCTGTTCGGACGTTAACATCACATATCCAGGAAATGTTTCTAACCTCAGCAGAGGCCGACGAGATTGAAGCCCAGGTGGCGGGCATCGAGTCGCGCACTGGCGTGCAAGTGGTGACCGCGGTGGTGGGGAAATCGGACACCTACGTGGAACTGCCGTGGAAGGCGTTCGCGCTTGGGGCGTCTGTGGCTGCACTGGCCACGGTCGCCGTGGACACCTTGCGGCCGCAGTGGGCCACGTCGAATACCGCCGTGGTTCAGGCGGGGATCATCCTGGGCGCCGGTGCGGCGGCCGCGTTGCTGGCTGTCTTCGTGCCGGCGTTCGCCCGCGTGTTTCTGCGCGCCGTGCGAGCGGAGGTCGAAGTGCGGCAGTACGCCCAGTCGATGTGCCTCGACGGCAGATCTTCGCCACGCCGGGCCGCAGGGGAGTGCTGGTGTTCGTCAGTCTCTTCGAGCGCCGGATCGAAATCCTTGCAGACAACGGCTTGCGCGATCGCGTGAGCGCCGGGGACTGGAGCGCGATTATCGAGAGGATGACGCCGCTGCTTCGCCACGGCCGGCCCTCGCACGCCCTCAAGCAGGCGTTGTCGGCGCTCGATGAGCTGCTCGTTGCCCGTGAAATTCACGAACAGGTAACCAGGGACGCATTGTCCGATCGCCCAATCCAGGAGCGTGGCCTGTGATGAGGCGGGCGCTGTGTTGACGACAATGGCGGTCATGTGCGCGTGTGTGGCGCACCTTGCCGCCGTTGATATTCCCTACTTGAGCGGCCGTGTCGTGGACGACGCGCAGATCATCTCGCCGGCGGCCCGCGAGCGTCTGACGGCCGCGATGAAGGCGCATGAGGATGCCACCGGCAATCAGATCGCGGTGCTCACCGTTCCCACTATTCAGCCCGACAGCATCGAAGACTATACGGTCAAGGTGTTCGAAGCGTGGAAGCTGGGCCAGAAGGGCAAGGACAACGGCGTGCTCGTGGTTGTGGTGCCTCGCGATCACAAGATGCGGATTGAAGTCGGGTACGGACTGAGCCTGTGCTCCCCGACGGGGCGGCGGGCGAAATCATCCGCACGGTGATGACGCCGTGGTTCAAAGCCGGGAACTACGATCGCGGCATCGAAGACGGCGTGGCGGCGATCGTCGGCCGGCTTGAGGGAAAAGGGCGGCCATTCAGCCGTCGGCAGCGCCGCCAGCAGAGTTCGACCGGCCCTCCGCCGATGCCGTGGTCGATGCGAATCCTGATCGGCGCGTTTATCTTTGGCATCATCGGCCTGTTCACGGTGCTGGGCATCGCGACGCCCGGGCTTGGCTGGTTCATGTATGTCTTCCTGATTCCGTTCTGGGCCATCTTTCCGCGGATCGTGCTCGGAGGCACGGCGGCGACGATGATGCTGGCGGCGTACGTCATCGGATTTCCGTTGGCGAAGATGCGGGCCCGCCACGCCCTGTGGTACAGAAGGGCTGCGCAGAGCATGAAGGACAAAGGCTACGCAAACATCGGTGGCTTCACGCTCGGCAACTCCGGCGGCGGATCGTCGGGCGGCGGTTTCAGCAGCGGTGGCGGATTTCCAGCGGCGGCGGATTTTCCGGCGGTGGCGGCAGCTCTGGTGGGGGCGGTGCGTCGGCGGTTTTACTGTCTCAGGCGCGGCAGGCGCGAAGCAGGGGGTAGTTGCCAGAGCGAAGATGCACCTCGTGTCACCCGTGTCACCGTGTGAGATAGCGATCCGCGTTACGCCGCCTTCTTCTTGCCGGTGCCTTCCGTGGTATTGGCCCCCGCCACCTGCGAGACCTTCAACGTGCCGTCAGCCTGCATGGACAGCGTGAGGACGACGTCCACTTCGCCACCGCGGCCCTGCTGCTTGAACTTCAACACCAGGTCGGTGCCCTTCATCGACACATCGGCGATCTCGATCGGAGCGCCGCGGCCGCCGCCCATCGTGGCGGCCACTTTCCCGGCCGCATCCTTGATGGTGAGTGCCCGCTCCTGAGGTCCGCGACCGCCCTGCATCGTCAGGGTCCATTCGCCGATCCAGTTCTTGGCGCTGGCAGACGCCACCGAACCAGCCTGGGCGAGGAGCCGGGCCGACCCGACTCCGGTCACGAACAACACTGCCAAAGTTCCCACCGCCGCCAACCTCAACAACGTCCGGTACATGAAGCCTCTCTTTCCGTCGTTTACGAACACAGTGAAGTGCTGTGCGGGGCTATCATGCGGCAGGGCGGCCGCGCTTGGCAAATCGCCGGGCGGCGCGAGCGATGGTATATTAATGGCATGCGAACTACCATTGACAAGGCAGGCCGCGTGGTGATTCCAGCGTCCCTCCGCGAACGCGCAGGGCTGTCTCCAGGCGCGGAGCTCGAAATCACACAGGACGATCTGGGTCTCCGGATGGAACGCGTGGCGTCGCCGCCACGGCTGGTCAAAGTGGGCCGCCGTCTTGTGGCCAGGCCCACGGTCGGCCGCCGACAAGCGACCGCGGGTGGACATCGCCGCACTGATTGAGGAAGAGCGCAACCGTTGGCCATGAACGTCTTTCTGGATACCAGCGTGCTGCTGGCGGGACTGGTGGATTTCGGGCCGCAAAGTGCGCCGGCCCAGTCGCTGCTCCACGCGGTCGCCGAGAAGCAGATACAGCGCCTGGTCACAGCATGGCATTGTTGCCTGGAATTTTTTTCGGTGGCGACGCGTCTGCCCTCCGAATACAGGGTCCAGCCCGAAGACGCAGCCGCGCTTCTCGAGCAAGAGGTGATGTCGCGGATGAGGGTTCACGATCTGCCGGCAGCCGATCACATGCCGATGCTGCGTGCCGCGGCCAGAGATGCGATTTCCGGCGGCCGGATTTACGATGCGCACATCGCCGAAGTGGCGCGGTCCGCCGGGGCGGAGGTGGTGGTTACGGACAATCGGCGCCATTTTCTTTCCGCGTTGCGATACGGATGCGCGTCGAGACCCCCTCGGAGTTTCTTGCTGGCTTGAAAGGCAAGCGCCCGTAGAATAATCGCGTCGATTTCAGGCGCCCGTAGCTCAGTGGATAGAGCATCGCCCTTCTAAGGGGCTTGAAGCAGTGCCCGCCAGTTCCCCTCAGTGAATTGGCGGGCTTTTGTGCCTTCGCCATCGGCGCGGGCACTCCACGGCACGCCCCGGAACGACCGCGTTGCAATCCGTTGCAATTGTGTTGTCTGACCCAGCCGCGACTTTCAGGATAGCGCGTGTCGGCTAAACAACTACAGGCTGCCACGGAGTCGACGTTCGCAAGGGACATAGGTAAATAGATATATACTGCGCCACCCGCTGTCGGGGCTTCACTGAACACAAACTTACGAATAAAGGCAGACATGAGGCGATTTCTCGCGGCGGTCGTCGTGGGGTTCTGTGTTTCGTGCGGCGGCGGTTCAACTCCCTCTCCAACTGCACCATCAACATCGGCAACAGCAACACCGACGAAGGTTATTTCGGTTAGCGGAAATTTGGCCTTCGGCAATATTCAGGTCGGTTCAAATTTCAGCGCCACGATGCGCATCTCAAACACAGGCAACTCCACGCTGACCATTACTGGAATGACCGGATCGAATGGGATCACCAGCGTCACCACGGTAAGCTGGTCAGCGGGACGATATCCTGCCGGTGGTTCTCAAGACGTGGTCGTGAAGTTCTCCCCGACCGCCCCACAAGGTTACAGCGGAACTCTGACAATTAACGGCGATCAGACAAGTGGCACTAATACCATTCTGATCAGCGGAAACGGGTCACTGGACGGTCTGCCGGTGTTCTCGAAGAGCGGGACGGGTAACACCGTCTTCGATATGCCAGCTTACCTGGCAAAGCTTACATCACCGGAAAATTTACGGGGTCAAGTTCTAACTTCATAGTTGGGGTCGGAATCCAGAATGTCGCCTGTGATCTCGTCACCAATAGCAACAACTGTCGGCTGCTCGTGAACGAAATACTCGGCACCTTCGGAGGGCACAGCACCACCTACGACGCCACAGCGTTAACTGGCGGCGGCGGAACCGTGAGCATCGTCAATTCATCCGGCGTCGCATGGTCTTTCACCGAAGTGCGGTAACAGCGCGAATTCAGTAAAACAGGACAAGATGCGTATCCGAACTGCGTCGTTTGTGGTGTTGCTCACCATAGCATTCCTCATGTGTCACCAGAACGCATGGTCGCAGACCGCCTCTGGCCAATTTCCGACTAAGGTAAACGCTGAAGCACTGCAAGATGCAAGCGTCGTCACCCTCTCTCCGACACACCTATCTTTGTATTGCCAGACGCGTCGCGGCAGCCCCTTCGCATTGCTGCTGTGGGATTGGTCTTGCGCCTGATTGAGACGCGGAACGAGTGGCTGAATGTCGAATTTGAAGATCCGCAGTATGGGCGTCGCGTCGGTTATATGCAGGCGAAGTATGGGCGCATATCGTCGACTGACCCACGCTTGAAACCGATTGACTTGTCGGTGCCGATTTCTTCAAGTGCTGCGCCAGCTTCAGAGCCACCAGTTCCCGCCCGCTCGACGAGCGTGGAGCAGACTCGGCCGCCGTCCGTTGCGCCTGGAGGCGTTCGGCGTTCTCAAAACCGAAAAGGGTTCTGGTTCAACGTAGGGATGGGTTTCGGCTCACTCGGATGTGACGGTTGCCTAGGACGCCTAAACGGGGCGAGTGGCAACCTGTCACTTGGCGGAACACTAGGTGATAAATGGTTACTAGGTGTCGGGACGACGGGTTGGGTGCGGTCGGCGGGCAGCGAAATGCTGATGTTCGGAACCGTGGATGCCAGAGTTCGATTCTACCCATCTTTGACATCCGGATTCTTTATTACCGGTGGCTTGGGACTCGGCACTGTTAGTCTGGGCGCGGAGCGTGAGTTCGGCAGCGGTGCAATTGTCGGCGTGGGATGGGACATCCGTGTCGGCCGGAATGTCAGTCTGACGCCCTTCTATAATGGATTCGCAATGAGGTCGTCGGTGGATAACGCAAATGTCGGTCAGTCTGGTTTGGGAGTGACCCTTCATTGACAGACCATATGCATCCACTGTGATGACAGCAAGGTTCTCCCAGCAGTGCCCGCAAGTTCCCCTCTGCAGTGAATTGGCGGGCTTTTGTGCCTTCGCCATCGGCGCGGGCACTCCACTGCACGCCCAGGGACGACGGCATATCCGGGCAATGTGTTGCAATGCCTGTGTGTTTAATTAGTCGTCGTCATCAGACGGATCAAAGTGATCAGCCAGTCGCGCCAAGAGGGACTCCATGTTCTCAAGCCGTCTGTCAAGTTTGCTCAGACTCTGCTCAAGCGCCGCTCCGACGATGCCCGCCACAATGGCCAGCCAGATGCCAAGCCCAATTGTTGAATTCATGAATGGATTCTAGGGCTTCTCGCCCGGCAAGGCTCTCCCGGTCGCTCCGAAATTGGTCAGTCCCTGCACAATCACGGCAACGGTGGCTGCCCGCTCGGGGTGTATCGTTGCCCAATCCTACCGGTTCAGTCTCGATGCTGAAGTAGGGCGACGACTCAGGACAAGGACGAGGCGAAAAAGATCGCCACGGAGATCCGGGACCAGATCAACAAGGGAACATTCGTCCGGGCCGCCGAGCGGCGTAAGGCGGCGTCAGCGTCCGTGCCGTCCGCGTTGCCCGGCGATATAACGCTCGCCGCTTTCGTGGACACGTATCAAGATCGGTGCGTCAAGCCCTCCGGCAAGAAGACATGGACGAACGATGTCGCGCAGTTCAATCAAATTTGTGCCTTCACGCGGCCTGATGGGACACCGCTTGGCGTGGCGGCGCTCACTGCGATCACGGAGGATGATGTAGAAGCGTTCTATGCACACTTGATCGCCAGGGTATCGCCGCGTCGACGCGTAATCGCTACGTGGGAGTGATCAAAGGTGCTCAAAATGGGCCGTTCGCAAGAAGTATCTTGTCAGCAGTCCCATCACAGACGACGCCGAACTCAAGCGGGGAAAGATTGCCCGGCGTGATCGCCGCTTGATCCCGGACGTGATCGACTACAAGACCGGCACTGTCAAGAAGCCGGGAGAGCGGTTGTTGGCGGTGGCCGGGCCGAGACTTCAGAACATCATCATTGCGGCGATTGAGACAGCGGCCCGAAAAGGCGAATTGCTGGCCCTGACATGGGCGGACGTCGACCTTGCGCAAAAGAAGATCAGGTTTCGGGCGGAAACCACCAAGGACAGTGAGACGCGCATAATCCCCATCTCTGGGCGACTCGCGGCGGTGCTGGAGATGGCGAAAACCGACCCGAAGGGCGACGACTATCCCACCACGGCCTTTGTGTTCGGGGAACTCGGCCAACCAGTGGCCAGCAAAGACAAGGCACGGCAGACGGCGGCGGCCGACATCAGAAAGGCGTGGGAGACGGCGGTGCTGAAAGCCCACGGCTACACTCCCGTCTGGAAACATGGGGCATTGGCCCCGGTATCCTGCGCACAGTTGAAAACAATTAACTTGCACTTTCACGACCTGCGGCACGAAGGGGCTAGTCGGCGGCTGGAGGAAGGGTGGCCGATCACCCACGTGCAGGAATTGCTGGAGATGCCAGCCTTGCGCAGACCAGCACGTATCTCAATGTGAAGGCGGGCGGCTTACAGGAGAGCATGAAGAAAAGCGACGAGGCCCGCCGCCGTTGCAATCTCGTTGCAAACGAAGCCGGGAACGATTCACAATCCCCGCGAAGTGACGAACAGCCGCAGGCCGGTAAAGAGTTGATAAACTAGGCCGTTACGTTCCACAAGGCGCCCGTAGCTCAGTGGATAGAGCATCGGCCTTCTAAGCCGAGGGCCGCAGGTTCGAGTCCTGCCGGGCGCGCCATTCCCCATCGTTCGAATTCGTCGCACTCAACGGGACTTTCGTCATCAACCACCGCTGATGCCGCAGCGATACGAGGTGCTGGGGCCACACCATCTCCCATTGCGATGGGGGCATCGCTCGGAATCGCTGAAGACAATCCGGACACTGGCGCGTCGTCAGTTCTGTCGGCCTGAGCCGCTTACGAGACATGACGCCTGTTGGGTAGCGAGAATTTTTTTGAGAAGGCGGGATTATAGCGCGCTTTTTGGGTCTGTCCGCCACATCCTGAACCGGTAGAATGCCGTCGGAAATCAGCGTGGCGCCTGCAATCACGCGCTCGGTGGCCGGGCAGTTCATCGCTCTGTGCTACGCCATCTTCCTGGCGTATTGGATCGTCGCCGCCTTCTGGACAAAGAAGACGGCGGAGAAGCCGGCGTGGTCGCGTAGCTGGCTGATCAGAGGAGCGGCCGCGGCCCTGCTGCTCTTTCTCTCACGGCGGACGGCTCCAGGCTCGCCGAACCGGGCTCTGTGGAGCTACACCCCCACCATCGGTGTCGTAGCCATGGCCCTGACCGCGCTGGGCCTGGCGGTGCTGCTGTGGGCACGGGCGACGCTCGCCGGCAATTGGAGCGCGGATGTCGTCTTCAAGGAAGATCACGAGCTGATCGAGCGAGGGCCCTATGAATACGTGCGTCATCCCATCTACAGCGGCGTCATCCTGATGGCGTTGGGGTGTGATGTTGTGGTGGGGAACGACGGTCGCCCTGGCGGTAGCGGTGGGCCTTCCGGCGGTGCTCTGGCTCAAGCTGTCCCAGGAAGAACGCCTGCTGACCAGGCATTTTCCGGACGCGTATCCGCGTTACAAATCGCGCGTGAAAGCCCTCGTCCCGTTCGTCATCTGAGTGTTATTCTTCCGCCATGATCAGACAGCTCATCGCCGCCATCACGGTCGGCGTTGTTGCTCGGCGGCGGCCACCGATGGATGCGCGAGTCACCCGCATCGAGATTTCAAGGTGGAGACGCCCGCGCCGGGGTTCGAGAAGCTGAGCGGCAAGGCCTACGGCGAGCTCGACCCGGCAGATCCGAAGAATGCGCTCATCACCGATATCCAGCTCGCGCCGCGCAACGCGCGCGGCAAGGTGGAATACGTTGCGACGTTCGCGCTGGTCAAGCCGATCGACATGGCGAAGGCGAGCGGCGTGCTGATGTATTCGGTGGTCAATCGCGGCGGCGGGGCGCCGACAGTGAGCCCGGAAGGGCATGTGTCGCTGGTGAGCGGCTGGCAGGGCGACGTGGTGCCGTCCGCGACGAACCAGACCATCCAGGTGCCGGTGCGCGAGAACGCCGACGGCAGCAGCCTGGTCGGCCCGTTCGTGATCCGGCTTCGTGAATCAAAGCGGCGACACCGCGCAACTGATCATCCCGCGCGCCACGCCGACGCCCTATCCTCCGTCGACGCTCGACACCGCGAAGGCACGCTGACATCGGCGACTGTCCGAGAGCGCGACGGGCGTGAAGAGCGGAGCGGTGGAGATTCCGAAGACCGACTGGGCGTTTGCCAACTGCGCGACGACGCCGTTTCCCGGGCAAGCCCGACGCCGACGCGCGATCTGCGTGAAAGGCGGATTCAATCCCGCGCTGTTGTACGAACTGCGATACATCGCGAAGGATCCGCTGGTGCTCGGCATCGGTTTCGCGGCCACGCGTGACATCAATTCGTTCTTTCGTTACGAGAAGCAGGACGGCGCGCGGCTTCGCCGAATCCGCTCGCAGGCAGCATCCGCTGGGCGCGTGTCCGAGGGCAGCTCGCAATCGGGCACCTTTCTCCGGGCCTTCATCCATCTCGGCTTCAACCAGGACGAGAACGGGCGCATCGTCTGGGACGGCAGCAACCCGCATATCGCATCGCGCGTCATCGACATGAACCGGCGCTTCGCGGTGCCGGGCGGCACCGTGTCGCTCTACGAACTCGGGATGGAGGCGCCGCTGTGGTGGGGCGACTGGGACGATACGCCGCGCGGCCGCGGCAAGGGTCGGCTTGCTCGACCGTTGCCGCGTGTCGAACACCTGCCCGAAGATCATGGAGACGTTCGGCAGCGCCGAGATCTACGGCCTGCGCGCGTCGCCGATGCTGGTGGGGACCGACGCGAAGGCGGACATTCCGCTGCCGGACGAACGTGCGCCGGTATTACTTCCCCGGCGTCACGCACGGCGGCGGTGCCGGGCGGCTTCAGCACTCACCACTGGGCGCAGTGGCGGGCGGGTGCGACCTGCCCACGAACCCCGCGCCCAGCGCGCCGATGCGCGCGGCGTTGATGCGCTCGCTGGTGGAGTGGGTGACCAAAGGCACGCCGATGCCGCCAAGCAAGTATCCGACGATCGCCGACGGCACGCTCGTGAAGAACACGACGGCCGCGATGGGCTTTCCGAGCATTCCCGGGAAGCCGTCTCCGGAACACATCCAATCCGATGCTCGATTACGCCCTCGGACCCGAATTTCAAGTACCAGGATCAGTCCGGCTACTGGACGAAGGTGCCGACGGTGAAGCAGGTGCTGCCGCAGCTGGTTCCCAAAGTGGACGCGGACGGCAACGAGGTGGCCGGCGTGAAATCGCCGCTGCAGATGGCGCCGCTCGGCACGTACACCGGATGGAACGTGATGTCGTCGGGCCCGTTCAAGGGACAGATGTGCCAGTTCGCGTCACCGGTGGGCGGCTTTATTCCGTTCGCGCGGACGAAGGCCGAGCGGCATGGCGAGCGGCGATCCACGGCTCTCGCTCGAAGAGCGCTATCACACCCACGATGGATACGTGCAGGCGGTGGCCTCCGCGGCGCGCACGCTGGTGAAAGACGGATACCTGCGCCAGACGGACGCCGACGCGATGATCAAGCAGGCTGAGGACAGCAGCATCCTTCGGTAGATTCGGGATCTCAACACGGAGACACGGATTCTTCGCGTCGGCGTTGCTGGCCGCTTCTTCTTTCGCCCCCCGCGCCATCGGCGCAACGCCGACGCCCAGCCCACAGAGATCTCCTTACGAAGCCCACAGAGAGAGGAATTACAGATTGCAGATTGCCGATTGGAGATTGCAGATCGGAGTGTCGTGCCTTGGCTGCGTCGACCTTGTACCTTAGTGGTTTGTATTTGTCGTGGATCTTCGCGACCTTCGCGGATCTTCGTGTTCTTCGTGGTGAATTGTCTCGGTGCCTTCGCGCCTCCGTGTTGAGATAGCGAAATTACACGCGGCTTTTGTTATCCTTCCAAACGCTTTGAACCCCATCGAACCGGGCGCGCCATATCCGCGCGTGGCGTCGTTCAAGACACCGCAGGCGATGCGCGAGCACCTCCAGCGTCACGCGATTCCCCTCCAATTGGACGATGAGCGATCGGCCGTCGCGAATCGCCGCTGGCCGGGCCGATCGAGGTGGACGGCGTGCGCGTGGGCAACCGTTTCTGCATCCTCCCGATGGAAGGATGGGACGGTACGCGCGACGGCGAGCCGAGCGATCTCACGCGCCGCCGGTGGCGCAATTTCGGGACGAGCGGAGCGAAGCTGGTGTGGGGTGGCGAGGCGGTGGCGGTGCGGCCCGATGCCAGCGCGAATCCCAACCAGCTGCTGATGACGAGACAGACCCAGTCGTCGATCGCCGCGTTGCGTCGAGGAGCTGGTGGCGGCCCATCGCGACCGGTTCGGCGCCAACGCGGACGCCGATCTTTACGTGGGACTGCAGCTGACGCATTCGGGACGGTTCGCCCGTCCCGACGTCTGGGATCGTCCTGCGCCGCTCGCGGCCTGCCACCATCCTGTTCTGGATCGACGATTTCCTGCCGGCGTGCGCGTGCTCGAGGATGAAGAAATCGATCGGCTCGTCGATGACTTTCGTGGAGGCGGCGCAGGCTGGCGCAGGGCGCCGGTTTCGGGTTCGTCGACATGAAGCAGTGCCACGGCTACTTCGGCCACGAGCTGCTCGGCGCGCGCACCCGTCCAGGGCGGTACGGCGGGTCGCTGGAAAACCGGACGCGGTTTCTTCGCCAGGTGATCGAGGCGATCCGGTCGTCTGTTCCCGGCCTGACTATCGTCGTTCGATTGTCGGTGTTCGACACCGTGCCTTACCGCAGGAATGCTGACGGAACGGCCCGGCGAACAGGCGTGCCAAGGATGTGCGCAGCGTCGGGTTCGGTCTTCTCCGACGTTCCGTGGAGGAGAATTTGATCGAGGCGCTGAGCGAAAGCCGCGGGCCGTGCTCGAGATGCTTCAGACGCTGGGCGTTCGCTGGATCTGCGCCACCGCCGGCAGCCCGTACTACAACCCGCACGTCCAGCGGCCCGCGTTCTTTCCGCCCATGGACGGGTACGATCCGCCGGAGGATCCACTCCGGGGCGTCGCGCGGCAAATACAGGCCACGGCCAGGCTGAAAGCGGCGTTTCCGCGCATGGTGTTCGTTGGTTCTGCTTACAGCTACTTGCAGGAGTGGCTGCCGCACGTCGCGCAACACGTCGTGCGCGAGGGGCTCGCCGATTTTGTGGGATTGGGAAGGGTGGCGTTGTCGTATCCTGACTTGCCCGCCGACGTCTTAGCGGGCGCCGCTGCGGCGCCAGTCGATCTGCCGGACGTTCAGCGATTGCACCACCGGCCCGCGGATGGGTCTGGTGTCCGGCTGTTATCCGTTGGATCCGTTCTATGCCGCGCGGCCTGATGCCGTGAGGATTAGGGGGTGAGGACACGAACAGTGATAGGGACAGGGATGAGGAAGAGGATGCAATCATGACCACAAAGCATTACGTCTGATCCTGGCTGGCGTTCGTGCTGGGCATGGGATTCGATCGGATGGCGGCGCAGACAGTAGACGCTGGGCGGCTACATCATCGAGCACGACGCCGACATCGCGAAGAACGAGCCTGGCACGCACAACGGCGGCGGCATGACGATCGGTTACTCCTTCTTTTCGAAGTGCCGAAGCTGAGCCTGGTGTTCCGCAAGCGCACGTTCCATCCGGGTTCCGGCGTCGGCTATCACGAGCAGACAGAAGACGAGATCTACTACGTGCTCAGCGGCAAAGGTGAAATGACGCTGGACGGCAAGAGAGGTGGAAGTCACGCCAGGCACGGCGGTGCTGACGCGGACCGGCAGCTCCCACGGCCTGAAGCAGGTGGGGCCAGAGACCTCACCGTTCTGATCAACTACGAGCAGGCGCCGAAGTAATGCCGGCCGACGTCCGGACCAGCGGCCAGCAGATTCAGGTGGCCGCGACGGCGTTTTTCGCGCTGTTCTCGGTTGTGGGCCTGGCGCTCTACGGCCTGCCGCTTTACTACGACTTCATGGTGCGCGAGTTCGGATGGTCGCGCACCATGGTGACCTCCGGAAACGCGCTGAGCCGGCTGGTTGTGGGCCCGTTGTTCGGGTTCGGCGCCGGATGGATCGTCGATCGCTTCGGCCCGCGGCGGTTGATGATGGCGGGCATCCTGATGGCCGGCGTCGCGCTCATCGGCCTCGGCGCGATCTCCGCGCTGTGGATGTTCTACTTCTTCTATCTGCTGAACGCGCTCGGCTACGTATGCGGAGGGCCGCTCCCGAATCAGGTGCTGCTGTCCCGATGGTTCGACCGCACGCGCGGCAAGCGCGATGGGCGTGGCGTACCTCGGCATCGGCATCGGCGGCGCGCTGGTGCCGATTCTGGCGGCATGGCTGACGCAGCCATTTCGGCTGGCGGATGTCGCTTCAGTCCTCGGCGCGCTGATGGTGCTGATCGCGCTGCCGCTGGCGTACTTTGTCAAGGAGGCTCCCGGCTCCGGGCTTCGGGGCCGCGAGGCGCCGGAGCCTCAGGCCCGAATCGACGTCCTTACCGTCCGTCGGCGCCGTCCTGCGCACACCCGCGTTCTACCTTCTCGCCTTGTGGCAGCATGTGCTCGATTGCGGCGGTGGGCGGCACGAACCAGCACCTGAAGCTGTTCCTCAGCCTCGACCGCGGCTATTCGCAGGGGGACGCCGCGCGCATCATTTCTCTGGTCCTTGCGTGCAGCATCGTCGGCCGGCTGCTGATGGGGTGGCTGGCCGATCGCATGCCGAAGAAGTTCGTCATGCTCGCGAATCTATTCGCTGGTCGCGGCGTTCGATCCCGCTGCTGCTGGCCAGCGCCGTGTCGCGCACGCCGCTCTATCTGTTCGCCGTCGTGTTCGGCGTCGCGCTCGGCGGCGAATACATGATCATTCCGCTGATGGCGGGGGAGCTGTTCGGCGTGCACGTGCTCGGCCGGGTGCTGGGGATTGTGCTGACGGCCGACGGCGTGGCCGAAGCCACCGCGCCGATGCTGGTGGGTTATCTGCGCGACATGAACGGCACGTACAACGCGGGCTTCTTCACGCTGATCGGAGCCGCGCTCGCCGGCGCCACCGCCATCGCTCTGCTCCCATCCCGCCGCGTGACACCGTCATAGTCGTCCCTCATTCACTGAATTTCAACGCAGAGACGCAGGGACGCAGAGAATTCTTGTTTTTCAAAAGCCAAGACTCTGCATCTCCGCGTCCCAGCGTTGAAGGTCAGTGAAAGGGCGAGAATCAGCAGAAGTTTCTGCACTAGACCAGGACGCGGTCCCGGTCGATCTGATTCGCAGCGATCCGACAGGTGCGGAGCTTACAGCAGGACCAATCGAAGTGCGACGCTAAGCACGATCACGAAACCGCAAAGGCACCAAGGAAGCATCACAGTGCCTTAGTGGTAATTGCAACTAACGTACGCCGATGATCTGGCGAATGACGCCGTCGGTCTTGCTGTAGAGGTAAAGCTCGCCCGCGGCGTCCACGCCAAGGCGGACGTCGGCGCGGCCGGCGCCGGAAACCGTGCCTCGTCCCGGCAGGTCCGGATCCTTCCCGCCGCGTGCGTGATACGCCGACTCGCGTGATCGGGAACATCGTGTCGTAGACCTGCTTGAGTTCCAGCGAATCCACACGTCGTGCATCGCCGCCATGGTCTTCGGGTCGCCATCGTCGGCGGCGAGCATGTCCTTGTATTCGGCGTACCAGACGTGGCCGGTCGAGATGTCGGTGAAGATGAACTTCCCGCGCAGCGCCGGGATGGCCCTGCCGTTGTAGACGTACCCGCTGCCAATCGCGTCGCCGCCCGACGGCACGTGTCCGTATTGCAGCACCGGATAGGTGGGCACCACCACCTCGTCGGTCACGGTGCTGCCAATCTGCACCGGAATCTTGTCGACCGCCGGCAGCGGCGCCGGTGACGTTGTCCGGTTGCAAGCAGCTCGTTGCCTTCGCGCTCCGAGTAGCCGTAGTTCGCGCCCTTGTGCACGATATTCGCGGTCTCCCACGTGTGCAGCCCGATCGAGGTGGCGATCAGCCGGTTGTTCGCCGGCATTGCCGGGATCGATCGCCCAGCTCAGCCGATGCGGATTGCGAAATCCGTACGCCCAGATCTCCTTCCGCGCCCCGGCGTTGACGACGAACGGATTGTCGTTGGGAATCCGGTACCGGCCGTTCTCGCTGACCGTGCTCGTTGTCCACGTGTTCGCTCAAGTCCGGGATGATGCGCAGGATCTTTCCGACCATCGTGTCCAGCCGCTGCGGGATTCGAGCGCATTGCCGATCGTCGATTCTCCCGATCCGCTGTCGCCGCACCCGATATACATCACGCGCCATTCGGGATCGCCGCGCCGGGCGGTTGGATTGAACGTCACCTCGCCCATCGGATGAATGCGGGTGTTCAGCTGCACGCGCATGATTTCGCGCGCCGTTCCCTCGAAAGTGGCATTCGACGGTGTTTGTGTCGGTCCACTCAATCAGGACGGCTTCGTTGAGCACCGGGCCCGGCGTGACGATGGCCGGCGTGGTGGCGTAGCCGTTGAGCTTCAAGCCGGGAAAGTGAGTGTTGTCCGGAAGGTTCGACGCAGCGATCCGCCGGATTCTCGATGTGCACGGTGTAGAAGCGGCCGTTGCGCGCGTAATCCGGATCGAACTGAAAATGAGCGAGGCCGTTGCCGTAGCCGGCCTCGAACACCAGCCGATGGAAGATGCCCGGTTGCGCATCGCGGCCGTTGAAGTCCAGGTACGGCGTGAACTTCCTGGTGTCCTTGTCGAGGATGTAAAGCGGGCCGTTCATGTCGCTGACGAAGAGACGCCCGGCGCCTCCGGGCTCCTCCCGCAGCGTGTTGACGCGAGACAGCATGCCGTCGGTCTGCCCGGTCCGTCCGGCGACCCGGTGATAGGCATCGACGCGTAATCCTTCACCTCGATCGTCATGTGACGATCTCGCGCCCGCGGATGCGCAGCCGAGGGACACCATGCCGCCAATCCAGGATCGCAGGCCGCGCAATCGAATCACCGATCGCAATGCTCATTTCAAGACGCCGCTCCTACCACCTGACGAATCATGCCGTCGCTCTTGCTGTACAGATACAGCTCGCCGTTGGCGTCCACGGCCAGGCGATCGTCAGCGCGTCCCTGGTTGGCGATCGTCTGACGGCTGGCGAGGTGTTCTTCCTTGCCGCCGCGGAAGTGATACGTCATCTCGTTGATGGGAAACATCGTGTCGTAGATCTTTTTCCCGGCATCCGGGGTGTCGTGCGGGTTGTCCCACAGAATCTTCACCTCGTGGAACTTCGCCATCGTTCCGGGCACCCCGTCGTCGGCCGCCAGCATCTCCTTGTAGTCGGCCCACCAGATATGTCCGGTGGTGATGTCGGTGAAGATATATTTGCCGCGAAGCGCCGGCAGGTTCTTGCCGTAGTAGACGAAACCGCTGCCGATGGCGTCGCCGCCGGTGGGCACGTGGCCGTATTCGATCACCGGGATACGTCGGCACCACCACCTTGTCGGTGACCCCGTCGCCGATTTGCATCGGAATCTTGTCCACCGTTGGCAACGGTCCCGTGGTGTTGTCCGGCTTGAGCGCCTCGTGCCCTTCGCGCTGCGGATAGCCGTAATTGCCCCCTTTGCGGACGATGTTCACCGTTTCCCACGTGTGAAGTCCCACGGAGTTGGCGATCAGGCGGTTATTCGCGGCGATTTTCCGGATCCACGGCCCAGCTCAGGCGATGCGGATTCCGGAACCCATATGCCCAGATTTCTTTCCGGGCGCCAGGCGTGCTGGCAAAAGGATTGTCGTTGGGAATCCGATAGCGCCCGTTCTCGCTGACGGTGCTCGTGGCCACCTGCTCGTTCAGATCGGGGATGATGCGGAGGATCTTGCCCACGAGGTTGTCCAGGCGCTGCGGGTTTGCGCGCATCGGCACGATGCGAGATTCGCCGGCGGCGCCGTCGCCCACCTCCTGGTACAGCACGCGCCAGTCCGGGTCGCCCGGCCTGGCCGTTGGATTGAAGATCAGGTCGCCCATCGGATGGCTCCGCGTGTTGAGCTGCACGCGCAGGAGCTCGCGGGCCGTGCCTTCGAAGGTGGAGTTCGACGGGTTCGTGTCCGTCCATTCGATCAGCACGCCTTCGTTCTGGATGGTGTTCGGCGTTTTGACGGTGGGCGTGGTCGTGTACCCGGCGAGGTTCAGCCCAGGAAAGCTCTTGTTGGTCGGCAGGTTCGAGATCGTGAGGGCTGGGATCCTCTGAGTGCACTGTATAGAACTTGCCGTTGCGGCGGTAGTCGGGATCGAAATAGAACCCGTTCAAACCATTGCCGTAGCCCGACGTGATGAAGAAGCGGGAAAGATGCCGCCGTGGCCTTCGCGGCCGTCGAAATCGAGGTATGTCGTGAACTGCTTCGTCGCCTTGTCGAGGATATAGAGGGGGCCGTTCAGGTCGGCGACGAATAACCGGTTGGCGCCGCCAGGTTCCTCGCGCACCGCGTTGACGCGCGCGAGCAGCACCTCGTTGGTGCCCGTGCCCTGCGTCACGCCGGTCATCGGCATGGTGGCGTAGTCCTGCAGCTCGATAGCGAGCGGCGCGATCTGCTGCGCGGCGGCGGCCGACGGCCGAAGGCTCGCGATCAAGAGCGCGAACCAGATCATCTGAGCGGATGTGCGGTGCCGCATCGTCATGTCCCTCCGGAAGCCGCCTATTCTAGCGTGGCGGCCTCTCAACTTGGCCACCTTTTTGCTCAGCGTACCGCAGAGGAGATTGCTTCATGGCTACACAAGACCAGAAACCCGACACTTCCGCGAGTGAGCTGAACTCGCAGGCACTCGCGCTGGCCGAACAGCTCGGCCGGATTGCCGGCACGCTCGAAGGCACTGCCGAAGCGTGGCTCAATCGCGCCGCGGTGACCGATCAGCTCACCAAAATCCGCGACGGCGCGACGCAGTTGCTCAACAGCCTCGCTGGCGGAGCCGCAAGCGGCCGTCGGGCGGCGCAGAAGAAACCCGCGGCGGCCGCCCCCAATCGCACCACCCGGCGGGCAGCCAGCGCGGATCCGGCACATGCCCCGGGCAAACGGCATCGCAAAGCAGCTCCCACCGTGAAGGGTGCGAAGAAACCAGACCAGCGAATTCCGAAAGCAAAGCAGGCCGCGATGATCCGGCAGCGTAGAAAGTCCTACACGTAAAGCATAAAGAAGGGGTAAGGGGTAAGGGGTGAAGGGCAAGGATCACGCGGGATACGCGTGACAATTGCCTCTTACCCCTCGCCCCTCTTTGTTCCCGATCCGCTTCTTTGGATCGTTGGTACTACCGCTATCCTCAATTATCGCAACCATTTACTTGACGCCTGCACCCCGGCAGGTGTCTAATCCTCTCCAATCACTTACAAACGGTCGCGTCTCGACCATCCAGCGTCGCCGTCAATCTAGTTGCGGGCCCGGGCGAAGTCTCGCCAGGGGCCAGGAGAGAAGACTATGCGTTTCATCCCCGTAGGAAAAATACACGTCGCCGTGTTCCTCATCATGCTCGGGTTCGCCTCAACGGCGGCCGCGCAGGGTGTGGGGAGCATCAGCGGCACAGTGACGGACACGTCCGGCGGGGTCATGCCCGGCGCGAATATCACCCTGACCAACGTCCAGGGTGCCGTCGGCGGCAACCAGACGACGCTCACCAACGAGCTGGGGACGTATCAATTCCTACGCCTGGTACCCGGCACTTACGTCGTCAAGGCCGAATTGCAGGGGTTCAGGCCTGCTGAAGCGCGAAACATCGTCGTCAACTCGGACCTGAACGCCCGCGCGGACTTGAGGCTCGAAGTGGGGGCCATGTCGGAAGGCGTGACCGTCACCGGGCAGGCGCCTTTGCTCGACACCTCGGTCGCGCTCAAGCAGACGGTCATCACGCGCGCCCAGCTGGAAGAACTGCCGAACCGTACCGACGTGTGGTCGGTGGCCAAGGTCATTCCGGGTGTCATCCTCAGCAAGGTTGACGTGGGAGGATCCGAAGGCTTCCTGCAGTCCAGCATCACGGTGCGCGGCGGCACCTCGGGCAATAAGTTCACGATCGATGGGATGGACGTCTCGAGCCTGGACGGCAACGCCAGCATTTCCACCATGTACCTGGATCCGGCTTCGTTCCAGGAGAGCAACTTCATGTTGGGGCAGGGCTCCGCGGAGAGCGGCAACGGCGGCATGACCATCAACATGGTCACCCGCACGGGAACCAACCAGGTCCACGGCGGCGGCGGCATTCCGGGCGCCACGTGGGGGAGAATGGCGCGCGCGCGCAATTTCACCGACAAGCAGAAGGCGGATTTGCTCTCGAGCGTCCCGGCCAACGTGCTGGCGGTCAACCCGAACATCAGCCCGAGCGCCGACATCGATCACAGCACGGACCTCAGCCTCTGGCTCGCCGGGCCCATCATGAAGGACAAGCTGTGGTACTCCGGGTCCTGGCATGACCAGCGGTTCCTGCAATACAAGCTCGGCAGCTACAACCCCGACGGCACGCAGGTGCCCGATGACAACATCCTGTGGAACACCACCTTGAAGTTGTCGTATCAGCTGACGAAATCAGCCCAGGTTTGCGTACTTCAACAACCTCCAGTACAAGCTCATCGGCCATCGCGGCGGTGCGACGTTCGGCGACGAACACGCCCGTCAATACAACTTCAAGTACCCGAACGTGAATCAGGTGAAGTACACGTCGCCGTTTGGCACCAAGGTCGTCATGGACTTCACCTACAACCACTTCCGCGCGGACGACTGCTTCTGCAAAGAGCCGGAAGTGAAGCCAGGCACCGTCTCGAAGACCGACATCGTGACGTTGGTCCAGACCGATGCGCTGCCGACGTACAACGACAGAATGATGTATCGCGATCAGGTGAAGGCGAGCGGCAGCTTCTTCACCAAGCGGCACGACATCCGCTTCGGCGCTGAGTGGCTGAAGGGCGGCGAAAAGTTGCGCACCTGGGCCACGTCGAGCATGACGGCGCGCTACAGCAGCGGCGTGCCGAACTCGGTCATCGCCTATGCCTTGCCGGTGACGAAGTCGAGCGATCCGGGAGGACCCGACATCCCGCTCCAGAACGAGCAGTGGTCGCGCGACGTCAATACGTATCTGCAGGACAGGTACACGGTGGTCCGGCGCCTGGTCGTCAATCTGGGACTGCGCTACGAGATGAATCGCAGTTGGCAGCCTGCCGCGTGCCGTCCCGGGTCGGAGTTCCTTCCGGTGGCCGATATGCCCAACGGCGGGTGCTACCCGGAGGTGGACTACGCACCGAAATTCAACGGCCTCTCGCCGCGTTTCAACATGGTGTACGACTTGATGGGCGACGGCAAGACCGCGATCAAGTTCGCCGCGAACAAGTACCACGACTCGATCAACATCAGCGTCGTGTCGGCCTTGAACTCGGTGGGCACGCTCAGCAACACCCGTCCCTGGACGGTGTGCGCTGCGGGCCAGACCATCAGCTGCGACCTGAACGGCGACAAGATTCCTCAGATGAATGAGATCGCGCCGCTCGCTTACAACATTCCGGCCGTCACCCGGAACCCGTACGAGGGCAAGATCAAGTGGCCAGGGTCGTACGAATTCTCGGCCGAAATTCAGCGTCAGCTCCCGGGCGGGATGGTGACGTCGATTGGCGTCAACCGCACGTTGTATCGCGACCAGCTCGGCACCCGGAACACCGCGGTTCCGCCGTCGGCCTACACGGCGGTGAACGTCACGGAAAAAGTCACCGGGAAGCCCGTGACCGTCTATTTCAGGGACCCCAGCTATAACGGCGTCGCGACCAACAACGTGAGCTTCACGACGCCGTTGTTGAACTCGGAGTACACCGGTTTGGACATCACGTTGAACAAGCGCATGAGCAACCGGTGGTCGTTCACCGGCGGCGCCAGCTTCGGTCGCACGGTGGCGCACACCGTAGACAGCGATCTGAACAATCCGACCAATCGCGCGTTCGACAGCGGCGTGACGGCAGGGTCGCGGCCGTGGTCGTATCGGCTCTCGGGTGTCTATCAGGCACCCTTCAACTGGATCGCCAGCGGCACGTTCGTGTTCGACAAAGGCCCCGGCGAAACGACGAGCGTGGTGGTGGGCACCGACACCATCGCATTCCCGGCGGGCAACGGCACCACGCAGACGGTGACCGTGGCCAAGCGCGAGGATACGTGCTGCAATGTGTCGGCGGCCGACGGCTGGACGCCGGTACCGGACCAACCTCGTGCAGCTCGACATGAGCCTGCGGCGGACGTTCCGTTTCCAGGGGAACACGTTCGTGCCTCGCCTCGACTTGTTCAACGCGCTGAACAATTCGACGGTGACGGCTCAGGTGACGCAACTCGGTCCCACGTACCACCGCGTCAGCGGCATTCAGGCGGGCCGGATGATCAAGGTGGGATTCAGTTACGAGTTCTAACCACGAAGAACACGAAGAAATACGAAGGGCACGAAGAAAGGGTGGGGAGCGAAAGCTTCCCGCCCCTTTTTTGCTGTCTCATCACAGAGACGCAAAGACACGAAGATCCACAAAGGCCAAACGCAAGAACTCTGCGGCTTCGACTTGGGCACCTTGCGGCGTCGGCGTGGCCTGCGAAGCAGGCCACCCAAGTCGAAGCCTCTGTGTCTTCGTGTCTCCGTGTTGAGATAGAAAAGATCAGGTTGAGATAGTGGTCTCTTATTTAATCCGAGCCAGGTCGTCGCGGGCGGGAGCGTAGTTCGGATCGATCTTCAGCGCGGCTTCGAAATACTCCCTCGCTTCGTTCAGGCGTCCCTGGGCCGCCACGGCCAGGCCCATCAGCTCGAATCCGACGGCATCTTGCGAGTTCAGCTCCACCGCCTTTCGCGCCTCGCGTTCGGCGGCGGGCAGGTCCTGCTTGTTGAGCAGCGCGTTGGCAAGGTTGGCGTGCGCGGTAGCGTTGGACGGCTGAATCGCCACCGCCGACGACAACGCGCGTATCGCTTCGTCATGCCGGCCCATTCGTGACTGCGCGATCCCCATGCGCGTCAGCGCGTCGAAATCGTTGGGCACCGCGTGCAGATAAAGCGCGTACTCGGCTGCCGCTTCGTCCAGCCTGCCCTGGTTGTTCAGCGTGTCGCCCAGGCGCAGGTGCGCCGCGGCATACGCGGGCGTGAGCCGGAGAATCGCCCGAAATTCGCGCTCCGCGTCATCGAGCTTGCCCTGTTGAAACAGCGCGCGGCCGATGAGCTCGTGCGCGTGCGGTACTTCGACCAGCGTCGGCGCCTCAGCCACGAACTGCCGCAGCTGTGCAATGGCTTCCTCCGGCTGGCGATCGACAAAAAGTTCCTGGCCCAGCGCGAAACGCGACAGCGGATAGCCGGCCGCACCCGCCCGGAATTCCGCGATGGCTTCGGCGCGCCGGCCGGCTTCGACCAGCTGCTCTGCCAGAAACGCGTGCGACCGCGCGTGCGGGCGCCGCGCCAGCGTCAGCTCCGCCATCGTCATGGCGGAGGTGTACTCCTCGTTTCGCTCCCAGGTCGCAGCCGTCAGCACGACGCAGACGATCAGCAGCGCCGCCATCGACCAGCGCGCTCTCTGGGACGAACGTATGCGCTGCAGTGCCTCGTGTGCCAGCAGGACCCCCATCACGACCAGCGCGGCCATCGGCAGATACATCCGGCGCTCGGCGCCCACTTCGGTGGCAATCGGCACGATGCTGGACGTCGGGGCGAGCAGGATGAAGAACGTCGCGGCCAGGAATCCTGCCTTGGGGCGAAATGCCAGCGCGGCAACTGCAGCCACCACGAGCGCGGCCACCGCGACGGCGTACGGCCACACGTCGGCCAGCGAGGTGGGCCGCGTCATGCCGTAGTCCAACACGAGGGCTGTTGGCCAGATTCCCAGGCGGAGGTACCGCACGATCATCGCCGGCTGGTTCAAGAGGTAGGTCCACACGCTCACGCCGGTTGAGAAACCCACGGAATTGGTGCGAGGCCCGGTCCCCATCAGCGCCGCAAGAACGATCCAGCCGGACGCAAGACCAAGGTAGAGTGGCCAGCGGCGGCTGATGGCCGCCCGGAACGAGTGGAACACATAAATCGCGTCGTACAGCACGACGACGGCTGGGGCGGTGACCATCGACTCCTTGCACGCCATGCCTGCGGCACACGCCGATATCGCCAACCAGTTCCAGCCGCGGACGCTTGAATAAAGCGTGAGCAGATAGCACAGCGCCATCATGGATTCGCTGCGCTGGGTCACGTAGTCCACCGCTTCGGTCTGAAGCGGGTGCAGAACCCAGATCAGCCCGGCCGCCAGCGCGATGGGCGTCGTGCTCGAGCCGAAGCGCGCCGCGGGGTCCGGAAGCATGAGCGTTCGCCTCACGATTCCGCACAGCAGGAGTGCGCACGTGAGATGAATAGCAAGATTCCAGAGGTGGTAGCCGGTGACGTCGAGGCCGCCCAGGGCGTAGTTGATGGCGAACGACAGGTTGACGAGCGGACGCCCGGCAACCGGCGAGTCCGTCTGCGGCGACAGCGGTATCGAGAGGGGCCACAGCTCGCGGATCTGAGGGTTGTCGACCACCGCGCGGTGGTCGTCGTAGAGGAACGGGCCCGAAAGGCTGTTGGAATACGCGACGATCCCTGCGACCAGCAGGATCGCCGGGAGCCAGAGGGGCAGCCTGGATTGCCCGTGGCGTGTCGCAGCCATGCGGCTGATGTTAAGACAGTTTTTCGCTGGCGCGCTGGAGGGCCTGATGCAGCATCTCGCGGCCGAACGGCTTGGTCACGTAGTCCACCGCGCCCAGCTTGCGCATGCGCGTCACCGTTTCCATGTCCTGCGCGCTGCTGGCCATGATAACCACGGCCTCCGGCCAGCGCTCACGGAGCTGCTCCGCCAGCCAGATGCCGTCGTGGATGGGCATCATGACGTCGCACAGAATGATGGCGGCCGGCTCAGCGGTCATTCGTTCGATCGCTTCGTCGGCATTGGCGGCTTCTTTCGACTCATATCCCCATCCCGCCAGCCAGCGAGTGAGCAATCTTCTTATCGATTCTTCATCGTCGACGACCAAAACGTAGGGCATAGACTCCAGAGGAATCATAGCTCCTGTGGGGGAAGGGGCGTTATCCGAGTTGGGCCGACACGAAGTGGGCTATGATTTTGGCAAACACGGTCGTCTCTTCAAGGGTAAACCTATGAGATCGTTGGGGTTCATTCCACCGGCGCTCCTCGCGCTTTCAGGGGGGTTGGTGACGAGCAGATAGAGCACCTCGTGGACGTTGCGCGCCACGTTGAAGCCGTCTGGAAATAACCGAACTTTCACCACAGAGGACCCAGAGGAAGAACGGAGAGAGTCAAACCACGAAGGCTCGAAGATCGCACCAGCCAAGGCCCGAAGGATCTTCTTCGTGTCCTTGATCCCATCGATTGCGCCGGCTTGCTTTTGCAAGCCGGGCAGCGTCGGGGAAGCCCGACGAAGAACATGAATGTCGTGATTTCTGCGATTCATGTTTTCGCCGGGCTTTCCCGACGCGCGCCAAAGGCGCGCAATCGAATGGACCTTCGTGCCTTCGTGTTGCGGTGTCTCTCAGCTTTTCCTCTGAGTCCTCAGTGGTGAGAAGTCTTGTCCGGAGATAGTGATAGATGTCCGTATCGAGTCTGAAGTTTCATCCTGCTCCGAGCTCGCACGCGCATGCGCGCGAGCGATTTGCGCCGGCCGATGAGCTCGAGCGGCGCCTGAAAGGTGTCGTCCGCGGCGAAGTGCGTTTCGACAACGGCACGCGCGCGCTCTACGCCACCGATTCGTCGAACTACCGACAGGTGCCGATCGGGCTGGTTGTCCCGCTGGACGAGGCCGATGTCGCAGGCCACGATCGCAGGCCTGCCGGCGAGTTCGGCGCGCCTGTGCTGCCGCGCGGCGGCGGCACAAGCCTCGCCGGCCAATGCTGCAACGTGGCGGTGATCCTCGATTTTTCGAAATACATGAACCGGATCGTCACGCTCGATCCGGAAGGGCTGACAGCCCGCGTGCAGCCGGGCATCGTGCTGGATCGCCTGCGCGATGCCGCCGAAGCGCATCACCTCACGTTCGCGCCCGATCCGGCCACGCACAGCCGATGCACGCTGGGTGGAATGATTGGCAACAACTCGTGCGGCGTCCACGCGCTGATGGGCGGCAAGACCGTGGACAACGTCCACGCGCTGGACGTCATGTTGTACGACGGCACCAGAATGAGCGTGGGGAAGACCTCAGAAGCAGAGCTTGCAGCAGATCATCGCCGCGGGCGGGCGCCAGGCGCAGATTTATGCCGGGCTCAAGGACATTCGCGACCAGATACGCGACCGCTGATTCGCGAGAAGTTCCCCCGGATACCGCGCCGCGTGTCGGGCTACAACCTGGACGAGCTCCTGCCCGAAAACGGGTTCAACGTGGCGCGCGCGCTGGTGGGCAGCGAGGGCACCTGCGTGACGGTGCTGGAAGCGGACGCTGCGGCTGATGGCCAGCCCGCCGTTCAGGCGGCTGGTCTGCATCGGCTTTCCGGACGCGTTCATCGCCGCAGATGCGGTACCCGGCATCCTGACGCACAAGCCGATTGGCCTGGAGGGCATCGACGGAACCATCGTCGATGCGCTCCGCGCCAAGGGGATGCGCCTCGACGAGCTGAAGCTGCTGCCCGAGGGGCGAGGGACGCATCCTGGTGGAGTTCGGCGCCTGGACGGCCGAGGATGCCGACGCGCAGGCCGAGCATTTCGGGCGATGGCTCGAAACGCTGCAGCCGCGCAACGGTTATCGCATCTGCACTGCTCCGGAGGCGGCGCAGGTGTGGCAGGTCCGCGAGTCCGCACTGGGAGCGGTGGCGGTGCAGCCAGGGAAGGAAGCATGGATGGGAAGGCTGGGAGGACGCAGCCGTGCCGCCGGATCGGCTCGGATCGTACCTCCGCAAGCTGTTTCGCGCTGATGCGGGAGTACGGTTACGACAGCCCGCATGTACGGCCATTTCGGCGAAGGGTGCGTGCACATGCGCATCGACTTCGACCTGGAAACCGAGCCCGGCATTCTGCAGTTCCGTGAGTTCATCGATCGAGCTGCCGACATCGTCAGCGAGCACGGCGGGTCGCTTTCGGGAGAGCACGGAGATGGGCAATCGCGAGGGGCGCTTCTGCCGAAGATGTTCGGTCCAGAGCTGATGGACGCGTTTCGCCAGTTCAAGCGGCTATGGGACCCGGACCTGAAGATGAATCCGGGGAAGCTGATCGATGCGCGCGAGCCGCATCAGGACCTTCGTCTGGGCGCCGACTATCGCCCGCATGCAGCCGACAACCCATTTCCGCTTTCCGGCCGATGGCGGGTCGATGGCCGAGGCGACGCTGAGGTGCGTGGGCGTGGGAGCCTGCCGGAAGACCGACGCCGGCGTGATGTGCCCAAGCTACATGGCGACGCGCGAGGAGAAGCATTCCACGCGCGGCCGCGCGCACCTGCTGTGGGAGATGCTTGCAGGGCGAAGTGATCCGAGGACGGCTGGAAGAGCGAGGAAGTCAAGGACGCGCTGGACCTCTGTCTCTCCTGCAAGACCTGCAAGACGGAGTGTCCCGACCAACGTCGATCTGGCCACCTACAAAGCGGAGTTCCTTGCGCATTACTACGAGGGCCGCATGCGGCCGCTGCACGCGTATGCGTTCGGCATGATCGATCGGTGGGCGCGGTTGGCGTCCTACACGCCACGGCTGGCCAACGCGCTCGGACGATTTCCGCTCACGCGCGGCATCGCCAACGCGCTGCTGCACATCGAGCCGTCACGCACGCTTCCGGAATTCGCCGCGTCTACGTTCCGGTCGCGGCTCGAGACGCCGCGCGAGCCTCGGCGTCCGTCGAAGCAGACGCGAAGCGGACGACGTCCTCCTCTGGGCGGACACCTTCACCAACTACTTTCAGCCGCATATCGCCGAGGCGGCCCACGAGGTGCTGGAGGCCGCCGGGTTCCGCGTGCGGGTGCTGCAGCGTCATGTGTGCTGCGGACGCCCGCTCTACGATTTCGGCATGCTCGACAAGGCCAAGCGCTACCTGCTGGACTCCATGGACGCGCTGGCCGCTGAGCTCGCGGCGGGGATCGCCCATTGTGGTGCTGGAGCCCAGCTGCGCCAGCGTCTTCCGCGATGAGGCGTCGAATCTGCTGCCGGACGACCCGCGGTCGGCCAAGGTGAAGAGGCAGGTGATGCTGCTGGGCGAGTTTCTGATGAAGCATGCGCCGGACTACAAGCCGGCGCCGCACGCAAAAGGCGCTGCTGCTGCACGTCCACTGCCATCAGCGCGCGATCTTCAACATCAAGGACGAGGTCGCGGTGCTCAGCGCCACCGGCGGCGCGGTCAAGCTGCTGGACAGCGGCTGTTGCGGCATGGCCGGGCCGTTCGGTTTCGAAAAAAAGAGCTTCGGCGTGTCCCAGGCGCTCGGGGAGCGCGCGTTGCTGCCTGCTGTTCGCGCGGCGGAGCCCGGTACGGTTATAGTCACCGACGGATTCAGCTGCCGGGAGCAGATTGCCCAGAACACCGACCGCCGCGCGGTCCATCTGGCAGAGGTCCTGGCAGGGCGGATATGAAGAACTTCCTGCAAGGCTCAATGCTGGTGCTTTGCCTGGCCGCTGCTGCTGGGCCGTGCGGCAATCATCGGGCAGCGCGGCGCTACCGCTGCCGCCACGGATGCCGCGCGCCAGTTCCTGGCCTCGCTCACGGCCGGACAGCGGGCGAAGAGCGACGTTCGGATTCGACGACCAGGAGCGGTTCACGTGGTACTACATCCCGATCGCGCGGAAAGGCCTCACGTTGAAGGAGATGACGCCAGCCCAGCGTCAGAAGGCGGAGGTGTTGCTGCAGACGGTGGCCAGCGCAAAAGGCGTGGCCCAGGTGCACCACATTCAAAACGACCTCGAGCCGGTGCTGAAATCGATGGAGCCGGCGAACAACCCCAACAACCGCGATCCCGGGCTGTATTACTTCTCCGTGTTCGGCTCACCCGGCGACAAGTCGCCCTGGGGCTGGCGTATGGAAGGCCACCATGTGTCGCTAAACATCACCGTGGTGAACGGCGTAATGACAGCGTGGACGCCGGACTTCCGCGGATCGAACCCGGCGAGGTGATGCAGGGCCCGCTGCGCGGGCTCCGGGTGCTGGCCGTGGAGGAGGACTCGGGGTTTGCGCTGCTGCACTCACTGGACGACCAGCAGAAGCAGGCGGCGATTCTCCAGATACCGGCGCCGCGCGAGATCGTCACGAGGGAACAAACATCGCGTCGATCCCTTTCACCAGAAGGCCTGCCCGCCAGCCGCATGACGGCCGCGCAGAAGCAGATGCTGCGTGAGGTGATCAGCCGCGTATGGGGCGCGGATGGTGGATGAGGTGGCGGCGGAGCGGATGCGGCGCATCGACGCCGCCGGCTTCGACAAGATGACATTCGCCTGGGCGGGCGCCGACGCACCCCATCAGGGGCATTACTACCGCGTGCAAGGCCCCACTTTCGTGATTGAATTCGACAACACGCAGAACAACGCCAACCATATTCACAGCGTCTGGCGCGACTTCAACGGCGACTTCGGCGAGGATCTGTTGAGGGAGCACTACGCCAGCGTGGCGCATTAAGAACAGTGACTAGTGACGAGTGACGAGTTGATGAGTGACGAGTGACATGCAGTGACCAGAGCCTAGAGACTAGAGACTAATAATGACCCAGTCGATCCGAGGTTCACGACAACGACGTCAAGCCGACGAAGTGGCTGCCGGTGCTGCTGCTGCTCTTCGTCGGCAGCGGCGCGGCCGCGCTCATCTACGAGATCGTCTGGTTCCAGATGCTGGAGCTGTACGTCGGTTCTTCGGCCGTGTCGGTGGGCGTCCTGCTGGCCACCTTCATGGGCGGGATGTGCCTCGGCAGCCTGTTTCTGCCGCGCATGATTTCGCGCAGCCAGCACCCGCTGCGCGTGTACGCGCTGCTGGAGCTTGGCATCGGCGCCATCGGCCTGCATCCTGCTGGTCGTGATGCCGCTGGTGGGCCGCGTCTATATCAGCTGGGGAGGATACGGCATCACCGGGTATCTGCTGCGCGGGCTCGCCGCCAGCATCTGCCTGCTGCCGCCCACGCTCTCGATGGGCGCCACGCTGCCCGCCGTGGCGCGCTGGGTGGAGACCACGCCGCGCGGCGTGTCGTGGCTCGGATTTTTTTACGCGGGCAATATCGCCGGCGCGGTATTCGGGTCGCTGCTCGCCGGGTTTTACCTTCTGCGCGTGTTCGACATGACCACGGCCACGCTCGTGGCGGTGGCGTTCAACGCCGCGGTTGGCGGGCTCGGGTTGCTGGTGGCGTCGCTGCACGCCGCACTCGCGTTGGCGCTCCGGATCCCGCGATCGCTGCCGCACCGGCCGAGCCGAACTCGGAAACGTGCCGATGGTCTATATGGCCATCGCGCTGTCCGGGTTTCTGCGCGCTGGCCGCCGAAGTGGTGTGGACGCGGATTCTCAGCCTGCTGTTCGGCGCCAGCACGTACACCTTCTCGCTCATCCTCGCGCGTCTTTCTGATCGGACTGGGCATCGGCAGCAGCCTGGGATGCGCTCATCGCGAAGAGCATGCAGCGGCCGCGTGTGGCGCTGGGATGGTGCCAGTTGCTGAACGTGGGCGCCATTGCCTGGAGCGCGCACATGCTCCTGACGTCGCTGCCGTACTGGCCGATCAACGCGTCGATTTCGAGCGACATCTGGTTCAACTTCCAGCTCGATTTCGTGCGCGCGTTGTGGGCCGTGCTGCCGGGCCCGATTCTCTGGGGCGCCAGTTTTCCGCTGGCGCTCGCCGCGGTGGCCGAGACGCGGCCAGGATCCCGGCCGGCTGGTTGGCGGCGTCTACGCCGCGAACACCGTCGGCGCGATCTTCGGTTCGCTGGGCGCCAGCCTCATGCTGGTGTACTGGTTCGGCTCGCAGCACGCGCAGCAGGCCATGATGATCGTGTCCGGGCCTGTCCGGATTGCTGCTGCTGGCGCCCGTGGAATTCAGCTCGGCGCCGGACAGCGAGATCGCTGCGATGGGCCGCGCCCACCGCGCTCGTCATCGCGCTGGGCATGGCGGCGTTCCTGGTGAGAACCGTTCCCACGATTCCCGGCATCCTCGTGGCATACGGCCGGTACGCGGCCACGTGGATGGGGCAGACAGGGGACATCTTCTACGTGGGCGAAGGCCTGAACTCGTCGGTGGCGGTGTCCCGCATGGGCAACGGCGTGTCTGAACTATCACAACGCCGGAAAGGTCCAGGCGTCCAGCCAGCCGCAGGACATGCGGCTGCAGCGGATGCTGGGCCACTTCACCACCCTGACGCCGAAAGAACCCAGGCGCGTGCTCGTGATCGGCTGCGGCGCCGGCGTTACGGCCGGGGCCGTGAGCGTGGACCACCACGTCGAGCAGCCTCACGATTGCGGAAATCGAGCCGCTGGTTCCGCGCGTGGTGTCGGAGTACTTCGGCGAGCACAACTTCAACGTGGTGCGGAATCCGAAGACGCACGTCACGATCGACGATGCGCGGCATTACCTGCTGACGACGCATGAGAAGTTCGACGCGATTACGTCGGATCCGCTCGATCCATGGGTGAAGGGCGCGGCCACGCTCTACACGCGGGAGTTCTTCGAGCTGGCGAAGCAGCATCTGAACCCCGGCGGCACCGTCACGCTGTTCGTCCAGCTCTACGAGAGCAGCCCGGAGGCCGTCAAGAGTGAGATCGGCACGTTTTTCGAGGCATTCCCGAACGGCATCATCTGGGGAAATACCCACCAGGGCAAGGGCTACGATACGGTGCTGCTGGGACAGGTGGAACCGACGCACTTCGACGTCGACGAGATGCAGGCTAAGCTGAATCGGCCGGAATATGCCGACGGTGAAGAAGTCTCTGCGCGAAATCGGCATCAATTCGGCGATCGACCTGCTTGCCAACTACGCCGGGCGTGCGTCGGACATGAAGGAATACATCGAGGATGCCGCCGATCAACCACGACCGCGATCTGCGGCTGCAGTATCTGGCCGGGCTGGGGTTGAATCTGTATCAAAGCGATCCGATCTACTCGGACATCCTGCGGTATAAGAAGTTTCCGGAAGGTCTGTTCAGCGGATCGGATGAGTCCATGCGCCAGTTGCGGGAGGCCATCGCGAGCGCGCCAGGAAGCGAGCCGTGAAACGAGCGCGCGTACTCCTTGCGGCCGGGCTGATCCTCGCGTCATGCCTGGCGGCTCCGCCGGCCATCTCCTGGCTTCGCGGCGCGGAGTCGCTGCCGGACGCGCTGAGCGATCAGGAATTCTGGAAGCTCTCCTCGGAGTCCTGTCTGAGGCCGGCGGCTGGTTCCGTTCCGACAATCTCCTCTCGAACGAGCTGGGATTCCCCGCTATCGTGGCCGATCTCATCAAGCGCGCGCCCAGCGCGCGCGTCTACATGGGCGTGGGCCCTGAGCAGAACTTCAATTACATCGCGGCCCTCAGGCCGAAGATGGCGTTCATCGTCGATATCCGGCGCGGCAATCTGCGATGTCCAGCTGATGTACAAGGCGCTGTTCGAGTTGTCCGCGGATCGGGCCGAGTTCGTCTCCAGGCTGTTTTCCAAGCGGCGGCCAGCGACGCTGAACGCGCTGTCCACGCCGGAGCAGATTTTTCAGGCCTTCGCTGTCGTCGAGCAAGAGCGAAGAGCTGAAGAACACGAACCTGCTGGCGCATGAAAACCGCGCTGGTGGCGTCGCATCATTTCGCATTGGACGGGGAAGACCTGAAGAATATCGCTGACGGCGTACTAGGCGTTCTACACCTTCGGTCCTGATATCCGCTATTCGTCGAGCCAGGGGGGCGGGTTCGGTGGCTACAACCAGCCGAGCTATGCGGAGCTGATGACGCGCCGTCGACGGGGACGGCACGGGCCAGCGAGCTATCTGGCGACCGAGCAGAATTTTCAGGTGCTGAAGAGCCTGGAATCAAAGAATCTGCTCGTGCCGGTGGTGGGCAACTTCGGTGGCCCCAAGGCGATTCGAGCGGTGGGGCAGTTCGTCAGCGAGCACGGATCGATCGTCTCCGCGTTCTATCTCTCGAACGTTGAGATGTACCTTTATCAGCAGAATCTGTGGGACGCGTTCTGCCGCAACGTGGCCACGCTTCCGCTTGACGACGCCAGCACGTTCATCCGATCGTCACGCGGCAACGGGTACGGGCGAGGGTTCGGGTCTGAATCTCTCCCTGAACGAGATAGCGCCAGAGGTGAAGGACTGCAAGTAGGAAGGACCCTCTTCCCTCCTTTTCTAAGCCCTGCTGTAGGCGTCGTCGGCGTACTGCCGGAGAAAGTTCGTTTCCACTAGAGATCGAAGCACCATCTCGCACACCGGCCGGTCCAGGTTCCAGAGACGCTGCGCCTGTTCGGTTCTCAGCCGCAGTCCAGGCATTTCGATGAATTCGCTTCTCACGCGGTTGAGCAGGCTGGGTGACGGACTCATGTTCTTCCTCCGTCCGCTCGGAGAGCAATTTCAATACCAGGTGGCCTGAGCAGTCAGAATTCGCGTTTCTGGGCCTGAATTCGCTGATCTGTCTGTCGCCGCCGGGATCGATTCATTTGGATACCTACAATGATGTTGATTCAATGAATCTAATCGACAGAAGTGGCTGAAATGGCCTTCAGGAAGCGGTTTCCCTCATCCCTGAAATCCACAGGAATGTAGGACCTGCCCATCCGGGTGCCGATTTTGTGGGCGTGCTCTTTGCACTACAGAGGAAAGCGCTTCGTCTTGGCGCCAGGGGAGGCTCATATGGCGACACTTGCGGTGTGGAGACGGTCCACAATTCCGACGGCTGCGCCACCCAGCGAGGAAGGGGCGATGGTGCACCGTCCAAAGGAATCGGTCAATCTTGACATTCCTGATCTCAGCGGCCACGCCCGGATGCCGCGAAGGGCTATCGAGACACCGGCGTTGCTGCTGGGTAGGGGTATTTTTGGCGGATATTTCCTCTATGCGGGCATCAAACACTTCAGGAAGCTCGATATGATGACCGGGTACTCCGCCAGCAAAGGGATACCACTGCCGCAGGCGGCTGTGATCGGGTCTGGTGCCCTCATCGTGCTGGGCGGGCTCAGCCTGCTTCTGGGAATCAAGCCCAGGTTGGGCGCGGGCCTGATCGGGGCATTCTTGCTGGGAGTGTCGCCTTCGATGCACGATTTCTGGAATCAGGATGACCCCCAGAAAAAGATGAACGAGCAGGTTCAGTTCACGAAGAACATGGCCCTGCTTGGCGGGGCTTCCCTGGCGGCGGCCCTCCCTGAGCCGTGGCCGGTCAGCGTTGGAAACCATTGGGCGGGTTCCAGCGTCTAAGGGGATAGGAGCGATCCATGGCAAGACGAACCAGCACAGCGGTCGGGGTGGTGTGTCCGCGGTGTGGAATGTTGGCGGCGCGTATCATCGGGCGATCCGAGAGTTTGCCCATCATTTATCTGCAGTGCGAAGACTGTGGCCGGACGTCGGTGGCGCCCAGTGGGGAACAGGCATAGTTCAGCATTCCCATCGAATTGAATACCAGCTTGGAGCAGCGCCGGCGTCCCCTGACGGGGCCGCCGGCGTTTCTCTTTTGGACGAGAGAAGGCACAGGCGGCGCCCCTTTTTCAGGACCTGACAGCGGTCCCCTTCTATAATGCCGACGGAGTGAAAAAAGCCTGCCTGGGACTGCTCGCATCGCTCTTGGCGGCCTGGTGCGTGGCCGGGCTCCTGGCCGCCGCCGGGCCCGACCCGTCCTCTGACAAGGCTCTGGATGATTTCCTCGCCGCTGGCGACCCGTCGGGCGCGGCCAAGCGTATCGACGCTGTCCTCAAATCCGGAGTGACCTTCGACGAGCTGCTCTCGCGGCTGCGGCGTGGTCGGGATTATTCGGCCAAGGTAGCCCGCGGGCGGCAGCAGAGCCGCAACGGAGCAGATCACAACTACCTCTTCGTCATTCCTGAGAACTACGACCCCACCCGCCAGTATCCGGTGCGTGTGCAGCTTCACGGAGGCGTAGGACGCTCGGAGGCTCCCCGAGCCTTCCCGGCTGGGCGTCGGCCGGCTCCCCGGGACCATCGAGGAGATCGAGGTGTTTCCCACCGCCTGGGCAACCTCATTGTGGTGGCAGGCGTCACAAGTGGACAACCTGACCAGAATTCTCGACAAGCTCAAGCGCACCTACAACATCGACGAGAACCGCGTCTGTCTCACGGGCATCTCCGACGGCGGCACCGGGGTGTACTTCATGGCGTTTCGCGACACGACGCCGTGGGCGAGCTTCCTGCCGCTGAACGGCAACATGACGGTGCTGGCGTCGCCGGCGGTGGGGGCAGACGGCGAGATGTTTCCGGGTAACGCCGTCAACAAGCCGTTCTTCGTGGTCAACGGTGGGCGCGATCATCTCTATCCCGCGCATATCGTTGAGCCGTACGTGGAGCATCTGATGAGGCTCGGGGGAGATGTCGTGTTCCACGTCGAGACGGAGTCGGATCACAACACGAACTGGTGGCCGGAGGAGCGTGGCAGCTTCGAGGCGTTCGTGGAGGATCATCCGCGCGATCCGCTTCCCGACAAGTCAGCTGGGAGACCGAGCGCGTCGATCGCTACAACCGCGCGCATTGGCTGGTCATCGATCGCCTCGGGGACGTCGCCGGCGAGACCACGCTTCCCGACAGCAACCTGCTGAAACGCGGAACGGAATATGATTTTGGGCTGCGGATCAACTCGGATATCGAGCGCGGCCGTCGTGTCATCGACGTGGTGGCCGGCTCGAACGCCTATTCGATCGGGCTTCGGGCTGGGGATTTAATCCTCGCAGTGGACACTCACCGGTGCAGAACGCGCGCGATATCCTCGGGCGGATGCAGCAGTGGCCTGTCGGCGGGTCGGTCCGGCTGACCGTCGAGCGCGGCGGACAGCGCCAGGGACTCGAAGGGGCGTTTCAGCCGGCCGAAGTGGACGCGCCGCCTTTGCCCATTTTTCCACGTGGGAAGCCGTCGGGCCGCGTGGATCTGGTGCGCCATGGAAATGTAGTGGAGGCATCGACCGCGGCGTGCGAGCGTTCACGCTGCTGCTGTCGCCGTCGAAGTTCGATTTCGGCAGCCGATCCGCGTGGTCGCGAACGGCCGCACGGTGTTCGACGGACCGGTCGAGCCGAACGCTGCCGACGATGCTGAAGTGGGCCGCGCGCGACAACGATCGGACGATGCTGTTCGGGGCCGAGCTGGTCGATCGACGTAGTCCCGGTAGAGAGATCAGGAGCACCTGGAGCCTGAAAAAGGACAACCTTGGAACATCGCATCGCGCAGTATCCGCTCGAGCAGGGCGCGCTCGAGATTCAGTACATCGAGGAATTTTTCGGCGAATACCAGCGCCGGAAGACCGTTGCGGAGATCGTGGGGCGCCTCAAGAACCGCGATCACCTGATTCTGATGGCGATGGCGCCGCTGCCCGACGATCCCGGCAGCGTCGTGCCCGGTGTCTTACAAAGTGGCGCACGAGATCAGGGCCGAGGAAGAGATTCCGAAGCTGAAGGACCTGGTCGACCGGCTGCGCGACCACGTGGAGTTCGATGGCCGGCAGGATCCTGTACACCTGGATCGGCGGCACGCGCCGCGACTGGCGGGGCCAGGGACATTTCCGCGCGCTCACCGAGCAGCAGGAAGCGTGGGCGATCGAGAACGGCTTCGACGAGATCATCGTCAAGACCAAGAACCGGTTTTACGAGATGCGCGCCACGCTCGACCATCTGCGTTTCGACGTCGTCAAGTACGAGCAGCACCCCGACAACCAGGAATCCAAGGTCTACCTCGGCAAGAAGCTCGGCCCGGAACTGCTCGACACGCACCGCTCGCATGCGCACGGTGGTCACGGTGGAGATCGTAGGACTGGTTGCACTTCGCTCGCAGACCGCTGCACTTCTGCTGGAGTTCCCGGTACACTCGGAGACGCAACCGTAAAGTTCTATCTAGCATCGTCGTGCCTAGCGGCGCGACACAGCATAGTTCATGGCAAAGAAGCGCAAACCTTCGACAGCTCGATTTCGACGGCCCGGCGGCCGATGCCGCGGGCGGCAACGGGCACGGGACCGGCGACGGCGCGGTCTCGCTGCACGAGGCGGCGCAATCGCGCTACCTGAACTACGCGCTGTCGGTCATCACGTCGCGCGCCCTCCCCGATGTGCGCGACGGACTGAAGCCGGTGCAGCGCCGCATCCTGTTACACGATGTGGCAGCAGGGGCTGACCGCCGACGCCAAGCTCCGCAAGTGCGCAAAGGTGGTCGGCGACGTGATGGGCAGCTTCCACCCGCACGGCGACGCTGCCATTTACGAAACTCTCGTGCGCATGGCGCAGCCGTTTTCGCTGCGCTATCCGCTGGTGGACGGATCCGGGAAATTTCGGATCGCTCGACGGCGACAACGCCGCGGCGATGCGCTACACCGAGTGCCGGCTCACGCGCATCAGCGACGAGCTGCTCGACCGAGATCGAGCAGGACACCGTCACCTACCGTCCGAACTACGACGGCACGAAGACCGAGCCGGTGGTGCTGCCGGCGCGCCTGCCGAACCTGCTGATTAACGGCGCCACCGGCATCGCCGTCGGGATGGCGACGAACATCCCGCCGCACAACCTCGGGGAAGTGTGCACGGCGCTGATCCGTCTGCTGGAGAACGACGAGCTGAGCAACGCGCAGCTCTCGCAGTACATCAAAGGCCCGGATTTTCCGACCGGTGGGCAGATTCTGAATTCGCCCGACGAGATCAAGGCGATCTACAAGACCGGCAGCGGCAGCATCCGGCTGCGCGCGCACGTGGGACATCGGCGACGAAACCCGATCGACCAAGACGATCCACATCGACAGCATCCCCTACACGGTCAACAAGTCGCAGCTCGTCGAGCAGATTGCCGGCGTGGTGCTCGGAGCGCAAGCTGCCGCAGCTGCTCGACGTGCGGGACGTCTCGACCGACGATGTGCGCATCGCGCTCGAGATGAAGAAGGACGCCGACGAGAAGATGGTGATGGCGTACCTCTACAAGCACACAGCCCTGCAGATCACCTTCCCGGTGAACCTGACGTGCCTGATTCCCACCGAAAACCCGGAGGTGGGACGGCCCGAGCGGCTCGACCTGAAGTCGATCCTCTGGCACTTCCTCCATTTCCGGCTCGAGGTGGTCACCCGCGCCTGGAGCACGAGCTCGAGGCGCTGAAGAAGCGCATCCACCTGCTCGAAGGCTTCGAGAAGATCTTCGACGTCCTCGACGAAGTGCTCCGCATCGTCCGGAAGTCCGACGGCAAGCAGGACGCCGCCGAGAAGATCATGAAGCGGTTCGGCCTGGATGCCGAGCAGACCGACGCCATCCTCGAGCTGAAGATCTACCGCCTGGCGCGGCTGGAGATTCTGGTCATCCAGCAGGAGCTGGACGAGAAGCGGAAGCGCGCGCGGCAGATCGGCGGGCTGCTGAAGAACGAGGACAGCCGCTGGAAGCTCGTGCGTGAAGAGCTCGAAGCGATTCAGAAGACCTACGGCGACGCGAAAGCTCGACAAGCGGCGGACGAAGATCGAGGCCGAAGAGAGCGGTCGAGTACACCGCGGACGACTTCATCATCGAAGAAGACAACATCGTCATCGTGTCGCACGACGGATGGGTGAAGCGGCAGAAGGAAGTGAAGGATCTGTCGACGACCCGGCTGCGGGAAGGGGACTCGGTGCTGGCCGTGCTGGCCGGCAGCACGCGCGCCACCGTCGTGTTCTTCACCAATTTCGGCAGCGCCTACACCGCCGCGTGGTCGACGTGCCGCCGTCCACCGGCTATGGCGAGCCGGTGCAGAGCCTGTTCAAGTTCAAGGACGGCGAGCGCGTCGTGGCCGCGGCGAGCCTGGATCCGCGGTTCGCGCCGAGCATCAAGGCGAAGAAGGAAGGCGACGTGCCGCCGACGCACGCCGTGGCCGTTACCAGCGACGGCTACAGCCTGCGCTTCGGCCTCGAGCCGTTCGTCGAGGTGAGCACGCGCGCCGGGCAGGCGGTTTGCGCGCGTCGGACAGGGAGCCGAGGTGGTGGGCGTTGTCGATCGTGCAGGGCGGCGAGATTCTGATTGCGGCCACGCGTCAGGCGCGCGCGCTGCTGTGCAAGGTGGACGAAGTGAATTTCCTTTCAGGCCCGGGCCGCGGCGTCATTCTGATCAAGGTGGGAAAAGACGAGGACCGGGTGCTTGGGTTTCGTCGCGTCGAGCGGCGACCGCGATCTCCTGACCGTAGAAACGACACGCGGCGCCACCCAGACGATCAGCACCGGTAAGTACGGCGTGACCAGCCGCGGCGGACGCGGACGGGAGCTGCATGCAGCGAGGAGAGTTCACGCGCGTCCTCCCGGTGATGCCGAGCTACCGAACTACCCGGAACTTAGAGCTCTGCAGATTGCAGATTGCCAGATTGTAGATTTCCAGTCGTTCTGCAGATCTGCAGTCTCCTACCGCGGCGGTTCCCTCCTGCTTGCGCGAAGCCCGCGCGGTAGGCGATCCTGAACGCTTCGCGATAGCCGCCTGATAGTCGCTCAGCGTGCCCATCTGTGCGTGTATCCGGAGTCCGCGCTGCTCGAGCTCGCGCTGCCCCTCCAAATCCCAACCGTGGCCGTTCACGTAATCCTCGCGGCCCGCGGCTCGACCTTCCTGCGTTCCCCGGTCCGTACCCGGTGCGCCACGCGGCGCTGCGGTTCGCTGCGTCGATAGCGTCCGCACCTGCCGCGTTCTCGAATTCGAAGCGGCTGAGGCGATTGTCTCTGTTGCTGTCGAGACGGTCGAATTGACGCCTCGGTGCGCATGCCGGATTCGGCCCGCGTGAGCCAGCCGTCGCGATTTGCTGTCGAACGCGTTGAATTGCGCCGTTGAGGAGCGGTAGTCGTCGTTCGACGTCTGACGCGTGTCGTTCTCGAACTCGAACCGGCTGATGCGATTGTCCCGATTCGACGTCGAGCCGGGTGAAGTCGGCGCTGTTCATGTTCCACTCGTTGCGCGTGATCGCGGCCGTCGCCGTTGCGTCGATGTTCGAGAACCGGTAATGAGGCACCACCAAGCGAATCGGCCGACCCCGTTGCCTCCGGGTCCTCTTCGGCGAGAGGTCAGCCGTCGCGATTCGCGTCGAGGCGCGTGAACAGCACGGAATCTGCGTTGCGCCGGGCCACTCGCTGCGTCCGACGCGGCTATCGCTGTTCATGTCGTAGCCGCGGAAACGCTGGGCGATCTGGTTATCGAGGTTGTCGACCCTGCCGTCCTGGTTCCAGTCCTGCACCCCAGCGCGCGTCTGCCGGCGCGGCTCCCGGACGAACTTCGTCGCCGGACAGGATGCCGTCGCCGTTCCAATCCTGATTGTCGAAACGACGTTATCGTTACCGCGCCATTCGCTGCGCGTGATGACGCCGTCGCCGTTGCGTGTCCATTCCCTGAAAACGCATCTGACGCCTGAGCAGTCCTGCCGCACTCGCGCGCACCAGCCGACGGCCACGCTTGATCTGCAGTGGAAATCGCATGATGTCTGCATCCTTTCGTGTTGTCAATATGTCCACAACTGACGGTGCAAGCGATGTGCCCACTCGTGACGTTTCGTGCCACTTTGGTACAATTCACGAACCTTGAACTTGAACGCATCAACCCTGAGCCTTAATCCCTAATCGCACCTGAACCACTGAACCTCAGAACGACCGTTCTAATGGCATACACCGCAAAAGACATCACCGTTCTGGAAGGGCTGGAGCCAGTTCGCCGACGACCCGGCATGTATATCGGTGGAGTCGGCTCGGCCGGCTTACATCATCTCGTCTGGGAGATTCTCGACAACTCGATAGACGAGGCGATGAACGGCCACGCGTCGAACGTCTGGGTGACCCTTCACAAGGACGCCTCGTCGATCACGATCGAGGACGATGGGCGCGGTATTCCCATCGACAAGCATCCAACCAGCAAGAAGAGCGCGCTCGAAGTGATCTTCACGGTCCTGCACGCCGGCGGAAAATTCGACCACGGCAACTACAAGACCGCCGGGGGGCTTCACGGCGTGGGCGCCAGCGTGGTGAACGCGCTGTCAAAGGAGCTGGTCGCCACCGTTCGCCGCGACGGCGCGGAATGGGAGCAGCGATTCAAGCAGGGGGATCCGCTGGGGCCCCGAAGAAGGTGGGCCCGGCGCGCGGCAGCGGTACGAAAGTGTTCTTCCGTCCGGATCCAGCGATCTTTCCGAAGGTGGAGCTTGACGCGGCCGTGATCCGCGAGCGGCTTGAAGTGGCCAGCTATCTGCACAAGGGCCTGAAGATCTCGTTCGAGGACGAGAGCGAAAAGACGAAGGTCACGTTCGAGCATGCCGATGGGCTGCTGGCGTACCTGAAGAAGATCGTATCGGAGCGCGGCGCGAAGCCGATTCACGAGGCGGCGTTTTCGCTGGAAAGACAGAACGGCATGCGTCTGGACCTGGTGCTTCAGTGGACCGAGTCGACCGACGAGCATATCCGCAGCTACGTGAACGGTATTCCGACTGGTTCGGGCGGCACGCACGAAGACGGCTTGCGCGCCGGGCTGGGCAAGGCGATGCGTAACTTCATCGACACGCACAACCTGTCGCCGAAGGGCGTCTCGATTACCGCCGAGGACATTCGCGAGGGGCTCACAGGAGTCCTCAGCGTGTTCATTCAGGAGCCGCAATTCCAGGGGCAGACGAAGGATCGGTTGAACAATCCCGAAATGCTCTCCGCGGTCGACTCGCTGGTGCGCCCGGGGCTGGAGCACTGGCTGAATCACAACATCAGCGTCGCCGAGGCGATTGTGGCGCGCATCATTCTGGCGGCGCGCGCGCGCGAGGCCAGCCGCGCGGCGTCCCAGCCGAGGTGACGCGCAAGAGCGCCACGTCCGGACGGCTGAACCTGCCGGGCAAGCTCAGCGATTGCACGGCGTCCGGCCGCGCGGACTCCGAGCTGTTCATCGTCGAAGGCGATTCGGCGGGGGGGTCTGCCAAGCAAGGACGCGACCGCACGCGGCAGGCGATCCTGCCGCTGCGCGGCAAGGTGATGAATACGGAGAGCGTGTCGCTGGCCAAGGTGCTGGAGAACAAGGAACTGTCGGATCTGGTCACTGCCATCGGCTGCGGCCTGGGCAAGAACTTCGATCTGTCGAGGTTGCGCTACGGCAAGCTCATCATCCTGGCGGACGCCGACTCCGACGGCAACCACATCGCGACACTGCTGCTGACGTTCATCTACCGCCATATCCCTCAGCTCATCAAGGAGGGCAGAGTGTATCTGGCACAGCCGCCGCTGTATCGCGTCGACATCGGCAAGGAGACGTTCTGGGCGTTGGACGACTGCCAGCGCGACGCGATTGTGAAGAAGCACAAGGGCGCCAACGGACGGGGCACGCCGGAGATCACGCGCTTCAAGGGGCTCGGCGAGATGATGCCGAAGGTGCTGTGGGAAACGACGCTGAATCCCAAGACGCGCCGCCTGCTGCGCGTGGACATCGCGGATCAGATCGTCACCGATCGCGTCATCAACGAGCTGATGGGGAAGGATGCCAGCGCGCGCTTCCGCTTCATCATGGAGCGGGCGGAGGAGGCGGAGGAGCTGGACGTCTAAATAGTCGCTAGTCGCTAGAGGCTCAGGGCAGTCGACGGTCGTTCACACATGACGCGCCGACAGTGAGACGCTGATGGCGGGATACTCCGGAACGCCGCTGGCCAAGAAGCTGGGCATCAAGCCGCGCGGCAGGGTCTTCGTGTCGTCGCCTCCGTCGAAGTACCGGGCCTTCTGGCGCCCTTCCCGCGGACGTGAAGATTGTGCCGCGCCTGGATGATTCGGTTGATATCGCTCATGTCTTCACCACCAGCGAAGGCCAGCTGCGGGCATTTCTGCGGAGCGCCATCCGAACAATTGCGCGCGGACGCGGTCATCTGGGTATCGTGGCCGAAGAAGGCCTCGAAGGTGCAGACCGAGATCACGGAAGACACGATCCGGGCCAGCGCTGCCGATGGGATTGGTCGACGTCAAGGTGTGCGCAGTGGACGATGTATGGTCCGGGCTGAAGCTGGTGGTCAGGAAAGAGCTTCGATGACGCCGCGTATGGTGACGATCCGCGCGCCCAACGCATCCGACCAGCACGCGTTTCTGGAAGCGGTGCATGCGAGTCGCTCCCTTCTCCGGCCGTGGGTGACGCCGCCGACGACGGCTGCGGCGGTACGCCGGTTCCTTACGCGCCCTCGGGATGACCGGCGTGCCAGTTTCCTGATCCTTCACGGGCCGTCACCTGGTGGGCGTGGTCAACGTGAGCGAAATCGTGCGCGGCTCGTTCCAAAGCGCGTATCTCGGCTACTACGCGTTCCGGCCCTTCGCCGGGACAGGCCTGATGCGCGCGGGGCTGGCGAAAGTCATCCGCCACGCATTCACAAAGATGAAGCTGCATCGCCTCGAGGCCAACATTCAGCCGGCCAACAGGCGGTCCATCAAGTTCGTGAGTTCCCTTGGCTTTCGCCGCGAGGGGTTTTCTCGCCGCTATCTGAAGATTGGCGCCCGCTGGCGGGACCACGAACGCTGGGCTATCCTCAATAGTCGGTAGTCGGTAGTCGGTAGTCGGTAGTCGACTATCGACCATCGACCATCGACCATCGACTACCGACTATCGACTATGCCCTACCGCCACACCCAAGTCGGCTGGACGCTCTTTGCGATCTCGTTCGGGATCCTTCCGGTCCTGATGATCGTGCTGGACGGCCCCGGCGCCATTTCGCTTCCGTTCGTTCTGGCGGGCATCATCACGCTCCTCTTCGGCACCCTGACCGTCATCGTCGACGACAGGCGGATCTCGTGGCGCTTCGGCATCGGCCTGATTCGTAAGAGCCTGCCCGTGACTGCCGTGTCGTCGGTCCGAGCGGTGCGGAATCGCTGGTGGTACGGATGGGGGATTCGCCTCACGCCGCTCGGATGGCTCTACAACGTGTCCGGCCTTTCTGCGGTGGCGCTCACGCTCAAGGACGGTCAGACAAGTCCTGATCGGCACCGACGAGCCCGATGCGCTGCAGAATGCGCTGCGCCGGGTGACAGGTACCTCAGGGACCGCTGACACGGTGCTGGGAAGACCGCCCTCAAGGCGAGCGGCGCTGCTGCTGATCCTCGGCATTCATGCCATCGTGATTCCAGTCGTGATCTACACGTTTTACGCCGGTTCCCGGCCGCCCGTTGTGGCCGTTTCTTCCGACCGCCTTTCCGTGGGTGGCGGGATTTTCTACGGCGCTGACGTGCCGTTCAGCGACATTCAGGAAGTGTCGCTGCAGGACACGATTCCGCGCGTCCTCCGCAAGACGAACGGCTTCAACGCTGGAGACACCCTCCGTGGAAACTTCGCGCTCGAGGTGCTCGGCAATGGAAGGATCTTCATCAACCGCGGTGTGCCGCCCTATGTCGTGGTCAAGACGAAGGACAGCTACGTCATCGTGAATTTCAAGAGCCCTCAGCAAACCCGCGAGCTATACGAGGAACTGCGCCGGCACGTCGCGGCCAGATGATCATGGACGCAGCAAAATGCGCGCTGTGGATTGGTGCGGCGGTGGCGCTGGTCGTCGCGCGCCCCGCAGCGCAGTCGTCCGGCAAGCTGACGGTGCGGGTGGCGGAAACCGCGGGAATCCGCCGCACGAACTATCCTGCCGTCACGCGCGTCCGCTTTCCGCGGGCGGCGCTGGCGGATGCCGCGCATGCGCGGTTGCTGTCCGGCGGCAAAGAAGTGCCCGCGCAGTTCGGCGTCGAGTCCTCATATCCGGACGGCTCAGTGCAATGGCTGACTCTGGACTTCAACGTCGCCCTGGCGCCGCGCGAATCCGCGGCGTATGAGCTCGAGTACGGGGCGGACGTCACGCGGGCCCTCGATGCGCGCGGATTGAGCGTGGCGCAGGATGCAGATGGAATCCAGATTGGAAGCGTGCGGCTGGGCCTCACCGGGGAGCCGCTGATCCGGTCGGTCAAGTATCGCCGCGAAGACATCGGTCCGGGCGCCAATGGATTCGTGATCACCGATTCCGCAGGAAAGATGCACGACGCCAGGTCGGCTCAGCAATTGAAGGTCCAGGTGCTCAAGCGGGGGCCGATTGCCGTCGTGATTCAGTATTCCGGCAGGCTGCCGCTTACCCCCGAGTACCGCGTGGAGTTTGCCACAATCGTGGAAATGCCCAGCGGCAAGACTTGGGTGAAGACCACCACCAGCATCGCCGATCCGGAGAAGCGTGTGCGTGGCCTGTCGTTTCACACGCCGCTGGCGCTGGGCGCGCAGCCGTGGACATGGGACTTCGGCACGGGAAGCTGGTCGTATGGCGTCCTGCGCAGCCCTGGTGAGTCTGTGACGCTGTCGCAATCGGTGGGCCTCGCGCAGGCGACGAAGTGGGAGATTCTCTCGGGACCGAAGGGCGCGGAGCAGCCGTACGAACTGAGCGGTGGCCGCCGGCCGCCTGTGGCGGAAGGCTGGGGCCATATTCAGGATCAATCAGAGGCCGTCGCGTTTGCGATCGCGGACTTCGGCGCCGAAGCCGGCACCTATTCAACGACGCTCGACGGCGACGGACAGTTGTCGTTCCGCTGGCTGCCGGCGCATCCAGTGACGCACCTGCAATTGGTGGTCTACGAGCACTTCGTCGCGACGCCGGTGCCCGTAGGCGCCGTCACGAGCCCCGTGTCGATGTTGAATCCCCTCGCCGTGTCGGTGTCAAACCCTCGATGAGCCGGGCGCCGATTGAGGTGTCCGACGTCGACGAGGCGAGTCTCCCGGTGGCGAAAGGATTCCTCGAGCGGTATCCCGAGACGTCACTCTTCCTCCTTTCGAACATCCGCGCATTCGGATTACGTCTGGGCGACAGTTTGTATTCCGGAAACCTGAAGATGCTGCGCTCGGACGGCGCCGTGCGCGGTGTCTTCTGTCTCACGCGAGGGGGAAGCCTGCTGGCCCAGACGGCCGGCGACCGAGCGTTCGCCCAGGAAATTCTCAGCGCAAGCCGGGCGGAAAACATTCCGATCCGCGGCGTGCTTGGAGAATGGACGATCACGAAAACGCTGTGGGATTCGCTCCGGCGTGACGGCCTGATCCCGACGTTCGAGTCGAAAGAAATCATGTATCGCGTCGATCTGCGCGGGCCGCTGCCCGAAGCCCGCGAGGGAGCGGCGGCCGTCCGGCTGCTGGTGCCCGGAGATCATCCGCAATGGGAGGGTCTCACTGCCGCGTTCCTGATGGAGGTGGGACTGCCGCTCCAGGGCACTGAGGACCAGCGCCGCTCCGCGTTCGTGCGCTCGGTGGCGCTGTCTCACTGGTGGGGGGCGTTTGACGGCGCGCGCCTGGTGTCGCTGGTGGGCATCACGGCGATGCACGACACGATCGCGCAGATCGGCGGCGTCTTCACCGTGCCCGAGCACCGCCGTGGCGGGTTGAGCAAGGATGTGATGACGGTGGTGATGCGCGATGCACACCGCCTTCAAGGCCTCGAGCGATTGTTCCTGTTTACCGGTGAGGAGAATGGGGCGGCGCGTCGGATGTACGAATCGCTGGGCTTCGAAAGCTTCGGTTACTTCGGGCTGTTCTTCGGCGAGTGAAACACGAAGATCCACGAGGAACACGAAGATCCACGAAGGAGACGAATTTTCTTCGTGGACCTTCGTGGATCTTCGTGGAGCTTCGTGTTTCGTGTTACCGGCCGGGCGGGGGAGCGCCGCCGCCGCGAGGGGCGCCCATCGGAGCGCCGCGGCCCGCGCTGGACGGCGGGACCAGATTCTGCAGCCGCATGTACGTCACCATGTTGCCGTAATGCTCGTTGGTGTGCGCCATAATGCCAATCAACTGGCCGAGCTTCGAGGCGTTGCCGCGCCCGCCGCTGGGCTCGGTCATGTTCGCAGTGGTCACGTTGTCGAACGCCTTCTTGCACAGGTCGATCGCCGTTCTATAGCCCGCCACCAGGTCCGCCTTCGATTTGGCGTTCGGCAAGGGCGTTCCGCGTTCCACCGGCGGCGGGGCCGCGGCCGCTCCGCCGATCATCCAGCAGTTGCCGTTCGCATCGTCGGTCATGTGCGCCACTAGTTGCGCCCATGTCCGCACGTCCGGCGTCGGCTGCCAGGTGTATTTGTCTTCGGGAAACTGTTCCGCGGCGGCGAACGCATTATTGGTGACGGTGACGTATTGCCGCTGCACTTCGGAGACCAGCGTTTGCGGCGGCTGCGCCGCGCCCTGGTTCGGTCCCTGTCCCTGCGCGGCAGCGGCGCCGGCGACGATGGCGCAACACGCCAGCACGATCCCTGATTTCTTCATAAACGCGCACTCCTTTAATCGAATTGTCGAGGAAGTAGTAAGGTATCACCGAATGGTGGTCGTCCGACAGATGCAGGCCGAAGATATCGCGGCCGTTGCCGATCTCACGTCTCAGCTTGGATATCCCGCCTCCGAATCCGAAATCAAGCGGCGCTTCGACTTTATCAAGGATCGATGGGATGCGCGTCTGCTGGTGGCGCAGCACGCCGACCGCCTCGTCGTGGGATGGATTCATGTGCAGGCCACCTATTTGCTGGAGGCCGAACCGCGCGCCGAAATCTGGGGCCTCGTCGTCTCGGAGGAAGCCCGCGGCCGTGGGGCGGGGCGTGCGCTGGTGGAAGCGGCGGAAGACTGGGCGGTGCGCCTGGGACTCGACGTCATCGCCGTGCGGTCGAATATCGTCCGCGAGCGCGCCAGGGGCTTCTACGAGCATCTTGGATATGCGGTCTACAAGACGCAGAGCGCGTTTCGGAAAAGTCTTTCCTAGCGAGACAGGGCTGAAGCCCTGTGCCACCTCCAGGAGGTGGTACAGCCCTTCAGGGCTGTGACGCCATGCGATAGGCGCAGCGGCGATCGCCCGACACGATGTGTTCGGCCCGGCTCGACAGTCACGGCCGGTCCCGAGCACGCTGCGAAACAGATCGAGCTCGGTCGCGCACAATCCCTGACACGCCGTGGCCGCGGCGCAAATCGGGCAGTGGTTTTCGAGAAGAGAAAACGCCGCGGCCGTCAGCATGCACTTCGGCCATATAGCCTTCGTCGGTGCGCATCTGCGCCAGCTGTTGCAGCTTCTTCGCCAGGGATCCTGCGAATCGATCCGCGCCGCGTAGTCCGCCCGCTGCTGTGCCAGCCGCGCTCCAGCAGCCGATCGATGCCGGCAGGGCCGAACGTTTCTCCGACGGCATCGATCAGCGCGACGCTCAGCTCGGCATACGCGTCGGGAAACAGCCGATCGGCCTCGCGCGTCAGCCTCCAGAATTTTGCCGGCCGGCCCAGACGGAACCGGGCCGCTCTTCGGCGCGTCGACCAGTTTTTCCTGCTGCAGCGCGTACAGGTGCTGCCGCACGGCCATCGGCGTGACCTTCGAGCTTCGCGGCCAGCCGCGCGGAATCCAGCGGCCCTTCGGTTTTGAGCAGCTTGACGATGCGCCGCCGCGTCTTGTTCTCCCGGCGCTCTGCCGGCGCGTCTGCGCCATGGATTATTTCTAAAGCATTTACTTTACAAAGTCAAGGCGCCGGAGGTAGACTCCCGATTAGTAAAGAGATCTCTTTAGAAACAAGAACAGGAGGGTCCGATGACGCATCAGACCGAGAACGTCGCCGACTTTTCCGGGCTGCGTGTGGTCGTCACCGGCGGCACGTCCGGACTGGGGCTGGCGCTGGTCCGCGGCCTCGTCCGCGTCCGGCGCGCGCGTGGCGTTCGTCGCCCGCGGCCGCGAACGGGTCGAGCGGGTCGCCCGCGACTCACCCGGCACCCACGGCATCGTCGGCGACGTGGCGTCCAAGAACGACATTTATCCGATTGCGCTGCAGATGCTCGGCGAACTCGGGGGGCTCGACGTGCTGTCAACAACGCGTCGGATCTCGGTCCTGTCCCGCTGGCGCTGCTTGGCGACACCGAGTGCGAGGATCTCGAGCGCGCGCTCGCCACGAACGTGCTCGGGCCATTTCGCCTGACCAAGGCGCTGCTGGGCGCGCTGTCGGCGTCGGCGCGCGCAAGGGGCGGCGCGGTGGTCCTGAACGTCTCGAGCGACGCCGCAATCAACGCCTATCCAGCGTGGGGCGCCTACAGCGCCAGCAAGGCGGCGCTTCATCATCTGACGTCGGATCTGGGACGCGGAACTCGCATCCGAAGGCGTGCGCTTGCTCTCGATCGATCCGGGCGACATGGACACGCCGATGCACGCGCTGGCGGTGCCGGATGCCGATCCCGCGACGCTGAAGCAGCCCGACGTCGCCGCGCGACGAAATTCTGGAAGCGATTGCCGCGGCGCTGCTTCGAAGGCCAGGCACGGTGCTCGAGCAGCTGCGAGTGGCGGTGCGCGATGATTGCGGCTGCCGATCGTCCGGTTCAGCGGCCGCCGACGGCGAAGCTGCTGGCCATCGATGCGGACGGCGCATATCCGCCACGTTCGGCGCGAGCAGCTTTGTCGATCTGCTGCACGCGGGCGATCTGGTGGTCGCCAACGATGCCGCGACGCTGCCCGCGAGCCTGCACGGCACGCATCAGCCGAGCGGCAGGCCGGTCGAAGTGCGACTGGCAGGCTGGCAGACCGGCGGCGTTGAGGATGTCACGCGGTTTCACCGCTGTGCTCTTCGGCGCCGGCGACTACCACACCCGCACCGAGCACCGCCCGCCGCCTCCCGCGGTGTCGCCGGGTGATCGCCTCACGCTGGGCCCGCTGTCCGCCACCGTCATCGAGGTCCTTGGGCATCCGCGCCTGGTGTCGATTCGCGTTCGACGGCGACGTCGATGCGATCTGGGCGGGAATCGCGCGACACGGCCGGCCGATTCAATACGCGCATCTTCCCGAGGCCCTGGCGTTGTGGGACGTGTGGACGCCCGTGGCGGCGGCGCCCGATCGCGTTCGAGCCGCCATCGGCCGGTTTCGCGCTGGACTGGAAATCGCTCGCCGAGATGCGGGCGCGCGGCGTTCAGTTCGCCACGATCACGCATGCCGCCGGCATCTCGTCGACGGGAGACGATGAGCTCGACAGGCGGCTGCCGCTGGCGGAGCCGTACGAATTCCAGTGGCGACGGCCGACGCCATCGCGGCCACGAAGGCGCAGGGCGGCCGGGTGATCGCCGTCGGTACCACCGTCGTTCGCGCGCTCGAACATGCGGCGCTCGGCGATGGCATGGTGCACGCCGGACGCGGGCTCGCCACCCAGCGGCTGAGCGTCGTCTCTCGCCTCCGCGTCGTGGATGCCGTGCTTTCAGGAATTCACGAGCCCGGGACGAGCCACTACGATCTGCTTTCCGCGTTTGTGGATGCGGCGACGCTGGCGCGCGCGAACGACGACCTGATTCGTGAAGGATATCGCTCGCATGAATTCGGAGATTCCGTGCTCATCGAATGTAGCTCACCGCCGCGGATGTGAAGGCAGCGGTGGTCGGGGTGCCTGCCGGAAAGGTTTCCACCTGGAGGCGGTCATCCGCCATCATCTGCAGGATCATCACACCAGCGGCCTGCTGAGCCTGGGGGGCGAAGAACAGCTGGTAGGCTACTTTGCCTGAAGAAGGGGAGACGTCAGCCGGATCCGGCGCGCCGGCCTGGACGTAAAAGGCTCCGGCGATGGGCAGCGTCCCGCCTATTGAAATCCGGATCAGCGACGGGTCATTCACGTCGCGCACAAACGCCAGGTGCTTCGGGCCGTTCCCGAAATTTTCCGTTTCTGAAACGGGCTGGAGACTGGTCGTGAACCAGTTGCCCGCGAGCCGGCCGGCCTGATCGAAATCGATTCGCCCGTCCTTGTCGCCACCGGTGCGGCCAACCTTCGCATAGAGATCGCTTCGCACGGAATCCGAAAAATACTTCAGCGGAGAGTCGCCGTGCAGCGTGCCGGCGATGTATCGCTCGGGACGCACGAAGAACAGGGTGACCGCGTTGTTGATGATGCCAAGATCCATGGCGCCGGCTGCCGACGCCGTGACACCGACGCGCTGTCCTGCGCTCAGCCGTCCTCCTTCTGCCATGCCCGCGTCCACGCGGATGTGCGCCAGATAGAACGTGAACCCCGGCGACGTGGTGACGTAGATCTGGTCGTCGGCGCCGCGTTGAATCGTGCCAATCGTCCCGGCGGCGGGGGAACGGACCTCCGCATTCGCGGCCGATGGATGGAAGAAATACGCGTGATTGGTCGGCAGCGTGTGATCGGGCGGGTTCAGGTTGCCGAGGGGCACAATCGTCGAAATCACGCCGACGTCGACAGGCGACTGGCTGAAAACCGCCGTGCCGGGCGCCACACCTGGCCCCGCGGCGTTCGAGGAACTGCTGGAGCTGCTACCGGATCCGTTGCTGGGACTGCTGGGGCTGTTCTGGCCGCCGCACGCGGCGAGCAATCCTAACGCCCCCAACGCCGCCCACGCGGCTGCCGCCTGACCGCGCATGCGCACTAGCGCGTGTTCGCCAGCTGCGCCGGCGACAACGCGTTAGGAGGCAGGGTCGTGGACAGTCCCTTGTAGAGGAATCTCTGCGCGCGGTTTCCCGGGGCCACTTCCGCCGCGTACAAGTTGCCCTTCGAATCCACGCCAAGATGGTGAGGTCCCTGGAAATCGCCCGGTTTATTCGACCGCGATCCGAATTGATAGAGCACCTGCAGCGTCTTCCGTTCGAGCACGACCACATGGGAATTACCGTAGTCAGACACGTAGAGGAACTGCTGCGCCGGATCCGCCGAAAACGCCAGGCCGGCCGCCGATCCATTCGAAGGACCTGACCGGTTGATGAAGACCTGGGTGATGTACTTTCCGTCGGGCGTGAATACCTGCACGCGCCGGTTCGGTCGATCGGCCACATAGACGAGATTGTCGTTGGAGATTTTGACCGCGTGCACGGGGTTGCCGAATCGCGGCGAGCCAGGTCCGTCGGTGTCGAGCGTGGTGGACGCGGCCGGCGCTCCTGGAGCGCCGGCTGGCGGCTGCGTGTCAGGCGGGTCGCCGAAGGCGCCCCACATGCGCTTGAATGCGCCGGTTTCCGCATCCAGCACCACCACGCGGCGGTTGCCGTAGCCGTCCGCCACGAACGTCTCGCCCGTCTTGGCATACACGAACACATCCGCCGGTCGATTGAAGTTCTTGCCGTCCACGTTGCCCTGACTCTGACCCCGTGCGCCGAACTGCTTCAGGAATCTGCCCTGGGCGGTGAACTTCAACAGCATGTCGTCGGTGACGGCGCTGCCGCCGATCCACACAACGTCTTTGTCATCCACCGTGATGCCGTGCTCGGTGAGAGGCCAGTCGTATCCCTGCCCCGTCGCCGCCCCAGGCGTTGAGGAACTTTCCATCGGCGCCGAACTCCAGCACGGGTGGCGCCGCGCGCGACTTCAGCGGGTCCTGGACGGTTCTGGGGCGATGAAGAATCCAGACATGATCGCGTTTGTCGACCGCCACGGAGGACACGATACCCAGCACCCAGTCCTGAGGAAGCGCCGGCCAGGACGGATCCACCTGAAACACCGGCATGCGTAACGGTGGCGCCGCGGCCTGTGCGAAGCCGCGGATTTCAGCCCGGGCGGTAATGGCGAGCACGACGAGACCCAGAGGGAGCGCAAGCCGACGGGCAGGTTTGAGCATGCGCCGAATATACACCCGCGATAGCAACACGCGATCACCACAGAGGGCTCAGAGGAAGAGCAGAGGTATTAATTGTTCTAGAAAATTCCTCCGCTCCTTCCTCTGTGTCCTCTGTGGTGAAATATCTGCTTGACTTACAAAATGTAAGACCGATAATAACAGCGTGAATACGGGAAATTCAGAACTGCCTCGGCTGTCGGCCACGGAGCATCTCATCCTCGATTTGCTGTCAGGGGAGGAAATGTTCGGTCTCCAGCTGGTAGAGGAATCCAACGGCGCATTAAAACGCGGCACCGTTTACGTGACGCTGGGCCGGATGCAGGACAAGGGCTACGTGGAGTCCTGGACTGAGCCGCCGTCGCCTGACGCCATCGGCCTGCCACGGCGCTTGTATCGGCCTACCGGATACGGTCTCCGCGTGCTGAAAGCGTGGGCGGCCGCCGCCCGATCGCTGAAGCGCTTCCCGAGGGTGAAACACGCGTGACAACCCATTTTCACCACAGAGGACACGGAGGTAATACAAAGAGAAGCGTTTTTCAAAAACAAATTCCTCCTTGTATTTCCTCTGAGTCCGCTGTGGTGACCTTTTAGGGAGTGGATATGGTGCCCGGCCGCGCGCTCCATCGCATCGCTAAATTGCTTCTGCCCGCAAGCGCTTGCGAGCAAATTGTTGAGGCGCACCTCGGGTTTTCTCCACCACAGAGGACACAGGGGTAATACAAAGAGAAACGTTTAGCAGAACAAATTCCTTTTTGTATTTCCTCTGAGTCCGCTGTGATGATTTTTTGAGGAGCGAATTCATGATTCCCGGCCGGATCCTCCATCGCCTTGGAAGATTTCTCCTGCCGCCGGAGGTGTGCGCGCGGATTGTCGACGCCCAGCTCGCCGATTTTCAGCACGAGTGGGCGCGTTCCTCCGGCGCGTCGCAGAGTGTGCTGACTCTCATTCGCGGCTTATGTGGCCTTTTTCGTGGTCTTCGTCTCGTGTGCGGTAGGCGTGAGGGGAGGGGGTACGATGAACGACGCGCGTTGACGCGCGTATTCACGATCTCAACTTTGGGGATCATTTCCATGTTGGTCGCGATGACCCTGCCGACTTTCTCGCACAATCCGTCGCCAATCCATGCAAGTGCGGAGCGGCGGATCGCGCAATCGCTGAATCGGCAGGGTGATGTTGTCCTTCACCAGTTCGGCGCGACGGATGCGCAGCTCGGTCCAGTCGCGCCGGCGTTCACCAGAGCCAAAGTTACGTTGCCTGACGTTGCTCTGGATTTCCTCACATGCCTCCTCGACATTCGCAAAGAATGCATCGGCCTGTTTCAACAGATCCGCCACGAGCTGCACGGCACTGCCTTTCCGAAGGGTCGCCAGCAATCCCTTTTCCGTGCGCGGATTCCACAGCCGGTTAATCGCATAACGCATTTGTCCACTGGAAACGCTCAGGCCGATGTGCTTCGACGCCACGCTTTCCATCTGGTGCGCTTCGTCAAAGATGATGAAATCGTTCTTGAACAGAACGCCGCCGTCGGATTCCTCATCCTTGCCGCCGAGCAACGTGAAGAACAGCGTGTGATTCAGCACGAGCACGTCCGACGAGAGGATCTTATTCCGCGCGCGCTGAAAGAAACAAACCGGGTGTTCCTTCGCGAACTCAGATTGGTAGCCGCAAACCTTCGGCGAGCAAAGGCCGCGCTCGGAACAAACCAGCGACCATACCTTAGGGTCCGGCTCCACATCGAAATCCGACAAGCTGCCGTCCCTTGTCTGTTTCGACCATTCGTAGATACGCTGGAGTTCCCCGGCTTCAGACGACGTGAACAGATTGCCGGATTGCTGCATTGCCTTCTGAAGTCGGCGGGTGCAGAGATAATTCGCGCGGCCTTTGAGCATCGTGAATTGGAACTTCACCGGCGTGGGCAGGGCGCCAAGAACGCCGGCGAGCATTGGCAGGTCTTTTTCCGTGAGCTGTTCCTGAAGGTTGATCGTGTGCGTCGAGACGACGGCTTTCTTGTTGTTTACTATCGCGAACAGGATTGACGGAATCAGGTAGGCCAGCGATTTGCCGACGCCCGTGCCCGCCTCGACGGCCAGGTGCTCGCGGTTCTCCAACGCGCGGGCCACGGCTATCGCCATCTCCTGTTGCTGCGGACGGAATTCAAAGTTTTTGGCGCGGGAGAGAATGCCGGAAGGCGAAAAGATTTCTTCGACCTGCGAAACGAAATCGGCGTGCGCTCCGGCGGGCTGGAATTCGATGGCAGAAATCATGTTGTTTTACCGCGAAGACGCGGAGGCACTGAGATTGGGGATCTCTGCGTCTCTGCGTTCAAGTTTCTTGGCTGCGTCGCACGACTACTTCCAAGGCTCCCTTATTCTTCGCGATCATGTTCGCGGGCAAAATGCCGCGCCAGTTCACGCCGGGATAAATGATTGCTCCGCGACCGATGATGCTGCCGGGATTTAGCACCGCGTTGCAGCCGATCTCCGCTCCGTCGCCAAGCAACGCTCCGAATTTTCGCAGGCCGGTGTCGAATGGCTGCCCGTCTTTCTCGACGGTCACGTTTCCGGGCAACGACTTCACGTTTGAGAGCACCACACCGGCGCCGAGATGCGCTTTGTGGCCGAGGATGGAATCGCCGATGTAGTTGAAGTGCGGAGCGACGGCGTTGTTGAACAGCAGCGCGTTTTTCAGTTCGGTCGAGTTGCCGATGACGCAACCGTCGCCGATGATTACGTTTTCGCGGATGTAAGCGTTGTGTCGAATCTGGCAATTTCGCCCGATGGTGGCGGGGCCCCTGATCATCACGCCGTCCTCGACCACCGTGCCTTCCCCTATGAACACCTGCTCGCCGATATATGCCACGCCTTCACAGCGGTTGCGCAGACTGGGCCGCAGGTGCTCGGCGATGTATCCCGCTATCTTCCCCAGCACACTCCATGCGTACTCGCAGTTGTCGAAAACAGCCGCGTGCTCGGTCTGGCTGAGGTCAAACAGGTCGGCAGGCTTGAACATAGGGCGAGTGTAGGCCAGGCTTCCTGCCTTTCTCCATATTTTTTTGCGCTCGTGATGCTGGCAAAATCCGTTTTACATTCGGGAATTCAAATGAAGATTGAGCCAGGCAAGATGCCTGCCCTACGGATGAAAGAGCAATACATCGCGGCCAAACGGCGCTGGGCGGAGAAGATGGCCGGCAAAGCGAAGCCTGTGGTGCGTTCGCTCGACCGGCTCCCTCCCGGCCAACGGCAGGTGCACAATTTTCCGGTGCTTGACCTGGGCATCCGGCCTGATGTTCCGCTCGAAAAGTGGGAGTTAAAAATTGGCGGTAAAGTTGAAAACCCTGTCACACTGAACTGGCAGCAGTTTCTCGCATTGCAGCAGTTCAAGGACGTCAGCGATTTTCATTGCGTCACAACCTGGAGCCAGTTCGACATGGAATGGGAAGGAGTGGCGTTTTTCACCATTGCCGAGTTGGTCAAGCCGCGGACGGAGGCTACGCACGTGTTCTTCAAGAGCTACGATGGTTATTCAACGAACAATCCGCTCGACGTCTGCATGGACGACGCCGTGCTCATCGCGCACAAATGGAATGGCAAACCGTTGACCGCGGACCATGGCGGGCCAGCGCGGGTCATCATCCCGAAGCGCTATGCCTGGAAAGGCGCGAAGTTCATTCGAGAAATCACCTTCCTGGACCGGGACATTTTTGGGTTCTGGGAAGTGCGCGGCTATTCAAACACCGCGGATCCATGGACGGAGGATCGATTCGCAGCGCGTGAGACCACCGTTTTCGATTAATCCATGCGGACAATTTACTTCGATTACAACGCGACCACGCCGCTCGACCCGCTAGTGCGTGAGGCGATGCTGCCGTTTCTTGGCGAGAGTTTGGGGAAATCCTTCCAGCATCCATCACGTGGGCCGCAAGGCTCGCGCTATTCTGGATGATGCCCGCGAACGCTCTGCCAAAGTCCTGTGTTGCAAACCAAGCGAGGTAATATTCACGAGCGGGGGAACTGAAAGTGTCAACCTGGCCATCCTGGGCAGCGCCCGGATGCTGAGAGAAAGAGGCCGTCATATCATCACTTCAGCGGTAGAGCATCATGCGGTGCTTCATGCATGCGATTATCTGGCGCGTAAAGAAGATTTCGAGGTGACTCTCCTTCCAGTGGACAAGACCGGCCGCGTCTCGGTTGAATCACTGAAGAACGCCATCCGTAAGGATACGATTCTCGTTTCGATTATGGCGGCGAACAACGAGATTGGAACGATTGAACCTGTGGCAGAATTGGGAGCGGTATGCAGAGAGCGCGGCGTTGTCTTTCATACGGACGCGGTCCAGTGGTTTGGCAAGGAGCCTTTTGAGAGCGTTCACCGATTTAATGCTGATCTGGTATCCGTTTGTGGCCACAAGTTCCATGGACCAAAGGGCGCGGGTGCTTTGTTTGTAAGGTCACCGCTGCATCCGGATCCGATTTTGTTTGGAGGCGGCCATGAAAACGAACACAGAGCTGGCACGGAGAATCTGCCGGGGATTATCGGGTTTGTTGAGGCGCTTGAACGCTTTGTGCGTGAACCCGTGTTCCCTCACAAACGGCTCGAACTGTTGTCCGAAGAACTCCTTAAAAGCCTAAAAGAGATCGATGGTGTCGAGTTTGTCGGCGGCTCTAAACACCGTCTTGCTAATACCATCTCGTTTGTGGTCGAAGGAGCAGACAGCATTTCTCTTCTTGCGAATCTCGATCTGGAGGGTATTTGTGCCTCTAGTGGTTCTGCTTGTTCAGCCGGCTCGTTGCTTCCTTCACATGTTGTCTCCGCTTTAGGAGTTGGTAACGGTCTGGCTAATTCCCTTGTTCGCTTTTCTCTCGGTCGAGAGTCGACTATAGAGGAGGTTAGAACGGTCCGCCTGGTTCTACCTTACGTTGTTCGCCGTGCACAAGTGCTCGGTTGGAAGACGAATACTCTGTGAACTATTTGTCAGTTGTGTTAACAGATACGACTTGTAGCTGGACTCATTTTAATTCACTCCTTCTCTTCACTCTTAAACCAGTGATAAAGCCTGCTCAGAACCTTGACACTGTAAGTTGTTTGCCTTATTCACAGCCCATATTACGAAGAGAAAGGTACATCAAAACATCATCTATTAAGGGACTCATGAACCTGACCATCGCGAAAGAACAGCTCATCAATGGACTTCAAGCGGTCCAGAATGTGGTGAGCACGCGAACAACCTTGCCGATATTATCGAACGTTTTGGTCCGCGCGGAAGGTGATCGTTTGGAACTGACGGCTACCGATCTCGACGTAACGATCGTCTGTGGTGTGGAAGCCAAGGTAAAAAAGCCGGGAGCTACAACTGTGCCGGTAAAAAAAATCTTTGGCATAGTCCGGGAATTGGGCAGTTCAGAAATCGATTTCGAAGTGGGTGACAAGAACACGTGTAGTATTCGGTCAGGCTCTTCTTTTTACAAAATAAACGGACTGAGCGCTGATGAGTTTCCTCCATTACCCAAGTTCAAGGACGATAAGAAAGTAGTCTTACCGCAGGAGACGGTGAAAGGAATGGTAAGGAAGACGTCCTTCGCCATTTCCACGGACGAATCGCGCTACGTCCTGAATGGTATTTTCATCAGCCTCAAGGACCACAAGATGACAATGGTGGCCACTGATGGGCGGCGACTGGCTTTGGTTGATGAAGAAGTGGATATTTCTGAGAAGAGTCAAGGGGAGTTTATCGTTCCAGCCAAAGCCGTCAATGAACTGAATCGCCTGCTTCAAGAAAAAGGCGAGGTTGAAATTCGATATACTGAGAACCAGGCCTCGCTGACGCTTAAGGACGAGAAAGGTTCCTCTATTTTAATCATTACAAAGCTCATAGAGGGCAATTACCCGAACTACAGGCAGGTGATTCCTAGTGAGGTCAAGGAGCGCATAGGTTTGGTCAAAGAGGAATTTCTTCATGCGCTGCGGCGGGCTGAGATTATGACGAGCGAGAAGTCGAACTCCGTGAAGTTGACGTTTGGCAAGAACAACCTCGCGATTACCGCGAATTCTCCGGAAGTGGGCGAAGCTCGCGAGAGTCTGGCAATCAATTACAAAGGCAAAGAGATGGCCATAGCGTTCAATCCAAAGTATTTGATTGACCCTTTGAATGCATTGACGAACGACGAAGTCTTCCTAGAGTTGATCGACGAGCTAAGCCCGGGAGTTCTTAAGATTAACGGCCCGTTTCTTTACGTTGTGATGCCAATGCGGCTGAGCTAGCGCGATTACGCTCTCGCCGAAACACCTCAACCATCGCCGAAGGGTCGTTCGTAATGATCCCATCCACGCCCTTTTCGACCAAATGCCGGGCGCCCTTCGCCGAGTCAATGGTGTAAACCCATACCTTAAACCCGAGCTGATGAGCTAAGCGGATAGAACCGCTGGATACATTTTGATTCCAGACAATCAACTCGGCTCCTGTTTCTTTTGTTGCGGTTAGCCAACGAGCACTCAGCTGCTTCGATAGACAGGCTTGGGTGTTGAGGCTAGAAATCGGCGGCCCGAGCACACCCAGCACTTGCTCTGGAAGCAGCTTGTGCAGGTCTGACACGAATTGCCAGTCAAAGGAAATAACCACCACCTTGTTGATCAATCCAAGTCCATTCAATAGGCGGGCGCATGTGACGGGGTCGCCTGCCTTTCTTTCAACCAGAGAAATACCGCCGGCACGTTGGATGAACTTCAGAGCTTCAGCCAACAGCGGAATCCGTTCGCCGGCGAACTTTTCATCAAACCAGATTCCGGCATCCAACGCATGGAGTTCAGGGACCGTTTTGTCGTGGACCGGAATGCGCCGGCGATGTTTGGGAATATCAGTCGTCCGTTCAAGGAACGCGTCATGAATCACGACTGGCACTCCATCTTTGCTGTGGTGATAGTCCAACTCGATAGCATCAGCGCCAGCCGCCAGAGCCAGTTTGAACGATGCCAGGGTATTCTCTGGTGCAGTAGCGCAGGAGCCTCTGTGCCCAATAATTAGCGGGTGCTCCGCCTTGAGGAGATCGAATGCACTTCGACCGGAAATTTGACCAATCATACGAACAGAATCTATGTCGAGCGAAACGCGTGAAGCCAGATTCTAGTGCAACAGGAGAGAGCGTTTATTGCAAAACTAATCACTTTGACATTACAGGTCTTGACAATACAATTGTCTACAGATGTCCAATGCGGGCGAACTCAAATCTCGAAAGTAGATGCAGCTTACTGTAAAAGACGTCGCTGATTTGCTGAATATCTCGGAAAAGACAGTATATCGGTGGATCGACGATAGAAGACTACCGGGATATAGGCTGAGCGGACAATATCGGTTCAACCGAGCTGAGTTGTTGGAATGGGCAACGGCAAACCGAGTTAATGTCTCGCCTCAGATTCTTGCCGAACCAGAGGGCGGAACCTCCCCATTACCTCAATTGTCCGAGGCGCTTGAAGCGGGCGGCATTTTTTATCGCCTGGCAGGTCGGGACAAGACATCCGCTCTGCGGAGCATAGTGAACGTTCTACGGCTGCCGGACAAAGTAGATCGGGACTTTCTATTGGAAGTATTACTCGCTCGAGAGGCACTTGAGTCGACCGGTATCGGTGATGGCGTCGCGATACCTCACGTGAGAAATCCAATTGTGCTTCACGTCGCGAAACCGCTGGTCACGCTATGTTTCCTCGAAGCGCCGGTTGATTTCACGGCGCTGGATGGCAAGCCCGTTCATACGCTGTTCACGCTAATCAGCCCGACTGTTAAAGCACACCTGCATCTGATTTCACGCCTGGCGTTCGCGCTGCGTGACCCGGATTTCAAATCATTGGTTGTCCGTCAGGCAAGCCAGGACGAAATTCTCGCAGGAGCAAGACAAATTAGTGATAGCATCCGAGCGACGGCTCAGTCCCAGGCAAAGGAGGCGGCACAGTGAGTCTGTGGTTCGGCGCGGTGGGCTTCCTGCTGGCGGGCGGCCTGGGAGCATTGCTGCTTTGGCGTCAGGAAAAGCTCATCGGCTGGCTTGTTCCGGCCTTTATGGCCGGTGCGGCTATCCTCGGAGGAATTTCATCCTTGAAAGTGCTGCTGGGGGGGGTCGCTCAAATATTCCACGCGCCCTGGTCAGTTCCTTTCGGTGAATTCAGTCTGAGAATTGATTCGCTCACAGCCTGGTTCTTGATACCAACCTTGGTTCTTTCGGCTCTCTCTGCGATCTACGGCGCCCAATACCTGGAACCATTTCGAGGAAAGAATCGGCTGGGAGCCGCTTGGTTCTTCTACAGCCTGCTTGTCATCGGGATGTGCTTCGTCCTGACAGCGCAAAATGCCGTCCTATTCCTGTTCGCTTGGGAACTCATGGCAGTTGCGTCCTTTTTCCTTGTCACATTCGAGCATGGGCTGGATGGCGTTCGTGAGGCTGGATGGATTTATTTCGTTGCGACGCATTTAGGTACGGCGTTCCTGGTGGTGTTCTTTCTGACGATGAGCCGGGAAACCGGGTCGATGGATTTTTCGGTCTGGGCTGAAAGAGGAGTTTCAGGCCGTGGACTAACGGGACTTTTGTTTCTCCTGGCGATTGTTGGATTTGGCACGAAAGCCGGGCTCATGCCGTTTCACATTTGGCTTCCAGAAGCTCACACGGCAGCTCCGAGCCACGTTTCGGCTTTGATGTCCGGCGCGATGATCAAGACGGGGATTTACGGCATGTTGCGCACACTCACGTTTCTAGGAGCTCCCGAAGATTGGTGGGGATGGGTGCTGCTCGGGCTCGGTTTGATGTCCGCTATACTGGGCATCTTGTTTGGCCTGATGCAGCACGATCTGAAACGGTTGCTCGCCTACAGCAGCATTGAGAACATGGGCCTGATTACCAGCGCAATAGGCTTGGGGTTGCTTGCGATTTGTTACCGTCACCCGCTTATTTCAGCCCTGAGTTTTTCTGCCGCGCTGCTTCATGTTCTTAATCATTCCTTGTTCAAAGGACTGCTGTTCCTTGCGGCCGGGAGCGTCGCTCATGCGACCGGAACTCGCCGGATGGATCAGTTGGGAGGCCTATTGAAGCGTATGCCTTGGACCGGATTTCTCTTTCTGTTTGGGGCGGCGGCAATCTGCGGGTTGCCACCTCTGAACGGTTTCCTCAGTGAGCTGCTGCTGGCTGGTTCGTCTTTGGTCGCGATGACCAATGATTCGCCTGCACTCGCCGTAGCGGGGCTACTAGCCTTGGGCGGTCTCGGCCTGGTTGGCGGTCTGACCGCGGCGGCATTCACAAAGGCTTTCGGGATTGTTTTTTTGGGCCAGCAACGACAGCCGTTCAGAATCGAACCGCATGAAGCGGGCCTGCCAATGAAGTTCGCAATGGCTGTTCTCGCTCTGGCTTGCATCGCGGTGGTTGTTGGCGCGGGGTTTGTTCTCAAAGGCGTAGCGCCGATCGTAGGGTCAAATCAGCGGTATCGGCACTGACGAAGCTACGGCGCAATTGCGCATTCCGGCAGGAGTGCTAATTACCGTTTCAATCTGTGCGGGTGTGCTGGTGTGCGGACTCGCGATGCTGGCGCTTGCGCGGCGAGGGTTGCTGGCTGGGCGAGATGTTGGAGAAGCGGGAACCTGGGATTGCGGCTATGCGCGCCCAACGGCGCGAATGCAATACACCGCATCGTCGTTTTCGCAGCCAATCGCCGCTGTGTTTCATTGGTTGCTCGGAACTCGATATAATCTCCGAAGACCGGTGGAGACTTTCCCCAATCAATCATTTTTGGCGACTGAGACACCGGATTTTTCCCACGGGAATTTGTATCACCCGGCGTTTCTGAAAGTGAACTGGTGCCTGGCGAAACTGCGGTGGGTGCAACAGGGCAAGGTGCAGCTCTACGTCCTCTACATCACCGCGACTCTCATTCTGCTGCTGATTTGGAAGTTCCGTTGACATGAGCGCCTTCTCGTTCATTCCATTTGTTCTGGCGCTTTTGCTATCCCCGCTGTTAATCGGGATTGTTAATCGCACAAAAGCGCTGTTCGCGGGGCGTCGGGGACAACCGCTGCTGCAGAATTATTACGACCTGTTGAAGCTGCTTCGCAAAGGAGCCGTTTACGGTCGAACGACGACCTGGCTTTTCCGCGCCGGGCCGGTCATCGGATTGACAGCGGTTTTGATGGCTGCGCTCTTGACCCCATTGGGCCGATTTCCATCGTTGGTTTCATTTCCAGCGGATTTCTTTCTGTTTGCGTGCCTGCTCGGGTTGATGCGATTTGCCACGGTCCTGGCTGCGCTTGATACCGGTTCAAGTTTTGAAGGAATGGGCGCCAGCCGTGAAGTTTTGTTCTCAGCTCTGGCAGAGCCGGCATTGCTCGTCGGAATCGCCACACTCGCACGTCAAACGGGCCAACTCTCAATTTCCGGGATATTCGCAGAGCCATTTGCAGGCGAGTGGCTCCGGCTTGGCCCTGTCCTCGCTCTCATTTTCGTCGCCCTTTTAATCGTCGCGCTTGCGGAAAACGCGCGCATCCCGGTGGACGATCCGAACACGCATCTCGAGTTGACAATGATCCACGAAGTCATGGTGCTCGACCATGGTGGGCCGGATCTCGCGTTCATTCTCTATGGCGCGGCATTGAAACTCTGGTTGCTCACTTCGTTATTGGTCGGCGTGTTCGTTCCGGCAAGCGGTATCCTGTGGCTCGATCTCGCCGCCGCGGTTGCAGCGATGTTTCTGATGGGTGCGGTCGTCGGCGTGATTGAGTCTGCAATGGCCCGGCTTCGCCTCACCGTCGTCCCGCAATTGCTGGTCGGCGCGGGCGCGCTCGCCACGACGGCGTTTCTGCTGGCGCTCACGCACAACGGCTGATTCACATGCAAGGCGCGAACATCATTCTCGTGGCTGTTGTCTTGACGAACTTGAAGCTTCTCGGCTCAAGTCGTCTGGGGTCGTCCATCCGCGTCGTGGCGGCTCAGGGAGTGGTTCTCGGCATGTTGCCGATACTGGCGCACGCTCACGAATTGTCGCTTCGCTTCGCATTGCTCGGCGTCGGCACCATTGTGCTGAAAGGAATTGTCTTTCCATGGTTGCTTTTGCGCGCGGTGCGCGAGGCGGAAGTCACCCGAGAAGTAGAACCCTATATTGACTATGTCGCCTCATTGCTGGCTGGAGTATTGATCTTAGGCGCATCGTTCTGGATGTGCACACGATTGCCGATTCCCGCAACCGTTGCTTCAGCATGGCTGGCACCGGTTTCAATTTTTTCAATTTTTGCCGGCCTTTTCCTGATCGTGAGCCGCAAGCGGGCGTTAAGCCAGGTGTTGGGCTTCCTGGTCCTGGAGAACGGCGTTTACACGTTCGGTGTAGGGGTGGCGCCGCAAACTTCCCTGCTCGTCGAGGCAGGCGTGTTGCTCGATGTTTTCGTCGGCGTGTTCGTTATGGGCATCACGATGTTTCACATCAATCGCGAGTTCGACCACATCGACGCGGACCGGTTGAGCGCGTTGAAGGACTGAAATGATTCTCGCGCTTGTCCTTCTCCCCGCAGTCGCAGGCTTGCTCGCCTTCGCGTGCGGACAAACAAACATTCGTCGCGGCATACTAATCGTCACCGCGATGACCCATGCGGTCATGACGGCGGTGTGCTGGAAGACAAGGCCAATGCCGGTATTGGGTGGTTGGCTGGCAATGGACGCAGCCGGCTTGCTGTTCCTGAGCATCACGAGTCTTCTGTTTTTGTGCGCGGCTATTTACGCGACCGGCTATTTGGCGCAGGAAAGCAACAAGCACAGTCAGGACATAGAGGAGGGCTTTCTCTTCGATAATGCGCCCGAGGCAGTATTCATCGGTTGCCTGCTGTTGTTCCTTTCAGCGATGACGCTGGTGACGGTCAGCCAGCATTTGGGTGTGTTGTGGGTCGCGATCGAAGCAACGACGTTAGCCAGCGCGCCGCTGATCTACTTTCATCGCCATCATCGTTCGCTGGAGGCAACCTGGAAGTATTTGCTCATTTGCTCGGTGGGCATCGCGCTCGCATTGCTGGCCAACTTTTTTCTCGGCGTGGCTGCGATGGAGCCAGGACGCGAGGGTGTTCCTCTGATTCTTCCACAACTCGTGCGCCATGCCACTGAGTTGCAAACACCTTGGCTGAAGGCGTCGAGCATCCTGTTCTTTGTCGGTTACGGAACGAAGATGGGACTAGCGCCAATGCACACATGGTTGCCCGACGCGCACAGCGAAGCGCCGTCAGTCATTTCAGCGCTTCTTTCCGGCGCGGTGTTGAACTGCGCGTTTCTCGGACTCATCCGGACGCAGCAAGTCAGCGTCGCGGCAGGTCTCGGCGCGTTTGGGCGCGATATCTGGGTCGCGCTTGGTGTGATTTCGCTGCTGGTCGGAGCTGTCTTCATTCTGGGCCAGACGGATTACAAACGGCTGCTGGCGTATTCGAGTGTCGAGCACATGGGAATTCTCGCGCTCGGAGTCGGTCTTGGAAGCGCGGGTGCGTTCGGAGCGATGCTTCACGCGGTGAACCATTCTCTGGCGAAAGCAATGTTGTTTCTGCTTTCGGGAAACATCTTGGGCCGCTTCCAGACGAAGAACATAGCCCAAGTCCGCGGTCTCTTGCGGCTGTCACCAGGGACAGGCGTCTTATGGATCGGCGGGTTTCTCGCCATCACTGGAACACCGCCGTTCGGACTATTCCTCAGCAAGTTCACCATCCTCAAAGCCGCGATTGACGGCGAACATTTTTGGGTTGCTGTGCTTTTGCTGGCGCTTCTGGCGGTCATCTTCGTCGGCATGACCTCCGCGTTTCTCTCGATGGCGCAAGGTGAGCCCGATAAACGTTTCGCGACGCAGCCGGCTGATCGTTGGTGGCAACTGGCGCCAGCCTCGATTCTCGGATTGCTGGTGCTTGGGCTTGGAATGGCGGTGCCCGGTACACTCAACACTGTCCTGCGCGAAATTGCTTCTACGCTTGGAGGAGCATCATGAATGGCGTAGCACCGGCACTGCTTCGAAACGGCGAAACCATCGCGCTGAGGAGCGTTCCTCAACTTGAGTTGGGCGAGTTTCGCCGGCGTATTATCCAATGCTGCGAACAGGGCGCGCGCATAGCCTCTTTGTTCGGCCAACTAATTAGTGGCAACTCTGTGCGGCTCTATGCGCTGCTCGCGCATGATGCGGAAGGCTATTTGGAATTGTGCTCGACGGAAGTAGATGATCAATATCCCTCGTTGACGGCTGAATGCATCCAGGCTCATTGGTTCGAGCGGGAAATTGCCGAACAATGGGGCGTGCGGCCACAAGGTCACCCGTGGCTGAAACCGCTCCGGTTCCATACTTCGTATCGGCCGGGCCATGACGTTTGGGCTCGCATGGCGGACGCTGCGATTCAGCCATCGGTCAGAGATTTCTTTTCAATGGGCGGCGATGAAATTCATGAAGTGGCCGTCGGTCCCGTTCACGCCGGCATTATCGAGCCGGGTCATTTCCGGTTCCAGTGCCACGGCGAACACGTCTTTCATCTTGAAATTTCGTTGGGCTTTCAGCATCGCGGTGTTGAACGAGCACTCGTCGGCGGGCCGAACAAGCGGACAATTTCCTACATGGAAACATTGGCCGGGGATACCTCAATCGGCCACGCGCTGGCTTATTGTGAAGCGGTTGAATCGCTGGCGGGCTGCAGCGTTCCGGCTCGCGCGCAGGCGATTCGAGCCATCGCGCTCGAGTTGGAACGGCTGGCGAACCATACCGGCGACCTGGGCGCGCTGGCAAATGATGTGGGTTACCTTCCGACGGCGAGCTTCTGCGGGCGAATTCGCGGCGACTTCCTGAACATGACCGCGCTGCTTTGCGGAAACCGGTTCGGCCGCGGCCTGCTGCGACCGGGCGGAGTCCTGTTTGAACTCGATGAAACTAGGCGGGCGCAATTACAGGAGCTGTTGGAGCAAGCGCAGAAGGATGTGACCAGCGCGGTCGAGTTGTTGTGGAACAGTTCGTCGGTGCGCGCGCGCTTCGAAAATGCGGGTCTGCTTTCGCGCGAAACAGCATTGGAATTGGGCGTTGTTGGCGTGGCTGCGCGCGCCAGCGGGATTGAACGCGATGTGCGTGCGCAATTCCCGTCCGGTATCTACCGATTCGCGCAAATTCCGCTCTCGTCCTATCACACCGGGAATGTTTTCGCGCGGTCGTACGTGCGATGGATGGAAATTCAGCGCTCGATTGTATTCATTGCAGATCGCCTCAAAGCACTTCCCGCCGGCGCGGAGCGGGTGAACCTCGGGACGCTCGCGCCGAACAGCCTGGCCGTGTCGCTGACGGAAGGTTGGCGCGGTGAAATATGCCACGTCGCATTGACTGACGACGCGGGCGGGTTCGCTCGCTACAAGGTGGTGGACCCTTCCTTTCACAATTGGATGGGACTCGCTATGGCGATGCGAGATCAGCAGGTATCCGATTTCCCGCTTTGCAACAAAAGTTTCAACCTCTCGTATTGCGGGCACGATTTGTGAGATGATGCCATGTGGAAAGCCCTTCTAGCGCGCGCACAGCAGAAGCACAGGACGATTGATTTTCCGAACAGTCCGCCGATGCTCCCGGACCGCCTTCGCGGTCGGCCCACGATCGATTCGGCCAGGTGCCCGGCTGGGTGTCACGAGTGCGCCGATGTTTGCCCGACCGATGCAATCACGATTTCGGAAAAGAGCGTGAGGCTGGATCTGGGCCGATGTCTTTTCTGCCCGGAATGCGAACGCGCCTGTCCCGAGGGCGCGATTCGTTTCACGCCGGAGTATCGGCTGGCAACTTCGACTCGCGACGCTCTGATCCTTGGGGAAAAAGAATTTCAACTCGCACAGTCCCTTGATGCCAGGAGCCGGAGACTCTTCGGGCGCTCCCTCAAATTACGACAGGTCAGCGCGGGCGGATGCAACGGTTGCGAATCGGACGTGAACGTGCTGAACACGGTCGTTTTTGATCTGGGCCGCTTCGGAGTTCAGTTCGTCGCATCGCCCCGGCACGCCGACGGGTTGCTGATTACCGGGCCGGTCACAAATAACATGGAACTCGCTTTGCGGAAAACTTACGCCGCCGTGCCATCGCCGAAATTGGTCATTGCCGTTGGCGCATGCGCCATTTCCGGCGGGCCGTACATTGGCCATGCCGAACAGAGGAATGGCGCGGACAAGATCGTTCCAGTTGATTTATATGTGCCTGGCTGCCCGCCACATCCGGTAACGATTCTGGATGGGTTGCTGCGATTGCTGGGCCGGTTGGATTCGGCTTGTTGAATTGCGCAAAATATGTAACCTGAGGGAGCGGCGCACGCCTTTATGAAAGAACTACTGCAAAACCTCGTCAAACTTCAATCCCTTCAATTCGGTGAGACAAAAGGGAAGAACGCGGATGCAATCATCGCGGAGCTGCGCGCGAAAGTGCCTTCGCAAATCCTGGGTCACTACGATCGGCTGGTTGTTCGCGGCAAGAAGGGAATCGTCCCGGTGCGCAACCAAACCTGCACGGGCTGTCACATGCGGCTCCCCATCGGCGTCATCAATACACTGATGCACGAGGAAGATATCCAGCTCTGCGACAGTTGCGGACGCTACCTGTATTTGCCGGAACCGGAAGAAACGCCCGCAGCGGAAGCAGCGGTACCGAAGACGGTGCGGAAACCACGAAAGAGCAAGCGCGCATTGCATCCGGCGTGAGCGACTATTGCCTCACTCCTGAATGAAGTAGCTGAGGTTCTCGAGTTCAATCGCGAGATTGACGTTGTTCACCATGACCTCCTCGGGCACTGAGAGAACGATCGGAGAGAAATTCAGTATGCCTGTAATGCCGGCCTGCGTCAGTTGATTGGCAACTTCCTGGGCCGCGGCGGCGGGAACAGTCAGAATGGCCATCCTCACCTCGCGCTCCTGGACGAATTTCGAAAGTTCATCCATCGGGAGCACCGGCTGGCTCATTTTTTTGTCGCGGCGTCGCGCTGGCTCGGCATCAAACGCGGCAACGATTTCAAATCCTTCCTTTTCAAAACCGCGATACGACAGAAGGGCGAGCCCGAGATTTCCGACGCCCACAAGAATCACCGGTTGCAGGCTCGTAGTGCCGAGTTCGTCGGAAATCTTCTTCGACAATTCTGAAACCGCGTAACCCAGTCCGCGTGTTCCGAAGTGACCGAAGTAAGCGAGGTCTTTGCGAAGCTGCGTAGGTTTCACGCCGGCGACCTTCGCCAGCGCTTCGCTGGAAACCGTTTCAATGTTGTTGTCTTTCAAGCGCGCCAGGCAACGCAGGTAAACGGACAGGCGATAGACCGTTTTACGTGGAATTGCTGGATGACGGCTCTTTTTCAAAGCGGCAGAGGAATAGACAAAAGCACTCTGCAACGCAAACCGAAAGGACATTCGCAAAAATGAGGCGGGAGCCAAACGCCCCACGGGAAACACCCCATACCTCGGCAGTTGCCGCTGGGCTAAACCAGCAATCACGCGCGGATCACTGGAGTTCGTTATGAATGCACCAAAGAAAGAAACCGGATTGGCCCGTCCAATTATTGCCGCAATTTTGATCCCGGGAATTTTGTTCGCGGTAGGCTGCAGCACGACCGCGTACAAGAGGAGCGACGCCACAGCCGTGGATCTGCAGCGCACGGCCATGGAAGTCCAGTCCGAGAACCAGCGGCTCGATGACGTGAGCAAGACGCTGAACGATCTCGTAAACAATCCAGCCGCAGACCTGAAGCAGCAGTTCAAGATGTACTCCGCCGCGTTGGACCGGTTGCATGACTCCGTAGGGCGGACGGACGACGCGGCGAAAAAGATGCAGGCAGAAAGCGCGCAGTACTTTGCAGCCTGGGACAAGCAGCTAGCCACGATGCATTACGACATCATCCGCGAGCAGAGCCAATCACGCCGCGATGCCGTGAGCAACCAGTTCGAGGTCGTCAACAGCCGTTATATCGAAACTCGCGAAGTTGTGCTGCCACTGCTGGCGTATCTCGAGGACATCCGCAAAGCCTTGAGCGCGGACCTGACCGCGGACGGGCTAGCGGCCGTGAAGAACATCGTCGATCACGCCAATGACAATGCCCGCAAGGTGCAGGAAGGATTGGCGCGGCTCGCCGATGGTCTGCACGAAGCCAGTGCGCGCATGTCGTCAGTCGTGCGTTCGGAAGTAAAGCCGCAGACAGAAAGTCGCACTGAGATGGGAACGGTTCACGCGGCGGCGGGCGGGCCATAGAAGTTTGGGTCCGGCGCTCCTATACAACCTCTATCTCCAGAGATTCATCAACATAAAATACTCGTGAAACAACCAGAGTGGCGGGCCGCAGCAGACAAGGTACGTTATACGCCATCTAGTGGAAAGCTTCTGAGAAATCAACCAACAAGCGAGTGAGGTAGAGCAGAGTAACCCGACGCTCACAATTCGTGTCAGACTGTTGGTGTTGAATCCCGTTGTGCATCCGCAGCCAAACCGTCCGACGAACAATCTGGCTCCCATGTTGAGATAAGTGTAAAGAAAGCCAGCGCTGGCTAAACCGAAAAACGGCGCTACGAGTAACCGATACATGTTGCCTTACAGTAATATTTCAAAATCCGCGAGCCGCCACACCCGCAACATCTCTCGTAATCCCGTCCTTTTCCATGTTGTCATCAAAGCAGATTAGCGGAAATTTTTCAAGCGTTACCCCGAGAGCAAATTTGGCATTCCCTCCGGGTATTGCAGGACCCGCCTCGCATCCTGCATTTCTCGCGCAGCATAATTCGTGAGGACGTGTCATGAACCTGACTGCAGTCTTATTCGCCGGAGGTGAATCGCGCCGAATGGGCGTGAACAAGGCAACGCTCGAGTGGAAGGGCGAACCGCTCTGGGCGCGGCAGCTTCGCGAACGTTGCGCGATTTTCAACCTGATGCACTGCGGATTTCGGCCAGAGCCAAACCCGCGTGGTGTCCGGAGGACATGAGAGCCGTGCTGGACGAAACGCCTTCGCGCGGGCCTTTGAGCGGGTTGGCGGCGCACTTGGGCAATTGCGGACTTCGCATTTAATCGCGTTTGCCATCGACATGCCGCAGATGACAAGCGAACATTTGAAGAAGCTTCGAGAACGTGTCCGGCCAGGCGGAGGAGTCATTCCGCAAACCGAATGCGGCTTTGAACCGCTGTGCGCGTTTTATCCAGCCGAAGCGTTGCAGAAGGCAAAAGAGAATCTGATTGCGGGCGAAAGCTTGCAGATCCTTGCACAGAAACTCGTCGAATGTGGGCTGGCTGAAATCTACGAAATAGAAACAGCCGAGTTGAGTCTCTATTGGAATGTCAACACTCCGCACGACCTCAGCTCGGCTGGGTGAAACAGCCTGGCTGAGTTGAAGCACGGAGATCGCGCTTCAACTCAGTTTGAATCCTTAATCGCGATCGCGATGCCAATCGTCCCAATCATGATCATCATAGCGATAGCCGTCGTCGCCTCCGTGAAAGGCCCCGTGCCCGTATTCTGGCCGACCGTAATATCCTCCGTGATGATGTTCATGCTCCTCGATTTCACATCCCGCAGTGGCGAACAACGCGGTGACACCCAGCAGTAACATCAATTCTCTCATGATATCTCCTTCCTGAAAAAACGTTCGCCAGGCCGCTCCTGAAAACAATTGGGGTTAAAACCTCCGCGCGATCAGAATGAAAATCCGTTTGGCAGGGACGCTGCGGTGCGGCGTCAGATCGGCGCGGGGCGCCAAAACTCTACCTCTTCGAAGATTTTGAGGGTCAGTCCAGGCTGTGCCAAGCCTCAGGCTCGTCTCCTGGTTGGCGCTTCACCAGAAGTAGTGCACGGTGTAAGTGATCGTCTTTTCTTCGTCCGGCTTTACCGGCACTCGGAACTCGATGGTCTGCGCGTCGGTCTTTTTGAAATCATCCGACTTTTCCGTGATGTTCCAATTGCTCCAGCGATAGAGATGCTCAACAACCCGGATTTCCACTGGTTCCTTCTTGTGATTGCGCAGCTTGATCTCGAACGATTCGTCAATCCAGTGGGCGCGCAGGTCCATCCGGTAATCCATGCGCTTCCGTTCCCCGACCAGATCAAAGGAGTTGCCGGTTTTTACGCGGATCATTTCGTCGCGCGGCGTGTGGTCAATGGAGTCTTCGCCCGTGAATTCCAACTGCCCGTCATCATTCTGCCGATAGAACCGGAGGCGGCCTTTCGGCAGCGGCATGCCGAGATGATTCGATTCCGCGTTCATGAACTCGCGCATGACCCAAACCTTCTTGTTGCATTCCGTGCCGTAGTTTTGGTCCTGATTGAGGCCGCCGTAGAAACGGTATTGCGGCAGCGAGCCGTCATAAACGTAAACCGACGGCGCTCGAACGCCAGTCGCTCGGACGAACTCGACCTGCTTGGTTTCGCGGTCACGCAAGGTCGTGGACCGGGCGAGCGTGTAGAGATGAAATTCATCAAAGGATTTTTCCGTTACGACCGGTTCCGCGGCATTAAACGCCGCACCGCGAGCCGCGCGGGCATAGAGCGCGGGCTGCGGCGGTTGAATCTTGTTCACGTCACCGGCCATCAGTTTAATCTTCGCGTCGCGAAACGTCTTTCCGCTCTGGTTGTCCATGGTGACCCATCCGATTAGGTCAAGAATATCCCCCTTTTCCGGCGCGACGAGATTGTAATCCGCTTCCCACGTGAACCCGCCGGTCACGTAACCAATTTCCGCATTCAGTCTGCCGGCTTGGTCCGCGCGAATGAGCCAGGTCAGGGTCGGCTTGAGCACGGTGTCGTCGCCAAGGCTCGGAAAGAGCGGCTGGCCCGGAAGGCTGAATTGCAGCTTGCCGTTCACTTCGATGATCGGCTGGCTCGATCCCTGTGCGTAGGCCATCTGAGACTGGTAATATTCCTGGCCGTAGCGGTTCAGCGCGCTGTAATGTGGCACGTACCCGCTGCGGATGATTTTCCCCTGAATGATTTCGTTCGTCGGGACGTTGTTATTCATCCGCTGGACCTGGAAATCAATCGTCTTGCCTTCGAACAGCGACAGCAGCAACTCCTGCGAAACCGGGTCGTTGCGATAATTCTGTTCCAGGATTTGGAGCGAGCGGCGACCTGCCGGGTCGCGCAGGATGACGGAATCGGGCTCCGCGTGCGCCGTCGCCTCGGTGTAGCGCACTTCGTTTTCGCCTGCTTTCAAGTCCAGCGGCACTGTGTCGCGGACGACGGCGAAGTTCTGGTTGTAAATGGTCAATGCGGGCTGCTGCGCCAGCGCGGTGGTGGCGCATAAGCTGGCGAACGCAAAAAGCTGCAAACGTGTTTTCATAATTCTCCTTTGAAGCGCGTAATCACAATTTCACTCCCTATCAGACGGACACCACGGCAAGAATACTCCCCGTTTTCGAGCGCTGACGAGATTTTTTTCTGCCCGCCCGAACTCACCGCGCGCCGCTCTGCCTTCTCAGCTGATCTGGTTGGGCATCATTTGTTCGTTGTCTGAATCCCAGCCGCAAACTCCTCCATCTGCCTGCCCACGACCTCCTCCGCCCAGCCATTCCTATAACTGAAACGCAGTCGCAAGGGAGACATGCTCACAATCATCAAAGAGCTGGGCATCTGATTGGCATGTCCAACGAGATAGGCGTCAGCGATTCTCCCGTCGCTGTCGAAAACAACCACCTCAGCCGATCTCGAAAGGCTTCCAATGTCGCCGTCTCGCAAATACACATGCTGTGTAAGTCCGGACTGAACCCAAAGGGCACTGAAATCAATCCTGTTCGTCAGGTATGGATCAGTCTCCGCAAGATGCGCTCGCTCTGCAGCCGTGAGGGTGTCGCCGCGCTGAAATAGAACTCCCGACTGTGGCTTGGAACAAGAGGCGAGCAAAGCGCAGAGCAGAATGATTGATAACAGTGTGCGCATGGTATGATGCCCAAAGCGGTCATAGGGACCGAGTCTGTGCACGCGACCGTGAACGACGTATATGCATTACTCCCTATGAAAGCAGAATTTTGAATTTTCATCAAGAATCATCGCGCTGCTCCGCTTTGATCAACTTTAAGGCAACGGCATACTGGAGCGGCTGCGCATCCATTGAATATCAACGCTGCCCGGGTCCAGAACTGTCGGTCGGGCATAGGCCACCGGCGGACAGGTTTTCGGCAAGCGCCATTTGTGCATTTCGTTGTGTCCGTCGGCGAAGTTAAACACGCAAGCTCCGTTGTGGTAACTCCCCGGCATGTCGCCCCAGCGATTTGGATCGGCGGTTTCAATCATGATCATGAGCCAGGCGTCATTAATGGTGTCGGTGTTCTCGTCCGCAAACACCCAGAGCTGCGACGGTGAGGGGGCCGTGATGTCGCTCTCCTTCGCATACGAGGCGAATCCCGGAACCCAGAACATGCCCGGCTGGGCACTGCCCCGGATGAAGGCGTTCATCGAGACGCTGCGAACCCGCTCGGTGATTCGACCGCCGCGTTGCTCTCCCGACAGATACCGGTCGCCGGGGCATTTGTAGAGTTTGAGCGCCTTCGTATAGGGAAAGAGCAATCCGCTGGCGATGAGTTGAGCGTTGGTATTGTCGGGGGACGTTGACCAATCCATCCATCCGTAGACCCAATTCTGTTCTTCGATCGGCCGGTACGTCTCCGGGCTTTGGTAAATCGGCCAGCCATCCGCCACCCAGTTGTTGACCAGTCTGCCCGAATTGTCATCGCTGTAGAGATGCCAGGCCAAACCCAACTGCCTGGAGTTGCTCAAGCAGGCGGCACCCGTGGCGGATGACTTGGCTTTCTGCAAGCTCGGCAACAACAGCGCCGCCAAGATTGCAATGATGGCAATGACAACCAGCAGCTCAATCAAAGTGAATGCATGCCGACACTTCCTCTGCATGTCAGTTTGGACAGTCTCGCGACCCAATGGTTCACGCGCGTAAGACCCCGGTGCCGAAGCAAACAGAGTCCGGACTTCCATCAAGAACCATCGCGAAACGCATAGCGCGAGCCACTATCCGCGGCCCGATTCATAACCCGGGTGGAACGGGCAACTTGCCCGTTATGACGGGCTACCGGCCCGGCAGTCGAAGCGGCAACAGAAACCCTCGATGGTGAATTGTTCTCATGGCTGAACCGCCGGCAAGTTGCCGCCGGGAACAGCCAGGTTGGCTGTTCCACCCAGACAATAGAATTCCCCGCTAAGACACGTCTGGTGGACGAGTTTTTTGGATTATGCCTTCGAGGCGTGCGGTTCTCAAACTAACAATGGTCCAATGCTCTCACCAAACGTCCACCGGCCCCTTCGGAACGGGAATCTGCCGACGATCTGCGGCGGAGGCGGCGTGTTGCGCCGTCCGGTCGTCGCTGCGCGGCGCCCCCGCCTCCTCCATGAACGAGGCAACCATGGGAGCGGGCTGAAACTTCGGCTTCAGTTCGCCATTCTCGTCGAGGAACTGTTCGCGCCAGCGGAGATAATTCTCCAGCACGTTGTGAAATTCGGCTCTCGAGGAAATGCGAACGGCGCCACGGTTAAGCTCGGCGGCGGGACCGAATCGTTTCGAGTACCACGGCGCAACTTTGCGGAACATCCGGCAGCCCAGGTCTTCGCCGAAGACTTCGATCATCAAATCCAGATGCCGGCACATCACGCGCACGCGCTCGGCGAACGGTGGTTCGGGCAATGGGGGACAGGCATCCTGGCTTTCTCCATTTAACACTGAAGAATCAGAGATAGCCGAAACGCCTGTCCTACTCCGGAGATATTCCAACGTCCTCCTGAAAATCCACGGGTCATAAAACGCGCCGCGGCCTATGCTCACGCCGGCGCAACCGGTTTCATGCAGCATTCTTTTAGCGGCTTGCGGCGTGATGATGTCGCCGTTGCCAACAACCGGAATTGTTTTCACGGCTTGCACAACCGCGCGAATGCCCGCGAGATTCACCGTTCCGCCAAATCCTTGTTCGCGCGTCCGGCCATGGACAAAAATCGCGGCGACGCCTACGTCCTCCAGAGCGCGCGCCAACTCGGGTGCGGTGATGTTTTCGTCATCCCAGCCGAGACGCATCTTTGCGGTGACGGGAATGTTCACGGCGTCCACCATGCTTTTGACGAGCGCGGCGGTTTTGTCGAGTTCGGTCATCATTGCCGAGCCACCGCCGACGTTGCAGACCTTACGGACGGGACAGCCCATGTTGATATCGATGGAATGAACGCCACGTGATTGCAGCAGTCGCGCTGCATCACGCATTTCCTCAGGCACGGAACCGAACAATTGCACCGCCAGCGGTGAATCTTCAGGCCGGGTTTCAATGAGCTTGAAAGCCTTTGCTCGTTTTTCGAGCAGCGAGCGGGCATTAACCAGGTCGGTGGTGCAAAGGCCGACACCACCGATTTCGCGCACGACGAGGCGGAAGGGCAGGTTCGTGTACCCCGCCAGCGGCGAGAGAAAAAGATTGGAACTAAGTTCGAGTGAACCGATCTGCACGTTGGATTTTTAACATAGCTGAAGTTGCAGCGCCAGAAACGTTGATGGGCCGCAGAGACGCAGAGGTTTCCAGAAAACTTTCCGCGCGCCAGCATCGTGCAGTTGAATTGAATTGCTGTTCAGCCAGCATACACGCTATCGTTTTCCCGCTTGATTACCGAGTGGAACATTCAATCGCGCGGCCACGGCTGCGAAGCCTGTGGCAGGCCTTTTGCCGATAAGGAGGTCTATCACACGCTGCTGTTCGATGAGAAATCAGACTTCCGGCGTTCGGATATTTGCGGGGAATGCTGGCAGAAGCAATACAGCGACGGCGCGCGAGAACGGAAAGGCTTCATTTCATATTGGCAGGGCGTCTATGAAACGCCTCCGCCTCCAAGTGATCCCATCCAGAAAGAAACTGCGGAAACCCTGTTGCGAAAACTGGTCGAGCTGAACGATCCGCAGTATGTGCCAGCTGGGTACATTCTGGCGGTGATGCTTGAACGCAAGCGGCTCCTGAAAGTGAAAGAACAATTGGTGCGCGATGGCAGGCGCATTTTCGTTTATGAGCAGCCCAGGACCGGTGACGTGCTGACAATCGTTGATCCCAATTTGCATCTCGATCAATTGGAACAGGTCCAGCGGGATGTCGCGGCATTACTGGAACACGGGTTAAACCCGCCTGCCCCGGCAGCGCCGGAAAAAGCTGAAGCGTCCGCCGAAGTTGTCGCCAATCGGACCGACGAAACACCGGTGAGCTGCGAAGCCGGAATGGAAACGAAACCCGCTTAAGTTTTCGCTGTGCCCGAGTACCGAGGAACTCCAAAGAAAAATCGGGCACACTTTTCGCGATCCAGAACTGCTCAAGCTGGCCCTCACGCATCCATCCGTGGCGCACGAGCAGGGAACGGTCATGCAGACCAATCAACGATTGGAATTTCTTGGCGATGCGGTATTGCAGCTTATTCTGACAGGCGAGCTGTACGAAAAATTTCCGGCATTTGAAGAAGGACCGCTCACGAAAGCGCGCGCCAAACTCGTCAATCGTCGTACCCTGGCCGAGCACGGTCGTCGGCTGGACTTGGGCCGCGCGCTAATCCTGAGCCGCGGCGAAGAGATTCACGGCGGACGCGAGCGACCCTCAGCGTTGGCAGATGCCTATGAAGCTCTGCTCGGCGCAATCTATCTCGATGGCGGAATAGAAGTGGCGCGCACTTTCGTGCTCCGCGAGTTCGCAAATGCGTTTGGCGGGCTCTCCGCGATTCCGATTCTCGAAAATCCCAAAGGCGAATTGCAGGAGCTGCTGCAGGCTGTTTCCAGCGAAGCGCCGCAATATCATGTCGTTTCGTCGACGGGGCCGGACCATGATCGGGTTTTCGAATGCACGGTGCATCACGCCGGTGTCGAACTGGCGCGCGGCCGCGGCAAGAGCAAGAAAGCGGCGGAAAGCGAGGCGGCATTCGCTGCGCTCGAAAAGCTGCGGGAACAAAGCCGACGAACCGCCGCTGGCGCAGCAGGAGAAATCAATGGCGGCCAATCGCGAATCGGAGCCCACTGAAGGCTGGCTGCGGTTCAGTCGAAATCCGAGCAACTCATGAAGTAATGGCAACGAGGGCAGCGGAACTTGCATTTCTCGTTGTGCAATTCATGGCCGCAACGCGGGCACCAGCGCCAAGGCTCAAAGCCTGATTCTGTTTCCGGCGAATCCGGGACCGAACCAGACCGAGACAGTTCGTTTTGGACATTCGTTTTGGCGGGCACGTGTGAAGGTTGAATGCGGGGCGGGCTTCAATCAAGTTCCAAGGAAGCGCTCGCCAGCTCCCCGAAACCATGGCAGGTTCGGCGAATGAAAACGGTTGGTACTGGAGTTGGCCGGTTTTAGCGGCACCTCGGCAGGTTGTTCATCGTTATGTTGCGTTCATGGGAACACAGTCAGGTTTATCACCCGAGCCGCGAATTTGAGACGACCGGCGCGGCGCTGGGTCGCCCGTTTGAAGACGTTTTTTTCAAGACCTCCGATGATGTTGAACTGAACGGGTGGTTCTTCTCCGCTGATACAAATTCGCCGCGCTCGCAACTCGTCGTCCTCGTCTGCCACGGAAACGGAGGGAACATCGCCAATCGCATCGACCTTTACGGAGCATTGCTCGAAATTGGCGTGAATGTTTTCGCGTTTGATTACCGCGGATATGGACGCAGCCAGGGCCGGCCAAGTGAAGCGGGAACGTATCTGGATGCCCCAGCCGCGCATCAATGGCTGCGAACAAAAGGTTTTCCCGGAAGACAAATCGTGGCGTACGGCGAATCGCTCGGAGGCGGCGTTGCGAGTGAATTGTGCGTGCGCGAGGAAACCTGCGGGTTAATCCTGCAAAGCACGTTTACGAGCATCCCGGACATCGGCGCGGACATTTATCCCTGGCTCCCCGTCCGCTGGATGAGCACCATCCGCTACGACACGCGAAGCAAACTGCCGCACATCCGCGTTCCTGTTCTGGTTGCTCATGGTCGCGGTGACGGTGTGATTGGTTTTCATCATGCCGAACGCAATTTCGCGGCGGCCAATGAGCCGAAGCTGTTCTGGGAAATCGAAGGCGCGCACAACGATCCGCTGAACAATCCGAAACGGTTCATTGAGGGAATCGAGAAATTCCTGAAAATTGTAGAGTGCGTGGCCACGACGATAAAAATGGAGCCGACGCAATTGGTGGACTAGCTTCGCACCGCTGCAGAAGAGACGCCTGCGCTTTGGTCAGAGTCTGGTGGTCTCAAGATTCTCAGGTTAATCTGCGCCGTGAAAAAAAGATTTGCGTATTTATCAGCGCTGGCGCGCCGAACGGGCCCTCCGCCTATCTCGTGGTTGATGCATCAGGCGTTGTCCCGGCTGAACCTCATTTCTCTCGCCGCCGGGTTCACCGATAGTGAGTCACTGCCCGTGGAAAGCGTCCGAGAATGTTTCGAGGAAGTGCTGCGTGCACCCGAAGCGGCTCGAGCGGCGCTGCAATACGGATCAAGTCAAGGTGAACCCGTTCTGCGCGAGCTCACCGCGCGGCATTTATTTCAACTGGATTTCAAAGCAAAGCAGACTGCAGCGCCATCGCACACTCAGCGACGACGAGTGCTGCGTGACGGCTATTCGCCCGACCGGATGATTATCACCAACGGCTCGCAGCAACTCCTCTACATGGTGACCGAGGCATTGTGCGACGAAGGGGACATTGTGCTCGTGGAAGACCCGACGTATTTCGTTTTTCTAGAGATACTGAAAAGTCGCGGCATTCGCGCGCGCGGAGTGCGGATGGAGCGGGATGGCCTGGATCTGAAGCAACTTGAAAACGTGTTGAAATCCCTCAATCTAAACGGGGAACTGCGACGCGTGAAGGCAATCTATCTCGTCAGCTATTTTCAGAATCCCACGGGAACTACGACCACGTTTCGGAAGAAGGAGGCCGCACTTCAACTGCTCCGACAATTCGAGAAAGCCGCAGGCCACTCCATTTATCTGCTCGAAGACGCCGCCTATCGCGAACTGCGTTTCGCCGGAGACGATGTGCCGTCCGCGCTCGGCTTGAGACAGCATTCGGAGCGCGTGGTTTATGCCGGCACTTACAGCAAGCCGTTTGCGACCGGCACGCGCGTAGGCTATGGCCTGCTGCCGGAACCGCTGTTCACTGCGGTATTACGCATCAAAGGCAATCATGATTTCGGCACCTCCAATCTCCTGCAACAGTTGCTCGCGGCAGCGCTTAAATCCGGTCGCTACGAGAAGCACTTGGTGAAACTTCGAAAGCGCTATGCGCATAAGGCGCGCATCATGCGCGACGCGTTTCGGAAATACTTGCCGGCGGAAGTGAATTGGGCCGAACCCCAAGGCGGGCTTTATTTTTGGACGCAATTGCCGGAGCGCGTAAGAACGGATACGCATTCGAAACTGTTTAAAACCGCGCTTGCTCGAAACGTGCTCTATGTGCCCGGTGAACTGTGCTATGCCGACGATTCTACGCGGCTGAAACCGAACTACCAAATGCGTATTAGTTTTGGCAGTGCAAGCGAGCGGGAAATTTGCGAAGGAATTCGGCGACTGGGCGCTGTGGTACGGAAATTCGTGAGCTGAAGGTCGTCGTCGCGTCGTTCTAACCCGGCGGCCAGTTCATCTTGCGGCCGCCCATGATGTGACAATGCAGGTGGGGCACAGCTTCGCCAGCGTCCGGCCCATTGTTGAACACAAGCCGGAAGCCATTTTGTTGCAGCCCGAGTTGTTTCGCCACTTCCGCCGCTTTGAGCAGGAGATGTCCGAGCACTTGATGATCGTCCGGGTGAACTTCGGCGATGCGCGGGATTGGTTTCTTCGGGACAATCAGCACGTGCACGGGCGCTTGCGGCTTGATGTCGCGGAAAGCAAGCACCTTGTCGTCCTCATAGACAATCGTGGCCGGCACCTCGCGCGCGACGATTTTTTCAAAAAGGGTTTTGCTCATGGATGCGGCAACCTGCTTTGCCAGTGGGGAAACGTCAACTAGATCTCGCGCATCAGTCCACGAACAACGCACAATCGGGCTGTTTGAGCTCTGCGCTGAAGCAGTTACGCAGGAATTCGACGATTTGGTCGTGCAGCGCCTGGCAACGTGAACTCCAACGTTGAGCGCCTGTAAGTTGTTTCACGCAACCGCGCAGTCCGTGAAAACGCAGCAGTCGCGGCGCGAGCTGCATTTGACTGCGTAATTCGTCTCGAAGCCGAGGAAAGAACAGCAACTCGTAGGCTTTTCCAGATTCGCTTGCGAGCTGACGGAGATCTGATTCGAGCACACGCGTCGCAGGAGGAGGGCTTTCCGCCGCCTGGGCGTAAGCGCCAAAACCGCGCAGGACTTTCTCCAGCGCACAGGCAAATTCACCCACGGTGACGCTCAATCGCCCGAGATCATGTTTGAAATAATGAAACACCGCATTCGCAGCGTGCTGGACGAAATGGTGATCATATTTACCCGCGTCATGCCCGGTGAGTTCCACGGAAATCATCTCAGCCGAGAACGGGACGCTTTCGCCATTGGCGAGTTGGAACAGCAAACAATCCGTCGAGAGAGTGATCATTGTTTGGCCTCCAGTTTCTTCACTTCCTGGACAAAGTCGGTAGCTTCCTGAAAACGACGATAAACGCTGGCGAAGCGGACATACGCCACTTCGTCAATTTCTCGCAGGTGCTGCATCACCAGTTTGCCAACAGCCTCCGCCGGCACCTCGCGCTCGTACTTGCTTGTAACTTCATCCACGATCTTCTCCGCGAGATCTTCCATTATCTTAGGACTGATGGGGCGTTTTTGGCATGCCTTCTTGATTCCAGACAGAAGTTTTTCGCGTGAAAACTCCTCGTGGCGGCCGTCCCGCTTCAACACCATCAGGCCTTCATGTTCAAGCTCTTCGTAAGTCGTGAAACGGAAACCGCAGGCCGCGCATTCACGCCGACGGCGGATGGTGGCCCCTTCGCGCGATGCACGAGAATCAATGACCTTATCATCCTGACCGCCGCATTTCGGACAGCGCATAAAACGGCCACTGCTAATAGTGGTTAATAGGTTTGTAACACACCAAATATTGGGCCGTCAAGGATGAGAAACTTATGTCCTAGGACATGGTCGGATGAGAAGAGCAAGGGCGGCCCCCTAGACAGCGGTAACCTAAAAGACTTCCGGCACCCCTTCTTCAAGTATTCTCACCCTTTCAGTGATGCTTTCCTGTTCAGCGATTTCCAGCAACCAACGCGGCGGTTCATCCATGTCTTCGAAGGAAAGCCGGAACGAGCCATAGTGCATCGGCACAAGGCACTTAGCACGCAATGCCTTAAAAGCTTTTACCGCTTCATCGGGCCCCATATGAACGCGGCGAAAGGAGGCTGGATGATAGGCGCCAATGGGGAGCAGGGCAATTTCCGGTGGCAAGCGTCGCCCGATTTGCTGAAAACCGTGAAAGTAAGCGCTGTCGCCTGCATGGTATATCCGCCGGTTTTGATGCTCCAAAACAAAACCTCCATAGCCGCGGTGTGAATCACGCAACGTTCGCGCACCCCAGTGTTTGCTGGGGGTTAAGGTCACCTTCCAATCCTTGTGGGAGAAGCTTTCCCACCAGTCCAGCTCGATAATGCGCTCAAAGCCAAGATCGCTGGCCAAATCGCCGACTCCCCACGGCAAGACGACAATCTTCGGATGCGGCAGACGGCGGAGGCTGGGTTTGTGGAAATGATCGAAATGTGCGTGGGTCAGGAGGACGAGATCGATGGGAGGCAGATGTTGAATCTTAAAGCCGCAGCGCTTGATGCGCTTAAGCAGGAAAAGCCAGTTCGCAAAATTCGGATCGATAAGGACATTCAAGTCGGTGAATTGGATCAGAAACGAGGCATGGCCAATCCAGGTGATCGCCACCTGGCCTTCCCGTAGAACCGGAAAAGCCGGCTCGTGATGGAGCCCGGTTCGACGCGTCAGCAACGCTTTCCAAATCATCTCACGAAAGAACGTCCGTGGATTGAAATGTTTGGACGGTGTGAGTTCCTTGAAGGATTTAGGCATACGTCGCCGGGGCGGAGTCGGCCGATGAGGCGTCTGCTTTGTCATACTTCTTTGGCGATCATACTCTTCACCAATCCGGATGAGAATTCAAATTGACGCAGCGACGCGCGGGTGTTTGATTTCGTTTGAAACCAAAACTGCGATTAAGCCCGGCAATGGGAAAACTGACGAAGCAACTCGACAAATTCCTGCTGAAGTCACCGAAGCTCGGCAAGGGCGTTTATATTGCGACCGGCGCAATCGTGCTGGGTGACGTGAGGCTCGGGGACTATTCAAGCGCATGGTATAACGCGGTACTGCGCGGCGACATCAATCGAATCGTCGTTGGCCACCATACGAACATTCAAGACAACGCCGTGCTGCATCTTGCCGATGAATATCCGTGCATCGTCGGAGACTACGTCACGGTCGGGCATTCCGCAGTCGTCCACGCCTGCAAGGTTGGCGACGAGGTGCTCGTCGGAATGGGCGCGGTGATTCTGGATGGAGCGGAAATCGGGAGGCAAAGTATCATCGGTGCGAAAGCGCTCGTCACGCAAAACACGAAAATTCCTCCCGGCTCGTTGGTTCTCGGTGCGCCGGCAAAAGTCGTTCGCGCACTCTCGCTCAAAGAACGACTCGGTCTGAAGGCCTGGGCGGTGAAATACGTCGAGAACGCTGCCTATTGCCTGAAGCACAAGATAAGTGTATCCGGCCCCGTAAGCTTTCGGCGGTATTCTTAAGCTGGCTCTCTTCAACAAACCGTAACGAAGCTTGCGTTGCTTTCACTTTCCCAGGCGTTATGCTTGGCGGCGCCTGATGAAGACGTTCGCTGAATTGAATTTTCCCGGCCGGTTGATCGCTGTGGAAGGCCTTGATGGCTCGGGAAAATCCACCCAAATTTACCTCCTCAAGCGCTGGCTCGAAGCTGAGGGGATACGCGTGTATTTCAGCGAGTGGAATTCGTCCGAGTTGGTGAAATCCGCCACCAGCAAGGGCAAGAAGCGCGGACTTCTTACGCCGACGACTTTCAGTCTTATCCATGCCACGGATTTCGCAGACCGTTACGAGCGTCATCTTCTGCCGCTGTTGCGCGCCGGCTACCTTGTGCTTTGCGACCGTTACATCTTTACTGCGTTCGGCCGCGATGTGGTCCGCGGTTGTCCGCCCGAATGGGTGCGCCGCATTTACAGCTTCGCTGCGCTGCCCGACATCACGTTCTTTTTCAAAGCCGACCTGGAAGTTTCGCTCAATCGAATTCTCGAAGGCCGGCCCAAGTTGAAATTTTTTGAAGCTGGCATGGATCTCCGGCTTTCGACGGATCCATACGAAAGCTTTCGAATCTTTCAGGGACGAATCCTGGAACAGTATCTGGCGATGACCACCGAATTCAACTTCGTCGTCATCGACGCGAACAAGCGTATCGAAGCCCAGCAGGCAATTGTCCGCCAACTCGTCAGCCAGCGAATCAATCTCAGCGACTACAAGCGCGAGCGGCCGCTGCCGCTGCCTCCTCCGGTCCGCCGGACGAGGGTTGTGCCCGAATTTGAAGATGACCCCGCCGAATGAAGAAGAAGAACAAGAACCACATCGTCATTCCCCGTCCCGGCAGGCGGAAGTTCTACGGCCACGGAATTCCGGGAATCAAACCGGAGGAACTCGTTGGCAAACTCATCGTGGTGGAAGGCGCCGACGGATCGGGCCGCTCGACACAAATCGCCCAGCTTGTGCAATGGCTTGAAACGAGCGGGCACGCAACCACGCAAGTTGGATTGAAACGCTCCTCGCTCGTCAGCGAAGAACTCGAGCGCGCACAGGAAGGGAACATCCTGAGCCGCACCACGCTTAGTTTGTTTTATGCCACCGACTTCGCGGACCAGATGGAGAACATCATTCTCCCGGCGCTGAAATCCGGGTTTATCGTGCTCGCCGACCGCTACATCTACACGCTTATGGCGCGCGACATGGTGCGTGGCATGGACGAAGCTTGGTTGAAAAATATGTATAGCATCGCGCTGGAGCCGGATGCGGTCTTCTATCTGGAGGTTGAAGCCGAGGAGCTGGTGCAGCGAAATCTCGCCAAGAGCGCGACGCTCGATTACTGGGAAAGCGGCATGGACCTCGGCCTCTCGCGCGACATGTTCGACAGCTTTGTGCAATACCAGACGCGGATGCAATCGGCATTCCGAGAACTGCAAAAGACCTACGGCTTCACCATCGTGAACGGCAACCGCTCTGTTGAAGCGGTGATGGCAGAATTGCGCGACAGGATCGGCGCCGTGCTTGAGGCGGAGTAGCAGTTCAGAGTGCTTGGATTCGAAGCATTCAACAAGGCGTCAGCCAAATGGAATCGAAAGCAGTTCTACCTTTCCGACGAGGACTTCTGTTTGCCGAGGATATCCAGCGCTGACTCAATACGCTTTCTGTTTTGGGGATCCTTTTCCTTTTCCAATAAACCCTGAAGCCGAAAGTGCGTCACCTCCCGCCCTTCGATGCGTTTGCAGATGGTCACATATCTGCCAACAAGGTCCTGGTCATCGGTCTGCGTAATTCGATCCAACAGCGCCGGAATGGCCGGCGTTCCAATGTTGAACAGTCCCTCAGTCATCGGTGCCAGCAAGATATTGACCTCTTCCCGTGTTGGATGTCCGTCGGTAATAGGGCCCCTTCGATCCTCCAGCTTCAAATGCTTTATGAGGAACGGAACCGCTTCCGAAGCCCGATATTGTGCCAGAAGGTACGCTGCATCCAACCGTTCTTCGACTGAGTATGTATCATTTGTTGCATCGACAATCGCGATGCACCCCCGGATCAATTGTTCCCGCTGCCGAACCAGGTGTTGGATTTGTGACATCCTCGTCCACGAATTGGTATGAACGAATATCAAAGGGTTTACTTGAGATGGATTTTGGGTCTGCAATTCCACGCCCTGATTTCCGGCTGAACCGGCTCGAGGCAGGCAGATGGAAAGAAACCCCGTCAGCATGAGTATGACTTGTCGCAATTTCATACGCGTTCCTATTGTTACGTTATAGGTTCTTGATTTCGCGTCAGTGGCCTGAAGTTGAGGGACCACTTTTCTTGCGGTCCCTGCCCTCAGCGGCCCAGCCAACCAAGCGCGGCTGAAGCAGCCATTCCAATTCCGCGCATTTGCCGCAGTGCAGTTCGTCAACTTCCAATCGGCACAGAGCGCCCTTCTTCAATTTGACAGAGAGGTTCGGTCCGCCAACGCACAGCAGCGAGAGAAAGCCGCTGAGATACGGTTCGTGACCAGAGAGCAATACGCTCTCCGGCGTGGGCCGAATCACGCTGATTTCAGTCACGAGCTTAGCCATGCTGCCCGATGGCGCGAGATTTTCGGTGAAATCAATCTTTTGCTCGAGCTTTAACCCACGGTTTACGATTTCCGCAGTCTGCCGCGCGCGGGCGAGCGGGCTCGACAGCACCGCGTCGAACGAGATTTTCATCTGACGCAACGCATGGGCAAGTTGCTTCGTGCGTTGAATTCCCTTTGGCGTCAGCGGCCGTTCATCTTCCTTATAGCGCGGATCGCCGTGCTCAACCGCGTCGCCATGCCGAAGAATGTACAATTTCATTTTGAATCTATTCTCTTGTTGCGCGTTGCGAAAACCAGGCAGTCACCGGTTCGAACTCAGACAGATCGTCAATCCCATCCATGAACAACTCTACCGCCTGCCGCTGGCGCCGCAACAATTCGCGCCTCAGTCTCTCCACTGCGCTCTTTGACAACGCACCGCGGGCGACGCACTTGTCTATCCGATCCAACAACACCACGAAGTCCTGAACTCGACCGGCGGCGTTCTGATAAGACTTCATGCGTGCACGCGACGGCCGCGCGCGACCCGATAGAAATGAACCCACCAGTTCACACGCGTAACGAAACCGCTTGAACGCGACGCGTAGCCGATGAATGCTCGCGGGATTGTCATCGTGGACCAGCCGCCGCAATTGGGCAACACGCGCGAAATGGTTCCGCAGCGCGGCGAGAACGCGTTCTTTGCTGCTAACGATCGAAGTGTGTTTGGTGCAACGCGACAACTGTTCTTCGACTTCCTCGAGCACGCGCGCTTGCCGCATCAGTTTCGCCCGCCTGATTTTGCGACGCAGCCTGGCTCGCAGCGATTTCTCACGCCGCGCGAGGAGTTTTTTAAAATGTTTCGCTTCCGGGAAGATCGTCCAGAGCGGGTTGAGTAAATCCCATTCCACCTGCGTGTCGCGCAAAGGATCGAGGTCATCCAGCAGTTTCTTGAAATCCTTCCGGCATTTCAGCGAAGGTTTAACAAGACGAAGTTGCTCAAGCAGGTCCAGCAACGCCAGAATGCGCCTTATCTCGATGCGCAGCGCATGAATCCTTTTCTTCGAGAACTTTTTGCGGCAACGCTCCAGCCGGCGACAGTAACAGCGTGTCGCGCCATGGACTGTATCGATCAGATCGCTCAACACCGCGTCTGGCCTTTTGGAGTTCATGACATCCGCGCAATGTTTAACTGTTAGAAAACGTCAGCCTCGTACCACAACCGCCCTGGCTGCTCCAATCACCATGCCCGCCGATACACTCGATAGTGTCCTCTTGAAGGTGCCCAGGGAAGCATATTCCGGCAATTGCTTGGTTACAACTGCGTGGCGATTGTGCGCTGAAGTCTCGTCTAAAACAGAATTCGCCGAAATCCGTTGAGTCGCAGTGTTCTCGGGTCAGGCCTTCGGCGGATCATCTGTGAATGGAGCGTCACCGATTTTTAACTTGGGCCGCAGTTGACGGATTGTTCTAATCAGAGCATGCCATCGACCCGCCGCGCAGTAATCGACGTGGGCACCAACTCCGTGAAATTGCTCGTTGCGGATGTCGTCGGGGAACAGGTCCATCCGGCTTGCGAACAAAGCAAGCAGACGCGGCTGGGCAAAGGATTTTACGAAACGCACCGGTTGCAGCCCGACCCGATTTCCGCCACCGCCCGCGCTGTCGGCGAGTTCACTGCAATCGCCCGCGAATACAATGCCGAATCCATCCGCGTCATCGCCACGAGCGCGGCGCGCGACGCGACAAATTCCGGGGATTTGGTTTCGGCGATAGAGCAGGCTTCGGGTCTCAAGCTCGAAATCATTTCCGGTGACCAGGAGGCCGAATGGGCGTTTCACGGCGCGACCACGAATCCGGAACTCGCGCGTCACCCATTACTGTTGCTCGACGTTGGCGGCGGGAGCACCGAGTTCATCGTGGGCCAGGGCGAGCACAAACATTTTCGCCACAGTTTCCCTCTTGGCACTGTGCGGTTGATGGAAAAAATTCTCCACGGCGATCCGCCCAAACCGGAAGAACTCGAACAATGCAGAGAGTGGCTCCGTGACTTTCACGCGCTCGAAATCAAGCCAAAGCTCGTATCCGCATTGAAGTGGGAAACCAAACTGCACGCCGGCGACAGGATTCAGTTGGTCGGCACGGGAGGCACGGCCACGATTCTCGCGCGCATGGAAGCGCGCATGGACGACTTCGATCGCGAGCGCATCGAAGCGACGCGATTAAGTGCCGAGCGCGTTCGCTGGCACACAGAACGGTTGTGGAATCTATCGCTCGCCGAACGCGAGAAGATTACCGGGCTGCCCAAGAATCGCGCGGATGTAATTTTGACCGGCGTCGTCATTTACGAGTCGGTGATGGAACAATTCGGCTTTCCTGAAATGCGCGTCAGCACGCGCGGATTGCGCTTCGCGGCCGTAATGGATCCAAACACTGCCACGTAGCCGATTCGACATCGTGCAGCATTCGGTTAAACTGTGGAAGCCATGACCAGTGAGACTGCTCAACACACGCACACGACAGACGCCAACGAAGTCAGGCGCGGTGTTACTGAATTGTCGGTTTCAGGCATGACGTGCAGCAATTGCGCGCGGCATGTGACCGATGCAATTCGGAGTGTTGCAGGAGTTCAAGCTGCGACGGTGACTCTCGACGCGCAGCACGCCACCGTGCGTTGGGCGGCCGGCGCGGCGCCGAATGTCCCCGCTGTCGTTGAAGCCATCGAACACGAGGGATACGGCGCGAAACCAATCGAGCTTCACGAGCACGCCCACGATCAGGGCGCGCGCACGCTGGCCGGCTGGCACTTGAATTTGTGGATCGGCGTGTTCGGCACGCTGCCACTGATGATCGGTGAATGGATTTTCAACTGGAACATGCTCTCGTGGTTCCGGTGGTTCTCGTTTGTGCTCGCCGGAATCGTTCAGGTTTTTGCCGGCGCAAGATTCTATCGTGGCGCATGGAACCAGCTCAAAGTTGGCAGCTCAAACATGGATACGCTCGTCGCGTTGGGGTCGAGCACGGCGTTCGCCTACAGCACGTGGGCGCTGTTCAGCGGCCAGGGAGGGCATCTCTATTTCATGGAAGCCGCCGGCATCATCACGCTCATCAGCGTGGGTCACTGGATGGAATCGCGCGTGAGCGCGCGCGCGTCGGATGCGCTGCGGAAGCTGTTGGATCTCGCGCCGCCCATGGCGCGACGGATTCAGAACGCAGACGGCGATAGGCAGAAGGCAGAAGGCAAATTCGACTTGCGCACAGTGGACTTTTCCCAAAAGGCGACCTCGAACCGCAAACCGGCAATCGAAGAACAGGTTCCTGTCGCTGAACTGCGAATCGGCGATCTCGTTTCAATCCTGCCCGGCGACCGGGTGCCTACTGACGGCGAATTGGTGGAAGGAAACTCGGCGGTGGACGAAGCGATGTTGACTGGCGAATCGGTTCCAGTGGATAAGACGCCAGGGAACCAGCTTTATGCGGGAACGGTGAATCTCAATGGTCGCCTCGTCATGCGCGTCACCGCGACGGGCGACGAGACCGCCCTGGCGCACATCATCGCCGCCGTGCAACGGGCGCAAAGCAGCCGGGCGAACATCCAGCGCCTCGGGGATCGCGTGAGCAGCGTGTTCGTGCCGGTCGTTGTCGCGGTCGCGGTCGCGTCCGCGCTTTGGTGGGGACTCGCGCATGAATCCGCTCTGCGGGTCCACGAATGGCTTGCGCAAGTCCTCTGGCACGCGCACGCGCCGGAGTCCGCAATTGCGGCGGCGTTCATCATCGCGGCGGCCGTCTTGATCATCGCGTGTCCATGCGCGATGGGGCTTGCGACTCCGGCCGCGATCATGGCTGGCTCCAACGCGGCGGCGCAGCGCGGGATTCTGATTCGCGACGGCGTTGCGCTCGAAAAGGCCGGCGAGGTAACGGCCGTTGTGTTCGACAAGACCGGCACGCTCACCTTTGGGAAACCGGAGGTGGCGGAAATTTGGCAAGCGCGCGCAGCAACCTCGCCAGCAAGGCAATTGGCAGCCGCGCTCGCCCGGCATTCCACACATCCCATCAGCCGCGCCATCGCCGGGGTTTCATCGGACAAAGTGGAACTCACGGATTGGAAAGAAATCTCCGGCTCGGGTGTGCAGGCGAGTATCAACTGCAATGGAATTCAAGAGGTCGCGAGACTAGGCTCGCTGAAATGGCTGCACGATTCCAGAGCGGACTTATCTGCGGGAGAAAAGTTCGTCTCCGAATGGTCCGGACAGGGAGCCACCATTGTCGGTTTGGCATCCGAGAAATCGTTGCTCGGATTGTTCGCGGTGAAGGATGTCGTCAAACCCGGCGCGCACAGAGTCGTCGAGCAATTGCAGCGGCAGGGATTGAAGACGTTTTTGTTGACCGGCGACAACGCATTGACTGCGGCGAGCATCGCGAGCCAATGCGGTATCCGGCCAGAAAACGTCAAAGCCGAAGTCCGACCCGAGCGAAAAGCGGACTTTGTCAAACAGCTTCAAGAGCGAGGCGAGCGCGTGGCATTTGTCGGGGACGGCATCAACGACGCGCCGGCGCTGGAACAGGCGGACCTGGGCATTGCCGTGAGCCGCGCCAGCGACATCGCGCGCGAAGCGGCGGACATCATTTTGCTGCGTTCAGAGATTGAAGCCGTGCCGGAGAGCCTCGGTCTGGCGCGTGCCACGTTGCGGACCATCCGGCAGAATCTGTTCTGGGCGTTTTTTTACAACGCGATTGGCGTCCCGCTGGCGGCGTTGGGATTCATGAGTCCGATTCTCTGCGCTGCGGCGATGGGAGTTTCCGACTTGGTCGTCATTGGCAATGCGCTTCGATTGAGACAATGGAAGTTCTCGCTCGGAGATCAATCGTAAAACGCCGGACACCTTTATTCAGAAAAGCTCCGGTCTTTCGAGCGGGAGGATTCTCCGACTTTTCGTTCGCCTGCGGCTGATCAGACTCTTTCCTGTCATTGCTTCCCGCGGGCCGCTCGCCGCCGGAGAGAATGTACGAAAGGCGCGGCTTGATGGATGGATAAAGCTCGACCGGATGCGCGGCACGCGCGGCGGCAATCTGTTTCTCGCGTTCGATTACGGATTGTGCGGTCGCGTGTTCCTGCTGCGGAGTCGCATCGCTGGCACGAATTGGCCCGGCGCTTGCCGGTGCGCCTTCGGCGAATCAGAGCGGCCATCCTTGGTGCGACCATCGCCGGCAGAATCCGCAGGAACCCTGCAGTTCAGACTGACAGACCGGGCACACACAATGAACTCCGGAATCCGATTGCGCCGGAGGCTGCGGTTTTTTGACTGCACTCTCGCGGCTTACCACGATCTCTCTCGGAATTTCAGAAGCAGCAGTAGGATTTCTCAGGAGAGGCTGGAAGAAATCCGCTCGCCGCCAGCGGGAGCCGTTTCGACGAGCGCGCTGAGGACCAATTGCGCGCGGGGTGGAGCGCCCGGTGTTCCGCCGGGGCTGTCGCTAAGCGGAATCCGCAGCGGCGCCGAGCACGTGGGGCACGGGAATTTCGTGGCCAACATACGCCTTCTCGCATTGCATGAGCTGGCCGCAGGAGGGGCAGACGAATTTCAGTTCGCTCATAATTGCTCCTTTGGTGACGTGTTCCTTGAACATCCACCCGAAAAACCCACTGCGCAAGGGTCGAATTATTGTTTCCAATCTCTACGGTTACAAGGCGAACGGAAACTCAAGGTGCTGGACATGAACCGCGACAATGTTGTTGACTCTGTGACGATGCCAACCCGTATAGGAAGAAGCAGGAGAAGATGAAATGAAAGGCAACTCGTCAATACTCAGAACCGAGACGTTTTCGTTTATGCACGTCATCGTATGTTGAACCATGCACTCAATTCAGAATGGATCATAAACAAAGCATGCTTGAAATACTTGAAGATATTGCATAATGTTGATTCTTATTTGCAGTTTGCGAGGCATAGGCGGGACCTAACAATAGTAGCACTTATCATCGGATGAAGGTAAATGCCTCTAATCAACAGAAGCAGCAGCCTGTAAGTTGATGCAAAAGTTAGATGCCTTTAAACGCAATTTCCGTCGGAGGCACGAAGGTGAATCGTTTGCCAGTTGAACAAGGATAAACAACCGTAATGCCTTACGCATGGTTAGAATAGTCGAAGTATTGGAGCTGAACCGGAGCGACGCACGACGGTATACGAGGAAACGAAAAGACATTACTTTAAGAATCGTTCAGGAAATACTTGGACGGCTGCAAAGAAGATTAAGGAGATTTTTGAGCCAGGCTTGCAGCGATACCAAAGACGGGAGAATTCTTTCCATTTGGAGCGGAAGCGCCCGAACAATCGGGATCTGCGATTCAGGAAAGTGGGCTACTTCGAGTCCAACTTGGCTCATCGCATTGAAATCCGGATTCATTCTCCGCACTCGGTTCGCTTTACGGGCCTCAAACGCGCAGAAGCTAGCAATGGTTCGAACAATTCTCCACAATTGTGGGGCAACCACATCTTACGGAGGGCTACTCGACTGTCCACGCCAACGATATCACGACCGTTTGATTGAGTCTGAACGTCTTGGGAATGTAGTATTAAGAGCGGTCTTAAGCAACGGATTCCGTTTCAACATGCGCTTACCGTTATTCATCGAATCTGGCCTTTCTCACTTCAACAGATGCTGACAGAACGAGATCGCATTTGGAATCGGCGGGTTTCGCATCCCTGCCAAAAAGGTGTCGAAAAGGTTGTCAAAAGGTGTCGGTTCTGAGTATTGACAAGTTGACGTTGTAAACACGCAACCAACAGTGAGGCCGCGCACCGAGCCCGCGCCACGGCCGGCTTCTACGCTTCCGCAATCTTTCTCAAGAATTCCCGCGTCCGCTCGTGGCGAGGTTCGGCAAAAATCTGTTCGGGCGGACCTTCCTCGGCAATTTGGCCACGGTCGAAAAAGAAAACACGGTCGGCCATGGCGCGGGCGAAGTTCATTTCGTGCGTCACCACGATCATGGTCATGCCTTCCTCGGCGAGGTCGCGCATGACGCGCAGTACTTCGCCGCGCAATTCCGGATCAAGCGCGCTGGTAGGCTCGTCAAAGAGCATGACGTCCGGCTTCATGGCGAGCGCCCGGGCGATGGCGACGCGCTGCTGCTGTCCGCCGGAAAGCTGGGACGGATAGAAGTCCGCGCGATCCAGCAGCCCAACTTTCTTCAACAGGCCTCGCGCGTGTTCCCGCGCTGCTTCCGGCTGTTCGCGGTTTACCCGAACGGGTGCGAGCGTGATGTTTTCCATTGCCGTCAGGTGCGGAAACAGATTGAAACTTTGGAAAACCATTCCGGCGCGTTTACGAAGCTGGATTTGCTTCTCGTGGTCTTCATTCGTCAGGCGCCGGTTGCCTGCCGCAACGGTGATTCCGGCAATGGTGATCTCGCCGGAGTCAATCGTTTCAAGCTGGTTCAGGCAGCGCAGAAACGTGCTCTTGCCGCAGCCGCTCGGGCCGATGATGACGAACGCTTCGCCGCGATTTTGCGACATCGAAATTCCGTGCAGCACCGCGTTCGCGCCGTAGGATTTCCTGAGCTGGTTAACGGTGATCATAACGCAACTTCCTTTCGAGACGATTCGCGAACAGCGACGCCGGATAACTCAGACCAAAGTAGAGCGCGGCGGTCATCAGGCCGAGGCCCATGTAATCGTAGGTCGTCGTCGCGAGCATGCCATAAACTTTCGTCAGTTCGACCATCGTGATGACCGAGACGAGCGACGAATCTTTGAACAGCGCGATGAAATCGTTTGTGACCGGCGGAATCACGAGCCGGATCGCTTGCGGGAGGACAATGCAGCGCAACGCGAGCCAGCGCGGCATGCCCAACGCCAGCGCCGCTTCCATCTGCCCGCGATTCACGCCTTGAATGCCTGCTCGATAGTTCTCAGCTTCATAAGCCGCGTAATTGAGTCCGAGACCCAACACGGCGGCGACAAACGCATTCAGCCGGATGCCGATGTTCGGCAGGCCGTAGTAAATGAGAAAAAGTTGGATGAGCAGCGGCGTGCCGCGAATCACTTCAATGTATGCGCTCGCGAGACTACGAATCGGTGTTGCGCCGAAGAGGCGGGCGAGTGCAAGCGCGAGCCCAAGGGTGACAGCGATGGCCATCGCAAGGATTGAAATCTCAATTGTGACCGCCACGCCTTGCAGGAGAAGCGGCAGATACTTGCGCCATTCGCGCAGCGTGGAAACGCGCCTTTGACTTGTGAGGCTTTCTTCGTGGTAGCTTGTCAGCTTTGTCTGGTTTGCGTCCCACAAATCGTAACGCCGGCAAATCCTTTCCAACGAGCCATCGGCCAGCAATTCACCAATGGCTTTGTTCAACGCTGCCAGCAGGGTTGCATCCTCTCTGCGCACGCCAGTGCCGTAAAAGCCCACTGCGAAAGGATCGCCCGAGCGTTTCAAGCCCGGTTCCTTCGCGAGATAATACGTAACAATGGGAAGGTCCAACAGCACGGCGTCGATACGGCCGTTGTTTAAATCCCGAAACGGCTCGACCTGTCCGGGATAAATCCGAATGTTCACACCCCCGAGTTTTTCGAGCAGTCGTTGGGCCGCAGTCGCAGACAGCGTCCCGACTGCTTTTCCTTTGAGCGTTTCGAGGTTCGTAAGACCGTCTGTTCCTTTTCGCGTGACGATTTGCTGCGCATAGGCATAATACGGCCGCGACATTGCGATCTGCTCGCGGTGTTCATCGGTGATTTCGAGACCGTTGAGAATGATATCGAAGTTGCCACGCTCGAGCGCGGGCACAAGCGCGTCCCACTGGTTCTGCACCATCTGAGCGCGAACGCCGAGTTTTTTCGCGAGCGCATCGGCCAGTTCGACTTCAAAGCCGATCATGCGCTCGGGCTGGTTCGGGTCTGGAAAAACGTAAGGCGCGCCGCCTTCGGCATCCGCTCCCCATTTCAACACGCCTTCCTTTTGAATTCGCTGCAACGTGTCCGCGGCGTGCGCGGCGGAGAGCGCGGCGAGCGTTGCCAGGATGACAACCGTTCGCCGTACAGAAGACTGCTTCATTGTGCGTTCATTACGAACTTCGTTTTTGTTGGAAGCGCACTACTAACTGCATCAATCGCCACGCTTGTCAATAAGCGACACAAAAGTTTTCCAAGCTCCCGGAGTTTGATCGGCGCTGACAATCCGCTCGACGGAGTCCACTCAGTCGCTCAATTTGGCCTGCACGCATGGTGCATTACTGGCAGCCGTTTATCGAGTTAATCGAAACACCGTTTCGTTACACGGGGACGATCTGGGGAATCGTGCCGCTCTATTTTGCGCTGCTACTCAACGAACTGACGTCCTCGAAGACGAACTTCCGTACGGCGATTCAAACCGGCTTCAGCTTTTTGTGGGCGGGCGCGCAATGGCTGTATCCGTATCTTAAACTTCATTCGCCTTCCGGTGCGCCCGTCGAATTGAGGCCGATGCTTCCAATTCATTTCTTCGTCACGTTTCTGGTTCTAATTCTCGGCGCGGTGGCGCTCGTCAGCGGATTGCGGAGGCGTTATCCGAGATACTGCTCGTTCCTCGGACACACGAGGTTCGCGAATTATTTCATGATCATGATATTTCCGATGCAATCGCGCGTGCTCGAGTGGCGGTGGGATTACCTCATCGCGATAACGTTGTTCGCCGTGCCCGTGTGGCTGGTATTGCACTTTGGATTGATGCCGCTGCGGAAGTAATGAATCACCGGCGGCGCAAGCAACGATGCGCAGGCTGGCCTTTCGCTTCGCGGGTCGGTAGCTTTCTCTCATGGGACGACAATGGTTGCACGCCAAACGACTCGTCGCCGGGTTGAAGAAGGGCCGCGCGACGAGCAAAATCGTTCGCGAAATATCCGTCGCCGCGAAGATGGGCGGCGCCGATCAGGACACGAATGCCCGCCTCGCCGCCGCAATCGAGAAGGCCCGCAAGGAAAGCGTGTCGCGCGATGTCATTGAGCGCGCGATAAAGAAAGGTTCCGGCACAGGGGGCGAGAAGCTCGTGATGGAGCACGTCGTCTTTGAGGGCTACGCGCCGCATAAGGTTCCGGTCATTGTGGAGGTTTACACCGACAACGTGAACCGCACCGCGCCGGAAGTCCGGATGCTCTTCAAGAGGGGCCAACTCGGGACGGCAGGCAGCAACAAATTTCTTTTCGATCACACGGGCATCGTCGAAGCGCATCATTCCGATGCCAACATGGACACCGAGGCGGCTGCCATCGAAGCTGGCGCAAATGAAGTAGAGCCGCTGACGCACGAGCAGAACGATGATGTCCCTGAAGGCGCAACGGGCGCGCGGTTTCTCACTGAGCGCGCGGCGGTGCATGCGGTTTCAAAATGGCTTTCGCAAAACGGCTGGACGGTGGTGACGAGCGAGCCGGGTTACGTCCCAAAAAACTTTCCGGAGTTGACCGAACAGCAACGGGCGGAAGTCGGGGAATTTCTTCAGACACTGGACGATCACGACGACGTTCATCGTGTTTGGGCGGCTCTGAAGTAGAAGGTCGAGAATCTCCTTTACTGAACAATTCTTCTTATCAGGGGTGGAACAGCCAACCTGGCTGTTCTCGGCGGCAACTTGCCGCCGAGCGCGAAGATTCTGTTTCCCAGTAATCAGACCGCAGGCTGGTAGCCCGCCAGAACGGGCAACTTGCCCGTTCCACCCGGAATTGCATCGGCTGGTGGCTCGAGTCAAACACGTCGTTCGGCTGAAGGCAGTTGGAAACCCGTCCTACACTTCCACGATCTGTTGGTATTCGGGAACGATGACCTGCACTTCGGGTTTCAACTTGCGCAGCGTTTCGCCAAAGGCAAGCGCCTGCGATTCTTCACCGTGGATGACACAAATCTTCTTGATGTCTCCGGTGATGGCTTCGACATAGCGGCGCAGTTCGTTTCTGTCAGCGTGACCCGAGAAGGAATCGAGTGACGTGATTTGTGCGCGGACTTCGTGCGGTTCGCCGAAGATGTTCACGGGATTGCGTCCGGCAAGGATCTGCGCTCCCAGCGTGTGCTCCGCGCAATAGCCGACAAAGAGCACGAGATTTTTTGGATCACCGATGTTGTTTTTCAAGTGATGCCGGATGCGCCCCGCTTCGGCCATGCCCGAAGCGCTGATGATGATCGCCGGGTCTTTCAAATCGTTAAGTTTCATCGAATGCGCGGCCTCGCGGATGTACGTGAGGTTCTCCATGCCAAACGGGTTCTCCTTCTGGCGCAGGAATGCGTAAATCGTCTCGTTGAAGCACTCGGGGTGCAGTCGGTAAATCTCCGTGGCATTCACGCTCAACGGGCTGTCCACGAAAATCGGCACGCGCGGCAACTGGCCTGCCAGCGTGAGTTGGTGCAGCGTGTAAACGATTTGCTGGGTGCGCCCGATGGAGAACGAGGGAATGATGATTTTACCTTTGCGATCAAGCGCATCGCAAACGAGCCGGCCGACCTCCTTGTTGGCGTTGGCCTTGGGCGTATGTTCGCGCGCGCCGTAAGTGCTTTCGACCTGGAGGTAATCCACATTCTCAACGTGAACCGGGTCGCGCAAGATGTCGTCATCGCCGCGGCCCACGTCGCCGCTGAAAAGGTACCGAAACGAACGCCCTTTCTCGCGGATGTCCAGCACCACCTGGGCCGAGCCGAGAATATGGCCCGCGTCGCGGAACGTCACAGTGACGCCATCGAAGACCGGAAACGGCCGGTCATAATTGATCGCGACGAATTGCCGGACGGCTTTTTCGGCATCGATGGCGGTATAAAGCGGTTCAACCGGTGGCAGACCTTGCTTGGCGCGCTTCTTCGAGACGAATGCAGCGTCATCGCGCTGAATTTGCGCCGAGTCTTCGAGCATGATGCTGGCGAGATCGCGCGTAGCGAACGTGCAGTGGATGTTTCCCTCGAATCCTTGGGCGCAGAGATTCGGCAGATTGCCGCAATGATCAATGTGCGCGTGACTGAGGACGACGGCGTCCACCTGCCGCGGGTCGAAGGGGAACTTCCGGTTGCGCTCCATGGTTTCCTCGCGGCGACCTTGGAACAGTCCGCATTCGAGCAACAGTCGTTTGCCACTGATCTCGAAAAGGTACATGGACCCGGTGGTCGTGCGTGTGGCGCCGAAGAAATGAATGCGCATGACGGGGAAGAATGCAAATCAGCGTCGAAAAGTCGAGTGAAGGTTTGCTGATTGGTGCGCTTGCAATCCGGATATGTCCAACGCTTGCCCCGTATGTTCGGACCTTTATTGTCCGTGACGAAAGCGGAAATACAATGCGTAGAGTCCCGCTGCCGCGAGGCCGGAGTAACCGAACCACATGTAGAATATAACCGGAGTCGGAATGATTCTTTTAACCACACCCGTATGTGTCAGAACGAATGAACTCTTCCCTTGGGCGCGCTCATCCGGTGTAGTAGTGTTAACTGGAGACGCATCGGTCGAGGACTCAACCGTTGTCTCGGTAAGAAACCGGTAAGCACCGAACGACACCAACGAATGAACTAATGCCAGCAGTAACAATGCGGTGAAGAAGGGCCTCATTTGGTGCGCAGAATTTTTGTCTTTCAGTATTCCAGAAGCAAACTCAACTATGTCTGAAAGTAATTCGTGCCTTGCCGAGATCGTAAGGAGACATCTCGACGTTCACCTTGTCGCCGACGCTGATGCGGATGAAGTTTTTGCGCATCTTGCCTGAAATGTGCGCGAGGACCTCGTGGCCATTTGGAAGCGCCACACGAAACATCGTGCCCGGTAATACCTGCGTTACGGAGCCTGTCAGTTCAATTGGTTCTTCTTTCGTCACGGAAGCAGCATCACTTTGTGTGCTAACGCTTTCATGCCATTGTGTCACGCCAAAATCAACTCTTTTGGCGACAGAGCGAAACGCAGGGTTGAAGCGCAAACCAGCTCGAAAGAGCGGCGTGGCGGGTTTTCAAACAAAAAGCCCTTGGACAAACCCAGTGAAGCCGTTAAAGTCCCGCGCAGTTATGAAGAGCAATCTGCTTACGACGGTTTTGAACTGGGTGCTGGCTGCCAGTGTGATTCTGTCCATCATTTTCTTGTGGCAGTTCTTCTCCCGCACACATGATCTGCGCGCCTTGCAGCCGCAATTGCAGGTCGAAGTTGCCAATTACCAGGCGGTGCACGGCTCGCTGAATCTTCTGATGAATGATCTCAATGAATACAGCAAGCGGAACAAGGACATTTTGCCTATTCTGGAGTCCGTAAAACCAAAACCCGCCAGCAATGCGCCGCCTGCGGCTCCCAACACTTCCGGCAAGTGATCTTATGAACGAATCCGAATACAAACCTTCCGACTCAGCCGCCGAAGTAACAGCACTTCGCGAACAATGCCGTGAACTCCAGCGGCAAACCGGCTCGCTCCTGCTTGCGGCGGTTGTTCTGAGCCTGGTACTCACGGCGTATCTGGGATTGAGCGTGAAGCGGGCTAAAACTGACCTCGACGGGGTCCGGCAGGCAGTCTCCCAGATCAAGAGTGAAGAACCGGGAATTCAGGCGTTTCTTGCGCAGCTCCTTGAATTTGGCCGCACGCATTCCGATTTCCAACCTATCCTTACGAAGTACGGTATCGCATCAAATCCCGCCCCAGCCAGCGTGGTTCAGCCCAAGACCACCACACCACCAGCAGCACTGAAAAAGTAGCGGTTTCAGGCAACGCGTTCTGGTTCCTTCTGCACGAGCCGCGAGCCGCAGGCTGAACAAAAATTGGATTGCGGCGGACAGGAGTTTCCGCAACTCGGGCAATCCAAGTGCGCGTCCAAGTGACGATAATGGATGATGAGATTTCGGATGTAGGGAATCCAAGAGAACGCGTAGGCAAAAATGAAAACGGAATCACGCTGGTGAATGGAGTAAATCAGCAGAAGCAGGGAACCGATCAAGCTCAAGCACCAGAACGCGAGCGGCACGACCACGCGTTTCAACTTCTCGGTTGCATACCATTGGACGATGAAACGCGAAAAGAAAATGGTATTCCCGATCCAGCCGAGGACTTTCCAGACGCTCCACTCGATTCCGAGTAACTTCCCGTCGTGCCAGATCAGATTCGTGAGCCAGTCCATGCTCGGCGCAGGTTAAACTTGCGCCGTGAACAGCGGAAGCGGAAAAGCAGTGCCGGCGAGCCTGCCCCTCAGAATTGTTTCGAGTAGAAAATAAATCTTGCTTCCCATGCGAATCGATTTACAAGAGACATGTTCTTTGAAACTGATGGGCGCAAGTCCATCTCCATCGCAGTCAAACGTCAGGGAACCCCGTGAGAATCGGGGACGGTTGCGCCACTGTAACGGGCTACAGACTCCCAAAGCCACTGCCCAGCCCTTTCTGAAGAATTTATCTGCCAACGTTCCGAGTTGAATATTTCGAGGAACTTCTTTGGAAAGGGCTGGGCGGGAAGGCGGGAGCGAGGTCAGGCCCGAAGTCAGGATACCGGTTTGGCTGTGCTCGTCATGGTCGTTGTGCGGCGGTGAGTGACCGTCCGGCAATGGCCAACTTCTCCGTCAAAGAGAAGGATGAGGCCAGCCTGCTCCGCGAGTGCCGGGCGGGATTCGTTGAATGCCTTCATTCTCCGATTTGCCGGGGTCTGAAGGCGTTTTTGTTTTGCCGCGAACTGGAACCACCGCCTATCGCAGGCGTCCGATTCCGGATTCAATACTTTAACGACTCACCTTCGCCCCTGCGCTGGTCTCTCAATCGTAAACCCACCCAGCCCTTTCTAAGCGCATTTTCGCAGCCTCCAATCGGGCAGAAAGGACTGGGCAACTTGAAAGATCAGTGTATGTCAAAATATCGGTTCGTTTTCAATGCCGTTCTTGTGACCGCTGGGGTGGCTTTTGCTTTCGTATCTCACTCTTCCACAATCGCGGAAGACTTCGCGCTCAATCCACTCTCGCGCGGATGGCAGGTTTTTGGTGAAACCAATTTGTTCCAATGGAATTCTACCAATCAGAACCTTCAGGTCACATGGGATTCTTCACAACCCAACAGTTACTTCCATCATCCGCTCGGAACCATTCTGGCCAAGGACGATGATTTCACTCTCGGATTTGATTTACGCCTGAAGGACATCTCGATCGGCGTGGATACGAACAAACCCTATACTTTTCAAATCGCCATTGGCCTCATCCATTTTGCCGACGCCGTGAGCACGAATTTCATTCGCGGCAGCGGTTTTCAGTCGCCGAATCTGGCGGAGTTCGATTATTTCCCGGATTCCGGTTTTGGCGCGACCATTTCGCCGACACTGATTTCCAGCAACAACGAGTACGCCTACAGCTTCAATATTTTTGAGCTAACGACGAACGACTTGTATCACGTCGAAATGACCTATACCGCGAGCAATCATACGCTCGCCACGATGATGACGAAGAACGGCGCGTCGTTTGGGCCGATTGCCAATGCCGTCGTCAGCACGAACTTCAGTGACGTGCGCCTCGATGCGGTCGCTATCAGCAGCTACAGCGACGCCGGACAGGATCCGATGTTCGCCGGCTCCATCCTCGCGCACGGCACGGTGGACAATCTGGTGGTCACAACGCCACCGCTGCCCGTGCAGAATTTCGTCGGCGGTTTCAGTAACAACGTGTGGCAAGCTTCATTCACCGCGAGAACCAACTGGATGTACGCTCTCGAACGCACGGCGGATCTTTCGTCTTGGACTGGTGCTTCACTCGAAGTCCCTGGCGTCACCGGACCGATGGTATTGTCCGACACCAATGCGCCGGCTGAGAAGGCGTTTTACCGAATCCGCGCTAACCGGCCATGACGAGAACACATCCTTTGAGAGCAACACACTGGCGAACCGCCTTCACCTTAATCGAGCTGCTCGCGGTAACCGCGGTGGTCGGTGTTCTCGCGGCCATGCTCCTGCCTGCGCTGGTTCGCAGCAAGGATTCCGCGCAACGTGTTCGCTGCGTAAGCAATCTCCGGCAACTCGGCTTCGCTGCGCAAATATACTGGAACGACAACAACGGCGCATGCTTCCGCTATGGTGGTGTTCAGACAAACGGCGGACAGCTTTATTGGTTCGGCTGGATTGGTCCGGGCCCCGAGGGCCAGCGGCCATTCGATGCCACGCAAGGGGCGTTGTTTCCCTATCTGCGCGGGCGTGGCGTGGACGTTTGTCCGTCGCTTAATAACCAGATGTCACAATTCAAAAAGAAAGTGGCCGGCGCTGCATTCGGCTACGGCTACAACTACTACCTTTCCGCGCCGCAAAATCAATCGCCGGTGAAAGAGAGCAAGATCGTCCGACCCACTGAGACTGCTCTCTTCGCGGATGCGGCGCAGATTAATGATTTCCTCGCCCCGGCTTCTCCTTCAAATCCGATGCTCGAGGAGTTTTATTACGTGGACATTCAGACGAACCACTCGAGCCGCTCATATTATCCAAATGGCCATTTCCGGCATGCGCAACGGGCCAACGTTGCGTTCTGCGACGGACACGTCGCGAACGAAAAGATGGAACCTGGCTCGCTGGACAAGCGCCTGCCCAGTCAGTTTGTCGGGCAGTTGCCCGCGGAAATTCTCCGCGTTCAGTGAACGCCAGACCCGACCGTGATACGCTCGATCGCACCGTTGCGTCCAGGGAAAGTCAGCACTGTGTTTATGGATGAGACGCTCCAGGAAATCCTACCAGCACTAACAGCGGTTTCGGCGGCATTCTTGCCAGGGAACCAAACTGCGTAGCGCGCACTCAGAGGTTTCTTGGGAATGAACTGGAGCGTATCTTCCGCTGCGCCGGAACGATTGTAGCGCGCGGCCGTGGTGTAATTGAAATGCCCGTCCGGTCCGGCAACGAGTCCGTATGCGCCGGAAACGCAAACCCATTTGCTCGCGATGTCCCGCGCCAACCCACTTCGGTTCGTGAATATGGTTGAACCGCCGTTCCATTCGATCGATCGCGAATCTCCGGTGAGCGGATCATTCTCGATGCCGGTCTTGAAACTGCCATCGGCAATGAGCGCCGCGCTTTCGGCCGCGCGCGGCACTTCCACCACCGCTACGGTTTCACCGGTGCTCTTGAAATAAACTTCCGTCGAGCCGTTCACGGAGTTTTGAATTCGCAGTTGCGCCTCGAAACCGTTCACGTTCGTGCTGAAGTTGATGAGCCGGGCCGCTGTCGGTTTGCCGAGCGCGCCAAGGCCGATCACTCCGGGCAGCATCGGCGTGGCGATGTACACGTTTGTCGGGAAACCGGGCGCCGGCGCATCAATCATTGCCATGATTCGTGAGCCGTAGCTGATCGAGACGTAACCCCACGGGCTGCGCTGAACGATGATCTTCACATCCGGAAAATGAGCGACAATCGGCGGTGGCGGCATGGCCGGGCCTTCAGGATATTCGGCGTGCTTCGCGAACAGCCACGCCGTGGCCGTCCGCCGCGCCTCGACTGCTTCGCGATAAAAACCCCCGCCGCTTGGCCCAACGAACCGACCATCGCCGTTAGCGATTTGCCTGTGGCGCACGAGTTGCGCGAGCTTGTCGTCAGCCCAACGCGCAACCGTGTCATTGAAATGAGTCGCCAGCCAGGTGATGTACGAATTCTGTTCGTAATCGTGCAGTTCCCAGTCCAGCCCGGCGGGGTACGCGAATTCACCTGAATCGAGTATCATCGCGTTAAGATTTTGTTTCCATGTGCTCAGCACATTGTGCTCGGCGAAAGGTCGAAGCTCTTTCGCGACCTGCGGATTCGCCAATTGCGCCATCAGCAGCGAATCGCCGAGTGACATTCCCGCGACCGTTTCATAGGTCGGATGATAGAATCCGTGGTTCTCCAGCGAATAACTCGGATAGAGTGTCACGGTTGAAATCCATTTTGCGAGAGAATCGCCGTTCGTGTTCGCGACCGTGTAGCTGTTGACGAGATATTTCTTCGCAGCTTCGATCCAGAGTGATGCGTTCGTGTCGTCTCTCATCCACGCGGGGGCAAGCGAAAGAACATTGCTGTCCCAGGCGTTTTCCTCGGCCTTGGTGTCGTTCATGTAGCCCGACGCGGGCGGGATGCGGGCGCGGTACGTGGCTTCGGAGGCGACAACGCGTTTGCAGTCGGCAACAATTCGCGGCGGCAATTTATCCTGAACGAGCACGCAGGCGAGACCGAGAGATCCTGACCATTCGGCAGTTTGCCAATCGGAACTGCTCCGGCTGCTCCAGCCCCATTTGCGGCCGTTCACACAGACCTTCGCACCGCTGACGTGGGTGTTCGCCGCGTAGTTCAGCGCCTTCGCAATTTTCGCCAGACGCCCGGCGTTTTTGGGATCGTCTGGCAGCGCGTTTACGAGCGTCGCGTAGGCGACGGCAACACCGCACGAGCCGCGAATGCCGCCATTGCCGCTGTTCCCGCCGTCGCCCCAGAAACCGGAGTTCGCGGGCTGTTCGGGACCGGTTGCGTCATGCCAGATTGTATCGGCGTATCGTTCGAAATCCTGGAGGCATTCGAGATAAATCTGACGCGAGTCGGCAAGAACAGAGCTGCCGGAACCAAGCAGGAGAACAATCGCAAGCCAAGGATTGATTACGTTCATTTATCGGCGCCGATTAACTCAATCGAGAATACCAACCGAACTATGCATCACAACCTCGGAACTTGCCCCGGCTCGAGTCCGGAGATTCTTTCCATATCAGCAGTTCCCCGATCAGAGATACGCCTGACCGACTCCCACCGCGCACACTGAGAATACAATAACGCATAAAACCGCCCTGACATACCTGCTTTGTTTGTCCCGACGAGGGAAACAAAACCATATTTGTGAGGACGAACCCTACCGGAACTGTGACTCCACCGAGTGCTCCGCGCGAAGCGGGAGCGGGTTTATCGCACGTTTCTTGATGCCGATGCGATCGTTATTTGCAGCTTGAATCCAATGAACGCGTTCCGGAACGGCGCGCTGTTTGCGCGCGAACAATGAGAACAGGAGTTCCTCATTCGGGGAAAAACCACAGCGGACTCAACTCTTCGGCGGCCATTGCACGCCGGCGAGTTCCTTGGGCAATTGCGTCGGGTCGGTCGGGTAAATGAGCGACATGTCGGGCTTGGTCTTTGCGCTGGGCAGAAATTCCAGTTCTTCCGGCGCGCCGATGATGAGCCAGAGCACCTCGGCGTCGGTGTCGTTGAACACCTGGCGCAACTGGTCCGGGCCGACCAGCACGCCGCCGTAGCGCGGCACGGTCAACGTCTCGTCGCCCACGCGCAGGCGGCCCGTGCCTTCCAGCACGAAATAAAACTCCTCCGCGCGGATGTGCTTGTGCAGCGTGTTCGCGCTTTTGGGCGGCAACCGCCAGAGCCGCGCGCCGATGTTCTCGCTCCCGGTGCGCTCCAGATAATCCGCGTTCGGGATTTTCATCAGGTTGGAGGGCCGCCAGGAGAGGTCTTCCGGCTTGATGAGATGGTAACCTTGAATGGCTTTCATAAATTTATTCGGCAGGGCGGAGGTGCTCCTCCGCCCAAACTTCAATGTCCGGACCAATGAATTTCATGCACGCGTCCGAAATACGGACAATCCTCCGGACGTGTCATCAATCCGGCGCGCACCGGATTCTCGCGAACGTATTGCCACTTCTCCGAATAATTTTCCCCGTCGCGCAAACGATGATGAAAACCACCCGCCTGAAATGTTCCCGTGTCTGGATGCGTCTTGGTGAATCGGTCTTTCCAGAAACCCATCCAGCGTTCGATGGTGAATTTCAAATCGTGCGGCGCGCAGAACAGATGCAGGTGGTCTGGCATCAGCAGATAATCGCTCACCAACCACGCGGTTGCCGTGCATTCCCAGATGTCATGCAAGGCACGTTGAACCGATGCTTGCGCCAGCCATTGTCCGCGCTTCTCGGTGCAGACGGTGAGGAAAACCCAGTTCGGTCCGCCAAGCGAAACGTGAACCCCCTTGGCCGGCGTGCGGCGTTCGGGTTCGCGGAAGGGAACTTCGCTCATGGCGAGATTTTGTATCGCAAAACAGGGCCGGCGAAAAGTTTTTAGAATGGGCAGAGCGGCAGCTCTGCCCTACCAAATTAAATCACTGGTGGGGCGGCGTTACCGCGCCGCCTGCCTCCCCAGCTACAAATTCAATTTCCCAGACTTGTCGCGGAATCGTGCACTGCCCCAAGGCCATTCTGCCGGGGCTGATGCAAGTCCAGTTTTCGTCGCGTTGCTTTCAATATAGCGGATTGCGCGCGCCTCGTGATCTTCGTCACGAATTAGCGTGCGCCAGAAAGCTTTTTCCCAAAACGGCTTTGGGAAGCAAAATCTCCGTTGAATATTATAGTCAGTTTCATCCTGCCAACTTTCGACAATCTGAGCGGTCGTGGTCAAATTCACCTCGAACAGGACGTGAACGTGGTTGGGCATAATAATCCATGCCTTGAGTTCGTAACGCTCTGGGCGATAGAAGCGAAGTGTCAATTCGACGTGCTGCGCGACATCGTTGCGACGCAAATGAGATTCACCATGGCTCTCATCAAGGTAAGCCTCCAGTTGAGTTCGACGTTGCCGTTCATTTTCAATCTTCCATAACCCTTCCCATTTGGGACGAAGCCACTTAGGAAAACTATCAGCCAGATAAAAAGTAACCAGCTGTGTTCTATGTGAATCTTCAGAACCAGTTGGATATCCGCTTTGATATTGTCGGATCTGCTCGGCGACGTTGTCTTTGCGAGGTCGTTCAGGAATCCAATAACGTTCGCCGGTAACACGTTCCCGATGATACGGGTCGGGATTATCCCGCGGAAGATAAGGAATTGGTGCTCGAATGCGTTTCATGCTGATTCCATCTTAGGGCGCGCCCGCTAGCGATGAAATGTTTGGGCAAAGCTGCTGCTTTGCCCTACCGAGACGTGGTAGGGCGGCGCTGCCGCGCCGCCTAAACTAAATTACACCTTCGCGTAAACCTCCGCGCCCTTTTCCACGAACTCCTTCGACTTCTCTTCCATCCCCTTCTTCAGCGCCTCTTCCTCGGCGATGCCTTGTTCGGCGGCGTATTTGCGGACGTCTTCGGTGATCTTCATCGAGCAGAAGTGCGGGCCGCACATGGAGCAGAAGTGCGCGGTCTTTGCGCCTTCCTGCGGCAGCGTTTCGTCGTGGAATTCGCGCGCGGTGACGGGGTCGAGGCTGAGGTTGAATTGATCTTCCCAGCGGAATTCGAAGCGCGCCTTGCTCAACGCGTTGTCGCGGTATTGCGCGCCGGGATGGCCTTTGGCGAGGTCGGCGGCGTGCGCGGCGATCTTGTAGGCGATGACGCCGTCTTTCACGTCCTTCTTGTTCGGCAGGCCGAGGTGTTCCTTGGGCGTGACGTAGCAGAGCATCGCGCAGCCATACCAGCCGATCATCGCCGCGCCGATGCCGCTGGTGATGTGGTCGTAGCCGGGCGCGATGTCGGTGGTGAGCGGGCCGAGCGTGTAGAACGGCGCTTCGCTGCACCACTCGAGTTGCTTGGCCATGTTTTCCTCGATCATGTGCATGGGCACGTGGCCCGGGCCTTCGTTCATGACTTGCACGCCTTTGGCCCACGCGCGCTTGGTGAGTTCGCCCTGCACTTCGAGTTCGCCGAATTGCGCCTGGTCGTTGGCGTCGGCAATCGAGCCGGGGCGCAGGCCGTCGCCGATGCTGAACGCGACGTCGTAGGCGGCCATGATGTCGCAGATGTCGTCCCAGTGGGTGTAGAGGAAATTCTCCTGGTGATGCGCGAGACACCATTTGGCCATGATGCTGCCGCCGCGCGAGACGATGCCGGTCATGCGATTCGCGGTGAGCGGCACGAAGCGCAGCAACACGCCGGCGTGAATGGTGAAGTAATCCACGCCTTGCTCGGCCTGTTCGATGAGGGTGTCGCGGAAGAGTTCCCACGTGAGGTCCTCGGCTTTGCCGTTCACTTTTTCGAGCGCCTGATAGATCGGCACTGTGCCGATGGGCACGGGCGAGTTGCGGAGAATCCATTCGCGCGTGGCGTGGATGTTCTTGCCGGTGGAGAGGTCCATGACGGTGTCCGCGCCCCACTTGGTGGCCCAGCGCATCTTCTCGACTTCCTCCTCGATGCTCGACGCGACGGCGCTGTTGCCGATGTTGGCGTTGATCTTCACGAGGAAGTTGCGCCCGATGATCATCGGCTCGGACTCGGGGTGATTGATGTTGTTCGGGATGATGGCGCGGCCGGCGGCGACTTCATCGCGCACGAATTCGGGCGTGATCTGCGCGGGGATGCGCTGCGGGAAACGGCTGAAGATGCTGGGCGTGTAAGGGCTCTTGCCGAGTTGCGATGAACCGGCGTGCTGTTTGTTGAGGTCGTTGCGGACGATGTCCTTCGACATCTCGGCGATCTTCGCGCGGCCCATGTTCTCGCGGATGGCGATGAATTCCATCTCCGGCGTGATGATGCCGGCGCGGGCGTAGGCAAGTTGCGTGACGACCTTGCCGGCCTTGGCGCGGAGCGGGCGGCGGCGCTGGCTGGTCAGGCCGGGAAATTCCACGAGGCGATTTTTCTCCGCCTTGCTGGCGTATTCGGCGTGTTTGCCGGAGAGATAGCCATTGTCCTGCGGCTTCACTTCGCGGCCATCGTATCTCCTCGACGTCGCCGCGAGCGAGAATCCAATCGCGGCGCAGCGCGGGCAACCCTTCCTCGGACGTGCCGGTGAACGCCGGATCGCCCCACGGGCCGGAGCAATCATAGACGCGCACGGGATCATTCGGCGTGACCGCACCGGTATAGGACTTCGTGGGCGTGATTTCGATCTCGCGCATCGGCACGCGGACGTCTGTATGCTGCAGGCCTTCGACGTAAATCTTATTGCTGTTAGGCAGCTGTTCGCTGCTGTGCGGTTCGAATGAATCTTTGGTCGCGATCATAAGTTCAGTATTGCCTTTACTGATGGTTGTGGGCCATCGCGAATCTGAGCCGGGGAGGCGGAGGAAGTTTCCCTTCGCCGGCATTATCCGGATCAGGTTCTAAGGGTCGGCGGCGTTCCCACGTCGCCCTCTCAGCCTTTGTCCGCCAGATAGGCGGAACCGGTTAGCTCCCCTTGCTACGAACGGAAGCTATCCTGTGGGTTCAGATGCGTCAAGCAAGGCTGAGCCCATTCACCAGAACCGATGAGTCAGGTTCGTGAATCTGGTAACCGCAGCCGGTTCGCGGGCGGTAGGCAGCTACGGACTCGTTCAGTTAATGGATGCGATTATGGGTACGATTCGAGTTGAAGCTTTCTTTTTCCCATGCCTAGTCTTTAATCTAATGTCAGCATGTGACGAATGGAAAGTGAAACACGTATCCGAAGTGGTTATGCATTAAATATATACGTCTATGATGTTCATTTATCCGAAATCTTACGATGTTATCGTAGTCGGAGCCGGACATGCGGGAGTAGAGGCAGCCTTGGCAAGCGCGCGGCTCGGCTGTGACACGCTGCTTCTTACGATGAATCCGGATACGATTGCCCAAATGTCCTGTAATCCAGCGATAGGGGGACAAGCCAAAGGGCAATTGGTGCGCGAAATTGATGCTCTGGGTGGGGAAATGGGCAAGAGGTACAGACATGACTGGGTTGCAGTTTAGAATGTTAAACCGTAGTAAAGGGCCTGCAGTTTGGGCTCCGCGAGCCCAGTGCGATAAGAAGGCCTATCAGTTTAGGATGAAGTGGATTTGCGAGAGGCAGCCCAATCTCGACATCAAGCAATCGCACGTAATCAAAATTCTACATAATAGAGACTGCGTCGCGGGTGTGGAAACCTCCAATGATGTTCGGGTACTACAGCTCGGTTATTGTGGTGACGACGGGTACATTTCTTCGGGGCCTAATGCATGTGGGCAAGAACCAACAACCCGGCGGTAGGGCTGGAGAGATTGCGTCAACTGGACTGTCTGCATCTTTGGCGGAGATTGGGCTCCGGATCGGGAGACTAAAGACTGGCACTCCCCCTAGGTTGCTGCGCAGATCTATCGATTTCTCAAAAACGGAAGAGCAGGGTGGAGACGAGCCGGTATCCTATTTCACGAACTGGATGGACGATTTGTTCCATGTGGAACAGAAGGCAGAAACTGACGTGGGGAGGTGCTACCCGATAGGCTCTATTCTGGAGCAACTGGGACAGCAAATGCCCTGCTACATCACCTACACGACAACCGCAACCGCAGAACTCATTCGTCGCAATCTCGATGAATCTCCAATGTATTCAGGCGTGATTGAGGGCATTGGGCCGAGGTACTGTCCATCTATCGAGGACAAGATCGTAAAATTTCCCTGGAGGGAGCGCCAACAGATTTTCTTAGAACCAGAAGGGATAGCCACAGACGAAATCTATGTTAATGGATTCTCAACCTGCCTGCCTGTACGAGGTACAGGTTGGGTTGGTCAAAACGATCATAGGATGCGAGAATGCCGAGATAATGCGGCCAGCGTATGCTGTGGAATATGACTTCTGTTTTCCTTCGCAGCTCAATGCCACGTTAGAATCCAAGGTGTGTAAGAACCTTTTCCTGGCGGGACAGATCAACGGGACTTCAGGTGACGAGGAGGCGGCAGCGCAGGGTTTAATGGCCGGGATAAATGCCGCTAGGCGAATCCAACAGCGCGATAGTATCGTAATCGGACGTGAGCAAGGGTATATAGGTGTGCTCATTGATGATCTTGTCACGAAGGATACATTCGAACCATATCGAATGTTTACTTCACGTGCCGAATATCGACTCGTGCTGCGACAGGACAATGCAGATCTACGTCTTTCACGGTTAGGATACGATGTGGGCCTTCTGTCTGAACGGAATTATCGAAAGGTTGTTGAGAAAGAAATCGCTATTAACAAAGAACTTAGTAGGTTGGAAACTGCTAGATATGGTTCGAATACATTGGCGGATATATTGCGTAGACCGGAAATGAGCTACTCCCGTCTTCCCAACAAGAATATCGAAATTGATCCGATAGTTGCTGACCAAGTGGAGATTATTGTTAAGTATTCGGGATATATCCAGCATCAAGTCTCTCAGATCGAGAAGATGAGGACTCTTGAGGACAAGTGCATTCCACCCGGATTCGACTTCCGTACCGTTCCAAGCCTGCGGACCGAAGCCCGCGAGAAGCTTTCCCGGTTCCAGCCCGCAACTGTCGGCCAGGCAGCCCGGATATCTGGTGTTTCTCCGGCAGACATCAGTGTTCTGTTGGTTTCTCTGAAGAGGCAGAACTCTTCCTTGTCTTAAGTTAGGATCAATAAAATGTTTGTCTTATGTAGCATAGCGATGCTATGTATAGTCAACTTTGAATGATGCAGACAAAGATCACCAAGAAGCCAGATGTCCTACAATCCCAACTTGGAGAGTTCTGCTTCCAATGTCATTTGGAACTGTTGTAGGTCGCCAGGAGAGGGGCGGTAGCCTGTCTGCTGTGGGATTAGTCCGAGTCGGCCCGTTTGATCCAAATACCAATCTGCTTTGTTGTTATCGCTGAAAGTCACCTTGCCGCTGACGATAGTACCCGGTCGGGCGATCTGGTCTGTCGCTACGGAAATACCCGGGTTGGCTTTCGTTGCGGATTGCTCAGCGGCCGTCTGCGCAGGCGAACCCAAGGTCGAAGGAACTATCTTAGCGGGAATATCAGGATCTTTCGGAGTGAGTTTCAAATCGTTTACCAACAAACGAACGTCCATGTATGTCATGTGAATCCCTATTTCTGAGGCCAATCTACTCTGAATCTCAGACAACTTCATACCTTGATCGATCCATTCCGCGATCTTCCATTTTTGCTGTTCATCCAAGTTCATAGCGTTTTGATGCACGATCAGAATTGCCGTCGATGCGGCCGACGTGAAACGTTTAATGCGCCGTCCGACGCACGTCAAACTCACTTTAAACCGTAACGGAGTGTTTATTCGTTTTCGAGTCGCAATAACAACGCAGCTAGCGCGGAAATGCTGGAATGGAGAGGTTCAATGTTTGGCCGTTTCGTTGCAGTAAGATCGTTTGCGGGAATTACCCTATTGAGACAAGCACCAGTTTGAAGCCCCTTATACCACAAGTGTTATTCCTATTGGATTAGCGCGCGGGAGAAAGATTCTCCTGACGGAAATCAACTGAGACTGGAAAAAAATCTGCTTATGTCGTACGCCCCGATTGGTTCCGAACTTTTGTTACCGAACGAAGATTTAATAATTCATCCGCGTGCAGCATTCTCCCATGATAAGCTAAAGAGCCGATCCTCTGGAACTCGAAAGAGAAATCCCAAGAAGAATTCATTCCGGGTTTTCGCAGACCCGGCATCAATCCCGATAATTGTGCATTGCCATTTGTGCTGGGACTGGGTTTGGCAGCGCCCGCAGCAGTTCCTTTCGCGATTAAGTTCCCCGGCATCAGGTTCTATTTGTGGAGACAGAGGGTCCCGATCCACAGCTCGTATCTCCACTGGTGCGGTTTCAAACACCAGAGAGATTTCCGAATGTTACCGTGCTGCGGATCCAATTCCCGGCACGGCGCTGGAACAACAGCGCATTCGTGGATCGCGAGCGGCGTCGGGTGGTGAAGGAATTCCTGAAAGGTCCGGGAGCTGACAAGTTCGAACAACCCGTTCAGTGGTTCTACGATCCCATGGTCGCCCCGGTGTTCCTCGGTCAAATGAACGAAGTCGCGAACGTGTACGATTGCATGGACGAACTGTCGAAATTCCGCTGCGCACCACCTGAAATCGCCCTTCGCGAAGCGCAATTGCTTGCCGAGGCAGACGTAGTGTTCACTGGAGGGCGAAAGCTCTATGAGTTGAAGCGCCGCGCGAATCCAAACTGCCACTTTTACGGTTGTGGCGTGGATGCCGAACATTTTGGCGCGGCTCGGCAGCCGGACACGGCAGTTCCACCTGACCTCGCGACAATTCGTGAACCGCGATTGGGTTATTTCGGTGTCGTGGACGAGAGGATGGACTACGAACTGATTGCACAGTTAGCCGAATCGCGCCCTGCATGGTCAATTGTGATCATTGGTCCAATGCTAAAAGTGGATTCAGCCGTCCTTCCGCGTCGGAAAAATATCCATTGGCTTGGCGCGCGTGCCTACGGACAATTACCGGCCTACTGTAAAGGTTTCAAAGTTTGCCTGATGCCATTTGCGCTGAACGAGGCGACAGAATTCATCAATCCCACCAAAGCGCTCGAATACATGGCGACCGGCCGGCCCGTAGTGAGTTCACCTGTCGAGGACGTCGTGAAGAATTTCGGAGCGGTAGTGAAGATTGGCAGAAACCGTGACGAGTTCATTTCCCTTTGTGCGGAAGCCATTGAAAAGCCGGATGCGAAAGCCATCCGAAGCGGACTCGACATGGCGGCGGAAAATTCGTGGGAGTCCATCGTGGCCCGACTGGAAGAGCACATCCAGACGGCTATTCTCAGGAAACGGACAGCCGGGGTGATTGCATGAATGAAAATGGAACTTCCACATTGCCGTGTAACGGCTCCAATGCGTTCGACTATTTAATCGTTGGCGCTGGTTACGCGGGCAGCGTATTGGCCGAGCGTCTCGCTCGCGGTTCGGGCAAACAGGTGTTGCTTGTCGATCGCCGTCCGCATATTGGCGGCAACGCCTATGACTGCTTTGATGATACAGGGATTCTCATCCACAAATACGGGCCGCACATTTTCCACACGAACTCGAAGGAAATTTTTGATTATCTTTCGCGATTCACTGCATGGCGCCAGTACCAGCACAGGGTGCTTGCCCACGTAGATGGTCAACTCGTCCCGATTCCGATCAATCTCGACACGATCAATAAGCTATACGGACTGAGCCTGAACTCGTTTCAGATGGAAGAGTTTCTGGCAAGCCGCGCGGAGAACATCGGGAACGTCCGCACATCGGAAGATGTCGTCGTGAGCAAAGTTGGACGCGAACTATACGAAAAGTTTTTCCGCGGTTACACACGCAAGCAGTGGGGCCTTGATCCTTCCGAACTCGACGCGCAGGTCACCGCGCGCGTGCCGACGCGCACCAACCGCGACGACCGATACTTCACGGACATTTACCAGGCGATGCCCAAACACGGTTTCACACGCATGTTCGAGAACATGCTCGATCATCCCAACATCCATCTCCTCCTCAATGCGGATTATCGCCACATAAAAGACATCATTCCGCACCGCGAGCTGATCTACACAGGGCCGGTGGACGAGTTCTTCGATTTCCGTTTCGGGAAGCTGCCGTATCGATGTCTTGAGTTCAAACACGAGACGCTGAACCAACCTGCGGTTTCAGCCGGTGGCGGTCGTGAATTATCCAAACGATTACGCTTTCACCCGCATCACGGAATTCAAGCACCTTACTGGTCAGGAGCATCCCAAGACGAGCATCGTCTATGAATTTCCTTGCGACGAAGGCGACCCTTACTACCCGATTCCGCGGCGCGAGAATGCTGAAATCTACCGGCAGTATCAGGAGCTCGCGGAGCAGGCCGGCGTTTATTTCGTGGGCCGACTCGCGACTTACAAATATTACAACATGGACCAGGTCGTGGCGCAGGCACTCACGCTTTATGCGCGGCTCTGCAAGGTGAATCGCGCGGAAGCCGCCACGCTCTGCAGCGAACCTCGACTAACGACGCGGTCATTTCCTGGCGCGGTGAAAGCGCGAAAAGGTTATTCGTCCCGCCGCCGCTCCATCATCACGACCGCTTAAGCGGCGGCATACAGGCACATGAAGACGCAAGATTCCAATCCTTGGGCCGACTTCATCCCACGCGAGCCGCTCTTCAAAAGTTTCTTCATGGGTGGCTTTGAGTGTTCCACGCACCGGTTGCGTTCAGGAAAGCGCCTCGACCTTGTGGCTGCCACAAGACATGAGCGTTTTGCGCTTTCAGGATTACGAGCGGCTCCGAGCGCAGGGTCTGCGTGTTGCGCGGGAAGGTGTGCGCTGGCATCTCGTCGAACAGCGCCCCGGTCACTATGATTTCTCAAGCGTCGCGCCAATCGTGCGTGCAGCCCGTGCGACCGGCACACAAGTGCTCTGGGACCTTTGTCACTTCGGCTGGCCGGACCACCTGGATATTTTCAAACCGGAATTCGTTTCCGCACTCGCCGCGTATGGCACGGCTTTCACAAAATGGCTGGCACGTGAGAGCGGAGGTGTTGGTTTCTTCGTGCCGGTGAACGAAATCTCGTTCTTCTCCTGGGCTGCCGGAGATGAAGGCTCCTTTTATCCGTTTGCGACCGGCCGAGGTTTTGAATTGAAAGCGCAGCTTGTCCGCGCTGCGATTCATACCATGAATGCCATTTGGGCTGGGCAGCCCGAATCGCGTTTCGTCCATGTTGATCCGATCATCCATGTCGTCGCGCGCCCAACGCGTCCTCAAGACAGGGAAGCCGCCGAAGCGTACCGGCTCTCGCAATTTCAGGCGCTCGACATGTTGTGCGGACGCGTATGGCCGGAACTAGGCGGCGAAGAAAAGTATCTCGACATCCTCGGCGTCAATTTTTACCGACACAATCAATGGTTCTGTAATTTGAAAGGCTTCAGGCGCATTGGAAGATTCACTCCCATTTCCCGCATTAGCCCGCATTACCGCCCTTTCCGTGAAATGCTCCGCGAAGTTTACGAGCGTTACCGTCGGCCGCGTGCCGATTGAATTTCCCCACCGGAAAGTCGCGCCGGCATACACGATTGAGCTGCGCGCCCCGGATTCGACGATGCTCTGCAAACTCATATTGAGCGCCTGCACACCCGAAGGAACGAGTATAGCGCAAAATTTTGTCCATCTATTCGTGAGCGATGGTTATCCGCCTTCCCGCGAGGAAACTCCACGAGCACTAATCCTGCGCGGCTCTCTGTGTGGCTGGTCGGACGCGCAATGGAACGGCGAGATGAGCGACCGTGACAAAGCGCGCGTCGAAGACGCCTGCTTCGGCTTCGGCCACGGATTCTTTGAATGGCGCATTCCGCTGGACGGCGTGGAAATCAGCAAAGCGCGACGAATCAAAGTCCTTTGCGAGGCATCATCCCACCGCATCGACGGTCCGCAGACAGACGCGGACATTTTCCCGACTACGCTGGAAGTTTCACTTAACGGTGTGCGCGTCTATCGCGGCGTGCTGCGCAATCATCCGCACGACGGGCGTGGCGTGCTGAGCTATTTGCGCGGCGGCGTGGGTGCCTACGGCTATCTCGTCCACGCGTTTGTCGAGGACGACCTGTTCCGACACATCTCGGAAAAAATTGAAGACGGAGCTCTGCGATTACGTTGCGCTGTTCCTGCTGACGCAATTCCGATGGGCGGCTTGACAATCTATGGTGCCGAGTCCGGGCGTTTTCCAGTCAGTCCGACAATCATCATAGAATGGTGATGATCACGGACGCATCTCGCCCCGTGCACTAAAGTAAATCTGCCGGGCCCGCTGATAATCTGCGGGCGTGTCCAGATCGAGGTCCAACCCGGCATCCTCGGATTCGAAACCAGCGAGTTGCTCCTGATGCTCAACGAGGAATTCCTTGAGGGTCGTTGCCTGTGTGCTTCTTAATGCCTCGATCGCCCAGTGCGGCAGAACAACCGGGTGCTTTCGATGCCGGAGATGCAGTGGTTGGCAAATCCTGTCCGGCTGAGTGGCTGAGAATTCGAGCAACGCCCGCAAGGTTTCGGCGCGCAGATGCGGTTGGTCGCCAAGAATAGCAACCCGATGCGTCAGCTCGGTTTTCCATTTTGACCAGCATGCGGCGCAGACGATGGAGCTGAACATGCCGCGATCGGGATCCTGATTTGGAATTCTGCATTCCAGAGGAACTCCGAGCCGGTCTAATTCCTGCGCAAGCTTGGTATCGCTGGAAATGACAACTCCGATTTGCGCGACGCCCAGTTCCCGCCAACTACAAATCAGGTGCTCAAGAACCGTAACGCCGCCCCAAGGCAAGAGAAGCTTTGGCCATCCCATTCGCCGCGACTGGCCGGCGCACAGAATAATTGCGCCAAACAATGGAGTTGTTCGCTGCATGGCCGGTGGCCCAATCATGAAACGCGCGCGGTGTTTAGCAACCTTTTTTCTGTTCTGGTTTCAGCTTGTCTTGCTCTGGCTCCCCGTTCAGAGTCGCCGGATGAACCTGCGCGTCGGATCTTGCCTGTCCGCCCTGCTTGCAGGTTTCTCTGCTCTTGGCCAGATGACTTCCAACGAGGTCGCGACCGTCATGGCACAGGCTTTGTCACGCGGCAATTACTTCGTGACGAACGGCATGACGACAAACGTGATTGTTGCAGTCGTGGATCGCGAAGGATTTGTGCTCGGTGTCCGCAGTTCATCCCCATCGCCGGACGCGCTTGATATAATTGACGCCATCGCAAAGGCCGGTACTGCGGCGTTCCTGAGCAGTGATGAACAGGCGCTCACCTCGCGGACCGCCGGATTTATCGTGCAGCAACATTTCCCCCCCGGAATCAAAAACCGTCCGCCGGGTCCGCTCGTGGGAGTGAACTTTTCAAACATGGCCTTCTCGGACGTGAATCGGTTCAAGGACCCGCACACGCACGATCCGATGGTTTTTGGCGGCGGTGGAACGAACGGCGGACCCATCACCGGTTTTGGACTCTCGGCACTCTCAGGATTGGCGGGGTCACCGGGAGGTGTGCCGTTATACAGGGGTGGCAAACTCATTGGTGGCATCGGCGCAGTCCTCACGGGGCGTTTGCCGATTCCCGAACTGTACGACATTCAACAAGGCGCGAAACAGAAGCCGGACATGGATGAAGACGTTGCGCTTGCGGGCCAAATCGGTTTTGAACCAGGCAAAACATTTCTCGGCTCGAGGGTCTTCATTGACGGCATCCGCGTCCCATACGTGAACAGCACCACGAGGCTGAATACGAACGCCGCATTGCCGTTGAGCGGATTCGTAGCAGAACCTTTTGAAATTACCAATTCACCGCCTGTAAATTATCCAGCGCTCAATCTCGGTGACGTGCCGGGCGAGATGCGCGCGCCGACCATTGGCGACCCAATGCCAGGCGCGATTGGCGGTGAAGCTCGGCTCACGGCTGCGGAGGTTGCGAACATCCTCGTTCTAGCTGCGCAGCGGGCTGCGATTACACGCGCGGGCATCCGGCTGCCGCGCGGACGAGCGGCGCAAGTCTTCATCGCGGTGGTGAACAACCCGGACGCGCCCGGCGTTGCGCCCACAGTGCTCGGCGTATTCCGAACCGGCGAAGCGACGATTTTCAGTTGGGACGTCGCGGTGCAGAAGGCCCGGACGGCATTGTTCTTTTCGAGTCCGCTCGCGAACGGATTACTTCCGCTCGAATTACAAAACAAGGCGCTCTCGACGCGGTCCGTCGGTTTTCTCGCGGAAAATTTGTACCCGCCCGGCATTCAGAACCAGCCGCCCGGTCCACTGCTCGGATTGCAGGAGCGTTATTCGCTGCTCCCGGCGGGGGTGACGAACATTTTGAACGGCGTGGTGCTGTCCATTTCGGACGCGCTGATGTCGCCGGATCCGAATCTGCCGAACGGCATCACAATTTTCCCCGGCGGCTTTCCGTTGTATCGAAACGGCGTGTTGATTGGCGCGATTGGCGTGAGCGGCGATGGCGTGGACCAGGACGATATCATCGCTGCTTCTGGCACGGTGAATTTCCTTCCGCCGACATCCATCCGCGCCGATCAAATCATTTTCCGCGGCACGCGCTTGCCTTACGCAAAGTTTCCGAGGAACCCAACGCTTTGAACTAGCGTCCTTCGAATCTGGATCCGCCTGAGATCTGTTTCATTTGAACGCGATTACCTCTTTGCGCAGCGAATGATAGCTGTGGCATTCAGAGCAGTTGGACGCGACGCCACCTTTCGGGCTGTGGCACTCGACACAGGTTTGTTTCGATGGCAGCAAAACGTCCGCAGTGTCGCGGCTGTGCGGCGCATCGTGGCATTGAACGCATGCGATTTTGAAATGCTTCGCATGATTGAATTCCCCACGGACCAGCCAGCGATCAGGAATGATTGGCGCGGTCACGTTTGGCGCACCTTCGGTGTTCGTCACTTCATGGCAATACGCGCAGCCGGGAAATTGCGCCGCGCCCGTAGCGCCCAGGCCGGCAACTTTGCTCACCGGCCCGGTCCGCGCGTCGCTGAAGAAGACGCGCTGCTCGAGTTCTTCGCCTGAGGTGAACTGCGCGCGAATCTGCTGCATCTGTTTTTGAATGAAGTCGTCCAGCTCACGCGGGCCGGTGATGCCCTTCGCGCTCGCGCCGAAGTCCGCGTATTGCACAGACAGGCTGCGCAGGAAATCACGCACATGTTGCGCGCTGCCATGTGGCAGGCGGAGTTCAGGGTTGTTCGCATCAAACTGAAGCGAATGGCACGCACGGCAGTTTTCTTCGTAAGTGATTTTGAGGTGAAGCACCCCCACGGCATCGGGCTTGTGACAGTCTTTGCATTCCAATTTTCTGCCGAGCAACGGTTGAATGTTCGGCGACGAAAGGTGGAGCGCGTGATTGAATTTGAGCGTGTTGGTGTCTTTGAGCTTTTCAACGAGGATTTGAAATTCGGGATGATCCCTTGCGAAGCTGTGGATGAGCTTCGTGTAACCGGCCTCAGGCCGTGGCGGCTTGAACAATACGCGGCCTTGGGCGGGGCGGAAATCAAATGCATCGGCGGAAAGCTTGCGGCCTGCATCCGCCGAAGCCTGCATCTCCGCAGCGCTCGCGTGGCAGGAAAGGCAATTGGCGTCATTGGGCTTCGGCATGAGGCCCGATCCCTGATGCTCGCGATGGCATGCCGAGCAGGAATGCTCGCGAACGACATTTGGTTCGTGAAATGAGTGTGCGACGTGGCAATGCTCGCAATTATGATCGATGACGTTCATCACCGGCGTTTGAATTGAGGCGAGTTTCCGAAGTTGAAACGGGCCGGGCGCTGCGTTGAACGCAGCGTTCAGCCAGCCCGAAACGTCTCGGCGCGCGGCATCGTGGCAGGCCGCGCAGGTGTTGTCGGGCGCGGCACCAGCCAGTCGGGCGAAAGTTGCCGTCGAATGCTGCACTGATAGCTCGCCGGGATTTGCGAATGGGGCGCGAAGCGGACCGCAGAACATTACCAACAAGACTCCCGCCGTGAGTGCGACGGCGCCTAACGAAAGAATTTTCCGCCGCGCCCGCAGACTGCGCACTGGCGCGCATCGGACAATTGGCCGGCTGCACGTTCCGTTCGGCAGCGGCCCTTGCTCACACGGCCCGCCATATTCCGCGGGGCGTGTGCAGCGATAGCGTCCTTTGGTTTCATCTGGTTTCAGATCGAGCGCGGGCTGGCATTCGAAAGCCGCGCGACAGCGGCCGTTGTTGTCTGGCCCCATACGACACGGCTTGCCGTCGGCAGTATGACCGCAAATCCAGTTCTGATTGGGCCGCTCGTATTGGCGCGCGTTGAAATCCGGCGAGGGAAGTTGCTCTTTCATCCCGCTCCTCCCGAAAACGCGAACACGAGAACGATGTGCGCGAGCGTCCACAGCAGCAGGCAATACGTGAGCGGAATGTGGACGAAGAGCCAGAGCTTCAACAGCCCTTGGAGTGCATAGTGGTAATCGAGCGCGTCCTTCTGGCGAACCAGACCGGCGATTTCATTCACGGCCGCGCGCTCGTGCTCGTTTAGATAGCGGTTCAGATCGGCGATCTTGTTCAACAGCCGGTTCAGCGGTGCGCGCGCCTCAAAGAGATGCAGCCAGGCGTTTCGCGAGCCGGAAAGGAAATCCTTCAACTCGCGCGCGTAGAAATCGGCAATGGTCGCCGACTTCGCTTCAGGAATGGAACTGAGCGCGAGCGCCTCGGCGCGCTCCTGCAACTGTCGGCGGATCGCGGGAATGCGCTCAAACAACACTTCGCCTCCGCGCGTGGTGAGCCGGCGTGGAATGCTGCGCGACCAAAACAGGCCGAAGAACCCGCTCAACATCACCAACGCATACAGCCCTGAGAGCATTCCTTCGAACCAGCCAGTCGGCATCCGGTAACTGACGTGAACCGCAAACAACACCCCGGTGAACAGGCCCGCGTAGATGTGAAATTGCAGCCAGGTTTCCGACGACAACAACGGGAGGAATGGCAGCTTCTTGCGCGCGTTGAGGAGCGTGAGCGCGAGAATGACGGCGAACAACGCCCAACCGCTCAGGTAGGCGAACTGCGGTACGACGTCCGCGAATTTCGTGTGCAGCCACACGACCGCAGCAGAAACAATCAAAAACGAACCCCAGCCAATGAAGAGCTGTTTGGAGAAGGCGATCATCGCTCCAGCCAGTTCGCCATCGCATCCAGGTCATTCAAATTGATCCGCGAGAGCGCGCCGTGCGGACACGCGCGCTGGCACGCCGGGCCGGTGATCTGCTCGATGCACAGGTCGCACTTTGTTGCTTTCAGAATCGGGTTCATTTCCTTGTCCACCAGGAACTCGCCATCTTCATTACGCAGTTCGACCATCCGAATCGCATCGTATGGACAGTTGTTGAAACACGCCTTGCACCCGATGCAAGTGGCGGGATTGATAACGACCTGCCCGCCGAATGCATCGCGATGAATCGCACCCGTGGGGCAGCCAATCATGCAAATCGGATCCGCGCAGTGCATACAGGCATTGGCGATCATGAGGCGGTCGCTGATAGGACCGTGGCGAAGGAAACGCGGATTGTTGTCGTGCGCCGAGGCGCAGGCGCGCACGCAATCATCGCAGCGCGTGCAGCGGTCGAGGTTGATCAGCATCGTGGCTGTTCCGTTGAAAAAACGGCCTTCAGTCAAAAACTCCAGCATGTCCGCGCCAATCTTTGCGCTGGCGTCTGCGGCGTCAGGGGGAGACGCATCCCGACCGCTCCCGTTCGACAGGATAAAATTTTGTGCTGTTTCGAAGAGCGGCGGCAAATCCTCTTTTGAAATCGCGGGTAACACCACGTTTTCCATGGCGGCAGTTGGAATGATGATGACGTGGGTGTAGCCGATCACGCGCAGTGTATATTGAAGCGGCACCGTCGCCTTCGGATTGCGCCAATTGTGCGCGATCTCCTGCAAACCGTAGAGTTGGCCTGCGCCGAGATAATTTAGCGTGCGATGCCCGTTACCGAACTTTTGGCTCACGCGCGCGAATCCTGCTTTGATCAAGATTACACCATTTGGATAGTCGCCTTCTTCGGCAATGACCGGTTCCTGCAAACGCTGACCTGCGACAGAACCTTGCGCGAGACGCTTGTAATCGCCAGACCAGTCGTAGTCGCCGTAAGTGCCGAACTCGGTCCGTGCGATCATCTTTCCCAAGTCCTCGTTTGAAAGGCGGCTGAAAATCGGCACCTCGCGCAATGCCAGGGCAACGCCCGAGTCCGGTAGATTTCGTCTATGTGTCTGCGCAACGCATCGTCGTACTTCATCAGGTCGCGCAAACCTTGCCAGCGAATTTCAAGCAGCTCGGCAGTATCGCTTTCGGCGAACGCGGAGGCGGTGCGTGGCATACGGCTGAGCGCAGCGATTTCACCGAAGAACTCGCCGAGCTCAAGCGTTGCCGTGCGGTGCTCGTCCAGGATTCGCGGAACGTCCTGGAGAAAAATTTTCACCTCGTCGCCTGCCCCACGCGTTGCGACCCGGCTGTCCTGCTTCAATTGCGCAGGCTTGAAACTCTCCGGCTCGCGGGCATTGGACCAAAGCTGGGCGAGCACGCGGAAAAAGTTCTTACGCGTTGGTTCGCGCCGGCCAAGCACGGAAGGCGGTAGCTCCGGCCCGAGCACCACACGAATGCTCCCGGACATGACGAGAAACGCCGACGTGCCATAATCTCCTTCGCGCACGATGATTTCTCCGCGGCGATAGCTTTTGATCCGCGTGTCATGCTTAAGAATGTCTCGCAGGGACGCGCGCTTCGGAAAGTGCTCCGGCTTCATCTGCGAGAACGGAGCAATTGTGAGCAGCCGGTCCACGCTTGCGTCGGTCATTTCGGGATCGAATACGGCGTCCCAGCGTTGTGGGCGATCGAAAGTGGCGATAGCGGCAGGCATGGCTTAGCTTTGTTATCGGAATCGGCCTCGCCGTCGTACCAAACGAAAGGCCAGGGACAGGAACGGGGATGAGCGGCAGATGCTTTTCATGCGTCGAGCACCAAGTCTGATTTCGGTTTGCAGATGCATGTGAGGCAGGAGCCTTTCTCGACGCTGGCGCCGCCGGGCGTCAGATAATTTACTTCGCCCGATTTGATGGCGACCAAACAGGTGCCGCAATTTCCCGCGCGACACCCCGCATCAATCTTGACACCGTGCGACTCAGCAAATTCCAGCAGCGACGCGGTCGCTGGATTCCAATGATGTTTGATGCCGGACCGGCCGAAGGTGACGAGGATGGACGAGAGCATCGTGGTATCCAGCGGCGCCGCTTTCTTCACCGTCGCCGGCCCGAACGCTTCAAAGTGCACCGCGGAATCAGGCACCCCCCATTCAGCGAGGCCGTCCGTGATGTTTTTCATCAACGCCCCCGGACCGCAAATGTAAAAATCGTAATTGTTGGATGGAAGCAGTTGCTTCATGAGCTCCACGGAGACGCGACCCTCGTGCTGAAAATCACGGCCTTTCACATCGTTTGATCCCGGCCGGCTGTAGCAGACATGAAGATGAACGTTCTCGTTTTCAGCGGCGATTTTTTCGAGCAGTTCCTTGCAAATGTGTTCGTCACAGTTGCGCGCACCAAAGAAGAACCAGACTTCGCGCTTCTGCCCGCTCTGAAGGACGGCGGTGAGCATGCTGATCATGGGCGTGATGCCCACGCCGCCTGAAATCAGCACCACGGGTTTCTGTTCTGACATCTCGAGGAAGAAATGGCCGCTGGGGGCCTTCACGTCGAGAATGTCGCCCTCGCGGACGGTGTCGCAAAAATAGCTTGAGGCGAGGCCACCTTTGGCGCTCGGAAGTTCTGGAGGCGGCAACGTTTTCTTGATCGTGACCCGGTAATAGTCGGAATGGTGCGGGCTGTCGGATAGCGAGTAGCAGCGGATAACCGGCTTGGTCTGGCCGGGAAGATTCAATTGAAACGTCACGTACTGGCCGGGCTTGTAAGCCGGGAGCGGACGTCCATCGTGCGGCGCCAGGTAGAAAGAATAAACGTCCTGGCATTCGCGGATTTTGCGACTGACCTGGAATTTCCGATAACCATTCCAAAGCAGTTTGATCTGATCGACTTCCTGGCAGCGAAGCTTCGCGGCCTGGATTTCATGCCTGAGTCGCTCTTGATCGAGTGACTCGCGCCTGGCGCTCGAACGCAAGGCGGCGAAAAGATCCGTAACAAAGAGACAATGTGTAAAGCACCAAGAGGCCAATAAGGATCCATCCAATGGTCAGCCCGCCATTCCCACCCAATGCCGATTGGAACTGGTGGATAAGGGATTGCATTTAGCGATGGCAGGATATACCAAAGCGCTGTGCCCCGGCAAACAAATCTGATGTTGGACGCCGTGAACATTCAACGGTCAATTTCCGACATCCGAGCAGCAATGCTGGCGGCTCACGAACCGGGTTTCGGGGGTTGGCTTGCGCTGGGATTTGTCTTGATGGCATCGAGCCTTTTTGCTGCGGACACAAATTCCTTTTCGGCCACAAAATTTCTTGGCTCTCAAAGCTGTAGTTCCAGCAGTTGTCACGGTGGCGCGGGCGACAAGAGCAACCAATATACGATATGGTCCACGCGGGATTTTCATCATCAACGTCCCTATGCCACCTTGACGACCGCGCGTTCGGAACGATTCGCAGAGGTCTTGAAGATCGGCGACGCGACGCGCAGTCAACGCTGTACCGTTTGTCACGCGCCGTTTGCCACTCTGCCGGCGGAGCGACTGGCCAAAGGCGCAGAAATTTCCGAAGGCGTTTCGTGTGAAAGCTGCCACGGCCCGGCTGAGAACTGGATTCGCTCTCACACGCGGTCCGACTATACGCACGCCGACCGCGTTGCAACCGGCATGCGCGATTTGAAAAATCTCTACGTTCGCGCGAACACTTGCGTCGCTTGCCACCAGAACCTTGACCCTGATATTCGCGCCGCGGGTCATCCGGAATTGATTTTTGAAATGGACGGGCAATCGGTCTCGATGCCGAAACACTGGCGTGAGGAACAAAAAGCCTCAGACCGGTGGTTTGTCGGTCAAGCGATAGCAGCGCGCGAAATGAGCTGGCAATTGCTTAAGTCTTCGAACCGGGAGAGTCTGGACCGATGGGCTGGATTGATTTGGGTGTTGCAAGCTGGACAACCGGGTAAAATCAACCTGTCTTCTCCGACGTCAGAGGATTTCAAGCTGGCCCAGGAGAATTATGACCGCTTTGCCAAACAGGTCGCAACACCCGGAGATCATGCGATGGAAACAAAGACCATCGTGGGAAATCTGGCGAATGCCAGCGACGCTTTCACGAACGACGAAATTTCAAAGTCCATTCGAACGCGTCGTGCTGAACGGCTCGTGCTGGCGCTGGATCGGCTGATTCCCGAGTTGCCACCTAGCGTCAACAACTCAGCCGTGAACCAGTCACTCAACAAACTGTTCGCCGATGCGCAATCGCTTCCTGATTTCGATCCGAATCAATTCGCCAAAGACCTGAAAGCATTCCAAACGAGTGTCTCCACTCTGGAATCCAAATAGCCGCGCTGCTGCGCTTGCCTTTTATCTCAGCGCGTGCGCTGCACTGGCCCAAGCGGGTGACTCCGCCGACACGAACGCATTGAGGCCACATCAATTCATCACGACGAACGCTCCGCCCGCGTCGCCGGACAGGTTCAACCCAGATTCGGGCGCGCTTATGCTCCGAACAAACGCGCCGAAGACCTTGTTGCACTCAGAGTGGATGACGAATGCGTCGTCGCCGCTGCCGCCAAGCTTTTTTAATCCCGACCCCGGAGCGATGCTGAAACCCGAAGCGAGCAACGCGCCATTTTTCACGAACGTGATCTTTTCCGCGCCAGTATTCAGCGGAGACGCGATTCCGCAGTCGCTCGAACTGCCGCGAACAAATGTGCGGAGCGAGGTCCTGGAGTTTACGAATCCGCCGGTGGGCGGGTACGGCAAGGAGCTTCTGCCGCAGAAACTGAAACTTCCCCGTGAAAACACGCGCGGCAATGAATACATCAAAACAAAATGGGAAACCCGCGCTTATCCCGCACCAGGCAACTACGCGTTGCCGCCATTCGCGATACCGGAAACCAATCGCTGGCGCATTGGCTTCGTACCGTGGCGGCGCTACACTTCTGGAGACATTGAGCAGCCGTACAAAACGCCGCAACCGATGCTATGGCGACCGTACGCGCAAAGCATTTTGAAAGGCGATGCGCCGATTATCGGCCAGGATATATTCCTGAACCTCACTGCCGGGTCGGAGACGACCTTCGAGCTTCGTCGAATACCGACGCCCAGCGCCATCAGTTCCGCGAACCCGAACAGCGCGGAATTTTTTGGGCGAAGCGAGCAGATGTTCATGCAGAACAATTTCTCGTTCACAATGGATCTGTTCAAAGGCCAGACGGTGTTTCAGCCGGTGCATTGGGCGCTGCGATTGGAGCCGGTGTTCAACGTGAACTACACCGACACGCGCGAGAACAACGTCATCAGTCCGAACCCGCAGCGTGGGACGGATCGCTTCGACGAGTTCGTCGCGCTGCAGCAGGCATTCGTGGAAATTCACCTGCGCGACCTTTCAGATGATTACGATTTTATCGCGAGCCGCTTCGGCAACCAGGCGTTCAACAGTGATTTTCGCGGGTTCATTTTCAACGATGTGAATCTCGCCGCGCGAATCTTCGGCAATTACGACAACAATCGCTGGCAATACAATCTCGCCGTGTTCGATATGCGACGAGAAGGACACGAACTCCGAGTTGAACAAGTTCGACCGGCGCGGCCAGGAGGTGATTGTCGCGAATGTGTATCGGCAGGATTTCATCTGGCCCGGATACACCGCGCAACTGAGCTTTCACGCGAGCCTCGACCACGGCGGAACGCATTACGACGAGAACGGCAATCTCGCGCGGCCTGCGCCGCTCGGTACAGTCGTGCCGCACGACGTGAACTCGTTTTACTTCGGCTGGGCGGGTGACGGTCACATCGGGCGTTTGAATCTGAGCCATGCGGTTTATGAAGTTGTCGGCCGCGACAGCTTCAACGGGCTCGCGGGCAGGCCCGTGGACATTGACGCGCAGATGGCCGCGCTGGAGCTTTCATATGATCGCGACTGGATTCGCTACAAAGCGTCGTTGTTTTACGCGTCGGGCGATGACAAAGCCACGGACGGCACGGCCCACGGGTTCGATTCCATCGTGGACAATCCTAATTTCACCGGCGGCCCGTTCAGTTGGTACACGCATCAGGGATTCAACCTCGCGGGCACGGCGGTGAATTTGAAGCAGCGCAATAGTTTGATTCCCGACCTGCGCACAAGCAAAACAGAAGGTCAGGCGAACTTCGTAAATCCCGGCGTGCTGTTATTGGGCATCGGCACGGAAATCGATCTAACGCCGAAGGTGCGGAGCTTCATCAACGCGAATTACGTCCGGTTCATGGAGACGGATCCGCTCAAGACTGCTCTGCTGACGGACAAAGTTGATAACGAACTCGGTTACGATTTGAGCATCGGAGTTCAGTATCGTCCCTTGCTCACGGACAACATCATCATCTCTGCAGGTTTCGGGACGCTCATTCCGGGCCGTGGCTTTCGCGACATTTACAGAACGAGTGCGGACCCCGTCTCCGGCTATAACTCGAGGCCGCGCGGCTACGTGGATGATTTTCTTTACAGCGCCGTCGTAGCCGTCACATTTACTTACTAAATCATGCCAGCGGATTTACGATTTACGATTTCAGATTTGCGATTGGCTGGCGCACACTGTGTCCTTTGCGTCCTATGGGCACTGTCTGGGTTCTCTGTCTGGGCTGACGACGCCGGCTTCGGCCCGCCGATTTCGGTTCCGCGCGATTTGCCGCAAACAGCACACAGACTGCCGGCCCGAAATCTCATTGATCAAACGCGCGAGGAAGCAGCGCGCAAAAGCGCGGGCTGCCTGGAATGCCACAAGGGAATTGAAGATCCAAGCATGCACGCCAGCCCGAACGTCGTGCTCGGATGCACGGATTGCCATGGCGGCAATCCGACTCCGGGCCTGACGCAACGCAAAGCGCACGTGCAGCCGCTGCAATCCGGAATTCTGGCAAAGCTCGGCGAATCCCAGCGATGCGGACGTGTTGCTCAATCACGAATCGCCGAGTTCATCCAGTTCGTAAACCCTGGCGACTTGCGCGTCGCGGACAAGGCGTGCGGACTTTGCCACAAGCGAGGACATGCAGCACGTCTGGCTACAGCATGATGCACCACGGCGCGATGCTTTGGGGCGCGGCGCTCTACAACAATGGCGCGTTTCCGCTCAAGAACGTATCGCTTCGGCCAGGCGTATGGCCCGAACGGCGAGCCGCTTAAGCTGATTAATCCGACCCCGGTCACACCCGAGAGACACGCGCTCCATGGCATCCTGCCTTTCATTGAGCCGCTGCCGCGATTTCCAATCAGCCAGCCGGGGAATATCCTGCGGATTTTTGAGAAAGGCGGCGAAAAGCAATTGCAACTCGGCATTCCCGATCGCGAAGAGCCGCCGGGGAAGCCATTGCGCCGGTTGTCCGAGCGCGGACTGGGAACGCTGAATCGGATCGATCCGGTTGTTCTGAATCTCCAAAAGACGCGGCTGCACGATCCGTTGCTCGGCTTCATGGGATCGAACAATCATCCGGGCGATTATCGCAGCAGCGGTTGCTCGGCGTGCCACGTGGTTTATGCGAACGACCGTTCTCCGACGCATTCCGGTTACTACAGCAAGTATGGCAACCAGGGTTTGAGCTTCAGCGGCGATCAATCCGGCCTGCGCCACGACGAACGCGGCCATCCGATCAAGCATGCAGTTCACGCGCGCGATTCCGACGAGCCAATGCATGAACTGCCACATGCACCAGGGCAACCTGTTCGTGAACCCATATCTCGGCTACACGTGGTGGGATCAGGAGAGCGACGGCGAATTCATGTATCCGAACCGAAAGCAGCAACGAATCCCGACCGACGCGCGAAGATGACTCGGCACACGATCCGACGACAAGGAATCCGTGAAGGCACGCCGGCGCGCTGCGCGGGCTTGTGGGGCGATTTGGATTTTCTGGAGAAAGTCGCGGAGCTGAATCCGAAGCTGAAGCAGACGCAGTTCGCGGATTATCACGGCCACGGCTGGATTTTCCGCGCGGTGTTCAAACACGATCGGCAGGGCAATCTGCGCGATCTCGACGACAATATCATTTCGCACGACGACCCGGAAAAATTTGCGAAAGCGGTTCACCTGAAAGACGCGCACCTCGCGCACGGCATGCAATGCGTGGATTGCCATTTCGACACGGACGTTCATGGAAACGGCAATCTCTACGGCGAACCGCGCGCGGCAACGACGATCGAGTGCATTGATTGCCACGGGACGATTTTGCATCGACCGACACTGATGACTTCCGGAAACGGCGGCCAGATTGATTTGAACAAAAGCTCGACGGCCTGGGGACCGCGATTTGTTTGGGAAGGAAAGAAACTGTTTCAACGTTCGATGCATGAGTCCGGACGTGCGCTGGGAAGTGCCGCAGACGATTGACACGATTGACCCGAAGTCATCGCACTACAATGCGAAATCCGCGTACGCCAAAGACGCTTCGGCGCGATGGAACCACTTGGGGAGATGTGCCGGAACCTTCCAATTGCAGACGCAACCTTGCCCACGACAATTCAAATATCTCCTGCCAAATCTGTCACACGTCATGGGCGACGAGCTGCTTCGGTTGTCATCTGCCGATGAGGGCAAACCAACGCATGCCGCTCAACAAATTCGAGGGCGAGACGACACGCAACTACACGACCTACAATCCGCAGGTCGTGCGCGATGATGTTTTCCAATTGGGAATTGACGGCATGGTGAAGAACCATCGTCTGGCCGTGCTGCGTTCGTCGAGCGCGGTGATCGTCGGTTCGCAAAACGCAAATCGTGAGTGGGTCTATTCGCAGCAGCAGACCGTGAGCGCCGAAGGCTACAGTGGCCAGGCATTCAATCCGCATTTCCCGCATACGACCAGCGGCGTCGGGACGACGAAGAATTGCACCGACTGCCATCTGTCGAAGGACAACGACAACAACGCCTGGATGGCGCAACTGCTCGGCTTCGGAACGGGCACAGTGAATTTCTTCGGGCGCTATGCTTATGTCGGCGGAAGGCAAGGAGGGTTTCGATGCGGTCGTCTGGACCGAGCAGGACGAGCCGCAAGCTGCATTGGGCAGCCATTTGCAGAAGCTCGCTTACCCGGAAAATTATCAGCGGCACGTCGAAGCGAATCGCAGCCAACTCAAGGAGGCGTATCATCATCATGGGAAGGAGATTCTCGATCTACAATTACGCGGCGAATATCTCTACACGGCAAACGGAGAAGACGGATTTGAAGTTTTCGATGTCGCGAACATCGATCAAAAAGGTTTTTCCGAACGCATCGTCACCTCACCGGTTTCGCCGCTGGGCCAACGGACCTACGTGCGAACCAAATACGCCACGTCGGTTACGCTGCCGAGCACGCTGGGCATTGATCCGCTCCGTCAGCACATGCCGAAAACGATGAAAGCCGAATTGCGGCCTGGCGAAACGATTGACGTTTACACCGACAACGAAGAGCAACCCATCAGTTTGATTTACGCCTGGGTATTCATCACTGACCGCGAGGAAGGATTGGTAATGGTGGGCGTCGGCACCCTTGTGGATGGAAATCCCGATAACAACTTTTTGGACAAAGAAAAAATCATTCGCTTCAACCCGGACGGCAAACTCACCGGCGCGATGCAGTCGTTCATGGCGGGAACGAATCTTTTCGTTGTCGGGAAGAATGGGTTGTTCGTGCTCGGGTTGAGCAACACGGAATTGGTCGAACCGCGAATGATTGGGGAATTGACAACCGCACCCCTTACCCCGTCCCTCTCCCCTTCCGGTGGGAGAGGGTGGCGAAGCCGGATGAGGGGAATTCGATTTTCAAAAATCCCCGCGCCATCGCTGTGCAATTTCGCTACGCATTCATAACCGACGACGACGGATTCAAAGTCGTGGACATCACCGAACCAATGAAGCCGAGGTTTGTGCCGGGAGCGTTCGTCCCTCTCAAGCATGCGCAGCGCATTTATCTCGCGCGCACATACGCCTACGTGGCTGACGGCGAAGACGGCCTGGCGTTCATAGACATTACGAATCCAGAGAAGCCAAGGCTGGAACGGCTTTACACCGCGAATGGCGCGCTCAACGACGTTCGCGCTGTGCAGGTCGGCTCGATCAACGCCTCGGATGTTCGCGCTCGTCGCCGATGGCAGGAATGGATTGCGCGTAATTCAGCTGATCTCGCCCGAAAACGTGCCCGGCCACATGGGCTTCAGCGCTGCCCCGAATCCCAAGCTAATCGCCACGTATCCCACGCGCGGCCCGGCGCTGGCCGTTTCGCGGGGACTCGACCGTGATCGCGTCGTGGACGAAACCGGAAATCAAACGGTCGTCTTCGGAAGGCGTGGCTCGCGACCGTTTCATCTCGATGAAATGGAAGAGTTCTACAAGCACGCAAACGGCGAGCTTTATCGCGTCGAAGACGCAGTTGCGCGCGATGCTGGGCTGGCAACGCGCCCCGGCACAAAACTCGATCCAACGGCTGATTTCAAAACAGCCGCGGAGGAGAAGCCCGTTACGGAAACCCAGAGCCGACTGATGCGGCGGGGAAATTGAAAGCCGCACGTTACTCGCCGTTTTGCTTCAGGACGCAGCCGAAAAGCCTATTGACTTCACCGACTCGTTTGGTAGTTTCTGCCCTCCTTTGATTGGGATTTAGATGAAAACACATTTGCCGAAAGTGAATTTAGAACAGCGCAAATGGCATGTTGTGGATGCCGATGGCGTGGTGCTTGGCCGTCTGGCGACACAGGTGGCCAACATTTTGCGCGGAAAAGACAAGCCGGTATACACGCCGCATCTTGATGCCGGAGATTTCGTTGTTGTGGTCAACGCCGAGAAAGTCCGCCTCACCGGCAAGAAGGAAACGAACAAGAAATACATGACGTATTCCGGTTGGAAAGGCGGCGAGAAATATACGTCCGTGGCGGACCTGCGGGCGCGTCACCCGGAAATGCTGATCCATCGCGCAGTCCGCGGAATGATTCCCAAGAACCGCCTTGGACGAGTGCTTTTGACGAAGCTCAAAGTGTACAAGGGTGCCCAACATCCGCACGCCGCACAGCAACCGGACGCGCTGACGATTGCAAAGTAGTTTTGTTATGGCAGACACCAACACTTCAGAATTCCTCGGCACAGGACGGCGAAAGACGTCCATTGCGCGAGTTCGACTTTCAACCGGCACCGGAAAAATCACGGTCAATGGCCGCACGTTTGAAAACTATTTTCCCACTGACTCGCTCCGCATGGTCGTCACCCAGCCGCTGACCGTCACCGGCACGGCAGAAAAGTTCGACGCCCGCGTGAACGTATCCGGTGGCGGCCCTTCCGGCCAGGCCGGCGCTGTCCGTCACGGAATTGCCCGTGCGCTGCTGCTCGCAGACACAAATTTCCGTGCCTCTCTGAAGGCCGAGGGTTTGCTGACGCGCGATCCGCGCATGAAAGAGCGCAAGAAGTACGGCCAGCCTGGCGCCCGCAAACGGTTCCAATACAGCAAACGTTAATCGAACTTGAATTTGCAAACCCCGCCGGCCAAAGGTCGGCGGGGTTTTTTGTTTATGAAGCCATACGAAATCCACGAGGGTAATTTGCTGATCTCAGATGATCCGGCGTTGCTGGACCATGGGCTCGTCCATCAGTTTCTGAGTGAACGGAGTTATTGGGCGCATGGCGTGCCGCGCGAAATTGTGGTTCGCTCCATCGAGCATTCGCTGTGTTTCGGCGTTTACATCAACGGGGAGCAAATCGGCTTCGCGCGCGTGGTGACGGACTTTGCCACGTTCGCGTGGCTGGCGGACGTTTTCATTCTGGAAGCGCATCGCGGCCGTGGATTCGGCAAACGGCTTGTTGCGGCTATTCTTGCGCATCCACGGCTCCAGGACTTGCGACGCTTCCTGCTTGGGACATTGGACGCGCACGGGCTATATGCGAAATTCGGGTTCGAGCCGTTAAAAGAAGCGCAACGTTATATGGAAATCCAGCGGTCAAAACCTTACAACTGTGATATGAGTCTCGCTGAGACTTGAAAATGAAAACCAGAAAAGCTGCCATTATCGGCGCGTCAGGATATTCGGGCGAGGAACTCGTGCGATTGTTGCTGCACCATCCGCATGTCGAACTGGCCGCGGTCACCTCGCGGCAAAACGCTGGGCAGACACTAGCGCAGGTATTTCCGAAGTTCGCGAATCATCCTCACGCCCGGATGCTTCGATTCAGCGAACCGAAGGCCGAAGTGCTCGCGAAGCAGGCGGGCATTGTCTTTCTTGCGCTACCGCATGGCGTGGCCGCCGAATATGCAGTGCCGCTGCTGCAAGCTGGCACAATCGTGATTGATCTCAGCGCCGACTTTCGTCTCAAGAGCGTGGAGGTTTACAAGGAATTTTATGCGCACGATCATCCCGCGCCGGATTTGCTGGCGAAGTCGGTGTATGGCTTGCCGGAAATCTATCGCGACGAAATCAAGAATGCGTCGTTAATCGCCTCTCCCGGGTGCTACCCTACGAGTATTTTGTTGCCGCTCATTCCGCTGCTGAATGCAGGTTTAATCAAACCAACCGGCATTATCGCGGATTCTTTGAGCGGCGTAAGCGGGGCCGGGCGCAAGGCGGAATTGGATTACCTGTTCGTCGAATGCAACGAAAGCGTGCGGCCGTACAGTGTGCCCAAGCACCGGCACCTCTCGGAAATTGAGCAGGAGCTTTCAGCTGTGGCGCGCGTGCCAGTCACGATTCAATTCACGCCGCATTTGATTCCAATCAATCGCGGTATTCTCACGACCCTTTACGTCGCGCCGGAAAAACATTTTTCAAATTCAGCGGAAATGTTCACGCTCACCGGTCAAATCACGGAATGCTATCAAAAGGCCTATGGAAACGAGCTGTTTGTGCGCGTGCTTGAAGGCAAGGCATTACCCGACACGAAGAATGTCGCAGGTACGAATGTCATCGAAATCGCCTGGCGTTTGGACGCGCGAACGGGGCGGCTGATCGTAATGAGCGCGGTGGATAATCTGATTAAAGGTGCGAGCGGCCAGGCCGTGCAAAGCATGAACATCGTGTGCGGTTACCCAGAGATGGCGGGACTGGTGTGACGGTCATTCATGCGCCTCTGTGTCTTCTTTGGTTCAAATCATGGCCTACCACCACGTTCCGTACGAGCCAAAGTGGATCGTGCCCGAAGAGATCTGAACATGAACAGCAGTGCTGCCAAAAAAGTGACCTGGAGCGCGGAAGATTACGCCGCGAATTCCGTCGTGCAGCAAGCCTGGGCACGGGAACTGATCGCCAGACTCAAATTGCGCTGCGACGAACGGATACTGGATGTGGGTTGTGGCGATGGCAAAGTGACGGCGGAGATGGCTCGCGCGGTTTTGAAGGGCGAAGTGATTGGCGTGGACGCATCGCCGCAGATGATTCAGTTCGCACGAAAAACTTTTCATCCGCCGGAGATTCCCAATATTGAATTTCATGTAATGGACGCGCGCGAGATTCAGTTCCTCCGGAAATTCGATCTGATATTTTCCAATGCGGCGCTGCATTGGGTGGATGACCATCAGGCGTTTTTGCGTGGCGCGGCCTCGGTGTTGAAACGCGGCGGACGGCTCATCGTTTCCTGCGGAGGCAGAGGCAACGCTCAGGACGTTTTCCTTGCGCTTCGTCAGGAATTGCGCATAAAACGCTGGCGGGCATTTTTCCGAAAGATGCCGAAGCCGTATTTCTTTTATGCGCCGCAGAATTATGAGAAGTGGCTGCCGAAATTCGGTTTTGATATCAATTCGCTCAAGCTGGCGCCAAAGGACGCAACCTACGACGGTCGCAAAGGTTTTGCCACGTGGCTGCGGACAACGTGGTTGCCGTACACGCAACGCGTGCCCGAACCTGATCGGGAGGAATTCATCGCCGCTGTCACGCAGCGTTATTTGAAGATATATCCGCCCGACGTTGAAGGATGCGTTCATGTTGGCATGGTTCGGCTGGAAATTGACGCAGTTAAGATTTGACAGCAGAGTCAACGGAGCTTTGTAAAATGAAATTGCCCTATTTTGAAGTGGACACATTTACGTCCAAACCGCTTCATGGAAATCCTGCGGGTGTTTGTCCGCTGCCCAATTGGCTGCCGGATGCAACCATGCAGTCTATCGCGGCAGAAAACAATCTGGCCGAAACAGCTTTCTTTGCCCCGCGCGGCTCGGACTACGATCTGCGTTGGTTTACGCCCACCGTTGAAATTGACCTCTGCGGCCATGCCACGCTGGCATCGGCGTTCATTCTGCTTTCGGAGTTGAACCACCGCGGCGATGCCATCCGATTCCATTCGCGAAGCGGAGTTTTAACTGTAGCCAAAGAAAGAGACGTGTTGGTGATGGATTTTCCGGCGCGTCCACCAGCGGCCTGTGACAAACCCGAAGCTCTCGCTTCCGCGCTCGGAGCGCAACCGGAAGAAATTCTCGCGTCGCGTGACTACTTTGCAGTGTTCGCCAGCGAGGAAGATGTCCAGGCACTGCGGCCTGACTTTGGTGCGCTGCAAAAGCTCGACCGGTTCGGCATGATAGCGACAGCGCCGGGGAACGATTGCGATTTTGTTTCGCGTTTCTTTGTTCCAAAAGCCGGAGTGCCGGAAGATCCGGTGACGGGATCATCGCACTGCACGCTGATTCCCTACTGGGCGGAGCGTCTTGGCAAAACAAAGTTGTTCGCGCGGCAGATTTCTCGGCGCGGTGGAGAGCTCTTTTGCGAAGTTGCCGGCGACCGCGTGAAGATCGGCGGCAAGGCAGTGCTTTACAATATTGGCCACATTTTCATAGATGATGCCCCAGCGCAAACACACTGAACGCATGGAAACGAAATTCATCAAAGGTTCCGTGATCGCTCCCCGAGGATTCAGGGCGGCCGGCGTGTTCTGCGACATAAAGCGTCTTGGAACCGGCAAAGGATCGAACAAGGGACCGAAGCGCGATCTGGCGTTGATAGTCTCGGACGTTCCCGCGACGGCTGCAGGAATGTTCACGACCAATCAGGTTTGCGCCGCGCCGGTAAAGTTGAGCGTCGAGCGTATGATGAAGCGCGGCACCGCTCAGGCCATCGTAGTGAATTCGGGCAACGCGAATGCTTGCACGGGACGCCAGGGCATGAATGACGCGCTGGAGATGGCCGGTTTTACCGAACACGCGTTGAAATTGCAGCGCGGATCGGCGCTCGTAGCCTCGACGGGGCGCATAGGCGTAACGCTGCCGATGGACAATGTGCGGGCGGGAATAATAGAAGCCGGCGTTTATATTGGCTCATCCGCTGAGCACGCTGCTCACGCCGCCGAAGCCATCATGACGAGCGACACGAAGCCGAAGCAGATCGCGGTGGAATTCAAGCTCGCCGGGAAAACGATCCGCATCGGTGGGATCTGCAAAGGCGCGGGAATGATTCAACCCGCCATGAGCGCAAATGGAAAACGTCCCCCCGCGTTGCCGAGTGGGCTTCATGCAACGATGCTTTGTTTTATTACAACGGACGCTGCTGTTGCTCGTGGTGCTCTGACTTGCGCTTTGAACGAAGCTGTCGGACACAGCTTCAATTGTATCACCGTGGATGGCGATATGAGCACGAACGATACGGTTTTGGTTTTAGCGAATGGTCTCGCGGGTAATGATCCGCTTAAAATTCAGAATTCGAAATTCGAAATCTTCCGAGCTGCGCTAAATCAAGTCTGTCTCGAACTGGCAAAAATGATCGTGCGCGATGGTGAAGGTGTTCATCGCATCGTGACGGTGCGCGTGAACGGCGCGAAGACCATTCAGGATGCAGATGCCGCCGCACGTGCCGTGGCGAACAGCGCGCTGGTGAAGACAAGCTGGCACGGTGGCGATCCAAATTGGGGCCGGATCATTGACGCGATCGGCTATTCGCCCGCGACGGTGATCGAGGAGAAAATTGACATCGGCTACAGCGCGCCCGGTGAGCAAGAAAGTTTTGTGGAGCCTGAAGCGCGGCCATCCGACAAAAGCCACGTTCAAGGAGCTCTGCGCCGCCGTCGCGCCGAAGGAATTCGATTTGCATATCAACCTGAACCTCGGCACAGCCAACGCCGTGATTTACGCCGCCGATCTCACCGAGGAATACGTGGATTTCAACAAAGGCGACGTGACGGATCCAACGTCGCTCGGTGGTTGATCGCTTCTGCGGCGCAGGTCACAGCTTATAGAACTGCTCCCATTCCTTTCGCGGGGACGGGCTGACCAGAAGCTGGTTGGCGGCTTTGTCGTTTGTGATTTGTTTCGTCGCACGGTCGAAGAGCATTTTGTTGTTCAACCGTTGCGCGATCACGCCGAGCGCCATTACCTGACATAGCGGTCCGGCGACGGCAAATGACGAGCGGCATTTCTCCTCGCCCTTGGCAGCCAGCAGGAAGTTCAAAAAATGATTCGACGGACTTCTCGGCACTGAAGGCAATTTGGACTGCATATCCTTCGATTTGGAATCAGGAATGATTTTGAGCGTGGAGCCGTGTGAGCCGCCTTTGAACGTCAGACCCTCGCCGTAAATGACTTTGCCGGGAGGATATTTCTTGGTATCGAGCGCGCCCGAACTTGGCGGAGGAATGTTTGCGTCCACGACGGCTTCGCCGAAATCCGCCGGCAATGGCGGCACGTTGTTCTGGCCGTCGTACCAGGTCAACTCAACCGGCGGCATGCTCCCGCGCTGGGGAAATCGAAACGCGAGGGTGGACGCCTGCGGGAAGATGAACTTGTTCTGGCCCTCGATTTTACTGATTCGACTTCGGTGGGCAACCCAAGCTCCAGAAACTCATGCGCGGTGTCGAAGATGTGCGCGCCCCAATCGCCGAGCGCTCCGTTGCCGAAATCGAACCACGAACGCCAATCGCCGTTCACGTAACCTTTGTTGTATTTGTGGTACTCCGCGATGGTGAGCCACGTGTTCCAATCAAGCGACGCCGGAACGGGCTGCTCAGGGAGATAGTCATCTACGCGCATGCCGTGCCAGCGGCGCCGGTCGTTCATGAACGCCGTGATCTTCGTGACGTTCTTGATGATGCCGGCGTCAACCCACGCTTTGAACTGAAAATAATTCGCGTCGGAATGCCCCTGATTTCCCATCTGCGCCGCGACCTTGTATTTTTTCTCCGCGGCCATCATCAATTCGATTTCCTGGAACGAGTGGCCAATCGGCTTTTCGCAATAAATGTGTTTGCCGAGCGACATGGCGAGCATCGCGATGGGGAAATGTGAAAAATCCGGGACGGCGATGCTGACGGCTTCAATTTCATTGCCCATCTTGTCGAACATCTGCCGAAAATCCTGAAAGCGCGGCACGTTCGGTTCGAGCCGGAGAATTTGCTGCGTGTGCGGCGCGCCCATGTCTGTGTCGCACAATGCGACGATCTGCGCGTGGCCCGTTTCGCGCAATGACCGTACAACATCCGCACCACGATTGCCGATGCCGCAACAGGCGAGTTTCACTTTCTGGGAGGCGCCTCCGCCTTGCTCCGCCGCAAAAATCGCCCGTGGCGCAATCATTGAAAATGCGCCGGCGGCAAGGCAGCGTTTGATGAATGTACGGCGCTGGATTTGAGCGTTCCGGAATTGTTTGTTTCGTGATTTCATGTTGTGTGTGCGTAGGGGCTGGGAACTATTTTTCGGCAAGCACGCGGATCTTTATGTTGCGGAAGGAAACTTCATTGCCGTGCTCTTGCAACAAGATGTGCCCGTCAGTCCAATTCGGAAATTCCGCGATGCCGTGGAATTTGCTGTGAGCGAATCCGTCCTTGAATTCCGGCGAAGTGTGGTCGTACTCGAGCACCTTCTGATCATTGAGCCAATGTTCGACGTGATTTCCGCGAACGACGATTCGCGCGGTGTTCCACTCGCCGATCGGATTCGCATCTTTGTCCTTTGACGCAGGCAACAGATCATACAGGGAACCCAGCGTGCGATTGCCGTTTCGGCCCGCTTTAGCATCGGGATGCAAGAGGTCATCGAGGAGCTGGTATTCGTAACCGACCACCGAGCCGAGTGACGCCGTGGTTGCGGGATCGAGATCCGCATGCACGAAATACTTGATGCCGCTGTTGGCGCCGGGTGTGAGCTTGAAATCCACCTTCAGTTCAAAATCGGAAAACTTCTCGCGCGTAATGATATCCCCGCCGGCAGATACGGTCAGCACGCCGTCGTGAATAATCCAGCCTCGCGCCGGAAAATTTTCACTGCGCCCGCTGCGCCAGCCTTCGCTGGATTTGCCGTCCCAGAGCAAACGCCAGCCTTCCTGCCGCTCTTGAGCAGTCAAAGTGTTTGCGGGCGGTTCGGAAGCGGTTTCGCTCAGTTCCCGCAAGCGAATGTTGCGGAAATGGACTTTTAAACCAGCCTTGCTGGTGTCGTCGCCAATGCCGTGGACCTGGAGCGCAATGAATCCGCGCGGTGTGAGATTGTCGGTGATTTCAGCGCGCGGTTCGCCATTGAGCCACGTTTTGATGGTTGAACCTTGCGCGCGAATGAACAGCTCGTTCCAGTCGCCGAGCTTTGCTAACTTTGAGGCCCTGCTGAGAGAAATCCGTGCCTTGTTTGCCTTTCTCCCCGTCGGCAGGAAAAAGCCAGCCTCGTCGCGCTTCGTCGTAAATGCCCGCCGTCCACATCCGCCCGCGCGCGGTGTCCATGTCAACCTCCACCTGGTAACCGTGAACGCGGTCCGCGGTCAGCTTGAAAGTGTTGGTGCCGATGTTAAGCGTACGCGCATCGGGGAAAACTTCGCTACGGACTTGCACGCCGGAGTTGAGCAGCGGATCGCACTTAAATTCGAGCGACAGTTCGAAGTTGTCATAGGATTGTTCGGTGCAAAGAAAACTATTGCCGGAACCGGCGACGGATTCACCAATGAGCACGCCGTTCTCGAGGGTGTATTTGGCTTTGCCGCTGTGTTGGGACCAGCCGTCGAGGTTGTTCCCGTTGAATAAAGTTGTCCAGTCGTTAGCGAAAAGTGGAGGAGAACACAGAAGCAGTCCTCCCAGAACGAGCGATTGAAGGCGTCTCATAGGTCGATTCTCGTTGACTTGACGTGCTGATGCTGACCGCGTTGCATTCTTTATTCAAGGCTATTTCGTGACGCGCGCATCCTGGCGCGTCGAACGTTTGTTGAATTATTTTCGGCGCTGCGGTATCACTTGGCCAAACAAACGCCGAACACATGAAGAACTCCAAACCACTTGCCTTGTCACTTGCGATTATCGGAAGCATCTTGCCCGCTATGGCTCAATCCACGAACGACGTTTCGGCCGTGGCCGCGCCCGGCGCGACCCTGGAAAAACTCTCGGGCGAATTCACATTCACTGAAGGTCCAACCAGTGACAAGGAAGGAAACGTTTTCTTCACTGACCAGCCGAACAATCGCATTATGAAGTGGAGCGCGGATGGAAAACTTTCCACGTTCCTCGAACCCGCCGGCCGTGCTAATGGAATGTATTTCGAGCCGAACGGAAATCTGCTCGCGTGCGCTGATGAGAAAACGGAACTGTGGGAAATCACGCCGGATGGCAAACACACCGTGCTGGCCAAGGAATATGATGGCAAGCCGCTCAACGCGCCCAATGACGTTTGGCAGCGGCCCGACGGGGGTATCTACATCACCGATCCCTTTTATGCCCGGACGTGGTGGAATTATCGCCAGGCGCCGCAAGGAACTGAGCAGGTTTATTTCCTTGGTGCCGACCGCAAGGCGCTCAAACGAGTGACGACCGATTTGGTCAAGCCGAATGGAATCACCGGCACGCCCGACGGAAAGACGCTCTACGTTGCGGACATTCAGGCAAACAAAACTTACGCGTTCGACATGCAGTCCGATGGCACGCTTACAAACAAGCGTCTCCGCTGCGAACTGGGGTCCGACGGAATGACCATTGATGACGAAGGCAATCTTTATCTCACAGGGCGGGGCGTTACCGTGTTTGACAAAGCCGGAAAACAAATCGGACGCATCAACGTGCCGGGCGAAGGATGGACCGCAAACGTCAGCTTCGGCGGCAAGGATCATCAGACACTCTTCATCACTGCCAGCAAAGGACTCTATGCAATGAAGATGCGGGTGAAGGGATTGAACCCAGCCAAGTGATCTGCGTGGCTGCGCAGATCATCACTGGTGCTTGTCTCCGTCCACCGTTGAATTTCCGCTGTATGTGAAATGCAAGATCTCATTGCCAAAGCCGACACGCTGCTCGAAGCGCTGCCGTACATTCAGAAGTTCAGCGGCGCAACCTTTGTCGTGAAATACGGCGGCTCGTTCATGGACTCGCCAGACGCGGCCGTGCGCGGCGGCGTGGCGCGCGACATCGTTTTTCTCGAAGCAGTCGAAGTCAATCCGGTCGTCGTCCACGGCGGCGGAAAAGCAATCACGCGCGCGATGGAGAAAGCCGGACTGCAAGCGAGCTTCATTCAAGGCCAGCGCGTAACGGATGAGGCAGCAGTGAAAATCGTGGACGACGTGCTGTCGCGGGAGATCAATCCCGAAATCGTCGCGACGATCAACTCGCTTGGCGGGGTGGCGAAGGGTTTTGCCGGCCCGGAAATTTTCAAGTGCCGCAAGTTGTTGCTGAACGACAAGGAAAAGCCCGGCGCGAAAATCGACATCGGTTGCGTCGGCGAAGTCGCCGGCGTGAACACCCCGCCATTGCTGGAGTGCATTACGAAAGGAATCACGCCGGTTATCAGCCCGACCGCGCGCGGCGAGGATGGGAAGATTTACAACTGCAACGCTGACGTGGCGGCCGCGCAGGTTGCGATTGCGCTTAAGGCAAAACGACTGGTTTTCATGAGCGACGTTGCTGGATTGTTGCGCGACCCGAGGAATCCAGACTCGGTCATTTCACATCTTAAAACGGACGAAGTGGAATCGTTAAAGAAAGCCGGCATCGTGGACAAAGGAATGATTCCCAAAGTGGACAGCGCGGTTGCGGCGATCAGAGCCGGCGTCGAAAAGGTATCATTTGTGGATGGGCGTGTGCCGCATGCTGTCTTGCTGGAGATTTTCACTGATGCGGGAGTCGGCACCGAAATCGTCCTGTAATCCATGGTGCGCCGTTCAATTTATGGAAGTTTCTTCACTCGTTTCAAATGGGCTATTGCTCCGGTCCTTTCGAGCAACTAATTTGGAATTCCATGAACACACACATTACTCCCGAAAGGATTATGCAGTTGGCCTGGGGTTACGCTCCGGTTTTGATCATTGAGGCGGCTGTGAAACACCGTGTGTTTGACACGCTGAACGAATCGCCCAAGACTCTTGCAGAACTCTCGCAGGCAACCGGCGCTTCCGAACGCGGTCTGGCCGCCATTATAAACGCACTCGTTGGACTTCAATTGCTCGCGAAAGAAGGCAATCGTTATTCACTGACGCCCGAAAGCGCGGCGTTTCTGGTTTCAACCAAGCCCAGCTCCTTTGGCGGCCTTTTCAAACACATGTCGGTGCAAATCATTCCCCGCTGGCTGAAACTGGACGACGTGGTCCGCACCGGCAAACCGGCCACGGCCGTGAACGACCGCAGTGAGGGCGCGCATTTCTTCGCGGAATTTGTCGAAGCGCTTTATCCCATGAGCTTCCCTCCGGCGAAAGCATTGGCTGAACATCTCGGAATATCCAAAGCAACAAATCTGATCCGCGTGCTGGACATCGCGGCGGGTTCGGGCGTGTGGGGAATTACACTGGCCGAACAATCGCCGCAGGTCCGCATGACAGCCGTGGACTGGCCGGAGGTTCTCGAAGTGACGAAGCGTATAGCAACACGCCACGGCGTGGCGGAGCGTTTGACAACAATTCCGGGCGATTTGCTGCAGGTGGATTTTGGAAAGGATCACAATATCGGCACGCTCGGACATATCCTGCACAGCGAAGGACACGAGCGCAGCCAGCAATTGCTCCGGAAAGTCTTCGCAGCGCTCGCTTCAGGCGGAACCATTGCAATCGCGGAGTTTACGCCAAACGACGACCGCACTGGCCCTCCGAACGCGTTGATCTTTGCGGTTAACATGCTGGTAAACACGGACGCGGGCGACACATTCACGTTCTCCGAAGTCAGCGAATGGCTCCGGAACACCGGTTTCGTGAATGTGCGACAGTTTGATGCGAAGGGCGTTTCGCCACTCATTCTCGCGACGAAACCCTGATATCGGCGGAAGCAAAAGCGTCATGCATTGTCCAAGCGGGCCATCGCCTGACGAAGGTTATGTTCGATGGCCTTTTGTCGCTCGGGCGCGCGAATCTTTTCGCCGTCTATGTCGCGGACGTAGAAGCTGTCGATGGCCGCGCCTTTTTCGGTATTGATCTTCGCTGCGGAGATATCCAGCGCCAGTTCAGCGAGCGCCTGTGAAATCGCATAAAGGAGCCCGACACGGTCTTCGGTCTCAACCTCAATAATCGTGCGCGTTTCAGACGCGTCGTTATCGAACTGGATTTGTGTTGGAATCCGCTCGCCCGTATAGGCTTGATAAAGCGGCCGAGCGATTTTGAATTTCGCGAACAGCGAGTAAAGGTCACCCGCCTCACCCGCCAGCACCTTCTTCAGCAGAGATTCGAATGCTTCGTGCTGCCCGCGTTCGACGAGATTTCCGGTGCGGGCGTCCGTCACAAAGAAAGTGTCCAGGACGATACCATCAGAGCGCGTGAATACTTGTGCGCTGAGAATGTTCAGGCCGGTGGCGCTGAAGGTGCCGGTAATCTTGCTGAACAAGCCGGCGCGATCCCAGGTGCAAATTTTGACGGAGGTGTAACCACAGTCGGAAACGTTGCGCCATTCGACAACTGGCGCGAGTGGACTGTCCTCCTCCGAAATCTGGAGGCGCATGAACCGGTGCGCCACAATGATGTCATCGAGAATTTCACGGGCGGAATGAATCTGAAAATAGCGGGCGGGCAGCGTGGTAAAATGCGCGGTCAGTTCCTCTTCGATCACCCGAGCGTCCTTCAGGCGCTTCACTTCGTCCATCAACTGTTCCCGTTGCTTCTCTTCGGCGCGCAGGAATTCCATTCCGCCTGTGAGTAGCGCCATCGTTTTCTTGTGCAGTGACCAAAGCAATGCGTCTTTGAACCCGTTCCAAAGCTTATCACTGGTTGCTTGAGCGTCGGCGAACGTAAGCAGCGTCAATAGCGAGAGAGTTTCCGGGCTCTGAACTTTCTTGGCAAAATTCCGGATGACGAGCGGGTCGTCCAGATCGCGACGTTGTGACAGACTCGCCATCAGCAGATGATTTTCGATCAGCACTCGCAGGGTCTGAGAGGAAGAGCCGTCAAGGTGCAATCGACGTGACACGCGCATGGCAAGGTTTGCGCTGACTTCGGAGTGGTTGCCGTGCCCCTGGGGCTTGCCAACGTCGTGCAACAACAAGCCGAGATAAAGAAGGGACGGTCGTTCAAGCTTTTGAAGCAGGGGGGCGTACTCGGTGTAAGGCGGCGCCTTTGCTTCCCAGATGCGGTCCACCTGTTCAAGGCACATCAGCGTGTGCTCGTCAGCAGTGTATTGATGATAGAACTCGTGCTGCACGAGGCAGGTGAGCTTTCCAAATTCAGGAATGTATTTGCCGAGTAAATCAACTTCGTGCATTGCGCGCAAAACGGGGGCGACGCTGCCGCGCTGGTTGAGAATGGCTAGGAAGGTTTCGCGGACATGTTCATCGGCCAGGAACTCGCGATCGGCAAGGCGCAATTCATTCCGGATGAGCTGCGCCAGATCGGGATGCAACCTGAACCCGCGCTGTTGAGCGTAAAGAAACACGCGCATTAAACGCCGGGGCTGGTCGCGAAACACGCGGTTCGAGACTGCATGAACTTCCCCGTTGACGAATTTGAATCCATCCACCGGTTCGGGCGCTGCCGCTTTCCTGCGGGAGCCGGGAATCAGCGAGGTCAACGTGGAAAGGCCGGGAATTGACCGGTTGGTTTGCGGCACTAGGGCCATGCGTTGCTCCAGCGTGCGCGTGATCAAAAAAATATTTCGCGAGTGGTTGTAAACGTTCCGCATGAACGCTTCAATCCGTCTGCTTGGCGAACGCTCATGATGGCCAAGATTGTGGGCGATGGCTGGCTGCAGGTTTTTGCTGAGCACATCAGTGGCGCGGCTCGTGTGGTAATGCATCTCCGTCCGGACGCGCAGCAGAAAATCGTATGCTGTCTCAAGCTGTTTTCGCTCGGACGCGCTCACGAACTCGAGCTGCTGAAGGTCTCTCAGCGAGTTGGTCCGATACTTGAAGAACGTCATCCAAAGCAGGTTTTGATAATCTCGCAAACCGCCGCAGCCGTTTTTTATATTCGGTTCCTGCATCGTGGCGGAGTTGCCGAATTTGGATCGGCGCGCCGCTTGATCTTCAAGGCGCATCGCAATGTATTTTTCCACGTGCCCCTCAACACACTTCGCAACGAGCGTCTTCTGGAATTTTTTGAAAAGCGCTTCGTCGCCAGTGACCAGCCGTGCCTCTATGAGTGACGTTTTCGATTGCATGTCGCTGTTCGCCACCTTCACGCAATCCTCAACGCTGCGGACTGAATGGCCGACCTTGAGACCGAGATCCCAAAGCGGATAAAGAATGCCATCAATGAGCTTGGAAAGGTGGGGCAACGGCCTGCCTGCCGCCACGACCTGTCCACTGTGTAAGAACATGAAATCGATGTCGCTGTAAGGATTCAATTCCGCACGGCCATAGCCACCGATGGCGATGAGCGCGAGCGGGGGAAATTCTCTCTGCGCCTGCTCGGAAAGCGTGCTTTTGGCTGCGACCCACAGGTGACGAAGCAGGAGGTCAATAATCGCGGCGCGGACATGGCAAACCACTCGTCCGCCTTCTCCGGAACGATGCAGCAATTTCAACCGGTGCGCCTCGATTTTCAGGAAAGTCTTGTAACGCGCGAGTTCCTGAGACGGCATCTGGCCTGACGGCAGCACCAGCCGCGCGGCTGCATTAGCTTCAATTTTTTCCAGCAAGGACTGCATTCGGGCTCAATGTGGGAGCAAGAGAACCATTATTCAATTCCAATTGGCCTGAGCGCGCGCTGAAGGTCACTACCATCAGAAAGAGTTGGATTGAGAAATCCATGAAACCTTGTGGCCGTGGTGGTGTTGGCCTAAACTGGCCGCGAGTAGCGACTCATGCCTCCCAATCCGGATCCCGATGCCGCCCTGATGATGCGGGTCAAGCAGGGTGACACCGCCGCTTTCGCCGAGTTAGTGGACAAATACAAGCAGCCGGTGATGAATCTGATTTATCGCACGCTCCGGGACGCGACCGAAGCCGAGGACCTGGCACAAAATGTCTTTTTGCAGGTTTACAAATCTGCTCATCGTTATCGGGTTTCTGCGAAATTCTCCACTTGGCTGTTCACCATTGCGCGAAATCTTTGCCTCAATGAAATCCGCCGACGTTCGCGGCATCCCGCTGAATCGCTCGATGTGCCGCACCCTGAACAATCGGACCGGCCGTTGCACCAATTCGAGGACAAAAAGAATCTGTCTCCGCCGGAAATCATGTTGCAAGGGGAACTCGAGCGGAAGATTGATGAGGTGCTGGCAGAACTGCCAGAGAACCAACGCAGCGCAATCCTGCTTTGCCGGCAGGAGGACTTGAGTTACGAAGAAATCGCCGAAATTCTTGGCTGCTCGCTTTCGGCCACGAAATCGCTGATTCATCGCGGGCGCGAAACGCTCAAGGAGAAACTGAAACCTTATTTGCGAACGGGTGCCTGGCGCGAAAAATGAAAACGAAACTTTGTCGGCTCAGTGGTTTTAGAAGAGAAAGGAACCTATGAACGATCCGCTTTACAACAGACTGCGAGAGGCGAGCTGGCGGCGGAAGCTTTCGCCGGACGAAGAAGCTGCGCTGGCGAAGTGGCTCGCGTCACATCCAGAAACGCTGGAGGATTGGGAAGCGGAAGCTGGATTGAATGAAATCTTGAATCGCCTCCCAGAACCGCAGGTCGCGACGAATTTCACGGCGCGTGTTGTGGCCGCGGCCGAACGAGAGGCCGCAGCAAGTGTCTCGAGTCGCCCCCGCCGTTGGCTCTTGCCCAGCTTAATACGGAAGGCTGCTTTCGCTGCGGTGATTTTCGGGTTTGCGGTGTTCTCGTACAGCGAATACCGCGGGATGCAACGAAAGAGAATTGCCGACAGTGTGGCAACCATATCCCGCGTCGCAGCCACTCCTTCTCCTGAGGTGCTGAAGAATATCAAGGCCATCAGCTATATGAGTCAGGCGCCTGGCCCCGATGAGGAGCTTCTTAAGCTGTTGTCCATGTCCAAATGAATTCGGCGACAATGAGATTCCGTTGCGTAAGAATAATCGTCGCCTGCCTGTTCGCTTTTGCGCTGTTCCTCACCAACAGCAGAACAATTGCGCAGACCGCGACGGGTGATTCGACCAACGCGGTCGCCTCGCCGTCGCCGGTCGAGACTTTTCGCAAGCTGCTCGCTATGACGCCCGATGAGAGGGAGCAGTTCATGAAGATTTATCCCACCGAGATCCGCACCGGCCTCGCAAGAAAAATCCAGGAGTATCAGCTGCTCCCACCCCAACTGCGCGAACTGCGGCTGCGCGTCACGGAACTGCGCTGGTACTTGCTGCCGTTGATGAAGACCAACGCCACAGCCCGGGCGGAGCAGCTTCAAACAATTCCGGAGCCCTATCGGAAGCTCGTGGCGGACAGGTTGCAGGAGTGGGCCATTTGGCCGCCGCAACTAAAAGAGGAGATATTGGAATACGAAAGCACGCGGCATTATTTCGTTGGCCACGGCGTGGGGGGACCAATCATTCAACAGCAGATGGTTCCTGACGATGTACCCGGCTCGGAGCGCACAGAACTGGAAAGGAAGCTCGCGCAATTCTCTGCACTGTCCGCAGACCGACGGGAACAAATATACGAGCGCGTTTCGCGCTATTTCGAATTCAGCGACAATGAACGACAGAAGATTCTCGACACGCTTTCCGAACCCGAACGCCAAACTGCCGAGAGAGCGTTGGACCCAATTGAAAAATGGCCCAAACAAGAACAGGAACAATACCTCACTGCATTTCGCCAGTACGCGAACATGTCTCCGCAGGAGCGGCGGCAGTTCATGACCAATGTGGAACGCTGGCAGAAAATGTCGCCGCAGGAACGGCAGGCCTGGCGCGATCTAGCCGAGCAGCTTTCGAAAACACCGCCGTATCCCGTTGGGTATTCTCCCCCGCCAAACAGGGGAGCTTCTTCTGCCGAACGCACCAATTGACGTTGCATTTGACGCTCCCGCCGATTCAGCGCAACTTCTCCGCTGCGTGAGTTCCCTGTTTAAACTCTGACTGTGCATCCGATAGCATTCTATATCGGCAGCTATCCAATACACTGGTACGGCGTGATGATGGCCGTAGCGTTTCTCGCGGGCCTGTGGACTGCGAGCCGGCGCGGCTTACGTGAGGACATTCCTGCCGAGAAGACTCTTGACGTTGGACTCTGGTTGCTAATCGGTTCAATTATCGGCGCGCGCACGTTGCACGTCGTGACTTATTGGAAGGAAGAATTCGCCAACCAACCCATTACGGAAATCTTCATGGTCCAGCACGGTGGACTTGTCTATTACGGTGGACTCATCGGCGCGGCACTGGCGTGCATTCTCTTTGCGCGGCTGAAAAAAATTCCGTTATGGAAGCTGGCGGATGTTCTCGCTCCGAGCATCGCGCTCGGTTACGTCTTTGGCCGCATCGGCTGTCTGCTCAACGGCTGTTGCTTCGGGCGCGTGTGCCAATTGCCGTGGGCGATTCAGTTTCCGAACCACTCGTTCGCATGGGAAAAGCAGTTTCAATCCAGGCTGATTGACGCTAACTCGACCGCGCTTCCCGTTCACCCGACGCAAGCTTACGATGCGCTGTTGAATCTGATTTTGTATCTTGGCCTGGCGTGGCTTTATCGCCGCAAGAAATTCGATGGCCAGGTGTTCGCGACATACTTGCTCTGCTATGCTGTGACACGTTCAATCGTGGAAAGTTTCCGCGGCGATTATTCCTCAATGCATATTCACGGCGGGCTGACGCCGGCGCACATGATAAGCATCGGCATTTTCATAACGGGCGCGGCGCTGTTCGGGTACCTCTCACGTTTCAAAGTGAAACCCGCGTAAGCTCCAACGCAAATGGCGAACCCGCCTGACCCAAGTTCTGTATTCGCGTCGTCGCTTCTTCCATCTCCTTTCATCGTGATTGCCGGTCCCACTGCTGTAGGCAAATCAGAGGTGGGCCTGCGCGCAGCCGAGCTGCTCAACGGTGAAATCGTGTCCGTGGACTCGATGCAGGTTTATCGCGGGCTCGACATCGGTACTGCCAAGCCGTCCGCAGCCGACCGTGCTCGCGTGCCGCATCATTTGATTGATGTTGTGGAAGTCACGCAGTCGTTTGACGCGGCAAAGTTCGTAAGGATTGCACAAAACGTCGTCCGCGAGATCCAGTCGCGCAAGCACCTCCCTATTCTTTGCGGCGGCACGGGGTTTTACTTCAAAGCGTTGATCGATGGCATCGGCAGTGCCCTACAATCCGACGCCGGGCTGCGCGCTTGCCTTGAAGCGGCGCCGCTGGATGATTTGCTGCGCGAACTTGCGGAGCGCGATCCGGCCACTTACAAAAAAATCGATCGCCAGAATCCGCGCCGCGTCATTCGCGCATTGGAAGTCATTCGATTGACCGGCAAGCCATTTTCGGCGCAGCGCCCCGAGTGGAAGCGCGGAATGCAGACAGAAGCGCAGTTCTTTGGTTTGTCACGGTCAAGCTCAGACCTGCGTGACCGGATTGATGCGCGCGTGGACGAAATGTTTCGACGCGGGCTTGTCGCTGAAACGGAATCGCTGTTGAAGCTCGGCCTCGAGAATAGCAAAACTGCGATGCAGGCGCTGGGTTATCGGCAAATCGTTGAGCACCTGAACGGCGTGCGCTCATTGGCCGACACGGTCGCACTCGTAAAGATCCGGACGCGACAATTTGCGAAGCGGCAAATGACGTGGTTTCGCGGACAGATGCGACTGCATTGGCTGCACATCGAATCGCGCGAGAGCGCGGAAGACATCGCCAAAAGGGTTGTCAGTCGTTGCTCCACCTCCTGATTTCTGGTATCGCACGGTCATCGAATGAAACGCACCGCGGTGCTAAACGTTGTCGGCTTGACAGACGCGCTGATTAGCGAGCATACGCCGCGCATCCGCGACTTCGCCGCGCGCGGATCGAAGGCGAGCATCGAGCCGGCGTTCCCCGCGGTCACCTGCACCGCGCAATCCACGTATCTCACCGGCGCCACGCCGCACGCCCACGGCATCGTTGGCAACGGCTGGTATAACCGCGAGCTGGCCGAGGTGCAGTTCTGGAAACAATCCAACCATCTCGTCACGAGCCGCAAGCTCTGGGAGGAATTGCGCGAACGCGATCCGAAGTTCACCTGCGCGAAATTGTTTTGGTGGTACAACATGTATTCCACCGCCGATTTTTCCATCACGCCGCGGCCGATGTATCCGGCGGATGGACGAAAAGTTTTCGACATCTACACGAACCCGGGCGAAATCCGCCAGCGGATCAAGAAGGATCTCGGCGAATTTCCCTTCGCGACCTTCTGGGGTCCGGCGGCGGGCGTGGACTCGCCGCAAGGTCCGCCCGACGCGGCATCGCGCTGGATCGCCGAATCGGCGAAGTGGATCGAAAACCAGCATCAGCCGACGCTGAGCCTGATTTACCTGCCGCATCTGGATTATAATCTGCAGCGGCATGGACCTTTCGCGGCTGCGGGGCCGCTCAAAGATTTTGCCCGTGTTTTGAATCCCGCCATCATTCCCGACCTGCGGGCGATCGATGCAATTGTCGGCGATCTGATCAATTTTTTCCGCGAGCGTGCCGTGCGAGTGGTGCTGCTTTCCGAATACGGCCTGACGAACGTCAGTGAACCAATTCACCTGAACCGGATGTTACGCGAGTTGGGCGGTCACTGGCTGGCAATCCGCGAGGAGCTCGGGCTCGAACTGCTGGATCCGGGCGCGAGCGACGTCTTTGCTGTCGCCGATCACCAGGTCGCCCACATTTACCTGAACAATCCATCGCTGGAATCCAAAGTGCGAAGTTTTGTGGAGCATCAAACGGGCGCGACCGTGCTGGGCGCAAAAGAGAAAATAGAATTCGGCATCGACCATCCGCGGGCCGGCGATCTCATTGCGATCGCTCCGGAGAACGCGTGGTTCACTTACTATTATTGGACCGACGATCGCTGCGCCCCGGACTTTGCCCGCACGGTGGACATACACCGCAAGCCGGGTTATGACCCTGTTGAGCTTTTCCTCGATCCCAAAATCAAGTCACCGAAGCTGAAAATCGCCCGGCGTTTGCTGCAAAAGAAACTCGGCTTTCGAATGTTGATGGACATTGTCCCGCTGGACGCCACGCTGGTGAAAGGCTCACATGGTGCGTGGCCAAAGAACATCGCTGATTACCCGGTGTTAATTACCGAAGACAATCTGCTGCCGACGAGTTCTCCACTTCACGCAACCGATGTTTATCATGTTCTGAAACGCTGTTTGCTCGCGTCGATTGCGCCGTGACGCCGAATGCCGGGCGTTGTCTAATAGCTGCAGACCGTATGTTCGCTCTGAGCCATGCTGGACAAATCATTCGCGGGACGATCCTGCTGGTGGTGGGCGTTGCCGTCGGGGGGTTCTTTCTAGTCCGCGCGCTCAAACGCAGCGACGACCCGGCGCGACTTTTATTTAAGTGGCTGCTTACCGCGGGCGTCGTGTTCGTGATTTTCTGGAAAGTTGTTCCAATGGTCGGCCAGGGCGGCTACGGCGCGGCGTTTGGCGGAATTCCGTTCGCGGCGGTTTGCGGGCTTACTCTGGCGATTATCTGGCGACAAAACATCGCAGACATTATAGCGAAACCGTTCGGCGACATTTACGACGGGGGAACCCGTGAACTCGATCCACACCCGGTGTATTCAATGGCCAATGCGCAGCGGAAACGCGGAAACTACAGGGAAGCCGTCGCCCAAATCTGGAAACAGCTCGAAAGATTCCCGAACGATTTTGAGGGGCAACTGCTGCTCGCGGAGATTCAGGCCGAAAACCTGAACGATTTGCCCGGCGCTGAAATCACGATTCAACGCCTGTGCAATCAAGAAGGCCACGCACCGCGCAATATCGCGCTTGCGTTGAATTACATTGCAGATTGGCATCTCAAGCTGACCCAGGACCGCGAGGCAGCCAAGGCGGCTTTGGAAAAAATTATCGAGCTATTGCCGGACTCCGAAATGTCCGCGCTCGCTGCGCAGCGGATTGGCCATCTCGCTGGCACGGAGTTCCTGCTCGCGCCACACGACCGCAAGCGCATCGCGGTGACTCCTGGCATTGAGAACATTGGACTGTTGCCCGCAGAACAGCAGCCGAAAGCGCCCGAAGATGATCCCGTGCGTCAGGCCTCCGAACTGGTGAAGCATCTTCAGGAACATCCGCTGGATACGGAAGCGCGCGAGCGGCTCGCAGTGATTTACTCAGACCATTATCAGCGGCTTGACCTCGCGACCGACCAGTTGGAGCAATTAGTCGCGCATCCGAACCAGCCCGCCAAACGTGTTGTGCGCTGGCTGAACATGCTGGCCGATTTGCAGGTTCGGCATTCGGGTGATTACGAAAGTGTCCGGAAAACGTTGCAGCGCATTGTTGATCTCTTTCCGAATTCCGCCGCAGGAGAAACTGCGCGCTCCCGCCTGGCTCACCTCAGGTTGGAACTGAAGGGTAAAGCGCAAGGCCAGACTGTGAAGCTTGGCACCTACGAACAGGATATCGGCTTGAAACGCGGCCTACCGCGCGAGCTTTAGCGCAATCTCTTTGTCGATCTGCGCCGCGAGATCAATGTCCGAACCACCCGCCGACGTGCGCGTCTGAACGGTCACGTCCGAGATTTTGGGGTCCACCTGCTCGACCCGCACCCAGACCGAACGTTGATTCACCTTGCCTTCAACGATCTTCGCCAGGTTGTTGACGGTGTTGGTCTGGTTATGAAGAATGTTTTCACTTACGAGGACGCCCTTCGTCTGAATGACCTCTTTGGCCGCGTTATAAACCTGATCAATCGGGACCTGATAACGCGCCTGAATCTTATCTTTGATGAACGGCACGCCGGCCTTCTTGCGACCGCCCACAGTGTTGACGCAGCCGACCGCCAGCACGGCAAGCCCAAGAAGTGCTACGAAAAATTTCATTTTCATGAGAGCAGTCCAATGCAATCGCCCGATTGCGTCAAGCACGAAGGACAAATGAAATCCGGGTGAGATCGGAACGGTTCAATTGAAAAGACGGAGTGCGGCTGGGTGCGCAGCACCAGACGCAGCGAGTTTGAAACCTCGTGCGCTGCGGCGGAGTCTAGGCGACTACAGCCGCGCCCCCCCCCCTTGGGCCCTCCATTACCCGCGAGGCGCGGGCAGATCGGCCAGCTTTATTCCTTCGCGCCGTAGCAAAGTCGCTTCGACTTTCGGAACGTACATCTGCGTTTCAGCGGGCAGGCGGATCGCAATGGCGTCATAGGCTTTCAGCTTTGACCGGTCGAGGAGTTTTTGAACAGTGCCCTCGCCGGCGTTATACGCTGCCAACGCCAGCCGCCAGTCTTTGAAACGGTCGTAGAGGTAATTCAGATATTTCGCCGCCGCGCGTGCGCTGGTTTCTGAGTCCAGCCGTTGATCGAATGGCCAGGAGCGCAAGCCATACCGTTTGGCGGTGTTGGGCATGAGTTGAAACATTCCGGCCGCGCCGGCCGGGCTTCGCGCCCGCGAGTCAAACGAAGACTCCACCTCAGCAATCCACACGAGCTCGGGTGGGACATTCTCTTTGGCAAAAACGGGTTTCAGCTTCGAGACGTAAGGCTTCGCTTTATCCGGCCACGGGCGGTCGGAAATCTTCTTAATCCAAATTTCCCGTTCGAGCGTCGGTGGGGGATTGGGAATTGGCGGCGGTGGTTTGCCCGCCTCGGGTTTTGGCGCGGGAATGATCAAAGGCAATTCGTTTGCGGTGTCGAGATAATCGAACCGCGTCTTGAGCCATTCGGCGTAGGGGAGCGTATCGTCGTGACTTTCGAGTATTGGGAGAATCACCTTGGCGGCATCGCGGAGTTGGCCGAGGTCAATGACGTATTCACCCTTGAATTTCTTTTCAATCTCGTTGAGGAACTTCTTCACCTTCTCCTGGTCCATTTCGCCGAGCGAGCGCAGGAAGTTTTCGTCGAAATTGTCCCTGGTCCATTCCTGCGCGTTCTGCATCACGTCATCGAGCGTAAGTGAGTCGTCCTGCCCGAGGGCCGCGAATGTCGTCCCCAGCAGGAACGGGAGCAGAGCGAGCTTTTTCACGAGGCGACCCTAGCACGTCGTGCGAGCGAAACCAACCTTCCTGCTAGGGAGGCATTTCCCAAAACACAGCATTCATTTTCTCAAGAGCCCCTCACTCCATACCTCTCCCCGCTCGTGCCCGCGGGAGAGGGAGACAATTTGGATGACACGTTTCGTTCATGTCGCCGAGGAGGTCATCACCTGCTTTGCATACAGGGCCGGACCCGGTTCAATCTGTCTTGTGGCGCATGGCCCTGCCAGTCTTGCAAATGCAGCCGGATTGGGGTCTGCTATGTTCACCTATGACGCGATTTGTTTGCTGGGCGATGTTTTTTATCGCCGCAGTTCCGGGCAGGGCATTCGCACGGCTCGAAGCAGCGGAAGTGACGCTGGATTACGTCGCGAAGAAGGCGGAGCAACGCGCGCGCAAACCGTTTCATTCGCCGCGGGTGGACCTGCCGGCGGTCTTGCGCGCCGACAAACTCACCTACGACAAGTATCGCGAGATCGAGTTCCGCCATGACAAGGCGCTCTGGGCATCGGAAAACCTGCCGTTCCACGTCGAATTTTTCCATCCAGGGTATCTCTACGAGGAGCCAGTGCAGATGAACGAGTTCACGCTCACGCATGTCCAGCCAATCCGGTTCGTTCAGGATTTTTTCAATTATCGCGATCTCCACATTCAGGACCAGATTCCAACGGATACGGGGTACGCTGGGTTTCGATTGCTGTACCCGCTCAACGATGAAAAGAAACGGGATGAAGTCGGCGCGTTTCTTGGCGCGAGTTATTTCCGTCTGCTCGGAAAGGGACAAAATTACGGCCTCTCGGCGCGCGGATTGGCGCTGGACTGCGGCGAAACCGATCGGCCTGAGGAGTTCCCAATTTTCACCGATTGGTGGCTCGGCAAGCCGCAGCGGGACGACGACCGCCTCGTGCTTTACGCCATTCTGGACGGCGTGAGCTGCGCGGGTGCGTACAAGTTCATCATCATTCCTGGTGACACCACCGTCGCCAACGTCGAAGCGGTATTATACTTCCGAGAGACGGCACAAGTCTGGCCCGTGGACGTGAATCGCAAACCAATCGCGACGGTGGGGTTTGCGCCACTCACGAGCATGTTCTGGTTTGGCAAGAGCTCGGAGCGGAAGTTCGACGATTATCGTCCTGAAGTGCATGACAGCGACGGTTTGTTGATGCAGATGGACAATGGCGAGTTACTGTGGCGCCCGCTGGTTGATCCAGCGCAGATGGGGCATCAGCGCTTCCAGGCGAAGGACATTCGCGGTTTCGGCCTTTTCCAGCGCGAGCGCGAGTTTTCGAGCTATCAGGACCTATTTAATCTATACAACTCGGTTCCGAGCGTGTGGGTGGAACCAAATGGGCTTTGGGGCGATGGTGAAGTGAACCTTGTCGAACTGCCCACACATTACGAAGGGCTGGACAACGTGGTGGCGTTTTGGGATCCCAAAACGAAACCGCAGACGATGAAACCGTATTCGTTCAGCTATCGCCTTTATTGGACGCGCGAGGCGGACAGGTTTTCGCCTAATCGCGTCCTCGCAACGCGAATCGGAGTGGACACGCGCGACCCGCAGGCCAGGTTGTTCGCGATTGATTTTGCCGGGCCGAAGCTGACCGGCTTTCGAGAAAGCTCGCCCCCGCAAGCTATAGCCAGTTGCACAACGAACGCCACCGTCGGAACTCAAGTATTTAGAAATCCGTTCAACGACAGTTGGAGGGTAATGCTCAAGTTGCAGCCCAAGCCCGAAAACAAGAATACGGTGGATATTCGATGCGCGTTGCAGAACGGGAAGGAGGTTCTGACCGAGACATGGACGTATCACTGGAGTCCGCCCTGAAGGCTCCGGACGCCGGCCCTGAATCAGGTCAGATCGCGGGGCGGCCTTTGGAGGAATGGAACACCGCTTATGCCAAGGTGGCCGGCTATTTTCACGCCTTGCGCGTTCGGAACAAGGTGCTTCTGGGCCGTCTCGTCATTCACGTGTTGAAGCGCGCGATACGCCGTGCGCCCAACGAACCGCAGCGGGACACGACGGATTTGGCGGCCGAAGAAATGGATCAGGTGGTGACAGAGTGGTTCGCGCAGGTGCTCCAGGAATCTAACACAGAGGCGGACCACATGCTGTCAACGCGAGGACGGCTCGCCCTGTTGCTCGCTGACATGCCGGGAAAATGGCAGGATCAATTTCTCAAACCCGGACCATGGCCGGATGAATTTGTAAAAGCGATGCGGGAGGCGTATCTCCGCGCCGGCCCTGATTTTCAACTCACAAAAATGACGCCGCGCCCGCTGGATCTCGGGCCAATGACAACGCTGACTAACCTGAGCCAGATGCCCTATGGTGGAATGATTTTGTTCTGGCTTTTTGCAGTGCTGGCAATGGTCGCCATCTTTGTGTTGACCCATTTCCCTTGAAAGATGCCCTCTGCCGCGACCATAGAAGATGCGTCCAAAAACTCACGGCGAGCGCAACCAGAAATTACTGCGGTTCCGCTCCGGCCAGTGCGGCGCAGCTTGCGTCTATTCTTCTTTTACTCCGCGGCGATACTGATGACAGGCGTGGTGTCGATGCTATTCGCGGATTTGCTATGGCGCAGCGGTTGGAGCAATTCCAGCACGCTGCTGCTGTTGTTGTTCGTCCCACTGTTCCTGCTCATTTCGATTGGCTGCGTTCACGGAATCTGCGGTTTCATACTTCGAATCACCGGCGACAGAGGTCGAATCACGTGCATGGGTGATTATCAAAGCCGCAGCATCGAAGGAGTGAGCACGGCGATTGTCTTTCCCGTCTATAATGAGGAAGCCGCGCGCGTGATTGAGGGCTTGCGCGCCACTTATCTTTCGCTGGAGCGAACCGGCCAGCTTGAGCGATTCGATTTCTTCGTCTTGAGCGATTCGACGGATCCCGACAAATGGATCGAGGAGGAACAGCGCTGGTGCGAGTTGATTCGTGAACTCGACGCGCTGGGCCGAATTTATTATCGGCGACGCATCTTCAACGAAGGGAAAAAAAGCGGAAACATCCGCGATTTCCTGAGCACGTGGGGAAAACGTTACCGCTACTTCATCGTGTTCGACGCGGACAGCGTGATGCGGGGAGAAACGGTCGTGGATCTGGTCAAATTGATGGAAGCGCACCCGGACGTGGGTTTGATTCAAACTATTCCCGCTCTCGTGAATGCTGAAACGCTGTTTGGACGCATCCAGCAGTTTGCCAACCGGCTTTATGCACCGGTGTTCATCGGCGGATTAAATTTCTGGGCGCAGGGTTTCGGCAATTACTGGGGGCATAACGCGATCATCCGCGCGGACCCGTTCATGCAATACTGTGACCTGCCTTCGCTTCCCGGCCGCAAACCGTTCGGTGGCCATATTCTCAGCCATGACTTTGTTGAAGCGGCGTTGATGGTTAAGGAGAACTGGCAGGCTTGGTTTGCCTATGACCTCGAAGGCAGTTACGAAGAGACGCCGCAAGACATGATCAGGAATGCTCAGCGTGACCGGCGCTGGTGTCAGGGCAATTTGCAGCACGGCCTGCTTCTGTTCGCGCGCGGCTTGCGTGCGATTAGCCGCATTCACCTGCTGCTGGGAATCGCCGGTTATCTCGCCAGCCCGCTATGGCTGCTTTTCCTGATCACGTTCAACTGGGCGCTGTGGTTCAAGGAGCACACGGGACTCTCGGAAATCACGGTCCGGTCGTTTAATCCCTGGTTAAGACGGCTGAGCGGAACGGAGCATGCCTTCTTGATTTTCCTGATTTGCATGGGTGCGCTCTTTCTTCCGAAAGTGCTGGCGCTGATCGATCTGGCTTTTGATCGAGAGCGGGCGCGCTCGTTTGGCGGAATTCGGCAGGCCAGCCTGAGCGCGCTCGCGGAAACCGCGTTTTCCTCGCTCCACGCTCCTTTGCAGATGTTGTGGCACTCGCAATTTGTCGCGACGATTCTGCTGGGCGTGGGCGTGCATTGGGCTACGCAAAGACGCACTGCGGATGGAATCACCTGGTCGCAAGCGGTGCGGCGGCATTGGCCGCACACGCTCATCGGCCTGGGCTGGGGTGTGCTGGTGTGGCGGTTGGATCACCCGGCGTTCTGGTGGTTCGTGCCGGTGCTGGCGGGCATGGTGTGCTCCATTCCATTAAGCGTGTTCACCAGCCGGGCCAGCTTTGGCGCGCGCGCGCGGAGTCTGGGCTTGTTCTTAACTCACGAAGAAGTTTTGCCTCCCTCGGAACTCGATACGCTGCGAGTTCGGATGACATTATTGGAGAAAGCTCAAAGCGCGTCGGACCGCCTTCCCCACGCGTGCATTGCTCAAGCCGTGCTCGACCCCTATGTCAATGCGATCCATGTTTCGTTGCTGCGGGAAAAGGACGGGAATCCGGAATATCGGGAAGCGCTTTCTCGGCTAGGGGCCGGCCAACTTGCCGTGCGGGACTTGGGCGAAAAGCTGCTGCTCCAGGGCCCTGACACGCTCAACACCCACGAAGCGACCTTAGTGCTTTCGGATGCGCGCGTGATGTCATGGCTGCACCGCCAATCATGGATTCGCCCCGCGGAAGGGCTGGCTCCCTGGTGGCGGTCGGCGCTTCGAGAGGTACGCGCGCTGAGTATTGGAAGTGTTCTCCATCCGCAATGCGCATATTGTGCCGCGAGTTCTTTTACTTGGTTTGGGCCGGATCTCCGTAAATGATTCCGCGTCCCCCGGTCGCGAAATACACACGACCAAAGATTCGCGGATCACCAGTGACATGATCAATCCAACCAAATTGATGCGCATCATCGTTGATGCGGATCCAGGTGGTCGCGGCGTCATCGGAGCGGAAGATCCCCTCAACTCCCGCAAACTTGCCGGCGAGAAACAACGCGGGATAGCCGGGCACCTCTCGTGTTTTGCCAAACCCGAGCGACTGAGCTTCCTGGGCCGGGCCGATCTTCGTGAAATTGACCCCTCCATCTGCCGAGTGATAAAGCCCTGTTGAGCGCGACGCCAGCCACAAGTCCGCCTCGCACCCCGGCGTGCTGTAAAGCACAGCCCCGCTTCGCGGCATGAGAGGCGAGGGAGCATTCGTTTCGGCCAATGCGGCAACGAAAAACGCGGTTGCTCCATTCGTGCTCGCCAACACTTTCCCGCTGTGCAAGGCGTAAAAACGGAAAGGGTTTACTGCATCCGCGACAACTCGAGTTCCGGCGGCAAGACCCGCGCAAACTGACCAGCTCGTTCCGAAATTCGTCGTGACGCACGGGACGCCGCGCCGCGGAGTCCACACAAACGCGCGGCCATCGGCGGACACGGCAATGTTGCCAGCGCCCGCGCTGTTCGGAGGTTCCGTCGCAAACGCGCGCCAGGATTTCCCGCCGTCCAGCGAATATGCTGCGCGCGCCTCTTCCCGTCGCTCGCGCAGGGTGCCCGTACGCGCCATGACTCGCGGGTTGCTACCAGCAAACGCGAAATCTTCCGTGTTGGCGAAAAGTGGTCCGGGCAAAGTTTCGGCAGGAGAAGCCGTCAGGTCGTCGTGGCGGAAGCCGTCAATGTCACCAACGCCGCTCAACAGGTGCGCGCCTTCCGGCGGGCTGATGAGCGCGAGCGGAACGGTTTCTTCGAGTCCATTGTCCAGAAACACCCAGCGAGTCGGTCGGCCGGAATCTGCTGCGGACGCCTTCACGCAACTCCAGATTCCATAGCCGGTGGTGAACAGCACCTGGTTCGAGTCGAACGGGTTGATTTCAATATCTCCCATCCAATGTGGCGCGCGAGCTCGCGTGTAGGATGCGTTTGAATAATCCCATTCAGCATTGTCGAGCAGGGCCATCCAGGTCTTGCCACCATTCGTGCTGCGAAATACCTCATCGTGCGGTTTCCAGTGGCAGAACGTCGTGGCCACGAGAGTCTCCGAATGTTGCGCATCCACCGCGACTGCGCCGTAGCCGAACGGCTGGCTGGCTTCCTTCGGTTGAACCGGGGTGATGTCAGTCCACGCGCCGCTTTGTGGATTGAACTTCCAGACTGCGCCGTCGGTCATCGTGTTCGGGCCGGGCTCCTTCCCATAACTCAGATAGATAATCCCGTTCGCAGCGCGGACGATATGGTTCGGGCACAAGCCGACAGGCTGGTTTGCGACCGCCTGCCAGCTCAGGCCGGCGTCAGCACTACGAAAGAAATTCGTCTGAACGCGAGAAACCGCGGCGTAAACCAACGGTGTCCGCTCACCCGCTTTCCTGCCGTCTGAATCAAAGAGTACGCAAACGACCCCCACGGCCTGCTGCACATAACCGAACGGCTGGGGCCGCACGTCAGGAGATGAGGCTGGATTCGCTGACGGATCAGGAAAGGACTCAACCTTTTTCCAGGAGACGCCGCGGTCTTCGCTTCGCCACAGTCCGTCATGGCGCGAGCCGAAGAAAAGGATTTTGCCGTCGTTGGGATCCACTGCGAGGCGCTCGCCATTTCCCCGGCCTGGTTCATTCGCACCCATTCGGAACGGCGCATCCGTCCGTTCGAACGTGTTCCCGCGGTCATTCGACCGCAGGATCGCCGCAGGCCCCGAGCCGTAGGTGCCAGCAGCCAGATAAACGCGGTTCGCATCTGCAGGATCCACCGCGACACTTTCAATGCCGGTGAGGTTCGCATCGGCCCTGCCAATCCAATCCGTGAGAGGTATCCAGCGTAGCGTTTGCGCGTCCCACCGATACGCGCCGCCGATGTCGGTGCGCGCATACATCAGATTTCTCTCGTGTGGATGAAAGATGATGCCGGTCACGAACCCGCCGCCACCAATGGTAACGTTCCGCCAGATGTAACGCTCGGAGACGGGTTGAGCCCCCACTCGCAAAGACAACGCAACCAACGCGGCGAAGGCGAGGAAATATCTTTTCACGTTGGGCCTCTCGTGTCAGCTCGCCCCTAGCGCGCGGTCGCGTTCCGAATTGTCCACGTTACCTTGCCTGCGAATGGATCGCTCACGAGCTTCCCGTCCTTGGTGAGCGAGAGTTCACGCAACACGTTGTCCGACGGCAGGCAAATCAACCCTTTGGCAGATTGCGTATCGCGGGCGAAGACGACGAGATCGAGCTTGGACCAATCCATTTGCGCCGTGGATTGAGCGAGTTTGATGCGCGGCACGATCGTGCCGTCGCGCACAAGCATGATGAGGGGCAGCTTGCCGGCTTTGATGTGTTTCCATCCCCCGGAGTATGACTGGCTGGTCTGGTAATCGATCCAGTCGCCTGGCGGCAGATAAACGTCACGCGCGGTCGTATTTTCATGCAACAGCGGCGCGGCTAGGATGCTTGAGCCGAACAGGTATTCATCGTCCACGAGCCAGGAGCCGGGGTCGTCGGGAAACTCGACGAACAACGCGCGTAACATCGGCAGGCCGTGCTCGGAACAATCCTTCGCCTGCGCATAGACGTACGGCATCAACTCGGTACTTGAGCTCGTCAATCGCGCGGAATTCGTTCATGAATTCCTCGCCGTAATTCCACGGCTCCTTTGGCGCGATGCCATGGCAACGGCTGTGCGAAGTCAGCATTCCGAATGCGAGCCAGCGCTCGAAAAGGTTTTTGCTCATGTTCTCGACCGAGTTCGCAGTGAACCCGCCCACGTCATGGCTCCAGAAGGAGAACCCGGAAAGCCCGAAGGACAGTCCGCCCCGAAGCTCGGCGGCCATGCCCTCGTCGGTGCTTTCCGCGTCTCCTCCCCAGTGAATCGGGTAACGCTGGCTGCCCGCCCACGCGCTCCGCGCCCAAATGATGTTCTCACCCGTGACCTGCTTTGTGATGTCCGCGACAGCCTTGTTGTAGCGAAGTGGATACAGGTTGTGCTCGTAGAAGCCAGTGCGTCCCGAAGCGTAAAGCCCGTTATCAGGAGCGGCTTCGCCGAAATCCACTTTGATTGCGCCGACGCCCATCTTCAGCAGGCTGGCGAGCTTGGCCTGATACCATTCGGCCGTGGCGGGATTCGAGAAATCCAGCACCGCGTCTTCATAAGGCAGATTTCCTTTCGCGTCGCGCACGACAAGGTTCTTTTCCACGAGTTCGTTGAAGAGCGTGTTCTTTGGAACGAAATACGGCAATTGCCAGAGCGAGATGTGGAAACCTTCGCCTTTCAAATCTGAAATCATCCTTTGCGGATCGGCAAAACGACTGGTGGAGAACTGGTAATCGCAGCGCCAGTCCGTTTCAAACCAGCCGGTGTCGAGATGAATCACATCGCACGGAATGCGGTTCTGGCGGAGCTTGGCCGCCACGTCGCGCACCTGGTCCTCGCGCGAATAAGTGCAGCGGCTCATCCAAAGGCCGAATGACCACAGCGGCGGCATCGGTGATTTGCCGGTGAGTTTTGTATATTCATCAAGAATCTCTTTCGGCGAGCCGAGAAAGACGAACAGGTCCAATTCATCGTCGCCGAGCATCATGGCGTTTATGCCGCTGAAGGAATTCCCGAAATCGCACGTAACGGGCGAACCCGTGTGCAGGAACATGCCGTAACCGCGGCTGCTCATGAAGAACGGAATGGGCTTGTACATGCCAGGGTTCTCGATGCCGTTCGCATCATCGGTCCACAGCACAATTTTCTGGCCGCGCTTGTCGAAGCCGGTGAAGGATTCGCCGCAGCCGAAGATTTTCTCGCCGGGCGAGAGCGTGAACGCGGCGTTGATGCTGCGCGAATAATCCGCCGCGCGGCGCACGAATGAAAACGGCAGCACGGGCGTAAAGGTCGAGCTGTTGTCCAGGCTGTGATCGGTGCGCGTAAGCAACGTTCCCTTTGAGTCGCGGATTTCAATGTGCCACGGTCTTTCGAGAATGGTCACGGAACCGAAGACGCTCGTGTAACGGTGTCCCCCTTCGATTTTAGAATATTTCCACGAATCATCGTTCGGCACCGGCCCGGCGAGCATCAGTTCCTCGGACCGTTTCGCAATTTGTGGGCCGCTCGTGACGCGTATTCGGAAGGACCGGGGCGAAATGAATTCTATCGAAAACGGCAGGGCGGGGCTGGCTTCGTATTCGTTTTCGGGAAACTCATTTGGCGAAACCGGTCGCAGGACCGCGAGCATGTTGTCGAACGCCTGGCGCGTGACATACTCGTTGCGTCCATAACGGATTTTTCCGCTGTGGGTCGCAGGGTCAAACTCCGCGAGCTGGTCTGCCAGATAATAGGTGTTTGAGAAATCACGGAAATCTCCGCTGACATCAATCGGATCGTTGAGCAGTGGCGCTTGTGGACTGGCCGCCGAGGCCGTCAATCCGCTGGTCAGGACAATCAACGTTGCTGGCAAAAAGAATATTCGTTTCATGAAGTGGCACGTTCAATGGGACCGCGACTGCCCAGATCAAACTATCGGAAGAGCCTCCTGTTGACTTGTCGCCAAAACTGATGATCCTCGGGGGATGTGCCAGGAAGTTGACCGAGAGGCGGGGATCATTCATCTTTGCCACATAGCCCATGCATTGGTGAGCACGTTCTCAAAATCTTGCGATCAGCAATTGTTCTTCACATGAAAACTCAAAACGCGGTCAACCCATCACTGAGGCGTGGCTTCACATTGATCGAACTTTTAGTCGTGATTGCTATCATCGCAATCCTTGCAGCGATGCTGTTGCCGGCGTTGTCACGAGCAAAATCGAAGGCCCAACAGATCCATTGCGTCAGCAACATCAAGCAACTCACTCTGGCCGGTTTGATGTACGTCAATGACACCGGGGGATTCATCAGTTACTCGGACCCCACCTTGCCGAATACGTTGTGGATGGGTTCGCTGATCAATTACTACTCCAAAGTGGATGTCGTGCGCATCTGCCCGTCCACCAGATTGCGCGTCCCGCTGCCCGCCACGAGCACCGCGGGCGCCTGCGACACCGCTTGGTCTTGGTACGACAATGGAACGGGCAGCCCGGCGCGCAGTCCGAAAACCTACACCGGCAGCTATGCTATCAACGGCTGGCTCTATAAACTCGCCTCTGGCGAAACCGACTGGAGAGGCATGGGCCAGCAGTATTATTTCAGGCGGGAAAGCGCCGTGCAGAAACCGGTCATGACCCCTTTCTTTGTGGATTCCCAGTGGGTGGATCTGTGGCCGTGGGAGACAGACCAGCCTGCCACCGATCTCTACAACGCGGGTGGATTTGCAAATCCTCCGGCGATTAACCGATGCACAATTCCCAGGCACGGCGGGAAAAGTGCGTCACAGGCCCCGCGGAGCTATCCCATCAACCAACCGCTGCCAGGCGCGGTCAACTTGGGATTCACTGACGGACATGTGGAATCCTCGAAGCTCGACAATCTCTGGAGCTATTACTGGCATTTGAATTACCAGCCGCCAGCCAAACGACCAGGACTGCCGTAAAACCCGCCGCTTGAATCGGATCAGTTTCTAGGGCGGATTTAATCGGGAAAAACGGTGATGTCCCACCGCTCCCGCCACTCCAGGCTAAAGCTCCCATCCGGTTTCAAAATCAGCGGCAGCCAGACATAGCGCGAGTCGGATAATTGCTGCGGCTTCCATAGATCTGCCATGAAAATGAAGTCGCCCGGCTTTCCAGCAACCGGCAGCACGAACGTGCTCTGTGAATCGAATGTCGTTTTTGCCTTTTCCCCCGCGCACGGATTGCCCTTCGATTCCCACGGCCCGAAGATGCTGCCGGCGACGGCGTAGTCCGCTTCGTTTGGTTTCCATCCCGTGCAGGCCGAGGTGACCAGGTAATAGCGGCCATTGAATTTGAATGGCGCTGGCGCCTCGCGCTGTCTTCGCGCGAGAATTCTCGCGAACGTCTTCCCTTCAATCGCGGGCGTTTCCGGCCCGGTGAAATCGTCGTTCAGCCGCACGACGTACATCGTCCAGTTGTCTTCGGACGCGTAGAAGACGTAAGCCTTGCCATCATCATCCACGAACAAGTTCATGTCGCGCACAGTGCCGCCGAGTTGCTTCTGGTGATTCGAATCATTCGCACTGAAACCGAAATCGTTCGTGACAGGGCGAATGGCTTTCAAGAAACGCAAATGGCCCGGCTGGACGTATCGCTGATCGCAATTCCAGCCCGCGCATAGTGATAGCCCTGCTGCTCCAGATGCATCCACATCACGTATTTGCCGGAGCGCGGATTGAAAATGACTTTCGGGCGCTCAATGAACGGGCGAGCCCCGTTTTCCATCGGCAGCGCTTCTGTCGCGAGCGCGACGCCTTCGGGTTTCCAATCGAGAAGGTTCGTCGAGGAATAGCACGCCACGCCGCCTCGCCGTCCGGGCGTGCGGTCTTCGCCATGCCAATAGTAGATGTTGCTCCGCACAAGGATTCCGCCACCGTGCGCCTGGACTGGCTGGCCAGAGGTGTCCAACCATACTTCGCCGGGACGGAATTCAGCAGCGTGGGTGTGAGTGGCAATTGATACAACAATTGACGCGAAGCAAACAGCAATGGTCTGTTTCATAGTTGTTGAGAGTCACTGTGGCGATCGAAGGTTCTCTGTGCGAGCGAACGGCTCCGGCGGAATCCATAGCAGAAATAAATCACAAGGCCGGCAGCCAGCCAACCACCAAAACGTTTCCAGGCAGCATGAGGCAGTGCCAGCATCAGATACCCACAGGTGAGAATCGCCCCCAGCGGAACGAGCGGAACCCATGGCGTGCGGAATGGCCTGGCGCGACGAGGATCAATCCAACGCAGCACGATGATCCCGGCCGCGACGAGAATGAATGCGAACAACGTTCCGATACTGCAAACATCCGCTGTTTCATTGATGTTCATGAATGCCGCGAGCACAGCCACGAATATGCCGGTGATGATCGTGGGAACATGAGGAGTCCGATATTTCGGATGAACGCGACAGGCCCACGCCGGAAGCAGACCGTCGCGCGCCATTGAGAAAAAGATCCGCGGCTGGCCAAGTTGAAACACGAGGAGCACGGATGTGGTGGCGAAAACCGCTCCGAATGAGATGAGACCTGCCGTCCAGTTCATGCCACGCAGCGAGAACGCTTTCGCCAGCGGATCGGCCACGCCATTGAATTGTCTCCAGTCCACCATGCCAGTGAGCACCAATGCCACCGCGACATAGAGGATTGTGCAGACGATCAAGCTGGCGATGATCCCAATGGGCATGTTGCGTTGAGGATTTCGCGTTTCCTCTGCCGCCGTTGAAACCGCGTCGAACCCGATATAAGCGAAAAACACCACGCCGCCCGCGCTGCGTATTCCGGCGAATCCATTCGGAGCAAACGGCGTCCAGTGCTGCGGCGTCACGTAAAACGCGCCGACTGCCACAAAGAACACGATGATGGCGAGCTTCAGCAGGACCATGGCGGAATTGAACGTCGCGCTCTCCTTGATGCCGATGACCAACAGCCACGTAATAGACGCCACAATCGCGACCGCTGGCAGGTTGAAGACGATTCGCAAGCCGAACAGTTGCGGCGCGTGCGTCCACGCTTCCATGGCTCGGGCGTCCGCACGCTGGAACGCGGTGCGAAAGTCAGTTCCCAACCACGCCGGCAAATGCCAGTGCAGTCCGCTCAGTAACGTTTGAAAGTATTCGGACCACGAAATCGCCACAGCCACGTTGCCCACCGCATATTCGAGGATCAAATCCCATCCGATGATCCACGCCATCAACTGGCCGAGCGTGGCGTAAGCATACGTGTAAGCGGAGCCGGAGACGGGAACCATCGCGGCGAACTCCGCGTAGCACAATGCCGCGAAACCGCAGGCGATGGCGACAAGGACAAATGAAAGAACCAATGCCGGTCCGGCGCCGACGTGCGCGCTGTCGCCGGCGGCCGCGGTGCCGACGGTTGAAAAAATTCCCGCGCCGACAATCGCGCCCACGCCGAGCAACGTCAGGTGAACCGGGCCGAGCACGCGCTTCAGTTGGAGTCGGGATTCGGAAGTCGCGCCAACGATCTGGTCGAGGGATTTCCTTCTGAATAGTTCCGGCCAGGACATGGGCGGCTCAAGCGGGATTGTTGCCGGACATGGCCCAAGCAGATTTCACCTGCGCTCCGAGCACAAGCGAAAAATCGCGGCGACGTACAGGCACGTTGCCAATTCTCTTTGGTGAGCCAGCCTCAAATCCTTGTGGACGTCCAGGCCGATGTAGTGCACGATTTTGTTCATGGGTGTTTGGTTTCGTAACTCTGTTATCAAGAACCCAGCTTCGTGCCGGGTCTTTAACATTGTGGATCGGTCCGCTTCGGCGGATAACCCACGTTTGCAACCGCAATCAAACACCCGCTCCGCTTTCACTCGTTAAGCCATAAGGTCTAGCCGACTTCACGCGTATGAAATTCATCACCATTCTTGTGATTCTCGATTGGTCAGTTTCACGACCGAGGGGTGAGGACAGCGGTTCGCTGCTCGGTAAGCTTTAGTGCTTTGATTGGTTCGCGCGACAGCTACAAGATTGAGGCTACTTCCCGGCCCAAGGGTGGGCCTGTCCTGACCGATTGGACGCGCGTTACGCGACGAACATTTGGAGCTGATTGACCCCACTCTCCCCGGCGTTCGTTTCAATGCTTTCCCTTACATCGCGAAGTCGGTTGACCGAAAAAGGACAATCGAGCCTCCACGTTTACCATTTGACTCCGCTCGTTGGGGCTTATTGGGCACGGGCCGGTGACAACGTTTTCAAGTATCAGTTACCAAAGGATTCTGGAAAGGATAAGAAGTGAGCACGTCGGCTAACGAAACAAGATACTTTGGCCGACGAAGGAGCGCCGAAGCTATCGGGGTTGAACGAGCCCCCGTAAAAACTGACGGTTCAGGCAGGCCTTCATGATTTCTCCTTCGCTTGAAACGTTTTCCTTTTGCTGCAACCTTTTCCCGGCGAGTCAGTCGGTGATGGGCGCCACCAATGCTGATCTGCCGCAGCTGCTCCGGGTGTCCGCGCACAATTCCGCGAGACACACGCTTATCCTGTTCATCACCTCGCTCAATGACGATCCAACTGCGTGATTACTTGCTCCACGACAACACCGCTGCGTTAACGCGGAGTGATTTCACCAGTGGGAATTAGTTCTAGTATCGACAAGTGAAACCGGGCGGGGGCCGCAGCCATCACAAGCATAGCACTGACCAAACGAGTGAGTAAGGTACTGGGCATCCGGGAGTGGAGCATCAACGTCATTAGCAGTTGTTGAGCTTAAAGCCCGGTCTATCCTATGAAGCTCCATTTGGGGGTTTCTTTCGCCACGATTTCAGTCGAGTGGCATTTGTTTGTGGTCCGTCCACTTGGGTTGCTGACCGCGTTTGGCATCACGGTGATTGTTCCGACAGGACACCGGGATTTCTCCCGGCCGATGCCGCAATAGCACTGGTGATGCGCCAGCGATTCGATAAAGTCGGGCCATGACCGTTCCAAAGGCGCGCCAGTTCGCCAGTGACAATTACGCCGGCATTTGCCCGGAAGCGTTCGCCGCGATGGCTGAAGCCAACGCCGGGCCACGAAGTCAGCTATGGCGATGACACCTGGACGGCAAAGGCCTCCGAACCTGATCCGCGAGGTTTTCGAGACGCAACTGCGAGGTGTTCTTCGTCTTCAACGGCACGTCGGCCAATTCGCTTTCGCTCGCGTCGCTGTGCCAGTCCTATCACAGCATCCTCTGCCACGAGCTGGCGCACATCGAAACCGCCGAGTGCGGCGCGCCGGAGTTTTTTGCCAACGGCACCAAGGTGCTGCTGCTGCCGGGCGCGAACGGGAAAATCGATCCCAGGCCGAAATCGACGCGCGCGGTCAATCAGCCGCAACGGACATTCATTATCCCAAGCCGCGCGCGCTGAGCCTGACGCAGGCGACGGAGGTCGGGACGGTTTATTCGCTGGACGAGTTGCGCGTCGCTGACGGAAGCGGCGCGGCGCTGCGGTTTGCGCGTCCACATGGACGGCGCGCGTTTTGCCAATGCCGTCGTCGCGCTGAACGTCGCTCCGAAGGAAATCACCTGGAAAGCGGGCGTGGATGTGCTCTGCTTCGGCGGCATCAAAGAACGGAATCGCGGTGGGCGAGGCGGTGGTGTTCTTCAATCCCGAACTGGCGCGCGAGTTTGATTACCGCTGCAAGCAGGGCGGGCAGCTCGCGTCGAAGATGCGGTTCCTTTCCGCGCCATGGATCGGCATGCTGCAAGGACGGCGCGTGGCTGCGGCACGCGCAGGCACGCGAACGCGATGGCGCAGCGGCTCGAAGCGGCGATTGCGCAAGGTGCCGGGCGTTGAGATCGCTTTTCCGGTTGAATCGAATGCCGTGTTCGCGGCGATACCGCCCGACGCGGAGAAGCAAGCTGCATGAGCGCGGCTGGAAATTCTATACCGGCGTCGTCACGCCAGAACGAGTCGCGGCTGATGTGCAGTTGGGACACAACGCCTGAGGACGTTGACGCAGTTCGTGACGGATTTGAGAGAAGTGGCGGCGACCGAAACCGGCGCGTCGGCGGGTCGCAAAAAGGTGCTGCGGTAAACAAAAAGCAGCCTGGAACCGGTTTCATAAGGTGGGGCGAGGCTACTGACGAGCCGCAGCCGGCTGCAATTTGAAGCGATCTCGGCTCGCGAGGTACGCTCGCCCACACTTTGAGACTTGTGAAACCAGTTCTAGACAAGAGAACAAAATAGTCCTTAAGATTTTTCCAAAAAAGTTTTGCAATTATTCAATTCACTGTTAGAAACGTCACTGCTGCTCTGTGAATCGGGCGGCGGTTGGTTTCTTAAACGAATTCCGCGTCGGCGCGTCGGTTCCTCACGACAAAGTTTGCGGATAGAAATCGTGTTGGAATGAACGTGCCTTTATTTTTTGCGGCTGCCGGGGCGAAATCCGGCGAATTCGAGTTGCTCTACGTTTGGCGGCAGGCGACTCCTGAAGCCAAGGTCATCATCGGCTGCCTCGTCGTCTTCTCCATCGTCGCGTGGACCGTAATGATTTCCAAAGCGCTCCAGATGCGGCGCGCCAGGAAGCTCAACCATTACTTCACCACGGAATTTCGTTCACAAAAAGCCGTGCTGGACGTCTATGACCGGCGCGTCCAGGCTGAAGGTTGCCCGATGTTCGCGGTTTATCAGGCAGGCAGCCTGGAAATTGTAAACGCGGCTGAAAAATGCCGATGGCGGACGCAAGCCGCACGTTTCGCTCAAAGGAATGGAGCACGTGAAACGGACGTTGGAGAACACCGTCGCGCAGGAATCGCTCAAGCTCGAATCGGGACTGATTCTGCTGGCGATTGCCGTAAGCGGCGCGCCATTTTTGGGATTGCTCGGAACGGTTTGGGGCGTGATGAGCACCTTCGGCCACGTCGCCCAGGCTCAGAACGCCAGTTTGACGGAGATGGCGCCCGGCGTGGCTGCGGCGCTGATTACCACGGTGGCTGGCCTGCTCGTCGCGATTCCTTCGATGTTTGGTTACAACTGGCTCGTTCACAATCTGCGCGTCCTGACGGTCGATCTGGACAATTTCGCGCAGGAACTCGTGTCGAAGATGGAAACGGAATATCTCGAAGAATAGAATTGGTTGACTGAATTATGCGAAGGTTTTCCCAACGCAGTTCGCTGGTGACGCTAAGTGAAATCAACATCACTCCGCTGCTCGACCTCGCGTTCGTGCTGCTGATTATTTTCGTTATAACAACGCCGTTGCTCGAGAAGGGGATTGAGCTCAAACTTCCCAAGGCGGAAGGACAACCGGATCAGAAAGCTCGATAAGCGAGACATCAAAGTGGTCGAGATTAACCCGCAGGGGGCCTACACGCTGGGTGGTCGGTTTATGAAGCTAGATCAAGTCGTCACGCAACTCGTGCAGGATTATAAGTCTAATCCAAACTTGGTGGTTTACATTCGTGGCGACGGAGACAGCCGGTTGAAACAAGCGGTGGCGCTGATGGACGCGTGTTCCCGCAACGGGATTTCACGTTATTCCGTGCGCACCGAACCTCTCGGTAACCGATGAATCGCCTGCAAAAGAAATGCTTCATCGCTTCGACGGGTTTGCACCTGACGCTGTCGCTTGTGCTATTAGTCGGTCCCGCGTTCTTGTCGCCGAAAAGCCAGCAGCAGAACGTGCCGCTAATTGATTTTGTGCCAGCCAAACTGATCGAAAGTTCGCTGGCGGGTGGCGGCAATCCGAATGCCGAATCCGTTGCCGCCTCCTCCAGCCAAGCCGGCTCCCCCAGCGCCAGGTACCTGCCGTTGCAGCGGTTCACGAACCAGAAAAACCTGTTAAAGAGCAAACGGATCTCAAGCCTGAGCCCGTGTTGGATACCCGACCGGAAAAATCAAAACCACAAATCAGCCTCAAGCCCGTCTATCGCCGTTCCGGACCGGCAAGCAACTCGAAGCCTGTCGCGAACTCGAAACCAGACGACGCGAGACGTGAAGTCGCGGAGCAATTCGGACAAGCAATTGCAGGACTGCGAAACAATCTGAAGCCCACTACAGGCACCGAACTGCGCGGCCCGGGAGGTGGCGGGCCGACTTACGCCGGATTCGACCAAACCATCCTCAGCATCTATGACCGGGCGTGGATTTCACCCGACGGCATGGACAGCAGCGATGCTGTCGTCGGCGTTGAAGTTACAATTGAACCTGACGGAACGGTCAGTTCTGCCCGAATTGTGGATCGTTCCGGCGATCCGCGCGTGGATCGCTCGGTACGCGAAGCCCTGGATCGGGTCAAAAAGGTTCCGGTACCCGGACGGAATGAAGCGCCGCACAGTTGAATTTGATTTCCACTCAAGACTCAAACAAACAATCTGATGAAATACAAAGCACCTATTCCTCTAGTATCGCTTCTCGCTGCACTGGTTACCTTTTCCGTACAAGCTCAGCGTCCGGAGATCAGTAGAGTTTTGATTCCCGGCAACACTCCTCCGATCTGGGTTTCGATGAGCGGATTTACCGGTGAAGCCGCCGAAACGCTTCAGTTCGATCTTTACGTGCAGGGATTCAACTTCACCAACGCCGAAGCCGCGCAATATGTGATCAGCGGCAGTAACAATGGCGATTTGCAGGGTCGCGTGACGGATCGCATCAGCAAGCAGGTCGTTGTCGCCAAAGCCTACAAAGGTTCGCCGATCCGGCGCGAGTCGCATGCTTTTGCCGATGCTTTTGTTGAAGCGCTTGGGCGAAAAGGCATCGCCCTGACGCAAATTGCTTTCAAGAAGGACACCGGTGCGAACAGTGAAATTTATGTTTCGGATTTCGACGGTTACAATGGGGAAGCGGTCACCAGTGATAACACGATTGTGGCCGCGCCGACGTGGGTGCCCGGAAAACTGGCGCTCTATTACACGTCCTACAAACTGGGCAATCCTGACATTTTCTTTCATAACCTTTCCACCGGCCAGCGCAGCGCGTTTTCGAAATACAATGGCCTGAACTCGAGCGCGTCCGTTTCGCCGGACGGCAGGCGCGTGGCGATGATTCTAAGCAAGGGCGGCAGCCCGGATGTGTACGTGTGCGATGCGGACGGCGGCAATTTGAAGCGGTTGACCGTCACCCGTGAAGACGAATCGTCGCCGTGCTGGTCGCCGGACGGGCAGTGGATTTGTTTCGCGACGAAAATCAAGGAACGCCGCTCACTGTGCAAAGTGCCGGCAGCCGGCGGCTCGATTCAACGAATCTCCACAGCCGGAGTTCTGAATCCAACCGAGCCGGACTGGTCACCGGACGGGCAATGGATTGCGTTCACCGCTCAGATGGGCAACTTCGAGATTTGCGTGGTGAAGGCGGACGGCGGGACAGTAACGGAATTGGTTCCCGGCGAAGACCCGGCGTGGTCGCCGAATTCGCGGACGCTCGTGTTCACGCGGCGTTCGAGCGATCGTCGCAGCCTGTCTCTGCTTGACGTGCCAACCAAACAATACAAGGATGTTTCCCGCGTTTCGGGAAACAACTCGCAACCCAGTTGGGCCCGATAACTCGCTCCACGAAAGAACACAAATGAAACGCGCCAGTTTTGCCAATCTGTTCGTGCTCGCAATCGCGCTCAGTGTCGCGGCGGTTGGTTGCCACAAACGGCCGACAGCGCTGACGAACATCCCGGGCAGGACCGGCGAAAAAGTTCCGGAACTGCCTCCGGGGCCTCCGATCAATCCGAATGAACAACCGAACAATCCTGACTTCGTCGGTTATCCCACCGGCCCCGGTCATCCGGGCTGGAACAAAGACCCGGGGAAGTTCGCGGCTAACACGGTTCATTTTGATTTCGATAGCGCGGCGGTGAAAACCACCGAAAAACCGAAAGCGGCTGCGGTGGCCGATTACCTTGAGTCGCACCCGACGGAGGCGGTGGAGATTGAAGGGCATTGCGACGAGCGCGGCACGGAAGAATACAATCGATCGCTTGGCGAGCGGCGGGCGTTGGCGCTGCGCGAGGAACTCATCACTCGGGGCATCGATCCGGCGCGCGTGGACACGATCAGTTACGGCGAGGACAAGCCGGTGGATCCGGGACATAACGAAGAGGCATGGCAGCAAAATCGGCGGGGAGTGTTTGTGCTTTTAACGCCGCCCAAATGACTGGACGGCGAAATCAATTGAACGGAGGACCAAAATGAAACTGATGCAATCTACAAATTTCTTGGCGATTGGACTGGCACTTGGACTGGTTGGAGCGGGCTGCAGAACAAAGAAACCGCCGGTGACCGAACTCCCCAAAGGAAGTCAGTCCGGCGATCAAAATCAAAACCCCCATAGCATAGACAACGCGAGCCCAATTGATCGGCAGGGGCCGGTTACGACAGAGATGGGGGGCGGTGAAGCGGCACCATTCAATCCTGACGACATGAGGCAAGACCGCGCCGCGCTGGCAGGGCAAACCGTATATTTTGCCTATGACGCAGCCACCGTTAGACCCAGCGAACAATCCAAGATTGAAGCGGTGGCCTCTGCTTTGAAATCTGATTCTTCAGCCAAGCTGCTCATCGAAGGCAATTGCGACGAACGCGGCACGGAGGAATACAATCGCTCCCTCGGCGAGAAGCGGGCTTTGGCGGCTCGCGAAGCGCTGGCATCGGCTGGAATCGATCCCAATCGCATCGCCACGCGCAGCTACGGCGAGGACAAACCTGCTGATCCCGGGCATGATGAGTCGGCCTGGAGCAGGAATCGCCGGGACGAATTCGTTCTTCTGCACGCGAGGTAATCCAGCTGGCGCTGCTCCAGCGTCAAAGGCAGTGGGCGACACGCCTCATGCATGCGTAATTAAGCCGGTTTTGCAGCTTTACTATTGGCGGCGTCCGGCTTAATGTTCGTCCTAGACCGTTATTATGAATACCATGTTCGGCTTATTTAATCTTGGCGGCGGAGAGGTCTTTTTGATCCTCGCCGTTGTGTTGGTTTTGTTTGGCGCCAAGAAGCTGCCGGAATTGGCCAAGGGGTTGGGCCAGGGCATCAAGGAATTTAAGAAGGCGACACGTGAAGTGACGGACGAGGTGCAGAATGCGATGGACGACACTCCCGCGCCTGCAAAGCGGCTTCCGACCCAGAGTGCGCAGACTGATTCGCAGCAGCAAACCGTTTCGCAAACGCCCGGCTCGAAGGCCTGATTCGCTGAACGGTTCCCGCCATGGCTGCCGAACCGGAAGCGGAGAATCTCGAAGACGAAGAAGAGGGCGGACCGGTCAAGTCCTTCCTGGAGCATCTTGAGGATCTTCGTTGGGTTTTAATCAAAAGCGCCGCGGCGGTTGGCGTCGCGATGCTGTTCTGTCTTCTCGCGGGAAATTACCTCGTTCGGATCATCGAATGGCCTCTGAGACAGGCGCCAGTGCCGCACAGGGGCAAGACCCAAACCGTGCGCCTGAACTTCGGGACCAACCAACTCGGCGCGCTCAAGATCACAACCAATGATCCCTTCGCATCCTTCATAGGAACCAACACCTATACGACGCTTCACCTCGTGCCAATTAATGTCGGCACGAACCGGGTTCTCGGATTTGAAATTCAGCCGGATGACAACGTAACGGAGCGGCTGCCCATCGAGATCATTAACCTTAGTCCCGCCGGGGCATTTATTGTCGCGACTAAGGTGGCATTCTACGGCGGATTGGGGCTGGCCAGTCCGTTTGTTTTCTATTTCATCGCGTCTTTCGTTTTTCCCGCGTTGCGGATGCGAGAAAAGAAGTACGTCTATCGCGGACTGGCCTTCGGTGGCGGGCTCTTCGTCACAGGCGTTTGTTTCTGCTATTTCGTTCTGATGCCATTGGCATTGACGGCTTCGGTGCAGTACTCTGAATGGCTCGGTTTTCAAGCGTATCAGTGGCGCGCGGAGGACTACATCGGTTTCGTCTGCAAATTCATGCTTGGCATGGGACTGGGATTTGAACTGCCGGTGGTGATTCTGACATTAGTGAAAATTGGCGTGGTGAATTACCGCACGCTGGCCAGCATGTGGCGGTACGTGATTGTGATTAACCTGGTCTTGGGAGCGATTTTGACGACCCCGGAAATCATCACCCAAATCCTGATGGCCATTCCGCTACAGATACTTTATCTCATAACTTTGGGAATTGCCTGGTACCTGGGAACAGAAGGACCGCGCTTGGGCACGCCGCCGATTGGCTCTGGTGGTCGCCGCGATTCTTTTAGTCTTGGCGCTTTTTTGGGCAGGGTATCACTACGGTTGGGCATACCTCCGGAAGCACTGACCGACTGGCAGAAACTGGTTCAAAACGCGCTTTACAACAGCGTGAATCGAGTTAATCTGCCTTTACAGATTGAAACTTATGCTAAAACCCTTCTCCTTCCTAACGGCGCTAGTCTTGATCAGCGCGTTCGGTTCTGGTTGCGCGAACGTGGAACGCAAATTCGGGCGCGGGATGAGCAATACATTTGAAATTGTCCGCGCAGGGGAATTCCGTCGCACCATGGAGCAGACGGCGCTGTTTGATTCACCTGACACGGCTTACACCACCGGTTTTGTGCGCGGCATCAATCGCACTCTTGCCCGCACAGGAATTGGCGTTTATGAAATGATTACAGCGCCGTTCCCGCCGTACGACCCTGTCTTTACCGACCACTTCGCTCCGGCGCCAGTTTATCCTGACAATTACCAACCCAATCTGATGGCAGATTCGATGTTCGACACCGACACATTTATCGGATTTAGTGGCGGTGATGTGCTGCCGATCGTACCCGGGAGCCGCTTCAAGATTTTTGAAATGCATTAATTGAGCAGTTTTCAAAACGCGCCAACCCGCAAGTTTCTGAGGGTTGGCGTTTTTTGTTATGAGTCTCGAAAAACGATCGCCCTGCAAAGTCAACTTGCTCCTTAATATTCTGGGAAAACGGCCGGACGGATTTCATGAACTGGAAACGGTCATGCACCCGGTCAATATCTTCGATGAATTGAGCTTTGCCAGGGCGGATAACGGAATTCACGTTTCATGCAATGAGCCGTCGCTGCCGGTAAACTCGGACAATCTGGTTTATCGTGCGGCGGATGCGTTCTTCAACGCGACAAACATCGAAGCGGGGGTGCGGATTCATCTCGAGAAAAGAATTCCTTTGGCGGCCGGCCTCGGAGGCGGAAGCGGAAATGCGGCGTTGACACTGCTGGCCATGAATGAATTGTTCGGGCAGCCGCTTTCGCCCGAACAGCTACAGAATTTGGCGTCACGTCTCGGTTCAGACGTGCCGTTTTTTTTAACCTCGTGCCCCGCCCTCGCGACTGGCCGGGGCGAGAGGATTCAATCCCTGGATTTCTTTCCAGCATTAAAAGGCGCCGCGCTATTGCTGATTCATCCCGGATTCGGCGTCTCAACCGCGTGGGCTTATCAGGCACTTGCCCGTTTCCCCGCAGCGCTGAATGGAAGGCCCGGACGCGGCGCGGCACTAATCGGCTTGCTCAACTCGGGTGATTTGAAAAACGCGAGCCCGGAATTTTTCAATTCACTCGAATCACCGGTGCTCGAAAAATATCCTCTCCTCGGCCTGTTTCAGGACTTTCTCCGCGCCAACGGTGCGACTGCCACGCTGATGTCAGGGAGCGGCTCAACGACATTTGCGCTGATTCAACAGGGCCAGGCCGTGGCGGAAGAATTGCGCGAAAAATTCAAGGCGAGGTTTGGGCAAGCTTGCTGGACGGCAGTTGTGCCCATCTGACCAGGTTTTCTGAAACCTCTGTTTATCCTCAGTCGCTTTCACGGGGTGACTCGAGGTGCTTCACGGGTTCTTCAATCTTCCTTTTCGCGGCGTCGAACCTCGCTTCCCAATCAGCCCAACTTGACGTCCATTCTTCGCCGGAGAACTTCTGATGAGCTTCGGTCCAGATCCTCTGCAATAAATTCAGTTCGCGCAATTCGCCGCTGCGGTCTCCCCATTTGAGATAAGCTTCGATTAGATTCAGCCTGTTTTCGGGATAATCGGGTGCGAGTTCAACCGCTCTCAGCAAATGCTGGCGCGCCCGGCTGCGGTTGCCAACGCTGATAATGCTGGGTGCTTGCTCGTAAAGGAGTCCCAGATTGCGATTCGGACCGGCATGGTCGAGATGGTCGTCCAAATCCCGCGCAGCCAGGAATTCCCGTTCCATATCCCTCACCATTCGAAGCGCCGCGAGATTTCTCTTGGTGTCAGCGAACCGGCCCAGATTCATCCCGAGATAGTAATGCGCCTGGGCCGAATTGGGTTTTAGTTGAAGAGCCTGACGGCATGCAGCGATGCCTTGTTGGGCGATTGTCGCCCGCGCGGAATTGTTGTTCGTCAAAGTAGCGATGTCAAAACACGCGCGGCCGAACCGCCAGGCGGCTTGATCACTGTTCGTCTGCGTCTCGAACTCGTTTCGGGCAGCCGCGTAAGCGCCAGCTATCCGTTGCCGGTAATCAACGCTTCCGGGGCGTCGGCTCGGCGCCGGCTGGTTCGTTATTGCCGCTTGAGAATCACCGAACACGGGTGCCTGCGGTGCAACAGTAAACAGCAGGGCAACAGCCATTGTTACGGCTGCGTTTTGCCACCGGTCCGCTGATGCCAGCCGCAAAATAGGTATTGCGAACGCCATAACCCGTCTTATACTGCCAACTGGGTGATATCAATTGGTAAATCACTACGGCAGACCCTGTTTGCGACGCTGGGCGCGGCATTGATTGTCATGGCCGCCGGCTGTGGGGGCATTAATGCTTCCAAGACCGTCACACCGCTGGACTTTTTACTGCCCGGAGCCGGTGGATTGCTCAGGGGAGGCTTGTTGAAGGCCGACCCACCGTGCACCAATGCGCCAGCGGTTCTTGCCCCCGACACCACCGAGCTCGCATCGGCCAAGTAAGCTATGCGATTCCCGTTCGCGTTGACGGCGAAAATTGCCCGTCACATCATCAAGCACAAGCTGCGCGAACGCCCAAGTTTGCCATGGTGCTGCAGCTCGAACCGCTGCACACCTGCAATCTGACCTGCACCGGCTGCGGGCGCATTCGCGAGTATTCCACCAGCCTCAAGGACATGATGACCCTGGAGGATTGCCTGGCGTCGGCGCAGGAGTGCGACGCGCCGATGGTTTCCATCTGCGGCGGCGAGCCGCTGATTTATCCGAAGATCGAGGAACTGGTCGCCGGGCTGCTGCGAGCAGGGCCGCATCGTTTACATCTGCACGAACGGCATGTTCATGCGGAAGAAGATGCGGGACTACCTGGCGGCAGCTTATTCGCCGCAGCTGGAGCCCAACGCTGACGCAGCTGCTCGACGGAAAAACTGATCTCCGAGAAGGAGGCCGAAGCCATCCGCAAGGCCGACGCAAGCCGCGACAGAAGATCGTCATCCAGCCCACCAAGTGGATGTACTGGAACGTCCACATCGACGGCTTGGAATACACCCACGACCTGATCGTCGAGCGCGAAGGCGTGTTCAAGGAATGCGTCGAGGCCATCAAGATGGCGAAGATTCTCGGCTACCAGGTCGCGACCAACACCACCGTTTACAAGGAAACCGACGTGCAAGGAAATCGAGGAGATGTTCGAGTTCTTCTCGTCGCTCGAAGTGGACGGCCACACCATTTCGCCCGGCTACGAATACGACGCCGCCAAGAAGGACATGGTCAAGCGGCTCGGCAAGACAGCCGGAGGATTTCTTCCTCACGCGCGCGATGACGCGCGCAGAAGTTCGCGAAGATCCAGGAGTGGGGCGAGCGGTTCACCATCTTCGGCACGCCGGTTTACCAGGAGTTTCTCGCCGGCAAACGCGAGCTGACCTGCACCGCCTGGGCGATTCCCACCCGCAACATCAAAGGCTGGAAAGCGCCCTGTTACCTGATGACCGACGGCCATTACGACGGCTACCAGGAAATGCTCGACGAAGGTGGACTGGAACAAATACGGCGTCGTGAATGGCGTCGCGCGCGATCCGCGCTGCGAGAACTGCATGGTCCACTGCGGCTACGATCCCAGCGGCGCGCTCGGCACCAATTACCAGCGCGGCGACAACTGGAAGAATTTCAAATACAACTTCTGCGCCGCAGCCCAAGCCTTACCACGCAGGGCCGCCAGGTGCAACGCCTTCAACGGCGTTCTCCATCGGCAAAGGCCATCTCGCCGAAGCCAAGGCCGCGATCAATACCGGCTGGCGGGCGCGAAATCCGCCTTTCAGAACAACGGGCATAACGACAGCGCAGCGGCGGCTCCTGCGGCAGCGGCGACACCTCGCAGCGCGATGAGTTGCTGGCCAAGATTCGCGACGGCGAAGAAGCCTAGAGTCGATCGGAGCAGCTTCGGGTTTCCGCTGAGCTCAGATGCTTTGAGCTGAATGAAGACGCTTTTCCTCTCTCCTCCCAGCTTCGACGGCTTCGACGGCGGCGCCGGCTCGCGCTACCAGGCGCGGCGCGAGGTCACCAGCTTCTGGTATCCGACCTGGCTGGCGCAACCCGCCGCGCTCGTGCCCGGATGCGAAGCTGCTGGATTGCCCGCCGCACGACATCGACATCAAGCGAGTGCCTCGCAGCAGGCCAAGGACTACGACCACGTCATCATCCACACCACCACGCCGTCGCTGAAGAACGATTGCAAGGTCGCCGAGGCCATCAAGCAGCAACCGGCCCGGAGACGAAGATCGGCTTCGTCGGCGCGCACGCGGCGGTGCTGCCGACCGAAACGCTCAAGGCCTCGCCGGCGATTGACTGGGTGGGCCGCAAGGAATTCGATTTCACCTGCAAGGAAGTCGCCGAAGGCCGCGCCGCTCGAGACCATCGCCGGCCTTTCCTACCGGGACAAGGACGGCAAGATCAAGCACAACCCCGAGCGCGAGATGATCCCGAACATGGACGCGCTGCCCTGGGTGGCCGACGTCTACAAGCGCGACCTGCAGATCGAAAAGTATTTCATCGGCTACCTGCTGCATCCCTACGTGAGCCTCTACACCGGCCGCGGCTGCCCGGCGCAATGCACCTTCTGCCTCTGGCCGCAGACCATCGGCGGACACAAATACCGCGTCCGCTCCCCGCAGAACGTCGCCGACGAAATGGCCTACATGAAGAAGCTCTTCCCGCAGGTGAGGGAGTTCTTCTTCGACGACGACACCTTCACCGCCAACCTGCCGCGCGCCCGCGAGATCGCCAAGAAGCTCGGCGCCGCTCGGCGTTGACCTGGAGCTGCAACAGCCGCGCCAACCTCGATTACGACACCATCAAGTCGTTTCAAGGACTCCGGCCTGCGCCTGTTCCTCGTCGGCTACGAAAGCGGCAACGAGGAGATCCTCACGCGCATCAAGAAGGGCGTGACCACTGGACGAAATGCGCCGCTTCACCAAGGCCTGCCACCAGGCCGGCGTGGTCATTCACGGCACCTTCATCCTCGGCCTGCCGGTCGAGACGCAGGAAACCATCGAGCAAACCATCCGCTTCGCGCAGGAGCTCGACGTCTTCAGCATGCAGGTCAGCCTCGCCGCGCCCTATCCCGGCACCGAGCTTTACGAGCATGGCCCGGCAGAACGGCTGGTTCGTGAAGAAGGACAAGACCGACCTGGTGGAAGACGACGGCTTCCAGCAAAGCGCGCTCGAATATCCCGGCCTGAGCAAGGACGAGATCTTCGAGAGCCGTGGACCGCTTTTACCGCGCCTACTATCTGCGCCCGAAACCGATTCTGCGCATCATCAAGACGATGCTGGAGGACAAGGACGTCTGCGTCCGCCGCTGCCGCGAAGGCTACGAATTCTTCAAGAGCATGGCGCAACGGCGGAGCGATCTGGAGGCGGCGAAAGCGGCGACCGCGTAAATATTTTATTTTGACGAGCCGTATCCGAAACAAGAATCCAAAAACGAAAGGATTCGGTTATGGAAACGTTGGAAGAAAAGAAAAGTAGTGACACGAAAAAGTGCCGCTGCTTCTGTCACAAAATGAGCGGTCTCTTCTGGATCGCGATCGGCGTCATCATTCTCTTACGCGCGTTCGACGTGCTCAAAGGAAATCTCGTCTGGATCATCATCGGCACGCTGGCGATTGTCGGCGGCCTGCAAAGCATCATGGGCGGTTTCTGTAAATGCTGCGACAAAGCGGGCACCGATTGAGAGCATTGCGCAAAGGGTATGAGTTTTTCAAGTCAATGGCTCAAAGACAAAATGACTGAGAAGCCGCCAAAGCCACTGCTTGAAACTCTGCGCGAAGTGCGTCCGCATGAGGTCAGCGTTTTCTCCGGCAAGCTCCGACTGCTGCACAGCGCTTACGGCGTAACGGCCCGGTAAACTCGCTGCGCGCTGCCCACCGCGCCTGGGTCCACGATGGTGATCGGCCCGGAATAGGTGAAGTTGGTCAACGTCGTCCAGTTCGTGGAAGCGAGATTGGTGTTGTATTGAATGCGATAAGGGACGCCGGCCTGGCCATTAAAGGTGAAACTGAAGCCGTTCACGGACGAATACAGCAATGACCCTGGCACGAGCGTGCCGCCAGAAGGCGTTTGGTTTGCATAGCCGACAAGGGCCGAATAAATGGCCACGCTGCCGTTTGAAAACTGGATTTGCAGCGCTGCTCGCCCGCCGCTCAAGCCTTGGGTGCCCAGGACAACTGAGTCAACCGTCTTTCCGTCCAACGTTTCGGGTTTGGCGACGATTTGTTCAAGCACGCTATTTTGCAGACGATAGGCGCCCCAAATCCCCGGTCCCTGCCCGACGAACACGACCGTGCCGAGTTCGATGGCCGCGCTCTGAAAGCTGGAGAAGTTCGTTGTGCCACTTCCGGGAATGTGCGTGGCCGTGTCCACCAGTTTAATCAACCCGCTGCCGTCGAGATTTGCTTGATAGACACCGCTGCCTCCGCTGTAGCTCCCGATAAAAACGACTTTGCCGCCGCTGATGTCGGCTTTGCGCACGAAACTGGTAAACAGGGTCGCCTGACCGGGGACTTGCGTGGCGGTGGAAGCGATCGTGTGAAGGACTCCGTTTGCGACGCTCAGAATGCCTTGGGCGATTGGCGGTGCCGCGTTCGTATCCGTGGCAAAAAATGCCACCGCGCCATCTGCGTCGTGAGACATTTCCGCAAAGTTGCTGGTGAGGAAGGAAAGCCCGGCACTGCCGGGGAAATTATCATTGCCATCCACCAGTTTGGAAATTGCGCCGTGGTCGTAGAGGTAAATACCGCGCTGGCTGGTGGCCGCGCCATACGTTCCCAGAAAAGCGACACGCGCGTCAAATGGGTAAACCAACAGAAACCCGGTAAACTTGTTTGTGCCCGGCGGAGCGGTGGTGGTGGTCGGGTCAATCAGCCTGGTGACAACACCGTTGCTCGAGACATAGAGGCCGCTTTGAGTCGCGGTCGCGCCCGTAAAATAAAGGCTGTCACTTTCAAACCCCCACGAAAACGTTCCGAAACTGGTGAAGTTGCCCCCGCCCGGCGCGGACGTGTTCGTATCGGCGATTCGACCCAACACGCCACCCACCTGGCTGTAATAACCTTTCTGACCGTTCGGGCCTGTGGCGTAGAAGGCGACACTGCCCTGACTGGTTTCTGGACCATAGCCTGCGGCGTTGAAGGTGGCGAAGTTGCCGGTGCCGTTGGGAATGGCCGTGTTAGTGTCGGCCACTTTGGTCAGAACAAATTGCGCTTGCGCAAGACCGAGCGACAGCCATGAGACGCAAATGAGGAAGCAGATCGATCGTGTATTCACGGGGCGTAACTACGGTTGTAGCTGGGCGTTTCTTTCAAAGGGTCGACCTTCTGTACCAAAAGCCGGGCAGCCAATCAAGTGAGGGTTGAAGGAGGCGACAACCTGCGTGCAGATTTGATGCAGGAAACTCGATGCGGGAGGGGCAGAGGGTGGCGTAGCCGGGTTGTGGGGAGAAAACAAACTTCTGCGGAGAGGGCCGGGTGAGGTGTTTTTGAACCGCTGATTGACGCTGATGCGCTCCGATTCAAAGGGCTGCAAGCCCGACAGATGATAGTCTAGGCAAGCGAGACGAAGTCCGTACCGCCCTGGGGTTGCGTCCGCTGCGGTCCTGACCCCGGGCTAGTATCTTTCGCCCCGACGGGGCTTCGGTCAGGCTTTGCGGCTTCGCGTCTTGTCGTCCTTGCGTTGATTCCTGTCTCTGCTCTGCGTCTCCGCGGTAAGTTTCACCTCATCATCCGGCTTCGCCACGTTGACTCGCTCGCACCCGCTCGCTTGACCCTACGGGTCTTTGCTCCGCAAATTGCTTTCGCCGTTTTCCAAACGGCTCAAGTCTCCCCATCGGATGCGGAGAAAAGCATCAATCAAGGAATTCCTCTCGCCCGGAAAACGCGCCGGGTGACGGATGGCGACACGGCGTTGGTGAAATCAAGTTGCAGCGCGCTGTTCGTCATCAGGGGTGTCCACGTCTGGAAGTCGTCTGAGTATTCGATCAGGTAGGTTGCTCGCTCGCTTGCGTTGAGTCGCGATTTGAAAGCATTTCCAGGCAGCAGTTGCGTCCGGGAGAAGTTCAGCGTGAACGGCGGTGTGAAATCCATCGTGTCGTTCCAGCGGGCGATGCCGCTCGATTCCGTCAAACCGGCTCCGTCGAAAGTGCCGACAGCGTAAACATCGTCACCCCGGATTGCCAGGCCGACTCCACGGTTGATGCCAGAGTCGGCGAAAAATCCGCTGCCGAGCGCCTCCCATTTTGTGCCGTCCCAGCGGGCGATGCCGTTGGCATTGACGCCGCTGATGTTGGTGAAGCGTCCGCAGCAATAAAGCTTCCCGTCATCCGCAAACGCGAGCGCCCGGACTTCCGCCCGTACTCGGGCCAGTCACGCCGCTGCCAAGGCCGGACCAATTCGTGCCGTCCCATTTGGCAATGCCGCGCACGACCGATCCTCCGGCGTTAGTAAACGTGCCGCCCACATACACATCACTGCCTTTGACCGCGATGGCCAGCACCGTCCCGCTCGTGCCATTGGACGAACCGCTGCCGAGCGTCGTCCAAAAAGTGCCGTTCCACATCGCGATGCGATTGGCGGTGCTGAAATTGGCCGTCGTGAACGAGCCGCCGACATAAACATTACCACTGCCATCAACTGCAATAGCGTTCACGTTGCCGTTGACACCAAACCCGAGAAGATACCACTGGGATCCATCCCATTGAGCGATGTGATTTGCGGTCACGATGTTGGGCGGGTCATTCACGTTCGTGAAACTGCCGCCGGCATAAACGTAGTTGGGAGTCGCCGCCAATACGCCAACGCTGGAATCAAATCCCACGCCCATGTTCGACCAGTTCGCGCCGTCCCAGCGCGCGATGTTGCTGAGGTTGATTCCACCGACATTGGTGAACGTTCCGCCAACGAACACCTCGTTGCCGCGACCGGCAATGGCGAGCACCCGGTTCCCGCTGCTGGCGCCACCCATTGTTCCGCCGCCGACCGTGTTCCAGTTCGTGCCGTCCCAGCGGACGATGCGGTTGGCCAGCGTCTTTCCCGCCGCGGTGAAAAGTCCGCCGACGTAAATACCGTCGTCAGCCTCACCAATGCACGATACAGTGATGGGAGGAGTCGCAATGCCATTCGCCGGTTTTTCACCCAGCGCATAAAAATTGTTTCCATCCCAGCGCACGACATGATTTGCGATAACGTCTCCAGCCTGGTTGAAATTGCCACCGATGTAGAGCGAGCCGTCCTTGACCACCATCCGGTTGGGAACATCATTCAACGGATATAGAAAGACGCCGTCCGTGGTCGGCCAGGTCGTCCACGAAAAACCGTCCCACTTGGCGAATGCCCGCGCGCTGACGCCGCCAGCGTTGGTGAAGCTGCCACCGACGTAAACGTCACTGCCCAGAATTCCGATGCATGTGACCGCCGTATTGCCGGGCGCCGCTTTGCAGCCTGCTCCCAGCGGCGACCACGACCCGCCGTCCCATTTCGCGATGCCGTTTGCGGAGACACCGCCCGCAACACTGAAGCTGCCGCCCACATACACATCGCCTCCTTGAAACGCGAGCGCATAAACGGTCCCGTTCACACCGTTGGCCGAACCTGAGCCGAGCGACGACCAACCGGAGCCGTTCCATACAGCGACGTTCGTGGTCGCGATGTTGCCTGCGTTCGTAAAAACTCCACCCGCGTAGAGCTGGCCGTTGTGCAATTCGAGAGTGTAAACAACCGAGCCCAGGCTGTTATTGTAAACACCGACACCGTCGCCGAGCGAATGCCAGTTGGTTCCGTCGAACCGCGCGACGTTTGTGTTGAGCACACCGCCTGCGTTCGTGAACGAGCCGCCGACGTAAAGATTTGTTCCATCAGAAACCAGAGCGAGCGCGAGGCCGGCGAAACCGATGTTCGACCAGTCACTCCCGTTCCATTTCGCCAGGCCTGGCGCGGTTACTCCGCCCGCCGAAGTAAAAATCCCCGCAACGTAAAGGTCGTTTCCCAGGAATCCGACGTCGTAAACCAGGACGTAAGCGCTGCTGGTCACTTCGCCAATTGTGCTGCTCCAGTTCGTTCCGTCGAATATGTCCACGCCGGTGTTCGTGCCTAGCAGCCCGCCCGCACCGATTGGCACTCCGCTGGCGTAAAGCTTGTCGCCGTTGAAGCGCAGCGCATAAACGCGATTGGTCGTTCCCGGCAAACCGAATTGCCTGTCCCAATGACTGTCGCCGGGCGCGGCCTGCAGCGAACACGCGCTGGAGACGACAAGACAAAGGAGCCACTGTTTTGAGTGAGCCAAAATCGAGCGAAGAGTCTTCATGCCTTAGGCGCAAATGGCGACGGAAAGTTGCTTCTTAACGGCGTCTGCGCTTGAAGACAAGCCTCATTTCGTGAATCGCTCGCGCCTGAGGAGTCTGTATCACGGCCTTGGCCGGTTGCGAAGAAAATGGGGAGCGGGGGCGGGAGAGCGGTTACGGAGAAAGCCTGATTCGATAGAACTGATTTGTCTGGCTGGTCGCGTTCGTATCCAGGCTCTGCATGATGCCACCGCTTCCGGGAATATTGCTACTCGTGAGCGACCACATGCCGCCGCTCAGAGCGCTTGTTGCTTGCACGTCATAACTCAAACCAAGCAGCGTAGTGAAACTAATCAGCGTGTTCGAGCCGGAGAGCGTGAAGTTCGTGATCAGCGGAGGCGCATTCGTCGAAAATTCGTCCGCGCCGATGTCGGAGCTTGCGCCGCGCGGACGGCGGGTCGCGTCGAAATCATTCGTCACTGTGGCGAGCGTCGGCGCTTTATCAATGGCGTTGGTTGCGGACGCCAGCAAATGCAGGTCAGCGTCGGTCGGGATTGACGAACATTGCTGGCGCGGCGCTGAGCAGGTTTCCGCTCTGAATCGCCGTGGCACTGTCGCGCAGGTGAATCGGCGCGTCGGCGAGATTGTTGCGAGCGGTGCAGTTCGTCGTCGTCGCGAAACGAAATTCGACCGCATAAAATTCATTGCTGTTGAGCAGAACGGTGTTGTGGTCAATCTGTGTGCCGGGAGAATTCCACGCGATGATCGAGCCGTCCGAACCGGCTTTGCGGCTCGCGCTCATCAAGCCGGGCGCGAGATAAACAAAATTGTTGCGAACCACTCCACCTGCGTGGTCGAAGTAAGGCGTCGTGTTATCCAACCCGTAAGCCACCGCGCGATCCACGTTGATGAACGTGTTCTGCTCCGTGACCGTGCTGACCGAATGCCGCCAGAACAGCACCGCCGGATTCCAGAGATACGCGGCGGTGTCCGGGTTGTGCAGGTTCTTGAAAAGATTGCCGCGGACGATCCAGTTCTGCGCTGCGTGTGCGCTGATGCCGTTGAAATAACCCACGCCCGAGCCGTGATCGCCGGCGGGCTGCCGGTGTATTCGAACCAGCAATATTCGACGACGCCGTTGTTCACACCGAGGCCGGCATTCGACGTCGGTAGGATTGGATTTGATGAATTGCGAGCCGGCGTTCAGCAGCCGGACGCAATAGACGTGCGGCGATTGCGCGCCCGGATTGAAAATGATTTCGTTGTCCCACGTGTCGCGAATCGTCAGGTGGGCGATGGTCGTGTTCGTGCCATTGGACCAGATGCCGAACGGGACGCTGCCGTAATTGGAATTGTCCATGCCCTTTGCCGGCGAGGACGACGTTCGTGCTGCCGGCAGTGCCGCGAATGGTGACGTTGTTCCGGCCGTTGATGTAGAGGCTGCTGGTGAGATTGTAGGTGCCGTCGGCGAGCAGCAGCGTGTCGCCGTGCTGCAGATTGCCCATCGCGGCCTGCAATTGCGGTTCCGTGGCCACGTTCACGATGCGCGTGCCGGTGATCGGCAACTGCGGCGCATCGCCGGGCGAGGCGGCAAACAATGCCGTCTCTACTGCCATCAACGCGATTGGCAACAGCGAGCTGAGACGATCAAAATATTTCTTGCGTAACAATCGCCCCAGTCTCGCATAGGGTCAGGGGTGCATCAATGCGGCGCTCACATTGCCGGCATGCCACAGGCCAAGGTCAATTGTCTTTCCGCCTTCATCGGACTTCGGAGCGACGAGTTGAATCAGCTATCATCAGCCCGTCATACGACATTTTTGTTCTCTTGCATTTTCCGACGTTTCACGGAAAGATTTCCGCGAATTCACCGAAACGTTTGCACACATGAGCACTATAATTCATACGCGACGCGAGTTTTTGAAAAAGGCATCAACAGCGGCTATTGCCGCGCCCTTCGCGAGCACGTTGATTTCGACAGTACGGGCAGCTGACGCGGAAAAGAAACTCGGTTTCGCCCTCGTCGGTCTTGGCGGCCTCAGCACCGGCCAGCTCGCGCCCGCATTACAACAAACAAAGTTCTGCCGGCTCGCTGCCATTGTCACCGGCACACCGGCCAAAGCTGAACGCTGGAAGACCCAATACAATATTCCCGACAAGAATATTTTCAATTACGACACGATGGAAAAGATGGCCGACAACCCGGACATTGATGTCGTTTACGTCGTCACGCCCAACGGCCTTCATGCCGAGCACACGATCAAGGGATTGAAAGCCGGGAAACACGTCTTTTGCGAGAAGCCGATGGAAGTGTCGGTCGAGAAGTGCCAGGCGATGATTGATGAGGCGAAGAAGGCCGGGCGGATGCTCGCGGTGGGGTATCGCTGCCAATACGATCCGAACCACATCGAATGCCGGCGCCTCGCCACGGAAAAGGTGTTCGGCGAGTTGAAAACGATCGAAGCGGGTTTCAGCCGATCGATCACCGCGACGGAGTGGCGCGTGAAAAAGGCGCTGGCCGGGGGCGGCCCGTTGATGGACGTAGGCATTTATGCGCTGCAGACCTGCCGTTTCGTCAGTGCCAGGGAACCTGTTGAATTGACGGCGAAGTTTGGACCCATCACCGATCCAGTGAAATTCGCCGAAGTGGAAGAGAGCGTTGAATGGGAAATGACTTTTCCGGGAGGACTGACGACGAAATGCCGGACGAATTATGAGCGGAGTGACGTGAGAGGATTCACAGTGACCGCGGAGAAAGGGTCGTTCGGTTTGGACCCCGCCTACAATTACAATAGTTCGCGCGGCACGCGCAGTGACGGCGAGGTGATCAACCTGCCAGCTGTAAACCAGTTCGCGGCCGAGATGGACGATTTCGCGCAGTGCATCATGAACAACAAGCCGAGCAAAGTGTCGGGTGAGGAAGGTCTTCGCGACGTGAAGATCATGATGGCGATCTACGAATCCGCCCGAACCGGCAAACCCGTGAAGCTTGCGTAAGTATACCGGAAACACGGAGGGGCGAATTCAATTTCCCGCAGTGAAATGGCGCGGGAGTGTCCTGACTTAGTGTTGTTGGCCGCTTGCGCCAGCTCTCATCGCGCAAACTCCTTCACCGCCCTGCCACCCGCCGCGAGATTCGCCAGTCGCATCTCGGAATATTTGCGCGAGAAAATCAGCCCATCAGCGCCGGCGGTGAGCGCGGCTTTGGTTGCGGCGTAGGTGTCGTCGGGCGAGGCTTTGCGCGACGTGGCGGCCGTCGGGATGCCGATGTCAATGCCCGGAAGAATTTTGCATTTGCCCTGGACACCGGCGATGGCGCGCTTGGTTTCGCGCGCGACGTAATCAGGAGAGAGCCCGGCGGCCGCAAGATCGGCGAAGCCGGCTTCGTGTTCGTAGTTCAGCAGACGATTGTTGAACGCGAGCAGTTCATCCTTTGGCACATCGCGGAACACGGTCGACCCGATGTTGCGCAGGAAATTCGCGTAGCGTTCGCCGGCGCAGTTGTTGTAAACGACGACCTTCAAAAAATCCGCCTTCTGCGCGAGTTCATCGTAACGCCGCGTCGCGCGGAAGATCGGATTGAACGAGTTCACGTGTTCGATGTGGAAGCCGACCTGAAGTTCCTTACGCACGGATTTCGCCGCCGCGTTGATTTCCGCGAGCACCTGATGTTTGGCTTCGTCAAAGAGACGGTCCCATGCGATGATTTCCGGGTACTCGACGAGCAATCGCCAGAACTCAACAAAGTAACCGTCGTTGGGCCGTTTGTCCGCGAGCGCGGCCTGAACGAACTCGTTCAACTTGCGATAACCCTCGCGCGCGCGATCGAAGTTGATGCCGTGTTCGCGTGCGGCTTTCTGGTGAAATTCGCAGAAGCATGTGACGCGGTCGGACACGATGCTTTGCGTGTGGCTGGCGCCGAGCGCGTTGAGCAGCGGGCCATTGCGTTCGTTGAGGAGCAGGAGGCCGCCCATGTCGTAGGACTTGCAAAGATCGGTGGCGAGTCCGGTCCAGAACGCGCGCACTTCGGGATGATACAAACACAGAAACGGCGCGGCGCGCCGGCCCTGCAAATCAATCTCGGCGACCTCGCTCACGCCAGGCACGTCGGCGCGGAACACATCTTCCAGCGTGCAAAACAATTTCATGCCGCGCTTTTTCGCTGCGGGCAAAACTGTCGCAACGATGTCGAGGCCGCCATGATCGGGCGCGTGCGGAATTTTCAGCACGTTGTTTTTGTAAAACTCCGCGTGCGGCGTGGCAAAGTTGCCGCCGTGATACGTGTTTTCGTCGGACTCCTGTTTGCCGTGATCGGGAAACGGCTGGCCGGGAATCTGCCGTCCGCCAAGGCCGCGACTGTGAGTGAACGTCGTGAGAAAAATCGTGTTGATCGCGCCTTTCTCTTGAAAAATGTCGAGCACCGGCTCGACGCCTTCGTCGGTGAACGACACCGAACCAACTTGAATGCCGATCATCTTTGGCGTCGCGGAATTTTCCGCCGCGCGAACCGAGGACGAGAACAACGCTGGAGCCGCAGCAGAGGCGGCGGTGATGACGGCGGTGGATTGAATGAATTCCCGGCGAGTGATCGGCTCATTGGATTTCATGCAATTGCTGTTCGCAGAAACGAACGAACAAGTCAATCGCGATTGGGAAGCGCACGCGCCTGGCGTGCTGTTTCCGCGAAAGGCTACGGAATGGCGTCCATCAGTTGCTTCGCGAATTTCGGGCCGACGCCAGTGTCTTCGTGTTTGAAATAGATGTAGATGTCAGCGAAATGGTCCTGGTTCTCGCGAATGATTCTCGCCCAACCTGAAATGTCTTTGCCGGTATAATCTTTCCGGCGCAAACGGAAGTAGCCGAAGTTCGCGGTGAATACAATCGGCGTATTAAGTTCGCCGCCGTCGGCGATGCACAGTGCCGCATTGTGCGACTTGAGCGCGGCGAATGTCTCATCCTCGAACCATGACGTTTGACGAAATTCAAATGCGCAATTCAGTTCAGTCGGCAGGGCGCCGAGAAACTCCCTCAGCAGCGGCAAATCCTTCTTGAAGGTTGGGGACAGTTGAAACAGAACGACCCCTAGTTTCTCGTCGAGGGTTTTGAGCACGCCATTGAACCGAGCCAGGACGTCAGCGCAACCTTTGAGTTGACGCAGATGCGTGATTTCTCTCGGTGCTTTGAAGCTGAACTGGAATTGTCCGGGTGTAAGCGAGTTCCAATCCGCGAGCGCTTTAACGGTGGGAATGCGCTTGAAGCTGTAATTGATTTCCGTGGTGCGAAAATGATTGGCGTAGAACGGCAACATCTTCTTTGACGAAATTGTCGCAGGATAAAATGATCCCTTCCATTCAGCATATTGAAAACCGGATGTGCCAATCCAGATCATGCCTGTCGCACTACGAAATACGGCTGGCCGTTCCATGGACGTTCAAGTGCCGGAAACAACCACGCGCGGCCCGTGCCCTCTCGAATCTGGAAGTAATACTGCAACGGAAACGACGAGTCAGTGTACTCTGCAGGAATCGTTGCCCGATATTCTTCACTGGACTTTGTCATTTCCGCCATCCGCCACCTTTCCGCCTGATTGACCCGGCGATAGCGCAGACGCAAGCTGGTGATTGCTGCGCGATTGCTTACCCGCGCAAAGCGCGCGACGACGGAAACGGCTTCGCCGCGCCGAAATGAAGCCGGCGGTGTGTAGATTTCGGGGAGCGGGAGCTGCTCATCGCGTCTGCGTTTCTTCAAAACAGCCTGCACCGCGTTCTCGATGGAAGCGTGCTCTGCTTTGTCCGCAGGTGACTCGGGGAGCGCCGCCAAAAGTTTTTCCATGGCTGCAATGTCGGCATCCATCGTCGTGAGTCGATCCAGCCAATGGCCGCGCTGGTAGTAGTCCGGGCCGTAAGTTACATCATTGCGATAGACACCCTTTGCGACGTTTGCCAGGTCCGCCCATGCAGTGCGCGCTGAACGAAATTCGCGAAGGGATGTTTCCAGCGCGCCGCGGTCCTGGGTCCGCAAATGAATGGCGTAAAGGACACCGGAGCGGAATTTGGCGGCAAAGAATTTTCCGAGCCCGGCCTGAATCGTTGCGTCGACTTTCAACCGACGAAAATCCAGCATCTTGTCGACCGTTCGGTTTGAGTTTTGCCAGATGCGCGAGAGTTTGCCCTGCGTAATTCCTCAAGACGCGTGGCAACCCATACCGGCGAGTATTTTCCGCTGTGATCGCTTTTTAGCAATTCCTCGGCGAACTCATCGCAACTCAGGAAGAATTCCGGATCGAGCGGACTTACCGTGCCGAAGCGCTTCGGACTCCGGCGTGTCGCTGTAAGGATGGCGCTGGTTCACGTCCACCATGGGCATATTCCAATACATCTCCGGCCAGTAATGGTTGTTCGCCGCCGAGGGACAATGCGCGGTCGTAACGAGCGGAAGGATCTTTCCCGCCAAAGATAACGCAACCTCGGCGTGCTCCGCGCTGCGAGCCAAGTTGTTTCCGCAGCAGGCGACGCCAGCCGTCCGCGTCGGTGTCCGGGCTGTAAAAATTTCTGCCCCAGACGCGGTAGGTGTAATCGTATTTTTCAAAATCGGGCTTGGGCTTCAGCGTCACATCGGCATAGGTGTCGCGTCCGCCGGGCAGGCCGGAACCTTTGCGGCCTTTGAAGAAGAGCGGTTCGTAGAATTCCACGCCGTTGCTGCCGCAGAAGCTCGATACCCGGGCATAAGCGGCGGCCGTTTCGGGATCGCCCCAGAGCAGCACTCGCTGAGTTCCCGGCCAGATGCGGTGCAATATGCCGTAACGCCGATTCTCCGCGAGCAAATCGCCGTAGCCGTAACGCAGAAACGACCGCGAGCCGGAGCTGCGCGAGAAGAAACCGTTGTCGCGCGCATTCTGCGGCGGCATTTCGTGCTCGCGAATCGCGCCTTGCATGTAGGGCAGGCCCATGTGTTCGGCCCAAAATTTCGGCGAGATGTTCACCGGCATCCCTGTCGCGAGCGCGGCGTCGATGATGGCCTGGTCCATGCCCTTCGCGTGCAAATCAATTTCGACTTTGCGCCCGCACTGGGCCACGCCGTCGAAAATTGTTTTCCAAATACCGGTGTTCCCTTCAGCCACGCCGCTTTCGCCGTGAGTGCGGATCGTCACGCCGGTGATGTTTGGGCATCGCGAAAGAAGCAGCCGCAGCGCGTCGCGGCAATACGGCCCCTGCGTCTCGGGCGTGAGACCTTCGATCGTGTAATTCGCGCGCGGGCTGTTCGTCCATTGATAGGCATGGGTCCATAGGCCGAGTTGAAACTGGATTCCGCGCCGCGCTGCTTCGTCGCTGGCGAAGCGAAGCATTTCCAGATTCGAATCGCGCTCCGAGTCCGGCAAAGGCACAGCCCGGACATTGTAACCGGGCACGGCGAGCAGAAACGGATACGCGAAATGAAAATAACAATCCGTGATATCTCTCGTGAAATCGTATGCGAGGCCGAACGTGAGGTTGACGCGATTGAACCGGTTCGCGGCGAGCATCGTGAGATAGCGCGTCCAGAATTCGCGGTCGTTGAACCACGGCTTGTCCTCGACATCACTGGCGAACGACCGCCCGACGCTGCGGATTTGGTTGGCCGGATGCTCGGAAACGGGCTTCACCGTTTTCAAAGCTTGCGAGCGGATCGGTAGCGAGTTGGGCGCGGTCCGCAAGTTCGAGCAGCGCGTAAACCAAACCCCGTGCGTCTGACCCGGCGGCAAGCAAAACAGAGCGGGATCCAATTTTCCCGCGCGTGAGTGCTAAAGACTCAGGTGCGGAGGAAAGCGAGAGCCCTGCAGCCTCAAGCATCTGACGGGAACGAGCGGACCTGCCGCTTGATACCAGAATGTAATCCCGCGAAGCGGGCGCTGCATCGAGGCCGGGCACAATTTGCGCCGCCACGCCCCGCTCAATCAAAGAATCGCGCAACTGGTCAGTCGCCCAGAGCACGGGCGGCTGGCTCGTAAGCGCATCGGATGAATCAAGGACAATGGAAACGCTGCCTCTGTTCTCGGAGCCCGCTATCGAGAACGGCATCAGGCCTGTGACCGCGAGCGCTGTGGCGCCGGTTTTCTTAAGAAATTCGCGGCGGGTTTCACGTCAACGTACGGGAGAACTTTTGTGAGGGTGCATATCCGCCTCGAATTCAAGGCGGTTTGTCAATGGCTGGCGAGAAAATATTTCAGAAATAAGGGACATAGGGTGTTTCCGTTTGCGACTGTCCGGCCCATTGTTCCGAACCGCGGTGCGCCTCCTTTCATGAATAACCACCATCATTTACGAGTCTGATCTTATGGAACGCAGAGTCAAAACAGCGTATCTATTAAGTATGAAACGAGAGATGTTTTGGAAATTCGAGCTGGCACTGGTGCTCGCGGCGCTCCCGCTCGCCGGAGGATGCATCCAGCAGAACGCCGAATCAGCTCCAGTGACACAAGCTGCAAACAACGACGAGTCGGTGGCTGATTTAACGGTGTCAACTAATGCGCCTTTGCCAGAAGCGGCAGAGAATGATCTCGAAACAGCACCGGGACGGCTCGTTTCAAGTGCCACGGCACCCCAGGTTTCTGGTTCGGCGGCGGAAGTGGCCAGGTTGGCGCAGGCCGGTGTTGACGAAAGCGTGATGATGTCTTACGTGACCAACTCCTCGCGCGTTTTCGACCTGAGCGCGGATGACATCGTTTATCTCAACGACATCGGTGTCCCGAGCGCAGTTGTGACAGCGATGATTCAGCACGACCAGAAGATTCAGGGCACCACGGGAGAGTCGGCGACTGCTGCCGTTCCCGAGTTGAACGTGAACACAACGGCCCAGGCAGAGATCGCTTCGGAATCGACACCCGGAACTGTCGAGGAAACGCAGCCAGTTGAAGCCCCGCTTGTACCGGAGAATGCGCCCGAGGGTAATGCGGCGTACAGCTATTTCTATGATTCACTCGCGCCGTACGGTAGCTGGGTGGACGTTCAAGGTTATGGGATGTGCTGGAGGCCGACCGTGACGGTGGTTAACCCAGGTTGGCAGCCGTACTCCGACAACGGATATTGGGTCAATTCAGATAGCGGCTGGTACTGGGCTTCGGATTATACGTGGGGCTGGGCACCCTTCCATTATGGCCGCTGGTTTCATCACCGCAACTGGGGCTGGTGCTGGGCGCCGGATACAGTGTGGGGACCGGCATGGGTGAGCTGGCGATACACGGACGCTTATTGCGGATGGGCTCCCCTGCCCCCGACTGCTTGCTATGCGCCGGGAGTGGGCTTCACATACTTTGGCCACCCTGTCGGTGTGAGTTTCGGCTTTGGAATCGGCTGGAGCAGTTTCAGCTTTGTTTCCATTAACAATTTCTGTGACCGGCATTGGTACCATCATCGTATCCCGCCGCATGAGGTTCACGGCTTCTACAATCATACTGTGATCAAGAACAAAGTCGTGGTTCACAATAAAACAATCATCAACGAGGGCATCCCTGTTACCCGCGTTGCCGCCGCCGCACACAGCGAGATTCCGCAGCATCACATCCGGGACGCCGGCGACCCGCGCAGCGCTCGATTTCAAGGCGGTCGGAACAGCGACCGATCCCTCGCCGTCTATCGTCCGAATCTCCCGGCTCCGACAAAGAAGAGCAATTTTGTCGGGCAAGGAGTGAAACTGGACGAGCGGGCCGTTCAGCGGATTCGCAGCGATGAGCGCATCAGCGGCAATGAGCGTATCAGCCGTAGCCCCTCTGTTGAGGGCTCCCCGAAATCACCGTTTGATTCGAGAACATCGATTTCGCGTGATCAGCTGAATGATCGGATGCCGAACGCTGAAAATCGACGGACTGTTCTTCCGAAAAATGAGGCGCGGGACAACAATTCTGTCAGGAACAATGCGCCTGCTGTTTCGCGGACGGAAAAACCAGGCTCAATAATCTTGCGCGGTCCGGACCGCAATCGTGACGGAGACAACAAACAGAATCCGCCGAATTCGTTAATCCTCCGTGGAAATCGTGACGATGCGAGACTGTCTCGATCGCAACCGACGCAGCCGGTTCCGCAGCCCGTACCTTCGGTGCAGGATAATCGGAACCGCAACGACTCACGAACCGCAAGAAACTTGGATCGGCCCTCGTATTCAGCGCCAATGCCACAGCGAGAGCCAGTGGTCACGGCACCTTTGACTCCGCAAACACGTGACCAGGGCAAGAACCGATTTGATCGAGAGGATAATCGCGTGTTTCGGCAGGAGCAGCGGCAATTCAGTCAGCCAGATTCTCAGCCACGGTGGCAGCCGCCCGTTCAGACATACCAGGCTCCCCAGATTGCGCCGCGCGAAGAACCACGCTGGAACAGGCAGCAGGGAGATAATGCAGCGCCTGTAGTGCGCTCCGGATCGTCTCAGCCTCGTCAGGAATCCCGCCAGGAGCCGGCACCCGCAAAGCAGCACGGCGGCGACGGCGGCGGTGGAGGCAATTCTCGAAACGATCGGCAGGATGGCGGTGGCCGCGGCCGCTAAACGATCTTCAATTCAAATGTCTGCAAGAGGCCATTTACTTGGCCTCTTTTCCATTATGTCATCTGCGCTGTAGTCCTTTTCTGCTTTTGCGACTCTCACGCTGTTGGCAGTATTTGGCCAATGGGCGTGACGCCGCAGCAATTTAAACGGATGGAGGAGCGATTGAGCCGCTCGACACGCGCGGCCGGCCCTGTGTTTGAGGCCGTCACCCGTCGCAATCAGCCGTCGAACGCGGTTATTCTCGGTTTGGATCCATCGCTGCGCGGGACCGGATACGGAGTGATTCGGCTGGCAAAACCTTTCCCCGAAACGTTGGCTCACGGAACGATTTCATGTCCGGGCGGATGGGAACACTCGCGTTGCCTGGTCAACATCGTCCAAGGTTTGCGCGAAGTTCTGAAACGCCACGCTCCAATAGTCTGCGCCGTTGAGGGAATTTTCTACGCGCAGAATCTTCAAACAGCCATCATCATGGGCGAGGCGCGAGGAGCGGCGCTCGCGGTCATTGCAGAAGCGGGGCTTGAGATCTACGAAATCGCGCCGCGGAAAGTGAAGCAGGCCATTGTCGGCTACGGCGCCGCGCAAAAGCTGGCAGTCGCCAAAATGGTGCAGCGCATGTTACATCTCGCTCAACCGCCCGAACCGGATGCAGCGGACGCGCTGGCGCTGGCGCTCACGCATGCGCAGGAGAATGGGCGATACAGTTTGAGTGTGCCCAAAAGAATTTAGTGTTCATGAGAAGCTACGTTGAACTTGAACAGGCGCTTCGGACAAAAGGGATGGGAAGCTATTTTCAAAACGACGATCAACTTGTGGTGTCTGATGTGTCTCCTGCTATGCCTCACTCCAATTGCTTCTCGATTACGAACAAGGCAGGCGACAGGTATTTGGGAACCTCGCTCCCGGCCGTATATCGATTTCCGGCGAAAGCCGACTTGAGTGTAATTTGTGAAGCAGTACCTGAAATCTTCATCCAAGGCCATTTACCAAGTGGATGAAGTCTTAGCCGCGAAATTAGATCTCCATCGGCTGACAGAGGCTGGAATTAGAGCTCTGGGATTCAATGGCACAACATGATTACTTTTTTGCACGGCAAAGTCATCGACGCGCTGCCCACGCATGTGACCCTCGACGTGAACGGCGTGGGTTACGAAGCATTGATCCCGTTATCGTCGTACGACAAGCTGCCGCCACCCGGGCAAAGCGTGACGCTGCTCACGCACTTGGTCATTCGCGAAGACGCGCACACGCTTTACGGTTTCATGACTCAGAATGAGCGTGACCTGTTCCGTCTCCTCATCCACACCGTCAGCGGCATCGGACCGAAGATCGCCTTGAGCATCTTGAGCAGCATCAGTGTGACAGCGTTTCGCGGCGCGGTGGCAAACGGCGACGTTAAGGCGCTTTCGCAGATCTCCGGTGTCGGGAAGAAAACCGCCGAGCGCATCGTCGTCGAACTTAAAGACAAAATCGGCATGGCCGGAGCGTGGGAAGCCGCGAGCGCGAAACACGGTCTTTCGACCGACGAGCAACGCATTAATGACGCGGTGCTGGCGCTCGTCGCGCTTGGATTCAAACAGGTCGAGGCGCACGATTCGGTTCGTCAAGCTCAGGCAGTGCTCGGTGCGCAGGCTACAGTCGAGGAACTGGTCCGCGCCTGCCTGAAAAAGGGAGCGGGATGACGCGTGTGAGCCAAGCGCCCGAACATCCGGCCACTCCACGCGCAAAGAAGAAAGCCGGCGGAATCGTTGTGCCGCACGCGCCGACGCGGCGGCAGCGCCTAGGCGCGTGGATGGTTTTTATCTTCCTCCGCTTGCTGACCGCGACATTGCAGTTCCGATGGGACAACCGTTCCGGCTATACGCCCGACCTGCTCGGCGGCCCCGCCATTTATTGTCTATGGCACAATCGCCTGATGTTGAGCATGGAGGTGTACCACCATCAGGTCAGCGATCGCAGCCTGGCAAAAGGTCTGGCCGTCATGGTCAGCGCCAGCCGGGACGGCGGCTTTCTTGCCGCGATTCTGGAAGCATTCAAAATCCAGCCGGTGCGAGGTTCCTCCAGCCGCCGCGGTCCGCAAGCGCTGCTGGAACTGAGCACCTGGGCTGAGCGCGGCTACGATCTGGCCATCACTCCGGACGGTCCGCGCGGACCCTGCTACGTGGCGCAGAGCGGCGTGATTGCGCTGGCGCAAGTGACGGGTCTGCCGATCGTGCCGTTCTCGTATTACGCGCATCGCAAGATCCGGCTGAACTCCTGGGACCGGTTCCAGATACCACTGCCTTTTTCCCGCGTGGACATGAGTCTGGGAAAGCCGATTTTCGTTCCGCGTGAAATAACCGACGAGCAGCGCGAAGCATTGCGGGGGCAATTGGAAGAGATGCTGCAGGAACTGTCGCGGGATTGAAGTCCGCCGCCCTTGTCAGTTCCATCCCACGCGCGCAAGCCATCGGTACAGATTCCGCCGATGCATGACGGATTGAACGTAAGACTTCGTTCCAGGGAACCCGATCTGCCCGATGAAGACATCGCTGTTCGTTGCCGCGGCACCGGTGTTCCATTTGAGCACGTTGCCGCGCCCGGCGTTATAGTCCGCCAGTGCGTAGGGAATCGGATTATCGGTGGCGGCATAACGTTTCAGCAGCTTGCCAAGGTAGAACGTGCCGGCCAGCGTGTTCGTGCCCGGGTCCAGGCAGTGCAGATGATCGAACGAACGAACCCGTTCGGCGTCGGCCCACTCCTGCGCCGCGACCTCCTGGAGTTGCATCAGGCCGATTTCTCCCTTCCGCCCGCGCGTACGCGGGTTGAACCGGCTCTCGCGCCAGACGAGCGCTTTGATCAACATCGGATCCACATTGTAACGCCGCGCCGCTGCTTCGATTTGCGGAATGAACTTCTTTTCCCGCGCTTGAACGCGCCAAAGCCACAGAGCAAGTGCGCTCGCAGTGAGCAGCGCAGAAAACAAAATCACGCGGCGGCGTTTCACGGCGGAATAGTAAGAAAAACTTGCGATTTGGAACACGGGATTTATGTGCAGTGCTCCGGTTCACACGTGTACCGTGAACCGCAAATCCTTGGTTGACACTTAATCGCCAGCTCTAAACTCTCGGTTCGAAATGATTGCCCGCGTCACGCTCGAACTCGCGCTCCGCAAGGAGTTCGATTATCTCGTCCCGCCCGAGCTGGCCGGAAAAGTGGATGTGGGCAGCCGGGTGCAAGTGCCGTTCGGCCCGCGAAATGTTTTGGGCTGTGTCACGGCCATCGCTGAACAATCCGCCCAGGCGAAACTCAAACCAATCCTGAAAGTCATAGGCGCGCAGACGCTGGTCACTCCCAAAGTCCTGAAGCTCGCGCGCTGGATCGGCGAATACTACTGCTGCGCGCCGGAAATCGCGCTGAAGAGCGTGCTCCCCGAAGTCGTCCGCAAAGAGCAGTCCGGTTGGCGCGAGCGGCTGTTTGTTCGTGCGTTGCCGTTCGCCGGTGAGCTGCCGAAATTGCCGAAGCGCCAGCGCGAAGTTTGGAACATCATCGAAGAACGACGGGAAATGCCGTTGCAGGAATTGATTGAGCTGGTTGAAACCACCGCCCCAACGGTCCGAAAACTCGAAGACCGTGGACTGGTGGAAATCACGTCACAAATTTCCGAGCGGGATCCTTACGCGCGCGAGCACATATTGCCGACGCAGCCACTGCAGTTGAATGAAGCGCAGGCGGCGGCGCTGGAGGCGATCAGGACTGCCATGGCCGGAGGGGATAGAGGATTGAAGATGGCGGATAGCAAACTCGGTGTGTCCTCCTCGGTCCTGCATCCTCCATCCTCCACATTCCTATTGCACGGCGTCACTGGCTCCGGAAAAACGGAAGTGTACCTCCAAGCCATCGCTCACGCGCTGGAACAAGACAAAGGCGCCATTGTGCTCGTGCCGGAGATTTCACTCACGCCGCAAACGGTCGAGCGGTTCAAGGCGCGATTCAGTTCCGGCAAACTGCAAACGCTCGTTGCCGTTCTGCATTCGCATCTCTCCGCCGGTGAACGGCACGATGAGTGGCACAAGATTCGGCAGGGCCGCGCGCGGATCGTCATCGGGGCGCGTTCGGCGATTTTTGCGCCTGTGGAACCGCTCGGTCTCATCATCGTGGACGAGGAGCACGAGCACACATACAAGCAGGAGGAAGCGCCGCGTTATCATGCGCGCGACGTTGCTATCATGCGCGGGCAAATGGAGGGCGCAACGGTCATGCTCGGCTCAGCGACACCGTCGCTCGAGAGCTATTTCAATTGCCGCAAGGGGAAGTTCACGCTGCTCGAATTGCCCGAACGCGTGGACGACCAAAAAATGCCGCACGTGCGAATCGTAGACATGCGACAGGTCGCGCAAAAAGAAAGAGGTCTTCCTGTCTTTTCACCGCAATTAAAGGAAGCCGTCACGCAGCGGCTCGAACGCGCCGAACAGACGATTTTGTTTTTGAACCGGCGCGGCTATTCCAGTTCGCTCCAATGTCCGTTGTGCGGTTATGTCGCTGAATGTCCGAACTGCAGTCTCGCGCTGACATATCATCGACAGGAACAAAGACTCCGCTGCCACATTTGCGGCCATCAGGCGCCGGTGCCGACGGTTTGTCCGAACGAAAAGTGTCGCAACCCGCGGATCCGTTACGCCGGTCTGGGCACGCAAAAGGTCGAGGAAACGCTGGGCAAACTGTTTCCGAATTCACGCATCGGGCGCATGGATGCGGACACGATGAAGCGCAAGGACGATTACCGGAAAACGCTAGGCGACTTTCGCGCGGGCAAGATTGATATTCTTGTCGGCACGCAGATGATCGCCAAGGGCCTGCATTTCCCGAATGTGACACTTGTCGGGATAATTTATGCCGACCTTGCGCTGCATCAGCCGGATTTCCGCGCGGGGGAACGGACGTTTCAATTGCTCACGCAAGTCGCCGGGCGCGCGGGACGTGGCGACATCGAAGGCGAAGTAATCGTGCAGGCATTCACGCCGTTTCATCCGGCGATTCAATTTGCGCGGCGGCACGATTTCTCCGGCTTTTACGAACAGGAATTGGAATTCCGCGAGCAATTGAAATATCCGCCATTTAGTCGCGTGGCATTGCTGACATTGAAAGGACGGAATGAGGACAAAGTGAAATTCTCAGCGGAGCATTTGAAACGGGAGCTGGAAAAATCTTTGGCGACGGCCTCTTGCCGTCGCAAGCCGGAAGAAAATACGGCGGCGGTCGCGGACCGACGTTACAATGGTGTAATCATCTCCGGCCCGGCCCCCTCGCCACTTGTTCGTGCGGAAACATTCTATCGCTATCAAATCATGCTGCGAACGCAGCGCATGAGCGCGCTGAGCCATCAGCTCGCGAAAATCATTCAACCATTGACTTTGCCGGAGGATGTTGCATTGACGGTTGATATCGATCCGGTGGATTTGGCGTGAACGCAGACAGGAGCAGTTCCGGCTTCCCTTTCACGCCTGCTCTGCTAAACACGTCGCAGGCCACTATGAAGACACTCCGATTGCTGCCAGCCATATTTCTCTTTATTCATGCGGCTGAGTTTGTTCATGCCGATGATTCATCGGAAGAAATCCATTGCGTCAAGGCGCAGGAGTCATTCGCGCCGCTTGATTCGCCAGAACGCTTCAAGTACGCGCCAGATCGGGAGGTGAATGTTCTGCATCTTGCGCTGGATGTCACACCGGATTTCAAGCAGCGCACGATCAAAGCTGCGGCCGTGACGCGATTCAAACCCCTTTCTAAACCCGTTCAGGAAGTGCAGTTCGACGCGGTGGACCTGGACGTGCGCTCGGTCACCTCGACGGAAAGAATTGAAGGTTATCAGAACACCGGCGAGAAAGTCATTGTCACCTTCGCAGAGCCGGTTCCGGCGGACAGGGAAGTGACCGTGACCATCACATACCAGGCGGAACCGACATCGGGGTTGTATTTTCGCACACCGGAGATGGGCTACAAGCCAGGCGACACGCATGTGTTTTCGCAGGGCGAAGAAATCGAGGCGCGACATTGGTATCCGTGCTTTGACTCGCCGAATGAAAAGTTTACGTCCGAAGTCACCTGCCGCGTTCCTGAAGGGATGATCGTGATATCCAACGGCCGGTTGGTTTCGCAGGAAAAGGATCCCGCGACGGGCTTGGTGGCATTTCATTGGTCGCAGGAGAAGTCGCACGCGAACTATTTAATCACGCTGGTCGCCGGTTATTTCAAGAAGCTCGAAGACAAACACAACGATGTGCCGCTGGCGTTTTATACTCCGCCCTCGGAATTCAACGAGGCGTCGAATTCGTTTCGTGACACGAAGGACATCATGGCGTTCTTCGAGCGGGAAATCGGCGTTCCGTATCCGTGGGCGAAGTACGATCAAATTTGCGTGAACGATTTCGTGGCCGGCGGAATGGAAAACACAAGCGCCACGACGCTGACGGACGGAACGCTCTTCACGAGCGCCACTGAAAACATCCGCAACAGCGAGAGCCTCGTTTCTCACGAAATGGCACATCAATGGTTCGGTGACCTCGTGACTTGCAAGGACTGGAGTCATATCTGGCTTAACGAGGGTTTCGCCACGTATTACCAGGTTCTTTACGACGGCCACAAAAACGGACACGACTCGATGCTTTACAGCCTTTACCGCGACGCGCAGCAGGTCCTCGGAATACCGAACGACACGAACGCCATCGTCCGCCGTACGTTCGATGAGCCGAGCGAAATGTTTGGCACTCTCGCGTATCCGAAGGGCGGCTGGGTGCTGCACATGCTGCGTTCGCAACTTGGCGAGGAACTCTACCGTCGCTGCATTACGACGTATCTGGTGCGGCACGAATACGGCAACGTCACAACGGAAGACCTTCGCGCCGTTGTCGAGGAACTTTCCGGCCATTCTTATGATCAGTTCTTCAATCAATGGCTTTATCACGCGCATTATCCGGAAATCGACGCCAACTATTCCTGGGACGAGAAAGCCAGGCTCGCGAAAATTTCCATCCGACAGGCGCAGAAGCTCAGCGATGACGTTTTGTTATTCAACTTCCCGTTGACAATCCGATTCAAAGAAAAGGCGGGCTCAGTAGATCGCATCGTGGGAGTGAAGCAAAAGGATGAGGACTTTTATTTTCCGTTGGACGCCGCCCCGGAAATTGTGCGGCTCGACCCTGATTACACGTTACTGGCCAAAATCACTTTCAACGTCCCCAACGCGATGTTGTACGCGCAAGTGGCAGATCAGAGCGATGTAATGGGCCGGCTGCTGGCGATCTCGCAATTGGCAGACAAAAAAGACAAACAGACTGTGGCCAGGCTTAAGCAAGCACTGAACTCCGACTCGTTTTACGGCGTGCGTACCGAAGCGGCGCGAGCGTTGCGCTCAATCCACACCGACGAGGCGTTTGATGCATTGCTGGCGTCCACGCAGCAATCCGACGCGCGAGTCCGCAACGCTGTAGTGGACAGCTTGAGCGGTTTCTATCGGGATGAAGCATACGCTGCGGCGCGCCGGACGCTGGAGAGCGAAAAGAATCCGGCTATCATTTCGACGGCGCTGCGCTCGTTGGGCAGTTACTCCAAACCGGAAGTTTCAGAAACGCTGCTCAAGTTCCTCAACTCGGAGTCGTATCGCAACGAACTGGCCGCCGCCGCGATCGGCGCGATGCGTTCGGAGGACGATCCGGCTTACATCGCACCGTTGATGGAAACTCTGAAACAACGCGGAACGGATTTCACGAGCAGCAGCTTCGGTCAAGGGCTAAGCGCGCTTGCACACCTCGCACGCAACGAAGAGGACAAAGAAAAGCTGCGGGAATTCTTGATTGGACACGTGAATGATAAGAAGGCGAGTGTCCGGCGCGCGGCCATCGGGGCGCTGGGTACCTTGGGTGATCCAAAAGCTATTGCCGTGCTCCAAACATTCGCGACAGCCTCAAAGGACAGTCCCGAACGAACTGCCGCAGAACGCGCCGTGGCCAGCTTGCGGGCGGACCGCAAGCCAATAGACGATTTCAAGAACCTCCGTTCCGAGGTGCTCGAATTGCAGAAACAGGACCGTGATCTGCGGAAGCAGTTGGATGCGCTGGAGAAAAAACTCGACGCGGCAGTTTCAGCAAAATCGGCGCCTCCCGTAAAGAAGCCGGCCGCGGTGAAATCGCCAAAGGACCAATCACGCTGAGGAAGAGGAGGACGCAGTGGTCTTCCATCGGTCGGGCAGCGTCTTTATTTCGCAGCCGCGGCTTTTACCATTTCGGTCGCGAGTTCATCAGGGACCCATTCGTTGCCGGCCCAGACTTTTTGCACCCGCCCTGAAGCGTCGATGACAATCGTGCGGAGATTGTGGCTGATGCTCCCCGATTCATCGTGCCAGAACGCGAGACCGAACTGTTCGGCTATCGCGGTGATGTCGATCAGCGCTCCGGTTGCGAAGGTCCAGTGGTCGGGATGGTATTGATGGTTTTCAGCGTACGTCTTTAGCACAGCCGGAGTGTCGAATTCCGGGTCGAATGAAATCGTAAGCAGATGCCAGTTTGTCGGACCGTTTGTCATTGCGAGAAGCTTTTGCTCCGCTTCGACGAAGTTGTTGGCCATGCGCGGACAAAAATTCGGAAAAGGACAGCGAGTGAACAGAAAGTTAATCGCCAGCGCCTTGCCCTTGAACTGTGTTGTGCTGAACGGCTGGCCGAATTGATTTGTAAAATGATATTCCGGCAAGGCGTCACCGATGTTGAGCGGTTCAACATCCCGGACGCGCCTGAACCGTCCGGTCGTCGGCAGGTCGTTTGTCTTTGGCCCGGTCTTTCGGATTTGATCGATCCAACCTTCGGTGTCCGTGACGATCAATCGAAACGAAACGGGATCGCCCGGTTCAAGGCCGGCAAGTTCGTTCGTGTCCTTCACATCGAACGGCATTGTCATCGCGGGCATGTAGCCGGGGACCTCTTCATGTTTGATCTTCACCGATTTTTCCCTGGGCACGACTTCCAGCACAATGCCTTTCACCTGGAACATGCGCTGATTGGTGCTGGCTGAAGAGCCGGACGATGTATTCGGAGCGATGGGTTTGCTGCATCCAACCAATGAAAGCATTGTTGCCAGAACCAGAATCAATGAAACGCGGAACATAGGTTATCAAAGTCCTCATTTTAGCCGGGCAAGTCAATTTGCCGTGTGCAATGTTGCGAAGTCCTGCAAAACGTGTTTAATCGGCTGCACGTTTTATGGACCCATTCCTGCAGGCCGCGATAGACGAGGCGAAGGCTGGTTTGGCCGAAGGCGGAATCCCCGTCGGCTCGGTGCTGGTGTGCGACGAGAAAATCATCGGGTGCGGGCACAACCAACGCCAGCAGCACGGCAGCGTGATTCATCACGCGGAAATGAACTGCCTGGAAAACGCGGGACGGCTCAGCGCTTCCGTTTATCAGCGCTGCACCCTCTATTCAACGCTTTCACCGTGCCCGATGTGCAGCGGCGCGGTCTTGCTCTACAAGATTCCTCGCATCGTCATCGGCGAGAACGTCACGTTTCGAGGTCCGGAGGACCATCTGCGCGCGCAAGGCGTGAAGCTGGAGATTCTACAGGACGCCACGTGCATTCAGCTCATGCGCGACTTCATTAAGGCAAAGCCGGAATTGTGGAATGAGGATATTGGGGTTTGAGTGCGACGGTTTAAAGAGTTTCAATTTTCAACCCGTGATCCGAAAATCGAGGTCAAGCGCGAGGAGGACAGTTATGGAACTCTCCGGTTGCATGGCTTATGGACAGACGCCTTGGCCGGGTTCAAGGCGCTCGCTTTGAGCGTTCCGCCCGCCTGCAAAGCGGGGAGGCGATTCGCTGTGCCTTAGTCAGGCGGTGTCATTTACCAATCTTCTCCCAACTAGACACGCTCCACCTCATAGCTCTGCCGTTTGTAGCCCAAAGGTGAAATCCGGCAAACACGTAACCCGGCTCTCCGGTTATCACGCGCGTTTTAGCTGAACGAGTTTCTGGCAATCCGCTGCGAAAGTGCATTACGACTTGATTGAACTGATTTATCCTAGTGGAGTCTGGCACTCCAAATCGGTTTGTAATCTCTGCGCCGGGCCGACCCGGTGTGATGAACTTCTGGACGTCTTGCTCGGTAAAATCGCCAGGCCCGGGATCGCGTTTGATGGGTGAATATCCGCAGCCAGCGGCAATTGCAATCAAACCGATGTGTATTGTGATGCGTGTGTGCATTGTCGCCTAAAAGTATGGCGAACATGCCCGTAATGCCGCCCAAGCCAACAACTACGCCGCCTTCTGATCCGCTTTGCGTCGGATGATTGGTTTCGCATCGCCGAGGACCACGGCCCGGGTGACTTTGATGTGAAGAATGTCGTCGCTGCTCGGCACGTCAAACATCACGTCGAGCATCAGTCTTTCCAGAAGGCTGCGTAGCGCCCGCGCGCCGGTGCCCTTCTTGATAGCCTGGGCAGCGAGTTCGCGCAGAGCGTCCGGCGAGAACTCCAGTTCCACTCCTTCCATGGCGAGCAGCTTTGAATACTGTTTCGTCAGCGCGTTCTTCGTCTCGGTCAGGATGGAAACGAGTTGCTCCTCGTTCAGTTCCGCAAGGACGGTAACCATGGGAAGGCGGCCAATGAACTCAGGAATAAAGCCGAAGCTCAACAAATCCTCCGGCTCGACATATTGCAGAATCTTCTCGCGCTCGATGGCAGCGATCTTGTCGATGTCATTGATTGCGCGGAAGCCCATCACGTTTCTGCCCAACCGCCGTTGGATGATGCGCTCCAGTCCCACGAACGCGCCGCCGCAAACGAACAACACGTCTGACGTGTCCACGCGGATATATTCCTGTTGGGGATGCTTGCGACCGCCCTGAGGCGGAACATTGCAGACGGTTCCTTCAAGAATTTTCAGCAATGCCTGCTGCACGCCTTCGCCGGAAACGTCGCGCGTGATGGACACGTTTTCTGTCTTGCGCGCGATTTTGTCGATTTCGTCGATGTAAACAATGCCTCGCTGGGCGCGCTTGACGTCGTAATCGGCATTTTGCAGAAGGCGGAGAATGATGTTCTCGACATCCTCACCGACATAACCGGCTTCGGTCAACGTCGTCGCATCGGCAATCGCGAACGGCACATCGAGAATATGCGCTAGCGTGCGCGCCAAAAGGGTCTTACCGGAACCTGTGGGACCGATCATCAGGATATTGCTCTTTTCAATCTCGACATCGGAATGCGGATCCTGCGGCAGCGGCGTGGCGTCGCCCACTTTCTCAGACTCTTCAGCCGGGGCGGGCGGTTCCTGCAGAATGCGCTTGTAATGATTGTGGACTGCAACGGAGAGAGTCTTCTTCGCGTGCTCCTGGCCAACGCAATACTTGTCAAGCTGCCGTTTGATTTCCGCCGGCTTGGGGACATTAATGCGCGCCCGATGTTTCTTCGCCGCGGTGGCCAGCTCCTTGTCGAGAACGTTCTTGCAGAGGACAACGCAGTTGTCGCAGATGTAAACGCCGGGGCCCGCGATCAGCTTTTTCACTTCCGCGTGCGATTTCCCGCAGAAACTGCAAAGCGTGATGTTGGTCGGGCGAGCCACGCTATTCCTTCTTATCGGCCAGGCTCGTGGCCCGTTCAGCCAGATTCGGAATTTCCTTGCGCGATTGCACCACTTCGTCAACGAGACCGTAAGCCTTTGCTTCTTCCGGCGTCATGAAATTATCGCGGTCAGTGTCCTTCTCGACTTGGTCGACGGATTTGCTGGTGTGCTTGGCAATAATGCTGTTGAGTCGGTTCTTCAGCTTCAGCATGTATTTGACGCGAATTTCCACGTCCGTTGCCTGACCTTCAGCGCCGCCGAGAAGCTGATGGATCATAATGTTCGCGTTCGGCAGCGAATAGCGTTTCCCCTTCGTGCCGCCGCAGAGGAGCACAGCGCCCATGCTCGCGGCCTGGCCGATGCAATACGTGTTCACGTCGCACGTCAGGAACTGCATGGTATCGTAAATCGCCAGTCCTGCCGTGACGCTGCCTCCGGGTGAATTGATATAGAGATGAATGTCCTTCTTCGGATCTGCCATCTGCAGGAACAACATTTGGGCAATAATAAGGTTCGCGACCATGTCGTCCACCGGCGTTCCAAGAAAAACAATGCGGTCAACGAGCAGCCGCGAATAAATGTCGTAACCGCGTTCGCCGCGGCCGGTCTGCTCGACAACCATCGGGACAAGAAAATTTTGCATACAGATTGATTCTCTAGTGCCGCAACGTAAAGGAGGCCCATGCACAGGTCAAGCGTCGCAGCGGTGTTTCACTCCGCAAAATGAGCGTGCGTTTCAGGCGTGATGCATCTAAATATCGCGCATGAAATTTTCCGTTGAGCACCTCGGGCTGCCGTCGCGCGATCCAGGCCAATTGAAAGACTGGTACGTTACGATTCTCGGCGGCAAAGTGATGTTTCAAGACAGGAACACTCCGCCGGCATTTCTTGTTTCAATGCCTGGAGGCCTGATGATTGAAATCTGCCCCGGCAATTTCGCGCTCGAACAAACGACCGACAAAAAGCTGAACGGCTGGCGCCATGTCGCCCTGCTCGTGGACTCGATCGAAGAAGCAAAAGCCGAATTGGAGAAACGCGGGGTGAAATTCGACGAGCCGATTAATCCGGCGGCAGGCGGAGGACGCGTCCTTTTCTTCCGCGACCCTGAAGGGAACCTGCTGCACCTTGTGGAGCGCCCCGCGAACTGGAACGGCGCTGCAAGCTCAAAGAGTTGACTCCGCTCCCGACGGATTGCACGAGTCAACTGTTGAACGTGTGCCAAATCAGCCGGAAGGCACTCGCGAAATCCTGAGGACGCTCTTTGAGCAGGCGGGTCACTTCATCAGACGAGTACCAGCCGCCGCGCTCGATTTCATCCGCATTCAACTGGAACGGCCCGTCACGTTCGCAGCGGTAGATCCAGACGAATTCCTTGTCTGTTTCCGCGCACGCGGGAATCTTGAAAAGGCGCTGCAACGGCTCTGCCGTTCTCAAACCGAGCTCTTCTTCCAACTCGCGAACCGCGCTCGCATCGTAATCCTCGCCGCTATTTACGTGACCCGATGCCGATGAATCCCATACACCCGGTTGACGATCCTTCTTCATCGAGCGCTTTTGCAAAAACACTTCGCACCGTGAGTTGAATACGAGCACATGCACCGCGCGATGCAGCAAGTCGAGCCGATGCACCTCGCTGCGCGGCTTGCGGTCGATCACTTCATCGCGCTCGTTGACGATGTCGAAAATCTCTTCCGTGACGGGCAAACCCGCCGGCAGAATTTCCAATCCGAGAGAATAGTCCTTGTAGCCTACGGCCCGCCAAAATGCGATTGCCGCTTCGTTCTTGACTAACACGTCAACGGTCAACCGTTTGGTTGCGGGCCAAATTCTTGAACGAAGAAGCTCAACCGCATGTTTGCCAATTCCTCGTCGACGATGGCTTTTCAAAACAAAAAACTGCCGCAGATAGATTTCGTCGGGCTCCTCTCGATACAGCGCATAAGCAACCACCTTTCCATCATCCTCGAAAATTACCGCCGCATATTCGGACACCAGCCAGTTTTTCATCCGTTGCTGTAATTCTGGCACCGTCATCGCGTTTCGATGCCCCTCATCACGAATGAGCCGGTGATTTAACTCCGCAAGCAGAGTGTGATCTTCCGATGTTGCGAAGTGAAAATTCATTTGAATCCGGAAATCAGTTTTGTCAGTCGGACAAATGCTTCCAAGCTCAATTTCTCCGCGCGTTCCGTTGGCAGAATTCTTAGTTCCTCGAAGGTGCATGCCAGTTCTTCCTCCCGCCAATCCTCCTTCAGCAGCTTGAACATCATCTTTCTCCGCTGCGAAAAGGCGCGCTTTACGATTCTTTGAAACGTCTCGCGCTGTTCATCCAGCAACAGCGGCTTTGACCGACGCTCCAACACCACGCAAGCCGAATCCACATCCGGTTCCGGAAAAAAGCAGCTTGCGGGAATCTTGAACCAATCGCGCGGTTCAAAATCCAGTTGCACCAGCAGCGTCAGCACGCCGTAATCCTTCTGGCCCGGTTTGGCCATCAGACGTTTCGCGACCTCCAGTTGCAGCGTGGCCACGGCACGCTTGGGCGAGCGCGTGCCCCGCGCCAGTTCCACGAGAATGGGCGAGGCGACCGAATACGGCAAATTCGAGACGAGCTTCCATTGGCTCCAGTCCCGCGATTCGCGGCGCAAGAATCCCAGCGCGTCGTCCTGCAAAAGTAGCGCGGGCGCCTCGCCTGCAACTTTCTTTTCGGCCGATAGGCGGGACGCCTGTGCTACAGGGAAACGCTCGCGTAGCAGCTTCAGCAAGCGCGCGTCTTTCTCGATTCCCAAGACCTCGCCCGCTCTCGCCACAAGCAATTCGGTGAGCGGACCCAGCCCCGGGCCGATTTCCAAAACCTTGTCTCGCTTCGTCAACTCTGCCGCATCCACGATTTTGCGAAGCTGATTGGTGTCGTGTAGAAAATTCTGGCCGAGGGATTTCGTCAGTTGAATCCCCTCGCGTGACAGCACTTCGCGCATTTCGGAAAGTTTCACTTTAAGACCTCCGCCAACGCGATGACCGCTTTAGTCAGTTGCGCTTTTGTAATTGTCAGTGGCGGTGTGAAACTGATGACGTTTCCGTGCTCGCCTTCCGGCAGCAAAATGAAACCGCGCCGGAGCATTTCTTTGATCGCGCTGCAAGGCCTCTGCGCTGGCGGGCGACCCGTCCGGGAATTTTAATTCAAGTCCTGCCAACAGGCCCAGACCGCGGGGGGAGATTTGAAGTGTAGATTTTGAATTTCGAATTGAAGAAAGCTCAGCGAGCAGAAATTCGCCAAGCCCCGCAGCGCGCTCCGGCAACTTTTTGTCGTCAAGCTCGGCGATTTGTGCCAGTGCCATTGCGCAGCCGACCGGATGACCGAGGAACGTGCTCGTATGGATTGCTTCGCCCCGTGACTCAGGCCATGCGGCGTCCATCACCTCGGCGCGACCGACGCAGGCTGAGAGCGGAAAGCCGCCGGTCAGCGCCTTTCCGAGGCCGATGATGTCGGGCACCACCCCGCTGTGCTCGCATGCGAACCATTTTCCGGTGCGGCCGAAGCCGGTGTAGATTTCATCAAGCACGAGCAGCGCCTTGTGTTCATCGCAGAGCTTGCGGAGCAACGGCAAAAAGCCGGGAGGCGGAACGTTGACGCCGCCGCGAGCTTGAATCGGCTCAACGAGAATGGCGCCGATCCAGCCGCGCTGAAACTGCCGTCGAATCAATGTCTCGGTTACCGGAAGATCAGAGGGTTTCGTTGGGAATGGAACGAAGTGCGCGAATTCTTTCAGTTGCAGCCGGAACGGGCCGCGAAAGAATTCCCGATGCGTGGTGTTCAGTGCGCCGTAGCCGAGACCGTGATAGGCTCCCTGAAACGCAATGACGCCGTGCTTGCCCGCCGTGAGCATGGCGGTTTTGAGCGCAGCTTCGACCGCTTCAAAGCCGGAATTGCAGAAAATTGTTTTGCCTCGCGATCCTGTCCACCGCTCAAACGTGATGCGGCTCAACTCGCGGGCGAGTTCAGCTTTGCGCGCGTGAGGATGGACATCGCCCATGGCGTGCAACAATTTCCCCATCTGCTCCTGAGCGGCTTTGACGACGCGGGGATTTGCGTGGCCCGCCGCAGCAACACCGAATGCCGCAGTCAAGTCCAGATACCTTCTTCCGTCCGCGTCCCAGACGTGAACGCCCTTGGCGCGTTCCCAAACAATCGGCCAGGAGTGATCCAGGTCCGCAAAGAGCACGTTGCGGGATTCGTATTCGCGCAGCAGTTGGAGAACATCTCGCGAGTTCATGCGCATTCAGACCCCATGTTGTTCCGGCGGCCAGATGATCTTGTGCAACTGGGCTTGAAACCGCACCGGCAGTGCGTCGGTGATGATTCGTTCCGCGAGTTCACGGCGCGAAATCGGTGTTTGGCCCGGCGGAATTTGTTTTAACGACTTGTCTTGTTGCTCCGGCGCGAGCGGATGAACCCAGGACATCAGGAGCGGGCAGATGGAATGAAGTTTATACTCCATAATTTGTTTTTTGGCCCACTCGTAGTCCTCGTGTGTGCCGACGACAAACTTGATTTCGTCGGTGCTCTTCAGATGCGCGAGATTTTCCCGGCGATTGCGTTCGACTTCGCCGCTGCTTGGGCATTTCAAATCCATGATTCGGTGCACGCGCGGGTCAACGGCTGAAACGTCGAGCGCGCCGCTGGTTTCGAGAAGCACAGTAAAGCCGTCATCGCAAATCCGCTTCATCAGCAGCAAAGAATTTCTCTGGAGCAACGGTTCGCCACCGGTGATTTCGATTAAAGGGAGTTTTGGGTTTCGGGTTTCGGGTTTCGGGTTTTTGAAAGGTTCGGCTAAACGCGAAACTTCTGCGCTGATTTCTTCGAACGTCTGTTTTTTTCCTCCCGCGAACGCGTAAGCAGTGTCGCAATATGAACAGCGCAGGTTGCACGCGGTGAGACGAATGAAAACGCACGGAAGCCCGGCAAAGGTACTTTCACCCTGCAAGCTCAAGTAGATTTCATTGACAACGAGCGTGTCGGACATCGCGGCGAATGTAACGTTGGGGCGACGGCAAGAAAAGGAACGAAGCGCGATCACCTCCCGGGCGCCGCGAGCGACTTTGCTGAAGTATTTGTGGAAATTTGCGAGGCGTTGTAGCCCAGGCGAAAGACTTCATTGGCGTTCCAGCGCACCTGGTTTGTTGAAAGCGCGGGCGAGGCCGCGTCGCAAATCGCGAGCGCGAGCACCGCGCAACCTCGGCCGCTCGCATGCAACTTGTCCTCCTGCAACAGCGCGCGGGTCGTTCCGGCGGGAAAGATTTGGTTGCGAATTGTGATGGCCTGATTCGCCAGTGCGTGGTGAAGAAAATTTGAAATGCCGACAATCGTCACTTGCGAATGTTTCGCAGCCCAATCTTTCAAGCGTTCATTGGCGGCGGAAATGGTCTTGAGCGCCGGCACTTGCTCGCGCGTGAGCATGCCCGTCGTTACTGCGATCGACGCGTCCGGAATGTCTCCCAGGACAACCGGACATTGAACCATCTCCAAAAACTTCAAACCTTTCTCAAATCGCGTGAGCCGGTCGTTTTCGGGAAGGTCACCGTAACAAAACCAAAAAAGAAAATCCGCGCCAACGACAAGCGTGGGTTTCAATTGCGTGGCAAGCTCGATTTGCCTTCGCCCTTCCATTTCCGGCGCCATGAAAAACATTGTGCGAGCGAGATTCGTGATCGGCTCGTGAGGAACGGCAAGCGCCGCGTCCAGGTAATGATTCAGCCGGTACTGGGCTGTCTTGGGACCGCCGAGCAATTCGGATTCCGTAAAACCAGCCGATACGCTCGCTCCGATCATCACAATGCGCGGCGATGACTCTGGAATGGGAGTTCCAGCAATCGTGGTGAATGCGGTGGTAAACAAGACCGCAACGGCGTTCGCAATGGCTTTTCTAACGCACATTCCTTTCAGAGTAACCACTGTCTGCGAGCATTCAAGACTAACGAGTCGTTCTCGAGGCAGTTGTTTTTTTGTGCCTTTTGCGGCGAATCGATTTATTTTGTCGCCCATGGAAATCTATGACAGTCCAATGTTCCGAATGGCGTGCCAGCAGTTCGATTTGGTGGCCGATCATCTGGAGATCTCCGACACGGAGCGGGGCCGTCTAAAGTTTCCGAAACGATCCATGACGGTCGCATTGCCCGATGCGGTTGGATGACGGTTCAACGCAAGTGTTCGCAGGCTATCGCGTGCAGCATCATCTCACGCTCGGCCCCACCAAAGGCGGACTGCGTTATCATCCTGATGTGACGACTCGGCGAAGTCGCGGCGCTGGCGATGTGGATGAGTTGGAAATGCGCGCTGACCGGATTGCCGTACGGCGGCGCGAAAGGCGGCATCGCCTGCGATCCGGGCAAAATGTCCAGAACGAACTGGAACGTCTCACGCGCCGTTACACGCAGGAAATGATTCCGTTCATCGGACCGCAGGTGGACGTGATGGCGCCAGACCTTGGCACCAATGAACAGATCATGGCCTGGATGATGGACACCTACTCGGTGCATGTGGGCTATGCCGTGCCGAGCATCGTCACGGGCAAACCGGTCGGTCTCGGCGGTTCGCTTGGCCGCCGCGAAGCCACGGGACGCGGCGTCGGTTACCTGGTCAACCGCGCCACGGACACCTCGGGCTGGACATCGGCAAAGCCACCGCGGTCGTGCAGGGATTTGGAAACGTTGGCTCGGTCACCGCGTTTTCGCTCGCGCGCTACGGCGCGAAAATCATCGCGGTGAGCGACGTTCAGCGGCGGCGTTTACAACTCAAAAGGACTCGATCTGTGGAAACTGGAAAAGCATGTGGCGGCAAACAAAACCGTCGCCGGATTTCCGGAAGCCGAGCCGGTCACCAACGAGGAATTGCTGGTCCTGCCGTGCGACATACTCGTGCCGGCGGCACTCGAACGTCAAATTACCGAAGCGCAACGCCGGCCAAATCCAATGCCGCATTCTCGCCGAAGCGGCGAACGGCCCAACGACACCGGAAGCCGACGTGATTTTGAATCAGCGACCGGAAATTTTCATCATCCCGGACGTGCTATGCAACGCGGGCGGTGTGATCGTCAGTTATTTCGAGTGGGTGCAGGACTTGCAGAGCTTCTTCTGGGGCGAAACCGAAGTCGTGGACAAGCTGTTCCGGATTCTGGAAAATGCCTGCACGCAAATTCTGAACCTGAGCCGGAAGCAGAAGATCCCGATGCGTCTCGCCGCCCTGAGCCTGGGTGTCAAGCGCGTGCAGGAAGCCAAGAAGATGCGCGGGTTGTTTCCATGAAGGCCCGGCACGGCCCGCGCGTCCGCGCTTGAGATTTCTTCTGATTTGATTATCGTTACGCCATGCCGATTTACGAGTTTCATTGTGGGAAATGCGAGAAGGACAGCGAGATTCTGATTCGTTCCAGTGACTGGACGGGAACCAGGTGTCCTCACTGCGGTTCGACGAAGCTGTCGAAGAAATTTTCCGTGTTCGCCTCAAGTGGCGGCGGCGCGATGAGCGAAGCGCCAGCGTGTGAAGGTGGCGGCGGTTCCGGCGGCGGTTGCTGCGCTTGCGCGTCAGGGCGTCCGCACCGCCATTGAAGTTCGCTTCGGAATCACGACGCAGTTCGCCTGATCTTCACCTGACCTTCGGCAACATTGCCAAAGCAATACCCACGAAGAATAGCGCTGGGAACCACGCTCCGAACCAGGCCGGAATAAATCCCGCCGCGCCAAAGGCGAACCCAAATTGCTGCAAAGTGAAGTACGGCAAAGCAAAGGAAGATGCTCGCCGCCACGCTGACGAACGCGTTGCGCCGGCCTGACGCGGTGGCAAATGGAATCGCCACCAATACAACCACCAGACACGCCCAAGGGCCGGCCAACCGGCCTTGCAGCTTGGTATCGAGCCATGATCGAATCTTGCCTCTCAAGCCCGGATGCAATTTCAAATAGTCCAGGATTTCCGAAATGGGAATGTCCGCTCGGCGCGTGCTGCTGGTCGGCAGCATATCGGCGATGTTAATCTCACTTTTGATCATCCGCCGCGTCTCGGAAAACGGAAAGTTCGTGACCGCAACATTTGGAAGTCGAGCTGGACCCAAAGAATTCGTCAGCGTGGTGAGATACTGACGAACGTTCCAGAACATCCAGACGCCGTTCGTGCGAATCGCCCGGTCGGCCGAAATGGTCAGCCATGATCCGTCTGGCATCGTCCATTGTACGAGCGGATTAAGCATCTCTCCGGTTCGTAAGTTGTAAAGACTCGAGCGCCAGACCCGGCCATCACGCGCGTTTGAGAATGTCAGGTCTTTCACTTCCACCAGCGCCTTTGGGGTCGAGCGCCGCTGCACATGCTGATAGAGGATGTCGTCCGCCATGTCCGCCGTTTTGGGGAGACAAAATTCATTCAACGCAAAAAGGCCAAGGCTCGCGAGAAAGCCGATTGTGAAATAGGGCAGACATATTCGCCACAAACTGACGCCAGCCGCGCGAATGGCGGTGACTTCGTTATGCCGCACATGATTCGTAAGCGTGTAAAGGAGGGCGAGCAGCAGAGCAATGGGCAGCACCAGAGTGAAGAGTTCAGGAGACTTGAAGAAATAGTATTCAGCGATCTCGCGTGCGAGAAGATGTTTTTCCTGCATGCTGTGCAATTCGGAGAAAAGGTCAAAGGCGATCCAGAAGATCAGGAATCCGGCCAGACAATAGACCAGCGGGACGAGAAACTCACGCAGCAGGTAGCGATCGAGCAGTCGCATTAGCGGCAGCCTAAGAGCGCCCACCGGGAGCGGCAAGCTTCTGTTTGAAACCGGCCCTCCAAATCCTACGCGGAGACGGCTTCGCCCTTTGTGATCCAATCGTAGCCCCTGGCTTCGAGTTCCAAGGCGAGGTCTTTACCGCCCGTCTTGAGTACCCGGCCGTCCACCAGCACATGGACGAAATCCGGCACGATGTAGTTCAGCAAACGCTGGTAATGCGTGATGACGAGTTGGGCGTTGTCGGGGCGCTTGAGTTTGTTGACACCGTGAGACACCACTTTAAGCGCGTCGATGTCGAGGCCAGAGTCTGTTTCGTCGAGAATGGAAAGGCGCGGTTCAAGTATGGCCATCTGAAAAATCTCGGCGCGCTTTTTTTCGCCGCCGGAGAAACCCTCGTTCACGGAACGATTGAGAAGTTCCTCGGGAAGTTCGAGCAGCTTCATCTTCTCTTTAACGAGCGAAAGAAATTCCCACGCGTCGAGCGGCGGCTGGCCCTTGGCCTTGCGGATTTCGTTCAGAGCAGCGTTGAGGAAATATTTGCTGTTCACACCGGGAATTTCGACGGGATATTGAAACGCGAGGAAGAGCCCTTCGCGCGCTCGCTCTTCGGGATCGAGATCGAGCAGGTCCTTGCCGTCGTAGAGGACTTCACCGCCCGTGATGTCGTAGCCTGCGCGCCCGGCCAGCACCGCGGCGAGCGTGCTCTTGCCCGAGCCGTTCGGGCCCATGACCGCGTGCACTTCGCCGGCGCCAATGCGGAGGCTTACTCCCTTGAGGATTTGTTTTCCCTCAACGCCGGCACTCAAGTTACTGATTTCAAGGATTGGTTTGGTCATTTTGAAATAGATTCCTGCCGCAGATTTTGCAGAAGGGACGTAGATTTCGGTGAATTCTTGTTAACGTGATCTGCGGGTAATTATTATCCGACGCTACCTTCGAGGCTTACACCCAGCAGCTTTTGCGCCTCGACTGCGAACTCCATGGGCAGCTCCTTGAAGACTTCCTTGCAGAAACCGTTCACGATCATGTTCACGGCGTCCTGCGTCGAAAGCCCGCGCTGATTGCAGTAAAAAATCTGGTCTTCGCCAATCTTCGATGTTGTGGCCTCGTGCTCGACACTTGCCGAAGTATTCTTCACTTCAATGTACGGGAACGTATGCGCACCACACTTGGAACCAATGAGCATCGAGTCGCACTGCGAGAAATTGCGCGCGTTCGTGGCGCTCTTTTGAATTTTCACCAGGCCGCGATAGCTGTTCTGACCTTTGCCTGCGGAGATGCCTTTCGACACAATCGTGCTGCGCGTATTTTTCCCGATATGAACCATCTTCGTGCCGGTGTCGGCTTGTTGATAATTGTTCACGACGGCAACGGAATAAAACTCGCCGACCGAGTTATCGCCTTGGAGAATGCAACTCGGATATTTCCACGTGATTGCCGAACCGGTTTCAACCTGCGTCCATGAAATCTTTGAATTGCGCCCTTTGCAAAGGCCACGCTTGGTTACGAAATTATAGATGCCGCCTTTGCCATTTTCGTCACCCGGATACCAGTTTTGCACCGTGGAGTATTTTATCTGCGCATTGTCAAGCGCCACGAGTTCGACAACCGCCGCGTGCAATTGGTTTTCATCCCGCATCGGCGCGGTGCAACCTTCCAGATAGCTCACGTGCGCTCCCTCGTCAGCGACGATAAGCGTGCGTTCGAACTGTCCTGACTTGGCGGCGTTGATGCGGAAATAAGTTGAGAGTTCCATCGGGCAACGCACGCCTTTCGGGATGTAACAGAACGAACCGTCAGTGAAAACAGCCGAGTTCAGCGACGCGTAAAAGTTGTCGGTGTAGGGAACAACCACGCCAAGGTATTTGCGCACGAGTTCCGGATGTTCCAGCACCGCCTCGCTCATGGAACAGAAAATAACTCCCTTCTCAGCCAGTTGCTTCTTGAACGTGGTGCCGACCGATACGCTGTCAAACACGGCGTCCACAGCCACACCCGCGAGCCGCTCGCGTTCGCGCAGCGGAATACCCAGCTTCTCGTACGTTTCCAGCAGCTTTGGATCAACTTCATCAAGACTCTTCGGTCCTTCGCCCTTCTGTTTCGGCGCGGAGTAGTAGGTGATGTCCTGGAAGTTCACGGGCGGATAATGCACCTTCGGCCAGGTCGGCACAGTCATGGTCTTCCAATGCCGGAAGGCCTTGAGGCGCCACTCGGTCATCCACTCGGGTTCTTTTTTCTTGGCGGAGATGAGGCGGATGATGTCCTCGTTCAAACCCGGCGGCGCGGACTCCGTTTCCACGTCGGTGTAGAAGCCGTACTTTGTATTCCTGCTTGACCAGTCCCTCAATTGTCTCGGTCGCCGTGCTCATCAAATAAACGCAAATCTTTTGTTCACCAAGTTCTCTGGCGCTCAACGCAGTTTCTTCGCGCAAGCGGCGCAAACGCCATGAATCGCAATTTCAAATCGCGCCGCCTTGAAACCTTTTGGGAGCGCAATGCCCGATGGTTCATCCGCCAGATCAATATCGAACACGCTTTCGCACGTGTCACAATAAAAATGGCAGTGCTCCCGCATGTTCGGACAAAACCGTGTTGCGCCACGATCCACCGTGACCTGCCGCGCCACACCGGAGCGCACCAGCGCATCGAGGCAGTTGTACACTGTCGCCATCGAAATGTCCGGCATTTCGCGTTTGGCGCGAATAAAGACCTGCTCGGCGGTTGGATGATCGCGCTCTTCCAGCAAGACACTGTAAACATGCTGCCGCTGCGGCGTGAACCGAAAGCCGCCGCTCGCCAGTCGCTGATCCAAACCGCTGGATTTTGACTTATCTCCCGGAGTCATGGGTCGCGCAAACTAAGCGCATGAGACCAGTCTGTCAATATTTGGAATAATTCTAAATAGACCCGCCGCGGCGCTGCTAAATTTTTAACAGATTTTGGTTGACGCCCGCGGACAAGATGCTAATTATTTAGCACACATGAACTCCGATCATCATCTCAGCCGTCGCGAGCGCCAGATCATGGACGTGCTGCATGCGAAGCAGACCGCGACCGCAGCGGAGGTCTTGTCTGCTTTGCCGAATCCGCCGGGCTATTCCGCAGTTCGAGCTCTGCTGCGCATTCTTGAGGAAAAGGGGCACGCAAAGCATGAGCGCGACGGTGCGCGCTACGTCTATACGCCCCGCGCATCGCGAGAAACAGCCAGCCGCTCGGCATTGAAGCGCATCGTAACCACCTTCTTTCAGGGTTCCGTCACTCAGGCAGTGGCGGCCTTGCTCGAAAACGCGGACACGAAGCTTTCAGATGCGGATTTGAACAAACTCGAACAACTCGTAAGACACGCCAGGAAGGAAGGGCGTTGATATGTATGCTCCAGCCATTTCAAACTTTGTCCAAAGTTCCAGTTTCATTGCGGTGCTGATCGACGCCGCCATAAAAAGTTGCGTCGTCCTCGCGCTCGCGGGAACGGCATCGCTTCTGTGGCGGCGCGCATCGGCGGCCACACGCCATTTGATCTGGTTTCTAGCGGTGATCTGCCTGCCATTCCTCCCGCTATCATCTTCATTCGTGCCTGTGTGGCAAAAGCCGCTGTGGTCCATCTCCACGAACTTCGATTCGGGCAACCGGATTTCGCTCGCGCTGGAACTGGCGCCGGCGCAGCCGCAAAATCTTTCAACAAGCGAATCGCAAATGGCGCCAAACGATCCGCGGAATCATGCCGGAAACAAACTTCAAACCAACAACCGGCAAATCGCCGCACGATTGAACGCAAACTGGTTGTTCGTCGCGTTCATCGTTTGGAGCGGCGGAATTCTGCTGATGCTGATCTCTGTCATTGGTGGGCAGATTTGGCTCGGGAAACTCGCCCGGCAATCGCAACCACTGCACGAGGAACGCTGGCAAAGACTGCTGGATGAGGCCCGCGAAAAACTGGGACTGCGACGCAACGTGCGGTTGCTCCAATCCAGCGACAACATCATGCCATTGACGTGGGGATGGCGGGAACCCGTCGTCTTGTTGCCAGCCGAAGCCGGACAGTGGCCCGATGAACGGCGCCGCGTGGTGCTGCTTCACGAGATCGCGCATGTGAAACGGCACGATTGCCTCACGCATTTACTCACGCGAATCGTCTGTGGACTGTACTGGTTCAATCCGCTCGTCTGGGTTGCCGCGCGGCGAATGTGTGTCGAGCGCGAGCGCGCGGCGGATGATCTTGTTCTGAGAGGCGGCTGCAAAGCGTCCGATTATGCGGGTCATCTGGTGGACATCGCCCGAAGCTTCCGTCGCGTTCCGCAGGTCGCAGGAATCGCCATGGCGCGGGGTTCTGGACTGGAAAAGCGCGTTTCGGCAATCGTGGACCCGTCACGGATTCGCCAACTGCGCCCGATTGCCGTCTGGTCTTTTTCGATTCTGACCGCCGCGCTCGTGTTGTGCTTTGGTGGCTGGAGCGCGGAATCTAATCGCACGTCGGGAAGCGGTGACTCCTCGCTGCGGCAACAGCAAATTGATCAACTCAAAGCATTTTCAGCCGCAAAGGAGAAACAATCCAAAATTCTGGCTGAAGCGGAAGGCGAACAAATCGGGCCGGACTATCAGCAGTTTTCTGACGCTGCAACGCGTGGGGACGTCAACGCCGTCACGAATCTCTACGAGGATTTCAAAAAACGGCACGGCCAGTACTCACATTCAACCGAAGTGCGCGGTAGAATTCTTCCGCACACGAGTTTCTGGTCGCCGGTGCTCGAAGTCTGTCTGGCTTACGACCACGTCGCCAATTGCGATCCCAAGTACACCCAGATTGCGGTGCATGACATCATCAACAGCATTCCGCGCGGGAGCATTTATTTTGGCGGCACGGATCCGGGACGAGGACTGCCCACCGCGTTCAGCAAATCGCAGATTGACGCCGATCCGTTTTACACACTCACACAAAACGCGTTGGCCGACTCAAGCTACCTGGACTATTTGCGAATGACCTATGGGGTGGAATCGAAGCTTCTCAACCAATTCATCAGGGCCAGACAATCAGACCCGCAACTTAAGAGTCTGGACGCTGATTTCAACCAGGCTCTGGAGAAGCTCAATTCGTTATACGCGAACACGAACTACGATCTAAATGGGCCGGAAATCAGTGAAGCCGACCAGACGACTACCAAACTGAAAGACCAAATCAATGAACTCGCCAAGGTGGTTTGGGCCAAGTTGAAAGAACAGGCTGGCACCAACTCCTTTGGAAAGACAATCTACATACCCAGTTCGGAGGAATTGCAGAAATGCTTTGCTGATTACAGCGCCGATGCCGCTCGACGGCACCAGCACGATCAGCAATTCCCGAACGAGCCGCGCCAGCTCAAACCCGGAGAAGACGTGAAGATGGGCGAAGGTGGAAGAATTCAAGTCGGCGGCCAGGTCGCGGTCATGAGCATCAATGCTCTGATGGCCAAACTCATCTTCGACAAAAATCCGGACCATGAATTCTACGTCGAAGAAAGTTTTCCGCTGGACTGGATGTTCCCACACCTGGAGCCGAACGGCTTGATCATGAAAATCAATCGCGAGCCCGTTTCAGCATTGCCTGACGATGTCATTCGGAAAGATCACGAATACTGGCAGAAGCTCGTAGCCGGAATGATTGGCGACTGGCTGACCGACACCTCGGTCCAGACCGTCGCGGATTTCGCGGAGAAAACATTCGTCCGCAAAGACCTGAGCGGCTTCAAAGGCGATCCGAACTTTGTGCGCGACAATTACGCGCCCAAGATGTTCTCCAAGTGGCGCAGCGCCATCGGCGGCATTTATCTCTGGCGCCTCGGCCTCATGCCCGGAGTCCCGACGCCGCCCGAGTATCTGCCGAAGAACGATGCCGAACGTCAGCGCATGATCAAGGAAGCTGATTTTGCTTATCGCCAGGCGTTCGCGATTTGCCCCTACTCGCCAGAGGTGGTGTTCCGCTACGTGAATTTTCTGACGGGTCAGAGCAAAAGAAACGAAGCGTTGGTGATTGCCGAAGCTGCGTCACACGCTGACCCGAAAAACGGATCCTTCCCTCAGCTAATTCACGGATTGCAGCAGGGGAACGTCTCGCCGTCTGCGCGCTTGCAGGCGCCGCAGAATCCGCCCGTCCCACAATCAAGCGAGACGCATGCTGACAACGCAGCACCCGCACAGTCGAGCAACATTTCGACGGGAGGGCAGAAGCCCGACATTGACGATTTGGCTCCATACCTCGGGACCAACATCATTGCCGAGAGTGATTGGTCAGAACCTGTGAGGAGCGGCCCGCATGTTCTTCGAGCTCGCATGCTCCTTTCGCACATTCACGTGAGTCCTTATACCGCGACGGGATTGTACCTGGACCTGTGGAACGTAGGCCCTGGTTCAACTCCGATGCAGATTTATTTTGATCCTGTGAACAGCATTCACTGCGAATTCATGGACGCTACCGGCAAACCGGCACCGAAATTGGGAGGCGGAGGCAGTGTCGGTCCACATACGAACGTGTATTGGATCACGCTGCCCTACGGTTCCACGACTCGGTTGCAGGTCAACATACCGACCAAATCCCTGAATTTGTCTGACGACCGAAAAGGTGAGGACGGATTGTCCGTGATGCTGCCGTTCGCTGATTCATCGGATTTTTTCAGTTCCAGTTTCGGTATCAACCCAGGAGACACGAACGTTTACTACTTGTCAGGCACGTTCACTGTTAGTTCTCCCACCACTATGAATGACGCTAGCAGGTCTCCTGGTTCGGAATGGACTGGCACATTGCAGTTGCCGCGGATGAAAGTCTTCCTGAGGAAATCATAATCACCGAGGTAGCGGCGGCGTTTGCAGGATGCCACGCTGCGGTCCGGTTGGCGCGCTCCTCGTCGTTTCCTGCTTCTGCCCCACTCGGTTCCTTGATTGATTTTGCAAATCCGTGACAACTGCTTCTTGCCGCCGGGGTAGGTTCGGCACATAAAGAAGCAAATGGCAGGAGCGCGCGCCCAACGAAAACCGACCTTTCTCTGGCAGGCCGCTCTGATTCTCCTGCCCGTCGTGGTCCTATCCGCGGTCGGCTGGTTTTCAGTTCGTCAGGACAAAATCATCACCGAACATGACGCGCGGCAGCGGGCGAAAGTGATCGCGGATGAATTCCTCCCAAAGTTCTCCGCACAGCTTCGGGTGGCGGACAACACTGATTGGTCCACCAACCATTGGTTCGAGGTGGACGAATTTGGCGAACTCGTCGTTCCGTCACCGTACGCCGCGATGCCGATTCCTTGCCCGTTTGATTTGAGTCGCCTCAGTGCGGAACAACTTAGTCCATGGCGGACTATGCAAGGTATCGGGAGTAACGGATCAGATATTGATGACGGCAGCAAAGCATGCAGGCAATTTCTCGACACGAATCCGCCGGATGAATTCGCCGCGTCGGCTCATTACCAACTCGGTCTTCTGCTGACTGGTCAGCAGCATTTTTCCGAAGCTGCGGAGAACTTTGCGACTGTCTGCAAAGAATTTCCCGCGGCTGTGACTGAAAGCGGGATTTCGCTCCTCCCGCTGGCTCAACTGCAACTATTGCATCTTTCGGAACATACTCCGATGGCAACGAATCTGGACAACTTCGTTTCGGTGGAGTCTTTCTGCTCGAATGTCGTTTCGCATCCGTCACTGCTGACACCTCGATTGCTGGAAAGCGCCGCTGCTCGTGCGGAGCGGCTGCACAAAAGCGAAGTCGTTCAAAGATGGCAGCGGATTTGGGCGGAGCAGGAGTTAAGCAGGAGACTCTTTGAAGACGCGCGCCCGTACATAGTCGGCACGACGGATGGTGGAATGCCCGTGCTGGAAGTGTCGCAAGGAAGAATGACCGGCACGGAATACGGGACGGATGACGTCGTCGGCGCGCAACGAGGGTTGACCTCGTCTCGCTTCTGGTTCAAAAGACCCAAATCCGAGGCTGGCGCATTCGCGCTTCAGAATCCCAGAGTGCCTGGCCCGATTTATCATCTGGGTTGGACAACGAACATCTTCGCCGTTGATCCCGCTTCGGATCCCAACTGGCTGGCGATTCGAATTGATGGAACAAACCGATTGAATTCGCGCGACACTCGGTTTGTTTGCTTCAGCGAGTCTGAACTCGGCGCCTGCATTTCGAAGCTGCTGAAGGACGACAAACAAATCCCGGATCATTTCGGGATTGGTGTGGATGTCGCCGGCAGACGAATTAGAGCGTTTGCTCCCAGCCTTGAAATCTGGCAATGGGTCCGGCATGCGGGCAAGGAAGGTTCACTCAACAAGGAATACTGGGGTGGGACGGCGTCGGAAGTCCTCGCGTCATCTTCCGAAACGATGATCTTCCCGGGGAGTACACCATCGATTTTGGAGGCGGAACGGCTGAGGGTGAGTGTCTATCTCACCAGCCCGGCGCAGCTTTACCGTTTTCAAACGGCGCGGTCATTTTGGTTCGGTGCGCTGGTGCTGGCCTCGGCCATTGCGGCGCTCATTGGCCTGATTGCGGCGTGGCGTTCGTTCAACCGGCAGCAGCAATTGGTGGAATTGAAATCCAATTTCGTTTCCAGCGTGTCGCACGAATTGCGCGCGCCCATCGCGTCGGTGCGGCTGATGGCCGAAAATCTGGAGCGCGAAAAAATCTCCGAGCCGCAGAAGCAACGGGAATACTTCGCGTTCATCGTCCAGGAATGCCGCCGGCTCTCGTCGCTCATCGAGAACGTGCTGGATTTCTCGCGCATCGAGCAGGGCCGCAAGCAATACGATTTCGAACCGTCCGATCTCGCCGCGCTCACGCGCGAAACCGTCCGGCTCATGGAACCCTACGCTGCCGAAAAAGGTGTGCGCCTGGAACTCGCGAATCTTTTGCCCGGCCTGCCGACCACCCTTGCCACGAATCCTGAGCACCCCCTCGCCCCATCCCTCTCCCCCGCTGGGAGCGGGGGAGAGGGTGTCCAAAGGACGGGAGAGGGGGCAGTGAGGGGCGACGTCGAACTGAATGTGGACGGTCGCGCCATTCAGCAGGCGCTGGTCAACTTGATTGACAATGCCATCAAGCATTCGCCGAAGGGAGAAACGGTGAGGATCGGGATTAACTGCAGCACAGGCGTCCCGCCTGCATCTGGAGAATCTATTGCAGCCGGGACGGCTGTCCTAATTTCGTCGAAGATCATGGCCCGGGCATTCCGCCGGAGGAACACGAGAAGATTTTCGAGCGGTTTTATCGGCTCGGCTCGGAGTTGCGCCGCGAAACCCAGGGCGTCGGCATCGGGTTAAGCATCGTCAAACACATCGTCGAGGCGCATGGTGGACGCGTGCGCGTCGAGAGCGCTGTCGGCAAGGGCAGCCGCTTTACAATCGAGCTTCCGATCAGCCACAGAGACACCGAAACACGGAGATGAAGATACTGGTTCAATCCTTGATCCAAAACAACTCAGTGCCTCTGCGCCTCTGTGGCTAATCCTTATGTCGCGCATTCTCATCATCGAAGACGAAACGCCGATGCGCACCGCGCTGGCGGACGTGCTCGCGGGCGAAGGCTATCGCGTGCTCACGGCGGCTGATGGCGAGAGCGGACTCAAACGCGCGCTCGAAGAAAAGCCCGACCTGATCCTGCTCGATATCATGATGCCGAAGCTCGACGGCTACGCGGTCTGCGCCGAATTGCGGCGGCTCTCGAACCCGGTCCCGATTCTCATGCTCACGGCCAAGGGACAGGTCGAGGACCGCGTCGCGGGACTTGGACGTCGGCGCGGACGATTACCTCGTCAAACCGTTCAGCACGGAGGAATTGCTCGCGCGCGTCCGCGCGTTGCTCCGGCGTTTTCAGCAGCACGCCAGTGCGCAAATGAAACTCAAGCTTGGCGACGTGGAAGTTGACCTTGCGCGCCAGACGCGCTGTCCGCGGGCGAAAGGCAATTCATCTGACGGCGAAGGAATTCGCCATGCTGCGGCTGATGGCGGAAGCGCCCGGCGAACCGATCTCTCGCGAGCGGTTCCTCGACGTGGTCTGGGGCTACACCGCGTTTCCAACGACGCGCACGGTGGACAATCACATCGCCAGCCTGCGCGGGAAGATTGAGCCGAATCCCGAATCGCCGCGCTGGATCAAAACGGTGCACGGCGTGGGTTATAAACTGGAACTATGAAAGAGATCGCCGCAGAGACGCGGAGACGCAGAGACCAAGCAGGTGGACTGATAACCAAAAGTAGTTCCCGATTAAGAATGGCGTTGACCATGACGGCGTTGGTAGGGATGCCGCGCTGCGACGTACGGTCGGAGCAGCGCGCCGACCCTGACATGGATTTTCATTGTGTTTCTCCGTGCCTCGGTGCCTCTGTGGCAAATCACCACTCCGCGGAACCAGATTTTGCAAATCCATGACACATGCGAAACCGGAAGAGCACATAATCGAAACCATGAGGAACAGCAGAGACGCCAACGAGGTGGGAACAGGAAATGCCAGGAACTTCGTCGTCCGCAAGCGTGGTGGGATTCGTCGCGCTGCGACGAATCGGGAATGATGGTCGCAGCGCGACCATCCCACCCAATCAATGTCAGTGCGACCATTCTCACCGAGTGAATGTCAGCGTGGACTTTTCTACCTGACACGAATGTGGTCGCAGCTCTATCGAGACGATAATTTATGAAAACACTGAAACGAGTTTTGAGTATCGTGGTGCTGCTCGCGACAACCTGCACGAGCCACGCCGCGACGAACGACCTCACGTCGCTGTTGCAGCAGGGATTGTTCGAGGAAGAGGCCAATCGCAATCTCGACGCCGCGATTGCCAGCTATCAATCCCTCGCCACACAATTCGACAAAGACCGGCAGATCGCGGCCACAGCCGTGTTCCGGCTCGGTGAGGTTTACCGCAAGCTGGGCAAAACGAACGAAGCGGTCGTGCAGTATCAACGAATCCTCCGCGACTTCAGCGACCAACAAACGCTTGCGACATTGAGCCGGCAGAATCTGACGGGACTTGGAGCGGCAGCCCCGCGAACTTCCAGTGCGGCAAACGGCGGCGCGACGCTGGATAATCTACAAAGCCAGTATGCCTTGTTGAAATCGCAACTGGAGCAGGCCCGCAACGAAACGAACCTTGATGTGGTGGCGAGCCTCTTTGACGATTCTCTCCTGAGGGATCGTCTGCGCCTGCTCGAGCAGGCCAGAGGAATTCTCAAATCGTATCAAGCCAAACCGGAATCCCCGGGTACTCTTCAGTCAGCCGAGGCGAATCTCAGGAGCTCAGAGGATTTTGTGGAAGCGGCTCGAAAGCGGCTTTTCGATCTGCAAGAATTGCGGTTGAACATCCTTCAATCCGCCATTCAACAAGCCGGCGCGGGGCAATCTGCGCAAATGGCAGGCTCACGTCAGAACGAAGCCACTCCCGTCACCGACGACGAGGAAAAGGAAATCCGCCGCATCCAGCAGTTGATTCAGAACAGCCCGGATTTGATCAACGCGCCACGCGGGGGCGTAAATGGCGATCTCACACCACTTGTTTCCGCTGCTTTACAAGGGTATCTGCGCGTTGCGCAGTACCTTCTCGATCACGGAGCGGATGTCAATTTCCGCTTCAATAAAGGCACGCCGCTGCATTCCGCCGTCTTGAGCGGCAACAAGGCGATGGTTGAGTTGCTCCTGAGCCGCGGCGCAGACATCAACGCAAAGGACGGCGGCGGTGACACTCCGTTACACACGGCGGTGCGGAATGGCTTTCGGGCGGTCGCCGAGACTTTGCTGGATCACAAAGCTGATGCGAACGCGCGAAACAGCGAGAGTAACGGTGAACAAACGCCACTTCACCTGGCTGCGTCGCGCGGAAATGTGGACCTGACCGGGCTGCTTCTCTCGAAGGGCGCGGATGTAAATGTGAAAGACCGCGGTGGTAACACGCCGTTGCATAGCGCCACATATTCAGGCCAGACGGCAACGATCAAAGCGCTCTTGGACGCGAAGGCAGACATCAACGCGCGCAATGTAGAAGGCGAAACACCGCTGCTCGTCGCGGCCAAGTATGGGAAATCGGATACGGCCATGGCGCTGCTGGCGGCGGGCGCCGATCCTAAACTGGCGACGACCGCTCAAAGTTGGATGAACATCTCGCCGCTGCATTGGGCTGTAGCTGCGGGCGACGAGAAGTTGACGCAGGCGCTGCTGGAGCGCGGCGCTGATCCAAACCTGTCTGCCTCACCCAGGCCAACGATTACCTCGTCATCTTCCGGCGCTAACGCAAGTGGTTCGGGCACGGCGTTAATGACAGCCTGCGAGCAGAACAAACCGGCGCTCGTCAATATCCTCCTGGAGAACGGCGCGGATCCGAATGTGCGCTACGGCGATTCAACGCCGCTGGTGGTGAATATGCGGGCGAACCCTGAAATTCTGAGACTGCTGCTCGAACATAAAGCGAATCCCGATGCGGCAGACATCCACGAAATGACAGCATTGCATTGGCTGGCAATGTCAGATACTGCGCCCACGAACGCTGTCGCATTACTGCTAGGGAACAGTACGAACGTAAATGCGCAGGACAAGAACGGAAACACGCCCTTGCTTTTTGCAGCGGAGTGACAATCACCCGGAAGTGGCCGCCACGTTGCTTGCATTCAAGGCCGACCCGAACATTCGCAACAAGAATGGCCAAACGCCGCTGGATTTCGCGAAACGCCCGCGCCAGCCGGCCCCGGGGGGGCTACGGATTCCAGTGCCCCTCGCCCCCGGCACTGCCGTTCCAGTATCGAGTTCCGCTCCCACGCTCGTAATAGACTTGGCAACGCTGCTTCGCGAGCACGGCGCGCTTGACAACCTGCCGCATTTGGATCGGATCGAACTGACCCGTCCATCCGCGAACTTCTCGACTGAAGCCTTTTCGAAAGGACCGAATGACTGGAACCGCTTCACGCTGCTGGAAGCCGTCGCCCAACTGTATGGCTTCATCAATGTGCAGAAGGCGGGCGAATCATCTCCGAAAACAGTCAGTCGTGACGCAGTTGGATGGAGGAACGTGGGGCTGGGTTTTCCCGACTTCAAGGCCGTGGTTATCCACCGTCCCTCCGCCGACGGCAAGAGCTGGAAGAATATTCCCGTGGACGTGGGCGCCATCCTCGGCTCGGGCGATTGCTCGCGCGATGTCTGGCTGCAGTGGGGCGACGTGGTTGAGATTCCGGAAGCGGATCATCCTGTGTCCGAGAGATGGGCTGGTTTTGCCGAGCCCGAATTGAACACTTTGATCAAATGCGTGTCCCGGACGATCACGATTTCCATCAACAACACCAACGTTGCTTTCCAGCTTGCCCCGGTGTTTGTTGTGCCGCAGAGAGGGACGCCCATGGATTTTTATGGAGAATTTCTGTCGCCTGTGGAGGCCGGGCGTCGCCTTGTGTCCTTCATGGTGCGTTCGGTGCTGGACCAGTCGAAGCTGATTCGGTTCTCGTCTGATTTGTCGCGCGTGAAAGTGACGCGGCGCGATGCTGCAACCGGCAAAACGCAATCGTGGGTTCTGGATTGCAGCGGCGGAAATCTGCCCGACCTCTGGCTCCGCGACGGTGATGTGATTGAGGTGCCGGAGAAATAATCCGGTTTGGGGAGCTTGCTGTTGGTGGAGGACGCCGCGCTGCGGCGTCCCATGCCGGTCATCGCAGCGCGATGCCGCCCACCTGCTCGGAAGCACAAGAGGCAGCGCGCTGCCCCTACCCGCCCTATTTTCTCATTTCCTCAGCGTCCGTTTTCGCGCAGCATGATGCCGTTGCCAACCTGACGGCATGCCACCATGAAAGCTACGAAACACAAAGATGACCCCGCCAGCCGATGGATTTCTTATCGGCCGGAAATCAAAACCCTCGATTGCACCATCCGCGACGGCGGCTTGATGAACAATCACCACTTCGATGACGCGGTCGTGAAGGCGGTTTACGAGACGTGCGTGGCGGCGGGCATTGATTATATGGAGCTTGGCTACAAGGCGTCGCGCAAGGGCATCAAGGCCGGCGAACATGGTTGCTGGAGATATTGCCTTGAAGATGACCTGCGGCGCATCGTCGGCGACAACAAAACGGATTTGAAACTCACCGTCATGGCCGACGCGGAGAAATGCGATTATCACGAGGACATCCCGCCGAAGAAGGAAAGCGTGATCGACATGATCCGTGTCGCGACTTACATCAGCCAGATTCCGACGGCGCTCGACATGGTAAAGGACGCGCATGACAAGGGATACGAGACGACCGTGAATCTCATGGCCGTCTCCACCGTCGCGGAAGGCGAATTGGAAGAAGGCCTGGAACTGCTCGTGAAATCCGAAGCGAAGGCGATTTACGTCGTGGACAGCTTCGGCTCACTTTACAGCGAGAAGGTGCATTACCTCGTGAAGAAATATCTCGGCCATTGCAAACCATCGGGCAAGGAAGTCGGTGTTCACATGCACAACAACCTTCAGCTCGCGTTCGCCAACACCGTCGAGGGCATCATCATGGGCGCGAACTTCGTGGATGCGACGATGGCGGGACTGGGCCGCGGCGCGGGCAATTGCCCGATGGAACTGCTCATCGGCTTTCTGCACAACCCGAAGTTCAATCTGCGTCCGATTCTTGAGCTGGTGCAGAACACCATCGAGCCGATGCGGGCGAAATTGCTGTGGGGATACGATCTGCCGTATCTGCTCACGGGTTTTCTCAATCAGCATCCGCGCACGGCGATCAAGTTCAAGGAAGCGTCGCTCAACGGAAAAGCAGGAGACATTCTGGAGTTTTACGATCAGGTGACGGAGTAAGGCGGAAGAAATTCAATTGTCCGAAACGAGCTTTCCTTGTAGAAGTCTGGAAGATTCGGCGCACCGGTTTTGAATAATTCAAGCCGCGAATACGTCGAGCTTGGAGCAACAGGAGCAATCCATGAAATCAAACCTCCCCACCATCGGACTCAGTTATCTGCTTATTACTCAGGCCCTCGCCGCGCAGCCAGCGCTGACGATCTACAACCAGAACTTCGCTGTCGTGCGCGACACGGTGCCGCTCAATCTGAAAGCAGGCGTGAATGAAGTTCGCTTCGCCAACGCTACGGCGCATTTGGAGCCGGACTCGGTGATTTTGCGCGATATCGCCGGGAAACACTCGCTTCAAATCCTGGAACAGAATTATCGGAACGATCCGGTTTCGCAGGAACTGCTGTTGTCCATGTTCGAGGGGAAGACAATCGAGTTTGAGGCCATTCGTACCAGAGACAACACCCAGGTTCGAGAGATTATTCCCGGCAAGATCGTCCGCAGCGGATTTGTGCCGGGAGTTTTTCCAAGCCCTTATGCGCCAAACGGCGGAATGGAGCAACCGATCATCGAAGTGAATGGCAAGCTGCAATTCAGCCTGCCAGGCCAGCCGCTGTTTCCGAGCCTCGGGGACGACACAGTTCTGAAGCCGACGCTCAACTGGGTGATTCAATCAGACTCAGCGGGAGCGTTTGACGGCGAAGTCAGCTATGTCACGGAGGGCTTCACCTGGGAGGCGGACTACAATCTCGTGGCGCCGGAGAAAGGAGACATGGTTGATCTCGTGGGTTGGATCACGATGAACAACCAGAGCGGCAAAACTTTCGAGAACGCGAAAATCAAATTGATGGCTGGAGACGTGAACAAAATCCGACCGATGCCTGGAATCCAAGGCGGTGGCTTCGGCGGAGGAGGCGGAGGCGGTGGCGCACCGGTTGTCACCGAACGCGGTTTCGATGAATACCATCTCTACACATTGGCGCGTCCAGCAACGTTACGCGATCGGCAGATGAAACAGGTCGAGTTCGTCCGCGGAGACAACGTTCTGGCTCAAACCGTCTATATCTACGACGGCGCTTCGGATTACAAATTCTCCGGCGAAGTGAACAACGACCGAAATTACGGAACGCAGTGCAACAAGAAGGTTTGGGTCGCACGCGAAATGATGAATTCGGAAACCAATCATCTCGGACTGCCATTGCCGAAAGGCAAGTTGCGGTTTTATCGCCGTAACGATGATGGACAACTGGAGTTCACTGGCGAAGACACGATTGACCACACACCGCGCGATGAAATGGTTCATGTCAATACGGGCAATGCTTTTGATCTGGTTGGTGAGCGGAAGCGAACCGATTATAAGGAGGACATTTTTGCTCATGGAACGGTGGCTATTGACCCAAATACGGGGCTGCAGATTGCAGCGGGAACCCATCAAAACACAAATAGCGTGACTCCGCCCCCGTGGATCGAAGAATCATTTGAAATCAAAGTCCGCAACCATAAAAAGGTGCCGGTGGAAATCCGGGTCGTGGAGCATCTCTATCGTTGGAGCAACTGGCAAATCGCGGCGAAATCAGATGAGTTCAAAAAGACGGACGCGCAAACAATTGAGTTTCGCACGCCCGTCAAACCGGATGATGAAAAGACCATCACGTACACAGTGCATTATTCATGGTAGAAAGCCTTGCCCAACGGAAAGCGGGAGACATTCAGGAGTTCGACGATCAGGTGACGGAGTAGAAGTCGGATTCGATTCGCGAACCTTTCCCAAAGCACGGATCGAAAATTATTTCGGTTTTCGCCGTTCGGCGGCAGCCTATGGGTAAGGCATGAATGAGCGGCCAACGGATTTTGAACTGTTGCGTAACTTCACCCGGCTCGGCGACCAGGAGGCATTCGCCATTTTCGTTCGACGCCATCTCGACCTCGTGTATGCCACGGCATTGCGGAAAGCTGACGACGCCGGCGCCGCCCAGGAGATTTCACAAAACGTTTTCACCACGCTCGCGCGCAAGGCCTGGCGCTTCGCTCCAAACGATTCATTGGCCGCATGGCTCTACAAAACAACTTTGCTCGAATCCAAGGGATGGGTGCGTGGGGAACTCCGCCGCCGCCGCCGTGAACAAACCGCCGCCGAGTTGGGGACGACCATGAAAACTACAGATGAACAATCTGCCTTTCGCGCGCTCGTGCCGCTGCTGGACGAAGCGCTGCTCTCGTTGCGGGAAAAGGACCGCACCGCGCTGCTGCTACGCTTCTACGAACGGCAACCCTTGCGCGAGATGGGCGCCTCGCTGGGCATCGGCGAAGACGCAGCGCAGAAGCGGGTGGCGGCCGCATTGGAGAAGGTTGTTCACTTCTTCCGCAGCCGCGGATTTCGAGCCGCGACCGTCGGGACTACGACGGCGGCGTTGCAGCATACGTCCGTGGGGGCACCTACGGCGGTGGCGGTGGTCGTCACGCAGGCGGCGGCGCATATCGTGCCCGTCGCGAGCGGTTTGACTCTGTTTCTGGCAAGGTTCTTCTCCTTGACGCAAGTGCAGAGAATCTTGCTCTGCGCCGTCGCTCTGTCCGTTCCGGTCATCTGGCGATGGGAACAAATCCGCGAGGCTCGCGCAGAAGATTCGGCGAGGGAGAAGATGCAGACCGAAGCGGCGGCCAATCCGGCGAAAGCTTCCCGGGTTGAAGGCGTTTCCCCGCCGACCGAACCAAATCGGCAAGCCGCGGCGTACGGGACAGGTGTCAGGGAAGTCGGACAGAAGGAATACAGCGTTCATCTGACGGGGTTCATCAACACGACTGACACGAAGATCGCGATACTGGAAATTCGCCACCATTTCTTCGGGCGTTCGAACACTCCGCCTTTGTCCGTGCGAAAAATTCTGACGGAAGGCGAAGCGTTCGACGACATGTCGGTCAAGGGTGCACATGTCCACTTCGAGCTTTTGCAGGCTAACTTCGACGTGTTGGGTGTGCGTCTCGCGGAGAATGGCGAGGAATCCGTTTACGAGATCGAAGGCCGCAGCGCCCTTCCAGCGGAGCCAAGGGACGTGTGCCTGTCAAACGCAGGCTTCGACGAGGTGCTGGACCTGTACGCGGCCTTGATGGGACGGACTGTGCTGTGTCATCCACAGGTGAAGCCACTCCCGATCTTTGCGGTGGAGGAAGCGAGTGATCGCGCCGCGGCCGTCGACGCGCTGAATCGGATCCTGCTGAGCAAAGCACAAACAGCGACGATATTCGATGGCGACAAGTTTGCGCTGCTGGTTCCCACGAATCTGGTCAAGACGGTCTCGACCGCGTTACAGGCTGCGGCCTATCCCGTGTCAACGAACGAAACAATTCCCGCGGGAGCAATCAATCTGCGGAACGTTCCGCTGCCGCAAGCGATGGCCATCTACGCGGAATTTATCGGACGGACCCTAATCCCTTCAGATAGACCATTGCCTCGTCCGGTCAGCCTTTCGTTCCACAATCAGACGCCGCTGGCCCGGGCTGAAGCAGTTTATGCGTTCAACATTCTATTTGGGTGGCAAGGATTGAAAGCTGAATTCGTGAACCAAAATCAGTTTAAGATGATTTCAGTTGCCAACCGTTGAAGATGAAAATATCGGGAGGCCTCAGGTGCCCGCGATTTCCTGCGGGCCTTTGCCGCCATTGACGAGGAAGAGCACCGCCATGCGCACGGCCAATCCATTCGTGACCTGCTCCAGGATTAACGAACGGCCGCAGTCAGCGATGTCACTGTCAATCTCCACGCCGCGATTGATTGGGCCGGGATGCATGATGAGCGCGTCGGGTTTTGTCTTTGCGAGCCGCGCTTTGTTCAGGCCGAACAACGTCGTGTATTCGTGAATGCTCGGGAACATCGTTTTGCGCTGTCGCTCGTGCTGGATGCGAAGGAGATTGATGATGTCGGCATTTTGGATGGCTTCATCCACATTGTGGGTCACGGTGCAACCCATTTGTTCGAAGGTGCGGGGCACCAGCGTTGACGGACCGCAAAGCGTGACGGTTGCGCCAAGCTTCGTAAGCGCCCAGATGTCGGAGCGTGCCACGCGGCTATAGAGAATGTCGCCGAGGATGGTAACGTTCAGCCCGTCGATGCGGCCTTTCTTCTCCCGGATGGTGAATGCGTCGAGAAGCGCCTGGGTGGGATGCTCGTGCGCGCCGTCGCCGGCATTGATGACGCTGGCGTTGAGCACCCGCGAGAGAAACTGCGGCGCGCCGGACGCGCTGTGGCGGATGACGATGAAATCCGCGTTAAGGGCTTCGAGGTTGCGTGCGGTGTCCTTTAGCGTCTCGCCTTTCTTGAACGACGAGGCCTCGGTAGAAAAATTAATGATGTCCGCAGATAGCCGCTGTTCGGCCAATTCAAAACTGATGCGTGTGCGGGTGGATGGCTCAACAAACAAGTTGACGACCGTCTTGCCGCGCAGGGCGGGAACTTTCTTGATGGCCCGCTCGCCGACCGCTTTGAACGCGCGCGCGGTATCGAGCACGGTGAGAATCTCCTCAACGGTGAGCGATTCAATGTCGAGCAGATGTTTGCGTGTCCAGGCCATCTGAATCTTAGTTCCGCGTTTCGTGTTCCGGGTTTCGAGTTGTCATTACCGCTCCAGGACGACTTCGTTTTCGCTGACGATGATCTTCTCGTCGAGCGCTGTGGGAACGTTCTTGCCGACAAAATCGGCTTTGATGGGAAGTTCGCGGTGGCCGCGGTCGATGAGGACGGCAAGTTGAATTTGTTTCGGCCGGCCAAAATCGTTGAGTGCATCCATGGCGGCGCGGACAGTTCGCCCGCTGAAAAGCACGTCGTCAACGAGCACCACCGTCTTGCCTGTAACGTCGAATGGAATCACTGTGGGGTGCATGTTCGGCGCGGCGCGTTGATCGAGGTCGTCACGATGCATGCTGACGTCGAGGTCGGCCGTTGGAATGGTGTGGCCGAAGATGCCGGTCAGAATTCCGCTCAACTTCTGCGCGACAGGAACGCCTCCGCGCTGAATGCCGACGAGGGCCAGTTGCTCGCCATTCTCGTTGCGCTCGGCGATTTCGTGGGCAATGCGTGTGAGCGCCCGCTGAATGGCGGGAGCGTTGAGGATGAGTGTGGGTTCAGGCATGGAAGAGAAACCACGCCCGGAAAGTGAACTCGCAGCGTTGAAACTGTGCAGTCATCATTCCTTGGCCGCCTCACAGGGCCGCCTTAAAGGAGCGAAATTAGGTTAATTGCCCGCAACCTGACGGCTTTTGCGCCACTTGGACCGGTGTTTGATGATCCAATCCGTCAGCGCGCGCTCGAATCCAATATCGCGTCCGGCTTTCTCGGATTCGATCCACTTGTGCCTCAAAATCTCCTCGCGTTCCGCCTGGAATTCCCTGTAAAGCGAGGAATTCTTCAACAAATCACTGGCCACAGGTGACTCTTTTGTTTGTTCGGACATAATCGCGAATACAAGAATTTCTTGCTGCGACAAGTCTAAGCGGGTTTGTTCCCGCTGACAATGGTTATTTACAGCGCGCATCCGAAAGCGGCGCAAGTCGGTAAAAACCCGCATCTTAAGCGAGGCGAGGCCCTATAGCAGCCTTGCCAGCCGATGGAACACTTCGCCGGAACATTCAAACCACCAGCCAATCGCCACCAGCACATCCACTTTTGCCGCCAGCAGCGGAATGCCAATGAGGAGAACGAGGACGTTTCCCAAGAAAATAACAACGGCTGAAAACAAATAACCCTGCTGCGTGATGTCCGTTTGGCGCGACTTCAGAATGTGGAAGGTTAGTGTCACGTGGAAAGCGTAGGCTACGCCAAGCAGTAGATGGAACCAGACCAGATAAGAATGCCAGTTCCAGAGCAGGTGTCCCATGAGGAAGGCGATCACGATAATCACGGCGTAAAGCGGGAAGAAATAAGGGGCCAATGCGATAAGGAAATTCGTTTTACTCACGATGACATGGCCTCCATTGGCAGTGGCGCGGAATTTCTTCACCTGCCCGCCACATGCCCATGTCCATACCGCATGCGTCAATTCGTGGCCGAAGACGTAAGCCCACATGGGTTTCGGCAGCAGCAGATAAATCACGACCCAGCACGCAGCGCCTGCGAGCATCGGCACCCAGGTCGTATCCGCGCTGCCGCTGCCGCGAATCACCATTAGCAGGGCACACGCCGCGCCGATACAGAAGGGCAGCAGCAGAACGGCGATGATAAATTTAAGCCACTTCGGCACGGGCGGAATTTAGCCAGAGAGCCGCGGAGAGCACAGAGAAAATGGAATCTCTCCCTTCACTGTGACTCCGTGTGGCAATTTTGAACTTTGAACTTTGAACTCCGAAATTAACATGCGGCAATGACACAAGACGAAGTGTTGCAAATGTTCCGCGACACGGGTGCGTTGCTCGAAGGCCATTTTATCCTGCGTAGCGGATTACACAGTCGCCAATATTTTCAATGTGCGCTCGCATTGCAGCAGATGCCTATCGTCGAGAAACTCGGCGCAGCGCTGGCTGAAAACGTTCGAAAGCTTGGCGCGTCCACGGTAATCGCGCCTGCAATGGGGGGCCTCGTCATTGGACAGGAAGTCGCGCGACAACTGCGCGCCCGGTTCATTTTTGTCGAAAAGGAGGAAGGAAGGCTCGTCTTGCGGCGCGGATTCACAATCGCTCCGGGCGAAGAGATTCTGGTTGTTGAAGACGTCGTGACGAAAGGTGGTCGTGTTCGGGAAACGATCGACATCGTTCGCGGCCTCGGGGGTATTGTGCTCGGCGTGGCAATTGTGGTGAACCGATCCGAAGGCAAGGTCAATTTGGGTGTACCGGTGTACAGCTTGCTCGAAATGCAGGTTGAAACCTTTCAGCCGGACAAGCTGCCATCAGACGTAGCAAAGATTCCAGCCATTAAGCCCGGCAGCAAGTAGTCTCTGCCGCAGCAGACGTTTGGCATCCAGTTCTCCTTGCGATTGCGCCACGGAGTTGTGCCACGGCCAGGTCTGATTGTGCCATGGCGACACGTCAGGGCGCTGTTTCGTTTTCAGAGAACTCACGCGCAACCGCTGATTTGTTCGGAAATACCTGCTTTTTCGTGTTTTTGACCATCACGGCATCGCCGTTGCTTGGAATACTTTCCGACTCTGTGTAACCAAAGAAGTTTTTATGGCAAAAGTATTAGGCATTGATTTAGGAACGACCAACTCCTGCATGGCTGTGATGGAAGGCGGGGAGCCGGTTGTTCTGGAAAACTCCGAAGGCCGGCGGGTGACTCCGTCTGTGGTGGCCTTCACCAAGAACGGGGAACGCCTGGTCGGCGACGCCGCCAAGCGCCAGGCGGTGACCAATTCGCGGAACACAATTTATTCAATCAAGCGTTTCATGGGCCGCAAGTTTGACGAGGTCCAGGAAGAAATCAAACGCGTGCCTTACAAGGTCGTTCGAGCGAGCAACGGCGACGCCGCGGTGGAGATCGAAGAGAACGGCAAGGCCAAACTTTACAGCCCGCCTGAAGTTTCCGCTATGATTCTTGGCAAGCTCAAGGCCGACGCCGAAATGCGACTTGGCGAAAAGATTACTCAAGCAGTTATCACCGTTCCTGCTTACTTCAACGACTCGCAACGTCAGGCAACGAAAGACGCTGGCAAAATCGCCGGCCTCGAAGTTTTACGCATCATCAACGAGCCGACGGCAGCATCGCTGGCTTATGGTCTCGACAAGAAGAAGGATGAGAAGATCGCTGTGTACGACCTCGGCGGCGGCACCTTCGATATTTCGGTGCTCGAAATCGGCGATGGTGTCTTTGAAGTGAAGGCAACCAACGGCGACACGCATCTAGGCGGTGACGATTGGGATAATCGCATCATGGATTGGATTCTCGACGAATTCAAAAAGGATTCCGGCATGGATCTCCGCAAGCAACCCGACGCGTTGCAGCGCATCAAAGAAGAGGCCGAGAAAGCCAAAATCGCGCTCAGTTCTGCTCAGCAATACGACATCAATCTGCCGTTCATCACGGCGGACGCAAGCGGGCCAAAGCACATCCAAAAGACGCTCACGCGCGCCAAGATGGAGCAGCTTTGTGACGATTTGTTTGAGCGCACCATTGGCCCGGTGAAAGCATGTCTCAAAGATTCCGGAATCGAGGCGAACAAGATTGACGAGCTTGTCCTGGTTGGCGGTATGACGCGCATGCCAAAGGTTGTCGAGACCGCGCATACGCTCGTCAACAAACCGCCGCATCAAGGCGTGAACCCCGATGAAGTCGTTGCGGTCGGCGCTGGCATTCAGGGCGGCGTGCTCAAGGGCGAAGTTAAAGACGTGCTCCTGCTCGACGTGACGCCGCTGTCGCTCGGAATCGAAACGCTTGGTGGCGTGTTCACGAAACTCATCGAGCGCAACACGACGATTCCAACGCGCAAATCGGAAATCTTCTCGACCGCTCGCGACAATCAGCCGGGCGTGGAAATTCACGTCTTGCAAGGCGAGCGCCAGTTCGCGCGCGACAACAAGACCATCGGCAAGTTCCATCTCACGGATATTCCACCCGCTCCGCGCGGCATGCCGCAGATCGAAGTCACGTTTGACATCGACGCCAATGGCATTTTGCACGTGAGTGCAAAGGACCTTGGCACGGGCAAGGAACAGAAGATTACCATCACGGCCAGCAGCGGCCTCTCGAAGGACGAAGTTGAGAAGATGCGCAAGGATGCCGAATCGCACGCCGACGAGGACAAGGCAAAGCGCGAGGAAGTCGAGACGCGCAACGAAGCCGACAACTCGGTGTATCGCTCGGAGAAAATGCTGAAGGACAACGCGGACAAAATTTCCGGCGATTCCAAGAGCAAAATCGAAAAGGCGATTGCCGACGTCAAGGACGCGCTCAAGGGCAGCGACTCCGCCGCGATCAAATCCGCGAGCGACAAGCTCAACGAAGCGTGGCAGGCGGTTTCTGCCGAACTCTACAAAGCTGCTTCTGAAAAAACTCGCGGTGGCCAGCCGCAGGGCCCGAGCGGTGACCGGCCTGGCCCTGAAGCTCGCGGTCCACAGCCGGAAGGCGAGAAGAAGGACGAAGGCCCGATCATTGATGCGGAAGTAGTGGACGAGAAGAAGAGTTAAGATTTCGGGTGCTCTGGAATGGGTGAGTTGTTCCTGGCCGGAGCGCCTGATTTATTTCCCCTCCGCGAGTGCGGTGGGATTTTGATTCAACTCAAAACGAAAACAACAAAACCAAACAAACCAATATGGCACTAAACGTAAAACCGCTCGGAGACCGGATCCTCGTTGAACCGGTCGAAGAGAAGGAAGTGAAAAAGGGCGGGATCATCATCCCCGATACCGCCAAGGAAAAGCCGATGGAAAGCATCGTCGTGGCGCTCGGCACCGGCAAGACAGACGACAACGGCAAGAAAGTTCCGTTTGAAGTCAAAAAGGGCGACCGCGTGCTCGTGAGCAAATATGGCGGCACTGAAATCAAGCTGGACGGCAAGGAATACAAGATCCTCAGTTCGGACGACGTCCTTGCTGTGATTGACTAACCTCAACCACCGAAACTTTAAACTCGAAACTGGAAAAAATTATGGCAGCAAAACAATTAGTCTTTGACGAGACCGCTCGTCAGTCGCTCTTGAAGGGCGTCTCCAAACTCTCCAAGGCCGTCACCGCGACGCTCGGTCCCAAAGGCCGCAACGTCGTGCTTGATAAAAAATTCGGCTCTCCGACAATCACCAAGGACGGCGTCACCGTCGCCAAGGAAATTGAACTGGAAGACCCGTACGAAAACATGGGCGCGCAGATGGTCCGCGAAGTCGCCAGCAAAACCAGCGACGTCGCGGGCGACGGCACCACCACGGCCACGTTGCTGGCCGAGGCGATTTTCCGCGAAGGCTTGAAGCACGTGACCTCCGGCGCGAACCCGATCGGCATCCAGCGCGGCATTAACAAGGCCGTCGAAGCCGCCGTCGCGAACCTCGACAAGATCGCGAAGAAGGTGAAGGACAAGGAAGAGATCAAGCAGGTCGCCACTGTTTCCGCGAACTGGGACAACACCATTGGCGAAATCATCGCCGACGCGATGGACAAAGTCGGCAAGGACGGCACGATCACGGTCGAAGAAGCGAAGTCGATCGAGACGACGCTCGACGTGGTTGAAGGCATGCAGTTCGACAAGGGTTATCTCTCGCCGTACTTCGTCACCAACGCCGAGACGATGGAAGCCAAGCTCGAAGACGCTTACGTCCTGAATTACGAGAAAAAAATCAGCAGCTTGAAGGACTTGCTGCCGATTCTCGAGAAGGTCGCCAAGCTCGGCAAGCCGCTGCTCATCATCGCGGAAGAAGTCGAAGGTGAAGCGCTCGCGACTCTGGTCGTGAACAAACTGCGCGGCACGTTGAACGTCTGCGCCGTGAAAGCGCCCGGCTTCGGTGATCGCCGCAAAGCGATGCTCGAAGACATTGCCATCCTCACCGGCGGCAAATGCATCACCGAAGACCTCGGCATCAAGCTGGAGAACATCACGCTTGAAGACCTCGGCCGCGCCAAGAGCATCGTGATCGACAAGGAAAACACGACGATCGTTGAAGGCGGCGGCAAGAGCTCGGAGATCCAGGGCCGCGTGAATCAAATCCGCCGCCAGATCGAGGAGACCACGAGCGATTACGACCGGGAGAAATTGCAGGAACGCCTGGCGAAACTCGCCGGTGGCGTGGCCGTCATTAACGTCGGCGCCGCGACCGAGACCGAGATGAAGGAAAAGAAAGCCCGCGTCGAAGACGCCCTGCATGCGACCCGTGCGGCTGTCGAGGAAGGCATCGTGCCTGGCGGCGGCGTCGCTTTGCTGCGCTGTTTGTCCGCGATCGAACGGTGAAGCCGGACAACGAAGACGAACGCATCGGCGTGGACATCATCAAGCGCGCGATTGAGTATCCGACCAGGCATCTCGCGATGAACGGTGGTTACGAAGGCAGCGTCGTCGTCCAGGAAGTCCGCAAACGCAAAGGCAACGAAGGCTTTAACGTCGCCACTGGCGAATACGAAGACCTCGTCAAAGCCGGCGTGGTTGACCCGAAAAAGGTCACCCGCACTGCGTTGCAGAACGCGGCTTCGATTGCCGGGCTGTTGCTGACGACCGAATGTTTGATCACCGAAGTTCCGGAGAAGGAAAAGCCGGCGCCCGGCGGCGGCGGTCACGGTGGCGGCATGGGCGGAATGGACTACTAAAGGCATCACTCTGTGCGCACTGCGGCGGGCAGAGGAATGCCCGCGCTAACCAACGCCGGAGGCACCGAAATTCACGCGAGGCTGGAAGAAATTCCAGCCTCGCTTTTTTGTTAAACATAACTGTAAAGCATACTTGACATATGACAAGTATGCTTTACACTGCCTCGCATGAATAAACCGAATCTTCCTGAAACGATTGTGCCAGGGAAAAGCTATTCCTTCTGGGTGGACACGAAAGTGAATTGCTGGCTGGGTGTGGCAGCATTGATTTCGGGCATCAGCGATGTCGTTTTCCATTTTGTGGTGAAAGACTGGCCGCTCGGCTGGCAAGTGGCGATTGTGCTCGCTCAATTTCTGGCCATTCTGCTTTGGGTGCGCAGTTTCAGGCGATGGGTACGGGGCATGGATGAGCTCCATCAACGGATCGCGCAGGCGTCGATTTTCTTTGCGGTCAGCGCGGCATTTTTCTTGATCGTGCTTTTGGATCGTTTGGGAAAGGTCGGGCTTTTTCGGGCTGTTTTCCCGGGTAACAAATATTTTAACAACGGGCCGGATATTTTGACCGTTTGTCACGTATTTTTGCTGACAGCATTCTTCTATTTTTTCGGTCATTTCATTTTCAACCGCCGCTACAAATAAAAACATTATGAATAGCAAACCGCATATTCCGGACGAGTTGATCATGTTCGACAAGCAGTTTTCGTGGCTCATCACGTGGAAAGTCTGCCGCTGGTGGTTTGTGGCGTTGGTTGTCTCGACAGCTTTTGACCTGGTTTTCCCTGATCTAACGAGATCGCTGCCGTTGGTTTGGCGGGTCGCGATCGTTTTTATCGAATTTCTTGCCATTGTCCTGTTCTGTTTTGACGCGGCGAAGTGGATTCGCGGCATGGATGAATTGCAGCGCCGCATTGCGCTGGAGTTGTTCCTGTTCTCGGTCAGCGCGAGCTTCTGCTTTTTCGTTCTTTGGCTTCGTTTGGCGCGGGAAGGTTTTTTTAACGCGGTTTTTGGTCCACCAATTTGGAACAATACATGGGGCATTTCCTCAGTAGCCCATGCGTGTGCCTTGCTCGGTGGATTTTACGGTTTTGGCTTCCTGATTCTAAAACGCCGCTACAAATGAAGAACAAACTACGCGAATTGCGCGCGGCGAAGGAATGGTCGCAATCCGATTTGGCGGACAAGCTCGATGTCTCGCGCCAGACCATCAACGCTATCGAAACGGAAAAATATGATCCGAGCCTGCCGCTCGCGTTCAATGTGGCGAAGCTTTTTAAAATGCCGATCGAGGAGATCTTCGAACCGGAAAACCAGTGAGTTCATTCGAGAAGAAGATCGGGAGAAATGATCGCGATGTGCCTGGTTTCTGTTTGCGTCCTGACAGACCGGGGCAGAAGATGCGCGCAACCATCGGCAAAATCATTTCACAGCCTGATTGAGCAACATGCAACGCGTAACTGTCATTGATTCGCATACTGGCGGTGAGCCGACGCGCGTCGTCATCTCCGGCGGTCCTGATCTCGGGCGGCGGCTCGCTCGCAAGACGCCGGGAAAAATTTCAACGCGAGCACGACCGCTTCCGGTCCGCCATTGTCAACGAGCCGCGCGGCTCGGATGTCGATGGTCGGCGCGATGCTGGTTGAGCCGGAGGACAAGTCGTGCGCGGCGGGCGTGATTTTTTTCAACAACGTCGGCTATCTTGGCATGTGTGGACATGGAACCATCGGGCTGATGGTGACGCTGGCGCATCTCGAAAAAATCAAGCCCGGTGAGCATCGCATCGAAACGCCTGTCGGTGTCATCACCGCAACACTGCATGTGAACGGCGAGGTTTCCGTTGCGAATGTTCCAAGCTTGCGCGAGAGAGAAGAGCTGTGACGGTGGACGTGCCGGGTATCGGTCCTGTGACTGGCGACGTCGCCTGGGGCGGCAACTGGTTTTATCTCGTCGAGAAACACGGTTTGGAAATGTCGCTCGCAAAAGCAGACGCGCTGACCGATTACTGCTGGCGCGTTCGGCAGTCCGTGAACGCACAAGGTTTTCCCGATGTCGATCACGTCGAGTTATACGGCGAGCCCACCGCGCCCGGAGCGAACTCGCGGAACTTCGTCCAATGCCCTGGCAAAGCCTATGATCGTTCGCCCTGCGGCACCGGCACCAGCGCGAAACTCGCGTGTCTTGCTGCCGATGGGAAACTTGCGGAAGGCGCGACGTGGATTCAGGAGAGCATCATCGGCAGCACGTTCACCGGAAAATTCCGCTGGCTGGATCGCGCTGCCGGAAAAATTTCTCCGATCATCACCGGAACGGCATTTGTGAATTCCGAGGCGACGCTGTTGCTGGATGCCGAATGATCCGTTTTGTTGGGGAATCAGATCGTGAGCAAACACATCGTCATCGTCGGTGGCGGAGGCGTGATTGGTCTTTCGACCGCGTACTACTGTTTGCGTCGCGGACATTCCGTCACAGTTGTCGAACGCAAATCCGCGCAACGCGACGGTTGCTCATTCGGCAACGCCGGCATGGTCGTGCCAAGTCATTTCATTCCGCTGGCCGCGCCGGGAATGGTGAAGCTCGGATTGAAATGGATGTGGAACCCAGCGTCGCCGTTTTATATCAAGCCGCGATTGGACGCCGATTTGATTAGTTGGGGCATAAAATTCTGGCGCGCGGCCACGCCCGAACACGTTTGCCGTTCAGCGCCGTTGCTGCGCGATTTGAACCTCGCCAGCCGCACGTGCTTTGAGGAATTCGCCGCGTCGCCGGACATCGATTTCGGTTTTGTCAAAAAGGGTTTGCTCATGCTCTGCAAGGAGCAGCATACGCTCGACGAGGAAGCAACAACCGCCGCGCAATCGAACGCGCTCGGCATCCCGGCGGAAATTCTCGATGCCAAGCAAGTCGCCGCGCTGGATCCCGGCGCGCGATTGGATATCGCCGGCGCGGTTTATTTTCCGAAGGATTGTCATCTCGTGCCGGATCGTTTCATGGCCGCGGTGCAATCCGAAATCGCAAAGCTCGGCGGAAAATTTATTTGGGATAGCGAAGTTGTGGATTGGAACGTTGAAAACCGTCATGTCCGCGCAATTACAACTTCCAAAGGCGAGAAGATTGAAGCCGATGAATTCGTTTTGTGCTGCGGCTCGTGGTCGCCGTTGCTCGCGCGCAAACTCGGACTGAACATTCCGATCCAGGCCGGTAAAGGTTACAGCCTCACGCTGCAAAAGCCGCGGCAGCTTCCGCAGATTTGCTCGATCCTCGCCGAAGCGCGCGTCGCCGTCACGCCGATGGCCGGCGCGTTGCGCGTCGGCGGCACGATGGAGATTGCGGGATTGAACGAGGACATCAGCTGGGTGCGCGTGCAAGGCATCGTGAATTCGTTCTGCCGCTACTTCCCGGAATTCCGCCGCGAGGATTTCGATGGCATCCAACCGTGGCGCGGGCTGCGTCCATGTTCGCCGGACGGATTACCGTATGTGGGCCGCACCAAGAAATTTGAGAACCTCTCTCTCGCGACGGGCCACGCGATGATGGGCTTGAGCCTCGGCCCTGCGACGGGCAAGCTGATGGCGGAAATTCTCTCCGGCGAAAAGCCGGCGACCGACATCGCGATGTTGTCGCCGGATAGATTTGGGTGAACTATCTGCTCGCATGAATACGCCAATTTCAAATGCCGACATGGTGGAAATCCCGTTGCGAAAGTGGCTAACTCGCGGACACCTAACGAATGTCACGCTAAAACCTTTGTATTCGCACCCGGCAGTTCCGAAAGAAGATATAGTTGTTGCGGAAATCATTGATCGCGGCGGCAGCGGAAGTTTCTTCACAAGCACGGGCTTCACGGTTCCTGGTCGTGGTTTCGTTCGATACGAAGATGTTGCTTCGTCAGCTTGGATTTCAACTCGGCCAAACAGGCTTTCACGGAAGAAAGAAAATTTCGATCATATCGAATTGGTTCTTTCCGATGGTTCTTCGGTTACGCTAGCCGATTTAGATCAGGCAGCGTTTCCTTTGCTTAAAGTTTTTGACTGGCTGACGCGCGAAAAGAAAACACGAAAGTTAGTTCATCCTGTAATCAAATTTTTCAAACCTAAAATGCAAAACCAAACCATGAACTGGCGCGGCGTCATTCCCGCGATGACGACTGCGTTCAAACCCGATTACAGCGTGGACCACGATGTCGTGGCTAAACACGGGCAATGGCTTATTGAAAACGGTTGCAATGGGGTCGTGGCGCTTGGATCACTTGGCGAAAGCGCGACGCTGGGTTTCGACGAAAAAGTCGCGATCCTCAAAACACTCGTCAGCGCGTTGAACGGCAAAGCGCCGGTCGTCGCCGGAATCGCGTCGTTGAGCACGATGGAAGCTGTGGACCTCGCGAAGGCCGCAGAAGACGCCGGCTGTTCCGGGTTGATGGTGCTGCCGCCGTACGTGTATTCGAGCGATTGGCGCGAGATGAAGTCGCATGTGCAGCCGGTCATTCGCGCGACGAAGCTCTCGTGCATGTTGTACAACAATCCGGTTTCGTACAAGACGGATTTCCTGCCGGAGCAAATCAAGGAACTCGCGGGCGCGCATGCGAACCTGCACGCTGTTAAGGAATCCAGTGCGGACGCGCGTCGCGTGACGGCGTTGAAAGCAATTTGCGGAGATCGGCTCGCGCTGTTTGTTGGCGTGGATGATTTGATTATTGAAGGTGTTCGCGCCGGAGCGGTGGGCTGGATTGCGGGATTGGTCAACGCGTTTCCGAAAGAATCTGTGGCGCTATTTAATTACGCGCAACGCGGTGAGAGGAAGAAGGCGGACGAACTTTACAAATGGTTTTTGCCGTTGCTGCGAATGGACACGGTGCCGAAGTTCGTACAACTTATCAAACTTGTGCAGCAGGAAATGGGTTGGGGCAACGAACGCGTCCGCGCCCCGCGCTGCGTGATGACTGGAGCGGAACGCAAAGTAGCGCTTGAGACGTTGAAGGTCGCGTTAAAGAACCGACCGAGCATTAAGTAAATAAGACTCCGCAGATTTCGCTGATTGACGCAGATGGTTTTTGTTTCTGATCTGCGAAAATCTGCGTCATCTGCGGAATAAATCTAAAGCAATGAAACTTGAAGGTCTTTCTTTTATTGGCAACAGCCGCGCCAAGGCGGCTGGCAAACCGACACGCGCGATCAATCCCGCAACGGGCGCGGCGCTCGATACGGATTATTTCTGGTCAACGACCGCGGACGTGGACGCTGCGGCGCAACTCGCGTGGAAAGCATTTGGCGAATACAGCCAATGGCCCGCGAAACGTCGCGCGGATTTGCTAAAGCGCATCGCGGAACTGATGGAAGCGAATGCGAACGCGATTGTCGAACGTGGAAATCTGGAAACCGCTCTACCCGCTGCGCGATTGCAGGGCGAACTGGCGCGGACGTGCTTTCAATTGAGGCTCTACGGCGAGGCGTTTGTGAACGGCATCAGCGTCGGCGCGCGGATTGATCACTCCGATCCGAATCGCAAACCGCAACCGAAGCCGGATGTGCGTTCGATGCTGCGTCCGCTGGGACCGGTCGTTGTGTTCAGCGCGACGAATTTTCCGTTGGCATATTCCGTCGCAGGCGGCGACACCGCATCGGCGCTTGCTGCCGGTTGTCCCGTGATCGTGAAACCGAATCAAGGTCATCTCGGTCTTTCCGAAATTGTCGCGCAACTCGTGTTGCAAGCCGCACGTGAAATAGGCGCGCCGGAAGGAATTTTTTCGATGATCTATGGATCGGGCCGCGAAGTCGGAATCGCGCTTGTGAAACATCCGCTGGTCAAAGCGGTGGGATTCACAGGCTCGCGTTCCGGCGGACGCGCACTGATGGACGCTGCGGCGGCGAGACCGGAGCCAATTCCGGTTTATGCGGAGATGGCGAGCATCAATCCGGTTTTTCTTTTGCCGAGCGCGTTGAAGGCAAACGCGGAAAGTCTCGCGACGGGATTGCACGGTTCCGTGACGCTCGGCGTCGGACAATTCTGCACGTGCCCAGGATTGGTGTTCGCCGATCAAGGCGGCGCGACGGACACGTTTTTGCAGAAGCTCGAAGGTCTGATGTCCGCAACGCCGCCCGGCACAATGCTGACGCCGGACATTCGCGCGAGTTACCAGAAAGGCATCGAACATTTCACCCGCACAGCCGGAGTGCGTCGCGCGGCAAATGTGGCCGTTACCGAGAATGCGACAACTCAAGCTGGCGCGGCGTTGTTCGTCACCGGCGCGGAAACGTTTTTGGAGCAGCAGCACACATTGATGGAAGAAGTGTTCGGTCCGTCCACGCTTGTGATTCAATGTAGCGCGCGCGAGCAGATGATTGAGGCGGCGAAAAATCTCGAAGGCCAGCTCACCGCGACGATTCACGGCACGCCGGAAGAACTGGCGGCGAATCGCGAGTTGGTTTCCATTCTTGAAACGAAGGCCGGGCGATTAATCTTCAATGGTTTTCCGACCGGCGTCGAAGTTTGTCATGCGATGACGCACGGCGGACCGTATCCTTCGACTTCCGATGGGCGTTCAACCTCCGTCGGCACGCGCGCGGCGGAAAGGTTTTTGCGGCCGGTGAGTTACCAAAGTTTTCCTGACGCAGCGTTGCCGGATGAGTTGAAGGAATCGAATCCGTTGAAAATTCCACGATTGGTGGATGGGAAGCTTGCGGTGTGAGGAACGGTGTTGTTAGAGGATTTTGCAGCCTATCTTCGTATTAGGTGTAGATGTCATTGCTTCAAAGGAATACCCTCACAAATCGCGCCCATTTGGCGGCATGTAACCTTGTCGAAAAAGACATTTATCTCGGTGATCTCTCGATTGGTGTTAGCGAAACCGAACTTCCAATGCGTCGTCACTGTGGTGCCATAATCCGGGTCACAAGCTGCACTCACACACCAGAGTCGGTTCGTGGCTGGTCCAACAAAAGCCAATGCTGCGGAGTACGCGTCTGGCAGAGACAAAGGTGGTGGCTTCTTCGAGTCAACAAACTGTTTTGGCTCTCCTCCACTAATAACCCAGCCTTGCGCGAACAAGAATCCCGTGAAGGCGACTACGATCAGCACTGCAATGAGTATGCGTTTCATAACTAGCGGGGCTTGCACCTAACATTTAACCAGGCTGCGCGTTTTGCAGCCTATCTCGGTCCATGAATTAACTCTGTTCCAATCCAAGCGGGCTGTCCAGAGGAGGTTGGTTTGATTCTTCATCAGCGCTCGCGCGAGCAAACGCGCCTGACATTTCGGGCAGCAAGACCTTTGGAAGCCTTGCGGATTGGAAATCCGCGATGCGGCAGGATTCAATCCTGCGCTACGACAAAGAAATTCGTCCCGCTCTCAACCGACGAAAAGACAGCCTTTTTTCAGTGGCATCCCATAACCACTGGTCAGCAGGACAGAGTTCAACTGTCGTAGCGGTTTTCCCCAGCACGTGCCTCGGCTCGGTTTAAGGATTTGAGATGTTTGCGTTCGTTCTTATGTTTTTCCGACTTTCGGCTGTCCCATGAGTTTAGGCCAGGCCGGGCAGATAGGCTTGATCGGGACGGCCCAGCAGCCGGAAACTGCCGCCAGCTGTCCCATAGCTTTGCAACAACTCCGCGATCGACCAGCGCCGCCACAACACTGCCCGTACGATAGTGAAGAGCCGCGTGAAGCTGTGCGCCCAGCCATGCACCCACGCCAGATAACGCAACAGCAAATGCACCAGCAGCCCGATCCAGATCTGCCAGCGCACCGCATTCTCGCTGTGGCCCAAGAAATCGCTCAACTGTAAGGTCTGTTTGATCTCCTTGAAGAACACTTCGATCTGCCAGCGGCAGCGGTACAACTCGGCAATGGTCCACGCGCTCCAGTCCAAGTGATTGCTCAGGAACTCCAGTTCGCGCTCTTGGCCATCGATCTGCACTCGCGCGACCACCCGCCGCAACAGACCCGGATACGCCTGCCGCGAGACGGCTACCGTCAAGCGCACCAGTTCATCGCGCACGATGCGGGGATGGTCGGTGGTCTGGAGTTTCCGGACCACCCGACAGGCCATCCCCTCCTTCACGCGGGTCACCCACCAGACGCCGCGCCGGGTCAATTCCTCGAAATGTCCGTAGTCGGTATATGCCTTGTCAAACACGGCGATTTCGCCCTCACGCAGACCGGCACAAAGCTCGCGGGCACGGCGATTGTCGGCGTCGTGAGCCGAGCCAAGAATGGCGAAACGCGGCAAAAACGATTGCAGGTCTAGGCGCAGGTGACACTTGGCTGCCGCCTTACGCCGCCGATGCTTGGCCCAGTCCATACAGGAGACGACCAGTTGCAGCGTCGTGCTGTCCACCACCTGAATGGCGCGGCGAAACCGCCGCAGATAGCCCGGTTGTTTCCCGCCACAGGCAAACCCCGGCGTCAACGATTGCAGATGCGCCAACATCGCCCAGAACAGCCTCTCGGCCAGTGCGGCATCGCGATGTTTGTTGGCGTAGGAGAGATTGTTTCGGCTGGGCGGCGTCGCCCCACGCAAAGCCGAGAGCGGCCCCCGATTCATTCGCAGCGCATCGCAGACATCATTCAGGCCGATGGCATGGGTCAGGTGCGCGAACATCAACGCGACGGTCTGACTCCAACTGCTGAAGGTGCGCTCGTGGTCGGCAACGCCGGTTTCCCGAGCCAGCTTCGCGACCAGATGCGGTGGAATCAGGTTGCTGAGTTGGCGGAGAATGGTGTAGTTGGAAACAATTGGAATGGGTTGGGTTTGCTTTTTCATCCCTGCCTTGTGGCAGGGCGCAACCACTCATTCCAATATTTTATTTTCTCTCCTTGTGGGATGCCACTGGCCTTTTTTCGGCTTTTCTTTGAAGCGGGTTGTTCTAAGCTAGCGTCCATGAACCCAAGCCGCGCCAGGGCATCGTGGCGTTTGATTCCGCATTGCGGGCGCTTGCCCCTGCCTGAAACAAGGGAGTGCGGCTTGTTACGTGATTGAACGCAGGGATTCCCAAGGTTGTCATTTCCACAAGCACCAGAAGAAAAATCAAGACACCCGGAGATTATCATGAACAAACATCTATTCACCCTCCTTCTATCAGCGGCCACGGCATTGAGCGTCACGCCTGGCATGGCCCAACGCGTCAACTCCAGCGGCGGCAGCAGCCCGCATGAGACAACCGGCGCGGTCATTGGCGACCGACGGACGGGTTGCCGTGTGACCATCACCTATGGCCGCCCTTACATGAAAGGCCGGCAGATTTGGGGTTCACTTGTGCCTTACGGCAGACCCTGGCGTCTAGGTTCCGATGAGGCCACACTTTTGATCACGCAGCAGCCTCTCGTGTTCGGTGAGACGACAATTCCTGCCGGCGCGTACACGCTTTACATGGTGCCGCAGGAGAACGGCCCGTCGAAGCTGGTATTCAGCAGCAAACTCGGCGGATGGGGAATCCCGGTTGACACGACCCATGATGTCGCCAGCGTTGACTTCAAAAAGGAGAAGTGGAACGCCAGTCGAGCAACTCACGATCGCGGTGGTCAACGAAGCTTCCGGCGGCGGCATCATTAAAATCAGTTGGGGAGACGCGCAATTTTCCGCGCCGTTCACCGTCAAGAAAGAAGCCTGACGCGCTGCAATTTCAATTCAAACCTCATCACGCGATGAAGAACAGAGATGCTCCTGGCCGCTCTTGATTTTCGTCTCCGGCGCAGCATTCGCGGCGGATGCGCCTGCTCAGGCGCCGCAACTTCAATTCCCGACGCCGAGCCCGACCTGCACGCTGAAGCAGCGCGTTGGCGTTACCGACGTTGAAATCGTTTATTCCCGTCCGAGCGCTCGAGGCCGGCCCATCTACGGCGGACTCGTTCCATACGGTGACGTCTGGCGCACCGGCGCGAACAACGCGACGAAGTTGACGTTCAGCACGCCGGTAAAGCTCAATGGGAATGACATTCCCGCCGGCACATACGCGCTCTTTACCATTCCGGGCGAGAGCGAGTGGACCATCGTTATCAACAAGGGCGCGGCGCAATGGGGAGCGTTTCAGTACCGACGAAAAGGTGGACGTGGTGAGGTTCAAGGCCACACCCGTGACGCTCGCCCAACCCATCGAGACATTCACGATTGAATTCAATCACGTTCGCGATGATTCCGCCGTGCTCAATCTGGTCTGGGAGAAGACCGTCGTTCCCATTCGGATCGAAACGGATCTCACCAGTCCCGCCAAGATGGTGCCGCAGATCGAAGCAGCCATGGCGGCTGAAGGCGGAAACAAACCTTACTATCAAGCGGCGACGTATTACTACGACCACGACCTGGACCTGAAGAAAGCCAGCAAATGGATAGATGCGGCGCTCCAACAGCGCGAGGCGTATTACATGGTCAATTTGAAAGCGAGAATACTTGCCAAACTTGGAGACAAGGAAGGCGCCCTTGCCGCGGCGAAGCACTCGACCGAACTCGCGGTCGCGGCCAAGGACAAGGGCTACGTCAAATTGAACGAGGACCTCATCAACAGCCTCAAGTGATTCACGCCGCTCGCATTCTCGCCGGGCGCGCGCCAACGCTGGCCGCGCAGAATATGCGCCCTTATGTGGGTGGCTGCGCCAGTGTTCACCGCTGGAGCGGCCACGCAGCCGCTCTCTGGGTCAGAAATTCTCCAAGAGCTGAAGAATTTCCGCGAGTTCGCCACCGTGCTCTACGTCGCCGCGCACCCGGACGACGAAGACACGCAACTCATCACTTACCTTGCCCGCGCGCGACACTATCGAACCGCTTATCTCTCGGTGACGCGCGGCGATGGCGGGCAGAACGTCATCGGGCCGGAGTTGGACTCGGAACTCGGCGTTATTCGCACGCAGGAACTTCTTGCGGCGCGACGGCTGGATGGCGGACGCCAGTTCTTCACGCGCGCGATTGATTTCGGTTACTCCAAAGATTATCGCGAAACGCTCCGCATCTGGAACAAGGACGAAGTGCTCTCCGATGTCGTTCGCGTCATCCGCACATTTCAACCGGATGTGGTCATTGCCGGCTTTGCGCCGCAACAAACTCCCGGCAACCACGGCCATCACGTCGCCTCGGCATTTCTTGCAGTGGACGCCTTCAAACTCGCCGGTGATCCAAAAGCTTTTCCCGATCAACTCACTTATCTGAAACCGTGGCAGCCCAAGCGTCTCTTGCAACGGTCTGGCGGCTTCGGTGGTCGCGGCGGCGGTGGAACTTCCGGGCCCGGCCCGCACCTCGAAATCAGCGGCAACGATCCTGTGCTTGGAATTTCTTACAACGAAATCGCCGGACGCAGTCGCGCGATGCACAAGAGCCAAGGCTTTGATAATCCCCGCGGCTTTGGAGGAGGAGGCGGTGGCGGTGCGCAATCACGAGGTTTTTTAGTCTTGGATGGCGAATCCACGACGAATGACATCATGGATGGCATTGACACGACGTGGAACCGAATTCCCGGCGGCTGGCAAATCGCAAAGCTGGCGGATGAAATTATAGGTAGGTTTGATGCGAATGCTCCGGATAATATCGTGAAGTGGTTGCTAGTAACACGGGTAAATCTGGAATCGCTACCACCCGACCCGCAGGTGGACGAGAAACGGAAACTCCTCGAAAAAATTCTGCAGGACTGTCTCGGTTTGTCGGTCGTTACCACCGTGCCACAAGCCGAAGTGGTTGCCGGCGAAGAATTGAAATTGCACAGCATGGCAACCGTGCAATCCAAAATTCCTTTGTTCTGGCTCGCCCAGGCACAAAGTGACGGTTCAGCTGCCAAATTGAAACCCGGCGAATCGGCTGGCCGTGATCGTACCCTGAAACTACCCGCTGAAATGCCGCTCACGGAACCTTACTGGTTGCGCGAAGATCCGACCGTCGGCATGTATCGCGTTGAGGACCCCCGATTGATCGGCACCCCGCAAAGTGCGCCTGCGCTTTTGATCACGAACCGATTCCAAATCGGCGACAGCGGGGGACCAATCTTGGAAGTTCCCGTCGAACCGGTGCAGGCCGGAACCGAATCGGGATCATTTGAAGCGCGCCGCACATTGAAAGTCATCGCGCCGGTTTCGGTCCGATGCGAGAGTGAAGTCACACTGTTCGCGCCTGGCGCTTCACGCGATGTAACCGTCCAAGTCACCGCCGCTCGTGCGAACACCAAGGGTGAACTTTCATTGGATGCGCCAACCGGATGGACGATTTCTCCGGCCAAGCAGGAATTTCATTTCACGTCCGAAGGCGAAGCGAAAAAGTTTTCCTTCAAAGTCACCGCGCCTGCTCAAATTGCTTCGGCGCAAATCACCGCGCGCGCAAAAGTCGGCGATAAAGTTTACGACAACCAGCTCATCGAAATCAGTTACGCGCACATTCCGCTTCAGGTTCTCCAGCCGCCCGCGCGCACCAAAGCCGTCGCGCTTGACCTCGAGATTCGAGGCAAACACGTCGGTTACGTTGCTGGCGCGGGCGACAGCGTTGCGGACGCATTGAAGGAAATGGGTTACGAAGTCACAACTCTCGCCGACTCAGACTTGACGACCAACCGCTTGAAGGATTTCGACGCGGTGGTGTTCGGCATTCGAGCGTTCGAGGTGCACCGGGATCTTGCGGAGCGGTTGCCGGATGTCTTCGCGTTCGTCGAGTCCGGCGGCAACGTCATTGTGCAATACAACCGGAACGTCGGTAACATGAAGCTCGCGCCTTACGATCTGCGCGTTTCCAATGAACGCGTGACTGATGAAACCGCGCCGATGACATTCCTGGCTCCCGACCATCCGGTGTTGAACACGCCAAACAAAATCACCGCAGCCGATTTCGATGGCTGGGTGCAGGAACGCGGCATTTATTTCCCGAACCAATGGGACGAACACTTCACGCCGATCCTGGCCTGCGCCGATCCCGGCGAGGCACCGAAGTCCGGCGGCTTGCTGGTCGCGCGGCACGGAAAAGGTTACTACGTTTACACGGGCCTGGACTTCTTCCGCGAGCTGCCCGACGGCGTGCCCGGCGCATACCGGCTTTTCGCCAATCTGGTTTCTCTCGGGAAATAGCGAGGTTGAGTGCGCTTCGCCTGCCCATGAGTTCCTGACACCCGCGAGCAGCGAGCCTCAAAATTTGAAAAGTCCACAGACGAGCGAAAAGTTGGAGGATGGAGACACCCAGCAGGCTAGTGCCACGGGCCTTCCCCTCCTTCGATCGTGGCGCGCGGTTTACGTCTTTGTCCTTGTCCTGTTCGCAGCCTACGTCTTGTCACTCATTGTGCTGGAGAGGATGTTTTCGTGAGCGCGCTGGACTGGGTCGTTCTCCTTGTCTCGATCATTGGCATCGCCGCGTATGGAATGTGGAGCGCGCGTGGGAAACGCAGCACCCAAAGCTATCTCCGTGGCGCAGGCGACACCCGCTGGTTTGTCATCGGGTTGTCCGTAATGGCAACGCAGGCAAGCGCGGTGACTTTTCTCTCGACGCCGGGCCAGGGTTTTCAAGGAGGATTGGGCTTTGTTCAAATTTACTTCGGCATGCCCATTGCCTTGATCATCATCGCGGCGTTCTTTGTCCCGATTTATCGCCGGCTCAACGTCATCACGGCTTACGAGTATCTTGGCCAGCGATTCGACACGAAGACACGGCTGCTCGGCGCGGCTGTGTTTTTATTGCAACGCGCGATGGGAGCCGGTCTCACGATTTACGCTCCGGCGATAGTGCTGTCGAAGGTTCTGGGCTGGCCGCTGGGTGCGACAATCGTTTGCAGCGGCATTGTGGTGATTGTTTACACAACCAGCGGCGGCAGCGATGCAGTGAACGCCACGCAGAAATACCAGATCGCGATCATCTTTGCCGGAATGATCGCCGCGTTCATTATCCTGCTTGTGAAACTGCCTGCTGGACTGAGCTTCTCGGATACGCTGACTATCGCCGGCGACATGCACAAGCTGCAGGCGGTGGATTTCTCGTTTGATTTGGGGAAACGCTACACGTTTTGGTCCGGCGTCATCGCGGCCACGTTTCACATGCTGGCGTATTTCGGAACGGATCAGTCGCAGGTGCAACGGTATTTGGCCGGCGCGTCGCTTCGCGAAAGCCGACTTGGCCTGATGTTCAACGCGGCATGCAAAATCCCGATGCAGTTCTTTATTCTGGCCATCGGCGTGTTGCTCTTTGTCTTCTATCAGTTCGAGCGGCATCCCGTATATTTCGATCAAGTGGCATGGCGCGAACATGTGCCGGGCGGGCAGAACCAGTCACTGGAGACAATCCAGAAGGAATTCGATGCTGCTCACCAGGCGCGGCGCAATCAACTCAACGCATGGATGAACGCCCGCCACGCCGGGAATGTGGTCGCAGAATCCGCGGCACGGACTGAATTCGAAGCAGCGCATGATAGGGTGGAACAGGTGCGAAAAGAGGCGCGACTTGCAGTGGATCCTCAAGGACACCGGAACGACACCGACTACATTTTCGTCACGTTCATCCTTAGCAATTTTCCACATGGCGTGATCGGTTTGCTCGTCGCGAGTTTTTTTGCCGCCGCGCTTTCGGCCAAGTCCGCGGAACTGAATGCGCTGGGTTCGGCAACGACGGTTGATTTTTACCGCAATCTCATCAAGCCGGGCGCAACGGATTCGCATTATCTGCATGCCTCGCGCTGGTTCACAGCTTTCTGGGGCTGTGTCTCCATTGCGTTTGCTTTCTGCCTTACGCTCGCCGAGAACCTGGTCCAGGCCGTCAATATCGTGGGTGCGATATTTTATCCGGTGATGCTCAGCCTGTTCATTGTCGGCTTCTTCTTCCGGCGGATCGGCGGGACTGCGGTCTTTTGGGGCGGGCTGGCGGCGCAAGTCATCGTGGTTGTGCTTTTTTGGACGGTGCCAGATACAAACCTTAGCTATCTTTGGTATAATCCCATCGGCTGCGCGACTTGCCTGCTCGTCAGCGCCACAATTCAGCGGCTTACAGGAGCCAAAATCAGACCGTCGCCGACCGCCGTCACCGCAGCATGAGCACCGGTCCTATCATCTGCTTTGGCCAGCAACCATGCGGATTTTTTCCGAAGCGGTTTCTCGTCGCGAAGATTCGAACGGCGCGGCGCCTTCAATCCGAGATCGGCGGTGAAATTGTTTACTTCTGCCACGACAGCGATCACGATCCGCGCGAAACACGAACCACGCTGCGCCACCGCAAGACGAACGAGCCGGCGCAATTGAACTTCTCATTCACGAACAAGATTCAGCGCAAGTTCTCACCGCTTTTCCTCAAACAAATTCCCGCCGACTGGCATGAACACACCATTCTCCAGTTGCCGAACTACGTGGAGCATCCACTGATTAATCTCTTCAAGGAAACCTCAGCGTCAGCCGTGGCGGAGTTTTGTCTTCAAATGTATCGGCGCATGGGCCTGCTCGATGGAATCCGAGTTGAGCGTTCGAGCGACCCTGCGCTGCGCCGCGCGGCGTGCCACGTGGAGGAATTCTTCGTTGACGTGCCTTACCAAGGCGAAATTGTTCGGGCGAGATTTGATCGGGGCGAGTTGAAGCTGCATGAGGGCGGAAATGTATTTGTCACGGTGCCCATGACGACTTTCACGACAGAACAGATTAGTCCGACGCGTGACACACGCCTGCGCTGGATGCAATCCGTCGTGCGCTGCACGCATTACATTGCCGGGGCGGGTGAACAAGCCTATCTTCGCCGTGAAGATGCGCCGGAAATCACTTTCATCAGGCGCGATGAGATTGACCGATCCGATGAAGCCTTTACCGAAATCGAAATCTGACTCCGCGTTGCTCCTCGCCTTTGGCGCGCACCCGGACGACATCGAATTTGGCTGTGGCGCGGTGGTTGCGAAAGAAACGCTGGCCGGACGCAAAGCACATTTCGTCATTTGCTCGAAGGGCGAAGCCGGAACGCACGGCAAACCCAAGCAACGAGTTGCGGAAGCGAGAGATGCCGCTGCATTACTGGGCGCGACAGTGGAATTCATCGAGCTGGACGGTGACAGTCATCTTGAAATCCGCGCCGAGCACGCAATCAAGATCGCCGGAATTCTCCGGCGGTTGCGCCCGGAAATCATACTCGCGCCCAGCCTCGTCGAAAACCAGCATCCGGATCATTGGCGGTTGGGAAAACTGGTGCACGATGCGGCGCGACTTGCCCGTTATGGCGGAATCAAAGAGCTGCGGAATTTACCCCCGCATTCCATTGGCCAGCTTTACTTCTACGCCGTCACGCCCGAAGCGGAACCGCGCGACATCACCCCGGTGCTGATTGATATTTCCGAACCGGAAATCATTCGTGCATGGACCAGGGCGATGGAAGCGCATGCATCGCAAACGCGCGCGCGAAACTACATTGAATTGCAGGTCACGCGCGCCCGGCTTCTCGGAGTGCGGGCGGGAATCGGCCATGCGATGGCATTGTTTCCAAACGATCCCTCGTGCTGAATTCGCTCGCGCAGGTGGAACGCGCCGCGCGGCGTTTTTGAACCGGACGGCCCTTTATTTGTCGGAGCTACACCGGGCAAGATGAAGATCGGCATCACGTGTTACCCATCGGTCGGCGGAAGCGGCATTCTCGCAACCGGTCTTGGGCGAAGAACTCGCGCGACGCGGGCATGAGGTGCATTTCTTCAGTTACGAACGTCCATTCCGATTGCCAGAGAACGCGCCGCGGCTTCATTTTCATCCGGTGGTCATTAACGAATACCAGTTGTTCAAGTATCCCGACTACACGCTGCCGCTTTCGGTTCGCATGGCAGAGGTAAGCCGGGACCACGGACTGGATGTGCTTCACGTGCATTATGCGGTGCCGCACGCGACGGCGGCAATTCTCGCACGTTCCATGCTGCCGAATGGTAGCCAACCGCGCGTCGTGACGACACTGCACGGCACGGACACAACATTGCTTGGATGTGATCCTGGCTACGGCCCGGCAATTCATCATGCGCTGACGTGCTCGGATGCCGTGACTGTTGTCTCCGATTTCCTGAAACGCGAAACGCAGCGACTGCTCGGCTTCGAAGGTAAAATCGAAACCATCTACAATTTCTTTTCACCGCGGCCGGCGCGCCGTTCCCGCGAGGAGGTAAGGCGTGAACTCGGTTTGCAGGACGAAGTGATGGTTCTGCATTCGTCAAACCTGCGTCCGCTCAAGCGAATCGATTTATTGCTGGACGCAGTGGCGCGCGTTCGCCACCGCGAAGCATTCAAACTGGTCGTGCTCGCAGGCGCGAGCTTCACGCCGTTTATCGAGCATGTGATTGGCCTGGGCATTCAAGACCGCGTGGTCGTGCGCGAGAAGGTCAGTGATATTGAGGATTATCTCCAGGCTGCGGACTTGGGCTTTTTCACATCCGAGACGGAGAGCTTTTGCTTGAGCATACTCGAAGCGATGTGTTTCGGTTGTCCGAGCGTGGCCCGTTGCGTCGGCGGCATTCCCGAGGTGGTCGTGGACGGTGTAAGCGGCGTTCTTGTGCCCTCGGCGGACGCTGACGATCTGGCCCGTGCTCTCGAAAGTCTCCTGGAGAACCCGGCGCGGCGAAAGGAGATGGGCCGCGCAGCTCAACAGCGTGCCCGGGAACGGTTTTCTGCAGAAGCGATCGTGCCGCAATATGAGGCGCTTTACCGGCGAGTGTGTGATTGAAGCCGGAGAACGCGGACCAGGTTACCAGCCGGAGACTTCGAATAACCGGAGTATTTGTCATCAATTTTGGTGATACGCCGGCTCTTGACATAACTGAATATCAGGCGTTGAATCGTCACCGTCACGTTCAAACCCTGAACAACTATGAGACAAGTAACTTCGAAATTCTGGATAGGTAGTCTTTTGGTCGGTTGCATTGCCAACGGCGCTTACGCGAGCGTTCTTTTTTCAAACAACCTCGATACTGCGACGGGTTCGGTTGCAGGATACACGTTCGGTGACGTTGCCAACGCCTCCAGGGCCTATGTGGATGGCGTGGGAGTAGGTGGAACAAGAGCGGTCGTCGGAACTCTGGATTTCCCCGGGGGGACAAACGGATTTGGAGGGCTGGCACTTCAATATCAGAACGGCGCAGTCACCGGAAACACCAGCGCAAGCTTGAGCGACTATACAGTATCCTTTGATGCAAAAGTGAATGTGGCAAATGGGGGTTTCTCCTTTGTGGTTCAGACTTGGAGCGGCCAATTCTTTGGCGGGACTGGCCCGACGCAGGTAGCCAGCAGCTCAGATTTCCGGATTGCGACTCCCAATGTATTTCAACACTTCGATGTAAATTTGGGATCGCTCTCGGGGTCTGGGTTTAATACGCTCGGCCAGACTTGGCAGATTGCGTGGCAAATGAACCAAGGTGACTTTACAGTCCCCTCAACGGGAAACACGCTTACTATTGACAACATTCAACTGGCAATGGTTCCTGAACCTTCAACAATTGCCTTGGCGCTGTTGGGATTAACGAGCGGATTGATGGTGATTTGGCGGAAGAAACAATAATCAATTTCGGAAACTCCCACGCCGACTTCATGACCACTGAAGTCGGCTTTTTGCTTCCATATCCCCGAAAACAGTTTTTGCGTTTCGTGGACAGTCTGTGTTGAATCTGCGCCAATGAAAACGCGCGTGGACAATAGAGATCGCTTTGTCATTATCATGGCCGGGGGGCGCGGCGAACGCTTCTGGCCCGTCAGCCGTGAGAAAACCCCGAAGCAACTGCTCAAACTGCTTGGCGACCGCTCGTTTCTGCAACAGGCCGTGGACCGCGTGGTGCAGTTGGTTCCGTTAAAGAATGTTCTCGTAATCACGAATGAGGCGCAGGCTCCCGAAGTCCGCAAGCAGTTGCCCAAATTGCCGAAGGAGAACGTCATTGCAGAGCCAATTGGCCGGGACACCTGCGCGGCGGTCACGCTCGGCGCCGCGCTTGTTGGCGCACGTTCCACCACTGGAGTAATGGCTGTGCTGCCTGCAGATCACGTCATTCCCGAGGAAAAGAAATTTCAACAGGTGCTCTCCGATGCGTTCGATCTCGCGACACGAGGGCGGGCGATTGTCACGATTGGCATCAAGCCCACCGAACCGGCAACGGGCTACGGTTACATCCGAGTCGGCGAAGCGCTGCCACCGCCGCCGGGCGTGAAGCCGTATAAAACCGTTTTCCATCGAGCCGAACAGTTCGTCGAAAAGCCGAACTTCGATCGTGCGCTGGAATACTTGAACAGCGGCCAGTATCGCTGGAACGCCGGCATGTTCATCTGGTCGTTCGTGACGATCACCGAGGGGCTGCAAAAACATCAGCCAGAAATGTACGAAGCCTGCCAACGCTGGTTCAAAGTGGCTGCGAACCCGGCCAAATTGAACAAGCTGCTCGCCCGCGAATATCCCGAAATGAAGAAAGTCTCGATTGATTACGCCCTGATGGAGCACGCGCAGAATGTCATCGTGGCAGACGGAGCGTTCGAGTGGGACGATCTCGGCTCGTGGACGGCGCTGGCGCGGCATTTGAAGGCCGATCCGGAAGGCAACTGCGCCGTGGCTGAATTCATCCACGTGGACGGCGCGCGAAACATCATCTTCGACGCGCGAACCAAGGATCGGCGCACACCGATAGCTGTTGTCGGCTTGCGGGATTCGATTTTGATCCAGACAGACGACGCCGTCCTGCTGGCGCACAAGAGCCAGGCGCAAAGAGTGAAGGAGTTGGTCAGGAAATTGTCTGAACTGCAGGAATTCAAAGACTTGGTTTAAAGCTGTCGCACGAATCCAGTCGGACTTTGCCCCATCGAACGCCGCTTGATCATTGAAACGGCGGCGCGAAATTGCTCAAATGCCGCCCGTGTCCGTCCGTTTTTCCGACAAGCTGCGCCACTGGCTCAGGTTGGATTCGCTTCCCGCTGGCGTCCGGCGATGGGTCGTGGCAATCATTGGTGGCACCATTCTCTTGATTGGACTCGCGTTAATCTTTCTTCCCGGTCCGGCGTTCATCGTTATTCCTGTGGGGCTGGCCATTCTCGCGAGCGAGTTCGCGTGGGCGCGACGGTATTTGCATCATGCGGGCACGCTGCTGAAGAAAACGAAGAACAAATTGAGCAAGAAGCCGGATACTGGAAGCTGAATCACTGCTCGCGAACCGTCGCCTGAAGATTTTTCCTGAACTGCTCCACAAGTTTTTCATGCGCGGCATTGACCTCCGCGTCCGTCAACGTGCGCTCGGAATTCCGGTACGTGAACGCGTAGGCGAGGCTTTTCTGTCCCGGCGGAACATTCTTGCCGCGGAACACGTCAAACAATTCCAGTGATTCCAAATTTGCCGGTTTTGCCTGCTTCACGACCTGCAGCACGGCTTCGTGGGTTGTTGCTTCGGAGACGAGCATTGCCACGTCGCGGCGCGTTGACGGGAACGCTGGCAGCGGCTTGAACGACTTTGCCGAATTTCGTCGCGTCAGGAGCAGATCGAGATTCAATTCCGCCAGGAGAACGGCGTCACGCAGGTCGTGGTGTTTCGCAAGCGATGGAAGCAGTTGACCGAATTCGCCGACTGGTTGCTTTCCAAGCTGGACCGTCGCTGATTCCAGAAAGATGGAGGTGTTCTCCGGCCGCCGCAAGTAGCTCAAGCCTCGCACGCCGAACTGATCGAGAAACTCCTCGAGCACGCCTTTCAAATCGTAGGCGTCAAATTTCGCGTCCCGGAACTCACCGCTCCAGAACAGCGGCGCGCGCTGGCCTGTCAATGCGATGGCGATGCGGCGCTCTTCGCCGTAGCGCAGCGCTTCCAGCCTGCAAGTTGGCGTTGGTTCCGGTCGAAGCATCAGAATACTTGCCAGATGACTGTACAGACAAGGAGGCTGGCGCTTGAAAAACGCGGCCGATTTCAAACAACGCCACGTCGTATTGGTTTCGCGACACGTTATGCCGCAGCGCGTGAATCAACCCAACCAGGAGCGTTGGCCGCAACACGTCCATGTCCGCGCTCAACGGATTGACGAGCGAAACGAGTTCCTCGTTCTTCGCGTTCCGGATTTCCGATTTCGAGATCAGCGTCTGGGTTTGGGCTTCGTTGAGCCCCAGCCCTGTGAGAATGCGTCGGGCTTCAGCAATCTGATCGTGGATTGCATCAAACGGATTCCCGCCAATCGCTCCGCGCGGCGGCGTGGCCGGAATCTTGTCCACACCGTGCAACCGCGCGACTTCCTCGATCAGGTCCACTTCGCGTTTCAGGTCCACCCGAAAGGTCGGAATTTGAAACGTGACCGGCTCCGGCGCACCGGACTCAGCGCCGACAGGCCGGGGTTTGCGCCCTGCAACTTTCAATTCAAGCTGCCCCAAATAAAATTCGATTTCCTCCGGGCGCAGTTCGATACCCAGCAGTTCGTTCACCTTGTGATGGCGCAATGTGATTTGCTTCGGCTCGACAGGATTCTGATAGGCATCCACCACGCCTTCGGCAAGCTCGCCGCCGCCGGTCTCGAGAATGAGTTTCGCCGCGCGCCGGCTCGCCCAATCGCAGATACCGATGTCCGCTCCACGCTCGAAACGATAACTGGATTCGCTTCGCAACCCATGCGCCTTGCTCGTGCGGCGGATGTTTGCCGGGTTGAAATACGCGCTTTCAATGAGCACGTCTTGCGTCGTGGCGTTAATCTCCGTGTTCTGACCGCCCATGATTCCGGCCAGCGCGATGCCCTTCTCTTCGTCGGCGATCAATAGCATCTCGCTGGTGAGTTCGCGCTCGGTGCCATCGAGCGTCGTGAATTTTTCCCCGTCCCGCGCGCGGCGGACAACTATCGTAGGACAGGCTTCCAGCCTGTCTCTGTTCATGCGCTCGGAAGTTTGAGACAGGTTGGAAGCCTGTCCCACTTTTGCGATCAAATGGTAGTCAAACGCGTGCAACGGCTGGCCGACCTCGAGCATCACATAATTCGTCACGTCCACGACGTTGTTGATGCTGCGAATGCCGACCTTTTCCAGTGCTGAGCGCAACCAGTCCGGACTGGGAGCAATCTTCACACCTTTGACCACCCGGGCGGTGTAGCGCGGGCACAGCTCCGTGTTTTCGATGCGAACAGAGACAAGATTGGAAACTTGTTCCGTGTTCCCTGTTCCGTGAATTCGAATTTCGGGTAACTTCAGCTTGTTGCCGGTGATAGCGGCAATTTCCCGCGCGATGCCGATGACGCTGTTCCAGTCAGGTCGGTTCGGCGTGATTTCGAGGTCGTAAACAACATCGCCTCCGCTTCGCCCAAGATACTCCACGAAGGGTTGGCCCACCTTCGCATCAGGGCGTAAAATCAACAGCCCTTCCTCCGTCTTGAGTCCGATGGATTCCGGATCAACGCCGAGCTCCTCGTGAGAACACATCATGCCGTGCGATTCGACGCCCCGGATCTTTCCGACCTTGATGATGAACGGCTCTTTTTCGCCGGCCTTCAAGGGCAGTGAAGCGCCGGGAAGAATCAGCGGAACCTTGTCGCCGGGCTGAAAATTATGCGCGCCGCAAACGATCTGGCGTTCACCCTTGCCGTCGTTGACCCGGCAGACGGAGAGTTTGTCGGCATTCGGATGCTTTTCGCGAGTGACGACCTGCGCGACGATGATCCCTTCGAACTCTCCCCCAATCTTATGGACGCCTTCGACCTCGAGGCCGAGCATCGTGAGCCGCTCGGCGAGTTCTTCCGCCAACCAATCGAACTCGACGTATTCCTTCAGCCAATTCAGAGTGACTTTCATTGGAGTGGCCAACGGTAGAGAGCTTGCACTGAACAGTCAACGCCTGCGCCGAACTGAAACAGCGAACGATTCGCGAATCAGGATTTGGCCTACGAGATTCGCTTCACTTCTTCACGGCTTGAGCCATTTCACGAACCAATCAATGGCGGCGCGTTCGGCATCGGGCCGCACCTGGTGCCCGGTCTTTTCCTGAATCCGCACCTCGAAACGGTTTTCCGCGTCTGCTGTGCGATACGCCTGCCGCGCAGCGGTGGTGCATTCCACGAGGCTCGCCAGCGGAGTGTGATTATCGGCGTCACCGTTGATGACCAGCAACGGGCGCGGGGCAATTAGCGGAACCATCGCGGGCCCGTCAAATTCGCCGTAAATCCCCGGTGTGAGGCGGTCATAGAATCTTCGCACGAACGCCGCGTCGGGTGCGGTGACGTTTTCCGCCTTGGCGATTATGTCGAAAGCCGCCTGCACGGTCCCGATGCGCCCCTGCCAGTCGTTGTTGTCCAATTCCCATCGGAAACTTTGCACTCCGATGCAGGGCACGGCGACTGTGATCCGGGGATCCACAGCCGCGGCGAGATACGTTTCGATTCCACCTTTGGAAATTCCCATGAGGCCGATGCGTTTGGTATCCACATCATCGCGGGTTTCGAGATAATCCACTGCGCGCATCACGTCCCAGACAGTGTCGTAGTAAAGTGGATGCTCGCGCCCGTCGCGCCACGCACGGACGATGGCATCGTTGTATTCGTCGGCGCCCTTGCCTGCCTTCGTGCGCTCTCCGTGATAACGCCCGTCAATCGCCACAGCCACGAACTTCTGTGCGGCCAGCTTGCGGCAGACCGACAGCATGCTTTGTTTATTTCCGCCAGTTCCGTGCAGCACGACGACGACGGGACGCCGCCCTTGTGAATCTTCCGTCTTCAGCAGGATGCCTGGAACTCGCTGCTCGGAATCAGCGGCGAAAGAGAAGCGAAGTTGAGTAATTCCGTTCGCGGAATTTGTGCTTTCAATGGTGGCGGCCAGCGGGACGCGCGGGCGGTCAATAATCTTTAAAAAATCGGTTCGCGCATCTTCGCCGCGTGATTGTGCGATTGCCAGCGAGCAAAGACCGGCTGCGAAAAGGCAATTGAAACGCTGCACGGCTCCATTTCACGAGAGTCACGTGAAAATTCAAGAGGCTTTTTTGATTCCAACGCTATTTCGCCGTGGCATCGAGCGACGAGAAGAACCTGTTCCAGCGGGGTTGCCAGTGGCGATTGCGGTCAAACGACAGAACCACCGAAGTGGCGTGGCCGAGAATCTGGTCGCGCTTCACGAATCCCCAATAGCGCGAATCATAGCTGTCGTCGCGATTGTCACCCAGCATGAAGTAATGATCTTCCGGAACCGTGTACGGTCCAAAACTCCGCAATGCGGGAAGCGACGGCGTGGCGGCGACGGCGTGTGGCTGGCCGGGCAGCAGTTCAGTCACGAAAACGCGTTTAACCTGATCGGCTGAAGCCAAATCAGCGGCCAAGGTCTCAGAAACCGCGCGGTATTCGACAGGCTTGCCATTGATCACGAGCATATTTTCCCGCAACTCGACCGTGTCGCCCGGCACGCCCACAACGCGCTTGATCAAACGTTTGCCATCGTGTGGCGAGTAGAACACGACGATCTCGCCTCGCTCCGGATTCGCCCATTCCGCGATGTGCCCTGTCGTGAACGGCACCTTGAGATCATAGGCCAGTTTGTTGATGAAAACGCGGTCTCCCTCAAGAATCGTGGGCTTCATCGAGCCACTGGGAACATCATTCCAATCCGCCAGCGAGGAACGCACAGAGAACACCACCAGCCCAACAATAATAGCGGCCGGATTTCTGTGCGCCAGTATTGCCGCGCGCGCGAACGAAGTGTATTTGACATCCATGGTGGTTTTGACTGAGACCCACGGAAATGTTCAACAAACGGAACCCCGCCAATTGCTGTTCGAGACTCAGCCGGATGTTCTTGATGGAACTTCGCGACTCTGCTTCAATAGGATCATGGGAAGTGAAGTAGTTGCTGGACGATGTGAGTGTGATTCTCCGAGCAATGTTGCGCGTAAATGTGAGCGTGAGAGTTTTCCAGATAAAGGGATGATGGATTGCCATGATGCTTTACCCCTTCACATGTACGTAGTGATTGGGGTTCCGTTCCTGGCATGTGCCGCTGGTTCAAAAGATACTCGAGCGCTGCGAATTACGCACCAGAAGAAGCGGCTCTTTGCGAATCCGCGGTTAGCATTTGGATCTGTCACTCTGCGTCTGGCTCTTTATCCTGGCAATGACGAGCAGACGTGGAAGCGCGAACCGAACATTGTTTTCGTGTTTGCTCGGTACTCTTCTTCGCAACACTTGCGCCTTGGGGAATAGCCGGCAGATAAGCTATGCAGCGAACGAGAGCGGAACAAATCGGCATTACATGGGCACAGGTGGTCATGGCGGTAGTTGTTTTGGGAGTGCTGGCTATTATGGTGTGCCAAAGTCTTCTCTCGCAGGCATATGCTGGGCGAATGGCAGCGATAACACAAATCTCCGCTTTCAAAGTTGCACTCGAAGTGTTCCGGCAAGACATTGGCAATTATCCTCAAGGCACCAATGGATTATCTGAGTTAGTGCGACCACCGACTGGCCCGACCAACTGGCGCGGTCCCTATCTCGAGGGAATTTCACGGTCCATGGGGCCGCGGTATTTTACCGGTTCCGCCGGGGAGCACACGAATTTGGGTTGTCCGTATGATTTGATTTGTTTAGGACCGCCGGGTCAGGACTGCTGCACATCAAACATTGGGCTTTCCACAATTGCGTCCGTAAAATTATGCAGGTGGAAATGTGCATTCGATTGGCCGAGCAAACTGTCGTGAATAGGCATGCCTCGCGAACATTCCAAGCTTGCATGCTGGCCGGTTTACTTTACAAGGAAGCATGTTCCGCAGTGCCTTTTTCAGCGTGATCCAGACGATTTGCGTCCTGGGCTTTGCTTTGCTTCACTTTTCGAAACCACTGCGGCCTTTGCGGCGGAACGTTCCGTGCCCGCCAGCATGCGGGCGCAGGTGGATGCCGCCATCGGCAAGGTCCGGCAGGCGCTCGTGCGCATCCGTGTCGTTTCCGCCGAATATGGCGATGGCCGCGAAATCAAAGTGCAGGAGGTCGGCAGCGGCGCGATCATCACCAAGGACGGTTACATCATCACAAATCACCACGTCGCCGGGCACGCGGCGCGGATGTTTTGCACCCTCTGGAACCGCGAGGAAATCGAAGCCGAATTGGTCGGCACCGATCCCTTGACCGACATTTCCATAATCAAGTTGAAGCCCACCACGAAGCGCGAGTTCACGCCGGCCACGTTCGGTGATTCGTCGCTGTTGCGAGTTGGCGATTACGTTCTGGCGATGGGCAGTCCGATGGCGCTCTCGCAATCGGTCACGTTGGGCATCATCAGCAACACAGAGATGGTCATGCCGCGCTTCTTTGGCAGCGGGGGGCAATTGCGGCTGGACGGCGAAGACGTCGGCGCGCTGGTGCGCTGGATCGGCCATGATGCGGCGATTTACGGCGGCAATTCCGGCGGTCCGCTCGTGAATATGCAGTGGCGAAATCATCGGCATCAACGAAATCAGCTTCGGCCTCGGCGGCGCGATTCCCGGCAATCTCGCCAGAAGCGTCGCGGAACAGTTGATGAAGACCGGCAAAATTGTCCGAAGCTGGCTGGGCGTGGACGTGCAACCGCTGTTCAAGCATTCGGAGGAAAAGCATGGCATCATCGTCAGCGGCGTGATGGAAGATTCGCCCGCGGAAAAAGCCGGGCTCAAGGCGGGCGACATCATTTTGAAAGTGAACGGCACCACGACGGATGTTCGTTTCGACGAGCAAATGCCGGAGTTCATGAGCCTGGTCAGCAATCTGCCGATCGGCAAAGAGGTCGCAGCAGCTCGTCAAGCGCGGACGGAAAGGAAATCACCGTGCAAGCTGACACCGGCCGAGCGCGGCGAAGTTTATCCCAAGCAGCGGGAATTGAAAGAGTGGGGTCTCACCGTGCGCAACCTTTCGTTCTTCATCGCGCGCGAGATGAAGCGCGACAACCTGGACGGTGTGCTCGTGACCTCGGTGCGTCCCGGCGGACCGGCGGGCGAAGCCAAGCCATCCTTGAACACCAGGGACGTTCTGGTCGAAGTCAACGGTTCGCCGGTGAAGAACGTTCAGGATTTGGTGGAAGTGACGCGCAAATTGACTGAAGGGAAATCGGATCCTGTGCCGGTGATTGCCACGTTCGAGCGCAAGTCGGAGCGCTATCTTGCCGTCGTCAAGGTGGGCATCCGGGAAATCAAAGGACCCCGGACTCGAAGTCACGAAGGCATGGCTGCCGATTGAGACGCAGGTCATCAGCCGCGACATTGCCAATCAACTCGGCGAGCCTGCCCTGAAGGGCTTTTACATTACGCGCGTTTTTCCCGGTAGCACGGCGGAAAAGGCTGGGCTGAAGCCCGGCGATTTCATCACGGCAGTGGATGACGAGAAGCTGATGGCGAGCGGCGGGGAGTATCAGGACGAGCTTTCCTCGCTCATCCGGCAATATGACGTCGGCAAAACTGTTGACCTTTCCGTGTTACGCGACAAGCAGAAGGTCAAGGTTCCCGTCGAACTGGTGCGTTCTCCGCGGCTGGCGCGTGAGATGAAGAAATATCGCAATGACGACTTTGAATTTACCGTGCGCAACGTATCTTTCTTCGATGCAGCCGACGAGCAGTGGGATCGCGGGCAGACGGGCGCGCTCGTCGAGGAAGTCAAATCCGGCAGTTGGGCGGAACTGGGTTCGCTTTCCACCGGAGATTTGATTTTGCAGGTGGACGGAACGGCAATCGAGAACGTGGACGACCTGCGGGCGCAAATGGACGCCATTGCCAAGACGAAGAAGAGTGTCGTTGTCATGAAAGTGCTGCGAGGTGTTCATACGGTATATCTGGAGATGGAACCGAACTGGAAAAGTTAAACCATAGATGGAAAGGACATTCATGTATCGCAATCAGATTTTCACGTTCACGCTCGCCGCGGCCATGCTGGGCGGGATCATCGCCGCATCCCGCGCGGACGAAATCGCCACCAAAGGACAGGCGGTATTTAACAAGTACCAACACGCCGTTGTTACCGTGCCCGTGGTGTTGAAACTCTCCCAGGGCAGCAATTCGCGCGAGATCAAGCAGGAGATCACCGGCACGGTCGTCGATCCGTCCGGCCTGACAGTGGTTTCGCTCTCCGCCTGCGACCCGACGGTCCTGACAAGGCGCGCCTCTCCCGATTCCAAGGTGGATTCCGAAGTCAGCGACATAAGAATCCTCCTCGAAGACGGCACGGAACTTCCGGCTGAGATTGCCATACGCGACGAGGATCGCGACCTCGCGTTCATCCGGCCGAAAACCAAACTCGAGAAGGACAAGCTGCTGACTGCGATCGACCTTAGCGCGTCCGACCAGGCGCAGGTGCTGGATGAAGTCATCGCCCTCAATCGCCTCAACAAAGCGGCGAGCCGCGCGTACTCGGCATCGTTGGAGCGCATCGCGGCGGTCGTGCAGAAGCCGCGCACGTTGTACATTCCCGACTCGACAGCGACTTCGACGACCTTGGGCTGCCCTGCCTTCACGGCGGACGGAAAAGTTCTCGGCATCTTTGTGATACGGCTGGTCAGTGCGGGGGGAACTGATCGGGCGAACGTGACGCCGATCGTTTTGCCGGCTGCGGATGTTTTGAACGGAGTCAAACAGGCGATGGACGCCAAAGCCGAACCGGAAAAGAAGCCGGAGGCGAAGCAGGAGCCGAAGAAGGAGACGGAATAGGAGTGAGTGCGTTCGCACCAGATTTGCGGGTCTAGCCTCCGCAACGGAAGCCAATGAACAGCGGCTTCAAAACAGTGCAACTGTGTCTTGCTCTGTTTGGAGTCGCGCTCATCGCAGGATGCCATAGGAGCAAGGAATATCAGGCAGAATGCCTGGTGGGAGCTGTCAGCAGGGATGACTTGGCCGAGCTAAAGAAGTACGAAAACAGGGTTATGATTTGAACGCCCAAGACCCCGGTCACTTCGGCTGGACTCCTTTGATTGCGTCTATCTATTTCGAATTTACAAACATCAGTTCCTATCTGATAAGCAAAACAAACGTTGACGTGTGCATACGAGACGGAACCGGCATGACGGCGCTCAAGGAAGCGATTGCAGGTAACGACACTAACACGGGTCGGTTGCTTGTGGATACGAGGCGCGCGGAACTAGCCAAGGGCGAGGATTGGCGTATGATCCGATCCACAGTTGCGGCTAAGGAGGACAAAGAGCAAGAAGCCTGGATTGTCATTCTGAACGGTTTAATCGAACCCTGAATGCCTAATGTATTGCTGGCGGAATCAGCAATTGGAGATTGTTAAGCAGCGCCATCCACAATCTGGCAAACCAACGGCGTGAGTTTCACTCCTGTGCGCTTCTCGTATTCGCGTGACATGTGCTGGATGAAATGTCTCCGCCTGATGATGCGCCACGAGATTGATGGTCGCGCCGCCAAAACCGCCGCCCGTCAGCCGCGCGCCAAGACAGCCGGGATGTTGCCGCGCCAGTTCCACGAGCAGGTCGAGTTCCTTCGTGCTGTTCTTCAGAAAATCGCGCGAGCTTTCGTGGCTTTGGAACATGTACTGTCCGAACTGCCGGTGATCGTCCTCGCGCAACGCCCGCGCGCCCGCGACCACACGCGCAATCTCGCTCACCACGTGGCGGGCGCATTCGTATTCGCGCTGCGTCAGTTTGGATTTCGCCGGCCTCCACCTGTTTCAGCTCGACCGAGCGGAGCGACTTCGCGTCGAGCTTCTTTGCGGCGGATTCGCAGTTCTGTCGCAGCTCGTTGTATTCGCCGCCGACGAGCGAATGCTTCACGCCTGAGTTGCAGACGATGATCGCTTCGCCGGGCATCGGCGCGTGTTCGACGTTGAGCGAGCGGCAATCAATGTCAATCACGCTCCAGGCTTTTCCGAACAGCGATGAAATCTGGTCGAGGATTCCGCATTTCACGCCGACGAATTCGTTTTCCGCCGCGCGGCAAAGTTTCGCAAGTTCCAGCCGCTCGGCGGCACCGATCGGCGGCAATTCACCCTTCGCATCGCGAGCCGGCGCGGTAGTCAGGCCGGTTGCCGACAAGCCGAACGGATAAAGCCGGCGCACGGTCAGCGCGGTAGCGACTTCCAACGCGGCAGAACTGCTCATGCCCGCGCCTATGGGAATGGTGCCGTTTATGGCCGCGTTGAACCCGCTGAAATGAACGCCGCGTTTACGTAGTTGGTCCAGCACACCCTTGACATAATCGGCCCATGGCGCGGCTGGATCTTTCTTCAGATCGTCTACCCGGAAAAGATCTCGTTCGGGAAATTCGGAGGAAATCAGTTCAATTTTGCCGTCTGCGCGCGGCTCGGATGCGATGGAAATGTATCTATCCACGGCGAGCGACATGACGAGGCCGTCATTGTAGTCCGTGTGGTTGCCGAGCAATTCGAGCCGGCCGGGCGCGCGGACGACATGCGCTGGCGAGTGGCTGAAATGCTTTTTGAAAACGTTTTGGACTTCCTGAGCGTCAGCCGTAGCCATCTGTTTCTTTTTGGACGGAATTGATTCAGGACCGTTGTTGGTCCCGTGGAACAAAGGCTAGAGACGATCAAATTTTCTGGCGAGATCGAAATCCTTACCCGTCAGTCCGCCTTCGTCATGCGTGGTGAGCATCAGCGTCACCTTGTTCCAGCGGATGTCGATGTCGGGATGATGCCACGCCTTTTCTGCGATGCGCGCCACAGTATTTACGAATTTGATGGCGGCCGGGAAGTCCTTGAACTCGTACGTCCGCGTGATGGTTTTGTTGCGCTTCTTCCATTCCGGGATCGAAGATAGCCCGGACTTAATTTGGACCGTGCTCAGTTTTGCCATGAAGAAGCAATCGCACACCCGAAGCCCCAGGTCATGGAGAATTTGTCCCCAGTCCGAACGTCCTCAAAATTCACCCTCACCTTGCCCTCTCTCGTCGGGCTTAATCAAAGGCGTGGCCGGCGCAACAAAGGACGTCTCTGACTTTGTGCCGCACCAGTTCCTTCACTTTCGTGCGCGCGGGAGCCAGGTACTTGCGCGGATCGAATTCCTTGGGATTCTCGAAAAGGACCTTGCGAATACCAGCCGTCATCGCAAGGCGCAGGTCGGTGTCGATGTTCACTTTGGTACAGCCCGTGCGCCGCGCGACTTCGATGTCCGCCTCGGGCACGCCCGCCGTGTCCGTGCCGAGCTTGCCGCCATATTTGTTGATCTCCTCAGCCAAATCTTTGGGGACGCTGGACGCGCCGTGGAGCACGAGCGGATAATCTCCCAAGCCCGCGTCCATCAGAGCCTTCTTAATGAGCTTCAGGCGCTCCAAATCCAAGTGCTGCGAACCTTTGAATTTGTAGGCGCCGTGAGAATTGCCGATTGCCACCGCCAGCGAATCGCAGCCGGTGAGCCTCACGAATTTTACTGCCTCATCAGGCTCGGTGTAATGGCCGCTGCTGGAGTGCGCGCCGCCTTCCTCGCCTTCATCGAATTGAGCGCCGACCAAATGGCCGAGTTCGGATTCTACCACGCAGTTGTGCTTGTGGGCGTAATCCACGACCTTTTTCGTGATTTCGACGTTCTTTTCAAAAGGTTCGTGGCTGGCGTCGATCATGACGCTGGTGAAACCCTCGTCGATGCAATCCTTGCAAAGCTCAAACGTGTCGCCATGGTCCAAATGCACGGCGATGGGAATATTGGAAACACTGACCGCGGCTTCGATCAGTTTCTTCAGATAAACGGGCTTGGCATACTGTCGGGCGCCTTTGGAAATCTGGAGCATGACCGGCGCCTTTTCCTCCTCGCAGGCCTCAATGATAGCCTGGAGCAGTTCCATGTTGTTGACATTAAAGGCACCGAGGGCGTATTTCCCTTTCAGCGCCTTGGCAAAGAGTTCCCGCGTGTGAGTTAATGGCATAGACGTTCGTTTCGGGTTATGCGGACTGCGACTGGCAATCAGGCCGGACGGATGATAGAAATCGGAGACAGAAAGGAAAACAAAATTTACCGGCGATTTCGCCTCGCAGGCGGCGGGTCCGGATCCGCTCAGGCTTCTCGGTCTTCACCGGAGAGCTTCCGGTAAAGCGTGGCAAGGCTCACACCCAGTTGAACGGCTGCCTTGTCTTTGTCTCCGTCACATTGATCCAAAGTGCGATGCAGGAACGAGAGTTCCTGGTCACGGAGAAAAGTCTTCAAGGTCACAACTGAGGCGGGTTCGACTGATGCTCCGGTTACGGCAGGCTGCAGGAGCGCTACACCGGGTTCTCCGTTTAAGCGGCCAGAGGTTGGTTCTGGCAAGTCAGGCAGCGGCGTCGCTTCGTCTGTTTCTGGTGTGGTGAAGGAAAGATTTACTTTCTGGACGAGACTGGGGGGCAGATCGGCGGCATGGACCGTTTCGTCTTCAGATAAGGTGACTGCGCGCTCAATGGCGTTTTCCAGTTCGCGAACGTTACCCGGCCAATCGTACGCGCACAGGATTTCCATGGCGCGTCGCGTCATCCGCAAAGGTGGTCCATTCCGGGAGCTTGTTTTATTCCTCAGAAAATGAGCCACGAGAAGAGGAATGTCATCGCGCCGCTCGCGAAGCGCGGGTAGTTGAATGGGAATGACGTTGAGGCGGTAGTAAAGGTCTTCTCGGAAGGCGCCTTCCTTGATTTTTTTCTCGAGCGGTTCGTTGGTTGCTGCCAATACACGAACGTTTACGTAAATCGCTGTGTTATCACCAACGCGCCGGATTTCGCGCTCCTGCAAAACGCGCAAGAGACGACTTTGTAGCACGGCCGACATCGATCCAATTTCATCCAGAAAGATCGTGCCGCTGTCCGCCTCCTGAAAGAGTCCCTTTTTGTCATTAATGGCTCCCGTGAACGCGCCACGACGATGGCCGAAAAGTTCGGATTCGAGCAACGCTTCGGGCAAAGCGCTGCAGTTGATGGGAACGAAAGGCGCGTGCTGCCGGGCGCTGTTGAAGTGCAATGCGCGAGCAACGAGTTCTTTTCCGGTGCCACTTTCGCCGAGAATGAGGATTGTGCTGTCGGTATTGGCCACCCGCTCAACAAGCTTGAACACCTGCTGCATTGGGGGCGCATTCCCGACGATTTGGTTGAAATGATACTTTTTCTTGAGCTGCTTGCGCAGGAAGACCGTTTCGGAAACGGCAGCGGTGTAAGTCAGGGCGCGATGGATGCAGCGCTTGAGTTCATCCACTTTGAAAGGCTTCTCCAGGTAATCGAAGGCGCCGTTCTTCATCGCTTCCACAGCGGTGCCAATTGAACCGAAGCCAGTGATTAAGATGACGGCAGCCGGGGGATTGAGGGCGCGCGCCTTTTGAAGAATCTCCAATCCGTGAGCGCTTGTCTTGTCGAGATACAAATCGGTAATGACCAGTTCAGGGGTGTGAGTGGTCAGCGCGGCAACGGCGGCAGGTCCATTTGTGAATGGAAAGACATCGTGACCTTCCTGACGAAGAATCTCGCCGACCGTTTGAACCATGGTCAGCTCATCGTCTGCCAAGAGAACTTTGGCCATAAGCAAACCTCAGATTGTGCTTCGAATTGAGCGCAAAAGTCCGTGGAACGCGGAGGAGGTTATCTCCGCGCTCCGCGAGTCCGCCTTCCGTGCTCTCGGTTCAGCCGTTGCCATTGATGATGGTCGGCAGTTTGAAGATCGGCAGAAACATGCAAATGACCATGCCGCCGACGACGACGCCGAGAAAGACGATGAGGATAGGCTCGATTAGGGACGTTAACCCCGAGAGCGTGGTCTCGATTTCTTCATCAAGAAAATCTGATATGCGCTCCAGCATGTCATCAATTTTGCCCGTCTGCTCGCCGGCGGTGATCATTCGAATGATCATGCTCGGGAATACCGGGTGTTTGGCCAATGCGACGGAAATGCTTTCGCCGCGTTCGATGTCCTCAGAAGCGACCTTGACTGCTTTTTCCATGACGACATTGCCAACGGTTTGCGAAACGATGTTCAGGACTTCCAAAATTGGCACACCGCTGCGGATAAGCGAGGCCAAGGTGCGGGTGAAGCGAGCCAGGCAGATTTTGTGCGCTATAACGCCGAAAATCGGCAGCTTGATGCGCCGGGAATCCCAAAAGAACCGGCCTGCCGGGGTTTTGATGAAGTATAACCAACCGTAAACCGCTCCACCTCCGGCAAGGACAATGAGGAGTATGTATTTTTTTACGAACGTGCTCAGACCGATCAGAAAGAGCGTAGGGCCGGGGAGCTTTGCGTTAAAGCTGGTGAAGATGGTGCCAAACACGGGCACCACCTTAACTAGGAGGAAAATTGTGATTAGGATTGCGACGATGGTGACTACCGTGGGATACATCATCGCGGATTTAACTTTCTTTCGGAGGCGCGCAGTATTCTCGAGATATACGGCGAGACGCGCAAGAATTTCGGCCAGGAGACCGCCTTTTTCACCTGCTCCCACCATGGACACGTAAAGTCGGTTGAACACCTTGGGGTGCTTGTGCAGCGCTTCCGAAAAACTGTCGCCAGCTTCGACGCGCGCACAGACATCACGAATGACATCGCGCATCGCCTTATTGGGGGTCTGTTCAGCGAGCGCTTGAAGCGACTGCACCATTGCTAAACCAGCGTCGATCATAGTTGCCAGTTGCCGGGTAAATACGACCAAGTCGTGCAAAGCGACACGCCCTCCCCGTGTCCGTCCCTTCTTCGCAACTTTCTCCTTGATGGAAACAACAAGCAGATTCCGATTCAGAAGCGCGGAAATGGCAGCCTGCTCAGTAGCAGCTTCCACTGAACTTCGAATTTCCCGACCTGAGCCGGTATCACGTGCAACGTAGATGAATGCTGGCATAAATTGGCATTACGAGATTTGTCTAATGGACCCACCCGACTTCTTCGTCCGGTCATTTTCGGTGTCCAGCAGCCTGTATTCCATAACGCGGGAACACACTGCTGATAGCGTAACGCCTTCACGGGAAGCGTTTTCGTGTGAACAGTTTGACCTAACTCCGTACACATCTGCACAGAATCAGGGTCTTGAACGGATGAGTGTCAAAAAAACTAGTTGTCAACGAAGCGCGATTTCCCTATCAATTCGAGCAAATGCACCCGGTGGGTGCCGGGGTAAACTGTTTTTACCCCAAGTCTGTCTGTCTGTGCATGTGGAACATGCACAAAAACAACAAACTATCTGGAGGAACCAAATGAAGTTTAATAAATGGACATTAGGCTTGGCGGCTGTCGGGATTGTCAGTCTGGCTTCAGCCGCGAAAGCTGATGTGATGGAATCCACAACCATAAGTGGATACGTGGATACGTCCGCACAGTGGAACTTCGGAACGGGTAATGGGAATCCCCCGCCCGTGAAGTTCAACCAAGGTAAACAGGACGGGTTCAATCTGGACGTTGTCCAGTTGACAATCGCGAAACCGTTGGATGAAGGTCAGTGGGCTGCAGGATACCACGTGGATCTCTGGTTCGGCCCTGACGCAAACACACTCGGAACCGGATTCGGTGCTTATTCGGCTGACACCACACCGTCGTCTGATTTCGCGGTGCGGCAGGCGTATGTCAATCTGCGAACGCCAGTCGGAAACGGAATCGAGTGGAAGATTGGTGTGTTCGATAGCATCATTGGATATGAATCGGTTGCAGGTCCGAATAATCCGAACTATACCCGCTCATATGGCCATTCAATAGAACCACAAACCCACACCGGACTTCTCGGATCATATCGAATCAACGATCACATTAGTGTGGCGGCAGGTGTTGCGAATACCGTCGGTCCAGCGATCAATGCCCGGGCCTACGGTGAAGACGGCAAGGCCGAGTCCTTCAAGACCTACATGGGATCAATTGCGCTGACAGCTCCAGACAGTTGGGGCTTTCTTTCCGGATCGACCATGTATGGCGGGATCGTGAGTGGCTTGAACGACAGCGAAGGAGGAGCTGATTATGACGATAATAGCACCAGCTATTATGTTGGGGTTACAATGCCAACACCAGTCACTGGTCTTCGAGTCGGTGCTTCATGGGATTACCTCGACGTCCACAACATCAACTTCGGAAATCAGGACGGGGTTGCATGGGCCGCTGCTCTTTACACGTCGTACCAGGCGACGGAGAAGTTGAGCCTGCACCTCCGCGGTGAGTATGTGGATGACCAGGCATTCTTCTTCCCGAACGGCGACTTTAACAGTGGGTTCCGTGCTTGGGAAGTTACTGCCACTGCTCAGTACGACCTGTGGAAGAATGTTCTTAGCCGGATCGAATTCCGGTGGGACCATTCCGATACTGGTCAGCCGTTTGGCGGTCAATTCGACGGAAATCCTGGGCTTAAGAACCAATACATGCTTGCTGCGAACGTGATCTACAAGTTCTAAGCTTGCTTCTTGAGGCCGAAGCTCCCTTTCGGCAAATCGAAAGGGAGCCTTCGATTCTTCCGAAAGCAATTTTCGTTTTCTCATTTTTTCCAGAAATGGAGCTTCTTTGGCGATATTTAGCCATTTGGCTCAAGATTGTTCTGCAAGACGGTCGGCATCGGTTTGCCGATTCATGCGCTAGCATGTTCTGCTTAGCGGCTTTATGTGTTCTGTCCAAGCAATGGCACAATCATTGCCTCTCTGCGGGACAACACGATATCGTGAAGTGCAAGAAACTGAAGAAAACCAAACTATAACTAAGACGAATGAAATTGAACCAATGGACGTTAGCATTAGTTTCGGCGGGAATTATCACAACCCCGCTACTCCTCCGTGCCGATGACACCAGCGCAGCGGCCGCCGTCATTCCAACCCAGTTGAGCGGTTACGTGGACACGTCCGCGCAATGGAATATCGGCACCGGCAACCTGGGCACGCCTACTTACTCATTTGGCGGATCTGGAAAAGCAGATGGATTCAATCTGAATGTAGTAAAACTCACGCTTGAAAAACCAGTCGATACTGCAGACACTTGGGGCGCTGGCTATAAAGTCGATCTCCTGTTCGGACCTGACGCAAACACACTCGCCACGACATCCAGTGGAATCACGACAAGCGATTTCGGAGTGAAGCAGGCGTACGTTGCTTTACACGCGCCGGTTGGAAACGGTCTCGACTTTAAACTTGGCGTGTTTGATACCGTCCTCGGATACGAAGTCTTTGAATCGATCAATAATCCGAACTTCACGCGCTCGTACGGATACACTATCGAGCCGACGACCCATACCGGAATCCAAGCCAATTATACCTTTGCTGACTGGCTCTCGGCGTGTTTCTGCGTCGCAAACACATTTGGACCGACGATCAATGGTCGGGCCAATCCCCCCAAAGCGGAATCGTACAAAGCCTACATGGGTTCAGTCACGTTCACCGCTCCCAAAGATTGGGGATTCTTCGGAGGTTCGACACTCTCGGGCGCGGTCATCAACGGCTTCAATTCAGGCTTCGGCGCGGATCAGACAAGCTGGTACATAGGCGGCACATTCAACACACCGCTGACGGCGCTGAAGATCGGCGCGTCATATGATTACGCGGGCGTCAGCAAACAACCACTTACTGGCAATACTTCCGCGTATGCCAACGCGACCGCTTTATACGTGCTTTATCAAGCCACGGAAAAGCTTGCATTGAACGTTCGTGGCGAATATGCGTCCAGCGATACAGGCGTATTTGCCGCCAGGAAAGTTGTCGCCGCTACCGTCACAGCCCAGTACCGATCTCTGGAAGAATGTCATGAGCCGGATTGAGTTTCGCTGGGATCATGCTGCCGATAGTTCCGATCCGTATGGCGGTACTTCCAATCCCGGAGGCAAGGACAACAGTTACATTCTGCTGGCCAACGTGGCCTACAAGTTTTAACAGACAGTTCCTCCACGAACCCCTCCTCGCCTGCGCGTGAAGGGGTTCTTTCTTTCTCTTTGGAACGGTTTAAACCATTCTGCAGTGCCTTGTCACTGAACTCTTCCGAAAGATTACAACGCGATTGTCGTGAAGGAAATCGGCAACGCTGTCAACCCTCGCAACGCCAGATTCGTCCGCCATCCGAGTGAGTCTGATTCCAGCGACCAATCCTGAAGCTGAAGCAATTCGTCAAATGCTATCTGCGCTTCGATTCGCGCGAGCGGCGCGCCAAAGCAAAAATGTCCGCCCCAGCCAAACGCAAGGTGTTTGTTGTCCTCTCGCGCAAGATGCAGTTGATCAGGATCCGCGAAGCGCTGTGGATCACGGTTCCCTGCGCCCAACACCGCAAACACTGCCTGCCGCTTCCTAATCTGCTTCCCGCCCAACTCGACATCGTCCGGCGCGAGCCGAGCGGTGTATTGGGTTGGGCTTTCGTAACGGAGCAATTCTTCGATTGCCGAAGGAATCATTGGGGGGTTCGCGCGCAGCATGGCGAGTTGCTCCGGATTCCGCAGCAAAGCCAGGACGCCATTGCCGATGAGGTTTGTCGTCGTTTCCTGTCCGCCAACCATCGTGATGATGCAATTGGCGATGACTTCATCTTCAGTGAGTCGATCCCCCTGGATTTCAGCGTCGCGCAACGAACGCACGAGTCCTTCCGGTCGCAATCTATCCGAGCGCATAGCGGCGCGAAAATATTCCGTCATGTCGGAGGTGCACTTCAAGATGCGCTGAACGCGATCAGGATTGTGCTGAAAGTTTCCGAGTATTTCGGCGAAGTCCTGCGACCATAATTTCAACTGGCGATGGTCTTCGACTGGCACGCCGAGCATTTCCGCGGTGACGATGCAAGGCAACGGTTCAGCCAGATCGGCGATCACGTTCATTCGGCCTGCCGACGCTAGCGGCTTGAGCAGGTTTCTGACAATCTCGCGGATATGCGAGCGCAAGGCCTCGACGCGATGCGGAGTAAAAGCCGCGGAAGCGAGCCCGCGTATGCGAGTGTGCGCCGGCGGATCCAGGAAAAGCATTTGCTTCACCATTACCTGTGCAACAGGATTAAGCGCGGCGAGCCCCATGGAGGTGAGTTGTTCTGGCGTGGGCGTGCGTTCAGCGGAAAAATCGCGAAGCACCCGGACCACGTCCTCGTAACGAGTGACGACCCACACGCGCAGCAGCGGGTCCCAATGCACCGGAGATTCGCTGCGGAGCTGCTGGTAGAGCGGGTAAGGGTTTGCGAGCACCTCCGGGTCCAGCATGCGCGCCAGACTGAGCGGCGGTTCCGGCTTCGTCCGAGACGGTTCGCGTACGGTGGGGCTCACGCCGGAATGTTGTCAGGATTCAGTGCTTCGTGCGAGTTCAAAGCGCGCTGGACTTCCTCGGTGCTCATGGCTTCGACTTTCTCGAGAAGGAGTTTTTCAATTTCCGTCGAAAGATCCGTGACGCTTGGCGCTTCAAAAACAGTGCGCAATGGCACATCGATGCCTAGGCGTTCGCGCAAACGCGAAATCAATTGCGTGCCGAGCAACGAGTGTCCTCCCAGTGAAAAGAAATTGGCATCGACATCCACGTGTTCCACGCCGAGCAATGGCGCGAGAACTCCAGCGACGATTGTCTCGACTTCCGTCTGTGGCGAGCGGAAACACTCGTTCCCGATCGTGTTGTTGTCGTTTGGATGGGGAAGAGCGTCGCGATCCACTTTTCCGTTGGGCGTGAGCGGCAGCGACTCCAGTTTCACCAAGATGGCTGGAACCATGTAGCTTGGCAAACGTGCGCTCAGAAAGTTGCGTAAGTCCGTCGGGCTGGGGCAACTCGCAGCTCGCGGAACGACATAGGCGACCAACTGCCGATCACCGGGGGTGAGGTCGCGTGCAACAACGACGCTTTGAGCGATCGCGGGATGCGCGTTCAGCGCGGAAATAATTTCGTTCGGCTCCATACGAAAGCCTCTGATCTTAATCTGATCATCGGCGCGACCGAGAAACGCGATTTGACCGTCCGGCAGGAACCGGCCCAGATCGCCTGTCCTGAAGAGTCGTTCACCGGCGCGAAATGGATTTTGAATGAACCTTTCTGCAGTAAGCGCTGGCTGATTGCGATAGCCGCGTCCAATGCCCGCTCCTCCGATGTGAATCTCTCCGACTGCTCCAACTGGAAGGCGGTTGAGCGATTCATCCAGAATATAGATCCCGGTATTGGAAATTGGCCGTCCGATCGGAGGCGCCTCAGAAGATTGCGAACCCGCCGGCACGATGCCGGACGTGGCGACCACAGTGCACTCAGTGGGACCATAGTTGTTGACGAGCAGGAAAGGCAAGCCAGTGCGCGGGTAATGATGGAGCGCATCGCCGCCCGTGAGCATGATTCGCAGCGCGGTGCTGCGCGACCAGTCGAGAGCGATCAGTCGCTCGGCAAGCGACGTCGGTACAAAGCTGATCGTGATTCGCTGCTCGATTAACCATGTTTGGAATGCCTCAGGGTCATTCAAAATTTCTTCCGGCGGCAGGTGCAGACTCGCCCCACAAGCAAGATATGGCCAGACCTCCCAAATACCGGCATCGAAACCAACTTTCGCTATGTGGCTCGCGCGATCCTGAGCGGTAACGGCGAATGCGCTCTGATGCCATGAGACCAGGTTGGAAAGATTTCGATGAGTAATTTCAACCCCCTTCGGCGTCCCGGTGGAACCAGACGTGTAAATCACATAAGCCAGATTCTTTGAAACCGCATCTTCGCCATCACTTGCGAAATGAATCTCGCCCGCGGCTCCAGTGGTTTTTTGCAGATAATCCAGTGCGACGGTGCGTCGGCGTTCATATCGCTTGGCATCCGTTGAACTCTCGATGATGACAATTGAAACGTCTGCATCGTCCAGCATCAATTCGGAGCGAGCTGCCGGATCAGCGGGATCAATCGGCAAATAAGCCGCGCCAGATTTCAAAATGCCAAGCGCGCCCACCAACATCGCTGCGGAACGACGCGAATAGATTCCAACCACCATTTCTGGTCCCGCGCCAAGCGCGCGAAGTTGCTGCGCCAGATCATCTGCGCGGGCATTCAATTCTGCATAACTCAGCGTTCCTATCCTAGAACTGGCTGCAAGCGCCTCTGGATTCCGTATTGCCTGTCGCTCAATCAAGCGATGCACGTATTCGGGAGTTGCGGAAGCAAAGTGCGAGCTGCCATTAGCCATGCAACTCGTGGCGGCATCCGGATCGTTGCGCTTTCTCGCCGAAGCCTCAAGTGTGACGGGTTGTGAATGGTTGCTCATAATCGGCTCGACTGATCGGCGGGTATTTACTCAAGCAAAGCTTCCACCTCGGTGTTCGGCAGTTTATTTAACCTGTCCAGTAACTCCTTCGCCTGTTGTGATGAAAATGTTCGCCTCCGCGGAATCGGGCCAGACGCGGCCCGTTGGCGATGCTGCGTCAGAATCTCCGCTATTCCGGCAATCGTTGGCGCTTCAAAAATACTTCGCAGTGAAAGGTCCACTGCGAAGGATTTGGACATTCTTGAAATCGCCTGCATTGCCAGGAGCGAGTGGCCGCCGATTTTGAAGAAACTGTCATGAACGCCAATGTCTTCAACTTTCAAAACCTCCCGCCAGATTTCCGCCAGTTTGATTTCTTCAGGTGTGCGCGGAGGCGTCACCGCAGGAGACGCGGTCGGGCGAGTCGTGTCGGACGAAGGCAGTGCTTTGCGATCAATCTTCCCATTAGGAGTCAGCGGAAATTTGTCCAATACCACAAGCGCGCCTGGGATCATGTAATCAGGAATTTTGCGCTTTAGAAATTCCTGTAGAGTGTCGGCATTCGGCTGCGAGCCGGGTCGTGAAATCAGATAGGCCACCAGGTGTCTCTCGCTGGATTTGTTCTCGTGCGCCGCTACAACCGCTTCCTGCACGTCCGGGTGCTGCCGCAACACGGATTCAATTTCTCCAAGGTCGATTCGGTGACCGCGCAGTTTCACTTGATGATCAATGCGGCCGAGAAGCTCGACGACGCCATCGGATCGATAACGCGCGAAATCTCCAGTCTTGTAGAGCGGTTTAGATTCGTTCTGACCACGAAAGGGGTTGGGAATGAATTTTTCCTTCGTGAATTCGGGACGATTCAGATAACCGCACGCCAAGCCTTCTCCGCCGATGTGCAGTTCGCCGGGTACCCCGATGGGCACAGGTTGAAGCGCGCGGTCCAGTACCATAGAACTGAGTGTTCGCGATAGGGTGTCCGATGGAAATGGATTCACGCCCCGGCTCCACTTTGCACGCGGACGACCAAATCGTCGTCTCGGTAGGGCCGTAGAGGTTCCAGACCTCACCGCTGCGCGTCAGCAACTCGTCAGCGAGTTCGCGTGAGAGACTTTCACCGCCACATAAAATTTTCAGGCGCTTGTTGCCGGTCCAGCCGGATTCGACCAGAAACCGCCAGAGTGAGGGCGTCGCCTGCATTACAGTTGCATCGGATTCCGCAATCAACTTCGTCAGCCTCACTCCATCAAAACCCGATTCGGTATCGGCGAGAACGACGCGCGCTCCAGTGATGAGCGGGAGAAAGATTTCCAATGCTGCAATGTCGAAGGAAATGCTAGTTACCGACAAAAGGATGTCGTCACAAGTCAGTCCAGGCTCTCGGGCCATCGCATGAAGCACGTTTACGACAGCGCGGTGAGGAATCTGCACGCCCTTGGGCTGACCGGTGGAGCCGGAGGTGTAAATAACGTATGCCAGATTTTCAGGCGTTACGTTAATGGTAATTCTATCCACAGTTTCTGTAGAACCGAGCATCCCGTCTCCGTCCACGCAGATGATGCGCGTATTCAAAAGCTGTAGTTGGTCAATTTTCAGTTTCTGTTTTTGCGACGTCAGCAGCACAGGAGCGTTGCTGTCTTGAAGCATGAAGTGAAGCCGCTCCACAGGATACGATGGATCAAGCGGCACGTAAGCGCCGCCGGCCTTGAGAATGCCCATAAGCGCAACGACCATTTCCAATGATCGCTCCATGCAAATGGCTACGAGACTTTCCGTGCCGACTCCTTGGCACTGGAGGTGATGCGCCAATCTGTGGGCGCGTTCGTCAAGCTCGCGATAGGTCAATTGCTGCCCTTCAAAAACGACCGCGACTCTATCCGGCGTTTCTTTCGCTCGCGCCTCGAAGTGTTCGTGGATGCAGCGCTGCTTCGGAAACTCGACTGCTGTCGTGTTCCAGCCCACTAGCAAACGCTCGCGCTCTTCGCTGGTAAGCAGCGGCAAATTGGAAAGGCGTTGTTCGGGATTGGTCACGACGCCAGCAAGCAGATTCTCATAATGCTTCAGCATTTGCTGGATGGTGGCCTGCTTGAACAAATCCGAGTTGTATTCGGCACAGCAACTCAGTCGAGCTCCGCTTTTGACGAACGTGAACGTGAGGTCGAATTTTGCGGTGCCAGTTTCCAATGGGAATGGAGTTGCAGTTAACCCCGGCAATCTCAGGTTGTCTGCGAGCTCGTCCTGCAACGCGAACATTACCTGAATGAGCGGCGAGTGGCTGGGACTCCGTTGCGGCTGCAGCTCCTCTACCAGTTTCTCAAATGGCGTTTCCTGATGAGCGAGTCCGTCGAGCACTTTGCCTTGCACGCGGCGGAGCAATTCGCTGAAGGCTGGGTCACCGCCGAGGTTCGTGCGCAGGGCAAGCATGTTAACGAAGAGTCCAATTACATTGTCCATGCCGCCGCGTGTCCGTCCGGCAACAGGCGAGCCGACGACAATGTCCTCCTGACCTGTATAGCGATGGATGAGCGCTTCAAAAGCGCTGAGCAAGGTCATGAAAAGTGTCACGCCGGCGCGTTGGCTGAAAGTTTGAAGCGCTTCGGCCAATCCGGTCGGAAGGGTCAGCCACACGGACGCTCCACGGAAAGTCTGCGCGGCAGGACGTGGGGAATCAGTCGGCGATTCCAGGACAGGAGGAGCGTCCGCTAGTTCACGCTTCCAGTAGTCGAGATGCTCCTTGAAATTGTCATCGTGATACGACTGCCGTCGCCACACGGCGAAATCCGCGTATTGGACGGGCGGGTCTGGCAAATAGGGCGATTCGCCTGATACCAGAGCGCGATACGCTGTCGCCAGTTCATTGGAAAAGATGCGCCAAGACCAATCGTCTGATGCGATGTGATGCATCAGAACGAGAAACAACCATTCCTGCTCTTCAGTCTGGAGTAGAGTTGTTCGAATCATCAAATCGCGAGCAAGGTCGAACGGCTTCTTTGCTTCCGTTTCGAGAATGCGCCGGGCTTCTGCCTCGCGGGCGGCACCGGGGAATTTCCTGAGATCAGCAATGAGCATCGGCACGCGTGAAGGTGGATTGACTACTTGCGTGGGAATTTCTCCGGCAAAAACCGTTCGTAACGCTTCGTGTCGGGCGACAACGATATCCAGTGCATTCCGCAAAACGTCAGGCTGAAGAATGCCCGTCAATTTCACAGCGATTGGCATCGTGTAAAGCGGGCTTCGGGGCTCCAGTTGATGAAAGAACCAGATGCGTTGCTGCTCAAAGGATAGCGCAACGCGCGCCGAACCGTCGCGTCTTGGAATGGCGCCGGGTTTCGTGCCCGATACTCCTGACGATCCGCCTCGCAGCCATTTCGCCAGCAAAGCCTGTTTCACGGCCGAGAGAGCAGACGCGGGCGCTGCGTTCCTGCTTTGCATACATGCCGATAATGGACGCCCGCATCCACGCCCGGCTATGGAGCATTTGACCCAGAAGTCCGCGATAAACGCTCTATCGCAGAGTGTGGGAAGTTGTCGTGTAGTGTTAAATTCGATGGAAGCGCCGACCCCCGGGTAATCGCCGGGTTTTCTTCAACACTCGCGCTAAAGCTTTAAACCGTCATCCCCCGCGGTGCTTCAACTGCTCTTCCAGCGCCAGGCGGGTTTCCTCCGAGCCAAGAAAAACATCGTCCGGGAAATGGTAGTAGCGGGTGATGCCGGACAGAATCTCCCGGCCCTGATAGTTGTTCAGCCACATTCCAGCCAGGTACTGGAGCCGCAGATTCCGGTCCGTATTGATTTGGGCGTCGCTCATCCAGTCCCGCAAATCAGACGCGCGTCCAGCGTAGGTGGCGAGGAGATTGGCGGCAGAGTGAAAGCCCACGTCGGCCAACGACTGTTTGACCATCGCGTAGTCAGGACGGTCGAGGCGCTCTTGAAGTTTGTCCAAATCAAACCGCGTCGGTTCCACCTGGCCAAACAGCACGGCGTCGTAGCCTTCGCCGTCAAAGTCGTTGCTCCAAAGTATGCCATTTGGGAAGACCTTGAAGAACGTGGCGATCACGCTCTTGGTCGTCTCAGCATTGCTTTCGTAAAGAGGAATCCAGAGAGACACCACACCGCCGGGATTCAAATGGGCTTTGCACATTTCGTAGTACTCGACGGTATTAAGCGCCGCACAACCCTTGACCCATGGGTCAATTGGGTCCGACGTGATCACGTCGAATTTCTCGCGGGTTGTGCGGATGAAATGCCGGCCATCGTCCTTGACCACTTGCACGCGCGGATTGTTCACCACGTCGTAATTCTCGGCTTTGAACATCGGCGCCACGTTTTTTGGCACGAGCGGTTCGATGTCGCAGATGACGATGCGCTTGACGTCCGGATAAGGAATGAAGGAGCCTGCCGTCACTCCCGCGCCGCACGCCACCACGAGCACAGACTTTGGTTCCGGCACGGCAAGCGCCGAGATATGCCCCAACATTCGCTGCAACCGCATGTCCTGCGGTTCGTTGGACGCCTGCACTTTGCCTGCAGAGTGAAAACTGCGGATGCCGGCGGTAGTCAAAGTCACGGCAACCGATCCGTTCAATCCTTCACCCATGTAGTTGCAGAACGTGTCAGCGGGGCCGCCATTCTGCACTTTCTCCGGCGGAGTAATCCCAGGCGCGAGCCGCGTGCCGTAGGTTGCCATGAATCTGCCATAGGCAACCAAACCCCACGGCGTGGCTCCTACAGAGCGCGCCAGCGGCACGGCAAGAATCGCAACGACTGCCAGCGCAACTCCATCCTTCCAGCCGAGCCTCAGCATCTGGCGTTCTCCTCCTGAGGAGTTCGCTTGTTGCGACGGAAAGAAGCCGGGCGCCAATGCCAGCGCTGCGGCGAGAGCCGAAAGGACAATCAACATCCGCTGCGCGCCAGGTGTTCCGATGGAAGGGATGACCAGGAGGCTGAATCCCAATGCCCCAACGATGGCGCCGACAGTGTTCGCCGCATAAACCCGTCCGACCAAACGTCCGGGATCCTGTCCGCGTGCCGCCAGCGCCGCCAGCGCCAGTGGAAAGCTCGCGCCCCACAGGCACGCAGCCGGCAACACGGCCCACAAGGCCATGGCCATGTCGAGTTGGAACGTGTACCACGGACTCTGTGCCAGCGACGGATTCACCGGCCAAAACGGCAGCGAACAGGCTATCGTATACGCCGTCCACGCGACGGCCAGAGTCAGCAGGAGTTGGCAGAAGCCCAGCGCCATCCGAGGGCGCACGGCGGATCGGGCCAGTAGTGAACCGACGCTGCTCCCGATTCCCAGCCCGGCCAGGAAGACCGCCAATATGATCGAAAATGTATAGACCGTTGCCCCCAACATCAGTGACAGCAGGCGCGTCCAGACCACCTCGGCGCCCAGCGCAGCCATCCCGGATACGGCGATGGTGAGGTACACTGCTGTCGAACCCGACGGCCGGGAAGCTGGAGTTGAAGCAACATTTCCGGTTGGTGTTCGATGTGTGGTCAAAGAGGCGAGAAAAAAACCGAACAGCGCAACGGAACCGTTGATAAGTGCCGCGACGAACGTTGCCGCAGCCATATCGTGGACCCGCAGCAGATAAAATCCCGCAACGAGGCAGCCCAACACTGCTCCGGCAATATTTCCGCCGTAGAAAAAGCCCAGCCACGAAACCCCTTTCGGTGTCGTTTCGACCCATCGCGAAATGGCGGGCAGTGTCGCGCCCATCAACAATGTCGGCGGCAACAAACACACTGCCGCAACCATCGCGCGGACGAGAATTCCGGCGAAAGTGCTGCCACCAGCAATGGTGTAGAGATGGCTGATAGGTTGTAGCCCGAATAGCACAGCGATGCCGATGACTCCAATGCCCAACTCAAGCAACGCATACACACGCAACGGATGGAGGCGTGGAGAAATGAAGCGCGGCAATAGAAGGCTGCCCAGGCACATGCCTCCCATGTAGGTGCCCAGCAGCACACCGAGCGAAACGTTGGTAAGTCCAATAACCAATTGCAGCATTTGCAGCCAGACGATTTCGTAAATCAGAGCCGCGCAGCCGCTGCCGACGAACAACAGCAAGAGCAGAGGCAGTAACCGCCGGTCGGCGGGCGAATTCCCCGCGTCAGAGTCAAATTGGTCGGTCATGAGTGCAGATATTGTCCGGTCACAATGCAATTGGCTAGCGCGATATGCACAGCCACGCGCACAGTTGGCTTTTTCAACTCCTTCCTTTGCCAGTGTCTGATCGAAGCGGACCTGCGAATTTCTTTATAATCATCGCGGGAACAAAGGCGGGCGCATCTTGACACTGTTCATATAGTAAGGGCGTAAGGGTTCCTCACCGGCACAAAGCAAACCACGCAACCAGTGTCAACAAATGGAACCAGACAAAAAACCGCTGCCCAGTCTTGCCGATGTGGAACATGAAGTAGCCGCCGAGAGCCGCGAGTGGGGGCGGCAAAGGCTGCAAGAACGATTGCAACAACTCGCAGGCCAACACAGCGAGGTTTTTCCCCCTCCGGCAACGAAAGCGTCGAAAGCTGACGCTGCGAAGCGAGTTCGGAGACGTAAAGCTGGTGGTTGATTACGGCCAGGATCCACAGAGCAGAAAGTGGTTGTGCCCGATACAACAACAGTGGGGAATCAATCCGCACCAAAAGATCACTCCCGGGTTTACTGAGAAGCTCTGTTTCACGGTGACGGCTACGGGTTGCTACGAGGAAGCGGCGCAGGTCGCCAGTAAGTGGGGTGGGAGGATCGATGACTCGACCCTGCATGCCCTGGTGCAACGGGTCGGCGCCCGCGCCCAAGAGCAGACTCAGGAGCGGTTGGAAACGATGCCGCAGGAAAGCCAGCCACAGCGGCAAGCCCGTCAACTGGCTGTGCTCATGGTGGACGGCTGGCAAGTGCGTCAAAGGGGACCGGGCTGGGGGAGAAAAAAGACCAGGCAAGCCCGCGTAGAGTGGCATGAGCTCAAGACCGGCGTGTTTTATCTGCGTGAACAGTGTGCGCAGAGCCAGAGCGGGCGAGGCCTGCTTGCAGACAAGGTCGTAATCAGTTGGCAGGGTGAGCCGGGCGAACTGGGCCGGCGCTTGCACTGGGAGGCATTGCGAGGGGGACTGGGCCGGGCGCGGCATCAGTTATTTTTGGGAGACGGAGCGCATTGGATTTGGAACTTGAAACAAGATCGTTGGGCCAGCGCTCTTGAGTTGCTGGATTTTTTCCATGGCGCTCAACACCTGTGGACATTGGGCGAGTCTTTGTGCGGGCAAGAACAACAACCTCTATTATCTCAATGGGTTGAACCACGCCTGCATCACTTGCGTCATGGTGATGAAAAGAAAGTGCTTGCCGGGATACAACGGCTCAAGAAACGGCGCGGAGTCGCTGGAGAAGTGATCGAACGGGAGCGCAATTACTTCGCTTTCCATGCTGGCCGCATGAATTATCAGGCCATAGCACGGCGCGGCTGGCCCATCGGGTCTGGGGCGGTGGAATCGGCCTGTCGTCAAAAACAATGTCGTTTCAAACGTTCCGGACAATTTTGGACCCCGCGCGGACTGCGACACCTGTGCGCGTTGGATGAAGCCCGCCGCAATCATCACTGGGATCAGCTCTGGAAACCGCTCAATTAAGAACAGTGTCAAGATGCGCCCAACAAAGGCCTTATTCAGCGAATGCGCTTGCCGTTATCTCGTGCGCGTGCGAAATAAGTGCTCGCCGATGGAAGGGTGGCTGAGTGGTTGAAGGCACCTGACTCGAAATCAGGCTTAGGAGCAATCCTAACGTGGGTTCGAATCCCACCCCTTCCGCCAGCTCGATTTCACTCAATGTTTACAGGGGTTTCGTGCGATCTTCTCTCCACGAGCAAACCGAGTTTGATGCGACACCATAATGGTACCGGGCGGCCGTTCGCATCTTACTGACCTTCCACTTTTCCTGCGGGTATGGGTGTGAGTCGCTTTCCTTCGCTTGCGTTCATATTTTCAACGGTGTTGTTTAGGCGCCTGGATTCGCAGAGCCCACTGACCTCCGACCTCCAACTTGTGACTTGCGATCTCTGACTTCTGTCCTCCGACCTCTTATCCCAACTTCCTTTGCGCTTTCACTCCTGAAATCTCGCACTGGTTAATGGTGAGCGAATATGAGTGGCCTCATGAGACCAACCCGCAAATGTACTCTCGGCGGTGCGCCTGGCAGGAGCCCAATGTAGGTCATCACCGAAGCTCCTTTAGACGCCTCAAGTGCTCCTGATAGCGCTGCCGCATCATCTGTTCGTTTATGCGCTCAGCCCATTCAATCCCTTCTGACTGGAAGGGGCTAGGCTGCTGCCAGTGAACCGGGTGGGCCTGAACCTGAACCGGGTGAGCCTGAAAATGATTAGGCGCAGAAGTCGGCGGCAAGTCAAAGTGCGGGTCGGAGAGGACAGAGTAAACCGCAGTTGTCAGCAGGAGGCTGCCCGCGAGCAAGACGCCCAGGCACTGCATTGTGCGTTGCGTGCTTCCCATACTCAATGGACATCGAAAGGAACATTGGCGCTCAATGCCCAACGAAACAATCTCAGCGACGGCGGCAACGAGACGCGCCGCCATTCGATCGGGCTTGTTCGGCGAATTGTGGTTTGAGCAATCAATCTCCGCTCCACTGATAATCGTATCCGTCTGGCGGATCGTATTCACATGAGAACGAGGTGGGCGGCCATGCAGTCTTCCAATATCTGGGCAGAACCCAAACTCAAAGGCATCGTGGAAGTGCACGAAACTTTGTGGGCGGCAGAGGGAACGGGTGCGACTCGTTTTGAACGGCAAAGCCCGGTGGTCGCGCTGGTCGAGCGTGGCGGCATGGCGCGGGTGAAAGTGGTTGCCTCAGTGACACAAAAGAATCTCGGAGCGGCCTTGCAGGAACGCGTGGACAAATCCGCCGTCGTGAATACCGACGAGACCCCAGCTACGAGAACCGTTAAAGGCTTGGAAAGAACACCACGCCGTAAACCATTCACGTGGTGAATATCAACGAAAGAATGCCGACGGGTCCATCGCTTCGATCAACACCGCCGAATCGTTCTTCTCCTTGCTCAAGCGTGGAGTTGTGGGCGCTGGCACCATAGCTCACGCGACCTCTGCAAATACGCCAACGAATTCGCCTTTCGGTGGAGTCACCGAAACATACTGACGGCGAGCGGATGCAACGATTTGTACGATGATCGCCATTTTGATGTAGCTGACGTGGCCATCCACAAAGCTGACCATGTCCATCGCGTCATTGAAGAAGTCGTTTCGGGGCGACGAAATGGGCCGCTTCGGTTGGTGCCACGAAAAGGGTATGAACGCCGGCACTTCGGCTACTAGAACAGTTCTAGCCGGATGTTTTATGGAACTGAGGCTCTGTCCGGCGATGCCGGGTCTGACAAAGTTGGTGCGACCAAACAGATTTCCCGCATTAAATTCATAACTCGAATAATCGCTGTTGGACTGGGCCCAAACACTCTCCGGCACATATCCTACAAGAGGGCGAGGATAATGGTAATTCAAGGTGTAATCGTAATAAAAAGTATCTGCCGGACAGGCGAAAACCTTGTCTCGTTCCGACGACGCGCCTCTCAAGCCGACATAGGACTTCATCAGCGCCTTGTAAGCCATATAGACGTTTCTCGTTCCAGTCGCAGGTTTGGGTGACTTGTCATTTGAATCATCAGCATACATCCGCACGCCTAGACTGATTTGTCGAAGGTTGTTCAGGCAGGTCGCTCGCCTCGCCCTATCTCTGGCGCTGTATAGCACTGGCAACAACAAGGCGGCGAGAATGGCAATGATGGCAATGACCACCAGCAATTCGACCAGCGTGAACCCTGTTTCCACTTGAACGCTGCGTCTCATGTCAATTTGGACGGCGCAGAAGATCGCGCCTCACGCCTCCTAACGAACCAAGATAGCCTCGGCGCTCCGCTCAGCCAACGCTATCTTGGTTCGTCAGGCCAACCATGTCTTAAGAAACTCACCATATTCCTTTTCTGTGCATGTCCCCCCAACCCCGCCTCGGCATCCACCGCTTCAAAGCTCACGAGCGCGGAGCGACGAAGCAGGAGCGAACGCGCAGCGCCACGACGAACGCATGTTAGCGGCGTGAATAGTCATTGTTTGCAATACGAATGTGACGGGTGCAAGGAGCCGATTCCAAGCGCCGTTCAATCTTGACGCGGCGCCTTCATGGGCGCTGAATCGCGGAGGAGATAAGCGAGGCAGAAGGACGGTTATGCCTGAAGTCACTCAACTCCTGACGGCATTGGAGCAAGGCCAAAGCCAGGTTACAGAGGAATTGTTGCCGCTGGTCTATGATGAACTGCGCCGCTTGGCGGGATGGCATATTTCAAACGAGAAACCTGGCCAGACTCTCCAGGCAACGGCCCTTGTCCACGAAGCCTACCTGCGGCTCGTCGGAAATGAGGATGTGCACTGGAATGGCCGGCGGCACTTCTTCGGCGCTGCCGCCGAAGCCATGCGCCGCATTCTGGTGGAGAACGCTCGGCGCAAGAAGCGCCTCAAACGGGGCGGCGACTTGGAGCGCGTCAATCTCGACAGTGTGGAAATCCCTTCGCCCATGCCCGACGAGGAGCTGCTGGCAATGGATGAAGCGTTGGACCGTTTGGCCGAGGTGGATTCGCGCACGGCTGAAGTTGTAAAGCTGTGTTTCTTCGTAGGCCTGACGCAGGATCAGGCGGCCAAGGAACTAAACGTCTCCATCAGCACCGTCGAACGCACATGGGCGTTCGCGAGGGCATGGTTGTTCCGGGAGATGCGACGGGTCGGATGCAAAGAAGAATTCCCGGGACAATAATTGAAGGAATTGTCCGATGGATGGCGCATGTACGGTGGAAAGCACGCACTGAACATCATTAACGGCACCAGACAACATGAAACAATCCCATTTCCTCCACATTCTGATCTTCGGTATTTCTGTCATTCCACTGTTCGCCCAGGAGCAGAAAATTGAACCATCCACCAAAGGATCACGGATCGCGGCGCAGGCGGAATCCGGCAATCCCGGCTGGATTGTCCCGGCGGTATTCACAAAACAGGCCGAACTGGCCGACTGCACCAATGGTGAAGTGCATGTCACCATCTTGTTGGAAACGGACCGGAAAGCGCGTCCTTACCTCGCGGCGAGGCTGACACCGAATTCGGGTTTCTACATATCCAGCAAAAACCTGCCCGAAGGCTTCATGGGTTGTCCCACCTGCTTTACGCTGGTCACCAACACTATGGTTCGCGCGTGGGGGCCGGTGTTCGAGGACACGCCAGCGCAGGAGGCCCTGGAAGAACCTGATTGCATGACATCATACTATCCTGCGGGAACTGTGACGTTGCGGCTGCCTGTGGAGTTCATCAGGGCGGATTCAGACATATCGGCCCAGGTGAAGCTCAATTACTCGGCCTGCAATAACGAGGTTTGCACCATGCCGGGGTGTGGTTCCTTCGACATCAGGATTTCCGCAGCAACCTTGTCAGCAATCGGCATCCCGGCGCCGCATCCGACTGATTGAAGGCAAATCATGCATCGCCCGAACCAACGTGCCGAGGAGGTATTTGCGGAGGCGATCCGGATAGCGGATGCCGTTGCACGCCGAGCTTACCTCAACCGTGGCTGTGCCGGCAACGATGCATTACGGCAGGAAGTGGAGTCGTTGGTTCAGTCCCATTTCGCGGCGGGAAATTTCCTGGAACAGCCAATGGCGCTGCCGCAGACCGAAGTCCTGACCGAAAGGGCGGGGACAAGAATCGGCCGCTACAAGTTGCTGGAGAAAATCGGCGAGGGCGGTTTCGGCGTGGTCTACATGGCCGAGCAGGTCGAGCCGGTGCAACGCAAGGTGGCGCTGAAAATCATCAAGGCCGGCATGGACACTCACGAGGTGGTTGCCCGTTTCGAGGCCGAGCGCCAGGCACTGGCGCTGATGGATCATCCGAACATCGCCCGCGTCTTCGATGCCGGCGCGACTCAGGCGGAGCGGCCCTACTTCGTCATGGAATTGGTCCACGGAATTCCCATCACGGACTACTGCGACCAGCGAAAAACTCTCCACCACCGAGCGTCTGCAACTGTTCATGAAGGTGTGCCACGCGGTGCAGCACGCTCATCAAAAGGGCATCATTCATCGTGACCTCAAGCCGAACAACGTGCTGGTAACCCAGCACGATGGCGAGCCGGTGCCGAAGGTGATCGATTTCGGCGTGGCCAAGGCGCTGGGGCAGAAGCTGACGGAGAAGACGCTCTTCACGGCTTTTCGGGCAAGCGGACTCAAAAAGAACACGCAACGGATTCAACGATGCAGCGTCGAGTACACGCGGACGCGCGAAAAGCCATTTCCTATCAGTTCGGCGAGTGATGCCGGGAGCTGACATTCCCGAAGCGAGATGACCTCGTATTCCCGTGCGGGCTTCGGCAGGAGTGGGGGCATCCTGGAGGACCACGTCCGTTCCGGGACCTGAATATGCCACTGAGCCAAGGGCCTCGGCAAAGCGCAGTGTCCCACGAGAAACCAAGTGCGTCGGGCTAATGTAAACCAATTTGCATGCGGAAAAACTGCGCCGGTTGGACTGCGTTGGTTAGCATGAAAGCACCGCTTGTCGCAGGCTGGTTCGTCCATGCGGCGGCAATTGGGGTGAATTGCCCGACATTAAGGTTTGTCCCCGCCAGCAAAGTGTAACTGCGTCCCTCCATCCAAGGCGCGAACCCAATTTCGAAGCGGCTCATCTGGCCGGATGCAGGTCGTATGGCGAATTCGAATCGGGAGGAGTCGGGATTATATACTTCACAGAGGCAGAAAGTGGTAGGGCAGCAATGGCAGAGCGGGGTTTTTGTCGACTTTGGCTTGTGGAGCGGTAGGTGATCCGTTTATTAGCGATTATAGAGACAAATCGTTGCATCCGCTGGCCGTCAGTGATGTTTCGGTGACTCCTATCCCACTAGCACGGACATCCGCTGGCCTATGCCTCTGTGAAGTATATAATCCCGGGAGGAGTCATCCGTTGGATCCGTACCCGCGAGGCATTCCATCGCGTTATTTTGACCGTCCCCATCTGGATCCACCAACTGCAATCCTTCCGGGTTGTTTTCACCGAAGTAATATCGCTGCCAGGAATCCGGGAGGGTGTCCCAAGCGTAGAATCCTGGCTCGTAATAGCCTGAGAGTTGCTCATGATAGACAAGCATAGCATCGCCTGTCCAGACCGCCTCCCCTTCGCTTGTCCAACGGGGTGCGCCATTCGTCGCGCCCGAAATCCAGGTATCGGTGGCCGGTCGATAGCAGCCTCCATTGTTGAAGTCCCCGTACCGGTCTGCCCCGCCCCAAATTGATCATTTCCTGGCCTATCCACACTGCGAGGTGGTTGGCACGTGCCGCAGGAGCTTGTTCGATGGACACCGGTGCCCAAGTCTCGGAAACCGGATTGAAACGTCCGCCTGTGTTCAAGACCGTCCTACCGCCGTAAGTTTTCCCGTTGTAACCGCCCCACACGATTACTTCGGTGCCATCCCAAATGGCTGAGCATTCAGCCCGAGGCGTGGGAGAACCCGCCACAGTGTTGGTAATCCACGAATCCCTGTCCGGGTTATACCGCCCCAAATCTGCCGGGTAACGATTATGGAGTGTATATACCGTCCCGACCATATAAAATCCGCCCCAGACAATCATTTCCTGGCCTGTCCAAACCGCCGTTAAGGAACCACGCGCGGTCGGCGCCCCGACCACGGTCATAGGCCTCCAACTATCCGTGATCGGATCGTAACGGGCGCCGTTGTTGAAGTAGTGGTTATAATCCGTTCCGCCCCACACGATCATCTCTTTTCCGGTCCAAACGGCCGTGTGGTATGAGCGAGGCTTCGGCGCCCCGACCTTGCTCATCGGATGCCGGATCATAGCGGGCCTCTGTGTTCAAACAGCCAGGACCGTGTCCGCTCCAATCGTCTCCTCCCCAGATAATCATTTCGCGGCCGGTCCAAATTACCGAGGGCAGGTACCGCGGCGAAGGGCATTCTTGAGGGACATGGGACTCCAGGAATCAGCCAGGACATCGTAGCGAAAACCATTAGTCAAGGAATTCGTCTTTGCCAATAACGATCCTCTCCGTGATGATTTCTACGATTTCGCGCTTCTCGGCGGGCTGCATCGTTTGCCTTTCATGGTCTGGTTCCTTTCCTGGCCCCAGACTAACACTCTTCCTGGCCCGAAAAAACGAGGTCACGTCAAAGTCATGCGTTGGTTTGGGTTTGGTTGTGGGCCTTCCCGCGAGGCTTGACCTGGCGACGCCAATATAGAAGAGTCGTCTTGCAATATAGAAGACGCCCTCTGAGCAGTCGTTAGAGGGCCAAGCCGCTCCGGCGGGCCGGTCGATAAAGCTCAAAGTCGTTGCAACGACTGGTCGTTAGCAGACCTGGCCCGTCGGTGCGGAAAAACCGAGGAAGCGGATAGTCAAAATGAGCTCTCAACACCATCCGAATCCTGCTCTGCCCCCGAGCTTCAAAGCCGGGGCGGCGAAGTTATTTACGGTCTGCTTCGCGAATGCTCCCATCTCTTCGCTCGCAGCCCATGAATAACTTCGGATGACCTAACACATCCGCGCAAATATGAACGCCACAAGCACCAGACGCGGCTCGATATTCGGTGGTCTATTGGTCGCTGCCACTGTTCTTTTTGTTGGTTGTCGGGAAAGCCGGGCCTCTGCGTATGAATATGCTGTTCCAGAAAAGACCAAGGACGGCTGGGAGACCGCTGCGTTAAACGATGAGAAGCTTGATGCCGGTTTGATCAAGGATCTGTTTGACCGAATTAGTGACAACACCTACAAAAACATTTCCAGCGTCGTCATCGTCAAGAACGGCAAGCTCGTCATCGAGGAGTATTTTCCTCGCCAAGAGGTCAGGTCATTGCCGTTATTGGTTCCTCATGGCGATTTGAAATTCCAGCGCGCCTTGTCGCTCTCGGGGTCGAACTTGGCCAGCGTCGGCGTGCTGGCCCGACCGCAGTCAGGGCCAGGGGTTCCTTGGAATTGGGCACCGCCTTGGGCATGATGCGGTAGGTGCCGTCGGTCAACTGATCGATGCGCCAGAGTTGTTCGGGACTTGCCGGTGAAAGGCGGGAACCGCCACCACCTCGGCGTCTTCGGTTGCCGCCAGCGCGCGATCCGTGCCGGCGATCGTGATCTTGAAATAGGGCGAGCCGGGATAGCCGCCGGCGTTCGGCGACGGGCGTGATCGTCCACTTCTGATGCGGCCGGAACATGTAGTCGCCGATGCGAATGTCGATATTGCCGGCCGGCCAGTTCGTTGACACCTGGGCGAGGTCCTGGGGCGGAATCGGGGTCACGGGTCCACCACCGCCGCGGGAATCCGCCGCGTCCGCCGCCAGCCATCCGCACGAAATCCACAGCCAGCTCCAGCGCATAGCCGCTGCGTTCGGACTCGATCTCGTAGGTGCCTTCCTTGAAGTTGTCGCCGGCGACGGGCCATCCGTCTTTCCAGAGCAGCGGGCGAATGTCCAGCACGCTGCGGCCGCTGCGGTCCAGGTCGGCCTCGTAATGACAGGAGAATTTCTGCACGCCGTCGCCCAGGTCCAGCAGGCCGAAGTGGCCGGGCCCGACAAAGCGACCACTGGCGGCCACCACGAGCTTGCCGCCGCCTTTGAGCATGTCCATGCCCATGTTGTCCAGGAAGGGGCCCGTCACTTTCCTGGAGCGGCCCACGCGGATGTTGTAGGTCGAGTTGGCGCCGTCGCAGCACGTGCCGTGCGTGCCCAGCAGGTAGTACCAGCCGTCGCGATAGATCAGGTCGGTGGCTTCGCAATCAATGGCGATGTTAACGGGCTCGTTGCCTTCCACGCGCTTGCCCGTCTTGGGATCGAGTTCGACGAGCCGGATGAAGCCGAAGTAGGTCCCGTAAGTGAGCCACAGCCGGCCATCGGTGGGATCGAGCAGGAGCGACGGATCGATGGCATCGCAGTCCTCGACGCCGTCACTCGAGGCGACGACGATGGCGTCTGAATATTTGAAGTCGGGGGATTTGGGGTCGAGCGTCTTGTTCCACATCGTAAGAATTCTGCCGTTATGCCCGCCGCCCAAACCGCCGCCGGTCGCGCCATAGGCCACGAGGTAGCGATCCCCGATCTTGATGGCGTCGGGGGCCGCCCCGCCGCCGGGACGCACGCGCCCCGCTGTGCCAGGTCCAGCCGTCGTCGGAGATCAAGCCTCCGCCGCCGGTGCCGAAAGTGTAATACTTGCCGTCGCACAGCATGATGGTCGAGGGATCGTGGATGTAGGGTTCGCCGTCCAGAGCCGATGCCGGACTGGACAGCCAGAGCGAGAACAGAGTGGCAACCGCTGCTGCCAGAATAGGGGATTTCATAGAGATGCTCTATAAGATTCAATTTCCAGCGTTTTCAAGGCTCAGGGTGAGATCCTTGATCGGTTCGCCATTCTCATCGATGAAGCGGACGCAGAAATCACTCATGCCCGGGCCGTTGATGACGGCGCCGCGAATGACGTTCCGGCCCTTGTTGAGCGTGAGGCGTTTGGAGACGCAGTCATCCATCACCATGCGCCGATCGCCGGAGAGGATGACGGCTTCCTTGCCGTTGAGCCACCACATGGACGCCGAATTGGAGCCGACGGCCATGCGAACGTTCTTCATCTCCCGCGGGCTGTTGACGACGGTAACGGCCCAGAAGAGGACGCCGTAGGTCGGCTTGTTCAGGCCATAGGCGAAGCGAAAGAGCTTGACGTTGAAATTGGCGGAGTCCAGGGCATGCCAGGCGAGTTCCTGGCCGGCGACCGTCACCTTGTCGCCGTCGCGCGGAACCACGGTGAACTGGTTGGGAAAGTACTCGGTATTGAAGGCGTTCCGGACGTAGCTGTCGGTAAACACGGTGTTGCTGCGGTTCGGCTTGTTGATCGGCTCGAGCAGCAGCCAGCGCTGGAGGAAGCCGTCGGTGTCCGGCGCCTTGGGCGACGATGTGGCCGGCGTGAAGTAAGGCGCGAGGCTGCGAGGATGATCGGGCGTGATCACGATCCGCCGACCGCGCGGAGCCGCGAGCGGGGCCCCAGTGCAGGCCGGGCGCGGCGGAAAAGACTTGAAACGCCAATACAGCCAGGACGCCGAATACCAGCATCACGATTTTGCGGAGCGTGTTCATAGCAGGCTCTTCGCAGGATTTCCGATTTTTGTACGCGAAACGAGAACGAATCTTCGTTGTGGTGTATTCGATTCGCGCCGCATTGTAAAGCGCCTTACTATGCAGCCCGGCTGGGGGCAAGACCGCCCTCACACGTTGAACTTGAACAACATCACGTCGCCGTCCTGCACGACGTATTCCTTGCCTTCCATCCGGTAGAGACCCTTCTCGCGCGCGGCGGCGACCGAACCGCACTTGACCAGATCGTCGTAGGCGACCGTTTCCGCCTTGATGAAGCCGCGCTCGAAGTCGGAGTGGATGACGCCCGCCGCCTTCGGCGCGGTGTCGCCGGCGTGAATCGTCCAGGCGCGCACTTCCTTTTCGCCGGCGGTGAAGTACGTCCGCAGGCCGAGCAGATGATACGTGGCGCGAATCAGTGCGCCCGACGCCGCTTTCGTCGACGCCGAGTTCCTTCAGAAACTCCGTCGCCTCTTCCGGCGACAGATCGATCGAGATCGCTCTCGATCTGCGCGCTGATGACGACGGCCTCGCAGGCGAGGTGCGTGTTCACGTAGTCGCGGACTTTGCGCACGTACGGGTTTGTGTCCGCCGTCGCCAGATCGGTATCCTTCACGTTGCACGCGAAGATCGTCGGCTTGTCAGTCAGCAGGAAGAACGGCTTCGCGAACGGCTTTCTCTTCGGGCGTACAGCTGGACGGTCAGCGCCGGTTTGCCGGCGTCCAGGTGCGGTCTCAATCTTCGCCAGCACGGCCTCTTCGGCCACGCGCCGTTTTGTCTCCGCGCTTCGCGTCCTTGACCACTGCGCTCGCGGCGCTTCTTCACAGCTTCGAGATCGGCGAGCACAGCTCGGTGTTGATCGTCTCGATGTCGCGCACGGGATCGATCGATGCCGGCGACGTGGTGAATGTCCGCATCCTCGAAGCAGCGCACGACCTGCACGATGGCGTCCACCTCGCGGATGTGGCTGAGGAACTTGTTGCCCAGCCCCTCGCCCTGCGACGCGCCTTTCACGAGCCCGGCGATGTCCACGAACTCAATCGCCGCCGGAATGACGACCGTCGTCTTCGCGATTTTCCGCAGCACTTCGAGCCGCGCGTCCGGCACGGTGACGATGCCGACGTTCGGATCGATCGTGCAGAAGGGATAGTTCGCCGCCTCCGCCTTGCGAGTGCGGGTGACGGCGTTGAACAAGGTGGACTTGCCGACGTTGGGCAAACCGACGATTCCGGCTTTCAGCATAGTTTAATGAATTCGCTTCGCAGACGGCAGGTGACCTGTGCAGGGTCGTCATGCCGCTTCGCCACCGCTTCGCGAATCGGTCTTCTTGAACTTATCAATGCCTTGGTCGAATGCGGCGGCGATCGGCAGCACCGGCGTCTTGCGAATCTGGCGTTTGAATTTCTTCAAATTCTCCTCCGCCGCCGGCTCATCCATTTTGTTGGCAACGACCAGGCGCGGTTTTTCCAGCAGGCTGGGTCGTAAAGCTCGAGTTCGTTCAGCAAGGCTGTTGATAATCGTCCCACGGAGCGCGGCCATCCGTGCCGGCCATGTCGAGCAGGAGCACCAGGACTTTGCAGCGCTCGATGTGGCGCAGAAACGCGTGACCCAAGGCCGACGTTCTGGTGCGCGCCTTCGATCAAGCCCGGCACGTCGCAGACCGTCAGCCGATGAAAATCCGCGTACTCCACGATGCCGATCTGCGGGTGGAGCGTGGTGAAGGGATAGGGCGCAATTTTCGGCCGGGCGTGCGAAATGGCCGTGAGCAAAGTGGATTTGCCGGCGTTTGGATATCCGACCAGGCCGACATCCGCCATGATGCGCAGTTCGAAGAGAAAATCGCCTTCTTCGCCCGGCTCGCCGGGCTGCGCGAAGCGCGGCGTCTGCCGGGCAGCGGTGGCAAAATTGCGGTTGCCCAAGTCCGCCGCGGCCGCCCTTGCACAGGACAAACGTTGTCCGTGCTCGGTCAGATCGGCGACCAATTCGCCTTTCGCCGATGGCGACCTCGGCGCAATGCCGGCTCGATTCTTGCGCCGAAAGATCAATTTCCATCGCGGCGCCAGCGTTGCGGACATGGCGGATCAGCGGACGCTGGCTGGTGCTGAAGCGCCGGAGCAAGGGGATCTTCGCCTCCGGGTTCCTCGTCGGTTCGCTCAGTTGGACCGTCCACCGGAAGCCAGTTTCCACACCAGCGTGCCGCAAGGAACTTTGATGACGAGATCCTTGCCGGCGTGGCCATCCATGCCTTTGCCCATCCCGCTGTTCGCCGTCCTGCGCGATGAGCTGCGGCTGATAATACTGGGCGATGAGGTTGTTCAGGTCGTGGTCGGCTTCGAGGATGACATCGCCGCCGCGCCCGCCGTTGCCGCCGCTGGGGCCGCCCTTGGGGCGATACTTCTCGCGCTGGAACGCCACGCAGCCTTTGCCGCCGTGGCCGGCTCGCGCGTAAATTTTGATTTCGTCAACGAACATGGCAACGTCCGAAACTATGAAGTTCTGGAAACGAAAAAAGGCGAGGCCGCGAGCCTCGCCGTGAAATCGATTTCGCTCGCGGCTCAATTAGTTGGCTGGCTGGTCGCCGGTTTCGGCCAACACGTTGATGCGGTGGCTGTCTCTTGTCGAAAGCCACTTTGCCGTCCGACGAGCGCGAACAACGTCCAATCGCGACCGGTGCCGACGTTCTTGCCGGCGACGAACTTGGTGCCGCGCTGGCGGACGAGGATGCTGCCGGCGGTGACGAATTCGCCGCCAAATCGTTTCACGCCCAGCCGTTTGCTGACGCTGTCGCGCCCGTTGCGGACGCTGCCTTGACCTTTCTTATGTGCCATAAAATTGGTACGTGATGCTTCTACCACGTCAGGCTTTGATTTCTTTGATCTTAACCACCGTCAGTTCCTGACGATGGCCGATGGTCTTGTGATAGCCCTTGCGGCGTTTCATCTTGAACGTGAGCTTCTTCTCGCCGCGAATGTGCTCGACCACGTCGGCCACCACGGTGGCGCTGGCCACAGTGGGCGAGCCCACGGTGAGTTTGCCGTCGTTGTTGACCAGCAGCACGCGGTCAAAAGTGACTGGCTGCCCGGCTTCGACGGCCAGGCGCTCGATTTCCAGCGTATCGCCCGCGCTCACGCGATACTGTTTGCTTCCTGTTTCTAATACTGCGTACATAAAATTCTTCCCGAAAAGGGGCGGGGATAAAACCAGAAACCCCTGGACGTGTCAACGGATCATTTTGTCCGAATTTTCGCGCTGCGCAACGACGTTTTTGCGGCTCGGATTGTTTTTGCTTCTTTTTGCTGTTGCGATAGATTCCGGGCATGCCTGAAATTGTGGAATTCGTCAGCCGCGGCGCGGCATCCATCACACCCGCGATAGTCGAAGAGGTGTTGCGGGCTCTGCCTCAATGGAGGCTCGAATTCACACAGATTTACGAACCGCTCTTTCCGCATTTGGGCGAACAACTTGAATTCCTGGCGAACGCTGTCGAAGATTTCGCAGAGGGCGCTTACAAGGATCTGCCGCATTATGCGGTTGCGCAGGCGACGTTCGCCCTCATCTACGCGCACAAGAAGGTCGGCATCATTCCTGACGCTGTGCTCAATCTCGGCCGCGCTGATGACTCCAGCGTCGTCCGCGCGGTGCTGATTCCAAATGAGAAGGTGTTCGCGATTTACGCGGCTTCGCAAGACTTGGACTGGTCCAAGATTACGAGCCAGCCGTGACTGATCGATTTTCCGCGGATAACAACTTCCAAACTCTCAACGCCTCCGTAACTCCCCACGCCTGAGCGTCGCATCCTCGCGCTGTGTGCGGCGCATCACCATCGAGAATTTCCGGAATTTGGCCAAGGCAGCCTTCGTTCACCAACCGCTCCATGCTCGCCAGATACGAACGGGCGGCGGCAATTGCTTCGGGTGAGAAATCCCAAGCACGCGCGAGCGCTTCGCAGAAATTCGGGAATGTCCAGGTCCACGCGGTGCCGTTGTGATACGCCGGCTTCCGGCTCGTGTCTTCGTCGCCTTCGTAACGCGGCCAATACGGCTTGTTCGGATCGTTGAGCAAGCGTCCATCGCTCGCCTGAATCGGCAATGGAACGGAAATCGGCAGGGGCGCAAGCGAACGCAGCCCACCCGGAATCACCAGATACCTTAATACCGCGCCGATGCACCGTCTCGCATGTTCCCCGGCAATGAGGCCGAGGCTGATTGGGAAAATGCAGTTGCTGCGCAGCGCATCGCTTGCGGCCGCTTCGGCCGCGGGTTGACCGGACTCGGCGAGCAACACGTCCGCGTACCAGCCGTGGCTTTCGAGCCAGAAATATTTTTCAAGCGATGCGAGGGCACGATCCGCCAGCTCAACAAGATATTTCTGAGTTTCGTGGCTGCCCACGTTTGCGAGCTGTCGGAGCAATCGAATCCATAACGCCTGGATTTCGATGGGATATCCTTCGCGGGGTGAACCCGCAGGATGATTCGTATCCATCCAAGTAAAATGGGCAGGACTCCAAATCAGCGCCGATGGCTCATCCATGTGGATGTTGTTTGGAGTGCCCTTGATGTAATTGGTGACGATGCTGTGAAGAACGTCACGTATCGTGCGATCTTTCGGACCGACGACGGAGTCGTAAAATGCGCGTCCGATTGTTTCCGCCGCTTCTTCGCAGACAAGGCCAAACCACAATGGTGCGTCCGATGTGTCGCGATTGGAGGTATTGTCGCCATTTATCGTGTTCGGCAACATCCCGTCCTGCTCGAATCGCGCAAACGTAATGAGAATTTGTTTCACTTCGTCGATCATTCCCGCAGCCAGAAGACCACGAACGCAAATCAACGTGTCGCGGCCCCAATCCAAAAACCACGGATAGCCCGCGATGACCGTATTGCCCTCGCCTCGCCTGACGACGAACGCCCGCGCAGCGCGAGCCAGCCGCGCCGAAAAAGAATTCCCATCCTCGTCCGGCTGCAATTTGAAATCTGTGGTTTCCGTCCATCCGGATTCTGCTGATTCCGTAGTGACGAGCAACGTAATGCCTGCGTCTTTCGCCAGCGGCAATTCGAACCAGCCGGGGCTGTAAGCGTCGCCAAAACCCACTTGGCCCCGGCTTTGTTCAACTGGATGCGGTATGTTTTCGCTCCATTCCGGCTGCGGATGGTATTCTCCGCTGTTTGCGAAAACCCGAAGCTGGCGGTCTGCGGCAGGTTTGAAGAAGAATCCAACCACGCGAGGTGCTCTTTTCGATTGCTGAATTTCATGCGTGTGTACCGAAAAATGAAAATCGGCGCCGCCATCGTGCCGGGTTTCAGAATGGAAATTGCGATCTTCAATGTCCACGCGCGCCGTCAACCGCACGTCGACGTCGTCCGGAAGAGTCTTGCCTGACCCGTGGAATGCGTTCAGTAGATTGAATCGGAAAATAGTCGTGTTATGTCCCTGCACCATTTCTGCCGTCATCTGGATTCCGACTGAACGGCCATCACCTGCATTGGCTACAAATCTCCAAATCGCCGGCGGTCCAGCGCTAAACGATGCAAGGTTTTGGAAATCGAGCGGCGAAATAAACCCGTCCGCATTCACCCATACGCGAATCCGTTTGGCGAAAACGTGTCGATCAACGGGCAAGCTTGGATGCAAATTCGCTCCGAGCACGCAGTCATATTTCGAGTTGACGCGGCCTGGTTCAACGCACATGCGCGCCATGCCGCCGATTCCATTTGTGAGCAGAACAATGTCATTTGGCTTGGGTAAACGTGGCTCGGGTGTTGGGCTGTCCGAATCCTTGGGGAGAAACCGAATAGTCGCCTCAACTTGCGAATCGGCTTCTGCATATCGCTCCAGTTGCAGTATCGCATCACCAGCATCAAAGCGGGGCGGGTAGCTGGCAATGTGACCACCTAAAATTTGAATTGACTCAAAATTCTTGATCCACGCGTCATCGTCTGCGCGAAGCGAAGCGCGAAATCGCGCCGTGTCTTCGATCAGTACCCAATGGTCTGGTGGCACAGGTGTGATGCGATAGCGGTCGGACGGATTCCAGCGAACAATCTGAGGAAACCCGGCTTGATTCAACGCGCTGTCGATGGCTGCCAGTAAATCTTTCCGCAGGTATTCGGGGTCAACACGACTGATGGCCGCAAGAAAATCAGCAGGCGAGTGTTCGACGACTCGCGCGAGCACGGACCAATCACATGGGCCGATATCACGGACGGAAAATCGTTCGCTCAACATTTGGATTGCCCATGCCGACTGCGCGCGAGCGTTGCGATATGCATCGCCGCTCAACCCGCGCGGTTCGGCCGATTGTGAAAGGCAATACGCCGAACCGGGCGCAAGGACAAACTGGACGTCCTCAGCCGAGGAATTCAATTCCGGCAACTCTTGACCGAGCAATTCAAATTTGAAATCGGCCGCTGTTGGCATGAAGTCACTCGTGAGCGTGAGCGTATTGGCGTTCTCCACATCCGTGTTTACGAGGACGAGCACGACGTCTTTGCCTTCGGCGGATTCGCGGAGCAGCGCGTACACTGGTGAATCCGGTGGGCTGAGCCGCGTCAGTTTCGCGCCGTCGAAAAAACACGGATGATGTGCCAGCAGGCGGTTCAGCCGCGCGAGTTCAGGCACGATGTTGTCGCGGTTCTCCCAAGCCAATCCCGCACTGCCGTGCACGCGGATCTTCTCGGTAGCGAGCCATTCAACGCCGCAGGTAAAACCAAAACCGCCACTGACGCTGGCGAGGCCGCAGAGTCGATTCCTCAATAGGGACCATGCGCGTCCGCGCGTGGCGAGGCGATCGTTGTCGTGTGTTTCGCTGTAGTGCGCCAGAAGTCCGACCCTCCTGCTCTGGTTGAGGCTATGGTCGAGATAGCTCGATACTTGAATGGCGGAATAATTCTGGAACAGCTCCGAGTAGGCCCATTGCATTTCGCCTTCGGTGAGCAGCGCTTCGGTCGTTTCCCATGCGCCTCCGAGGCCTTCGAGCAGAAAAATAGTTTCAGGAAATTCCTGCCGCACGCGGGCGATGATATATTGCCAGGCAGCAACCGGAACTTTGTATCCGGCATCACAGCGGAATCCGTCCACTCCTCGACGGCACCACGTCAAGAAGACATCAGCGAGCTTGTCCCAAAGCGCAACGTTATCATGCTTGAGTTCAACCAAATCTTCCCAGGTGGTCCCCCACGCGCCGGGACTGACGAATGTGCCGTCAGGCTCGCGCAAAAACCATTTGGGAGTTCTCTCCTGAAGCATGGATCCCCAGCCGGTATGGTTTATGACGATATCAAGAAAGACTCGGCCGCCTCGCAAGTGCGTGGCGTAAGTCAACTCGCGAAACTGGTCCATGCCGGTGGTACGCTTGTCGAAAACGATCAGCGCGGGATCGATTCCTTTCAAATCCAAGGCGGCATAGGGACTTCCAAAGCGGCCGAAACGAGCGTAAGTCGTGGGTGTGGGATTAACCGGCAGCAGATGAAGAATGCGGCAGCCAAGCGTCTCAATAATGTGCGGGAGGCATGGAATCAAATCGCGCAGTTTGCCCGAAGGCGGAATAATCGTGTAACCGTGTTCCTCGATTTGTCGAATTTGGTCTTCGATGCGTTCATTCCGCGTGCTAAGCGCGGATTTGGACATGCCAAACATGCGCGGAAATGCACAGTAGAGTGTGTTCGCGGTACGATACGCATTGGGATGAACGCTAATTCCAATATCCGGGCCAGCGGGCCAATGCTGCCAGCTTTTGGGATCGAGAAGGTACGGCTTTGCTTTGAAGTAGCCGGATTCGGTCAAAGAGAGTTCAAGAGACCAGCCGTCGTTGTCCTCATCCATTGGCAAATCACGCCATGATGCGCCGGCGAACCGCGCTCCTTTCGCATGCGCCTGGATGATTTCACGACGCAAGACGTCTGCGCGGCCGATGTTCGTGCGCAGCCGTGCGCGCCATCCTTCGCTGGAAGCGCTTCCGCCAATTTCAAATCGAACGCGATCACCGACGAAGCGCAACAAGCGTTCGCCGGGCGCCGGAATCATGGTTGGAGCCGGTTGTCCCATCGGAAAGCTGGGAGATGTCAGCCGCATCTAAAATCGCAACTCCAAGTCAGATTGCAATTCCGTAGTGCAGGAACAGGACAGAAGTGTCTGACAACCGGAAATAATTCCCAATCGGACCAGCCGAGAGCCGAAGTTGTCCCGGCTTTCTCATTTTTTTGAATGTGGCGGAACTCTTGCTAGTAAACGCATTGCATGGTCTCAGCATCCTCTCCGGCGGATGCTTTGTCCTGGTGAATCGAATCATGGTAAGCACATTGACTCAAAGCGAAGAAGCGCAGTTGGCCCAGACGATCGAGATGTTTGAAGTCATCACCGAGTCGCAGCCGCATGACTATCAGTCGCTCGAGATTCTCAAGGAAGCTTACTCCAAGCTTAACCGGGAGCAGGATGTCGTCAAAACATCCAAACGCATCGCCGAGGCGTACGTGCAAATGGGACAACTTTCGTCGGCGATTCTGGAATACGAAACCATTCTTCAGCGTTGTCCGGACGACCCGGATGTCCAGAAGGCGCTCAAGCAAATTGAAAGCAAAGCCAGCAATTTTGCTGAACAAGCTCCTCCCGCTGAATCACTCCAGCCCAAGCACTCGTCCAATACCGCAACAATCAAAAAAGCTTCCGGACATACCACCATGATCGCGAAGGTGGACGATGGACGCACAAGCCTCTACAAGATTTTCGTAGAAAGCAAAATCATCAGTTCGGGGGATTTCGATTTGTGCTGGGTCACGCCGGATCTTTCCACGCCGCCGCATGGTGCGGCCACTCCGTTCATCCAACTTCTCGCCGACAATGGTGTCCTTCCCGTTGAAAAATCACTCAAGCTGCTTTCCGACAAATCGCGGGTGGCTTTTCTACCGCTCGAACAATACGACATCGATATTGATCTCGCCCGAACGTTTCCACCCAAACTCTGCCAGAGATGGTGCGTGCTTCCGTTTGATCGCATGAGCAAGTCAATACTCGTGGCCACTGCGAACCCGTTCAACCAGCAAGCGGCGAAAGAACTGGCAGAAGCAACGCCTCACCGGCTTCTGTGGTATCTCACCATGCCGGCCGAACTGCTTAAAAACCTTCGTAAAACATTTCGATAAGCGATGCCTCCGGTAAAATCATTTGGTGAACGTATCGCCGACGCCTTGGTTGAAGACGGCTTGTTGAACACCAAGCAGGTCGAGGAATTGATGGAGCAGCAGAAGAAGGGCGGCATGCGCCTGTTGAAGCTGATTCTCGAAAAGGCATACGTTAGCGAACAAGACATGGCGGTTTCCATGGGCCGCGTGCTCAACACTCCGCCCATCAACCTTTCCCGTATCAGCATTGCGCCGGAAGTGGCAGAATTGCTTCCTCGCGAGGTGGCGCAAAATCACAAGGTCATTCCGGTGTGCCGACTGGAGAACAAATTGTTTCTTGCGATGGCGGACCCGCTCAATGTGCTCGCCATAGATGACGTCCGTCGCATCACGCGGCTGGAAGTCGCGCCGTTGATTTCCTCGGAAAAGGCGATAATCGACAAACTCAACCATCTTGACGCGGACAAGAGCGGCACGATGGAGGACATCATTCAAGACGCGCAAAAGAAAAGCGAGGGCGAGGATACGGATAATGTCGAAATTGCGCGTGAGGCCGTTGAAGAAGTCAATCTCGACCAACTCGCCGCGTCCAGCGAAGAAGCGCCGGTTATCAAGCTCGCCAATCTGATTCTTGTGCAAGCCATCAAAGACCGCGCGAGCGACGTACACATTGAACCGTTCGACAAAACCATGCGGCTGCGCTACCGCATTGACGGCGTGCTGATGGACGCGACGCCACCGCCCAAGCAAATGCAACTGGCGCTGGCATCGCGATTCAAAATCATGAGCAGCCTGGACATCGCCGAGCGCCGCCTGCCGCAAGACGGCCGCATGCGCGTCCGTGTCGGCGGCAAGGATTACGACCTTCGCGTGTCCATCATGCCTACGGTCCACGGCGAGAAGATCGTGCTCCGCGTGCTCGACAAATCGAACCTCTCCGCCAGCCTCGACAAACTCGGCCTCGATCCTGATACGTTTCAGCAGTTCAAGGCTGCGGTCGATGCGCCGCACGGGTTGATTCTTGTGACCGGCCCGACCGGTTCCGGCAAGACGACGACACTTTATTCGGCGTTGAACGAACTCAACAGTCCCATTTTCAACATCATCACGGTGGAGGACCCGGTAGAATTTCAAATTCCGGGCATCAATCAAGTTCCGACGAAGAAGGAAATCGGTCTGACGTTCGCAAACGCGCTCCGGTCCATTCTCCGTCAGGACCCGGATATCATAATGATTGGCGAAATTCGCGACACCGAAACAGCGGAAATCGCCATCGAAGCCGCGCTCACCGGACACCAGGTGCTGAGCACGATGCACTGCAATGATGCCCCTGGCGCAATTGCACGTCTCGACGATATGGGCATTGCGCCGTTCCTGATTTCGTCCTCGGTTATTCTCGCGTGTGCGCAACGGCTGATGCGCCGCATCTGCTCGCACTGCAAGGAGCCTGTCACCTATCCGGCGAAAATGTATCAGGACCTGAACATTGATCCGAGCATCTTTGATGGCACGACGTTGTATCGCGGCCGAGGTTGCGAACGCTGCAAAAACTCGGGCTACGCCGGACGAATGGCAATCATTGAGGCCATGACAGTGAGCGACGAGATTCGCAAGTTGATCATCGCTCGCGCCAACACACGGGAGATGGGAAAGATCGCCATCGGCCAGGGCATGCGAACCCTTCGCATGGTTGCTTTGGACCGCGCGCGGGAAGGTGTCTCCACTCTCGAACAGGTGCTCGTGCTCACGTCCACGCACTAATCCCGACTGGCGTTGGCAATTTCCAAATTGTCGGGAAGCTCGTAAGCTTCTCGCATGCTCGAACTCGAAGATGCCCAGGCGCGCATTCTAGCCGCTATCCCGGAACCCCGCAGCGAATCCATCCCGCTTGTTCAAGCGCATGGCCGCATCGCTGCGGAACGCATTTTTGCCCCCATCAACTTGCCGGTTTTCGACAACTCCTCGATGGACGGTTACGCCGTCCGCTCAGAAGACGTGGTTTCAGCGAAACCGGAATTACCAGTTCGATTGCGATTGGCCGGGCGTGCCGCGGCAGGTGAAGTATTTCAAGGATTACTCGGACCCGGAGAGTGTGTCCGAGTGTTCACTGGCTCACCAATGCCTCACGGCGCGGATGCAGTCGTCATGCAGGAGGATACGCGAATCGATGGTGTTCAACCCGGTGACGTGCTGGTTCTGGACTCAGCCAGACCATGGGAAAACGTCCGCTTCCGCGGCGAAGACGTTAAAGACGGTAGCATTGTCGCGAACGCCGGAGAACATTTGACCGCGACACGTCTTGCACTGCTCGCGGCTTTGGGTGTTGCTAATGTCAACGTCAGCCGCCGGCCAGTCGTCGGGTTATTGCCAACTGGCTCGGAACTCAGAGAAGCAGGTCAACCGATTGCGCCAGGACAAATTTACGAGAGCAACCGGGCAGGGTTGAGTGCGTTACTTACGGGCATGAATTGTATTCCACGAATTCTTCCAATCGTCGCAGACGCGCGCAACCAAACCGTCGCGGCCCTCAAGAGCGCATTTGCTGAAACCGATTGTGTCGTTACCTGTGGCGGAGTTTCTGTCGGTGAAATGGATTTTGTCAAAAGCTCGTTTGAAGAACTCAGTGGCGAACTCCAGTTCTGGAAGGTCGCAATCAAGCCGGGACGCCCGTTTGTTTTCGGACGGATTAAGAATCGTTTTCTGTTTGGTCTGCCGGGCAATCCAGCGTCCGCATTCGTGACGTTCCTTCTGCTGGTCAGGCCCGCTCTGTTGCACTGGCAAGGTGCAAAAAATGTGGGGCTTGCGTCATCACCCGGCATCCTTGCGGAAACGCTCAGCAATTCCGGCGAACGCCGGCATTTCATGCGTGTGACGATGGACCTGTCCGGGAGAGTGCGACCGGCCGGGATGCAAGCATCGCACGCATTGAGTTCACTCGCGGCGGCAAACGGCTTGATTGATGTGCCGCCAAAAACAGCTCTCCCGGCGGAAATGAAAGTGAATGTGCTGCGCTGGGAATAGCGCGCCTCAGAATCTTCGCATTGGAGCGTCGAAGCTCGCTTCTGCCGGTTTCGGCCTGGATGCCGCTGTTGAGTTCCGGGAGGCTTCGCTGGACTGACCAGGCGCGGTAGGCGTCGTCGGCGCGTTCACACGCGGCATAAAATCTTCGACGCTCGGTGCCCGCGGAGTCAGTGGTGTGGCACCTGGGGAGATGGCCGCTGCGATGGCATCCGGTGCCGAATACTGGCCACCGAACACGGATGTTGGTGCCGCGCCGGGAACATTTCCGGGCGACAATGGATTAATTGCCACAGCGGACGCAGGCGATGAACCGTTCAGGATCTTTCTGAATTCTTCGAGTTGCGATCGCTGCTCCTGCTGGAAGCGCAGAGTTGCTGCAGCAGTGGAATCAGAACGCTTGCCGATTCCAAGGATATCCGACAGTCCCTGAGGTCTTCCGAATCCCGGCGCCAGACTACTGTTATCTGAACTGGTGGTTCCCGACATCGCTGTGAATGGATTGGAATCTCCGCCATCGATACTGTCGAAGGATTGCCCCAACGCAGATCGATTCTGCGCCGTCGAATTGGTCGAGCCCGCCGAGCGTGACATTCTCTGGGAATAAAGTTCCATTTCCGAATAGGCGCCTTTTGATTCACTGCCTGAGGCTTCGCGTGACCCATAAACCTGCCTTACCATGTAATGCTGCATTGCCTCCTCGGGTGAGGTGACTTCCCAATCCTTTTGGCGCTGGAGCAACTCTTTGACACCGCCATTTTGAATGATCGGGCGCGGCGCCACCGGGCTGAGGCTGCTCGGCGCCGTGTTGCCGTCGAAGGGATGCAAAGACGGAAAATGGTCTTCCGGCTTGGAGCTTTCAAGATTCAACTGGTTGAAGTTCGTCGTCAACGCCCCACCTTGAGGCGTGGAAAAAAGTATCGATTGATCCGCCGGAAACGAAGCACCGGCAAACGCGCGCGAAAATCCAATGGCCAATACAAAAGCCACCGAGAGGCCGCGTTGGAAAATTGGAACGCCGAAACTCATCTTCAGCGTTCGAGAGTAACTCAAAAACCGGCTCCGGTCAAAAGTTCTTTTGACCAAATTGGCTTGCCGAAACGCACGCGCGCAAAGAGCGAACAAAGGCGAGCAGAAGGCGCAGGAGCACGCGAATGACAAATCGTCTTTCGCCTCAATGGCCCTCGAGTTCTCCATTTGCATCCCATGGTAACAAGGATGCCACTCACGGCCCACACATTCCCAATCCAGCGGTCGCAATAGTCACAGAAATCATTTCCAAATCGACCTGTATCGCGCAGAATGTGCTGGTTACTGGTGTAGCATTCGCGCGTGACTGCCCGGCCGCACCCCCATCGAGGCGACATGAAAGAATCCGATTCCGGCAAAAAGCCGGCCGACAAAACTCCCGGCAAGCTGCGTGAAACCATTTCGATCCCGCCTGTTGCGGCCGAAACGAAGAAGGCGCTCGAAACGACTGGCCGGCTGCCGGTGGACTCCTACGAATACAAAATGTCCGACCTGTTGCTGTTGGCAATCCAAGGTGACGCGTCCGACCTCCACATTCGCGCCGGGGAACCGCCGTTGTACCGCGTGGATGGGCGGCTCATTCGCGCTGAAGGCCCGCCGGTGGATAGCAAGCATGCCTTCAAGCTGGTCGAAGCCATTACACCGGAAGACGTCATTCGCATCGTGCGGGAAGTTGGCCAGGCCGATTTTGGTTTCGCATTTGAAAACCAGCGCTTTCGCGTGAACGTCTTTCGTGCCGATGGTGAATGGGGCACCGTGTTGCGTCGCATTCCCGAAAAGATTCCAACGCTCGATGAAATTCTCGCACCACCGGTGTTTAATGATTTCACGAGGCTCCCGCGCGGCCTGGTTCTGGTGACCGGCCCAACCGGTTCAGGCAAGACCACTACATTGGCCGCGATGATGGACAAGATAAATCTGGAGCGATCCGATGTTCACATTCTAACGCTCGAAGACCCTATTGAGTTCAAGCTGCCGCGCAGAAAGGCGGTCGTCACACAGCGCGAACTGGGCAGAGATTTCCTGACGTTCGCCGATGGACTGCGCGCGTCGCTTCGCGAAGATCCCGATGTGATCATGGTCGGCGAAATGCGCGATCCGGAGACAATGGAAGCGGCGCTGCTCGCCGCCGAAACCGGCCATCTCGTGCTTTCGACCGTGCACACCGTGGGTGCGAAGGACACGGTGGACCGCGTCATCACGGCATTTCCCAAAGGCCAGCAGGAAAACGTGCGCGCGCAACTCGCTTCAATTTTGCGCGGAGTCATTTCACAGGCGCTGCTGCCGCACATCTCCGGGCGTGGCCGCGTCGCCGCATTTGAAGTAATGGTGGGCACGCCCGCGATTGGGAATCTGATTCGCGAAAGCAACACGCACCAAATCCCAAGCGTGCTGCAAACGCACATCCGGGAAGGCATGTGCACGCTCGATCAGTCGCTGGCCGAGCGTTACGCGGCGGGATTGATCAAGCGCGACACGGCTCTTGATTTCGCGCAGGACCTGAAGGAACTGCAAAATCTGCTGCAAAATGCCGATCGCAAACGAGCCGCGGCGCGTTGATCTGACCTGCGTGTCGAACTTCCATGTCGCCCGAAACGCATCTATTCGCCAGTTGGTTGATCGCGGAAAAAACACGAACAACCCGCGCGATTGCCGACTTGTCACATTGACGGGCATTTTGTGAGATACGGACGGGCTTGGCTTGTTGCTGGACGCAGCGAGCAAGGCGATTTGGCATAAACGGACGCTTTTCTACGAGCACTATCATCATTATCTGCTTCATGGCTTGTTCGGTGCGCTGGTCATCACCGCGGTTCTGACCTGCTTCGCGCGCGAGCGCTGGCGCGTGGCTTTGCTGGCAATGGTTGTTTTCCATCTCCATCTGCTCTGTGATCTGGCTGGTTCTCGCGGGCCGACGCCGGAAGAATTGTGGCCCATCTTTTATTTCGGACCGTTCGACAAAGACCCGATGTGGCTTTGGAAAGGGCAATGGCGTTTGGACGGCTGGCAAAACAAGTTGATTTCCGTGCCTCTGTTTTTCTGGGCGCTGTGGTTTGCGACAAAGCGCGGGGATTCTTTTGTAGGCGTCTTCAGCCGGCGTCTGGACCACGTGTTTGTCGGTGTGCTCCGCAAATGGCGTGCAGCTTTCGAGCTGCGACTCCTTTCGACTTAAGTGGAATCCCTCTTCTGTTTTGGGGTGAATTACGTCTTCTGCGAATCTCCGAATTGGCGAAGTTTCTCTCCAATGGATGAGGCATTTCCCATTTTGATCGCCGAGGACGACGAGAACGACGTCATCATTCTGGAGCGCGCCTTGCGTGAAGTGGGTTTTAGAAATCCATTCCATGTTTGTCGCGACGGCTCTGAGGTGCTGGCTTATTTCTGCGGTGAGGGAGAGTTCGCCGACCGCGCAAGATTTCCATTCCCGAGACTCCTCATCACGGATCTGAAAATGCCAAAGGTGGACGGAATGCAAGTTCTGAAATGGCTGTACGAACATCCAGAATGCAACCTGATTCCCCGCATCGTTCTGACCGCCTCCCGCCAGGCATCAGACATCCAGCAGGCTTACAAGTCGGGCGTGAATTCCTACCTGGTCAAACCGGCAAGCTACGAGCAGCTCACGCGGATGCTGAAACTCTTGTTCGACTACTGGGAAATGTGCGAGAAGCCCCAACTTCCGCCCAAGTGTTAGGAGCGGTTTCAAATCCGGTATGGCTTTTGCGGCGCTCTCGGAGCGCAATTCGAATGATTCCTCGCTCGGCGGTCGTAGACCGCCCCTACAACGAATGGGAAACCGGGCCCAGAGCTATGCTCGTTCCGGTTTTACCCGAAAAACCCCATAGTTCCTTTTAGTCCCGTGAACCACGTTGCTGCATGAAAATCCTGAGGAAACATTACGAAGAAGGGCGCGTCGGATGGATAGTCCTATGGCTGCTGGGTGTTCCGCTTCCGATTCTGCTGATCCTCTTCCTCGTTCGCGGCTGCACCTGATTCAATGCCGCCGCATTGTGGGACCGAAATGCGTCCTGGCAAGGCATTCGCGGTGCGCATTTCTTGCCAGTGCTCCGGTAAAAGAATTCCAGCGACTTATTCTTGAAAGAAAATTCGCAGGTCTGCTTTCATAACAACATGGTAAAGGAGAGTGTCCTTTTGTTTAGCTGCATCATTGGAGTGAGTCGAAAGGAAATAGGTGTTGTCCGTTTTTTTGGAGGAAATCCCAAAAATCGAGGCTGCAACGTAGGGTGAAGGAAGCTCTCTGGCTCTTCAATGCATACAATGTGCTCGTTCTTAAAGCCAATCGCGAAACAGAGAATTACCAGTTGACGAATCCCGGTTCCGAAGGACTCCAAACTCCTATTTCCCTTTAAGCTGAGAGAAAGATCGATGGCTTGTGGGTCACCCTCACCCCGTTGCTTTACTCGTTGGCTCCAAATCCATGATTCTTTTCGGCCCTTAATAACGTGCTCAAATCCCGTAGAAAAGCTGCGGTAATTCAAATCCTCGCATGGAAACGCTCTGTCGTTCGTGGATGGGGTTGGATTTCGTCTGGCTTTAGCTCCATCCGGAGCGCAATCTTTGCAGAACCAAACGCAGAAAACCGCAAGCTCCGTGGGGCACTGCCCATAGGGGGTGCGTTCATCGTGCATGAAGGGGTGATTGATGACGACCGACGCCAGAATGCGTTCGGACTTTCGATGAGTCTCAACATGCTGATCGAAACACCTGGTGGCTTCGACTACACCGGAGCGGATTGCCAGCGCTGGATGCGTGAAGCCGGTTTCCGCAGAACGTGGGTGGAACATCTCACCGGGCCGGACTCAATGGTGGCTGGCATCAAGCAAACCGGGTAAGGCGTTGGAGCAGAGCCGGCGAAATTCGGCTTGCTCACTCAGCACGGTTCAGCTTAGGAACGGGCGGTGATTTTGAACGTCCTGCTCGGCTCGCTTGCGCTGCTCGCCCTTGTTCTGCTGCTTTGGCAATGGCTCGTTGCGGTCGGATTCCCTTTGCACCAACGCATGGCTATCCGTCCGGACGCGCCCGCGGTTACACTGTTGAAATCGCTGAAGGGTTGCGACGCCGCAACCGAGGATTGCCTGCGAAGCTGGTTTGCGCAGGAATATCCGGGAGAAATTCAAATTCTGTTCGGCGTCGCATCGGCGGATGATCCCGTATGCGACGTCGCGGGGAAACTCATGAGCGAGTTTCCTAAGCGTGATGCGCAATTGATTGTCTGTCATAACTTGCTCGGCGCGAATGCGAAGGCTTCCAAGCTTGCTGAACTCGAGAAGTTCGCGAAACACGGCGTGCTCTGCATCAGCGACTCCGACGTGCGCGTGCCGCCGGATTTTCTGGCCAACGCGGTTGCGCCGTTGCGTGATGAACGAGTTGGCCTGGTAAACTGCTTCTATCGGCTGGCCAATCCGACGACGATCGCGATGCAGTGGGAAGCCATAGCCGTCAACGCCGATTTCTGGAGCCAGGTGCTCCAATCGAGAAGCCTTAAGCCGCTTGATTTCGCGCTCGGCGCAGTAATGGTGCTGCGTCGGCAACAACTGGATGAAATTGGCGGCTCCAAGGCATTCGTCGATTGCCTGGCGGATGATTATCAGCTTGGAAACCGCCTCGCGCGGAAGGGCTATCGAATCGAGCTTTGCCCGGTGGTTGTCGAATGCTGGGAGCAGCCGATGGGCTGGCGCGCTGTGTGGAAACATCAACTGCGCTGGGCGCGGACGATTCGGGTCTGCCAGCCGCTGCCGTATTTTTTCAGCATTTTGTCGAATGTCGGCTTCTGGGCGATGCTCTGTCTAGTTTGGAATCTGCCAGCCGCCATTTATTGGTCCAGCTTCAAGTCCCAGGCATTTGATCATGGATTCGTGATGGCACATATCGTCCTTGGATCGGGCATCGTTCTGGGAGGCGCCTTATGCTTGGTGCGCATTCTGATTGCGCACGATCTTCAGCGCCGGCTCACGCATTCTTCCCGTCACGCGAGTTATTTCTGGCTCGTGCCAATCAAAGATCTTCTCCAGGTGGCAATCTGGTTTTGCGCCTTCGCTGGCAACCGCATTGAATGGCGCGGACAGAAATTCAGATTGCGGCGCGACGGTACTCTGGAACCGATTGATCGAAGTCCACCAGATCAACTGTGACAGTTGTGCTTTTCGCTTTCGATTAACGGGTCGAACTGTTAAAACCCGCGCATGGCTTCCAAATTGACCATCGGCTTTCTGGGCGCGGGAAAGATGGCCACGGCGCTTGCAAAAGGATTCGTTCGCGCCGGACTCATTACGAGCAAACAAATCCTTGCCAGTGATCCAAGCGAGGCCGCGTGCGCAAGTTTCGCGAAGGAGGTCGAGTCCAAAACGACAGCGTTCAATCCAGATGTTGTCAAAGCGATGCAGGTGCTGATTCTCGCTGTGAAGCCTGACCAGGTCAGCGGCGTGCTGGGCGAAATCCGCGACTGTTTCACCGAGAAACATCTGCTTATTTCGATCGCGGCCGGAGTGACGCTCACGAAACTAGAGCAGTTGCTTGGCGACGGCACTCGGATCATTCGAGTAATGCCGAACACGCCCGCATTGGTCGGCGCGTCGGCAAGCGCGTTTGCCGCAAACAAAGCGGCTTTGCCGGCGGACATCGAACTCGCGCAAAAGCTTTTCTCGGCAGTGGGCGTGGCGTTCCAGGTGAAGGAATCGTTGCTGGATGCGGTAACGGGTTTGAGTGGCAGCGGTCCGGCGTATGTTTACCAGTTCATTGAAGCATTGAGCGACGGCGGCGTGGCGGCTGGCCTGCCGCGGGAAATCGCCACAAATCTGGCCGCGCAAACGGTGCTCGGAGCCGCAAAGATGGTCTTGGAGACCCGTCTGCATCCGGGTGCGTTGAAGGACATGGTCGCGAGTCCCGGCGGCACGACCATTGAAGGTTTGCACGAGTTGGAAAAAGGAAAGCTGCGCGGCACGGTGATGAGCGCGGTGCGCGCGGCGACGGAAAAATCCAGGAGACTGGGCCAGGCCTGACCTTGGTTCATCCGACGCCCGAATTTTTTCCATGCCGTTCACGCCCCCTACCGAAAAACAGGCCCGCATAATCTGGCTGGCGCTGACCGGCGCAGCCATCGCGACGTTGGTATTCCTGACAGCGGCGTTGATTTGGGGTCTCGGGCAGGTGCTACAAATTCTTTCCCCTGTGCTCTGGCCGCTCGCGGTTGCGGGAGTGATCGCTTACCTGCTCGACCCGGTTGTGGACTGGTTCGAGCGCAAAGGATTCAAGCGTCCTGCGGCTATTATCTCTGTTTTCGGAATTGCGCTGCTGATTATCGCCAGCATCTTCGGCAGTATCGTCCCCCAGATTGTCAATGAAACCAGGCAATTCGTCGCCGGTGTTCCAAAGATCTCGCAGACGCTCGAAGCGAAAATCGAGAACTGGGTGAACCATCCGCCGCCCTGGGTCCAGCGATTTTTGCAGGAAAGAACGAACACGATCGCGCCGGAAGCCGCCATCGAAACCACCAACTCTGCGCCAGTCATCGCCGCTACAAATGCTCCCGCTGCGGCACCGGCAAACGGCGGTACGGGACTCGGTGGAGCGCTGAACAAGGAAACGTTACAGTCCGCAACGGGCTGGCTCGCAGGAATGTTGCCTGACGTGGGTCGCTGGCTGTTTGGGCAAGTCAGCCGTGTTGCTTCGTGGTTTGGAATACTGGTCGTTATCGGCCTTGTTCCCGTTTATGCCTTCTACCTGCTGCTTGAGAAACGACGCATAGAATCGAAATGGACGGATTACCTGCCTGTGTCTGATTCACATTTCAAGGACGAACTCGTGTTTGTGCTCGGCTCGATCAACGGCTACTTGATTGCGTTTTTCCGCGGACAGGTGCTCGTCGCGATTTGTGATGGCATCCTCTACATGATTGGCTTCCTCAGCATCGGATTGCCATATGCGGTGTTGCTTGGCGCGGCAGCCATCATTCTCACCATTATTCCATTTCTAGGCGCGATTGTTGTGTTCATAACCGCGCTGATAATTTCGCTGGTGCAGTTCGGAGATTGGCTGCATCCGCTGCTCGTCGTAGGAGTCTTTGCCGTTATCCAAACTCTGGAAGGATTGGTGATTTCGCCAAAGATCATGGGTGGACGCGTGGGACTCCATCCGCTAACAATCATAATTGCGGTGATGATCGGAACCACGCTGCTGGGCGGACTGCTCGGCGGCATTCTCGCGATTCCGCTCACTGCCGTGCTGCGGGTGTTGTTGAGCCGGTACGTGTGGAAGCGAAGAAACGAGCCGTCTGCCTGACTACGGCAAACTGGAAAACGTGCTAGCGTCGAGCCGCGGACGCACCGCCCGAGGTTTTCGCCGTGTTCAGCAGCCGCCGCACGTCCACCGCTTCCATGCCCGCCGCTCGAATTGACTGCATCCCCAAGTCGGTATCCTCGTAAGCCCGGCAGAATTGGGGGGGCACGTCAATGCGCCGCGCGGCTTCAAGAAAGATGTCCGGCGCCGGTTTCTGATTCACCACATCCTCGCTAGTGACGATGGCCTTGAACAATCGAAGAATTCCGAGATGTTCCAGCACTTGCGAAATGATTTGCCTTGTGCCTCCAGATGCAACAGCCATTGGAATCTTGTCGTAATTCTCCCGGACGACGCCCACGACGGCATTGATTGGTTCGACTTGATGAATGAGCGGCAGATAAGCGGCTTCCTTCTCCCGGGCAACGGCGAGATGATCAAGCAGCACGTCTTGCTCTTCGCCGAGCATTTTCAGAATGTCACGCGAAGGAACTCCACCGAGCGAATAGAAACGGTCTTCAGGGAAGTGGAGCTTGTGTCTTTCGGTAACGGCTTTCCACGCGCGCCAATGCAATGGCATCGTATCAGCCAATGTGCCATCGCAGTCGAAAATAAGTCCTCTGATGTCTTTCATGTAATAAACGCGAGGGAACGCCAGCCGAAAGAATCACGTCAGCGGCTCGCACGAAATTCCTATAATTTCAACTCCGTCAGGCGCTGCTCGATGTCGTGTGCCATCAACGGTTCGAGGATCGGATCTATTTCGCCCTCCATGACGACCGGGAGATTATAGAGCGTCAGTTCGATGCGATGATCGGTGACCCGATTTTGCGGAAAGTTGTAGGTGCGGATGCGTTCGTTGCGTTCGCCGGTGCCGACCTGCGCCTTGCGTTGAGCGGCGTAGCGGGCGTTTTCCTCGGCGATCTTATGGTCGAGCAGGCGAGAGCGCAAAACGCGCATTGCCTTTGCCTTGTTCTTTTGCTGCGAACGCTCATCCGCGCATCGCACAATCAATCCGCTGGGCTTGTGCAGAATCTGAACTGCGGAGTCCGTCGTATTGACGCCCTGGCCGCCGGGGCCTGAAGCGCGACAAACTGTAATCTCCAATTCCTCCGGTTTGATTTCGATGTCCACTTCCTCGGCTTCCGGCAACACCGCCACGGTGCACGTGCTCGTATGAATGCGGCCTTGAGCTTCAGTTGCTGGAACGCGCTGCACCCGATGCACGCCACTCTCGTACTTGAGCCGTTTGAAAACATCTGTGCCTGAAATCTGGAAAATGATTTCCTTGTAGCCGCCGAGGTCGGATGGACTTGAGTCGAGATTTTCATATTTCCACCCGCGCGCTTCCGCGTAACGCGTGTACATCCGGTAAAGATCAGCGGCGAACAGCGCCGATTCCCGTCCACCGGCTCCGGCGCGGATTTCTATAATCGTGTTCCGTGAATCTGCCGGATCGGGTGGAAGAATTCCGCGTTGAATCTCCAACGCGAAATGTTTTTCGTCGTTTTCCAGCCGCGTGACCTCTTCCCGGGCCATCTGAGCGAGTTCAGACTCGGCAGATTCGGTCCGCAACAATTCCCGGTTCTCCACGAGATCGGCAACGGTTTTTTGGTACAACTTTCCGCATGCGACCAGTTCCTTGAGCCGCGCGTATTCCTTCGACAATTCCTGCGCGCGCTGGGGATTGTCGAACGCCTTGGGATCGCTCAAGGCGGTCTCGACCTCCGCGAAACGGCGGGAGAACTTTTGGATGTGGGGAATCAAATCCATGGACGAAAACAATTCGCCCGCAATCCTCCAAAGGCGGAATGCGGGCAAATCAAATACGGGAAGCTACTTTTTTTTCTTTTTCGTGGCAGCGGCGGCTTGGGCGGCCTGTGTCTTGGCGAGGCGTTGCTGGAATTTGTCCACTCGGCCGGCGGTGTCCACGAACTTCTGCTGGCCTGTATAAAATGGATGACACGCGTTGCAGATACCTACGATGATGACAGGCTTGGTGGAACGGGTCTTGATGACGTTGCCGCAGGCGCAACGAACTTCCGCATCCACATACTTCGGATGAATGTCTGCTTTCATAAAAGGCCGGGCAAATTAACACGTTCCGAGTTGATGACAAGATCGATCTTTCCGAACGAGACGTGTGAATGCCGAAGGTAATTGGACAGGACTGACTCAAATCTAATCAACTCATGAAAACCCGCGTGGCTCCTCCTCACAGACAAGCGCGAGGCTAACCCTGGCTGACGTGATTGATCTTTACCGGATGCGGGATGTCCGGATGGTCTTTCAAATCAACTGTGATGACGAGCCGGCGTTTGGAATGGCTGGTTTCCGCGACGTGCGACCGCAGTTGCAGCAGGAAGAACGGAGACGGCTTCGGGGTTGGATAACGCCGGCCGAATTCAGCGAGGCCGCGTATCTCTTGCAGGAACTTCATCATTTTTACTTTGGTAGCCATGTCGGTCTTGACCTCGCTACCGCAGTTCACGTGCCACGGGAAAACGAGAATCATTGCTGCTCCGGCATCCGGCACAGGGAAATCCCGCTTGGCAGTATCCGGCCCATCTGGTTAGCTTGGCCGGCCCGAATGACACGCGCCCGTTCCATCTTTGCGCTTTTTCTTTTTTCGCTATTGCTGAAACTTCATGCACAGGAACCGGAGAACGCCATCCGATTTACAGGCGACTTTGAATACAAGCCGGAGACGGGACTCCTCGTCTTCACCAATGGAGTGACGCTTCGGGCGAACGGCGCGGTGTTGACGGCGCAAAGGGCATCACTCGACGAGAACGCTCATGAAGTGGTCGCCGACGGACAGGTGCAGCTCGAACGGAACGATCAAACCTGGACGACCGATCACATGCGCTACAATTTCGAGACCCACCAGGTGGTTTCCGAGCACTTTCGCACGGGCAAACCGCCAGCGTTTGCCGAGGGCTACGGGTTGTACGGCGTTGTTTCGAACCAGGTTTATTACGCGACCAACGCATACACCACGTCGGACGATATCTCAAAACCGGCCATAAGGATTCGCGCGCGCAACCTTAAAATAATTCCAGGCAAACGCATTGAAGCCACGCACGCGACGCTTTATCTCGGCGATGTTCCGGTCTTTTATTTCCCGTACTATTCACGGAATCTCGGCGACCGCGCCAACAATTTTAGTTTCCTTCCTGGCTATCGCAGCGTTTACGGACCATTTGTGCTGGGAAGCTATACGTGGTTTCTAAACGATCAGCTCGACGGAATATTTCATCTGGATTACCGCGAGAAGCGGGGCGTTGGCGTTGGGCCGGATTTTAATTTCCATCTTGGCCGATGGGGCGACGGCGCATTTCGCTACTATTACACGCGGGATGATGACGCGAAAACGAATTTCTTCAACGCGCCGGTTTTTGAAAATCGCCAGCGCGTTTACTTTTCGTACCAGGCGAACCCGTTCACCAACCTTAATGTGAAATCATTGGTGCGCTATCAGAATGACATCGGCGTGCTCCACGATTTCTTTCCGTCCGAATACCGCCAGAACCCGCAGCCGGACTCGTTTGTTGAGGTGAACAAATTCTGGCAGAACTTCAGCCTCGATGTCCTGACTCGTCCACGCGTGAACGACTTTTACGAGACGGTTGAACGCTTGCCTGACGTGCGCTTGAACGGTTTTCGGCAGCAACTGGGAGATACGCCGCTTTACTACGAGAGCGAAAGCACGGTCGGATATTATCGACGCCTGTTTGCTGAAACCAACGGCCCGGTGACGCCGTATTTCGAAGCCGCGCGCGCGGACACCTATCATCAGATAGTCCTGCCCAAAACGTTCTTTGGCTGGTTGAACTTCACGCCGCGTGCCGGAGGCCGGTTCACTTACTACAGCGAGGCGACGGGTCCGGGTGCCACAACGGACGAACAATATCGCGGCGTGTTCAATACGGGCGCGGAGTTGACGTTCAAGGCGTCGCGTCTTTGGCCGCGCGTGCAAAGCGAGGGTCTCGACATGGACGGCTTGCGTCACATTATCGAACCCTCGATCAATTACATTTACGTTCCCAAGCCGAATGCTCGTCCGAACCAGTTACCGCAGTTCGATTATGAGCTCGCCAGCTTGCGCCTGCTGCCTATCGAATATCCCGAATACAACGCCATTGACTCAATCGACAGTCAAAACGTGATCCGTTTCGGCTTAAAAAATAAACTTCAGACCAAACGCGAAGGTCTGGTTGAGGATCTATTGAGCTGGGAGATACAGACCGACTGGCGTCTGCACCCGCGCAACGATCAGCGCACCTTCGCCGATGTTTACTCTGACCTGACGCTCCGGCCGCGTTCTTGGGTCACGTTTCAATCTCAAACTCGATACGACATCGGGAATCAGCGCTGGCGCATGGCGCTTGACACAGTCACGTTCGTGCCCAATGACGTTTGGAATTGGACGATCGGCAACTTCTACTTGCACGATGATTTTCGCAGTGTACCCACCGCTCTCGGCCAGGGAAATAATCTGATCATGAGCAGCGTGTTCTATCGGCTGAATGAAAACTGGGGCTTCCGCGCCAACCATCACTTCGATGTCCGCAGCGGCCGCATGCAGGAGCAATTCTACTCGGTGTATCGGGACCTCCGGAGTTGGACGGCTGCGATTACCGGCGGCATTCGTGACAATGACAAAGGGCCCAAGGATTATACGATCGCCTTTACATTTTCTCTCAAAGCCATCCCGAAATACCCGTTGGGTACCGATACCGTCGGCCCGTATCTCTTCTTGGCCGCTGAGTCCCCGGCCCATCGCGGGATCTCTCGCAGAGCCATCGCGGATGCGTTCCGTTCGTGTTCGGAGGACAAGACCCCATGGGCCATGTGACGTGTACAAGTAATTTGGGAGGCGAAAGGAATTGCATATGCGAAATCTTAAAAGACTACTTCTCACCACTGACGCAAGCGTCGCCATCGCTGTTGTGGCGCTGACTGGTTGTCAGATGACCGGCACACACGAAGGCGACCGCACTGCTGGCCGCGCGCTCGACGACCGGGTCATCACTGAAAACGTACGCGAAAAGTTGCGCACCGAACCGGTTTACAGGTTCTCCGATATCGACGTGAAGACTTTTGCCGGCGTCGTCCAACTCAGTGGATTTGTGGACACGGACGCGCAGAAACGGCGGGCGGGTGAACTGGCGCAAGACGTGGAAGGCGTGACGCGGGTCGTCAACAACATCACACTCAGGCCGAATACCGGAACTCTTGCTCCCACCGGACGGACGAACAACGTCGATCGCTCTGAGGATTTCAACAGGCAACATTGACCCGTGTAGCTGCTGGTGCCCTGACTGTGTAAGGTTGCAGTCAATGAAGCGCGAAAGACTGTGTCGTTTTTCGCGTTTTTGTTTTTCACATCGGGCTTCGAAAGAAAAGAAGTTGAGAGGAATTGAGAGGACGTTACCGATCCACGGATTTCTTGAAACATGTCGCCACGAGAAGGAAGAAACGGGATTAACCCCGTTTCGAACGCAACGCCAGCAGCAGTCCCGAAATGACTGCCACCGCGCCGCCGATAATCATCCACATTGAGCGATCAGTTGGATTACCGGTGAAGGCGCGCGAAACATCCGAGCTGAACGAATGGGATTCGTTGAAGCCAAAAATCAACAGCACGATGCCAAGCGCCAGAATTGCATAGCCAACAATGTTGTTCATGTGCAGCCTTTCTTCCAAAGTTCCATTTAACCCTTCGGCTGCAAATAGGGCGTTCTCCGCAACTCGGCATCACCGGCGAATGCGCTTCAGAGAAATGCGGACGGGGCTGCTTGCGCCCGGATCAATTTCCATCATGAGAAATCCACCATCTTTCAGCAACTCTATGCCCGCAAGCGCGGGGCAAAGGCTCACACGAAATGGTTTCCAATCACTCGCCTCCCGCAGTGCAGTGCTAAGACGCTTCCCGGAATGGCCGAGGAAACCGATCACGGGCATTCCCGCCAAAAACCTGCTCTGCCAAAGAATCAATTTCGAGTGCAGGTGTCCGATCGTCGTCAGTTCCACATGCGCAAGTCGGTTGCGGATGGCTTCCTCGCGCGCTAGAAATGGAAGCGCTGTCGGATCATGGCAGAAGAGGAGCACGCGCTGGTCCGGCTTTAATGCGCTAAACGCAGTGCGGATTTCACCGAGATGTTCTTCGCGCAAGCGATTCCATTCTTGTCGTTCCTCTGGAAGCGTGTCCGGCTCCAATACCGGAAAGGCAATGAGCGACGAGGTCACGCCAATCAAAACGTAGCGGCCGAGTTCCATTTTCCAAAAGCGTTCAATGCCCAGCTCCTCGCGCGAACGCCGATAACTTTCGAGTCGCATGCCGCCGCGCGCCATCACGAAGCTCAGTTTTCCCAATTCGTGATCGCCAATAGTCGCGCGGAAATTTCCGCCGAATTTACCGCGCAGCTTCGCCAGACATTCAGACGCGCTCTCGCACGCCGCGTCATCACTGACGCCGACGAACGCGGAGTCACAGGAGAAATCGCCATTGGCGACGACGAAATCCGTGTCAGTTGCCTGCGCGAGAAACCGATCGAGCAGATGATTTTGCCGAAACGGACGATGCAGCCAGAAGAACCGGCGGTGGTTCCTGAGGAAAAACTGAAGCCGTGGATTCGGGATGTCGCGAAACTCGAAGTCGTCGCCACGCGCCTGCTCCGTTGCCGAGGCATAATGAATGTCGCTGACGACGGCGAGTTTGATCATGTCAGACATGGCTCTGTCCGCAATCATCCATAAACGGCCGACGAACGTCTCAAGAAAGCAGCTTCTGCCATCTCGCCAATTGCTTCGTGACTTCCTTCGTCCCCGGCGCTCCGGTAAGATTTCGTTTCGCCATTGCCGTTTTCAAATCAAACACACCAAGCGCATCGCGCCCAAATGTTTTGTTCACCGACTGCAATTCCTCCAACGTCAATTGATTCAGCGCCTTGCTGGATTTTTCCGCCAATGCCACCACCGTGCCTACGATGTGATGCGCGTGGCGAAACGGCATTCCTTTGCGCACGAGATAATCGGCGAGATCGGTGGCGAGCAACGCCGGGTCGCTCGCGGCAGCGGCACACGCGGTGCGGTTCACTTTCGTGTTCCGCAACATCGCGGCGACGATTCTCACAGTCGCGCGCACGGTGTCGGCGGTGTCAAACAGCCGTTCCTTGTCTTCCTGCAAATCGCGATTGTATGTCATCGGCAGCCCCTTCAGCAGCGTGAGCAACGCAACGAGATTGCCGATCACGCGAGCGGATTTTCCCCGCGCGAGTTCGGCGATGTCCGGATTTGTTTTCTGCGGCATCAAGGACGAGCCCGTCGTGTAGGCGTGGGCGATTTTAATGAAGTTGAATTCTGTGCTCGCCCACAAAATCAAATCCTCCGCCAACCGCGAGAGATGCACGGCGAGCAACGCGGCGTGAGCGCAGAATTCAATCGCGAAATCCCGGTCGCTCACGGCGTCCATGGAATTTTGCGTCACGCGCGGTTTGCCAGTTGACACATCCACAAAGTCCAGCAGTTTGGCAACCATTTCGCGATCCAAAGGCAAGGTGCTCCCGGCAATCGCGCCGCTGCCGAGTGGGCAAACAGTCGTCCGCAAATAGCAGTCGTCGAATCGGTCGTGGTCACGCTCAAGCATCTCCACATAAGCCAGCAGATGATGCGCGAAGTAAACCGGCTGCGCGCGTTGCAGGTGCGTGTATCCGGGAATCAGCACGTCGGAATTTTTGGAAGCGAGTTCAACCAATGCTTCTTTCAAATCAGCCAACTCCAAACAAAGTTCAATGATTTCATCGCGCAGCCACAGCCGCATATCGAGCGCGACCTGATCATTTCGCGAGCGGCCAGTGTGCAGTTTCGCGCCCGCGGGAACGCGCTTCGTCAACTCCGCCTCGACGTTCATGTGAACGTCTTCGAGTTCCGGCTTCCATTTGAACTTCCCGGCAACGATTTCTTTGGCAATGCCATCGAGTCCTTTGAGGATGGCTGCGAGTTCCGCCTTCGTGAGCACGCCGATTTTCTGGAGCATCGTTGCGTGGGCTTTCGATCCAAGGATGTCGTGCCGCCACAAGCGCCAGTCGAAGGAAATGGATTCAGTGAATTGCGCCACGTCAGCCGCCGGTCCGCCTGTGTACCGTCCGCTGCGAGAAACTGGAGAGGATTTTTTCATGCGCTTCAGCGCAGAATGTGCGGCGGCAGAGGCGAAAAGTCACTTCCAATCCTTGGAGCAGAACCTCAGATCGCATTTGGGAAGCACACTCGTCCTCGGATGTGGCTGGACGCGTCTCGCGTCCGGCGAGCTTTCAGTCGCGAATTGCTGATATCCGGGATAACCCCGCGCAAAATGTTTTCCGCGAGGACGCAGAAAGCCACACCCAGCCCATTCGAGAGCCGACCAAATTACAGCTGGCGAAGCTTTGGGATGGGCTGGACGTGCATTCCCCGTCAATCCGGATAACCCGTCGGATGTTTGCTGTGCCACGCCCAAGCAGTCGTGACGATATCCTCGAGCTTCGGGAATTTCGGTTTCCAGCCAAGTTCGCGAATCGCTTTTTCGGCCGAGGCTACCAGCTGCGGCGGATCACCCGGCCTCCGCGGTTTTTCAACTGCTGGAATTTTTCTGCCCGTCACTTTCTCGCACATTTCGATGACCTGACGCACGGAGTAGCCGTCGCCATTGCCGAGGTTGTAAAAACCTTGTTTGCCCGGTCCGAGTCCGAGGATGTGCGCCTGCGCGAGGTCAAGAATGTGGATGTAATCGCGGATGCACGTGCCGTCGGGAGTGGGATAATCCGTGCCATAAATCTCGCAGTGCGGCGCCTGACCGAGCGCGACCTTGAGCACGTTTGGGATGAGGTGCGTTTCGCAGCGATGATGCTCGCCGAATTTTTCGCTCGCGCCGGCGGCATTGAAGTAACGGAACGCGATGAACTCCAGCCCGTAAATCCGCTGATACCATTGAAGGATTTTCTCGAACATCAATTTCGATTCGCCATACGGATTGATTGGCCGCTGAGGCAAATCCTCTGTCATTGGCACGCGATCCGGCGGTCCATAGGTTGCGCACGTGGAGCTGAAGACGAATTTCTTCACGCCGCATTTGACTGCGGCATCGAGCAGCTTGAGGCCGTTGACGACATTGTTGTGGAAATATTTTTTTGGATTCGGTCATGGATTCGCCGACAAGCGCGTTGGCGGCGAAATGCATGATCGCGTCGGGCCTGGTGGACTTGATGGCTTTGAGAATGTCGCCGTTTTGAGTTCCGGCTTTGCCCAAAATGAACTTCGCGCGCGGGTCCACAGCGGAGCGATGCCCTTCGGTGAGATTGTCGTAAACGGTGACCTGATGTCCCGCATTGAGGAGCTCCTCGGTGCAGATGGACCCGATGTAACCCGCGCCGCCGGTGACGAATACGTTCATGCGATATGACTAGGGAGCAAACGGTGAAAGTTCAAATAAAAACCCGACCGATGTTTTGTCCATCAGACTGGGCAAGGCTCTATCTTGTCTGGGAGCTGAGATCGAACTCAAACCACGAACGAGAGCCGGTCTGACGGTTGTCCATTTCCATTTCCTGCAGTTGCCATTCACCTTGGACCTTCTTGAGTGCCTTCGGCGCGAAATCCTTAAGCGCTTTGCCCTTTTGATCGTAAGCGGTCGCGAACACAACCGCTGGACCGCCGGACTCTCGGACCGTGTCAATGTCGATCCACGAAAGCACGCGGGCGTAGCTGCCCGGCGTTGGATGTGGATTCGTACTCTCCAGCACATAGCAGGATTGGCCGCGGCGGATTTCTTTTCTCAACAGCCGCTGCTCAGGCCACTGGAAAAACTCCAGGCCCAGATCGGCAATCCAGAAATCTGAATCCGCGAAAGGCTTCATAACCTGATCACCCGTCACTTTGTGAAATGAATTCGTGTCGTCCGGTGGCGCGTTCACGTTCCGAACAATATACTCGTTCGGCCGACCGCCTGAGTGAACGACGGTCAGGGAAGCGAAATGAGCGCGGTCGGTATTGCTCGTTGTGTAAATTGAGAGCCAGCCTGAGTTCGTGATCACGACATCCGCCTCGACTGGAATTTCAGTGCGCTGCCCTTTTCCATCCCGAATTCGCAGCACGCCGGTATTGGTCGCGTTTTGATCGGGTTTGAATGCCAGGATTTGCGTCGTGAGTTCTCTGCCTTGCCTCACAGCTTCTTCCGGGGTGAGAACGATAGGAGGTGAAGTCTGTTCCGCCGCGCCAATCGCGAGCAGCGGCAACAGGACGAATGGAAGCCAGCGATTCATCGCGAGTGCAAGGTGAGTGGCAACAATTCTGAAATGTGGCGAACGAAATTGACCTGGAGTTTCTTGCGGACTTCCTCCGGCACTTCCAGCCAATCATTGCGATTCTGCTCCGGCAGGATCACTCGCTTGATGCCAAAGCGCGACGAAGCCAAAACCTTTTCTTTGATGCCGCCGACGCGCAGCACACGTCCGCGCAGGCTGATTTCTCCGGTCATCGCGACTTCCGAACGCACGCGGCGTTTTGTCAGCAGCGACGCGAGCGCGACCAACAGGGTCACACCCGCGCTCGGACCGTCTTTGGGTGTCGCACCAGCCGGGACGTGAATATGGATGTCGAATTTGGTATAGTCCGTCATGTCAACTCCGAGAGCTTTTGACTGGCTGCGTAAATAACTCAATGCGGTTTGCGCGCTTTCCTTCATCACGTCGCCAAGCGAGCCGGTGAGAAGCAGGCCCCCTTTGCCCGGCATCCGGGTGGCTTCGATGAACATGACTTCACCACCCACCGGCGTCCATGCAAGGCCGGTCGCGATGCCGATTTCCTTGATCGTTTCGGCGGTTTCGGAAATAAATTTCGCCGCTCCCAAATAATTTTTCAATGCATCCGGTTTGAGGACGAGCGGTTTTGGGAAGTGGCCGTTGCTGACGATTTTCCGCGTCGCTTTGCGTGTGAGCGAGGCGATTTCACGTTCGAGTTGCCGCACCCCGGCTTCGCGCGTGTAATCGTGGATGACCTGACGGATAGTCGCGTCGGGGATCCTGACTTCATTTCTAGCGAGGCCGTGCTCCTCCAACTGGCGCGGCACGAGATAACGTTTGGCGATTTCCAGTTTCTCGGATTCGGTGTAGCTGGGGAGTTCGATGACTTCAAGCCGGTCGCGCAGTGCGGGATGGATCGGCTCCAGCCAGTTTGCGGTGGTGATAAACAGCACGCGAGAGAGATCAAAGGGCAAATCGAGGTAGTAATCAGTGAATGTGTTGTTCTGTGCCGGGTCGAGCACTTCGAGCAATGCCGCCGCGGGGTCGCCGCGAAAATCCGCGCCCACCTTGTCCAGTTCGTCCAGTAGAATCACCGGATTGCGGCTCTCAACGCGCCGTAGCGTTTGAATAATGCGGCCAGGCAACGCCCCGACGTACGTGCGCCGATGGCCTCTAATCTCAGCTTCGTCCCGCATTCCGCCAAGAGCGATGCGGGCGAACTTGCGACCCAGTGCGTCGGCGACGCTGCGACCCAGAGAAGTCTTGCCGACGCCGGGTGGGCCGACGAGGCAAAGGATTGGGCCTTTGATTTGTTTGCGCCGCTTGATGACCGCGAGAAATTCCAGCAAACGATCTTTGATTTTGGTCAGACCGAAGTGCTGCTCGTTCAGAATGCGTTCCGCCTCTTTGAGATCGAGCTTGTCCTCAGTTTCTTTCTCCCACGGCAATGCAATAATCCAATCAAGATAATGCCGGGTGACGGCGTATTCCGCGGCGGCGGGCGGCATTTGCTGAAGACGATCCAGCTCCTGTAGCGCAACTTTCTTCACCTCAATCGGCGTGGGAGTCTGTTCGATCTTTTCGCGGAGCGCCTTGATATCACCGGCGTTGGGATCGGTCTCACCCAGTTCTCGCTGAATGGCGCGAAGTTGCTCGCGAAGGAAGAAATCGCGTTGCGTTTTGGAAATCGACGTTGCGACTTCGGTCTGGATCTTGGAGCTGAGGGTCAAGACCTCATGCTCGCGATTGAGCATCGGCAAAAGAGAAGTCAGACGCTCTTTGACAGAGGTCGTTTCAAGTAGCTTTTGCCGCTCTTCGAGGCTTAGGTTGAGATTCACCGCAACCAGGTCCGTGAAATGTCCCGGATCTTCTGTATTGAGCGCCGCGATTTTCACCTGCTCGGACAACGCGGGGGAGAGCTTGATGATTTCCTGAAATTGCCCCTGCGCATTGCGCATCATTGCCGTCAGTTCCACGGAATCCTCGGTAATGTCCTTCATTAACTCGAACTTCGCGCTGAGATACGGGTCGGTGCTGATGTAATCCTTGATACGGATGCGCCAAAGTCCTTCGACCAGCACGCGAACAGTGTTGTCCGGGAACTTCAACATCTTCAGCAGCCGCGCAGCGCAACCCACTTCGTGCATTTCTTCTGCGGTGGGATTCTCCGCTTCAGGATTTCGCTGCAACGCCACGCCAAGCAGACGATCGCCGGCAACAACGTCGTCGATGAGCTTGATGCTCTGGGGCGTTTCGACCAGCAGCGGCGCCACCATTCCCGGAAAGATGACAATGTCAGAAAGGCCGAGGACCGGCAGGGTTTGCGGAAGAGAATGAGCAGAGACGCGGGCTGGCGCTTCCGGATTCCCGCCGGAGGCGCCCAGAATGCTGACAAATTCCGTGTCGGGCGAGCTCATCTTCGCGTCTTTTTAACTTAGATGCCGCCGCCCGGAAAAAGATTCAGGAAAAGACTTAATTCCCCTCGGCGATGGGCACCTTGGTGCTTTTCATCTGCGATTGTGCAATTGGCACATCAATTCGCAAAAAACCGTTCAAGTAGGCGGCCTTGGCATTGATGAGGTCGTATCCCGGAGGGAGTTCAAGCACGCTTTCAAATGGTCCGTAATTGATCTCCATGACGAGAAAGCTGGCCTTCGGAGCGCGGCAGCCGTCCGGTCTGTTACCTTCGATGCGGAGACGATTTCCGTCGACAGTGATTTGCAGATTGTCACTGCGCATCCCGGCCAGCTCGACTTTGATCACCAGTCCGTTATCCGTCGCATACACATCCGTGTTGGGCACCCAGTGCGCCTTGGCGGAGCCTTCGCGACCCGCGGCTGACCGCGTCACGAAATGCACAGACGAACTGACTTTACACATGGCCATTCCAGCGAAAAATTATCTTAGGAGTGCATCCTGCGCAAGCGCGCTATTTCATCTTCACAATAATTTCAGGGCGTTCGCCCTTCCGCGCGTGATAGATGATCGAATGTTGCGGCGCAGCCTGCGAATGAACAGTGCAGCCGCAATGAGTGTCTCGTTCAAAGCTGAATTTCCGGGGCCGAAACCGGCTCCGGATCAAAATTACCCCTGCGATTCCGACGATTGTCAAAGCAACCAACTGCTGCCAATCCATAGTCGCAACATAATCTGAAAAACGGCGGGCGCAACAAATGATTTTGCGGCGCGCCAGCTACATTTCTTGGCCTTGGAGCCACAAATTCCGAAAACACTTCAACAATGCTAAAAGGAGTTTAATGATTGGCTGCAGGCGGTTAAACTCTGCTCATGCCGCACTCCGTCTTCAAACACGAGCACCGGATCGCCTATTCCGAATGCACGCTGGGCGATCATGTTTATTATGCGCGGTATCTGGATCTGCTCGAACGTGTGCGAGGGGAATTTTTCCGGCAACTCGGCCAGACTTTTCGGCAGATGCAGGGAACAGACACGACTTTTCCCGTGATTGAATGCACACTGCGCTACAAGGCGCCCGCGCGATATGATGATGTGCTGACTACCGAGGTGTGGTTAGCGTTGGTCGAGCGCGCCCGATTGAATTTCAATTATCGTATCCGGAACCAGGAGAAGAGACTGATTTTGGAAGCAGAAACCCTTCATGTCTGCGCGGTCCTGAACGGAAAACCGAAGCGAATATCTGAAGAATTATTGGCCATGCTTCGGCCTTATCTGCAGGAAATTGGCCGGTAATTTTGAGGCGCTGTCGGACAATCAATGGCTGAAAAAAGGCAGAATAGGGTATAGCGTGATATCAGCCCCACTGTTAATGTTCGGCGGTTGATCGTTCGGATTCGTGACTTTCACGGACTGATTTTCTCGAAACGGCGTTGCTGATTTCAACTCGCCTGCCGCGCACGAATGCGTCGAGCGCAAACTGAAAACGAAATTAGAACTATGACACAAATCTCAAAGCTCCTCGGCGACAAAGCCGATTCTCTGCTAGGTTTCAAGAATCCCAAGATTCCGAAGGATCGCCTCCACATTCCCGGGCCGGACTTTATTGACCGCATTTTCGTGCCGTCCGACCGAAACAACCGCGTGCTCGGTAATCTCCAACGTCTTGTGAACCATGGGCGCCTCGCCGGCACCGGCTATCTCTCGATTCTTCCAGTGGACCAGGGCATCGAACACTCCGGCGGCGCGAGCTTTGCAAAAAACCCGGATTATTTCGACGCGGAAAACATCGTCAAACTCGCCGTCGAGGGTGGTTGCAACGCCGTCGCCTCGACATTCGGCGTGCTCGGTGCAGTCGCGCGCAAATACGCGCACAGGATTCCTTTTCTCGTAAAAATCAACCACAACGAGCTGCTCACCTACCCGAATAAGTTCGATCAAATCATGTTTGGCGCGGTGAAACAGGCGGCGGACATGGGCGCTGCGGCGGTCGGAGCGACAATCTATTTTGGTTCGCCGGAGAGCGGGCGGCAAATCGTCGAGGTCGCACAAGCATTCGCGCTCGCGCACGAGATGGGCATGGCAACTGTTCTGTGGTGCTATCTCCGCAATAATGCATTCAAGATCAAAGGCGCGGATGGAAAATCCACCGACTATCACGTCTCTGCGGATTTGACCGGCCAGGCGAATCATCTGGGTGTCACTATCCAAGCCGACATAATCAAGCAGAAACTGCCCGAGAACAACGGCGGGTTCAAAGCGTTGAACACCGGCAGCTCCAGCTACGGAAAACTCGACGAGAAGATCTACTCCGACCTGACGAGCGACCATCCGATTGACCTCTGCCGCTACCAGGTCGCGAACTGTTACATGGGGCGCGCCGGATTGATCAACAGCGGCGGCGAATCTAAGGGCAAGGGTGACCTCGAACAAGCCGTCGCAACCGCCGTCATCAACAAGCGCGCCGGTGGCATGGGCCTGATTTCTGGCCGCAAAGCCTTCCAGCGCCCGATGAAGGAAGGCATCGGTTTGCTTAACGCCATTCAGGACGTTTACCTGAGCAAGGAAGTGACCGTCGTATAGCCGATGGCGTGCGGCAGGATCGCGGCAGAGAAACGATCCCCGCCATGTGAGTTGAACCCGAGCCGGTGAATTTTCTTCTCGCCTCGCGGTGTAGCTTTTCGCATATTGCGCTTCCATGAAAGTATCTTCTCCGCGTTCAGGTATTTCGCGTCGTCAATTCATCGCCACGACAGCCGCCGCCATCGCCGCGCCCACGTTCATTCCCGCAAGCGCGCTTGGAGCGGATGGACGACCCGCGCCGTCGGAGCGCATCACCATGGGCGTTGTCGGCTGGGGCATGCAAGGCCCCAGCAACACGGGTGAGTTTTTGCAGCAAAGCGACTGTCAGGTTGTGGCCGCGTGTGATTTGGACAAGAACCGCCTTCAAGCCGCAGCGGACACGATCAACAGCCATTACGGCAACAAGGACTGCAAGACCTACCACGATTTCCGCGAACTCATGGCGCGTACGGATATTGACGCCGTGATGCTCGCCGTGCCGGACCACTGGCACCTGCTGGTGGCCAGGGAAGCAGCTAGGAACAAGAAAGACATTTACGGAGAAAAACCGCTGGCGCGCACGATTACCGAGCAGCAGGCCATCGTAAAGGCGGTTCAAGAGAACAACCGCATCTGGCAGACGGGTTCATGGCAGCGCTCACAACGCAATTTTCGAAAGGCCTGCCAGATTGTTCGCAACGGGCTGATTGGCAAAGTCACGCACGTGGATGTGGGGTTGCCTTCGGGTCACACAGATTTTGGGCGCACAAGAGACGCGCTGATGCGGAAGGTCGCACAGCTTCCCGAGAAAATCAGCAGTCCCGCGCAAATCCAGCTTGGCAGCGCGGCTTGGGACCTCGCTGTGAGTCAACCGCCGTCCGAATTGGACTACGAGATGTGGATCGGCCCTTCGCGCATGGAGCCTTACATTCAGGCGCGCGTCCATGAGAACTGGCGCTGGAATTATAACATTGGCGGTGGCCAGTTGCTCGATTGGATCGGCCATCACATGGACATCGCGCATTGGGGACTCGGCTTCGACAACTCCGGTCCGTCAGAGATTGAAGGCACTGGTCAATTCCCACCCGCCGATGCAGTCTGGAACACCTGCACGTCGTATCGCATCAACCTGCAATATCCGCAGGACATCACGATTACCGTTGGCGGCGGACAGCAGGACATTCGCATGGGCACCAAATGGGTCGGCACCGAGGGCTGGGTCTATGTGGATCGTGGAGGTTTCGATGCCTCGAACAAAGAGTGGACCGAAATGAGGGAGCTGCCCGAAGACCAGCAGAAGGTGAAGCTCTATGTTTCAAACAATCATTACCGCAATTTCCTCGATTGTGTGAAGTCCCGCAAGCCGACCATCGCGCCGGTGGAGACCGCGCATCACTCAGCCATTCCGGGACACCTTGGGCTCATCTCGATGCTCACGCGCCACAAAATCAAATGGGACGTTGAGAAGCAGCAAATCATCGGCGATGCGGATGCGAGCAAGCTGCTCACACGGACTTATCGTGAGCCGTGGAAGATGGTCTGAAAACGATCCGCAGACGGCACCGGGTCGGCGATTGCGGCTTAACGCGTCTTCCTACGCGCTAGCTTCCAGCGTCCTATCGAGGTAATACGCCGCGCTGATTAGGCCGAGGTGCGTGAACGCTTGCGGGAAATTTCCAAGCTGTTCACCGTTCGAGCCAATTTCCTCAGAGTACAGGCCCAGGTGGTTCGCGTAGCCGAGCGTCTTCTCAAAATAGAACCGCGCCTGTTTCAAGTCGCCGCCGCGAGCGATACACTCCGCGTTCCAGAAGGAACACGTGGAAAATGTCCCCTCGCTTCCCGGAAAACCCGAATCCGCGCCTTTGAGAATGTTGTAGCGGTACACGAGCGAATCTTCGGTCAGTTCCCGGTTGATGACGTCAAGCGTCGAACGCCAGCGCGGATCGTTCGGACCGATAAACTTCACCAACGGCATCAGCAGCGCCGAGGCGTCCACGGTTTTTGCGCCTTTGTATTGCACGAATGTTCTCAACTCCGGATCCCAAAACGTCTGATAAACCTCGCGGTAAATCTCGTCCCGAATCTCGCGCCACTTCGCCAGCGGAGCGGGAAACGACCGCTTTTCCGCCAGCCGGATGCCACGGTCAATCGCCACCCAGCACATCACTCGCGAATAAAGAAACTCATGTGCGCCGCCGCGGACTTCCCAGATGCCCTCGTCGGGTTTCTGCCAGTTCTCACACACCCAATCAATCAGCCGCGTGAGATTCGTCCAGAAATCGTACGAAATCGGCTCCGCGAATTTGTTGTAAATGTAAACGGAGTCCATCAATTCACCGTAGATGTCGAGCTGAAGCTGATGGTAAGCGCCGTTGCCGATGCGCACCGGGCGCGATTTGCGGTAACCCTCGAAATGCTTCAACTGCGTTTCATCGAGATCATGCCGGCCGTCAATTCCATACATCAACTGCAGCGGCATGCCGGGTTTCAACTCGCCACATCGCGCTTCAATCCAGCGCATGAACGCCATCGCCTCGTCCGTGTAGCCCAACCGCATCAGCGCGTAGAGCGTGAACGACGCATCGCGAATCCACGTGTAGCGGTAATCCCAGTTGCGCACGCCGCCGATTTCCTCGGGCAAACCGAACGTGGGCGCAGCGACGATGGAACCGTGCTCGGAGGAGGTCAGCATCTTGAGCGTGAGCGCGGAGCGATTCACAGTCTCGCGCCAGCGTCCGCGATACTTGGATTTGCGAATCCACTGTTGCCAGAAGTTCATCGTCTCCTTGAACGACTCGGAAACGTAATTCTCACCCGCTGAGGGCGAGCTGCCGCGTCTGCGCGCATCTTCCAGCACGAACGCGGCGGTTTGACCCGAGCGCAGCGTGAACTCCGCAATCGCCGCGCCGTTCTGAATGCGCAACGGCACTTCGCTCCGCAGCCGCAGCACGGTCTTGTCCGGACCGTCGCTGATAAACACCACCTCGCGTTTCTTCTTTTCGAGGCGATGCCCGGCGCGGCCGTAGTCGAAGCGCGGATCGCAAATCATACGGTAGCGCACGTCGCCGCGAATGGTTTTTGCGCGCCGCACCAGGTTGTGCGCATGACCAATCTCGGTGATCGGCATGAAATCAGAAACTTCCGCCATGCCGTCGTCGGATAGAAAGCGCGTCAGAAGAATGTTCGAGTCAAGCATGTAGAGTTGCTTGTGCTCGGCGTTCCCAAGAACCGGCGCAAGCCTGAAGCTGCCCCCTTTCCGATAATCGAGCAGCGCGGCGAAGATCGTCGGGGAATCGAATTCCGGGAAGCACATGAAATCGATTGAGCCCTCCATCCCGACCAGCGCGACAGTGCGTAGATCTCCAATCACGCCATAGCTCGCAATGGACTTATAGTGAGCGCTGGAATGCGCACCGACTTTGGAAACCATTCGCTAACATAGTGCGATGTATGGTTACCTTCAAAGGAGGTTTCACCCCGCAATGATGGGAATGAGCCAGGACTGACTGGTCAAAGCGGAAGAAACCGGTGACGGTGCGCGTGTAGGTCTTCAGGCGCTCGCGTTTAGAGAGTAGTTTCTCACCTCAGTTGTGCCAGAGCTCAGGACCACTGACGTTCGACCAATATGAACAAGGTTGCGGCGCCTTTGGCCTTCGTGACGATTCTCTGCGCGCTTTGCGGCTGCCAACAACTCGCGGAATCCGACAAACGCACAAGCAATCCGGAGAATTTCGAAAAGCCCGCCAACTACCAGCAGCACGTCCGAAACAACACCGCCAGCCTGCTCTACGATTTGCTCAATGACGAAAAGAATGTCGGCAAATTGCTCATCGTCAAACGCAACTCGGATGAGCTCGGTCAGTTGATCAAAGATATTTCGACCACCACAGCGCGTGAAACGAAAGAACTCGAAAGCCTTGCCAAACACGATCGAACACTCAATTTGCAGGCGATGGGCCTGCCATCTGGGGAAGCCGCTGCGCGAAAGGCTGAATCGGAGACGAAGGAGCATGAGTTATTGCACGCGAGCGGAACAGATCTGCAGTTCAAGCTGCTGCTCACGCAGGCCGAGGCTTTGAATTACGGCTCTCATTTGGCGAAGGTCGCAGCGGAAAACGAAGCCAATGCTGGCCATGCCCGCCAGTTGTCCGCCATCGAAAGTGAACTGGTCAGCCTTTACGCACGCACAGTCGCTTTGCTGCGCAAAACGAACTATTGATAGCCGATGCGTCGCAACGCTCTGTGTTGGAGCGCGATTGAAGCGTTGTAATTTTCCGCGTTCTTCTTCAATCTGTACTCATGCCCAAGACAGACCCGCGCGTTGATGCGTACATCGGGAAGTCCGCCGCATTCGCCAGGCCGATTCTCAATCATCTTCGCGAGCTCGTCCACACCGCGTGCCCGGGCGTGGAGGAAACCATCAAATGGAGTTCGCCGTTTTACGTTTACGGAGGAATTTTGGTCGCCACTCCTGCGTTCAAGAAGCATTGCGCGCTCATTTTCTGGAAAGGGAGATTGGTCGTCGGCAACGAGAGAAACACGCTTCGACGGCTCACATCCCTCTCCGATTTGCCCGACGACAAAATCCTCTTCGGCTTTATCAGAAAAGCCGTTGAACTCAATGAATCCGGCGCAAGAATACCGTCGCAGCCAAAACCGAAGCAGAAGAAGGAACTTGTCGTGCCTGATTGCTTTCTGGCGGCGCTCAGGAAGAACAAAAAAGCGCTCGCCGCGTTTGAGAATTTCAGCCCGAGCCACAAACGCGAATACGTTCAGTGGATCACTGAAGCGAAGCGTGAGGGAACGCGCGCAAAACGAATCGAAAGCGCCATCCGATCGATGGCCGAAGGGAAATCGCGAAATTGGAAGTACCAATAAATCCATGAAAACCACATACGGCTGCAGAATCAGGTTCACCGCCGTCCTCCATTTCCTCTCCGCCATCATCGGACTGCTATGCATCCGGCCGGATTCGACAAATGCTCAATTGATTTACGCCGACTCGTTCGACTATCCCGATGGCGAGATTGTCGGCGCGCCTGGTTCGCCTTGGGTTGTCAATTATCCACCGACCAATTCGACCAGCGTCATTGCCGGCCGGCTTTTCCTCGCGGAAACGAATCAAGAAAGTGTCCGTTTTGATTTTCCGTCCGCCTACAGTAGCGGCGTCCTTTACTCGCGGATGATGGTTAATTTTTCCAAATTGCCGGAGGGCAACGGAAATTACTTTGCATTCTTTCGGGTCAGCGGCGTTGACAACCTCCGTGCCCGAATTTGGGCCAGCACCAACGGCGCCGCTGCAGGGAAGTTTCGACTGGGCATCACCACGATTTTCACTCCTCCGACGATGATCGCCCGCGATCTTTTTCTCGGCACGAATTACTTGTTGGTGTCGCGCTACGAGATCACAAACAGCCATGCCACACTCTGGATCAATCCGACCGATGAAACTGATGTGACGGACCGAGCGGATGATCTTACCGATCTCGGTGCGAGCAGCATGGGCCATTTCGGCTTCCTGCAAACCGCGTATTATCAGACCAACACCGGCAACTATATCGGCGCACTGACAGTGGACGACCTGCGAGTGGGCCGCTCATTCGCCGAGGTGCTGCCGCTGGTGAAGTTCACCTCCATCACGAACCCGCCCGGCGGCACCGTCGGCATGACCGCCATCGGACAGGCGACGACGAATTATCTGCTTCAAGCGACAACCGATCTCGCTTCGACGAACTGGACAGAACTCGGAACAACGCCGGCTGGGACAAATGGAATCTTTAATCTCGCCGATCCAAACGCCACGAATTTTCCGAACCGATTCTTTCGGTTGATGAGACAGTAGATCGGTCGAAGCGGTACAAGTTGGAAAGCTCGGCCGTGGTCGGCGCGGATGAGGATTGATTTCTCCAATGCGAAGATTGGAATAATCGATTCACGTCTTCCGCCGGATGGGCGTATAACCGCTTCATGAAAACGACACCTTCGTCTGCCCAGCCCAATCCTGAAAATCAAAGTCCGCGCATGGTCGCCTTAAGCCTGTTGGTTGTTGTTCTGCTGGCGGCGCTCACTGGATGCACAAAGGAACCGCGTGCCGTCGCCGAGGGGCTTGACCCCACCGGGGACTACACGCTGGTCAGCGTGGATGGCAAGAACGTCCCCTGTAGCCTCACGCATGAAGGAACATCGCTAACCATCAAGTCCGGTGCCTTCACCGTCAGCACCAACGGAAGCTGCCGCAGTCTGATTACCTTTTCCGTGCCGCAGCGCGGGGACATGAACCGCGAGGTGAAAGCCACCTATACGCGCACTGGCGCGGAACTCACGATGCAATGGGAAGGAGCAGGCACCACCTTGGGCAAAGTGGACGGTAGCAAATTCACGATGACCAACGAAGGAATGGTCTTCGCCTATCAGAAGTAATCAGGCCGCGCGACAGCGCAACCTGTTCTAGACACTCGCTGCCGTCGCGCGCAATCGCCATGGTGTTTGCCATTTACGTTTGTTCTTCCTCGCGCCATTGCGACGACTCGCCAGCGCATCACCGACAATTTTCCTCCGCGTCTTGCCTGTGCTAAATTCGGTCATGAAATTGAAGCTCGCCGCCAGAAAAGCCGAATCGTCTAACATTGAATCATTCATCTTCGAGCCGGCGGAGCCGCTTGTTTGGAAGGCGGGGCAATTTCTCCATTATGTCCTGAACCACGCGCCCACCGACGACCGCGGTTCGGACCGTTGGTTCACCATCGCTTCCGCGCCTTACGAGCGTCACGTGATGCTCACCACTCGCTTCGCCTCGCAGCGCGGCAGCACATTCAAAAACGCTCTCAAGGCTCTCAAACCCGGCGATTCGATTGAGGTTTCCGATATGGACGGCGACTTCATCGTGAGCGACCCGAAGAAAGAATATGTCTTCATCGCCGGCGGCATTGGCATCACCCCTTTTCGTGCCATTCTCAAAGAAACTGTCCACGCCGGAATGCCGCTGCGCGCGACGCTGCTCTATGCGAACCGGGACAACGTTGCTGCCTACAAGGAAGAACTGGAAGCGATGGCCCGGCAGAGCCCGAATTTCAAAATCCATTACGTCTTCCATCCTCGGCGCATCGACGAGCCGACCGTCAAAGAACTCGTTCCCGATTTGAAGACCCCGCTCTTTTACGTCTCCGGTCCCGAACCGATGGTGGAAAGTGTCGGGAAGATGCTCGAACAAATCGGCATTCCAAAAGACCGAATCAAACAAGACTGGTTTCCGGGTTACCCTGCGGATTGATGGATTCCTCGTTTCTCTGCTTGGAAGTCATGGGCGAAGCTCGGAGATGAAGCGCGACTTTGTCCAGGGACCAGTAGCTCGCTAGGACGCTCGCCCCACCAATTCCGAAATGCTGAGAGCTTGAAAATAGATGACGCACCGGCGCTGCCATGTTTAGATGCCATCGAATTCGATCGACCGGATTCCATAGCTATGAAGTCTCTCTCTTTCTTTTTCGTTTGGACGCTCGGCTGTTTTTGCCTGGACGCAATTGGCCGCACGAACACCACGGTGACCATCGTCGGCGACGATTTCTACATCAATGGAAAGCCCACCTATGCCGGGCGCATGTGGCGCGGGCATCGCGTCGAAGGGTTGCTGCTCAACTCGCGGATGGTTCAAGCTACGTTTGACGATCGCAACACGAACACCGTTCCGCGCTGGGCTTATCCTGACACCGGTCGCTGGGACGCGGAACGCAACACGCGCGAATTCATCGCCGCAATGCCGGACTGGCGGCGGCAAGGATTGCTCGCGGTGACGATCAATCTGCAAGGCGGTTCGCCGGAGGGCTATTCCAGTTCCCAGCCGTGGGAAAACTCCGCGTTCAATTCAGACGGCTCGCTGCGCACGAAAGAATTTGCCCGGTTGGAGAGGATTCTCGATCGCGCGGATGAACTCGGCATGGCCGTCATTCTTGGCTATTTCTATTTCGGCCAGGACCAAAGGCTGAAGAACGAGGCGGCGGTGATTCTCGCGACAGACAGCACCACGCGCTGGTTGCTTGACCGCGGCTGGCGCAATATCCTCGTGGAGATCAACAACGAATGCAACGTGTCCTACCACCACGACCTCCTCAAGCCGGCGCGGGTGTCGGAGTTGATTAGCCGTGTGCAACGGCAGCAAGTGGATGGACGCCGGTTATTCGTGAGTACATCCTATGGCGGCGGCGCCGTGCCCGGAACAAACGTGATCGCAGTCGCTGATTTCCTGTTGCTTCACGGCAATGGAATGAGCCAGCCCGACGCAGTGGCTGAACTCGCGCGCAAGACGCGCTTGCTGTGCGCGAAGCCGAAGCCGATTTTGTTTAACGAAGACGACCATTACAATTTCGAGCAACCAACGAACAACTTCACGGCGGCACTGAGCGAGCACGCATCCTGGGGCTTCTTCGATTACCGCCGCAAAGACGAGAGCTTCGATGAAGGTTATCAAAGCGTACCGGTGAACTGGGGCATCTCCTCAGCGCGCAAGCGGGAGTTCTTCAAGCTCGTGGCGGAAGTCACGGATTCAAAACCCTGACATCAAATCTAACGGGCTCAAACCCAAAGATTGATGTTTACACGTCCGCGCATCGGCATAAGCTCGCATCCAAGGATTATGAAACGCTTGGGCTGCCTCACAGAATTGGTTCTGATGGCGTTCCTCACTCTATGCCAATCCGTTCGAGCGGAAGATCAGATCCAACTTCAACTCCGGAAGTCCGAATCCCAAGGCGAGATTGGATTGCATTCGCAGATGGGATTACCGGTCAGTGGCATGTATCCGGAATACGTAATCCAGCAGAGCAGCAACCTGGTGGATTGGACCACAGTGGCCGGCCCGTTCTCCGGCAGCGTCGGTGTTTCCGATGAATATCTACGCGCCGCCGTGCCGACTGTGGGCGATCGAGCTTTTTATCGCGTGGTCGCCAGCGTGAAATTGGACGCGGGCGGTGGTGGGATCGGAGATGCAATCTACGGATATGGAACAGCCTTCGGCGAGCAGATTCAAAAGATCGGGCAACTTTCGCTTGAGCATTTCGTTTCGACGTACCAACCGACCAATGAATATCTGCCGCAGATTTCGTTCGATCCAACTACGGCTGATTTCTGGAACCTGTTCAGCGCAGATCCCGCTGTCTGGAACGCCACCAACTCGTATGAGCGGCGACTTTTCGACTTCCGACTGAATCCCGCCGAGTTCGCCGTGTTCCAGACGAACGGGTTGGTCGTCAGTCAACGCCTGGAGCGACGGAGTTTTGCCGATGTTTATTACGACCTTTACACGGACGATCTACCGGTGTTTGTCACCGCCGATTCGATCCTCCAGGCGTGGCATCGCTCGTTCGTGACGATGCTGGCGGAGATCGAGGAAACTTGTTTTCAACAGACCCTGTCCAATCTGGTGGTTTCCATGTCGGCGCAAGTGCCCGCACTCTGGACGCAAGCCGCCGGCACACCGATGACCAATGGCGTTCAGGACGCAGATTATTTCCTCGCCGTCGCCCGGTCGCTCGTTAGCGGTGTGAACAATTACGGGTCGCTCGGCCAGACGGCTCGAATCAACGCGACACTTGCGGCGATCAACAACCAGCAGGCTGTCGAATTCAATCTGTTCGGTGAACCGCGGACCGTGGATTTCTCGCAATTCACTGTTCGCGGGCACTACGCCAATTCCATCGCGCTCACGCGTTACTTCCGGGCCATGATGTGGTGTGGTCTGGCTGATTTCCGATACGTAGGTCTGGCAAATGGTGCCACGCAGGGCACGAATTCGCTGCGTGAACTCTCCGGCGCGGTGGCTCTCGAATTAGCGCTCCGCAACTCCGCCTGCATTCAGCAACTGGTTTCAGTTCAACCGTGCGTTGGAAATGCTGGTCGGCACACCGGACTCGCTCACCTTTGCGCAACTGAATGGGTTGCTCGTGGCGGCAGGCATCAATTCGCCGACGAACCTGGCCACTCAAGCGGCGCTGACCAATCTGCAGAACCAACTTATGTCCGGTCAGCTCGGCCTGCAGCAAATCACCAGTGGTTACTACTACTCGCCGTTTAGCGCCGATCAAGTGAAGCTGCCGCGCTCGTTCGCCTTCATGGGCCAGCGGTTCGTAATGGACAGTTGGGCGTTCAACAAATGTACGTTCGACAGCATCATCTGGGATGACAATGGAATTCCCGAAGTTATAGACAAGGTTTTGCGCCGCGTTCCAAGCGCGCTGGACATCGCGTTCTCCGTTCTCGGCAACAGCCAGATCGTTCCCGAGATTGCGGCGCGCATCGCCCACACAAATCTCACTCTAGCCGATGGCCGGGTCTATTGGCGTGACGGCCGCAAGTATCAGCACAACCTCGCCGCAGTGCGCAACGTCATTGACAGCCAGAATCCTTCGGCCTGGACCAACAGCATCTACAATCATTGGCTGGCTTGTCTCCGCCTACTCTCCGAGCCAACCACCGGCACCGAATATCCGGAAGCCATGCGAACGCGCGCTTGGGCGATGAAGACCGTGAACACCCAACTCGCTTCGTGGACACACCTGCGCTACGCCACTGCGCTCTACGTGAAGGAGTCATACACGCCGATCGTTCTGTGCCTGTATCCGAAGGGCTACGTGGAGCCGCGCCCGGCCTTCTGGTCACGCATCGGCGAAATGGCCCTCGCCACCAAAAACGTTCTCGCCACACTGCCGACCAATGGCGTCTTTAACTACACGCATTACACGAACAATACGTCCGGGGTCCCCGTTCCTTACACCGTGTCTGTCAGCGGCGCGACCATGTATTCGAATCGCCTCGCGCTGATGGATCGTTTCATCACCACCATGGGGACATTGCAAGCCCTCTCGGAAAAGGAACTGAGCAAGACCCCATTTTCTGCTGCCGATAACCTGTTCTTCCAGCAACTGGTGGAATTCAACTACCAAGGCGAACGCACCTACACGGGCTGGTATCCCAACCTGTTCTATCAGCCCGGAAGCGAATACGTTCCCTCCACGCCCAACTACGACCGGGACACCGGAGATGAGAAGGGATCAGATTATTGGGATCCGTCTGGTGACGACCGTTCACACGGATGCGCCCGACCCGGACGTCCTCGATCCCGGCAGCATTCTGCATGAAGCGATTGGAAATGTGCAGATGATGTTCATTGCCGTGGACAACGGGCCGGGCGATCTCGCCGTTTATGCCGGGCCGGTATTAAGTCATTACGAATTTGAACGCGACGCCAGTCACGCGCCTCACTGACGCGGAATGGAAAGGCCAGGTCACCAACAACATCATCCCGCCCGCGCCAGATTGGACCCGATCCTTTTTGGTGCCCAAGTAAACCAGGTGGTCGCGGTTGCCACGGCGGAAACAGCCTCGGCTATCAGAACGCGCGGCTTCATTTCGTGGGTTGAAAGATGATCCGGCGATAACTGGTAAGATTAGGCGTGCCGTCATCCGTGACTTCGCAGATCACATGAAAGCTCTTTCCCGCCACATCAGGCAGTATCTCCACCGTGGCGCGGCTTGAGTTGGTGTTTGAGAGATTGATATTCTGCGTGCAGGTGCCCGCCTCGGATAAAATCCACCACTTGAAAGTCAGTTTGTCGCCATCCGGGTCGGACGATTTGGAAGCGTCCAGAGTTACCATTGTGCCTTGTGGCGCAGTGTTGGTCAATATGGCGATGCCTTGGTCATCACTGATGGCCACGATCGGGTTTCGGTTTCCTCTGCCGTCCCTGGCCCAGTCCATTCGGGCCGCAAAATTGTTGAAGATCGCCGGATAAAAATATTTTTGATACCTGGTGGAAACAGCATTGGCGGAACCTTGTTGGTTGACGAAGGCAGAGGTTTCGTTGTCCGGGCCTTTGCCCCATTCAAAATACCCACCCCAGCCGGCCTGATTCGGAATCTCCGGATCGCTGATGCCGACCGGCATGAGATAAAGGAACGACGGCGTGTCGCCTTCAACCCCATATTTGTATTTCGGATAGAGGCTGCCCAGGTTGCCGTGATTCTGGATTTCGGTTTCATACTCCGCCCAATTGTTTCGCCCGGTGCCATTCTGAAATTTCCAGGCACATTCATCCCATAAAAATACCAGGTCCTTTTCAAACTCCCGGCGCATCCACTGATGCGAGCTTTCGCTCCAATTGATGGTATTGCCGGGTTTCTGCGCGCCGTCCTGATCTGTGATCGTATAGACGCGGAGTTTGTGCAGAAAGGCTTTCAGTTCCGCGGGACTTCGTGTTTGCTGCACCTGCCAGATGGCTTGGGCGACTGTGTTGCCCCCGCCCCAGACAGTCACCCAAATCGGACGGTCGTCTTTCTCATCGGCCAGCTTGATGATCAATTCGCCGCCGGGAGAACCATTGGTCTCGCCGATGAAATTGTATCCTCGGTGTTTGCTCCCCAACATCGTGCGGTCTCGCAAATATCGCGGACTTGGCCAGTAACCGATTTCCTGACGGGATTCGTCCGGCAAAAATCCCTGCTGGTTGGAGCGTTTCATCAGGTTGGGCAGGTCCCGTTCATACGCATTGATGAGATCACGAATGATATCAGGATGCTCCTGGCCGCCGCGATTGCTCCAGCCGGTGGTGGCCACCAGCCCCTCGATTTCGAACAGATCGGCATGCACCAAAAGCCGGATCATGGATTCCATGTCATCGGGTTCCACATTGGTGCGCGCAATGTCGGTCAGCACCACCAGCCGCGGTTTGAGAGGGGCCGCTGTGGAAATCATTGAACCCGTCATGGTAAGAAACAAGATTAACGTCAGTGACAATCCAGTTTTCATAGGTTGCAGCGCTTTACTTGATGTTGCAGCGCTGGCCGTTTCTCCTGTGCCAACACGCTGCCGCGAGGCGCCGCCAGCAAAATGAAAATGGAGAATAATTCTGGCGACTGCGGCGATTCGGGAATCGGTGAATATGAAGAATCCCGGACAGTTTTCATGCGCCGGTGGCGTTCATTTAACGTCGCAGATTACGCGTTGGCAAGCCTGCGCGCAAGAAACGGCGGATGAGGGTCGAAACGAGTTAGTTTTTGGCTGTAGCCAGTTCCTCCTCGAAATCCACGATCTCTTTGATGTGCACCAGAATCCAACGGTCGATCTTCGTGAGGTTAAAAATCTCCTCGATGGTGACGCTGGAAGCCGCGCAACGATTCAATATTTCTTCAATCCCCAATGATCGGCCAGGCGTTTCGCTTCGGTCGGTGTCAGAGAAATAACGGCGCCGTGTTTCGGTGAAGAGAAGTTCGTGGCTTTCATCACGCCATCGTTGAAATAACCGAGTTTGGTGAAGGTCTTGAAGTCCGCGGTCTCACTGAAGCCCATGTTGCTGGGACGAAGGCCGAAAACGTCATACATAAGCACCCATTTGTTCTCGCCGTTGCGCTTCCAGATATTGGGCGCTTCACATCCCACCGTTTCCGGGTCCACCTTGGCCGGGTCAAAGACATAGTCCCGGTTTATCTTGTCCGAAACCGCTTGCTTGATGCCGCCGCCTCGCTCTTGGGCCACATAGAAAAGGTGAAACTTATCACCAACCTTGGAAATGTCTCCGTCCAGGATTTGGATGTCTTGGGGATATTTGAAAAGCACTTCGGGATACGTTTCCAGCTTCGTGAACGCGTCGTCTGTGTAGCTGTAATAAAGGCCGGTCTTCCCGTGGTCGAAGCGCAGGGTGAAATAAATCATCATCTTGCGCTTCTCCGCATCGTAAATGGTTTCGGGCGCCCAGACGCAGCCGATGTCTGCCAGTCTGGGAAATGCCTGGTCCACGCGCACGTCGGTGTGTGACCAGTCAACGAGGTTGGTTGACTTCACGAGCACGAGGCGCGGTTGTTGCCCCAATCATATTTCTCCGCGTCGCGCTGCCATTGGGTGGTGCGATAGCCCATTCGCTGGCCGAAAATGTTCAGGTCGGTCATCGAAAGATAGAAGGCATTGTCGGGGCCGCGCACGATGTGCGGGTCGCGGATGCCTTTCTGCTCGGCGAGATCCTCGCCCTTCATCACCGGCTGGCCATTGTTCACGTCGGTGAACGTGTAGCCGTCGGAGCTGAGCGCGAAATAGAGGCTGTGGTCTTGGTCCTTGAAATAGACCAGCAGATAGGCCGCCAGGTCTTTTTCCGTCGGCGTCTTTGCTTGCTGTGCCGTGGCACATCCGCCGGACAACAGAACTCCGATGGCGAGCCATGACGGCAATGCTTTCATAATTGCTGCCTAGCGTGCCATAGAAAGGTGCGGAAACGAAAATAGAAAATGCCCGTTTGAGGCGGAACGGTGGCCGTGCGCAAGCACCACCGCCTTTAGCGTTGACACCAGATCCTTGGAGCGATTATCGGGATCCATCACGAGTGCAATCACCCATTGATACTCCACGCCAACGGCAAGCTTCGCCCCATAATCTGACAATTTCAGGCCCTGAATGCCTGCCTCTGATGCACGGTCCATTTCAACGTGGACGATCGGTTTCGGCACGTTGTCCTGCAGCAGAGTCAGTTCGAACTTGGCCTTGGCTGGTTTGGATCCCGAGTCGTGCGGCAAACAGCCCCGCCTTTACTTGACGCGCCCTGCTGAATCGGGCCAGAGTCAGGCCATGTATAGAATCATCGGAGCCGATGGCAAGGAGTATGGCCCGGTTACAGCGGAGCAATTGCGCCAGTGGATCACGGAGGGACGCGCCAATGCCGATACCAGAACTCTGCTCGAAGGAACTTCCGATTGGAAACGTCTCGCAGATTTTCCCGAGTTCTCACTTCTGTTCGGCGCTGCCTGGCGCACAGTTTCTCCGGCAATGGTCACCGTTGCGCGAAAGACCAATGGTCTTGCGATCACGAGCCTCACCATGGGGATCACCGCATTGACGTTCGGCCTGTGCTGCTGCTACGGGCTGCCTTTCAATCTGGTCGGAATCGTCTTCGCGTTGGTCGCCATTGGCCAGATCAACGACAACCCACATCTCTATAACGGAAAGGGCGTGGCCGTTGCCGGGCTTGTCCTTTGCGTGTTGAGTCTGGCTTTAACGGTTATAATGTTCATCATTTTCGGCGCCATCAGCGTGCTGGATCACGGACACAGGGTTTACCGGTTGTAGGATGCCGTGAATGTCTGGACGAAAAGCGTCCTCTTCGCCGTTGCCTCCATCGGAGGAATCGCCGCAGCCGCGCTTCTGTTTTTTGTCGATCCGGCACGTGTTCCCATCTATCCGGTTTGTCAGTTCCATCAACTCACTGGCTTGGACTGCCCCGGCTGCGGCGGGTTGCGCGCAATGCACGAACTGCTGCATGGCCATTTCATCACCGCACTGCATTTCAATCCAGTTCTCGTGCTGTCGGTGCCACTTGGGATTTTTCTGGCTGTCCGCCTGCTTTGGCGTGAAATCACTTGCCAGCCAGGGCTTGGCATCCGCAGTTCGTGGCTCTGGATTTATCTGGGCATCTGGATCGCCTTCGGAATTTTACGCAACCTCCCGCTGCAACCGTTTACACCGTTTGCACCGTAAGGAACGGGGCTTGCGTTTTGGAGCGGATGCCCTACAAGTTTGGCTCCAGAGGAAACACCTATGTATAAAATCATCGGAGCGGATCAAAGGGAGTATGGCCCGATCACCAGCGAACAAATCCGCCAATGGATTGCCCAAGGCCGGGTGGATGCTCAAACAAAGGTGCTCGTGGGCGCTGATTGGAAGCCGCTGGCAGAAGTCCCAGAATTCGCAGACGCCCTCCGCCCCCAAACTCCGCCGTTAACCACAACGCAAGCAACCCCGCAACCAACCGCACCCGTGAAAACCAGCGGTTTGGCAATCACGTCGCTTGTTTGCGGAATCCTGGGCCTGTTTACCTGTGGCATCACCGCGCTGGTCGGGCTGATCCTCGGAATAATTTCGATGGTCAAGATCAAGAACAGCCAGGGCCGCGTGAGGGGCTTTGGCCTCGCTGTCAGTGGAACCGTTGTCTCTGGAGTGTTCGTGCTGATGCTCCCGTTGTTTGCGGCGATGCTGTTGCCGGCGCTTGCCAAGGCAAAGCAGAAGGCGCAAACCCTCCAATGCATGAATAATTTGAAACAAATTACCCTTGCCGCGCATATGTATGCTGATTCGCACGGCGACAAGTTTCCTCCTGCTGAATCGTGGTGCGATGCGCTTCAGCAAAGTGGCGCGACAGAAAGAACCTTGAAATGCGTGGCTGCCGCTCGCGATAGCCGGTGTGATTACGCCATCAATCGGCAGGTGGCCGGAATGCAGCTAAATCAAATCAGGTCGCCGATGAATACGGTTTTGTTTTTTGAAAGCGACGGCGGCTGGAACGCGAGCAGCGGCGCTGAAATGGTCGCTTCCCCGTTACGCCATAATCGGACGACCTGCGTCGGTTTTGTAGATGGTCACGTCGAAGTCGTAACGGAGCAGCGGCTGAATGAACTGCGTTGGGAACCATAAATAAAAAATCAGAGCCGAACCTCAACAAGGAACAACATGTCCATGTATAAAATCATCGGAGCGGATCAAAAAGAATACGGTCCCGTCAGTGACGACCTGATCCGTCAATGGATCGCCGAAGGCCGCGCCAATGCCCGCACCCAGGCGCGCCTGGAGGGTGAACAGGAATGGAAACCGCTATTGTCATTTCCGGAATTTGCCGCGACGTTGGGTGGGCCACCGCCGTCGATTCCTGGTGCGGCTGCAACCGCAGCAGCAATTAGCGCCGAGGGATTTGCCGCTCGCGATTACGACCTGGAGATTGGCCGGTGCATCGGTGACGGATGGAATTTGTTTAAGCAGAATTTCGGAACTCTGTTTTGCGGTGTTCTGATTTATTTCGCCATTGAGTTCGGCTTCGCGTTGTTCGGCGCAATTCCATTTATCGGCTGGTTGTTTTCAATCGCCAACATGGTCATTGCCGGTCCGCTCGAAGGGGGTGTATTCTTCATGTTTTTACTCGCCATCCGAAACCAGCCCACATCCGCATCGGACGTTTTTTCCGGTTTCCGGAAGGCCTTCGCTCAATTGTTTCTTGGACGGCTCATTCCCGCCTTAATTATTGGCGCGTGCATGGTTCCGGTTGGCATCATCATAGTGTTGCTGGTGGTCATACCGATGGCCGCAAGTCGCCAGGAACCGCAGCCATGGATACTGCTGCTCCTGATTCCCCTTTTCCTGATCGTATTTATCGCCGTCGTTTTTGTTGCGACCAACTGGATCTTCACACTGCCACTCATTATCGACAAAGGGATGACATTCTGGCCTGCAATGCAAGTGAGCTGGAAAATGGTGAGGAAACACTGGTGGCAGGTGTTTGGGCTGGTGCTGTTGGTTGCTATCATCAATATAGGCGGCTTGCTTCTCTGCGGCATAGGCCTGCTTTTTACAGCGCCAATCGGTTTTGCGGCTATGATGTATGGCTATGAAACGATATTTGGCCGCAAAGCCGCTTAGCCGAGGCAAAGCCCAAACGTATTTCGCCATCAATCAGCTCGCGACACCCGGCCTCGGCTCTCTGCTGGGACGTCGGTTCGTTTCAGGTGCGTGTCAGTTGCTGCTCGCAATCGCGGGCTTCGTTCTGTTGATGGTCTGGATGTGCGAATTCTTCTATGCCAGAACGCTGCAAGCGGCGGACGAGACTGTGACATGGAAACCGGCTGGATGGCTCGGCGCATGGGGTCTTATTTTGTTCGGCGCGGGATGGCTCTGGTCCTTGTTCACCAGCGTCAGCATGCTGCGGCACATTGAGCCGGACCCCGAACCACCGCCCGTCATCGTGGAGGATCCCCCGCAAGACCGGGATCAAACGGGCCGCTGATCCGGTCAACAAATGAAGCCGCAAAACTTGAAACTTTTGGTTCGCGGTCCGTGTTCTTTCTAAAATGCGCGGCGGCATGGCGCCGACTAGAGGGTTTAATTAAAACCGTAGCCGCGAGTGGAGCGCGGGCTTCAGCCCGCTTTCGGCCAATCGGCATCGAAGCGGCGTAAACGCCGTGCTCCGCGAGGCGATGAGACGTTTGGAAAACCATTCGGCGAGAGGTTCTTTATGTACAAAATCATCGGAGCAGACGGCCACCAATACGGCCCGGCCACTATCGACCAGTTGCGGACTTGGATTGCAGAAAATCGCGTGCGGGCCGATACCCTGGTCCAGGCGGAGGGCTCGGCGGAATGGAAGCCGTTGAAATCATTTCCGGAACTGTCTGGGGAAATCAAACCCCCCCCACCTGCGCCATTGGCACCGCCGACTTCAACAATCGCGGCGCGTGCTTCGAACAAGGTTGCCGCCGGAGTGTGCGGGATCTTGTTGGGCGGGCTGGGCATTCACAAATTCATCCTCGGATACAGCGGCGCCGGGCTAATCATGCTCTTGCTGGCCATTCTGACGTGCGGCATTGCTTATCCCATTACGCATCTCATCGGACTCATCGAAGGAATCATCTACCTGACCAAGTCCGACGAGGAATTTGTGCGCGTTTACGTGGATGGCCGAAAGGAATGGTTCTAACTCTGGAAGATCTGCACCCGTTGCAAGGTTGGGATTCGGTCTGGTCTGGAGCCGAGGCGCCGAGGATGTTCAGGCTTGCGATAGAAAGCCGTAACGTTCGGCGCGAACATCGGCGGATTGCGAGCTTACCGGCGTTTCACAAAAACCCAGATGATGCCCAACAGCATCAGAAAAAGGAACCCGACTAGCACGATGAAGCGGTTTCGCGCAATGCGTTTTTCGTATCGCATCGGGCGGAGGCCTTGGATACCCCCGGCAGCAAGGTAGTTCACCAGCTTCGGATTTGTCGCGAACGGGCCACGGAAGTGATTGCGGATCCTTCCAACTAAAGCCGGTAGATCATACTTCCGAACGCCCAGTTCGTTGAAATGTTCCGGTTTTGCCGCTTCGCCCTGCGCCTTGAGGCGGTCTTGATCCACCTTTTCAAAAACAGGTTCGTGATTTGGTGGCGGGGAACTGACGGCAACCGCTTGTGATTCCACCGTGCGATGAATTGTTGCCCCATGGGGCAATGCCGTGGAACGGAGCCGCGGTTGCGAAGCGTTATGGTGCACTTGCGCGCCGAGCTTTTTGATTTGTGACTCAAGCGCGGCAATCTCGGCATTGAGCGCGCGGGCGCGTTCGGAAATGGGGTCGGCTTTTTTCTTGAACAATGCCATGCCGCGGCTCAACGGCGGTTCAGGACCGCCAACAATATTGCAAGTGTCGCCAAAACAGCCAGCGCCACGGGCCATGTGAGCGCCAGACCGACCTTGCACAGTTGCAGAAAACCCTGATTCTCGACCGGCAACAGCTCCGAACGGGCTGGCCTGGTCTGCGATTCAGCGACGTTCTGGTTTTCACCAGATAACACCGGCAATTTCAGCCGCGCCGCGTTCCATTCCATGCGGGCGTTTTCGACAGCGGTGAGCGCGCGGGTCAGTTCCACGCTGAAATTATCCTTCGTCCAGGTTTCCTCGTGGATCGATTCAATTTTTGTAAGCGCGTCGCGAAAATCGGCGAGCGTCTTGGCCATTTGCTCAGCGTCACGGCGCGCAGTGAACTCAGCTTCCTCGAGCAGCCCCAATCCACGCGTGAGGTTGTGAATCATTTCCTGGCGGCCGGTTTGAAATTCCGACTGGCGGCGGCGGGTATCTTCAAGCGCGGCGCGCTGGCGTTCCAATTCTTCCTGCGCGCGCTTGAGTTCGGCCAGCTTCTGCTGGGCTTCCACGACCTTGGAATCCATGTCCTCACGTGTTGGCGCGCGTTGCGAAGCGCTCACACTGACCGCTGACGCGGCGGACGACGGCTGCGCTTTACGCTCCTGAAAATCATCATCAACGAAATCCGTCGGATCGAAGTCGGACATGGTTCGAGCTTAGTCGCCACACTGTGGGGTGTAAAGCGGTGTATTGTTGCGGACGAGGGCATAGTTTGTGACATTCTGGAGGACCATTGCATTTCCGCTTGTCACATCTGAACCGCAAACCTAGATTGCGTGTATTGATCGCACGTCCATTCTGACATGATTGAATTGGTTCAGTTCCAGTGGAGTCCGTTTTGCATCGTCCAGCGCCGCATCTTGGAATTCTCTGAAACTCCTTTCCGTATTATCAACATACCGAGCACGGACAGGTCTTTGGTCTGGAAGTTGACCCGGCAGCGTTACTATGGCGTGCCGATTATCCGCGATGGCAGGAACGTGGTCTTCGAAGTGAGCGAAAGCTCGCAAGTCATCGCGAAGTATCTCGACTCAAAGTTGCAACTGAGCCTGTTTCCGCGCGAACTTGGGGGCCTGCAATCCATCCTCTGGAACTACATCGAGAACGAAATTGAAGGGCCATGTTTCAGGCTGAACGACGTTTATTTCCGGGAATTTGTTCCGAAGTCCGAGCAACTCGCGTTTCTCCGGCACAAGGAACGCAAGTTCGGGCGCGGCTGCATCGATGAATGGCGCGAGAAGCAAGAGAACCTCTTGGAGCTGCTCGCCGAACGATTGATTCCATTCGAAGAAATGGTGATGTGCCGTCCGTTCCTTCTCGACGACCAGCCTTGTTTTGTGGATTTTAACCTTTTTGGAATGCTGGCTAATTTCCTGTACTCCGGCCACTACCATCTGCCCGCCGCGCATACCAATCTCAAGCAGTGGCATTGTCGGATGTCCGATGTTAAATTTGAACAGATTCGTACGTGAAAAACTACATTCTTGATACCAATGTCCTCCTGCACGACCCAAACTCACTCCTCAGCTTCCAGGAGAACAACGTGCTGGTCCCGATTGAAGTCATCGAAGAAATCGATCGCTTCAAACGTGAGTCCACCGAACTCGGCCAGAACGCGCGCGCTGTTTCCCGCATGCTGGATTCCTTCCGCGGCGAAGGCCGGTTGAGCGAAGGCGTCCGGCTACCGACGGGTGGGAAGCTAAAAATCATTTTTCAAAAGAACGGCCACGGGCTGAACGGCTCGGATCATCTCAACGGCAACTCGGTTGACAACCGAATCCTTTCGCTCGCATCCGGCGTTCAGAAAGCACAGCCGAAGAATCCCGCCATTCTTGTGAGCAAGGACATCAACTTGCGAATAAAAGCTGATGCGCTCGGGTTGCAGGCCGAGGATTACGAAACTGATCGCGTGTTCATCAAAGATCTTTATACGGGTATGATCGAGTTGATGGTCAGTTCGCAGCAGATTGCTTCGTTTCGAGCGAACGGCGAGTTGGAGTTGAACGGCGGAAAGAAATATTTCCCAAATGAGTATTGTGTTCTGGTCGATGAAACCAATCCAAAGAAGACCGCACTTGCTAAAGTGGACGAGTCGGGGGAAAAGTTGGTGCCCATTGTCGATTGTCGCGAAGGTGTCTGGGGCATCAAACCACGCAATCGCGAACAACACTTCGCGTTCGACGCGCTGCTCGATGACCGCGTGAAGCTCGTCACACTCATGGGCAAGGCTGGCACGGGGAAAACATTGCTCGCGATGGCAGCCGGTCTAAAGCGTACCGTGCTCGACCGCGAATTTCGCCGACTCGTGGTCGCACGTCCGACCATTTCCATGGGCAAGGAACTTGGATTTCTGCCCGGTTCACTCGAAGAGAAGCTTGCGCCGTGGATGCAGCCGATTCACGACGCGCTCGAGATGCTGAGCGATTTGAACATGGGCCACGAGCACCGCCGCAGCGGCGATCTCATGCGCTCCGGCAGCATCGTCGTGGAGGCGTTGAGCTATATTCGCGGGCGCAGCATCGCGAATCAGTTCATGATCATTGATGAGGCGCAAAACCTCACGCCGCTCGAAGCCAAGACCATCATCACGCGTGTCGGAAGCGGGACAAAAGTCATCTTCACCGGCGACCCATATCAGATTGACAATCCTTACGTGGATTCGTCGTCGAACGGATTCAATTACGTGGTCAGCCGGTTCCGTTCCGAACCCATCGCCGCGCACATTGAGTTGCAGAAGGGCGAGCGCTCTGAGCTTGCCGAATTGGCGGCCAACATTCTTTAGGTCGTCCCCCCAATTTCCGTTTCTTTGATAAAAGGATCGTCCGTGGCATATTCCGCGCGTGAAAGCGATTCGCGTCCATCAATTCGGCGGGCCAGAGGTTTTGAGACTCGAAGAAATTCCCACGCCCCGCGCTGCGGCCAATCAGGTGCTCGTTCGCGTCCATGCCATCGGTGTGAACCCAGTGGAGACTTACATCCGCTCCGGGCTTTTCAGCGCCTCGCCGGGCGTGAACTCACAATTACCTTACACGCCGGGACGCGATGCGGCAGGGGTCGTAGAGGAAATCGGCGCGGACGTTCGGCAACTCAAGCGCGGTAATCGCGTGTATATTTCCAACACTTCCACCGGTGCGTATGCTGAATTCTGCCTGAGCGACCTTGACGGTGCGTATCTGTTGCCGGACCAGGTTTCTTTTTCTCAAGGTGCCAGTCTCGGCACGCCCTATGCCACCGCCTATCGAGCGCTCTTTCAACGCGCGAAAGCGTTGCCCGGCGAAAATCTTCTCGTGCATGGAGCCAGTGGTGGTGTGGGCACAGCGGCAATCCAAATGGCTCGGGCCGCCGGTATTATAGCTTTCGGCACCGCTGGAAGCGATCGCGGCAGGAAGCTGGTCCTGGAGAATGGCGCGAATTACGCGTTGGATCACCATTCGCCGAATTATCTGGAAGAGGCCGTCAAGCTCACGGGCGGGCGCGGCTTCGATGTCATTGTCGAAATGCTCGCCAATGTGAATCTCGCGAAAGATTTGGGCACGCTGGCGAGAGGCGGACGCGTTGTTGTCGTCGGCAACCGTGGCAAAATTGAGATCAATCCTCGCGATGCGATGCAACGCGACGCTCAGGTAATGGGAATGCTCTTGTTTAACGCAACCGCTAAAGAATTGAGGAGGATTCACGCCGCTCTTGTGGCCGGACTCGAGAATGGGAGTTTGCGTCCAGTCATCGGCAAGGAACTTCCGCTGGCGCAGGCTGCGCGGGCGCACGAGCTGGTGATGGAAGCGGGCGCTTATGGGAAGATTGTGCTCGTTCCGTGACACGCCACCGTTGGTGATCTCGAATTGAATTTTCGTGACAAATCGTCCGGTTGGTGTTGTGGTTGAGACGGCGTGAACTTAATCAAACATTGGTTCAGCCGTCACACGGGAGAGGCGAACACGTCTTCCGCATCGTTGATGTGGCCTGGGCAATCCGGCAAGGAGTATCAATACACCGTCTATCCGATCGATACGACATTCCGGCCATTGCCAGGCAACTTCATCTACGCGGCACAGGCGGAGAGTGGATGCTGGGTTCCGATCTACATCGCGCAAACGCGCGATCTGCACCAGCGGCTCGAGGGGCATGTGCGAATGGATGACGCCATCGCGAATGGCGCCACACACATTCATGCCCATTACGATTCCGTCGGGCAGGCGGCGCGATGCAGTGAGGAACGGGACCTGATCGTTCGCTGGCAGCCGGTGTGCAATGAACCGGTCGAAAGTTGACCCGGCAAATTGAAGTCCCAATGGCCGAGGCGATTGAGATGTGGGGAATGTTGCGCCCGTGCCTGGCCTTCCGAATTGAATGGGAAAACCGCTTCGCCCGTCAGTAGTTCCCCTCGACCAAAGTTCACAAATCAATTGCGAAAGACGTTCTGGTATGCCAAACCTATTCGTGCCTGCAATTGGTGGATGGGGTCGTAGCTCAGTTGGTAGAGCGTCTCGTTCGCAATGAGAAGGTCAGGGGTTCGACTCCCCTCGGCTCCACCATCTTGAACTTTGCGAGGAAACGTTGTTGTGGGGAATAACGTCTTGGCGCAATTTCTGATTTACGGTCCGGTGCCCGGAACGCCGTTTCACGAGCGCGTCATCAAGGAGAATTTATTGCAGGACATTTACACGACCGACAAGGACCTGTTCTACCGGCGCGCGGATGGATTTCGAACGATGATGAAGCATCCGACGCTCTCGCCCGAGCAGATCGAGGAAATCCAGCGCTGGTGTTTTGAGCAGGATTTTCAACGGCTGGGGCCGAGCATTTATCGCGTCCTCAAGCTCAATGGCTCGGCTATCTCAAGTTGAAGGATTCGCCGAACCCGCACCTGCGCGCCAAAGCTGAATACTTCGCCAAGGAATTACGGTTTGCGTATCCTGTTTTTCTTCCGGGCCGACTCCTCGTGCCGAATGCCAAAGTGCGCCGCTGGATTGGCGATTTGGAAAAACACATTCACGGCGAGTTGGGCAAACCCGCTCTCGTCCAGCGATTCAAGTCCGTCATGGCCGTTGGCGCCGCTCCTGTGGACTGCTGTGACGTTGAAGATGAATTGGTTTCAACATCCGAAGTTGATCCGCACCACCTATCGCATGCCCGAAAAGCACGGGAGCGCATTCGAAGCGTGGGAGGAACTCCATCGCAAGTTTGCTTCGCCGGAGTTTTCGGTGCAGGTCGAATTGCAGCACGCCAAACAACGCGTCTGGATGCGGCTCGAAGGCGCATTGTCGCGGAACAATGCCGAAGGTCTGGCGCATCGCATCAGCGAATCGCTCGCGCGCAGCAAGAATCATCTCGTGCTGGATTTGAAGAAGCTGCAATGGGACAAGTCCACCGATTTGAAACCCATGCGCGAAAAGTTGGCGGAATATCGCTCCCGGATTCGAGTCGTGCTGCCCAAGTTGTCCGCAGCGCACTCGGAACTGATTCTCATCGCGAGCCTGTTCAATCACTACCGTTGATCGCTCAGAGCTGGCGTGCGTCGCTTGTCGCAGAAATCGACGCCGTGCGAATAGCCTCCAACTCCTCCCATCGCGCGTAAAGTTGCGCGAGCTTTTCTTTCGCGGCGGCGAGATCGGCGGTGAGTTGGTTGGTTTGCGTCGCGTGTGTGCGATGGAAATCCGGCGGGGCGAACAATCCTTCAATGCGTGCAATCTCGTCATCGACCGCGTGGATCTGCGCTTCCATGCCTTCCAGCTCGCGTTGTTCTTTGAATGAAAGTTTGCGCGGCTTTGCGGGCTTGGTCGAAGGCGGCTTGCAGAAGCAACGGTTGATTTCTTCGGAGACACTGTGGCTGCGCTCAGCGAGAAGCCTCTTCCATCTTCCGCTGCTTCTTCTCCAGATAATAATCGTAGTCCCCGACGCTGTGATGAATCTTGCCGTCGCCCTCGAACGCCAGAATGTCGGTGCAGACGCGATTCAGAAAATAGCGGTCGTGGCTGACGACGCACACGACTCCCGGAAATGCGATCAACGCTTCCTCCAGCACGCGCAACGTCGGCAGATCGAGATCGTTCGTCGGTTCGTCGAGGATGAGGAAGTTGCCGCCGCTCTTCAGGATGCGCGCGAGCAACAGCCGGCTGCGTTCGCCGCCGCGAAAGTTTCTTCACCTGCGTCGTGATGCGGTCGTCGGCGAACAGAAATCGCTTCAGATACGAGCGCACGGAAATTTTCGCTTCGCCCCAGATCACGAACTCCGTGCCATCGGAAGCCTCCTCCAGCACCGTGCGCTCGTCGTTCAATTGCAGTCGGCCCTGGTCCACATAGTTGAATTTCGTGAGTTGGCCGGTCTTCACCGTGCCTTCCGTGGGCGCGAGCTGGCCGATGATGATCTTGAGCAACGTGGTTTTGCCGAGCCCATTTCGCCCGCAGACGCCGATGCGCTTGCCGTTCTCGAACGTGAAGTTGAATCCGGAAAACAATCTGCGCCCGCCGAGTTCCATGCCGAGATTGCTCACCTCCACGGTGCGATTGCCGAGTTGCGGCGGCGGCGGAATGCAAAGTTCCATGTCCTCCTCAACGACGGGCCCGTCCTGCGCCGCTTCGTCGTAGTAACGCTCGAAACGGTTCTTCTGCTTGCTGCGTTGCGCGCGCGGGCCTTGGCGCACCCACGCCAGTTCCTTTTTCAGAAACATCTGGCGCTTGTGCTCGATCACCGCGTCGGCTTCCTGCCGCTCGGCTTTGTCGAGCAGGTAATCGGTGTAGTTGCCGTCGTGCGACCAGAATTTTCCATCGCACAATTCGACCATGCGCGTCACGACGCGGTCGAGAAAATAGCGGTCGTGCGTGACGACGAGAAACGTGCCGCCGAACTTTTCCAGAAACTCCGCAACCCACTCGATGGATTCCGGGTCGAGATGGTTCGTCGGCTCGTCGAGAATCAGAAAGTCCGGCCGCGAAACAATGGCCCGGCACATCGCCACGCGCCGCTTCTCGCCGCCGGAAAGCGTCTCGATGTCGCCGATCGCCGGCCGGGCAATTCAGATGCGACATCGCTGTTTCGATGCGCTGATCCAGCGTCCAGCCTTCGAGCGCTTGGATGCGATGCTCCAGTTCCTCGTGCCGCTTCGAGTCGTGAGGCAGCGATTCAAATTCCGCGATCAGATCGAGAACGTGTCTTCGCGCCGGCGCGGACATTTCCCCGCACGTCGAACGCCGGATCGAGCATGAAATCCTGCGGCAGATAACTGACGACCAGATCGCGCCGCCGCGTGACTTCTCCCGTGTCCGGCGATTGCAAGCCAGCGAGGATGTGCAGAAACGTCGTCTTGCCGCAGCCATTGCGCCCGACCAGCCCGATGCGTTGCCCTTCCTCAATGGCGAGCGTGGCGGCATCCAGAATCGCGCGCTCGCCGTAGCGCACGGTGACGTCAGTGGCGTTGAGGATGGTGGACATCCAAATTATTCGCGTGCCGTCTGCACCGGCAGCGCGGAGAGCGGGCAATTCCTGTTCGTCTCGCCGAAATAATTCGCCGACCATTCGTTCGTGAAACAGCACGACGGGATTCTTGCCAACGTCGTAAGCGAGCCGCGCGCCGGTGGGCAGCGAGAGTGGCGTCGAGGTCGTCTTCCTTCATGTCCGTCGGCAGCCAGCGCACGACGGTCCACGGGGCGGATTCGAGGCGCGAGGCGGCGCCGTATTCGCTTTCGAGCCGGAATTGCACGACCTCGAATTGCAGCGGGCCGACGGCGGCGAGCAGCGGCGTTTTCACCGACGAGTTGCGCAGGTAAAGCGCCTGGATCACGCCTTCCTGCAACAAGCTGGTCGAGGCCCTGGCGGAATTGTTTGTACTTCGCCGTGTTCGGATTGTGCAGGTAGCTGAAGGCTTCGGGCGTGAAGCGCGGGATTTCCTTGTAGACGAATGTTCGGGTCGGTCGTGAGCGTGTCGCCGATGCCGAAGCTGTCGTGGCCGACCAGGCCGATGACGTCGCCCGGGAACGCTTCGTCCACCGTCTCGCGTTCGTTGCCGAAGATCTTGTGCGAGCTGGAGAGGCGCACCTTCTTCTCGGAGCGCGAGTGATGCACGGTCATGTCGCGCTCGAATTTGCCGGAGCAAACGCGCACGAACGCGATGCGGTCGCGATGCTTCGGATCCATGTTCGCCTGGATCTTGAAGATGAAACCGGAGAACGCGGGGTGTTCGGGCGCGAATGTAGCCGCCGACGTCGGGCGGATCAGCTTCCGCGTCGTTGCCGCGTGCCGATGTCGCCTCGGCGGCTGCAGAGGCATTGCGCCCCTTCGGCCCGGGCGCGTGCTTCAAGAAATCCATCGAGCAGGAGCTGCACGCCGAAGTTGTTGATGGCGCTGCCGAAGAAGACCGGCGTGGTTTTGTCCGCGAGCACGGCGGCGTCGTCCCAGATCGTGCCCGGCGTGTTCGAGCATCTCCAGTTCTTCGACCGTCCTGTGAAAGGTCTGCGTCGTCGAGCCGGCCGCGGATGAGCTCGATCGTGCAACCCGCCCACCTGCACCGGCGCGCGGTATTGGCCGCCGACCGTGCGCTCGAACAGGTGCATCTGCTGCGTCTGCCGGTCGAACACGCCCTGAAACTCGAAGCCGTTGCCGATGGGCCAGTTCACCGGGAACGCGCCGATGCCCAGCACGCGCTCCAGTTCATCGAGCAACGCCAGCGGGTCGTGCATCGGGCGATCGCACTTGTTCATGAACGTGAAGATCGGCACGCCGCGCTGGCGGCAGACCTCGAAGAGCTTGCGCGTCTGCGGCTCGATGCCCTTGGCCGGCATCAATCACCATCACGACCGAATCCACGGCGGTGAGCACGCGATAGGTGTCCTCGGAAAAATCCTTGTGGCCGGGCGTGTCGAGCAGGTTGAGGCGGTAGCCGTCGTAATCGAATTGCAGCACGGTGGAGCTGATCGAGATGCCGCGCTTCTTTTCCAGCTCCATCCAGTCGGAGGTCGTCGCGCGCTGGTTCTTGCGCGCGGTGACCGAGCCGGCGAGTTGCACCGCGCCGCCGTAAAGCAGCAGCTTCTCCGTCAACGTGGTCTTGCCCGCGTCCGGATGCGAGATGATGGCGAACGTGCGCCGCTTCTGGATTTCTTTGCTTATGTCCACAAGAGAACCGTGGAAGATAGCGAACCAAACGGCAGAAACAAGATGAAGACGGGAGCAAAAAGCTGAAAATTTAACAATCCAGTCGGTCAACTTGTTGGATTTGCATTCGTCGGTACGACGAGTTGGGGAGCCAAGCGCCAGAGGAAAGTGGCCGAGAATCACTCGGAGGTTGACCTTTGATGTAAACAGAGTATAAGCTGCTTGTATGAAAGGTGTTGAGCACAAGACTGCTCTCTCCCGCTCAACGGACCGCACAACAATCCACGGTTTGTATAATCATTGTTCGGCAAAGAAGAGTATGAAAGCCATCGTTACAATTATCCTTCTCGCAGCTGCGACATTTTCTGCATTGGCAGGCGAAACGAATAGTCGGCCAGTGCTCCGGGTTGGCGAATACGTGAAGTTACCCGGCGCGGAGGGATTTCTGAAATACAGCGGTGAGCATTCTGGAGTGATGGTGTGTGGGTTGTCGTCTGATATTGGCTCGGCTGTTCCGTCGGAGGATTTTCGGCTTTATGCGAAGCACCGGAATACGTACCGGCTGGTGTTATCTCTTCCGATGTTGACCCGCAAGGGCTACAGCTGCATCGTCCGAGGAGACAGCCTCAATGTGTACGTGACAAGCAGCTACCAACACAATCCAAGCACCCGAGACGGCAATCCGGTGGTTGTCATTGATCTACAACAGATCGTCGAGGCCCATGCCGAACCAGACGGTGCAGCGAATCGGATCCAGCCGATTCGCGCTGAGACAAATCGAACGTCAGCGGCGGCTGGCTCCGATCGCTGACCTTTGCGTTAGGTCTCAAGATCGCGCGACATGAGTAGCCAGCATCTTCCAGAGTACAGCCTCACGCCCGGCGGCTATGCCTGGAGTGCGGGTCTTCCGGGCTCGAGGTTTCTCTGGAGATTCATACGCGGATGATTCCTACCGAGCCGAAGGTTTTGCCACCTGTCTCACGGAGTCAGGCGTCACTGGTGCGTGCGATCGTTCCCGCGCTGCCTTCCATTTTACAGCGAGTCGAGGTTGAGTTGAAGTCTTACAATCAGAAGCATGACCCAGACTTTCACACGGTCATTCGTCATCCGCACATCTGGTTGAGCAGCGAGGAGGACGATGGTGTTTCGTGGACTTTTGTTGTTGGGCGCACGGACAATCCCGATTTTGGTTACGATCTTCTATTCAGAGGCACAGAGTTTGTTGAGTTATGTGGGAGACCATGCGCGAGGCTGCGTGAACCCGGCAAATCCTTCTTTCACCATGCTCTTATGAAATCAAACCCCGCGAATTTCTATCAACGACTATCACCGTGACGGGAAACTCAAAGTCCAGCTTGTGCGCGTTTTCTTTTCCGCTTCCGGCACCCACTTGAAGATTATTCCGAAACGGCGCTTTCCTCTGGGTCTGATTTGAATTTAGAATCTCATTATGAGTTCGCATAGTGTTGGACAATTTCCCAGTTACCGCCCGCGGCGATTGCGGCAGTCGCCCGCGCTGCGCCGTCTGGTCAGCGAAACGCAATTGAGCGCGGGGCATTTGGTGCTGCCGTTTTTCGTTTGCAGTGGACGCAAGGTGCGCCAGCCGATTCAAGCAATGCCGGGTGTGTTTCAGCTTTCCCCGGACGAACTGGTTCGTGATGCGACCCGAGCGCATGAATCGGGCGTCCCCGCAGTGCTGCTTTTTGGAATTCCGGACAAGAAGGACGCGAAAGCGTCAGGTGCCTACGCCGCGAACGGCATCGTGCAGCAAGCGATTCGCGCGTTGAAGAAGGCGTTGCCGGAATTGCTGGTCATTACCGATGTGTGCTTGTGCGAATACATGGAACACGGTCATTGCGGAATCGTGCAGCGCGACAAGCGAGGAGCGAAGATTCTGAATGATCCCACGCTGAAATTGCTGGCGCGCACGGCCGCGAGTCACGCAGAGGCGGGTGCGGACATCATTGCGCCCAGCGACATGATGGACGGCAGAGTGCGTGCGATTCGCGAAGAACTCGACCGCCGCGGGTTTTCCGAGACACCCATCATGTCTTACGCCGCGAAGTTTGCGTCCGCCTTTTACGGGCCATTTCGAGAAGCGGCGCAGTCAGCTCCACAATTTGGTGACCGACGAAGTTACCAGATGGATGCAGCCAACGGAGCAGAAGCATTGCGCGAAGTGGCGCTCGATATTCAGGAGGGAGCGGACATCGTAATGGTCAAGCCCGCGCTCGCGTATCTGGACATTTTGTACCGCGTCAAAACTGAGTTTGGTTATCCGACCGCGGCTTACGCGGTGAGCGCAGAGTATTCGATGGTCAAAGCGGCTGCGGCCAAAGGCTGGATTGATGAGCGCGGCGTGATGTTGGAAAGCTTGCTTGCAATGCGGCGGGCAGGCGCGGACATCATCATTACCTACGCGGCGGCGGACGTTGCGCGATGGTTAAAGGAAAGTTGAGAAAACGAACCGGAAAAGAATACGAGCGGAGCGCCAGATTCGTTCGCTAGTGCTGTCTGATGCTGTAAAAGACGTAGGCGAGCACGGCGAGAATCACGACGCCCACGATAATTCCCCCGATCAGGAAAAGTTTGTTAATCTGATTACTCTTCTTGGAGAATGCCTTGCTTGAAGTGTCGAATCCGCCTGTTTTTGGTCCTTGTTCGAGTTCATTCAGACTGACCCCACGCTGCATCACCATGGTGTCTTGCGGCTTCCTCGGAGCGCTCGGAGGCGGAGGTGCCGGTGAGGCGCTGGCTGGCGCACGAGCCGGCGCTGGCGCCGACGAGCCGTCGGTTTCGAGCCGGATTTCGATCTGACCCAGGCGCAGAGTCTGGCCGGGCTTCAGCACGCTTTCTGTTATCTGTTCGTTGTTGATGAATGTGCCGTTGGTCGAGTTGAGATCCTTTACAACAACATCGCTTCCCCGTAGAAGAACTTCGCAATGATGACTGGAAACGGAAGGTTCGGCGATTTGAAACGTGTTGTCCTCGACTCTGCCGATTGTGGTCTTGTCCACGTTCAACTCGTAAGAGCGTCCGGCTATGCCCGCACTTAGGACAACAAGTTTTGCCATAGAGTTTTTACGCAAAAACGATTATCTCCACGAATGGATTCAAGTCAAACGTAAACGTGGCGCAGGCTCTCGCCGTGCGCTCGTGATCGGTTCCGCACGCTATTTCCGCTCGATCATCGAACGAAATTGTGCGAACAGCGGCGTTGAATCGTGCGGACCGGGCGATGCTTCGGGATGGTACTGCACGCAGAAGATCGGTTTCGATTTGTGACGCATTCCTTCCACCGTCTGGTCGTTGAGGTTCACACGATCCACGGCGACGTCCGACGGCAGTGATTTTGGATCCACGGCGAACCCGTGGTTTTGCGAAGTGATTTCGACCTTGCCTGACTCGAGATCTTTGACGGGCTGATTACCGCCGCGATGGCCGAACTTCAGTTTGTAGGTCTTTCCGCCAACCGCCTGCCCCAAAATTTGATGGCCGAGGCAGATTCCAAAAATCGGAATCCCGGTTTTCACGAGATCGCTTACCGCTTGAACCGCGTAACCAAGAGCGGCGGGATCACCGGGACCGTTTGAGAGAAAAATGCCTGCCGGTTTTGACTCTAGCGCGACAGCGGCCGGCGTGGTCGCGGGAACGACCTGAACTTTGAATCCATGCTGCCGCAACCGCCGCAGGATGTTGTATTTCATTCCAAAGTCGTAAGCGACAATCGGAATGTCCGCTGGCGGCAATGGATCGCGCACGTTGCGCGCATCCACCCGATCCGAGCCGTGGAGCAGATTGAAGCTTGCGCTCTGCTCGTCCTTTTCGTCCCAGAAGAAGGCGTCCTTGTGGGTCACCTCCTTGACATAATCAACGCCAAGCAATCCGGGCCATTCCTTTGCACGCGAAATCGCCTCGGCTTCGGAGACGCCCTCAGTCGAAATAAAACCGTTGAGCGCGCCGCGCACACGTAATTTCTTCGTAAGCGCCCGCGTGTCCACGCCTTGAATTCCTGGAATGCCGTTCTGTTCGAGATAATCGGCCAATGAATAGTCTGCGCGCCAGTTGCTGACCACTGGCGACAATTCGCGAATGACGAATCCGGCGACGTGTGGACGCCAGGACTCCACGTCGAACCTGTTCACGCCATAGTTGCCGATGAGCGGATAAGTCATCATGACGATTTGCCCTTTGTACGAGGGATCCGTGAGGATTTCCTGATAACCGGTCATCGATGTGTTGAAACACACCTCGCCGCACGCGGAAGCGCACGCGCCAAAAGCCTGGCCGTGGAACACCGAACCGTCTTCAAGAGCTAGAATGGCTTTCATCAGGGCGCGAATTGCGGCGATGCTAGAGCCGCGCGTCGGCGGGTCAAGAAATTACAAAACAAAGCGGTCGCCAAAGAGCGGACGCATGAGTCTAAGCACGCCAAAGCTGATGCCAAAAATGGCCTCGGCCTACTTGCTGATGTGCGCCAGCATCGCAACGAACTCCCCGGCAGTCTCGCCGCCGTAACCGTCCCGCCGTTTCAGTTCCTTGCCGTCCGCACTTAGCACGATAATGGTTGGAAAGCCTTCAATCTTGAATTTCTCGCTCAACGCTGCATTGGCTTCCTTGAGTTCCTTGGATTGTGCTTTCGAATGCGGGAAATCCACTTCGACAAGCACCAGGTTGGTGCTGGCGAAATTGGCGAATTCCTTCGAGGTCAGCACGGTGCTGTGCAGCGCTTTACAGGGCGGGCACCAGTCGGAACCCGTGAAGTCCATCAGCACCATTTTGTTTTCCGTCTTTGCCTGCTGTAGCGCCTTTGCAAGGTCGGTCTGCCAGGGCAATCCGTCGTTTACGGCCTCCATTCCTGCTTCGCCGCAGCCCTGCAACACCAAGAGTCCCACAACCAGCGTGCCAAAAAGTATTCGTTTCATGATTCTCTCGCTTTCTCGTTTTCAGGCGACCACAGCGGCGACCTGTTCAACGGACACCCGCCTGCCGCCTACGATCGTCGCCACTGCTTTGCCCTTTAACAGCCAGTCGTGAAATGGGCTATTGATAGCCTTGCTCGCGCTTCCAGTTCTGTCAAATACCCAGTCCCGGTCCAGGTCAAGGACGGTCACATCCCCATCTGAACCCACGGAGAGCGTCCCTTTCTTCAAGTTCAGCAATCGCGCGGGAGCGATGGTGTATTTCGCGATCAAATCCGGCAGACTGAGCCGTTTTGTGTGGTAAAGCTGTGTGAGCGAAAGCGCGAGTTCGGTTTCCAATCCAGTAATCCCGAATGGCGCGTAATCGAATTCAACCTCCTTCTCGTAATCGCAATGCGGTGCGTGATCGCTGCACAGAATTTCGATGGTCCCATCGGCAAGACCCTCGAGAATCGCTTCGCGGTCGTGCGCGGAACGCAGAGGCGGATTCATCTTGAAATTCGTATCGTAGGCTGGCCATTCGGGAAGGCTATGGGTTTCGAGCTTGGAATTTCGAGTTTGAAACAGTTGTTTGACCGACCGGCTTCGCCCAAAACTTTTCGCTGCCTGCAATCGCGGCATCAGTGAGCGTGAAATGATGCGGGCACGCTTCGCTCGGAAATTGGCACGCCACGTTTCTTTGCCTCCCGAATCAATGCCACGCTTCCCGCCGCGCTCAAATGCTGGCAATGGATTCGCGCGCCTGTGAGTTCAGCCAGCAGGATGTTCCGCGCGACGATCATTTCCTCGCCGGCAGACGGCCAGCCGCGCAGGCCCAAAGCCGTGCTCCAGTAACCCTCATGCATCACGCCGTCCGTCACGAGTGAATAATCCTGGCAATGATCCATTACCGGCAGGTCAAACATCTTCGCGTATTCGCAGGCGCGCCGCATGAGTTCGTTGTTCTGGACGCAATGTCCGTCGTCGGTGATGGCCACAATGCCAGCGCGTTTGAGCGAGCCGATGGACGCGAGTTCTTCCCCGGCGATGTTCTTGGTGATGGCGCCCGCAACAAACACGTTGACAACGCCATGCTGCTTCGCGCGTTCATGGATGAGCGCGACGGTGCCTGCGTTGTCCACCGTCGGCGATGTATTCGGCATGCAAACGACGGACGTAAACCCGCCGCGCGCGGCAGCGGCGGTCCCGGTGGCGATGGTTTCCTTCGCCGTCTGGCCCGGCTCGCGCAAATGAACGTGCAAATCAATCAGGCCGGGACAAACGACCTTGCCCGTCACGTCCAGTCGCTCGACGTCTGCGGGGGCATTGATAGAAGCTTTCCTCCCCACTGCCGCGATCTTGCCATCCACGATTAGAAGGTCTGCCATGGAATCGAGGTTGTTTGCGGGATCTACAATCCGCCCGCCGGTGAGGAGCAGCGAGTTCATGCAGGCGAGAATACATGGTGGCGAATTGACAAGGCAAGCGCCGCCGTTATGATGTGCTCGCCCAGAGGCGGGCGTAGTTCAATGGTAGAACGGAAGCCTTCCAAGCTTCACACGAGGGTTCGATTCCCTTCGCCCGCTCCAGCTTCAAATTCATCTTATTTTCCAGGCAAAGCTTGGTGTTTTGTCTGACTGTGGTTGTGCCGGACTAACGGTTTGGCATAACGGAAAACTTTCCCGTTCGAACCGGCAAAGCCACGCAGAAACAAATCTGCCCGCCTGGTGTCGTGTTGTGGGTGTGCGACACGTGCGATGCACGTACTTCGGCTGCATGGGCGTGTATTCAGTTCCGCTTCGGCAACCGCCACAAGAAAAGTTCGGTGACAACCGTACCGTTGTATGTGCATCTTCACTTGACCTTGGCCACCACAACCCTAAATCCACAGAAGTCAACGCGAACATCAGGTGTAAATCCACCGCGGTACGATAACAAAAGAGTGTCGGGAAGACGAGTCATCCATGAGCCGCCACGCAAAACACGCAGTTTTTGGCTATCATTAATCCAATCTTCGCACCATTCCTCAACATTCCCGGATATGTCATACAATCCGGATTCGTTAGGTTTGAAACTACCTACGGGCGAAGTCTCAGGAAAACTGTCGTCATAGGCTGGGATTACAGTGTAATTGATATTCACCCAAGATGGGTGTTTAGCCTTGGCAGAGAGATCGGCGAAGTTTCCAGCTCGGCTCGGAGGAGGCCAAATTGTTCCCCATGAGTACCGCTTTACTTTACCACTTTTGTCCTTCGGAGTCGTAGCGGTCTCCTCATTTAACCCAGCGGCAAGACTCCATTCGGCGTCCGTAGGGAGGCGATAAATTTCATCTGCTTGGAGATGGACCTCCATGAGTTCTTTATGTGTAAGCCACGCGCAGAATGCTTTTGCGTCGTCCCAGCTTACATTCACTGCCGGGCAGTTTGGTGTTTCTGGAAAATCTGCTCGTTTCCAGTCTCGATCTGTAGATTTCGCGAATATCTCATAATCTTGCACCCGTGTTTCCCAAACACAGAAGCGAACTGATGTGCCTGGTATAACCCGAAAAATCATCCCTAAGGTATTTGTCCAAGACCCTCCCCTTCGCATAGGATCATCACCCACAATGTTCCTCTCTTTTACCACATCTTCGGCGCGCTTCTCCCTACAACCCAATGAAGGGCCTAGAAGCACGAGCAGAAGTAACAACTGAATGATGCCAGATTTCATACTCTTCTGGGTCACTAAATGTATGGAGGCCGACAAGGCGGAGATTCTGGCGTGACACCTCGACTTCGTCGGCGAGTCGTGTTGTCGTAAGAATGCTCGCGGCTTGCTTCGTTTAGCGAAAGATTCACGATTCAAAGGTCAGTGTCGCGATTTTTTTGCGCGAGTCGTCGAACAGCAATCCAAAATCCCCAGCCCACCAGCGTTCCGCCAATGAATCCCGAAACGCTTTTGTACCAGAAATCAAACGCAGCGTTGCCACCAAAGAAATCCTTCATTGAGACGACGATCGCGCCCAGACATCCGAAGGAAATCGCGGTGGCGACGACCATGACTTTGAACAAGCCTCTTCCGGGATCATTGTTTTCGTTCACGGGAAGACTCTAATGGCGGAAGAGAATTTCTCAAGCGGGCCAAGGTCGGGCAGCAGTTCAAAATCGCCAAAGCTGCCACGAAGGGACAGTTAGCTCGCGTCGAAACTACGGAATCGGCACCGCATAAGTTGGACTGGATCGATCTTGATCCAGCACGCACCAGAGGTTCAGCGGACCGACGCTATACCAGTACTTGATGAACTTCGCGCTGCCGTCCGCCATCGCGTAGTTGGATCCACCGGAACGAGTGCCAGTCCCGCTGCCGGAATGGCGGCCCTGTTCCAACTCAGTATCATCATTGCCGAGCACAACTCCTGGAAAATCCTGACTGCGCCCCGGTTCGAGCAGATCCATGTAATAGTGCGCCGATTGATTCTTTTTTTCGCCGAAGACAACAGTGTCCGAAGGATGAATGATGGCCGATTCCCTCATCCCGTTCGGGTATCCTCCGCCCATGAAGGCATTGAAGTCCTGTGCACTCAGAGTGCTTTTGAAGTAGTCGTTCCAACCGTTGATAATGTAACTGCGTGGCGCGGCATCGGCTGGATAATGGATGATATCAATGGAGCCAGTCGCCGGAATTCCAGGACGATCGTTCGGACAGCGCAGCAACCTCAGGTCTTTGTAACCATCGCGCACCCGGGTTGGCCAGCGGTCAGTGCCGGATCGAGGCGGAAAGTAGCCGTTGTTTTCGTCGGCATACATTTTCATTGAGAGGCTCAATTGCTTTTGGTTGTTGATGCACGAAATGCGAATGGCTGATCCCTTGGCTTTCGAAAGAGACGGCAGCAGCATGCTGGCGAGTATGCCGATAATGGCGATCACGACCAGCAACTCGATCAGCGTGAATCCCGGCCTCTGGTTTGCAGCTACAAAAACACTCGGAGAAGGGCCGAAGCACCTGGCCGTTGCTGTAGTTGATCTCATTAGTCTCATTCAGTTCCTTTCTGGTCAGCCGGCATCCGCTGGCGCGCGCTCAACAAATACTTCCTTTGCGCATAAAGATCGATCATTCTTTTGCTGCTCGCGTCCAATTCTCGTTATGAGAAAGAAAGAATATTTCCTCATTGCCGTCTTCATCCTGCTCATCGGCTTCATCCTCTACCTCAATAGGGACTGGTTTACCTCCGAAAAAATTCAAATTTCTCATCGCTCAGGTCCAGCCATGCGTTTTGCCAATCCGCGGTTCGCAGCGGCAACCAAAACCGTCAATCCGATTCTCTTCGAGTTCAATCGCAAGCTGAATGTCACGTCCATCAAAGTCATTCCGCTCAGCGATTTTGAAACGAACAAATACGCGCACCCAATCTGGGAGCTTGTTCCCACTTCAAAACCAGTCGCCACCAGGGGCTTTGAATATGGCGTGCCGATTCCCGGCATGAAGCCCAGTGTGCAGGGCGCCCTGGCCGACCCGCTCCAACCCGGAGTGACCTACCGCCTCATTATCGAAGCCGGTTCGCTCAAGGCCCAGCACGACTTCACACCCGCCGCAAAGAAATCGTGATGCGCGCAATTGCACCAGCTAGATATGACGCGGAAGACTGTGTTGAGGTTACGGTCTCTCGATTCGAAGCTTTCGATGTGAAGTGTTGGCGCATAGCGTTGCTAAGCCGGAACCATGCAGTTGGATTTCGGGTGGAACGGGCAACCTTCCCGTTCTTGCGGGCTACCAGCCCGCAAGCGCTGCGGTGAGAATGCAAACCAAAGGGTTTCACCTTCAGTTACGCAAAACCCGGCGGCAAGTTGCCGCCGGGAACAGCCAGGTTGGCCATTCCACCCAGACCAATCGAATCGTTCCGGCTAAGAGCTTCAGCGGCGAGTTTCATTTCGCCAGATGACATGCGGCGTAATGCTGTGGGACAACTTCGCTGAGAACCGGCACCTCCGTCTTGCACTGTGGCTCAACCATCGGACAGCGCGGATGAAACGGGCAGCCCGGCGGTGGATGAATCGGCGACGGCACATCGCCGGGCAATACAATTCGCTGTCGCTTCGAACCGGGGTCCATGACCGGCACGGCGGAAATGAGCGCCTGCGTGTACGGATGCCGCGGCGAGCGGATGAGCGTTTTGGCCTCGGCCACCTCCACGATTTTGCCAAGATACATCACCATCACGCGGCGACTGATATGTTCTACGACGGCGAGATCGTGTCCGATGAACAAATAGGCAATCCCTCGCTCCTGCTGCAAATCCTGCAGCAAGTTCACAATTTGCGCCTGAACGGAAACGTCCAGCGCGCTCACCGGTTCGTCGCACACGATGAGCTTTGGCTCCAACGCCAGCGCGCGGGCAATGCCGATGCGTTGACGCTGTCCTCCGCTGAACTCGTGCGCGTAGCGGTTGGCGTAAGCTGGATCAAGCGCGACAGATTTCAACGACTCGGCCACGCGTGTCCGCCGCGCCGATTTGCTTTCGGACAGCCCGTGAACGTCCAAACCTTCGGCGACGATATCCTCGACCGTGAACCGTGGATTCAGCGATCCGTACGGGTCCTGAAAAATGATTTGCAGCTTTCGACGGCGTTCGCGCAACTCCGGGCCGTTCAACCGTGCGAGGTCTTCGCCCTCAAACAAGATGCTGCCCGCGGTGGGCTCAACGAGCCGAACAATGGCGCGGCCCAGCGTCGTTTTGCCGCAGCCGCTTTCCCCAACGAGGCCGAGCGTTTCACCCGGCCCGATGCTGAAACTCACGCCGTCCACCGCCTTCACGGATTCGCGCCCGCGGCGCAGTACGCCGTGCTTGACAGGAAGATGGACTTTGAGGTTTTGGACTTCGAGCAGCGGCATGTCTCGCGGTTTTGACTAATCGGTCAAACCTTTATGAAGATCTCGGGCTCCGTGCAAGATACGCCAGATTTGCACGCGATCAGATAACTCGCGATAAAAAATCAGGTAACGTCGGAAACCCGCAATGCGCCAAGAGCGAACTTCAGGAAAACCCAGATCAGCGCGTTTGCGCCCGATTCCGGGATTACGGGCAAGGATATCAAAACTATCGTACGCGGCCTCCACAAAAGCACGGGCGGCTTGGGGATTGTCCTGCCGGATATGGCGGGCGGCAGTTTGTAGATCGCAGAAAACGAATTCGCCCTCCTCCCAGCGCGGATTCATTCCAGACTGGAGAGGATTTTCTTGATATTGGAACGGTCGCCCGGCAGGAAGCGCCCCTTCGAAGCATCGGCAAGTTTCTCACGAATGCCGGGTGGGTGATCGCCTTCGGCCCGATCCCAGTTCGGCCAGACCAGCATTTCCAACTCCTCGCGCTCACGGGGGGAAAGTTTCTGAATCGCTTCTTTGATTTCAGCGACTGTGCTCATGGCTGAAGTTAAGCCTATACCGCGTGGAAGGTCAACTTGTGCATGACGTCCGTGGCTGAACACTCCGCCTGCGTGGCCGAAGCTACCTCTGCACGGCGAAGGCCCCGTGCTTTACCGGGAAATGGACTTTGAGATTGTGGGACTTCGAGAAGGCTCATGTCTGCCGGGCGAGTAGAATTGATATGTCGTCGGCAGAGCACCAGACGGATAGCGGACTAACGACACCAGATTGCGAATGCCTTCATCCAAGTCCGCTGCCTGTGAGGCGGAAGCAATACACTCTTGGCTCGTGTATTTCAGCAAGCCATCACTTGCGACAAGCAATGTTCCGGCAAGCACACTGCGACTGAAGCAAATCGGGATCGCGCGACCGCTGCCGACAAAAGGCTTCCGGTGTTGATTTGCCGTGAGGTTGTCCACTCCAGAGGGCGAGATAATCCACGCTCCGGAATCACCAACGCTACAGCCAACAATTCCGCTCTCCGACAGTGTGACGACGACACATGTGGTCTCGCCGTACGCTCCGTGGTACGCCATCTCTTGGTCCAGCTTCTCCAAAATCTGACCCAATTCTTCAGCGCTCACAGCGGAAGAAGACAATGACTCCCTTAATCGTCGAACCAGAAACTCAGCAGCCTCCGCTCCGCCGCTCAATCCTCCCGCACCATCGGCAAGCACCAACACAAGGGTTGAACCGAGTTGAAAGAAGTCTGCGCGGTCTTGCAGTTCCTTGCCGCCAGCTTGAACACTCTTCGAAACTTTGAACATCGCGCTAATTGAATTCGGAGTTCATTTCCAAAACGGACACCGCACCCAGTGCTGCGGCTCGACTTCGAGCAATGCGGGAATGGCATTGGAACATTCCGGCTTGGCGATCGGACAACGCGGCGCGAAGCGGCAACCGGGCGGGATATTGCCGATGCGCGGAACGTTGCCCGGAATCGCGATCAAGCGTTTGATGGGGCGAGCGTCCTCGCTAGCCGTCACTGATTCGCTCTTTCGCATCAAGGCCGGCTCGTCAGTAACCTCGCCCCACCGCCTTGCGTCACTGAGTTTCGGCACGCTGGCCATTAGCGCCTTCGTGTAGGGATGCAGCGGGTTTTCCAGCAACTCACGCGCGGGCGCGAGTTCCACGATTTGTCCGGCATACATCACGGCGACGCGGTCCGCCATGTCCCGGACGATGCCGAGATTGTGCGTAATGAGCAGGATCGCCATGCCGAGGCGCTGCTTGAGTTCGCGGAGTAAGTCGAGAATCTGCGCCTGAATCGTCACATCGAGCGCGGTTGTCGGTTCGTCAGCGACCAGCAGTTTGGGCTGGCTGGCGAGCGCCATGGCGATCATTACGCGTTGCTGCATGCCGCCGGACATTTGAAACGGGTAATCCTTGATGCGCGATTCCGGGGCGGGAATGTGAACGAGCTTCATGAGGCGAATCACCTCATCCTCATTGGCTCTGCCGGGTTGATGCAGCTTGAGCGCTTCCATGATTTGCCTGCCAACGCGAATAACGGGGTTGAGCGCCGCGCTTGGCTCCTGAAAAACGTAGCTGACAATGCCGCCACGAATTTGGCGCAGCTCTCCGTTGGATATCTTCAGCACGTCGCGGCCATTCAGCAGGATTTCACCGCTGGCGTATTGCGCTGGCGGCGACGGAATGAGCCGGGCGATCGAGAGTGCCGTGACGCTCTTGCCGCAGCCACTCTCGCCGACAAGGCAAACAGTTTCGTTCGATTCAACTGTGAACGACACGTCATCAACCGCGCGCAGGGGCGTATCGCCGGAAAGAAAGTCTAGCTTGAGATTCTTTATTTCGAGCAGCGCCACGTCGAAATTGTCAGGGGCGAAGTCGCGGGTGTCACGCGGAATTCGTTTGGGGAATCAACTTGAATGCGGCGCGACAGGCGATAGTTTCATTCCATGCAATGCAAACCCAGTTGGTGTCTTGCCATGGCTTGGTTCCTGGCCGGTTGCGGTGACATGAATCAAACATCTTCCAAGTCAGACGGAAATGCCGGGCCAGCCGAAAAGCTCGCGGAATTTCAGACGCGCGCGGCCAAATACGACGCCGTCGTCAGCCTGCCAACATTCGAGACGAGCACGAACGAAATTCAGGCCACGCTCACGAACACGATTAAAGCAGGCGATGCGGCACTGGATCGCGTCGGCCAACTGAAGCCGGCTGAAGTGAATTTTACCAACACTGTCCGCGCGCTGGATGATCTCGGATTTCAACTTGGACTGATTGCAAACCGGTTTTCACTCATTCAACAGACGAGCACGAACGCCGATGTGCGCGATTCGACGACGGAAGCCATCAAGCAATTGGAATCGTGGATGGTCGGGCTGGATTATCGTGAGGACGTTTATCGTGCCGTCAAGGCTTACGAGGACACCCGGCCAAGACTCACTGGCGAGGACGCCAAGCTGTTGTCGGAAACGATGCGCGATTACCGCCGCGCTGGACTCGAGTTGCCCAAGGCCGGACGCGATGAAGTGGAGCGGATGCGCAAGGAACTTTACGGCCTGGAAACTGATTTCGAAAACAATGTCACAAAAGCGGATAAGCCGGTGACGTTCACAAAAGCCGAACTCGACGGAGTGCCGGAGGATTTTGCTCGGGCAGGCTCAAGAGAGCAAACGACGAATGCATCGTGATGGCGAACATCACCTGGCATTACATGACGGTGATGGAAAATGCGAAGCGGGAGGATGTCCGGAAGAAATTGCTCGAAGCTCGCGACAATCTGGCCCGCGAGGTGAACATCCCGCTGCTTCAAAAGATTCTGGCTTTGCGCGATGGCATTGCGCGGAAGCTCGGATACAAGAATTGGGCTGACTACGCGACGGAAATAAAAATGGTGAAGAACGCGCGACGGCAATTGATTTCGAGAATAAACTGAAGATGGGTTTGCAGCCGAAGTTCGACGCAGAGCTGGCGGAATTTCGGAAGCTGAAAGCAGACGAAACCGGCGAGTCAAACGCGAAGATCTACATTTGGGACTGGCGTTATTATTCCAATCAGTTGAAGAAGCGAAAATACGACGTGGATGCCGAGCAGTTGCGCGTTTATTTCCCTTATCAACGTGTGCTCGACGGCATGTTCGCCATTTACCAGCGCATCTTCGGTTTGAAGTTCGAGCAGGTCGAGCCGCCATACAAATGGATTGGCGATCTCCAGCTTTACGCGGTGTCCGACGCAAACACCGGGGAGCCGCTGGGCTTGTTCTACCTCGATATGTTTCCGCGTGAGGGAAAATACAATCATTTCGCGCAGTTCGGATTGATCGATGGCAAGCTCCTGCCGGATGGGAAATACCAGCGCCCGGTATGTGCGCTCATCTGCAATTTTCCTGCGCCGACGAAGGATCACCCGTCGCTCATGTCACACAACGACGTGGAGACCATTTTTCACGAGTTCGGCCATGCGATGCATACGATCCTGACCCGCGCCAAGTACGTGCGCTTTTCCGGAACCAGCGTTCCGCGTGATTTCGTTGAAGCACCGTCACAGATGCTCGAGAACTGGGTTTGGGACAAGAAAGTGCTGGATGGTTTCGCCGCGGATTATCGTGATCCATCGAAGAAGATTCCCGCAGACGTGCTGGCGAAACTCAAGGAAGCCCGCCTCGCGACGGAAGGCACATTCTATCGCCGGCAGCTTTCGTTTGGCCTGATGGACCTGGAGTTGCACACAGCAGATTCATGACAGCAACGTGGACCAAACGCTTCCGCTTTCGAACAAAGCGATGAGTGAAGTGTTTCTGCCACGGCCTTCTGATACCGCGTTCGTCGCCTACTTCGGTCACATCATCGGTTACGGCGCGGGTTATTACGGTTACGCGTGGGCAGATGCAATTGCGGCGGACATGGCGACGGTTTTCGAGAAATCGCCGGATGGGTATTTCGACAACAACGCCGGCATGAGATTGCGGAAAGAAATTTATGAGGTTGGCGATTCCCGCGACGTAAATGTGTCCATAGAAAAGTTCCTTGGCCGGCCACGCTCGATCGATCCATTCCTCGAAAAAATTGGCGTCACCGAGAAGATATCCGCCGAAAGAGCCACGCCTTAATAGACAATGTTTCGAGTTGAAACAGACAAGCCGAAGAAACTGCTGACGATAGTGTTCACGCAGCATGTAGGCGCCGGGGACGCAAAGGCCTGCGCTGACAAGGTCAGGGAAGTTTCGGATGGATTGCAGCCGGGATTTCGTCTGCTCACCGACTTGAGCGGTTTGGAATCGATGGACCCGGAGTGCGCGCCTCACATCAAAACGACAATGGATTTGTGCAACGCAAAAGGCGTAGCGCGCGTGGTCCGAATCATTCCTGATCCGCAAAAGGACATCGGGTTGAACATCATGTCCCTTTTCCACTATCGGCGCCGTATTGCCATCGTGACGTGCAACACAAAATCCGAAGCAATGGAAGCGCTCACCGAATGACTTTCGGTGAATTCCGAAACCGAGCCGGAGGATTTTGAAGCAGGCAGGTTTGGAGATATCAAACGAGAATGCCGATTGCAGTGATCAAAAAATTCGCCAGTGGAGGAATGCTTTGCGTCATGCTCACTGCACTGTTTGTTGGCTGCGGCAAGCGTGAAACGCGTGTTGAAGCAGCCGACCGCGAAAAGATTTTTCTGCTCGGCAATGGCACCGAGCCGCAGGACCTCGATCCGCATATTGTCACGGGCCAAAATGAATTCTACATCATCATGTCGCTGCTGGAGGGGTTGGTGAACTTCGATCCGCATGATTTGCATCCGATTCCAGGCGTGGCGGAAAGTTGGAACATTTCAACAGACGGGAAAGTGTACACGTTCCATTTGCGCAAAGACGCCATGTGGTCGAATGGCGAACCGGTGACTGCGCGCGATTTTTTGGAATCTTACAAACGAATTCTCACGCCGTCGCTTGGCTCGGAATATTCCTACATGCACTATGTCGTGAAAAACGCGCAGGCTTACAACGAAGGTAAGCTGAAGGATTTTGATCAGGTCGGTTACAAGGTGCTGGACGACTACACACTTCAAATCACACTTGAGAACCCCACGCCATATTTCCTGTCGCTGATCAATCATCAATCCTGGTTTCCGGTTCCGATGTCGGTCGTTCGGAAATATGGCGATCCTTACCAACGTGGCAATCGCTGGACGCATCCCGGCCATTTTGTCGGCAATGGCGCATTCGTGCTTTCGAAATGGCGCATCAATGACATCGTCGCCGTTCGCAAGAGCACAAATTACTGGGACCGCGACAACGTGCGGCTGAGCGGAATCAACTTTTATCCGATCGAAAGCGACGACGCGGAGGAGCGCGCATTCCGCTCAGGTCAGTTGCATTGCACTTACACGCTGCCGCTGGCAAAAATTGATTACTACAAGGAACATTATCCCGACCTGCTTCGCATCGAGCCCTTCCTTGGAAATTATTTTTATCGCGTCAACGTCACGAAGCCGCCGCTCAACGACAAACGTGTGCGCCGCGCTCTGACGATTTCCATTGATCGCGAAGCCATCGTGAAAACCGTAACGCGCGGCGGACAATTGCCGGCCTACAATCTGGTTCCGCCAGGCACCGCGGGCTACACATGTCGCACGTTGTTGCACGAAGATATTGCCGGGGCAAAACGTCTGCTTGCTGAAGCCGGTTATCCAGACGGCAAGGGCATGCCGCCGATCGAGTTGCTTTACAACACGCTCGAATCGCATCGCACCATTGCCGAAGCGATTCAGCAAATGTGGAAAAATAATCTTGGCATTGATGTGCGCCTCGTGAATCAGGAATGGAAAGTCTATCTCGACGCGCAGCGCACGATGAATTACCAAATCTGCCGCGCGTCCTGGATCGGTGATTATGCGGACCCAAACACATTTCTCGACATGTGGGTGACTGGCGGCGGCAACAATGAAACAGGCTGGTCAAATTCCGAATATGACCATCTCATCGCGGAGGCTGCCGCCACGTCCGATGCGCAAGCGCGGCTGGAAGTATTCCAGAAAGCCGAGGCGATTTTGATGGATGAACTGCCGATCATTCCGGTTTACTTTTACACTGTCACCCGCGCACGCCGGCCGGAATTGAAGGGTTGGTATCCGACGATTCTCGATATGCATCCATACAAGTTCATCTATTTGGAAACCGATCGTTGATCCAAATGCTTCGTTTCATCGGCAAACGAATTGTTGAAGCTATCCCGGTGTTATTTATCGTGGCGACGCTCACGTTCTTCATGATGAAGCTCGCGCCGGGTGGGCCGTTCGACAAAGAGCGTGCCACGACGCCGGAAATCAAGAAGGCGATGGAAGCGCAATACGGCCTGAACAAGCCCGTCGTGCAGCAATACTTCGATTACATGAAGCAATTGTCGCACGGTGATTTCGGCCCATCTTTCAAATATGCCGGCTGGACGGTCAATGAACTCATCGCCAGCGCATTTCCGGTTTCACTCGAACTCGGCTGCTACGCACTCGCGTTCGCGCTCGTGACCGGAATGCTCGCCGGCGTCGTCGCGTCGCTCCGCAAAAACACAGCGAGCGATTACATCCCGATGTCCATCGCAACGCTTGGGATTTGTTTGCCAACGTTCATCACTGGCCCGCTGTTGATTCTCATTTTTGGTTTGTGGTTCCACTGGTACAACAGTTCTGGATGGGATTTTCCCAGCGACCGCGTCCTGCCTGCGCTCACGTTGGGACTTTATTACATGGCGTACATCTCGCGACTCGCGCGCGGCGGGATGTTGGAAATTTTGAACCAGGACTTTATCCGCACCGCGCGCGCCAAAGGAGCTTCCGAATGGCGCGTCGTCTGGAAACATTCCTTGCGCGGCGCGGTTCTGCCGGTGGTTTCGTTTCTCGGCCCCGCGATGACCGGCATCATCACCGGCTCGCTCGTCGTCGAACAAATTTTCCAAATCCCGGGTCTCGGCCGGCTTTTCGTCATGTCGGGATTCAACCGTGACTACACGATGGTGATGGGGACCGTGCTGCTTTATGCAGTGCTAATCATTGTCGCGAATCTCGTGGTGGACATTCTGCAGGTCTGGCTGAACCCGAAGTTGCGCTTTGAATAAATGACAGCCGAATTTCCAAACGTCACGCAACACACCGCGGAAGTTGAAGCCGGACAATCACTCTGGCTTGATGCGTGGTATCGCTTGCAGAAAAATAGAATCGCGGTCATCGGAGGGATTTTTATTTTACTGCTGACGCTCGCGTCGTTTCTTGCACCGTTGATCGCCCCGCATTCGTACGAGCAAACAAATCTCGCCATAGGCGCAACGCCGCCCAGCCACGCGCACTGGCTCGGCACTGACGTGCTGGGACGCGATTTATTTTCGCGCATTCTTTACGGCGGACGCATTTCACTGTCCGTCGGACTGGCAGCAACGGCGGTTTCCATCGTTATCGGGGTTTTATACGGCGCGATTTCCGGTTATCTCGGAGGGCGCGCGGACGTCGTGATGATGCGCATCGTGGACATCCTCTATTCGCTGCCGTTCGTGATTTTCGTGATTCTGTTGATGGTAATTTTTGAGCGAAACATCATTTTGCTCTTCATGGCCATCGGCGCAGTCGAGTGGCTCGACATGGCGCGCATCGTTCGCGGACAGGTCATGTCGCTCAAAAAGCAGGAATTCATCGAAGCCGCCATAGCGCTTGGCTTGAGGAAGCGACGGATCATTTTGCGTCATATGATTCCGAACATCCTCGGCATCGTGATCATTTACGGCACGTTGATCGTGCCCAGCGTCATGTTGCTCGAAGCATTTTTGAGCTTCCTTGGTTTCGGCGTGCAGCCGCCGATGAGTTCATGGGGCACGCTCATCAACGACGGCGCGAAAAGCATGGAGGAATACCCGTGGCAGCTGATTTTTCCTGGATTGTTTTTCGCTGTCACGCTGTTCTCGTTGAACTTCCTCGGCGACGGTTTGCGCGATGCGCTGGATGTGCGCGCATCGAAAGATTGATATGCCGTTGCTCGAAGTTTCAAATTTGAGAACGTCATTTCACACACGCCACGGCGTCGTGCGCGCGGTGAACGGCGTTTCGTTCTCGCTCGAAAAAGGCGAGACGCTCGGCATCGTCGGAGAATCCGGTTCCGGAAAGTCCGTGACGTGTTATTCGTTGCTGCGCCTGATTCCGCAGCCACCTGGAAAAATTGAAAGCGGCAGCGCGATGTTTGCCGGAGTTGACTTGCTCAAGATTTCGGACGCACAACTCCGCGCCGTTCGCGGAAAACGCATCACCATGATTTTTCAGGACCCGATGACGTCGCTGAATCCGTACCTGCGGGTCAGCGATCAAATCATCGAACCGCTGTTGATTCACGAAAACGCCAGTCGCGACGAGGCGATGCAGCGCGCGGTGAACATTTTGGAAGAAGTCGGCGTGCCGGATGCCGCGCGGCGCATCCGCAGCTACCCGCACGAATTTTCGGGCGGCATGAGGCAGCGAGTGATGATTGCAATGGCGCTAATCACGAAGCCCGAATTGCTCATTGCCGACGAACCGACGACCGCGCTCGACGTGACCGTGCAGGCGCAGATCCTGGAACTCGTCAAGAAGATGCAGCGCGAAATCGGGATGGCGGTGATTTGGATCACACATGACCTCGGCGTCGTCGCGGGTTTCTGCAAACGCGTGCAGGTGATGTATGCCGGACGCATCGTCGAGAGCAGCGTGACGGAGGAGATTTATTTGCGGCCGAAGCATCCTTACACCCGTGCTCTCCAGAAATCCATTCCCGCGCTGCAATCGAAATGCGCGGAGCTTTACACGATCCCCGGCGTGCCGCCGGATTTGTCGAAGGAAATCCGTGGCTGCCCGTTCATGCCGCGCTGCGAGTTTGCGAAGGACTACTGCGTAGAGCCGGTCGAGCTCAAACAAATCAACGGCGACCACGCGACGGCGTGTCTGAGAGTTCAGAGGCGCGAGATTACTTTGTGACCATGGCGGAAACATTTCTCGAACTGCAAAACGTGAAGGCGCATTTTCCCGTGGAGCGCGGAATAATTTTTCGTCGCCACATCGGGACGGTAAAGGCGGTTGACGGCGTTTCCCTGACGTTGCGACGCGGAGAAATTCTGGGACTCGTCGGCGAATCTGGCTGCGGAAAATCCACGCTGGGTCGGACCATTCTGCAATTGATTTCACCGACGGAAGGCTCGGTGATTCTCGCAGGAAAAAATCTCGCGATGCTCGGCAAATCGGAATTGCGGCAGGCTCGCTCGGATTTTCAGATGATCTTTCAGGACCCGTATGCCTCGCTCAATCCGCGCATGACGGTGTTCGACACACTCGCTGAAGCAGTTCAGGCTCACAAAAAAATCCCGAAAACCGAACTCCTCGCGCGCACGAGCGGGTTAATGGAGAAGGTCGGTCTCTCGCCGCGGTTTCTGAAAAAATATCCGCACGAATTTTCCGGCGGGCAGCGGCAGCGTATCGCCGTCGCCCGTGCGCTGGCGGTCGAACCAAAACTGATCGTTGCGGACGAACCGGTAAGCGCGCTCGATGTCTCGATCCAGGCGCAAATTATCAACCTGCTCGCGAAGCTCTCGCGCGAAATGCAACTCACCCTGATTTTCATTTCGCACGATTTGTCAGTGGTGAAACATATTTCGGATCGCATCGCGGTGATGTATCTGGGAAGAATTGTTGAGTTGGGACCGGCGACTCAGGTGTTCAACCGGCCTCTGCATCCTTACACAAAATCGCTCGTCAGCGCCGTGCCGATTCCCGATCCGCAACGCGAGAAGCTTCGGCAGCGAATCATTCTGGCCGGCGACCCACCGTCACCGATGAACCCGCCGGGTGGCTGCCCGTTTCATCCGCGTTGTCCGTACGCGGTCGCCGACTGCGCGCGCATCGTTCCGAAATTGGAATTGTTCGATCAGGCGCAGGAAGCCTCGTGCATTCGGATGCGGGAAATCAACTAAGGCGGAACGATTCAGCCACGCCTTCCGCCGCCAGCGCTCATTTTAACACGGTTGTCAGCAAGCCGTAAATCCCAACGCTTAACGCCGCGAGCGAGTCGCCGGCAATCAGCCCGCCGCCAATTAATGACGTCGTGCTCATGTCGGCGGGGATTTCGCCTTCGGCAGGCCTAAGCTTGCGCGACGTGAATCTCTTCGCGACCGTGTCGTACATCGAAGCTAATACGCCTCCCGCCGTCCACCAGACGCAGGCTGACAGTTCCAAGAATCCTCCGAACGACGATGCGTAAGGGCTTGGCAAAATCACTGCGTCGATCAGGAAGCCGGTGGCGTAGCCCCCTCGCGAACGAGTGGTGAACTCGCGGTAGCGCCGGCTGGCGTGAACGAGTTTGCGCAGGATTTCCGTGATCAGGCCAATGGCTATGCCAAGCCGCAGCGCCTTCATTATGTGCGGTTGATTTGTGGTAATACCGCGCAGCGCGCCGACGAACTTGTAGGTCATTGCGCTCTGCCATTTTTCCGCGCTTTCCACGTGGCCGGCGAATTGATCTTTCATCAATACGGGGTAGGCGTGCATGAACGTTTTTGCCAGCGCGACCGCGAGCACTGCGCCCATCACAATGCCAATGACCTGGTAACGGAATTGATTGATGCGGTTTGTGCCGAGCCGCCAGCCCGTGGAACGGTCTTGCTGCATGTCACCGCCTTCGCTGCACGCGATGAGCAGAATCGACGCGCACATCAGGCCGGTACCCGGGTCCTTCAAACCAAGTCCCGCAAGGATGAACACGGTCATCACGAACGCGCTGGAAATGGGGTTGCTGTCCGAAATGCCGATGGAAATGCCATTCACCAGGACAAACAGGAAGCACAGACCGACGGCGACGGTCAGGAAGAACGGCGGTTGATGCAGCACCTGGCTCCCGACAATCACAACGGCAGCGCCCCAGAACATGACCCAAAGCGCCAGACGGAAAACGTTGACGCGTTTCCAGTCCTCAGGCGGCTTGACCGGTTCCGCGGCTTTTTGCCGCAGCCGTTTCAGGGCCTGGTAGAGAATCAATCCAATGTCGACGATCGCTGCGCCTAGAATAGTGCCAAGCGCAATGATGAAACCAATCTTCCGAAATGGTTCACCTTCCTTCAGCCAACCGATGCTGATGAGATACGGCCGCAGAAAGTAGCCCGTCAATGCCACGACCAGGGTGGGAATCGCAATGCGCGCACCGACGATCATGCCCGCGCCGAACGTGGATGTGGAGAGACTCCAGGCTTCAACGGCCGGAATTTTCAGGGACGCAAGTCCACCGAGATAGCCGACCAACGTTCCCCCGCCGAGCTTGGCAATAGAACGTTTGAGCAAATTCCTGTCGGTCAGCGCGCGCAAAATGTTCGCCACGGCGAGACCGGACGGGAACATCAGTTGCATCCGGTCCACGACGATCGGCGTGTAGAGCATTCCGACGCCGACACCGAACATGCCGATACAGGTGTAAAAGAGCATGAGCTGCCATACGGGCGGTTCGGGTAACCCGAGCCAGGCCATCGCCTGAATCAGAACGCCCATGCCGCACATGCCTGCGACCGACGCCGCCATCGTTTGCATGTAATTGCCGCCATGCCTGCCATCGGGGCCGTAAGGCAGCGTGACCGTGCTGCCGAGAATGCCCGCGAGCACCTGTCCGCCGACGAAGAATCCGATGGAGAAATTCATAAACGCCGCCGAGACGCCGCCCAGCGGGCCCAGAATGAAAATCGCCACGCACGCGAGCATCACGTGATAGGCCGGCGAGCCGATGCGCGGGAGAAAGCGTTTTAAGCCGGTTTGAGTCGTTATGTCGGCAGCCATGGTTGGTGTCCGGCAAAAGCATAGCGGGCCAAGGCCATTCGCAAATGAAAATTTGCGAATGGCGAGCGGAATTCCCGCTCCTGGGAAAATAAAACGGACGAGCGCTGAATGCGCCCGTCCGTTGCAGAAAACAAATGTCGTTTAGGACAATTTCTTCTTCGCTTCGTCCGGCAAATCAATCTTCGTCGAGCCAACGTTGCTGATTTCAACAGTCGTCGTGCGGTCCATGTCCATGTCGTCACCGTTGAACCCCTGCACGGTGCCGGAGACTTTGAATTCGTACTTCGCGATGGAGCCGTCCTTCAGCCAGAATTTGACGGAGCCTTTGGCGTTCTTGGGAGCGGGAGCTTGAGCACCACCACCACCGCCGCGCCGACCACCAAAACCCGTGCTCAACAGACTCTTCGCACCATCTTCAGTGAGATCACCGCTGATAACGTCGCCATCCTTTTTCAATTCCTTCGCGGCAGTCGCTAAATCCTGAGCTTCCTGGGCCGGCAACTTCAGGGTTGTCATGCGTCGCGCCAGGAATCCACCGCGGCCGAATCCACCGCCCCCGCCTCCTCCACCCGCGGCTTCCTCGGAAGACTGCCAGCCTTCATCGGTTTTGACGGCGACCTTGGTTCCCTTTTTCGCCGCTTCCATGGTATTGTCTCCAAATTCGGAGGACATCCACGTAATGCCATCCTTTTCCGTCTTGCCCGTGGTGGGGCCGGGTTGGAACTGTGAGTTGGCGCCTAAGTCCTGCGTCATCTTCCAACTGTAGTTGCTTGCGTCGGCGAGCTTCTTGGCCGCCGCGCTGACGTCGTCCTTGGGACCGGAATCCGCCGCGAGCAGCGAGCCGGCAAGCAAGGCGATTATGCCGAACAGAATGTTTCTTTTCATGGGACTATTGGGTTTGAGTTGGTTGTTAATGCCCGGCTTAAGCGCGCGGACTAATCCTCGGCGGATCCGCGACGCCCGTGACCGGAAACCAGCGGTTTCACTTCGAGCCGCTGGCACGAGTCTGATGATCCACGTTGTTTCATGGATGACAGGACTATGGCATCAAGCCGGTCCATTAGCCACAAAAAACTCAATCCCGTTCAGGCCTGGTATTTGGCCGGCCAGCACGGTTCTTGTCGAAGATTGCGTAGAGGATGAACAGGAATGCAATGAGGCGAACGATGTAAATGTAAGCTTTGGCTTCCTCATCCGATCCGACGGCCAGCAGGAGAATCCGTTCGATTGCCAGGAGCCAGAAGGCGCAGGCAAAGAAGAGGAAAAACCGGTCGGAGCTCTTTCGCCAAAATCGGAAGAAGAAGAGTCCAATGGCCCAGTATCCGAGAAGGATGATTCCCGAGAGCGCAAAGTTCCAATTAGTCATAAAAGTCAGTTGTTGGTTCGAATCAGGCCGTACAAGAGCAGAACGACACCGGACGCAGTGATGGCCTGGCGCAATAGCAGCAAGTTGTATTGCGGGAACATTACCAGATCGACGCACAAAAGGATGTTGGCGATGGCAAAAGCCAGGAAAGCAGCACCGCTCCAGAATAACAGCGGGGGCGCGCGCGGCGATAGGCGCGGAACAGCAAGCATCATGCAGGCAATGCTCGTGAGCGCGCAGAGGATGTAAACGGTTTCAGCCATGGTCCTTGTCCTTCCGCAGGCGGAATGCCTTCGCGAACTCATCCACCTCCGAAGGCTTCTCCAGGTAGAGGGCCTCGACGATTCTGACGCGGCGCTCTGCGTAGAGCCGGCCAAGGCTGATGACGAGGTCTTTCAGTTGTTCGGTCTTCGGCGAGAATTGGTAGGTTCCATCATCGGCTGTGATCAGCAAGCCTGTTTTGCAGAGCGCCTCCAACGTTGCGGAAACCGATCGCTCACGACCTGGTACACGTTCGCGACACTCCATCGGCGCGCCGGAGCGTTATGCAGCAACAACAGAATCTCCAGCTTTTCGATGGACCGAATCTGCTCGCGCAAGAACTGCTGAATATCATGAGGCAGTTCGCTTCGGGGCACAGCAACAAAGTCTTGTCAGAAATTTCCGCGGGAGTTCAAGCCCTTTGTTCAAAACTCCGAAAGCATCAGAGTAGGTCTTCACCCTGGGTCATTCACCCGGAAAAATTGCAGCGCCGCTATACCTTACTATGCCTTTGACCCCACCAGCGTCATTCCCTAGACTCGCGCTCCATTTATGAAAGTGCTCGTTTGCGACCCGGTTTCCCCAAAAGGAATCGCCCTGCTGCAACAACGGCCGGAATTCAAAGTCACCGTGCTGTCTAGGCGATTGCCCGAGGCGGAACTGCTGCCGCTCGTCGGAGATGCTGTTGCGATGATCGTCCGTTCCGAGACAAAGGTGACGCGCAAAGTCATAGAAGCCGCGTCCAAACTGCGCGTTGTCGGGCGCGCGGGAGTCGGCGTGGACAACATTGATGTGGAAGCCGCCACGGAACACGGCGTCGTGGTGATGAACACGCCCGGCGGAAACACGATCACCACTGCGGAGCTGACTTTCGCCATGCTCTTGAGCCTCGCGCGAAAGGTGCCTCAGGCGTATGCCTCAATGACCACGGGCAAATGGGATCGCAAGCAGTTTCAAGGCACGGAGCTTTTCGGCAAAACACTCGGTGTGCTTGGCATGGGCCGCATTGGCAGCGAAGTCGCCAAGCGCGCACTCGCGTTCGGGATGAGAGTCCTTGCGTACGATCCGTTTCTCACGGAGGCGCGCGCCAAGGCGATTGGCGTGGAGTTGGTGGATTTGGACGCTGTTTATCGGGACGCGGATTTCATTTCCGTTCACATGCCGGTCACCGACCAGACGCGCGGCATGTTAAACTCCGAGGCGTTTGCGAAAATGAAGCCGAAGGTTTGCATCGTCAACTGCGCGCGCGGCGAGATCATTGTCGAGAACGACCTCATAGCGGCGCTGGATTCCGGCAAAGTGGCTGCTGCCGCTCTTGATGTTTTTGCCACCGAGCCGCTGCCGGAAGATCATCCGTTCCGAAAGCATTCCGGCGTCACGTTGACGCCGCACCTCGGCGCGAGCACAAAGGAAGCGCAGGAGAAATGCGGGATTGAAGTGGCCGAAGTCGTCGCCGCCTATCTTCTCACGGGTGAAGTCCGCAACGCGGTGAACCTTCCGTATCTGGACGCCAAGACGTACGAGCAGGTGAAGCCGTATCTTGTGCTCGGCGAAAAGCTCGGGAAACTTCTCGCGCAGCTTGCGCCGCCACAAGTCGACCGCCTGCACATCACCTACGGTGGCAAAGCCAGGGAATTGCCGAACATCGACCCGATTACGCGCGCCATTCTGCTGGGATTCCTTTCGCGCGCATCGGTCAAGGACTTGAACAACGTGAATGTCCGCAGCCTCGCTTCCACCCTGGGCCTGACCGTCGAGGAGAAACGGTCGAACGAGCCGGTCACGTTCAACGAATGGCTGCACGTCCAGGCATTCCGCGGTCCGGAAAAGCTGATCTCAACCGGCGGGACTTTCTTTGGCTCGCCGGACAATCCGCGTATCGTGCGCCTTTACAGCCAGCCGACTGAAATCGTCCCGTTCGGGATCGTGCTGCTGCTGAAGAACAAGGATCGTCCAGGAATTGTTGGTTATCTCGGCACGTTGCTGGCCAGGCACAAGATTAACATTGCCAGCATGAGTTTGAGCCGCGACACAGCGGGCGGCCATGCACTGACCGTGTTGAACCTCGACAGTGTCCCATCGAAGGAAGTGTTGGACGAGTTACGTGCTGATCCGGACATCAGCAATGTTGAGGTGGTCAAATTGTAGGACTGTGTTAGACTCTCCGACCATTTCATTAGATTTATGAAAAAATTGATGCAATTTCTGCTCTTGTTCTGTGCCGTTCCAATTGCGGTATTTGGCGCAGCCTCTGGCCAGCCCGCCTTCACGAACGCAAATTCCGGCGCTTCCTTGAAAGGCAGCGACGCCTCCGAAGGCCCGCTCATCGCCACGGGCAAAGGCGTTTCGGTCACGCGTTCTCAACTCGATCAGGTGATCACCGCGGTCAAGGCAGATGCCGCTGTGCAAGGGCAGGCGATTCCGCCGGAAAGGATCAAGCTCATCGAACGACAGATCCTCGACGAGTTGATTTCGAGGCAGCTTGTGATGAACAAGGCCACCGAAGCGGATAAAGTGAAGGGCAAGGTCGAATTCCAGAAATGGTTTCACCAGGTGAAGACCAATGAGAATTTGACCGACGAACAATTTGAAAAAAAACTCGCTCCACAGTTGCTCATCTCCGGTGTGACCAGGGACCAGTGGGAGAAGCAGAAGCTCGAACAATACACCATCCCCTTCGTCCTAGAACGGGAGATGAAGATCGACATTACGGATGACCTGGCGAAGAAATACTACGACGACACCCCGGCGCAGTTTGAGACGCCGGAAATGGCGCACATCGCGCACATTCTCCTGAGCACGCGGGATTTGAAAACGGGTGCCGAATTGTCCGCCGATCAGAAAGCCGAAAAGAAGAAGCGCGCTGAAGACATCTTGAAGCGCGCCCGCGCCGGCGAGGATTTCGCAAAGCTTGCCAAAGAGAATTCCGATGACCCCGCGGCGAAGGACTCGGCTGGCGAAATCACGTTTCCGCGCGGCAATCCGAGAGTCCCGCCGGAATTCGAGGCGGCCGCATTTTCTCTGAACACAAACCAGATTAGCGACATCGTCACGACACCTTTCGGTTATCACATCATCAAGCTTTACGAAAAGATGCCGGCAAAGAAGGAGCCGTATAACGGGCTTGAGACGAAAACCGTCATCGTGAAGAACGACGGCCAGCGCGCGACTCTCAAAGAGGTGTTCACCGATCAGGCGATACGGAAGCAGGGAGCGGATTTTATGAAGCAGCTCCGAAACGAGGCTGATGTGAAAATCCTGGATGAGTCACTAAAACCGACGGAAGGCGCGACGTCAGCCGGCACGGCCGGAACGCCGTCAACCACCGGCACGAGCACGAATAAGTAGTTCGCGCCATTGCGTTCGATTGCAGCCCGGTGAAAGCCGGGCATTTGGTGTTCCGCAATTGAAATAAAGTGATCCGACAGTGGGATACTAGAATCCATTGTTCTGGAGATGGAGAAATTTTATGCGCACAATTATTTTTTATTTATCGCTGTTCTGTTCGCTTAGTAGTTTCGCCGGCTCCGCCAGCGAACAAATGGTTGCCGGTGACTGGTCGCAAGTGACGAACGGGTTGAGGGGAAGAATCCTTCTCGGAGAAGATGCGAAATCCGAGCACGGCATGAGAAGAGGGATCGTCTATCTGGAACTACAGAACGTTTTGTGGGGCGATGCGCTTTATGTTTACTATAATGCCACCTCCATTAACTTCGAGATGCGGGATTCCAACCAGAAGCCAGTTCGAAATTGGATCTCTGGAAGCGATAGCATACCTGCTCCCTGTTGGCTTACACTACCACTCGATTCCACGCTGCGTTTCCGCACGGGCAGCAGTGCCTATGAACCTGATGAACCGGGTCTCTTCATCACCGCCGGGTACACTATTGGAGCAGACTGGTTCATCCCATCCGGCGCAACCAATGACTACTACTTATCGGGAACGTTCACTTCGACTGCGCCGACTGGAGAGAGTCGGCCACGCGTCTGGCAAGGGACGTTGAAGCTGCCTCCCCTGAAAATTCCTGCCGCGACTGGTGGGAGCGCACGCGCCGGGGTTCCGAAGGCACCCTGACGCTTCGAACCTTCGCGAGGTGGAGCGCAATTCTCCCCGCTCAGTACCTCTTCGAGAACTTCTTTTTCGATTCGTCTGAAGCGGATGCCGGTTCCACAGCAGGCGCGGATTTGGTTTCCGCAGGTTGGGACGGAGCAGCAGGTGCGTGAGGCGAAGCTTCCTTTGCCGGCTGAGTCTTGCCCGGCGATTCGACGGCTTCGACAAAGGCCAATCGCAACGACATTAAACTTTGTTTCAGCAGGTTGGCTTCGTCAGCGTCGAGGTTGCCCTTGGTCTTGGCTTCGAGCATCTCGAGCTGGTCGATGAACATCCGCGCGCCTTCGATGTCCTGCATGGTTTCGCCGGTTTGCGGGTGCGGCATTTTGCCGAGCAGCATCATCGCCATGTTCGCCTGCTGGATCACCATCTGCGCGAACAGCGCGGACATCATTTCCTCGCGGCTCGGTTCGCCGGACGTTGTTTCTGACGTTGAATCAGCCATGGGTTCCGCCTTTCTGTTGGATCTGGATTTCTGAGAGCAGGAATTGGATCAGCCGCCGCAACCGCGTTTCCACGTCAATCGTTTCGAGAATCTCCTGGCGTTGGCTTGCCATGGGCAAGACTGCACACGAAACCAAATCTGCCGCCTGTTCCGGATCGGTGATCGAGTCGAGATATTTCAAAATCTCCTTTGCTGAAAACGACGGCGGCTTTGGCGTTGAGCTTTCTGCACCCGGTTCAGAGACGACGGGGAACGGAAACGGCAGGCCGAGCTTGATTCGTTCTTCCAGCAGCTCGCGAATCTTTGCGACCAAAGCATCAGCGGCCACAGAGTTGCACGGCGGCACTTCAAGCGTGCGGAAGCGCTGCACGCGATAGGGTTTGTAGCGGACCGTTTCCTTGAGTTCCACCCGCGTGATGCCTTGCAGAATCAAATGCGACGTTCCGTTGCGATGCCCGACGGAGACGCGAATCAAGCCAAGTCCGGCAATCGGCGATGGCGTTTCGCGCTTTCTGCCCGGCTTCTGCATCGCGACGGCGAACATGCGGTTCGAGTGCAGCGCGTCCGCGAGCATCTGCCGGTAACGCGGTTCGAACACGTAAAGCGGAAGCAATGCCTGCGGAAACAGCGTCGCATTGGGCAACGTCATGACGGGTGCTTGGCGCGGCAGTTTCATGGCTCCAATTTAGAGTAGCGGACGGTGAATTCAAGATGGAGATGGACACTTGCCAAAATCTGCTCCGGTGCTCATCTTGGTTCACACTATGAAAAACCGGCTGGGACTCATCATTTTGATTCTGATCTGCGTCGGTCTCGTTGTCGCGCTGATCTGGACCCGGAAGCAGGCCACCGACCAGAGAAACGCGGACGTCGTGCAGATTGGCGCCTATTCCAACAGTTTTGTTGAGGTAAGTGACAACTATGCCAGGCAGCGGCAGGTCAATGTCGAATACGACAAGCTCCTGAAAGAGCGCCAGGCAGCGTTTGAGAACCTTACCAACGCCTACGTCGAGGTTTCCAATTCGTACGTTCAAGTTGCTTCGAGCCTGGAAACGACCAGCAATTCGCTTCAAGTAGCAAAAACGCAGGTGGCGCAGCGGGACGCAAGGATTTCGGATCTCGAATCACAGAATCAGGCGCTCGATCAACAAGCGGCTGATCTCAACGCTTCGATTGCAAAATTGACAGCGCAAATCGACGATACGAAACGGAAGCTCGCGGCATCTGAAGGTGACAAGGCGACGCTCACGAAGGAGTTGAATCGGCTCATGTCCGAAAAAGCGGAGATGGAACGGCAGTTCAATGACATCAAGGTGCTCCGGGCGCAGATTGCCAAAGTGAAAGAGCAGATGGCGATCTCTCAGCGGCTGCGCTGGAAGCGGGAGGGGCTGTCTTCCAGCAGCGAGCAGAAGGGAGCTGAATTGTTGATGCAGCATTCCACACCGCCGGCGAACCGTCCTCCGCGAGGTCCGAATTACGACCTTAACGTCGAAATCAGTTCAGATGGATCTGTTCGTGTCGTTCCTCCACTTACCAACAGTCCATCGAGCAATTCATCGCCAGCCAGATGACCGAAGGAGATCGCCTAATTGATTCACACGGCCGGGTCTTGCGCGATTTGCGCGTAAGCATCACCGACCGCTGCAATTTCCGCTGCATGTATTGCCTGCCGGAAACCGAAGCGGCTCAAAATTTCTATCGTGGTCACTGGGCGCACATGCCCAATTCCGCGCCCATCGTCCAGCAATGGGTCCCGCGCACCGCGATCCTGTGCTTCGAGGAAATCGAGCGCGTCGTGCGCATCGCAGTCGGCCTGGGCATTCATAAAATCCGGCTCACCGGCGGTGAACCGCTGCTGCGTCACAACGTGGAAAACCTGGTCGCGCGCAATTGCCAAAATTCCCGGCATCGAAGACCTGGCAATGACGACCAACGGTTTTCTGTTCGCGCAGAAAGGCCCGCGCGTTGCGCGAAGCCGGTCTGCGCCGCGTCAGCTTCAGCCTCGATTCGCTCGACCGGGAAAACTTCAAAAAGATCACCGGCCGCGACGGGTTGGGCGAAGTGCTCGAAAGCATCCGGCTGGCGCGAGGAACTGGGCTTTGACCCGGTCAAAGTCAACGCGGTGGTCATTCGCGAGATCAACGACCATGAAATTGAGTCGCTCGCGGAATTCGCGCGCGAGCACAACCTGAACTTCCGCTTCATCGAGTTCATGCCGCTGGATTCCGCGCGCGCCTGGCAAAAGGAAATGGTCGTGAGCGGCGCGGAAATTCTGCAACGGCTCGGCAAGACGTTTCGACCTGCGTCCGGTCGCCGTCCGAACAATCCATCCTCCACCTCGAAGCGCTGGGCTTTTCCCGATGGCCGCGGCGAAATCGGCATCATCGCGCCGGTAAGCGAACCGTTTTGCGGCCATTGCAATCGCATTCGCCTGACAGCCGATGGCAAAATCCGCACCTGCCTCTTCAGCGTGACCGAGCACGACTTGCGCTCGTTGCTGCGCAACGGCAGTTCCGACGACGCAAATCGCCGAATGGCTCAAGGGCGTCGTCTGGCAAAAGGAAGCGCGGCATCACATCGGCGAGACCGATTTCGTGATGCCCTCGCGTTCCATGAGTTGCATTGGCGGATAAGAGCGCGTTGGGAAAATTTTCGAGTCTGTCAGCGGTTCGAGCTTCGATAGCTGTTGCCTTCGCGTCGCGTTTCTCACTACGCTCGCCGCACAGAATATGAAGAAAAAGCTTCTGTCCGTTCTGTTTCTCGTTTCAATCATTGCCGCGTTCCTGAACGCGTGTTCCAGTGTGAAGCGGGCTTCCTCCAGACAGCCACCCGCCACCGCGCTCGCGTTGCATTCACAGGAACTCTCCGCTCGTGAAGGTCAGGCGCTGAATTTGGATGGCCTGTTCTACGAGACGACAAACGGACGCGTGATGCTGCCGCGCGAATTCTTCGCGAAAGACGTTTCGGCAAAATCGTGGAGCGCGGAAACGAACATGCCCGATGGCCACACAGTGCGAATTTCGATGGAGCGGCAAGGAAACAACTTTCTGTTGCGCCTCAGCGCCGTGCCTGATTCGGACATCGTGAAATGGGGCATGACGGTGGACGCCGCAGCGGACGAATACTTTACTGGATTGATGGAACGCGTCGTGGACGGCCCGCAACAGGCGTCATGGGTCCGCGGAATATCGCAAGAAATGAACCTGCGCGGCCAGAAGGTGGACATGATCGTGAAACCGACGACTTCCGTTTACGCGCCGTTTTATCTTTCGTCGCGCGGTTACGCGGTGTTTGTGCAAGGTGATTGGCCAGGGATGTTTGATTTTTGCAAGGACGATCCCCGGCGGGTGAAAATTGAATTCGAGGGACCGAAATTTGCGATGAAGATTTACACCGCGAAGGATCCCACCGCGCTCGTGAAGGCGCACGCGCTCGATGCCGGTCCGCCGGTCCTGCCGCCGAAATGGGCGTATTCGCCGTGGCGCTGGCGCGACGAGCACACGCAACGCGCGAGTTACTACGACGGCACGCCAGTGACGGGACCGTTCAATTCCGAAACAATGGAAGACGTATTGCTGATGAAGGCGTACGGGATTCCATGCGGCATTTATTGGATTGATCGCCCATGGGGACCGGGCCGTATCGGCTACGATGATTTTGAAATTGATTCGAACCGTCTGCCAAATTTCGATGCGATGATCAAATGGCTCAATGGCCAGAACATTCAAATGATGTTGTGGATCGGGCCGTTCTTCCAGGGACAGATGGCAAGCAACGCGCTCGCGAAGGGGTACACGCTCCCGGGTCAGCGGCCAACGCAGAACAATTATCCGCTGGCGGACTTCACGAATCCGGAGGCGAAGAAGTATTGGCAGGACGGCGTCGCGAAATTGCTGAAACGCGGTGTCGCGGGTTTCAAGCTCGACCGTAGCGAGGAGGATATTCCTGAACGCGGACCGTTGAAAGTTTACGACGGACGCAGCGTTCGCGAAAACCGCAATGCCTATCCGCCGATGTACGTGAAGGCGACATACGAAGTCGCGAAGAAGTATCGCGGCGACGACTTTGTCTGCATGCCGCGCGCGGCGTACACCGGCAGTTCGCCTTATGGTGTGTTCTGGGGTGGCGACGTCGGCGGCTGGCAGGAAGGACTGCGCGCCTCGATTATCGCGGTGCAACGCTCGGCGGTGATGGGTTATCCGAACTGGGGCTCGGATACGTGCGGCTATACCCAGCAACAGATGGACACGGAAGTGAGCGGACGCTGGCTCGCATTCAGTTGTTTCACGCCGATCATGGAAGTCGGGCCGACGCACAACCTCGCGTTCTGGAATTTTCACGAGCCACCAACTTACGACGCGGAGTTGATTGCCATCTGGCGGCTGTACGCGCGGCTGCATCAGCGGCTGGCGGACTACTCATACGCTTGCGCGAAGGAAGCGCACCGAACCGGGCTGCCGATCGTGCGACCGTTGTTTCTCGTTGATCCAAAGGCGCCCGAAGCGTGGACGAATTGGTGGACATACCAGTTACGGTCCGGACCTGTTGGTCTCGCCAATCTGGAAAAAAGGCCAGCGTGTGCAGGAGGTTTATTTGCCGTCCGGCTCGCAATGGCGCGACGCATGGAATCCCGACAAGACTTATTCAGGTGGACAAACGATTACCGTCGCAGCCGAGTTGCACCAGATGCCGTTGTTCGTTCGCGTCGGTTCAAAAATGCTTGGCGATTTGAACAAGGAATGGGCGGAGTCACAGGCCATCGCGCAGACGCGGCCGAATTTGAAACAGCTTGATGCGGAAGCGAGGGAGTGGTTTGAGAAATTTGAGGTTTCCGGAAGGTGATAATTCGCGCACTGACGGGTGGCGTCAACTGCCAGAGGCAGACTTGACCCTAATCGCACCGCTGTTTATTAAGATAGCAGCTATGCCGACTTACGAATACGTGTGCTCGAAGTGCGGGCACGAGTTTGAGAAATTTCAGCCCATTGCCGACAAGCCCCTGAACGTCTGTCCGGAAGACTTGTGCACGGAGAAAAAGTGGGGACGCGGAAAGGTGAAAAAGAAAATCAGCGCCGGCGCGGGCCTGATCTTCAAAGGCAGCGGATTCTACATCACGGATTATCGGAGCGAGAAATACAAGGAAGCGGCCAAGAAGGAATCCTCCGCGACGGATTCGTCCAAAGGCGACAAAGCCGCTCCGAAGTCGGACAGCAAACCCGCGGCAAAATCCGAATCCAAACCAGCAAAGCCGGACGTGAAATCATAACAACCGCGCGGGGCTTCTTCGCGCACCCAAATGAAACCACTCGCTGTCATCGCTTGCGTGTTCGCGTTGATGAGCGCGCACGAAGCGGGAGCGCTGCCTGCCGAAACCGCCTCTGCTTCGGGCGAGTTTATAATTCTCGGTCCGGCTGACGCGTTTCCAACGCGTTTTCCCGTCGCGCCGAACAGCGGAATCGTATCGCTCCAGCCGTCGGTGCTGGCGATTTCATGCGAACACATCAAGCAGGCATTGTGGCGGGAGCTCGGCGGCGACGCGACCTGGAGCGGGAAGATCTATTTGACATTGCATCCCATACGTTTCCCCGACGAGCAGGCCATTTTATTCGCCAAAAGATTTGGGGATCGCTGGATGTATCGCGTGGATTTACCGGATAAAATGGATCACAAACGTTATGTGCGGACGATTGTGCAGGTGTTGCTGCTTGAGCGGGCCAACCGGGCCGCGGGATCACGCTCGGCGGAAATTCCGGACTGGCTTGCAGAAGGACTCGCGCAGCAGTTGATCGCTTCGGACGGAGTGGAAATTCTTCCGTCCGTACCCGACCTGGTCGAAAACGGCAAAAAGCTGAACTGGCAGCAGTTGGATTTCACGGATGCGCCGCGGCAGGCGGTTGCTGGACTCGCGACTCGCAAAGTGAATCCGCTGGCGGAAGCGCAGGTTACACTTCAAAGCCGGCCGCCGCTGACGTTCCAGCAGTTGAGCTGGCCCGATGAAGGACAATTGGAAGGTGAAGCCGGAAGAGTTTACCGGAGTTGCGCGCAATTATTCGTGGACCGGTTGCTCAAGCTGAAAGGCGGGCAAATCTGTTTCCTGGCGATGCTGGAAGAATTGCCGCGCCGCTACAACTGGCAGTTCGCATTTCTCAGCGGGTTCCGCGTTTATTTCCAGACGCCGCGTGACGTGGAGAAATGGTGGGCGCTTCAGTTGGTTCAATTCACGGGACGTGACCTGACGCAGACGTGGACGACAGAGGAAAGCTGGAAGAAGCTGGATGAGGTTCTTTTTTCACCCGCTGAAGTGCGCACGAAATCGGATGAGCTTCCATGGCGTACAGCCGTGACGCTGCAAACCATGATTCAGCAGTTGAAACCAGAGCAGCAGACGCAGGCTCTGCAGGGCAGGCTTGCAAGACTGGATGCGCTGAGATTGCGAGTATCGCAGGATGTGGTTTCGCTGGTGGATGACTATCGCGATGTCGTCCGGACATATCTATCCAATCTCCCGAATCCGCGCGGCGGTTTTCTTTTCTTCCGGCGGCCGGCGTCCGGCACAGAGAGTTTGGTCAAAGAAACGGTGAGACACCTGGATGCCCTGGATGCGCAGCGTGAAGCGCTGCGCAGGCTTGTCATAGCGCCGATTGCCGCCGCCCCTGTTCCGGGTGCCGCAAACGCACGCCAGATCCACTGATGGTTCATCTTCTAAGGTGTATACCTCCTTCGCGACAGTCGTCAGCCCCGTTCGCTTGACAGGGTTCGGATCAAATCTATAGTGCGCTAACCAAACTTATCAAGATGCACACCGATTCTCTAACGGACAGCGGCGAGGAGCCGCCATAGTAGTCGGCTATTGGAATCTCTCAAGGAGTTTCACTCCGCCGGCCGGGGATTTTGGAGCAACGTTTCCGACTCGGATTGGAACAACTGGCACTGGCAGCTCAAGCATCGAATCACGACCCTCGAACAGCTGCAGCGGCTGATGCCGACGCTGACGCCGGAGGAATATGCCGGCACGAAACTGGCCAACCACAAGCTCGCGCTGGCCATCACGCCCTATTTCTTCAACCTGATTGATCCGGCGGACGAGAATTGCCCGATTCGCTGGCAGGTCATCCCGCGCGTCGAGGAAACGCACACGGCGTCCTGGGAAATGAGCGACCCGTGCGGCGAGGATTCGCATTCGCCCGTGCCCGGCCTGGTGCATCGTTATCCGGACCGCGTGTTGTTCCTGGTGACCGACCGTTGCGCGGCGTATTGCCGATACTGCACGCGTTCGCGGCTGGTGAGCAACGCGAGCGGCTACGATTTTCATCCCGAGTTCGACCGAGCAGATCGATTACGTCCGCGAGCATCCTTCGGTCCGCGACGTGCTGTTGAGCGGCGGCGACCCGCTGTTGTTCAGCGACGAGAAACTGGAACATCTGCTGAGCCGGTTGCGCGCGATTCCGCACGTGGAGTTTCTGCGCATCGGCACGCGCATCCCGATTTTTCTGCCGCAACGCATCACGCCGGAGCTGTGCGCGATGCTGAGGAAGTATCATCCGCTGTTCATCAGCATTCACTCGAACCATCCGCGCGAGCTGACGACGGAAGTGCGCGACGCGCTTGGCCGGTTGGCAGACGCTGGGATTCCGCTCGGCAACCAGTCCGTGTTGCTGCGCCACGTGAACGACGACCCGACGGTGATGAAGGCGCACGTGCAGAAACTGCTGATGTGCCGCGTGAAGCCGTATTACATTTACCAGTGCGACCTGATCGCCGGCTCGGCGCATCTGCGCGCGAGCGTGCGCAAAGGGCTGGAGATCATGGAAGCGCTGCGCGGGCACACGACCGGCTACGCGGTGCCGAAATACGTCATTGATGCGCCGGGCGGCGGCGGCAAGGTGCCGGTCAATCCGGAATACGTGCTGAGCCGCAACGCCGACCGCGTGGTGATCCGCAATTACGAGGGCAAGATTTTCGAATACCCGGAAGGTTTGGACGGTCAGCCAAAGTTTGCTGCGCCGCGGAGGATCGAAGAGCCGGAGCTGGTTTAAGCGATCGCGCGCAACGGAATTGTCGTCTCGAATCGTTACATTCCCCGTGATTCAAGGCTGTGGAGCGAAGGCGTACTTAAACCGGCCCTTCCAAAAGGAAGTTGGCTTTGCGGCGAAGCGGGTTGAGCGTTGGGACGGATTTGCGAGCGTGTAGAGAGAATACTCGAACGGCTTTTGGAAAGAGGCGCCGCGGGCGAAGAGCCGGAGCCGGTTGTGCATTGCGATAGGGTAGCGCATCCATTTCACCCATCGCGGTGCGCGTTGCCACTTGAGTTCTTTCTCGCGAATAGCATTCGGTTTTAGATTCATGTTTTCGCCGGTATCCGTGAAGATGGATGTGAAGCAAGGCAGCACGGCGAATTCCAGATTTCGTTTTACAAGTTCCATTACCCAAAACACGTCACCGAGGTCCCGCCACTGCGTATCGAAGTAGATGCCCATCGGATCCACCGCTTTCCTCCGGATGAAAATGGCGCAAGTAAGCACAGGAAAAGAAACCCACATGAAAGCACCGATGGGCCGCAGGGAATAGCGGTGGCAAATGTAATTTCCCGAGCTGTCGGTGACCACAACGTCCGAAACTACGGCATCGACTTTGGGATGCGCAGAGAAGAAATCGCTCACGTTTTTCAGAGCGCCCGGTAGATATTGTTCGTCACAGTTTAGATAGGCAAAGACGTCGCCTCTGGCACGCCGGAATCCGCGGTTAACAGCGTCGTACATTCCGCTGTCCTTTTCAATGAACGCCTTCACGCGGGAATCTGTGGGTAGCCATGCCTGTGTGCCGTCATCCGAGCAGGAGTCTTGCACAATGTGCTCAATCCTGGTTCCTTCCTGGTCAGCAACTGACGCAATGCAGAGTTTAAGCCACGCAGAATTGCGAAAGCTCGGAGTAATAATAGAGAAAAGCGGGTTCATCTAAATCGCGGAGCGTGAACCGTGGGTTTTCATTGCGGCATATCGGCAACGTAACGAGTTGGTCGGCGCAAAGCAATCGTGCGAGCGAATCGCAAGCTCGATTGGTTTCTCAAAGGCTCAATAGAAAATCGTATGTGACTTCGGCAGCTTGCCGGGAGAAGCAAAAAAGCACTCTCATTCAGCTTTGCTCTTGAAAGGCGTAGTGTTCCCCCGTAAGAAACATTCACAAAATGGCAGTGAGAGATCCGATATTGGGATCTGAGGCGAACAAGGCGATTACCATCACCCGGGCACCTTTTCAACGAATTAACGTGCTCGGAGTCGGAATCAGCGTTCTGAACCTCGATTCAGCGTTGCAAGCGGTGGCCGGAGCCTTGGAACGGAAGAGTAAAGGTTACATCTGTGTCACTGGAGTCCATGGTGTCATTGAAGCGCAAAAAGATGGGACCCTGAGAAGCATTCTCAATCATTCGTTTCTCAATACACCCGATGGTATGCCGATGGTCTGGTTGGGCAAACTTCAGGGCTTCTCAAGAATGGATCGTGTCTACGGTCCGGATTTGATGCTCCTGATTTGCGACTTTACGAAGGACAAGAATTACAAGCATTTTCTATATGGGGGCGCTCCGGGCGTGGCTGAACAACTCAAGGGCCGCTTGGAAAAGAGATTTCCCGGTCTGAAGATTGCAGGCACTTATACTCCTCCATTCCGGCCTCTCGACGCGGCTGAAGAGCAAAGATTTATCGAGAGCGTTGGCGCGCTGAAACCGGACATTATTTGGGTGGGCTTGAGCACACCTAAACAGGAAAAATTCATGTCAGAATTTTGGCAAAGGCTCGACGCTACTTTGTTGGTCGGTGTGGGGGCGGCTTTTGACTTTCATGCCGGGCGTGTGAAGCAGGCTCCTCGATGGGTGCAGCGGAGCGGTTTGGAATGGCTTTTCCGACTCGGCTGTGAACCTCGTAGGCTTTGGCGCCGATATCTCAGGAACAACCCTCTTTTTGCCTTTCGGATTTTATGCCAGTGGATGGGATTGAAAAAGTATTCGCTTGAATAATGAGAGTGTTTGACATCTTACTCTACAGGTAAGCGAAACCGCTCACGATTCAGGGGCGTAGCGCGGAGGCAGACCCGGATTACGAGCGATTTGTCCTGATAGCAACATAGGATTTCGGAATGAAACCTAATGCGTACTCAGTATAAATCCGACAGTCGGGAAATAGAATCCGCATTTCTCTGCGAGTCAGCAAGCGTGTGGTCTCCACCATAGCGCTGACGTCCGATGGCGAGGGTTTTTGGATCAGTCCCCAAGGCGTAATCCAGCGCGCAGTCTTTTTCCGGAAAGATTTGGGAGTCCAGTGAATGAATGGAGCAAGATAATGAGGTTCAATTGGGCACTCGAATGCCGGCGTTTGAACCCAAATATTCTTTCCCACCCGGCGGATCTCTCGCGAGAAGGCCTGCTGTCTGTCCCAAGAACCCACATGTTCGATGACGCTGTTGGAGAAGGCAATGTCAAAGCTGTTATCTGGAAAGTGCAGATCGCATCCGTCGCCGACCACCGGTCGAATGTGGTAGTCTGCGTATGCTGCAGCGTTCCAGGAAATCGGATATACATTCAACGTTACGATCTCTCCGAACAACACGGGGTGCGCAGTCCAGAATTCCGGATATCCGCCAATGTCGAGCAGACGGCAATTTGCTGATGGGGCCAATTCTCTCACGAAAAGGGAGAAACGCTTGCGCCGCCAGATTTTGAAGATTTGGCTATAGATGTCGTGAATGGAGAACTGGCGGCGGCTCATAACATCGCATTCCCGCATGCAGCGGCGCGGGAGCGTCCCGCAGGATCCGGGGCGAAGTCAAGGATTCACGCGAAAAACTTCGTTGCTGAACTTGTGTCAATCGATCGAATTCGCCGGCGGTCCATGATTCAAGGCATTTCTCCAGACCGCTTCAGAATGTCCGAAACTTCTCTTTCGAGAATTTATTTGAGCCAAACCTTTTGGATTGATATCAAATACCTTCGGTTTCAAACGCATGGATAATCTGGCGACAGTCGAAGTTCGTGATCCATTTCAGATAGATTTGGCAAATTGTTGGCGGCGGTTGCCCAACAAAGGTTTCTTCTTTGGTTTACTCGGGGCCTGGCTGGCGTTGTTTCATTTTTTCGGCAACTCAACTCTCGGCTACATCAATTCCCCCTCGCTGCTGGTTTGGATGTGGAATGCTTACAACAACAGCTCGGGTGACGATGGCCACGGATTCCTAATCCCGTTTGTCGTGCTGGCGCTTTTCTGGTGGAAACGGAAGGAACTTCTGAGGCTGCGGTTGGATGCCTGGTGGCCGGGGCTGGCCATCGTGGCCTTCGCCGTGCTGTTGCATCTCCTCGGCTACATCGTGCAGCAACCGCGCGTTTCTGTTGTAGCGATGTTCATAGGGATTTATGGGTTAACGGGTCTGGCGTGGGGACTCAAATGGCTGCAGAAAAGTTTCTTTCCTTTTTGGCTGTTCGTCTTTTGTATTCCGCTGGCGACACTGGCAGATCCAATAACGTTTCGGTTGCGTGTGCTCGTCTGCTGGCTGGTGGAAGTCATTTCACACTTCGCACTCGCGATTGACGTCATTCGCTCCGGAACGCAACTTTACGATCCATCTGGAAGATTCCAGTACGAAGTCGCTGCCGCATGCAGCGGCATCCGCAGCCTCATCGCAATCTTCGTTATTGCGACGGTTTACGGTTTTGTAACCATGCGCTCGCCGTGGAAGCGGCTCTTGATGATGTTGTCCGCATTTCCGCTGGCAGTGTTGGGGAATCTCGTTCGCATGCTCGTAATCGTAATAGCTGCGAGCATCTGGGGGCAGGATGCCGGGAATTTTGTCCACGAGAACTGGTTCTTCAGTCTTGTGCCGTACTTTCCAGCAATAGCCGGCGTCATTCTAATCGGCCGCCAGCTGGAAGATCGGAAGGGTGAAACTACGCAAGCGATGGCATGAACCGACAAAAATGGATATATCTCATCCTGACGCTGGCCTTGTTTGCCGGCGCGGCAGGAGTGTTGGCACGACTCAAGGCTCATCAGAAACTCGGTAATCCGGGCCTGCGTTGGAGACCAACCGACGATCCTGTCAAAGTGCAAATCGAGTTGCCGGCACAGGTGCTGGATTATACGTCAGAAGTCGTGCCTGAGGAGCCAATCGTGGTGAACACGCTGCCGCGCGACACGAGCTTCGCGCAGCGGTATTATTCGAATGCCCTCGGCAATGTGATCGCAGTGAACGTAGTGCTTATGGGAACTGATCGGACCAGTATTCACAAACCGCAGTTTTGCCTTGAGGGCGGCGGGTGGCACATCGATTCGTCTGCCTCCCAGCGGGAGATCGTGCACATGGAGCGTCCTCAGCCGTACGACTTACCAGTGATGAAGCTGATCGCGGATTATTCGCAGGAGAATAATGGAAAGAACATCAGACTGCGTCGCATTTACGTATATTGGTTTGTGGCCGATGGCGAGTACACGACTGCGCACTGGGAGCGGATGTGGTGGATGGCGCGCGATCTTGTGACGACAGGTGTGCTTCAACGCTGGGCGTACATCGCATATACAACGATCTGCCTGCCCGGCCAGGAAGACGCCACATTCGAGCGAATCAAAGAGCTCATAGCCGCATCCGTGCCCGAGTTTCAATTGGTACCGAAACGGATTTCGGAAGCTTCGAACGCGTCGGAGGCAATTACACCCGGCGCAGGTGCCAGAAGAAAAGATTTGTAGCGATTGCTCAAACCGTCCCGGTTTGGTAGGCTCCTCGTGCACAGAACCGAATGCTAAGCCATGCTGCGACGTGACCGACAATTGCGGAGGCAAACCCAACAAGTGGCAGATGCCGTCTTGTTCGCGTTCAGCTTCTGGCTGGCGTTTGCGTTGAGATCGAACGCCGCAGTCATCGAGTTCACGCAGAACTTCCCGGCGTTTCTTCGGCTCAAACCGTTCGATGCCTCCTTTCAGAACTTCGTGTGGATTTGTTTGTTGTTGATTCCGGCTGCGCCTTTGATCCTGGAAGCGCAGGGATTTTATACGCGACCGTTATTTTCGCGACGCCGGGTGATCGCCTGGCAATTACTGAAAGGGTGTGCTGTGACAGTGCTGGGTTTGATCTGCGTACTCTTCTTTTTCAAGTCGCTAAATGTGCTAATTGCCCGCTGGGTGGTGGTCTGGTTTGGCTTTCTCAGTTTTGCAGCCGTGTTCCTCAAGGAGGAACTGGTTCGCGCGTTCCTGAGGAGCAAGGTTGTCCGGACCCAGAATACGCGACGGTATGTATTAGTGGGCACGGCTGCCGAAACTGCCAAGATGCGCAGCGATTTGAGCACACGATCAGATGAGAATGCCGAAGTTTTGGCAGAAGTGGACTTGAACGAAACTCCCATCGAGCAGCTCGTTTTCCTGTTGCACGAACATTCGGTTAACGGCGTGATTCTTAGCGCGAAACATTCTTATTTCGAGCAGGTGGAAGCAGCCATCCAAGCGTGCGAGTTGGAAGGTGTGGAGGCATGGTTGGTGGCTGACTTCTTCAAAACTCAGATCTCGCGCACAAGCGTTGATGATTTCTATGGACGGCCAGTCTTGGTTTTTCGTTCGGCTCCAGAAGCTTCCTGGCAAGGTATTCTGAAACAACTTATTGATTTTGCAGGCGCCCTGGTTCTGATGATCGTGTGCTTCCCGATTCTTGCGCTGGTTGCTTTTCTTATCAAGATCACTTCTCCAGGACCCATTTTATTCCGCCAACAACGCTCCGGACTCAACGGCCGCCCGTTCACCATTTACAAGTTCCGCACCATGATCAGCAATGCCGAACAGTTTAAGCACGAACTTGCCGCGATGAATGAAATGAAAGGGCCGGTATTCAAAGTTACCAATGATCCACGCATCACACCGGCTGGAAGAATCCTTCGTAAGTTCAGCATCGACGAATTCCCGCAACTCTTTAATGTGCTGCGCGGCGAAATGAGCCTCGTTGGCCCGCGGCCTTTGCCTGTCGATGAGGTCAAACGTTTCAATGACTTCGCGCATCGTCGCCGGTTGAGCGTCAAACCCGGCCTTACTTGTCTGTGGCAGGTCAGCGGGCGCAATGACGTAAAGGACTTCGGAGACTGGGTGCGCCTCGACTTGGAATACATAGACAACTGGTCGCTCTGGCTCGATCTGAAGATCCTGTGTCGGACCGTCCCGGTAGTGTTTACCGGGGCGGGCGCGAAATGAAACCGGAACCCATTCCGCGGTTTAAAGCGTGGCGGCATTGTTTTAGATGGCCAGAACCGTTCGCTGTTTCATTCGTTTGATTCATAAAACCTCGTTGTGGACACAAGAATTGTCAGTTCCTCGGTTCCTGCAAAGCGCTCCTTGAGCACCTCTGTCGGGATCGCGGTCATCATTCCTGCCTACAACGAGGAACACTGCATTGCGACCGTCGTAGATGCGGTCAACAAAATTAACGAAGAATCTCTGCGATTCGTTCCGGTCGTGATCAATGATTGTTCCAGAGACGGAACAAAGCGGATAATCGCAGGCTTGCCTTGTGTAGCATTGAATTTGCCCATTAATTTGGGCATAGGTGGGGCTGTGCAAACCGGCATCAGGTACGCGCTAGAAAACGATTTTGATTATGCCGTGCAAGCCGACGGAGATGGGCAGCATCCGCCCGCACAAATCCCGATTCTGATGCGTGAGTTGGAGAAGAAGGGTTGGGATGTTGCCATCGGTTCTCGCTTTATCAATGGAGAAGGGTTTCAGTCCACCTTTTTGCGGAGAATGGGAATCCGGTACCTGCAATGGCTTTTGAAGGTGATGACGGGGAAGAATATTAAGGATCCCACATCCGGCATGCGGCTCATGAATCGAAAAGCCATGAAGGTGCTGGCTCGCTTCTACCCCGACGAATATCCGGAGCCGGAGGCCATAATTATCTACCATCGGCACGGTTTGAAGTTTGGAGAAGTGCCAGTGCACATGAGTGAACGGTTGGGCGGCGCGTCCTCGATTCAGGGTCTGCGCACGGCTTATTACATGTTCAAGGTTTCCATGGCGATGGTGTTCACTTATTTAAGAAAATAGAGTTATGGAACGAATACAAGTTGTAGCAATCATGGCCAGCATCGGTTTCCTCGCCAGTGTGCTGAAGCAGATAAAGAATGGCAAATTGCGCGAGGAATATGCTCTCGTATGGATGCTTTCGACCACGGTGTTGATCGTTTTGTCCTTCTGGCGAAATGGCCTGAATGTGATCGGAAATCTGTTCGGTGTTTATGCTCCGCTGAATCTGATTTTCGCAGGCGCAATAATGGCAGGGATGATTTACCTGCTGCACCTATCGATGACAGTTTCGCGACTGCACGATCAAAACAAAGCTTTGGCGCAGGAACTAGTGTTACTGAAGCAAAAGTTTGAAAGGAGCGAAAGAGAATGACCCTGGGTTTGTCGCCCGGAGAGGAAATGCGGGTCTATTGCCGGTATTTCACTGGTAGCGAGGCGGATGAAGGATCGGTGAATTCATTTGAACGTGGCGTGGTTCAGAAGTGTATTCCGCTGAATGAGAAGGAAGAACGAGCGCTCCGTTTCCTGATTCGCAATGCCTGGAGTATCGGGTGCATCGACGCTGCTTTGGGCTTGTTTCATCCCCCCTGCAACCTCCGCCGCCGGTTTGTTCTTGCATATGCAATTCTAGAAACGAATCCGGTCTATTTCGATTTTTTTTGTCCGCGACGGTATCCAGTATTTTACCCGGCTGTGCTAGCAGCTAAGGCCGCCGGTGAGGCTATTAAGGGAATCGTAGGGTCGTTCATTTTGCTTTTGGTGTGATGGAGGCGAGCGATTACGTAGTGGTAGGCTCGGGATGTTCCGGTGCAATGGCTGCGCAAACTCTGGTAGAAAGCGGAGCGCGCGTAACCATGCTGGACGGGGGGATTGTTGATGCCAATTATCGCGATCAAATTCCCGCGAGCGACTTTCTTTCTATCAGGAGGACACAGCCGTCGCAGCGCTCTTATTTTCTCGGTGACAACTTCGAAGGCATTTCGCTGGGGGACATCAAAACCGGTGAACATCTGACGCCGCCGAGAAAATTCATGATTGAGGGCGTCAAAACATGGCTGCCGTTGTTTTCGGAGAATTTTTCCGCGTTTGAATCGCTTGCATTGGGGGGCTTGGGCTGCGGATGGGGCCTGGGTTGTTGCACGTTCTCAACGTCTGAACTTTCGGCGGCCGGGTTGAATCCTTCGCAGATGCGTGACGCTTACGACGTAATTAGCCGCCGGATCGGAATCAGCGGCGGCAAGGATGACGCAGAGAAATACACCGCAGCTTCGGTAGCGGAGCTCATGCCTGCAGTAAAAATGGATCGTACCGCTACTCATCTTTATGAGAATTATTTGTGCCGCAGAACGAGACTGAATCGTGACGGTTTCTTTATGGGAAGGGCGTCATTGGCGCTCCTGACGCGGGATAAAGGCGTCCGGCGAGCCTATCAATTTCGCGACCTGGATTTTTATTCCGACCAAGATCGCAGCGCTTACCGACCATGGTTGACACTGGACGAAATAAAGACGAGAAGCAATTTTGCCTATCGTGGCGGCGTTTTTGTCAGCCGGTTCAAGGAAGCCAATGGGACAATTGAGGTGGAGTATTATCGTCTAGGCGACGGGAAGAAACTTTTTTTCAATTGCCGGAAGTTGGTTCTAGCGGCCAGTTGTTTGAGCACCGCGCGAATTGTTTTGCGATCGTTTAATGCTTACGACATGCGGCTGCCGTTGATTTCAAACCCGTACAGTTATCTGCCCGCAGTGCAGCCGTTTCTTTTGGGAAGAGACAACGACGACCCGAAGGTCGGGTTTGCACAGCTTTCATTGCTTTACGACCCGGATTTCTCAAACAGAAATGTCGCCATGGGTTCCATCTACAGTTATCGATCATTGATGGCTTTTCGGCTTTTTAAAGAGATTCCAATGGGAGTAAAAGCTGGCCACGTCTTCATGCGTTACATGATGCCGGCGTTAACCATCGTCGGGCTCTTTCATCCTGAACGTCCCGGGCCGGGAAAATTCTTGTCGTTGAAGCAAGATACCATGACCCCAACTGGGGACTTGCTGGAAGTGAAGTACCAGTTGAGTTTCGAGGAGCAAGACCGCGTCGCTGCGACCGAGCGCCGGTTTGCGAAAGCTTTGCGTCGGTTGAGTTGCTTTGTTCTGAAGAAAATTGATCCCGGACCTGGCGCCGGAATTCACTATGCTGGGACACTTCCGTTCTCGGAGCGGGATGAGCAATTTAGGCTTCTGAAAGACGGCAGGCTTGGGGGGACAAAAAATGTTTTCGTGGCCGATGCGTCGGGGTTCAATTATCTGCCTGGCAAGGGCCTGACGCTTTCCCTCATGGCCAATGCCCACAATGTTGCTTTAAATTCTATTTCTGCCGGATGATGCTGGATTCGGCATCGCATTTTTTTGCCATCGCGCGGGTCATTTGAAATGGACGACATTCGAACCCGAGAGTCCTGAGTTCGCGGAAGGATGGGTGCGGATTTTGATAAACCAGCCCGATCAGGTTGTCGCTCCGGAAGGAGTTCTTCCATCCTGCAATCTCAAGTCCCTTGAGCGCAAGCCATGCCAGTTGCCAAGGCACAGGCACAAAGAAGATTTGCTTCCCTACTGCTCCAGCAATCTGAACCATAATTTCCTTCAGTTGCCAGCCATGTTCGTTCGCTGCACAGATCGGGCCGCCGCATTCGTTTGCCCGGATTTGCCCGGTCAGATAACCGATGACGAATGTTGCGAGATCGTCCTGATGAATTAAGAATTGAGTTTGCCTGCCGCCGAGCAGTGTCGGAACAAACCGGGATCGCTTTACTTGCTCCACGAGCTTCCCGAATACGCCGCCAGCAGAGTCTCCATAAACCAGACCGGGGCGCACGATGAGCACGCCAGATAAGTATGCGCTTTTCTCGATTTCCAGCTTTGCTTTCCCGTAAAGGGAACGGCAACCCGGAAATGCGCTCAGGCTCGAAATAAACACAATCGAACGAACCCTAGCACGCTTGGCGGCTTCGAACAGTTTTTGCGTTCCGCTGACATTTACATCCCGGATTTGATTCCATTCTCTCGGCCCAAAATCGTAAGCGCAATGAATCAGCGCGTCCACGCTGTCGAACAAAACGGGATCAACGTCCTTGCCGAGGGTAAAAATGACATCATCCGGACCCTCTCCCGCCCGTCTTGACCAGGAGCGGACTTCCCACCCGTGAGTTCGCAACCGGACCGCCAGCGCTCGCCCCACAAACCCGGTTGCACCCGTAATGATGCAGGTTTTCTTTCCGAAAATCATCAAAAACCATTCCGATGGTTCGCCTGACTTGCTCCGGATGGCTTTTTCGTTTGCGAATGATGAGAATGTAATGCAATGCCACGAAGCGGTTCAGCGGTTTCAAGAGAAGTTCCAGCAGCCGAAGCAGCGGTTCTGCAAAAGCCGGTGCGAGCGGACGAAAGTTCAGGCCGCCGCTGAATAAATACCGGACGTAATTATCCAGCGGCCGATAATACACAAGCTCCAGTCCGGGATGCCGGGCGGCGAACTGCATCCCATCCCGGATGAAGACAATGTAAGACAATGCCTGATTGGCGCCAATCATCGCGTTTCGGTCGTTACGATTCCATTCCTTTTGCGAGGCATCAAAGGTTTCCGTGGCGAATACGCGTTTGTAGAACCGCTTTGCAACGGGTCCATAATAAGGCTCGATGAAGGCGCACCCGCCTCCTGGCGCCGTCCTCGATCAAGCTCGCAAAAGAATCTCTCCGGATTAGGGAGGTGATGAAAACAGTTGATCGCGTAGATGCTTCGGACGGAACTCTTGTCAAACGGCATATCAAGAGCGTCCACCACCATGTCCAGGTTTTCCGCCCGTTTGATATCGGTTGAAATGACCTCCGGAAACATGTTCTTAAAGAAACTGACTCCTGCGCCGATTTCGACTCTCTTCCCCACAGCATCGAAATACTTTTGATCCAGTCGCATGCATGTGTCATAAAATTCAGCGAAGACTCTTTGCATGATCGTCTTTTCCAGGAGAATCTGGCGATGGATTTTCAGCAATTCGTCACTGTCGTAATCAACTTCTTTCAACCGAGGGTCTGTGAGGCAACTCTTAATTGTTTCCAAAAGACTCATCCAAAGAAGAAAGGAGAAAGAGCGCGGCGGCTTCAATCATTAATTCTTGCATCTGTGCTCTTTGTTAATCACACATGAGGATTATGGCAACACAAATGGAAACCGCCACAGAATGCCGTGCCCGGCGGTTATGGGCAATTTTGGGCGTTCTGTTTTTTCTGACTGTCGCGGTTCATTTCTGCTGGGCGGTGCATTTCTGGACGAAGGCGCATAACAATGCGCCGAAAACCAGCCTGAACTGGAGCGGAGATGCTTTCTTGGTCGGCTTTCCCGGCTGGAATAGCAACCACGAATTCGACGCGGCAGCCTACAATCGCGCAGCTGCCGAGGTCCTGCGCACCGGCGTGCCGCGCGACCGCGATGGGGTCTATTTTAATCATGCGCCCCTCTATGCTTATCTTCTTGCGGGATGCTATTGGTTGGGCGGAATTCGATTTCTGTCTATTGTCGTTCCACAGGCCATTCTATCGGGCTTGATTGGTTTCTCACTTGCGTTAACGGCAAAGAGTCTGGCCAAACGCAATAAAGCTATTTCGGCCGTCGCCGCTTCGCTGATAATTTTTGCCTCTGTGCGTCAAGCCACGGAAGTGGGGAACATTAATCCGGCTATACTCCTGTTTTCCTTGTTCTGTGCGGCTCTGTTGTCGGTGGCTCAATCCCAACGTTCAGGCCATTTGACCATTTTTGTTATTGTTCTCATAATGGCTACCTACGTCATGGCGAGTTTTTTTTTGGTATCAATGGCAGCAGCCGCTTGGTTGGCATGGCTGTTTTGGCAGACGCGCAAGACCGCGTACTGATCTGTGCGATTGCTCTGCTTGCGGGCGGCGGATTAAAGGTTTTGGGCGACATGACCGGAGAGGGGAAGGGCGCTCTACGGACCGCCACCCGCGGCGTTTTGTGGAGGCCAATAATCTGTACGAGGAAAGTCTGGGGTGGGGCAGTCTCTGGAAGATATGGAGCGGTACGGCTCCTTCCGAAAAGTGGCCATTGTCCTCCGATCAAACCGGGCGCTATTCTGATTACCTCAAGCGGACGAACGACGATGGGTTCAAAGCCGGGTGTCTTTGGATTCGGGAGAATCCTCTTCAATACGTGAAGCTTTGCTCCGTCCGTTTCCGGGCGGTAGTCGGACCGATCACAGGGCACATGAAACTCGCAAATCGGATGCTTTCCACGGCCTGGTGGTTGATAGTCTTCCCGGCAGGATTTTATGGACTTTGGAAATACCGCCGGTGGCGGGTATCAAAGCTGGCGGCCCTTATTATTTTGGCATTGGTTTCATTTGAAACGTTCATCATGTCTCCCAGTCAACCGCGATATCGCGTCCCGATGGATATGATGCTGGTGGTTTATGCCTCCGTGATTTATGCGGAAATTGCCGCGCGCTGGGTGGATATCGATAGATTCGACAGCGCGGAAATCCCGCCCCAAAAAAATTCCCCGGGCAGCGGCCAGGTTTCAGGGTTGGCGGAGGTCTGACGAAGCCGCCACTTCAAGCATGCGCCACCGCGGATGTAGCAGCCGACGCAATTCACTAGAGCAAAGATCCAAACTCTGCGCGCTGTTGAGTTGCTGAAGTCTTTTCGATACGTTCTCATTCTGTTCAATGAAACCGCCAAAAATTCAAAAGACCTCCGTGGTGACTGGCGCTGCAGGATTTCTCGGTTCGCATTTGACGGATCTCCTGCTGGCACGCGGACACCGCGTCGTGGGCATTGATAATTTCGTTACCGGATCGGTGGACAACATTGCTCACCTCGGCGGCAACCGAGACTTCAAGTTTATTGAGCAGGATGTCACTGAATATCTTTTTCTGGACGTCGCCGTGGATTATGTCTGGCATTTCGCATCGCCGGCGAGTCCTGTTGATTATTTGGAATTGCCGATACAGACTTTGAAGGTCGGTTCACTGGGCACACATAAGGCGCTCGGTCTGGCAAAGAACAAGAACGCGCGGTTTTTGCTCGCCTCGACTTCCGAAATTTATGGCGATCCGCTCGTGCATCCGCAGCCGGAGGAATACTGGGGTAACGTGAATCCCGTTGGGCCTCGTGGCTGCTATGACGAAGCGAAGAGATTCGCTGAAGCGCTGACAATCGCGTATCAGAATGAACACCACCTCGAAACGCGCGTCGTTCGCATTTTTAACACGTATGGCCCGCGCATGAGATTGCACGATGGCCGCGTAGTGCCAGCTTTCATCAGCCAGGCGCTGAAAGACAAGCCATTGACCGTATTCGGCGAAGGCAAACAAACGCGCAGCTTTTGCTATGTGGCTGATCTCATTGAAGGCATCTACCGATTGATGATGAGCTCCTACGACAAGCCGATGAACATTGGCAATCCCACGGAAATGACAGTTCTGGAATTCGCCAGGGAAATCATCCGCGCGACCGGCTCGCGTAGCAAGATCGCTTTCAAACCGCTGCCGCAGGACGATCCAAAACAGCGGCAGCCGGACATCACCAAGGCGGGGAAATTCTTGAAATGGCGGCCGCGGGTCGCGCTTGCCGAGGGCCTGGTGGAAACCATCGCCTACTTTCGAGACCGGATTTGACGGCGGAGCGAAGAGATCCTTATCGACATGCTGTGAGAGCGGCAACGGCTGCGCTGAAATATTGCTTTTTCTATTTGACCACCTGAACTATTTCCGATAACCAGCACGGGCTGCCGCAACGTTGGACAGCTCAGAACCGGCGCCGTGTTGAGCAGCAAGTGACAGCCGATGCTGAAAACCAAATCATTTCTGGCCGTGGACTTCGGCGCGGGCAGCCTGAAGCTCGCTGAGTTCGAGGTCAATGAAGCCGGAGGGTTGCGCCTCAAACAGTATGGGATCAGACCACTGGGTGCCGAGGGTGCCCAGGAGTCCACGCGAGAGGCAGCAATTCTCAAGGCGCTCCAGGAACTTCTCGCAGAAAAAGGCATCAGAGCCAGAGATGTCAACGTTTGCGCTCCGGGGTTCCACGTTTTTTCCAAGTTTGTCAAACTGCCCCCGGTTGACCCGGGCAAGGTTACTCAAATCATCCAGTATGAAGCGCAGCAGAACGTTCCTTTTCCGTTGCAGGAGGTCGTGTGGGATTATCAAATCCTGGGCACGACCGCGGGCGGCGAACTGGAAGTGCTGCTGGTGGCAATCAAATCTGATATTGTCGAGGGTCTCTTTCGCGTAGTGGAATCCGCCAAACTGCGGCTTCAGGTGGCGGACGTTTCGCCCGCGGCGTTGTGCAATGCGTTTCGATACAATTATGGAGATCTGGAGGATTGCACGATGCTCCTCGACATCGGCGCCAAGACCTGCAATTTGCTTTTTTTCGAAAAGGGCAAAGTTTTTTCCCGCAGCATCAACCTCGGCGCGAATTCGATTACGCAGGATTTCGCGAACGAGGTGAAGATGAAGTTTGATCCAGCCGAGAAAATCAAAATCGAGGAAGGTTTTGTCAGTCTCGGCGGAGCCTACGAGGAGCCGGAAAATCAGCACCAGGCGGCTATTTCCAAGATCGCCCGGCAGTTCATGACGCGGCTGCACATCCAGGTCAATCAGACGATGCAGTTTTATCGCGGGCAGCAAGGCGGCTCGGCGCCGCAGCGTCTTTTCCTTTCGGGTGGCGCTTCCCTGATGCCATATACCGCGCAGTTCTTTGCCGAAAAACTCAACATGCCCGTCGAGTACTTCAATCCGTTCCGTAACGTGCAGATTGATCCGGTGGTGAACCTTGAGGAGTTGGCGCGCGTGGCTCATTCGTTGGGCGAGGTGGTCGGCCTTGGTCTGCGAAATCTTGCGCGTTGCCCCGTCGAGTTGAATCTGATCCCCGAAAGCACTCGCCGATGGCAGAGCTTTAATGAGAAGAAACCGTACCTGGTCGCGACAGTCTTCAGCCTGGTTGCGGTCGTGGCGGCAACTGGATTGCTGTTTCAGCAATTAGCGAACATCAAGAAAGACGAGCTCGACACAAAGGTCATGCCGATCCTCGATCCGCTCCGCCAGAAAGAGGTTCAATTCAAGTCGGCGATGCAGGGTCTTGGCAGTGCCACGAATGAAATGAATCAACTGACCATGTGGATGGGCAGCCGCTATTATTGGGGAGACGTGTTGACCGAATTCCGGCGGGTGTTGATTCGAACGGAAGTCTTGACTCAGCAAAAGCTCAATGCTGAAACGGGGATCTGGATCGAGAAGCTGCTCACGGTCACGCCATCCGCAGGGGCCGAAACCGTCGCGGCTCGCACCGATACAGCCGCTCCTAGATCCTTATGGGACAGCCCTCGGGGGTGCCGGCTACAATCCTTACGGCCAGTACCTCAACGCTTACAAAAACGGCGGCCAGCCAACCCCAACGCCAACGCCCGACCAACCCGTGACACCAGAAGGTGGCGCAACGACTTCCTCAACAAATGTGTTGGCGACAGCCGGCACGAATCAGATCTCAACAATCACGTTTGTGTGCCGCGCGGTAAACGCCCCGGGTGCCTCGGACGCGACGATCATTATTCAAACATTCATCGAACAAGTGAACAGCAGCCCGTTGTTTGACCCCAAGGAAACGAAAATCACCGGCCAGATATCGAGCGACCAATACACGTTCTCCTTCCCTGTCTCCGTCGCATTGAAGCATCCGCTTAAGCTGTAGTATGGCGTGGATTAAACGAAATCTCTATTTCCTCGCAGGCACGGCCATCGCAGCCGCAATGCTGGGTCTCGCCGGCTATTATTGTTATTCCAAATGGTCGTTGAACAAGGGGAATGATGACCAGTTGACGACCGCCTATGAGGATTGGAAGCGAATCATCAACCAGCCCGTGGGACCCGGCAATGACAAGGTGGACAACATCAAGATCGCCCGTGAAGAACAGGAAAAGGTCCGCCAGATGATCCAGAGGCTCCGCAGCCATTTTGTGCATATTCAGCCCATTCCGAATTCGGCGAACGGCACAGTTTCGGGTTTGGATTTCCAGCGCGCGCTGGGCACCACAATTGGCCGGATGTCCCGCGAAGCTGCGAACTCCGGCGTCAAGATACAGACGAACTATTACTTCTCGTTCCAGGCGGAGCGGGATCAATTGAACTTCGAACCCGGAAGTCTTGGACCGCTTTCGGAGAGACTGGGACACATCAGGTTCATTTGCGATGTGCTGTTCAAGGCCAAGATCAATTCCTTGCTGAGTGTGCGGCGTGAGCGCGTGTCGCAATACGATAATCAGAGTGTCACGGATTACCTGGACATTCCGTCTGTCACAAATGAATTTGCGGTGCTGGTTCCTTACGAGGTTCGATTTGAGTGTTTCAGCGCTGAACTTGGCGAAGCGCTCGCCGGGTTCGGCAATGTGTCAAACGGCATCATCGTCAAGGCAATCAATATTGAGCGCAGCCCGGACTCAGCCGTTGCTCCGACGGGCAGCGCGCAGGCTGAACCGACGCGGTACCAATATCAGGTTATTCAACCTCAGTTTGCCGGACAGGCTCCGTATGCGCCCAATAATCCACCAACTAGGTACGTGCCTCCCCGCGGAAGTGGCTACAATCCCTACCAGCGTGGCTACTCTCCGTATCTCCAGCCGCAGGTGCCCGCCCCGACGCCCGCCCGGCCTACCACAAGCAATGTCCTGGATGAGCGGCCTCTGACGGTCACGCTCGTCTTGAACGTGGTGAAGATGCTCCCCAAGAAATAGCGCTGTGCAATTCATCAAGAAGAATTTCGAAAAAATCCTGCTCGCGATCGTGCTGGTCGGATTGGTCGCGGTTGCGATATTCATGGTGTTTCTGGTTCAAAACGAGAAAGATCGGCTTTCCCAACAGCGTGACATGATCACCCGGCGAAATGTCAAACCACTGGACCCGATTTCCATGACTGCTCAGGAAGAGTTGCTCAAGCGGGCTGGAACGTCCGTCGCGTTCTTTTATTCGGACAACACAAACAAATTGTTCAATCCCGTTCGCTGGCAGAGGACGCCAGACGGTCGCATCATCAAAAACCCGGCGGGCGGCGAATTGTCGAGGCTGGAAATCACCGCCATCCGGCCGCTGTACTTTATCGTCTCTCTTGATCGTGTGGAAAACTACTCAGCCGGCCCGCGCTACGGATTCATCGTGGAACATCAGGCGCAGGGAATATCCGGAACAAGAATTCCCGTTTTCCGTTCGGTGGGGGAGAGCAAGGAATACTCTGTCCGTGGCGGAGTGAAGGAGAACTTCGCGTTATTGAAAGCAGAGGGCACAGGCGACGATGTCGTTACCACAGTCCAGTTGGGCGATATGGATTCAGTCCCCGTCACGAAGGCTGCACCTTATAAGCGTATCGAAGGCTACGTGGCGGACTTGAAATACACGCCGGACAACAAGCCGTTCAATGGACGCCGCGAGGGCAATGAGATTACGATTGCCGGCGAACAATATAGTATTGATAAAATAAACGCCACGGAAGTAGTATTGAAGGCGAAGTCGAACCAGAAGAATTGGCCAATCAAGTATAACGCGCGGGAGCGTTGAAAAAGTTGGTGATTCACAGAACGGAACCGAACCCATGACTAAAGCAGCCATCACCTCTCTCTGTTTGATTCTTTTGTTTGGCCCCGCGCTCATGCTGCGAGGTCAATCCACTTCTTCTGCCTCCGCCCCGGCTGGGGACTCAGCAGTGCAGGAGGTATTGCGCCGCCAAGCCCAACAGGTGCAACTGCGGCAGACGCTGAATCAGGCGGCCGTCGCGGAACAAAAACGTGACCTCATCAACGCCGCGAAGCTCTATGATGACGCGTGGAAGCTTGTCGAAAGCATCGGCACGACGCTGCGCATCGATCAGGAAAAGCAACAGACGATCGCGGGTTTGACCGCGGTCCGCATGCAACTGGCCGAGAATGCGCAACGCCACGGTGATTACCGCACCGCGGATATTAACGTCAAGGATGTGCTCCGGGTGAATCCTGGGGATCCGAATGCGATTGAATTTGATCGAAAGAATCAAAAGCTGCTGGCCGAAAACCTTGGCAATATACCGAGCGATGATGCTACACGGCAGGTGCCAGCCATCATGGACGAAAGGATCGAAGCGAAGACGCACGTTCAAAACGGGAAAATGTTCTATGAAATGGGCAAGTGGGAAGAGGCAGAAGCTGAACTGAAACTCGCTCTCAGGCTGGACAAGGACAATTCAGCCGCCCTCGCCTATTTGAGCATGGTCCAGCAGGCTCACGCAAAAACGGCGCTCGATCGCCGAATCCTCACCACCTCGCAGAGCCTCGTAGAAGTGGTGGAGGACTGGAATCGCGCGACCAGACGTGAGTTGTTGCCAGTTCCGAATCCCGCCGCGACAAATCACCTGATTAACACCAGCCCGGAACGGCAGATAATCGTAAGCAAGCTGGGGCGCCTGCGCCTGGATACCGTGGGGCCATGGGATGGTCTTCCGCTGACCGAGGTGGTCCGCTTTCTGGGTGATGAATCCAAGAAACGCGATCCGGAGGGGCGGGGAATTAACTTTGTAATCAATCCGAATCAACAGGCGGCAGCACCGAATCCCCTTGCGCCGGGAGCGGCACCGCAGACCGTGATCAATCCGGTTACGGGATTGGCGGAAACAGCAGTAGCTCCGCCCACCGAGCAGGTGGACGTGCGTAACATCCAGATCTCGTTGAGTGCGCTGACCTCTGTGAGCCTGGTTGATCTCCTGGACGCAATCACGACGGTGGCTGATCATCCAATTACTTATTCCATTCGGGATTGGGGCATTGTTTTTTCGGCGAAAGCGCCGGAAGCGCCCGAACTTTTCGTCAGAAGATTCAAAGTCGATCCTAATACCTTTATACAAGGCCTCCAGAATGTGGGCGCCTTGGATTTCACAACCATCATTTCTTCCGGCAGCACTGGCGGCGGCGGCGGAGGGTTCGGTGGTGGTGGTGGCGGCGGGTTCGGCGGCGGCGGCGGCGGAGGGTTGGGTGGTGGTGGTGGTGGTGGTGGTGCGCTCTCAATTCCGCGCGTTAGTGTGGCGTCAGGTTCTTAGGCGGCGGTGGTTTTGGCGGTGGCGGAGGGTTCGGCGGCGGCGGTGGCTTCGGTGGCGGTGGTGGAGGTGGCACGGGATCCGGACTGCAGTTTGTGACCACGCCGACTTCCAACTCCATAGTTCAAACAGCGGCGATTGATTTCTTCAGGACCGTGGGTGTGAATCTGGATCCCACAGCAAATCCAGGCAAGGCGCTTTTCTTCAATGATCGCGAAGGAACGCTGGTGGTTCGCGCGACAGCACAAGATTTGGATATGGTGGAAGCAGCGGTTGAAGCGCTGAACATTGCTCCACCGCTGGTTACCATTCGCGCCAAGTTTATTGAAGTGACTCAAAACGACATCAAGTCGCTCGGCTTCGATTGGTACATCGGGAATTTTCTGATGGGTAATGGAACAGTCGTGGGTGGTGGCGGCGCCCAGCCACCTTTGAATGGCGCTCCCTCGGCCGTGAATCCGGGTGGCGTCTTTCCCGCAGGCGGACTGGCTCCCGGTGCCGGCAGTGAATTACCGGGTTTGATCACCTCCGGGTTGCGCAATGGTGTGAATACTGCCCCTGCCGCGCCTGCCCTGGCGTCATTCACGGGCATTCTCACGGATCCGCAATTCCGCGTCGTCATCCGGGCATTGGAGCAAAGAGATGGCGCGGAAGCGCTGAGTGACAGCCAGGTAACCACCATGAGCGGGCGGCAGACCCAAATTCAGGCCGTTGATATCCAATACATCGCGGTTCAACAGAACGTAAACCAAACGGCCACTGGCGGCGGCGCGGCAGGAGCCGTTGGCGCGACCGGTGGGGGCGTCGGACAGATCGGCACGACAATCGTCCCGACAACCACCGCAGTCCCTCTTGGTCCGACGCTGGATGTCGTACCGTATGTTTCTGCTGATGGTTATACAATTCAGATGACGATCATTCCGAGCGTCCTCGAATTCCTTGGCTATGATGATCCCGGCCAATTCGGCATCCAGGCGCAGAGCGCGGGAGGCACAACGGGCGCCTCGCAGCCGCTGACAGCGGTTCTGCCGTTGCCGCATTTCCGTCTGCGCCAGGTGACGACGAGCGCCATCGTTTGGGACGGCCAGACCATTGTCCTCGGTGGTTTGATTACGGAAGCGGTCACCAAGCAGAAAGACAAAGTGCCGGTGCTCGGAGATCTTCCATTCATCGGTCGTTTGTTCCGCAACGAGTCGAACGTGAGCAAGAAGAGAAACCTGGTTATCTTCACAACCCCGAAGATTATCGATCCGGCCGGGAATCCTTTGCACAACGAAGACGATCTGCCATTCGCGCAGAATGCGATTCCAACACAGAAGCCTGTTTCACCGAATCCATAAAACGGAGGAATGAACAAAATGCAGCGCCGAAGCATGGAATTTGCGGCAAATGGCGTCGAGCATGCGGATGGAGATCCGCGTTCCGGGAGACTTGACGAAATTCGTTTTCTATCTTTGCCGCGCGCTTCTGCATTTTCGTTAGAAAAATTGAATTCTGCTCGAAGAAAGCATGGACAAGGAATTTTGAGCCTGATAAAAGAATACAAACGAATTATGTCATTGTCGCTGTTGGCTCGGAAGGTGGTGGTCGGCTGGTTCCTTGCAGTTGCAGTTCCCGCAGTTGGATTTGCTCAGACAAATTTCGTTCCCCAAGGCAGTGAATACGGAATCTCCGGAGCGCTGCCCGGAGATCAGGTCTTCCCGAGGCTCAGCGTGAATTCCAGCGGCGGTTATGTGGTCTGGCAGGATAATATTACCGATGGCGATGGGCTCGGTATCAGCGGCCGGCCGCTTGACAGCGATTTTTCGCCGGTGTTCGCTCCTTTCAGGATCAATGGACACGCGGCTGGCGATCAGGAGAAGCCACAAGTTGCATTGCTGAACGGCGGGGGCGCTGTCTTTGTATGGCAGTCCGGCAAGCAGAGCTTTCAACACATTTACGCGCGGTTTCTTTCCTCGAGCAACACCTGGTTGACGGGTGACGTGATGGTTAATGCCGATACGAACCATTTCCAAATCGATGCTGCAGTGACGGTATTGGCCAACGGCAATGTCGTAATTGTATATTCGAGCTTTGACCAGCAAGGAACCGGCAGCATGCAGGACGTGTTTGGTCAGCGTTTCACTCCGACCGGACAGAAAATTGGCGGTGAGTTTCCCATCAACCAGTTCACTCTTTACAATCAGCGCACTCCGGCTGTGGCAGCGCTGAACAATGGGGGATTCATGACCGTGTGGGTTTCCGAGCAGGAACGCGCCGTGGCCAATTTGGACACGAACCGATCTGTACTCTGCACAGCAACTTCCTCTTCCGAGTGTGGACATTTACGGCCGGCTATATGATTCCAGCGGTTTGCCTGCGGCGAATGAGTTTCTGGTCAATATCAGTTCGAATGTTTGTGCCAATCCTCAGTTGATCAGCGGCGTGGGCTCGGCTTTTGCCGTGGCGTGGAGTGGAAGAGACGCGCTGATCAGGAACAATGGCTGGGACGTTTACACGCGGACATTCTCGCTGTTGTCTGGCATAGTGGTTGGCGGAACAGAGCAGCGGGCAAACACCCAGCTCTACGGGGATCAATTCGCTCCACTGATCCGCGCATCGGGGACCAATTATCTGGTGATTTGGACCAGCCTGGCCCAGGACGGCTCGCGGGAGGGAGTGTATGGGCAGTTCTTGAACGCGGATGGTTCCGACTCCGGCGGTGAGTTTCGCGTGAACACAACGACTGTCGGCCAGCAGATGCATCCTGCGGTCGCATCTGACAATGTTGGTCGGTTTCTCGCAATCTGGACCAGCTTTACAGGATGGCCAAACGTTCTTGATTTATTCGGACAGCGTTACAACAGCGTTGATTCCACAGCACCTCCATATTCATCGACGTATGGCTCTCCAACATTTGTTGCCGATGCAGGCGATACGAACCAGCCACCGCCGCCACCCCCACCTCCTCCTGTCACGAGCGGACTCCCCCGGCTGAACTTCCCGGGATCGCTTTCACCGTCCGGTACGGTCCTGCCGAATGGCTTTACGCTGGCGGCGGGCTCCTACAGTGGCCTGTTCTACGATACGAACGGCGTGGATGTGTCGAGCTCTGGTTATTTCAGCGGAGCGGTGACTGCGCGCGGCACGTTCAGCTTCAGAATCATTGCGACCGGCGGTAGCTACTCGGTTTCCGGCCAGTTCGATTCGAACGGAAAGTTCAACGGCCTGGCATCCGCCAAGAGAGCCGGCTCGTTGTCGGTCTCGCTTCAACTCGATCTTTCCGGCGGAAACCGGATCACGGGCCAGATTTCGGACGGCAATTGGACCGCTGCGCTGCTTGCCTACAAGTCGGCGCCGCAATGGGTGGGGAAATACACGCTGGTAATTTCAGGCAAACAAAATGATCCGAACAGCCCGGCGGGCAGTGGCTTTGGAACTTTGGCCATTGACTCGAAAGGCGGTGTGAAGTGGAGCGGCACCCTCGCGGATGGAACCAAAGTAACACAGCAAGGCTCGATCTGCGCCAACGGCATCTGGCCGCTTTACATCAATTCGCCTGCCGGAACCGTCGTGAGCTGGATGCAATTCGCCGCGCAGGCGAATAGCGATTTGAGCGGGCAACTCGTCTGGATCAAACCTCATGGCGCAACCGGGCTTTATGCAGGTGGATTTACCAACGAAGTGAATGCGACGGGATCATCCTATACGCCGCCACCGAAGGGTGCTCGCGTTCTGAGTGCCGGAGATGGAACGATGAATCTTACTCTGAACGGCGGCAGCGTGACCTCGTCATTTGCCAGCCTGCTTCAGATCGATGCGAGCAACAAGATCACGGATTTGAGTGGAAACAAACTGAGCCTGAGGATTACTGCTTCATCCGGATTGTTCACGGGCAGCGTGCAGGATCCAGGCACCGGCAAGACGCTTGTGTTTCAAGGCGCGCTGTTGAAGAAAGGCAACACGGGAGCGGGATTCTTCTTAGACTCGGGCAAGAGTGGAGAAGCCTCGTTGAATCCAGCACCATGAAACCGTTGATTCAGGCTGTGCGCATTAGTGCCAAACTTTGTATGTCGAGATACGTCAAGATTCTTGTATGTGCGGTCTGTTTGGGTTTGGGCCTGCGGACGGCTTCAGGCTTCGCACTGCTCAAGCCGATTCTGCCGGTGGATAATTGGATGACCGCAGGCGAACGGTTATAATCCTGTCCCCGCGAGCTCGGGTTTTTTCCGCTTCTGACTGACGGGATTTCCACCGGTCCTGCGATGATGGGTGAAGGGTTTCGCAGGAACAGTCCCGTCATTTACTATTCTGCCAATCAGCCATTCCTGAAATACTTTGGTTCCACGGGCATGCGCGAAATGGAGAAAGCGTTCGACATGCTGAACAGCCTGACGAACGTTTCACAATACAGCCGGGAGCTCACCGAATTTCCTCTTCAGGCAAAGCGGCAAAACTTACATTGCACAGGCGCTCAGCCTGACTGATTTAAAATCGTTTACACTTGAGGCGCTCGATGGAGGAAATGGGTTTGGCGGAACCGGATCGTTACACATGGGTCATTCATCAGCGCATTCAATTTGCCGGGAATCCTCAGTGCCCGCAGAACATGGGATATCTCATATTTCAAATGAACTACGATCCAGCTCCTTCGCTGGTGAATGGATACCAGCGATCCAGCTTCGTCAATGGCACCCTGTATAGCTACTTCATTCAGGAAATCTGCACACCTGAGGTGGGAGGACCTCCAACCATAGCGGATGCGCTGGAATTTCCCGTGGACCCGTTGGCCAGCATGTACACCGCTGTCGCTGCACGGAGGCTTCCGTTGGCGAATTTTACACCTATCTGACACGGGATGATGTGGGCGCAATCAGGTACCAATTTTCCACAAACAATTTCCTGCAATTGGAACCTGCTGGGGCGAGCGTGGTCGGATTTGTTACGAATACAGCGCCGCAACGTTTCTGGTCACGTCCAATCTGGGCCTGTTTGCCGCCCAGGCGCAGACGAACAATGCAGCGACCCTGCAGGGATTATATCCGGGCCTGGTCATTACCTCGACGAGCAACTACTTTGGCCTCGTGGTCACTACCAATGTGACGGCGATCTTCACGAACTCGCCGCAGGCACCCGTCGGATCTCCGGCGCTGTTGACGTTCACGACGAACTACGTGACGAACATTGTGCAGTTCTTCCACCACACGTTCGCGAACATCATCACGAATCAGTCCGCGCCGCGGGGATTCGTCCGTGTGGAGACAACGACGTGTTACAAATCCCGTGACGCGCCGGCGGGCACCAACGGCTTTTCCATCACGAACATCACCAGCCAGATACTTCTCACGAATTCCATCCAAGGTGACTTTTTCATCGTCCCTGCCGGGCTGTGTGCCATTGACGTCATCACCAATTTGTTGACAACCGTTGTCACGACAACGAATACGGTGACACTTACTGTGACCAATGCTCCGGGCGTGACCAATGTCGGCAACCAGTCGTTTACCCAGAACATCATCACGTATTTCACGAACCATACGCTGGTCTATTTCCCCGTGACACTGCCCCACCAACCCAGTCGCCGAATTTCAAGGGATAGACCACATCCGGTTTGTGCACGTGGATGACGACCTGCTGGATCCGTTAACCGGGCGTGTACAAGGTTCCGTTTACGAACGAATACACGATGATCTACTACACAAATCACACTCTGTTCCTGATACACATGCAGCGTGTGGTGACGCAGCCCGACATACTTTTTGACGTGAGTGATCTGGTAGGTCCTCCGCAATCTGGAGCTATTTCCTATAGCGCCTATGCCATGGGTATTCCTTGGGACTCAGCAAATGTGCCTGCGGGCCACGGAGGCCCCGGCACCATTGATTCGACTGGAGGTACGAACACAACGATCACATTAATCAGGTTGCCCCGGTATATTGCACGGCGCAGAACCAACGTACTGCCGGGGATTCGTTCCTGGACACGGAAGCGCTCCAATCCATAGCACTCATTTATGGTTCTTTCGACGCCTCGACCAATCCGCCGACTGTCTATCCTGTCGGTACGAGCTTCGTGAATCTGCTGGATCAACTGTTGTTTGTGTTAAGCCCGCCACCGCCGGCGCTCTCGACCGCCCGGGTGGGTGTTGTCTATCATGTTCAGCTTTCGGTGACCGGCGGCCAAGCCCCCTACACATGGTCGTTGTCACCCAATTCCACTGCCGGCTTGCCTGCGGGCATAAGCATCGCCTCGGACGGAACCATTTCGGGAACGCCGACGACCGACGGGACGTTTGATTTTGTCATCCGGCTAACCGACGCGATCGGTCGCACAGTGGACTACGCGTATTTCATCACGATTAATCCGTAAGGCTGTCATGAAACTTCAGTTCTTGAAACGCACGGGTGGGCTTCGGGGCATCTTGCCGCTGGCTCCGTTGGCATTGGGAATCGCGCTAGCGCCATTTGCGGCGACCGCTACCGACCAGATCTATATAAACTCCGCGATCCTCACGACTCCGCCGCAGATTGACGCGGTGAGCGTCATCAACCTAGGGACCATGTCATTCGGAGTTGCGAGCCCTGCTTTGTTTCCTTTGGACCAGAGCGTTGATCCATACCTTTTCAGAACCGCAAGCACGTTGAATTTCACGAACACGGTGAGTTAATCAGCGGAGTGGCACTGCCCAACTCCGGGATCATGGCGGCTGCGCCCGGGCTTCAGGTTCGACTGGGAGCCGGTCAGCTTTGGCCAGGCACGTCCGGCGGCAAATTTCTTCAATGATGACCTCGGAGTCATCGAGGCAGTAGATACCGATGGCTCCGGTACTGTCATAATCGATGAACCCATTCGTTCGCCCCTGTATGGAAGCAAACTCGGCGTAAACGCGACGAATATCATCAGTCATGGCCTCCTGGAAGTGGGAGCAAACGGTTCGCTGGAGCTTACCGGTCAAAACGTGGAGCTGAGGCGCGGCGTGCTCGAAGTCGTACCCGCTCACCTTGAACCTGTGTCCTATACAACGATTAATGGCACCAACTTTGTTACCGGTCCTGGGATTTACGACGTCTATTGGGCGGCGACGAATTACACCCAACAGAACCAATTAGCTACGGCTGGATTGTGGGACGGAAACACAGCCAGTGCTCCTGGCCCGAATGCTACTCCCATCGCAGCCACCCCGTTTACACTCCCCTCTCCTTTTGCTGATTCTTATGTGAGCCTGGGCCAAAGGGCCAATGCCAGAATCACTGTAACGAATCAAGATGGGACGATGAGTGTGTTTACAATGAACACGAACATCACCAAGGGGGCGGTGTTCGCCTTGGGGCCAGCCTGGATGTCCGCTCCTCAACTGGGCTTCACCTTTGCGAATGATGGTTCGGCTTCCGCCGGCGTTTTGCTCACCGCCGTGATGTCGAATGTGGTAACGACCATTCCAGAGCAAGTCACGCTATCATTCATTGACAACCTGGCCAGCGCGCCGGGGCGCGGTCTGAAAGTCAATGCGCTGACGGTCAGTACGTTTTGTCCAACGAACTACATGGTCAGCAGATTTTGATCTTGGTGTGGGTGCACCCAACGGTCGCTATCCCGAGTCCGATTTCTTCCTTGCGTCAGGCCAGGTGACGGATCCGGTCATTCTGTCGGACGCCGTCACCAACGCGTCAGTGCAAAGCGGCTCCCTTTCGGCATACTCGCCCTACATTGACAACATTGTCTCTCGCGCGCCGCTGATTGCCGCAGGCACTGAAACGAACCTTCCAGGAAGAATCCGGATCTCCGCTAACGATCTGGATCTCACAAAGACGCGGTTGCGCGGTGAGGGGGAAATCATGCTTAAGTCCGTGAATCTGATCTCCAGCACTGGCACCGTGGTGGACGCGGAGAACCTAAGCTTCGATCTCAGTTCCCAGAGTGGAACCTTGAAGTTTGAAAATCTTTCCAAGGACAATGTGACCGGCAGATTGCGGGGCCAGGTGTTCATGTGGAGCTCTGTGTGGAGCAATGTGGTCGAGGTGATTCTGGACAGTTACTCCATATCCAACGACACATCGCAAACCAATGCGAATGGCGACACGATTACAAACGTCATTGCTATTCCGGCGCCGATTACGAACAACATCAATGTGCGATTGCATGCGTTTATGCTGGATGCGCGCAGTCTCACGAATGTGCTGCCGGTGACGACCTTTGAGTTAATTACGCACACGCCAGACGTGGTAATCAATGACAACGTATCGGTGGTAAAGAGCCTCCTGTTCACGAATGCTCAGAGTCTGACCCTCAACGGCAATTTAACCCTGCCGGGAATCTATCCAGTATTGCGTCCCGCGGACGAGCCTGTTGGAGTTCTTGTGACTGGATCACCCGGTCCTGGAATTCCACCATCAACAGCGGTGCAGAGTTGGATTTACAGCAACGCGCCCAACCTTCTTTACTTCACGAATAATGGAAGTCTTTCGATCTCGAACGAGGCTCATTTCGGAGATGACCGTGCTTTCCCATACTTGAGCTTCATCAATTCGGGAAGTGTGTTCGCAGGCGCTACGATTCGCGTGAACAGCACCTATGTCGAGAACACGGGCGACCTGTCTTCACCGGGAACCGTCTTCATTCAATCCGATTCGGCGAGATTTGATGCCGGCAGCACCTTTGCTGGGGGTAGCGTGCAGTTCATCTCGAGCGATTTGAAATTGAACAATTACTCGCTGACGACAGAAGGCTTTTTGAACTTCATCGTGAGCGGTTCGCTCTTCGACGGCGGGCCGGGGACGACAACCAGTATTGAAACGTTCCATGGGTTCAACCTTTACATCAAACCGCTTGCTGGGGACCTGCTCTACACGACTTTTTCCAGCGTGGCGCCGTTCTTCCCGAGCATTCAGGTAAGTCACGTATGGGCGGGGGATGATCGCGGGGCGACAGCCAACGGATATGTGAACAACGAAGCGATTGGCACTCTGGCGCTGTCAACCGAGAGTCCTGACCCCACATTCCGTTTCTCCGGAACGGGTGTCGGTGCTCACAACGGAATGTATATCGATCTGCTGGATCTAAGCGCACTGGGCGCGAATTTCCTGAACGAGATTGAAATTGACCCAAGCCTCACGATTTACTTCGCGGCTGCGAAGGTCTCCGCCGGTTTCACGCTCCCCCTCGGACCGAACGGTCGGCGGCTGAGCGCGGAGGAATACCTTGATGGCAAGTTCGGCGGGCACCTGCGCTGGGTTCAGTGTTTCGCGGGGCCGAATAGTTCAGTTCCCGTTTTGATCAACGGCCAGACCTACATGGTTAACAAGGCGCTGTTCAACAGTACGCAGATTGATTCCGACGGCGACTCCATACCGAACGCGGCAGATCCAACGCCATTCTCGAGCCCCCCTTGCGGTTCATCCGCGTTTGCTGCCACCACGTTCGTGACGATCAATTCTCCGGCACAAGGTCAGGCCGTGTACACTCCATCAGCGACCCTGCATGGTTCGGCAGGTGCAACATCGGGGAACGCGTGGGTTTACTACAACCTGAATGGCACCGGATGGATGCCGACAATCAGCACCAATGGCGGCGCGGACTGGTCGGCAAACTTGAGCTTGCGGCCGGGAGCGAATGTGATTGAGGCATTTGCCGTGGGCGGCGCGGGAGATATGTCCCCTACGAATTCTGTAAGCCTGGTCTACACTCCGGGCACACCGTTGTCCTTGTCCGTTCAGGGTTCAGGCTCGGTTGAGCCTTACACGAATGGACAATGGCTGGCACTCGACGGCACCTACACCATCCGAGCCCATGCGGGTTCCGGTTATGTATTCTCGAACTGGTCGGGAGCATCCAGTTCCAGCGATCCCCAATTGACATTCGTGATGAAGAGCAATGTGACTCTGACCGCTAATTTTGTGGAGCAACCTTACTCTCCGGCTGCAGCCTCCTACAGCGGGCTTTTCCGCCAATCCGATGAGGTTCGCATGAGCAAGTCAGGCTCGATTGACATCACTACCACTCCCAGTGGGCAATACAGTGGAGCGATACAAATTGGTGCCAGCCGGTATTCGATCAGGGGTAGCATTGATGCCTCAGGATCCGCCACGAACACGATCGTGCGAAAGGGCACCAGCGCGCTCACGGTCGTGTTTCAGATTGACACAACATCGAATGCGCGCATCACAGGCACTGTGGGAGACGGGACTTGGACGGCGGACCTGACTGCCAACCGCTTGTCTGGACAAGATGCGCTTGTTGGCAATTATACCTTTGTGTTGCCAGGCGAGGCCGATGTGAACGATCATTCGAAACCGCAAGGGAGCGGCTTTGCCACTGTGACGGTGAATTCAGCCGGGAGTGTTCAACTAAAAGGAGAACTCGCTGACGGCACGAAGTTCTCGGATTCCGCTTCCCTGTCCGAAGACGGCCAGTGCGCGCTATATATCTCCCTTTACTCGGGCGGTGGGCAGCTTATCGGTTGGCTCAGCTTCTCGAACGCTCCTCAGCAAACCATTCAGGGCGAATTGACGTGGATTAAGCAGGCCGGCGTCAAAGGCAAAAACTATCCTGCCGGATTTGATTTGGAAGTGGACGCGCGCGGAGCGGCTTACGCGAACAGGCCCGGCGCCTCCATTCTTGGAACCAGCAGTGCTTCGCTTGTGCTTATCGGTGGAGATTTCCCGCGGGAATCTCATACATCATCACTATTGATAGCAACAGCAAAGTGAGTGTGCCTGCGGGAAGCGGAGTCAAGCTGACGTTTGTCACGCCGCAGGGCTTGTTCAAAGGCAGTGTGCCCGGTCCGAGTGGAACGATTAAGTTCGCCGGTGCTATTCTGCAGAACGAAACGCAGGGTGTGGGATACTTCCTGAACAACGCTGAGAGCGGCAAGGTTTCGTTATCACCCTAAGCATGGGACGTTCAGCAATTGTTTAGAGATGTTGGCATGCTCGATAGAAGCGTGTGTGAATGTGTCGTGTCATGCGTCTATCGGGCTGTATTGGAGCAAGTGCTCTCTTCCCTGTCGAGAACGGCAGGTTTTTCCTAGTTGAAGGTCATGAAAACTCGTTGTGCAATCATGGGGATTATCGGCGGGGTTGTCTTTTATATGGCTAATGCGCGTGGTGCGCTCCCTCCCACGGTTGCGCCGTTGGCGGATTACGACAAGCGATCCGAAGCGTCATCACAGGCAGAGATTACTCGCGCATTGGCGGCGCGATCCTCGCAATGGGATGAGGCAGTCAACTCGCTGAGATCCATCCTGCCAGATGTTCAGATCAGCAGGGACAATATTTTGGGGACGCCGAGATTGATCAAATCAGCCCGTGGTCTTCTCACCGGTCCTGCCGGTCAGGGACGAGCCGTTGGCGCAACCTTTCTTTCAGCCATTCCCGCTGACGATCCGCATCGTGTCGTCAGGGCATTTCTGAACGAGCATGCAGCATTGTTCGGGCACAATGCCGATGCTCTGAGTTCATCGCGCATCACGCGAGACTATACCACGGACCACAACGGACTCCGCACGACGGTGTGGGAGCAGACGTTGGAGGGTATTCCGGTCTTCGAGGGACTTCTCACCTCACACGTCACTCGGCACGGCGAGTTGATTAGCATTTCCAGCCAGTTCATTCCGAATCCTGCTGCAGCCGGCGACTCGGGGACTCCTGATTGGCGGGCGATGCTGGTGGCGGGTCCCGCAACTACTCCGGCGAGAGCGCTGGTTTTGGCAAGTGCCAATGTGGGAGTGGAGATTCAAGAGAACACGATTTCAATTTCGGTCGCGCCGGAAGGCCCGGAGCGCAAGCAGACCGTTGCCGGAGCCGGACTTTTTGGTCCCGCATCGCTTCAACTGATTTGGTTGCCGATGAACGGCGATTCCATGCGTCTTTGCTGGGAGGTCCTGTTCACCGTGCCGCGTTCGCAGGCCGAACGGTACCTGACGCTGGTGGATTCCGAAACGGGAGAAGTGCTGCTCCGCCGTTCCATGACCCTGAACATCTCTCCAGCAACTTACAATGTGTTCACGAATGACAGCCCCAGCCCGATGTCGCCGGGTTTGTCCGCTCCTGGTTCGACCCAGCCCACAAATGTTAATCGCGTGAGCGTTACACTGGGCGCTCTGGATACGACCGCCTCGCCAAATGGGTGGATAAATGACGGAGACAGGCAAACAAGCGGAAACAACGCCTCGGCATTCTTGGACAGAAACCTTGATGGCCTTCCGGACGTTCCTTTGCCGTCAGCAACAGGAACGAATCGCGTTTTCGACTTTCCATTGAATCTGACAAACCAGCCGACGACTTACCAGAGCGCGTCCACGGTCCAATTGTTCTATCGAGCGAATTGGTATCACGACAAGCTCTACCAACTGGGTTTTACCGAAGCTGCGGGTAATTATCAGATCACTAATTTTAACAAGGGCGGTCTCGGGGGAGATCCTGTGCTTTGCCTGGTACAGGCAGGCGCGGATATCGGCGAAGCAGATAATTCGGCGTTCCTTTCGGCTCCTGATGGTCAATCAGGTTACTGCTTGATGTTTGTCTTTACCGGTCCGAATCCTGACCGTGATGGTTCATTGGATTCGGAGGTTGTCCTGCATGAGCTGACCCACGGGTTGACAACGCGTTTGGTGGGAAACGGGTCGGGAATTTCCGCGCTGCAAACTGAAGGAATGGGCGAAGGCTGGTCTGACTTCTACTCGCTCGTGCTCCTCAGCGAACCGAGCGATGACGTGAATGCGGTCTATGCGGAAGGTGGTTACGTCACCTTTGATCTTGCCGGAACTGGTTTCAACCAGAACTACTACTACGGGGTCAGGCGCTATCCCTACACCACCGACATGTCAAAGAACCCGCTGACATTCAGGGATATTGATCCTGCGCAGGCCAGCCCTCATTTCGGAATTCCGGTGAATCCCCTTTTCGGAGGCAGTAATCCGTCGGAAGTCCACAATCAAGGTGAAGTCTGGTGCGTCACCCTCCGGGAAATGTGGGCCAACCTCGTTACGACTCATGGTTGGAATGTGGGCAACCAGCTTGCTCTGCAACTGGTGACCGACGGGTTGAAGCTCGCGCCTGCGAACCCCAATTTTCTGGAAGCCCGCGATGCGATAATTGAAGCGGACCTGGTTGACACCGGCGGCGAAAACTACGTTGATATCTGGAACGCTTTTGCCAAGCGCGGCATGGGAAAGAGCGCATCCAGCCCCAACAGTGATACGACTTTCGGTGTTGTCGAAGCTTTTGATCTGCCTCCGGACGCGATTCCGGACGGGATTCTGGAAATCAACGTAAATCCTCCGGATTCTACGGTGCTCTTCTTCGGCGAAACCGTGCCCATTACGATTCGAGTGTCCGACGCGCTCCCGGTAACGAACGCTACGATTTCCGTGGTGCTCAACACCGGAACGAACCTAATCTTCCGGAACAACGGAGTTGCCCCGGATACGAAGGCAAATGACGGTATTTACACCGCCAATTTTACCGCGCCCTCCAACCAGTCGTTCATTACCTTTACCGCCATCATATCCGCTACCAATAAACAGACGGCCACCAACGTGTTCACCTATGCCATTTTCCCGCCACCTCCTAACGATTTCTTTACGACCGCCATCAAAGTTCCCGCAGGAGGAACGAATTACATAACGAGCAATAAGCGCGCGACAATCGAATCGAATGAACCCAAGCACGGGGGTGACGCCGCAGTCGCAGGATCGTTGTGGTGGAATTATACGGCGACTTTCAACACGAATATTCTGGTGGATACTGTTGGAAGCGACTTCCGATCCGTTGTTGCGGTCTATACGAACAGCACGCTTTCAACCAACATGCCGTCTGTCGCGGCGGATGTCGGATCTCCCACACATAGAAACGCGGCCGTCGTTTTCTCCGTCCAAAGCGGCGTCACATATCACATAGCCGCCGCTGGTTTCAATGCCAGTAACCTCGGAACTCTCCGATTGAACATCGTTCCCGGTCTTCAGCCGGATACGAATGCTCCTTCACTGGTCATCAATGCTCCTACGAACGGGCTGATCGTGACAACAAACCGCATCCCGGTTTTCGGTTCCGCTGTGGATGGCGGGTCAAACCCGTCGGGCATCCACGACATCACCATCAATGTGTCTCCTTCCTTGGGTGGTGAAGGAACCGTCACGACTGTTACACCGTCCTCCTTGATCGGTCCGTTGAGCACGAATTGGGCGAGCGTCGTCGGCTTGTTTCCGGGTGTGAATACAATTTCGGTATCAGTGGTTGATTACGCGGGAAATCGGTCGGATACCGCGAGTCTTCAGGTGACCTACAGGCCGCAGGATCCTGTGAACGACTACTTCGCAAATGCCCTGTCACTGACTGCGGTTCCTGACGTAAGCACCGTCAACAGCATTAATGCCACCAAGGAAACGGGCGAACCGAATCACGCAGGCAATCAAGGCGGCAAATCCGTTTGGTGGACATATCAGGCTCCCGGTGATGGAGTGCTCTCGTTGAGCACCACGAACTCCAGCTTTGACACACTCCTCGCTATCTATACGGGAGCAACTGTGAACGCACTGACTCTCGTTTCCAGCAATGACGATGCCTATATTGGAGCGCCGCATGGCTTCAGCCAGCTTGTTCAGGCAGTGCGGACCAACCAGACATATCGCATTGCGGTGGACGGCTATGATGGGTCCGGTGGGGTGGTGTTCCTGAGTTACTCTTTCGTGCCCGCCACTATTTTCAATCTCGTCGCCACGAATACTCCAGGCGGCACTGTGAGCCCCGTATCCGTGGACGTTCAGAGTAACGGGATTGTGACTGTCACCGCGACTCCGAACCCAAATTACACCTTCGATTTGTGGGATGGTGATGTACTGGCGTTGGGAAGTTCGGTGAACGTCACCGTTCGTAGCAACATGACCATAACCGCGCACTTCCGGCCCGTAGCGTACTCGGATGGATTCGAATCCGGAGACCTCCGGCATCTCACGTGGACGACCAATCTCAACACACCGTGGATCATTCAGACCAACGCCGCTGCCGGATCTTTCGCGACAAGATCGGGCGCCATTACCAACAACCAGAACAGCTCATTGGTTCTTACCACCAACTTCCACGCGGGCACAGGCTCGTTCGACTACAAGGTGAGTTCCGACCCGAACAGTGATTTCTTGAAGTTCTATGTGGATGGTGTGCTGCTTCAGCAATGGTCGGGTGAGATTGCCTGGTCTAGTTATGCCTTCCCCCTGACCTCCGGCACCCACACGCTGGAATGGCGCTATAGCAAGGATCCCGCATTTACTGCTGGTCTCGACGCAGCGTTCATTGATGATGTCATTCTACCCATAGTGGTGCCGCCCGACAGTTCGGCGCCGGCGCATTTGGAATTGAAACGGCAGACAGACGGTAGCCCATTTATAGAACTTCAAGGGCAAACGAATCAAACGTACGTTCTCCAAGGATCGATAGACCTGATCCACTGGCAGGATCTCTCCACGCAAACAGCCGTCAACGGGATTCTTAGGATTCCGATCACTACGACTGATGTTGTTCAATTCTACCGCGCTATCGTAGCTCCATAAGTGGCACTAAAATGTTGGCTCTGGCACGACCTTGGCCCTTGCTGTTTATCGGTCAGTGGTGGATAGGATCGTCAGGAGAGCGGTTACCGTGATTGCAGAATAAAGAACTGTCGCGGTGCGCCTGGATCAAAGCAAGCGTCACGTCGAGCACCCCCTGTATAGAGCGGTCATAGATGTTGACCGGGTTCACTTTTCTGGGCCACCGGGAGAGTTAGTCCGAGGACCTGGTTGATGGTTAACTATTGTTCTGGGTTTTGTCCATCTCTGACGGAGGGAGGGCGTAGCCCGACCGGAGCCAGGGATGGACTGTGTTGCGCCGCAAACCGCTCCGGGCTCAGGTAGCCCAGCCGACTGTGCGGCCTCAGCCGGTTGTATCGGCACGGATAATCTGCGATCACCACTCGTGCTTCCGTCAGCGTCCACAGTTGTTCCCGATTCAGACATTCGTCCCGAAACCTGCCATGAAAGCTCTCCACAAAGCCGTTCTGCCACGGACTGGCAGGCTCAATGTAGATCGTTTTGATGTGATGCTCGGCCAGCCACCGTTGCACAATCTTCGCGATGAACTCCGAGCCGTTGTCCGTCCGCAGATATTCGGCGCTCCGTGTTGCTCAATGGCCTTTTGCAACCAGCTCAACACGTCCTCCGAACGCAGCGCCCGATCGGCTCGCAACACGTGGCACTCCCGCGTGTGTTCGTCCAGGATCGTCAGCATCCTCAAGGCGCCCCCACGCACCGTCGCGTCGGCGATGAAGTCCCACGTCCAGACTGATTGCGGTGTGTGGCCCGGGTCGGCAAGCCCGTCGAAACCCCACGGCGGACGAGCTTTCGCTTCGTCGGCGGCACCCGCAATCCTTCCGCCCGGCGCAGGCGTTGAATGTGTCGCTTGCCCACGGGCCAGCCTTCCCGGCGCAGCAACGCCGCGATCCGTCGATACCCGTAGCGCGGATGCTCCGCCGACAGTTCCCGCAGTCGCTTCCTTAACTGTTGCTCGGCGCTGGTCGGGGGCCGCCCCCGATAACCGTAAGTGGAGCGGGCCAGCTTGAGAATCCGGCAGGCCGCCCGGCGCGAACACAACCCCGCGGCCACCACCTTCTGCGCTGCAACCCGGCGATGGGCCGGGCTCACAGCTTTTTTTCGCATACCGCCTCCAGCACCCGGTTCTTGAGCAGCGACTCCGCCAGCATCTTCTTCAACTCCGCGTTCTCCCGTTCCAGTTCCTTCAGCCGGCGCGCTTCCTTGACCTCCATCTGCCCAAACTGCTTCTTCCACCGGTGGAACGTCACGTCCGAGATGTTCTCCTCCCGGCATAGGTCCACGATGCTTCGCTCCCCGCGATCTGCCTCTCGCAATATCCGTATCTTCTCTTCCGTCGTATACCGTTTGCCTTTCATCGTCTGGGTCCTTTCTGTGGCCCCAGACTAACACCTCA